>JAHDBD010000003.1 GCA_020630575.1 Bernardetia sp.
TACCCAGCCATTTTTTGGATTTAATTTGATAGCATTTTGTCTAAAAAAAGTGCTGGTTATTACCTATTCATCAAAATAAAAGCTAAGACAGTCTAACAAAAATAGTTAGTTTTACGAATAAACCTTTTTTTTAGATAAAAATAGACTACTACTTTTAATGATTTACGCCTATATTCGTGTCAGCACTGACCGACAAACCAACGAAAACCAACGCTTTGAAATTGAAAATTATGCTAAACGCCACCAATTTATTATTGATGAATGGGTAGAAGAAACGATTAGTTCTACCAAAAAATTAGAAGTCCGTAAACTCAATGATATTCTATTAAATTTGAATGAAGGCGATAAACTTGTCGTAAGCGAACTTTCTCGTTTGGGTAGAAATCTGATGCAAATAATGAGTATTTTGAATCTTTGTATGGAAAAAGAAGTCAAAATTTGTGCAATCAAAGAAAACTACGAATTAGGCAACGATATAAGCGCAAAAGTTTTGGCATTTGCCTTTGGACTTTCTGCTGAAATAGAACGAAATCTAATTTCACAACGCACTAAAGAAGCGTTAGCACGAAGAAAAGCAGAAGGTGCAATTTTGGGACGACCAAAAGGAAGTAAATCAAAAAAACTCAAACTCTCTGGAAAAGAAGAAAAAATTAGAGAGCTTTTAGAAAAACGAGTTTCTGTAAGTGCTATAGGACGAATTTTGGGTGTACATCGCATTACAGTAACTGATTATATTCAAAAAAAGAATATTCGTGTAAAAAATAAATTAAAATAATATATTAGCAAATCATTTGCTAAATTCAGTATAATACAATTACCATGTCCAACTTCATTACCAATTCCAGCGACGGAAAATCAATGCAAACTCGTTTGCAAAAACTTATTCCTGTTAGCCAAGAACTCAAATTTTTGGTTGGTTTTTTTTATTTTTCGGGTTGGCAAGAGATTTATAATTACCTACAATCCAATACAGAAATCAACCTTAAAGTTTTGGTCGGACTTAGTGTTGATAAGACTGTTTCAGGAACGCTAATAGAAGTTGGTAATTTTCAAGAAAATCAAAGTAGAGAAGAAGTCTTTTCAGATTTTATAACATCACTAGGAAAAGCTCTCAACCATTTGGATATGGACACCGAAATTTTTCACGACCAGTTTGATTTTTTTATAAAATTAATAGAAGAAGGTCGTTTAGAGATTCGCAAGACACAAAAACCCAATCACGCCAAAATCTATCTTTTTGCTTACAACACAGCAAAAGCAGACGAAACTGAAAAAAAAGGACAGCTCATAACAGGAAGCAGCAACCTAACAAAAGCAGGTTTGCAAGGACAAGAAGAGTTTAATGTAGAAATAAAAGATTACGGTTTTGAGGAAGCTGAAAAGTATTTTGATGAGCGTTGGGAGATTGCCGATTCTATCACAGAGCTAGAAGAAGATAGAAATATATTGATTCAATTTCTCAAAAATCAAACACAGGCAGCACTTATTACACCTTTTGAAGCCTACGTTTATATTCTCAAAACGTATCTTGATTTGCACGAAATAAAAAAAGTTGGTAATTATTTGGATAGGCTTTTAAAAGATGCAGGTTTTCAAAACTATTCCTATCAAAAAGATGCCGTCGGTCAGGCTCTACATGTTCTTGAAGAACACAATGGAGTTATCATTGCCGATGTAGTAGGGTTGGGAAAGTCAGTTATTGCTTCTTTGATAGCCAAACAGTTGCGTAAACGAGGTCTTATTTTGTGTCCCCCTGGGCTTATGGGAAATGCTCAACAACAAACAGGTTGGCACGAATACAAACATCTTTTTCAGTTATATGATTGGGATATTGAGAGTGTTGGAAAGGTAGAAGAAATTGCAAAAACCATCGAAGACCAAAATTATGATGTCATTATTGTTGATGAGGCGCACCGTTTCAGAAATCAAGATACAGAAATGTATGAGGCTTTGGCAACAATTTGTAAAGCAAAACAGGTTATTTTACTGACTGCAACACCTTTCAATAACTCGCCTGCTGATATTTTTTCATTGCTCAAACTTTTCATTATCCCAGGGCAATCAAGCCTGAGTATAGAAAACGATTTGGAAGCACTTTTCAAAAGTTATGAGTATCGTTTCAAACGACTTTCTGATATTTTAAAGGATTATAATTCGGAAGATGACAAAAAACGAAAACGAGTAGAGAAAATTTACAAAGATATTTTTAAGAGTAAACCTCCTATAAATGTTTCTTTGGTCAGAAATGAAGTCAAATTTATTGCAACGCAAATCAAAGACACCATTAAAGATGTTACGATTCGCAGAAATAGAATTGATTTAAAACAAGATGTTACATACAGTAAAGAAATTATCAATCTTTCAGAAGTAGAAGACCCAAAAGAGATTTTTTATGAATTGAGTGAGCAGCAATCAATGTTTTATGATAAAGTAATTCATACTTATTTTGGCGAAAATGGACAGTTTACAGGCGCAATTTATCGTCCGAGTCAATACGAAACTGAGCAAAAAGAGGAAGAGAAAAAAAGTGAAGAAGAAAACCGAATTTTCCAACAGCAAAATAACTTATATGGTTTTATGCGTCGTTTGTTGGTAAAGCGTTTTGAGAGTTCGTTTGGTTCATTTGAAAGAAGTATTGAACGTTTTTTGAAAGTTAATAAAATGGTAAAATCTTTTATTGAGCATTCAGATAAATATATTTTGGATAGAAAAGTGATTGAAGGAATTTATAATGAAGAAGCAGGAGAAGATGATTTTGTATCCGAACAAATAGAAAAAGCATTACAAGAATTTGAGAAAAACGCAGAAAATAAAACTTCTCCAAAACACACTACAATTTATGAAGTAGATAAATTTAAGTTTAAAGAAAAGTTCTTGCAAGATATTGAAAATGATATTGCACTTTTTGAAACGATTCAAAAGGAAATTTCAGATTTAGATTTAATCCAAAATGACCCAAAACGCAAAAAAATAGTAGAAACGATAAAGGAAGTTTTGAAAAAATCTAAAGAGTCAAATACACCAAAAAGAAAGGTAATTCTCTTTACAGAATATACTGATACAGTTAGGCATTTGGAAGAGTATTTTTCAAAAGAATTTGCAGGAAGAGTTTTATTTTGTGATGGCAGTTTATCTAAGAAAACACAACTAGAACTCAACACTAATTTTAATGCAAAGTATAAAGATAAAGAAGGAAAACAGGAAGATGATTTTGATGTTTTGGTAACGAGTGACAAACTTTCAGAAGGTTTCAATCTCAACCGAGCAGGTCTGATTATCAATTATGATATTCCTTGGAATCCGACACGAGTTATTCAAAGGGTTGGACGTATCAACCGAATAGGAACAAAAGTTTTTGATACACTTTATATTTACAATTTTTTTCCTACACTTCAAGGGGCAAGTATCGTAAAAAGTAGGGAAATTGCAGCCCAAAAAATGTTTTTGATTCATAATGCACTTGGCGAAGATGCCAAAATTTTTGATGCCTCAGAAGAGCCTTCTGCCAGTTCGCTTTTTAATAAAATTGGAAAGTATCAAGAAGATGAGGAAATAAGTATTGATACTTTTGTAAGAAATGAATTTGCAACTATTAAAGAAAACTATCCAGAAGTTCTTGAAAGAATTAATAATTTTCCGAATCGCATCAAAACAGCTAAATTTTTTGAAGAGGAAAATACACTTGTTTTGAGAAAAAAAGGAACAAGCATTTTTCCTTTGGTTGTGGATAAAGATAAAAATACAGAACGAAAAACATTCGAACAGATAATTCCTTTGGTAAAATGTACCATCGAAACTCCAGCTCAACCACTAAGTAAAGCCTTTTGGAAAAACTATGAGGAAGCTAAAAATTATGCTCCCAAAAGTAGAAGACCAAGTCCACAAATTTCTATCGAACAGCAAGCCTTAAATAGTCTCAAAACACTTTCAAAAAAATATAAAGAAAAATTAAATTCAGCTCAATTAGAATTTATAAGTACACTTATTCAAGATCTGAGAAATTATAAAACACTTCCTACTTACACACTGCGTAGATTTGTTTTAGCAAACGACAGCCAGAAAAGCGTCAAAACAACAATTGAAAGTATTGAAGAGGTTCGTCGCCGTTTAGGTAATAATTACTTAGAAATAATCTTAAGCCGAGCTCAGAATCTTGAGCAAGATATTATTATTTCTGTAGAAAATCAGATGAAAAAGGAGAGGTTAATTTGAGTGAAAACAGCAGCGTTTCAATACCACAATGGCTACGATTAATTAGCAAGCAGGATTTGACTATGCAAAAGAAATTTTGGGGTTTCAATACCACAATGGCTACGATTAATTCAATGTAAAATCTTGCCTTGTCAGTCTGATATGTCAAGTTTCAATACCACAATGGCTACGATTAATTTTCTAAAAATAAAAATAATTATTTCCCCAAGTAGCAAGTTTCAATACCACAATGGCTACGATTAATTAATATGAAACGAATACTTACAGACCTTTATTTTGAGTTTCAATACCACAATGGCTACGATTAATTATTACTGAGAAAAACGGTAATACATTGAAATTCACTGTTTCAATACCACAATGGCTACGATTAATTCCAGTTCTTTGCAGGGTTACACGTTCCTAGTATTTTGTTTCAATACCACAATGGCTACGATTAATTTTCTAAAAATAAAAATAATTATTTCCCCAAGTAGCAAGTTTCAATACCACAATGGCTACGATTAATTAAGGGGATACTCTAAAGACAAAAGAAGTCTTTATTGTGTTTCAATACCACAATGGCTACGATTAATTAAAACTACCCAAATGTAAAGTTATTCCTTCAATATTTGTTTCAATACCACAATGGCTACGATTAATTAAATTATGCAAATAGAAATCAAAGATACATTTTGTAAGTTTCAATACCACAATGGCTACGATTAATTAAATCTCATATATTTTAATTGTTTCACATAGTTTGGTGTTTCAATACCACAATGGCTACGATTAATTTCGATATCAATCCAAATGATGATGATTTGATTGAAAGCGTTTCAATACCACAATGGCTACGATTAATTCGTAGTCCCAATTACCGTACAAAAGCCTTTGTTTAGGTTTCAATACCACAATGGCTACGATTAATTCCAGTTCTTTGCAGGGTTACACGTTCCTAGTATTTTGTTTCAATACCACAATGGCTACGATTAATTAAGGGGATACTCTAAAGACAAAAGAAGTCTTTATTGTGTTTCAATACCACAATGGCTACGATTAATTGATATTACGATTGTGGATGAGTACTGTTCTAAAGAGTTTCAATACCACAATGGCTACGATTAATTTAATATAGACTTCACAATAAAAGCTAGTAGAGTGAGGTTTCAATACCACAATGGCTACGATTAATTTGATGAAATGATACCGACAATGATTGATGATCCGAAGTTTCAATACCACAATGGCTACGATTAATTTACAGACGAAACGGAACGATTAGCAAAAGAGAAAGAAAGTTTCAATACCACAATGGCTACGATTAATTAAGTGTAAAAATTATAGACTGTTCACACGTTTATAAGTTTCAATACCACAATGGCTACGATTAATTCTCTTATTTGACCCACTTCATTAAAAGTTGAGAATAAGTTTCAATACCACAATGGCTACGATTAATTACTGTCTTTTACCCATTTCTTTACCATCTTCATAGTGTTTCAATACCACAATGGCTACGATTAATTTGACCAAGCTGAGCTAGATGCAGAAATTGCCAATATGTTTTAATACCACAATGGCTACGATTAATTAACAACCAAGTAGTAAATACTATACAAGTAACTTATAAGTTTCAATACCACAATGGCTACGATTAATTAATTTCAGCATCTTGGTATAGCTCTCTTTTTCTCGTGTTTCAATACCACAATGGCTACGATTAATTCAAGTGTTGAAATTGAGGCAGGAATAGCTGTCAGAAGTTTCAATACCACAATGGCTACGATTAATTCAGAGCAAGTATTGGAAGCTACAATTGAATTTGGCGAGTTTCAATACCACAATGGCTACGATTAATTTATGCAGCATATACACTCCACGCAATTATATTTTTTGTGTTTCAATACCACAATGGCTACGATTAATTTCGGTTTTGGCTGAATTTTCATCTATTATAACAGAGTTTCAATACCACAATGGCTACGATTAATTTACATGGCTTGAAGGCTATCCTTTTGATTTGGTTATGTTTCAATACCACAATGGCTACGATTAATTTTCAAATCATTGAAAACGAAAATCTAAAAAAGTACGACGTTTCAATACCACAATGGCTACGATTAATTCATATTTCAAAGAAAAAAAACACCAATTTCAATAAGTTTCAATACCACAATGGCTACGATTAATTTTCAAATCATTGAAAACGAAAATCTAAAAAAGTACGACGTTTCAATACCACAATGGCTACGATTAATTAATTTTTAGGCAGTAGAGGCGATGACGTTTTGATTAGTTTCAATACCACAATGGCTACGATTAATTCTTATGAGCAATTCAAAATTATTAAAGAAAATCCGAAGTTTCAATACCACAATGGCTACGATTAATTATCTGACAGTCAAAATATCAAGTCTTGCCAAAACGAGGTTTCAATACCACAATGGCTACGATTAATTACAGCAAGCAGGTTTTGACTATGCAAAAGAACTTGTGTTTCAATACCACAATGGCTACGATTAATTCTGATTTTGTAACTCAAATTTCTATTGGAGAATCTAGTTTCAATACCGCAATGGCTACGATTAATTGAGCAACTTTACAGGCTCTATTACGGCAGTCGTAACGTTTCAATACCAAAATGGCTACGATTAATTGTGTCAGCTAGGTGGAATTTTCACAATCGATAACTGGTTTCAATACCAAAATGGCTACGATTAATTTACATTACCTCAAATGGTTCACGCTTGGACAATGTGGTTTCAATACCAAAATGGTTACGATTAATTCTCCATACGTCAAAGAGCATTTTTTTTGGTTTCAATTCCAAAACGGCTACGACTAGCTTTCTCTACTTCTAAATTCAGAAAAAAAACTAGGGATTACAAATAAAATTTTGGTTTTAGTGTAAAAACCTTCAAAAGAAACATTTCCTTTGAAGGTTTTTGAGTAGCTTATTGGTTTTCGTAATCAAAGGCATTCATTAGCTCAATCAATTTTTGTTCTGCCTCTTCTAGCGCAGTAGCCGTAGCTTCCACACCCAAAATATAACCCTTTGCAGGTAGTGCAACGAAAGTATCTGTTTCAGAAATAGATGTATCAATGATAGGTTTAGCTTTTCGTTCTTCTATCAAATCAGCTCGTATGGCTGCTGCAATTCGGTTGGCATTCTGACTAACACAAATCGCCAATGTTTCCATCAATGAAAATGTACGAGATTGATTAGATGTAATTCTCCAATTTATCAACGCCTTTGCAAGCGCAGGAATAATTTGTTCTCGTTTTTCTTTTGGACAAACCAAACACGTACCGAAAGCATTTTTAGTTTCTTTCCAACCGTTTTCTTTTAGTTTTTCGGTTACTTCTTTTGTCATTTCGGGTTCGGTCTGATTGAGAGAAACACAAAATAAAGTTCGTAAATCTATTGCAATATCATAGACAAATAAACCTCCTGTTCGTTTTTGGTCTTGTAAAAACTTTCGTGCAGGTAGCGTTCTTTGATTGCTTTCCAAAAACTCTTGGATTTGCTCATCAGACATAACCTCTCCTTTTTCATCTTTTACAACTACTTTGTGTATTCCGTGATGGCTACTTCTATCAAAAGTCATGTTTTCTTTGTGCAGATTAGAAAGCGATGCATGCAAAGGACGCATAGCAGAAATAGACAACGGACTTCTTCTTTTTATAGGAATTGATTTTTGTGCTGCACTCATCCAACCTCCCAAAAGTTGGTCAGTATAGGCAGGGTTTGCCATTGATAAGGCTTCTTTTTCACTTATTTTTCCTTTGCCTTTTTCAGTATTGACTTCATAATTAAAAATAACAGGGGCTATTTTTTCATTTAGCTCATTCAGAGCCTCTTCTATAATCGAACGCTTTACTTGTTGTCCACTTGAAAAAGCAACAGAACCTCCATGTACAGGGTCGTAGTATGTTTTTTGTCCATCAGTAACCGAAAAAACAGAATAATCAACGTGGCGTAAAGCTCTTAAATAAATATATGGTGTCATAGTTTTTTTTGTTTTGAGAATTGAGAATAAAGAAAGGTTTTATTTTTTAGCGATTGTATATTGAAGTTTTAATAGAATTAAGAAACGAGTAAAATTATCTTTTCCAAGTTTGTTTACTGGCTCTATTAATTTACCTAGTTTTTCAGCTTCATCTTTGTTTGCTTCTTGGATAACATCTAACAATTTATCAAGAAAACTATCAGCCGATTTAGTTTCCAAAAGCTGTTTCAAGGCTTGAGCTTTTCCTGTTTTCATGCGCTCGTTGTTGGATTCGTATTCCAAAAAAAGCTGTACAATTTCTTTTGATAGTTCGTGTAATTGTTCGTTGTTTAACATAGCTAATATCCAAGTTATATAGGTTTGAAATGAAACGACTTGTAGCTCATCGTTTGGTTTATAAGAAATATCTTTATCTTTTTTCCAAGTCAATTCCTTGACAAAACGAGGTTCGAAGGCTCTAATTCCTATCGCTCCACGCTGAACAGCTAGATAAAAACTGTTTTTAGTTGCAAAGATTTCTTCAATCGTAGCAGCATTTTTTAAGTATTGATTTTCTCCAAAAAGCTCTTTATACATCGCAATAAGACGGTTTGCTTTTGATAAGAAAATAGGAATAAAACCAATCGTTTGATTTGTATTTCCAAGACTGAACACATAGGCAAGTAATTGATTATTTGGAAACTGCTGCGCCAAACTAAAAATTATTTTTACCCAGTTTTGAGTAGTAATTTCGTTTACTCCTTTTTTTGTATCAAAAGGATTGAAATTAGCCAAAGGTGTTTCTTCAAGGAAATATTTATTGAAAGCATGAGCCAGCCATTGACCATTCCATGTATCAATTTGATTAGGTCGTAATTTGGGGTCTTCTTCCAAAAAATTCCTATAATATTGCCAACCTTCAAATAAAGTCATCAAAATTTTAGGTTCATTGATATACATCGAATACCCTCCTTTTATTCCAATTCCAAAACCTCCTCCAATCCAAGAAGCATAAATCTCCTCTTCTTCAAATGTGATAGAAAGATTAGAAACCTGCCCAGAAGTAGTAGCCAAAATATTACTAGAAGGATAACCAATAGCGACACTTGCATCAGTTTCTCCTTCTGCTATTTTGGTAATTAACTTTTGTAGCTTTTCGGCTCGCTCTTCTTTATTGGGTGGTTGTCCTTTTTTCATTCCTTGCACCAAAGGCGAATTAGTTATCCATTGTAAATATTTTTCGTGGTCGTAAAAGATTGGAAAAAAAATTTCTTCAAAAAATTCTTTAGCAGAATAATCTGTATTTTTTTCCTCATTATAAACCTTCAAAAAAGATGTTCCTATTGATGATGCTATCATAATTTTTAGTTTTTAATTTCATTTTGAATTAATCCTATTGGCTCTTCTGAATCTAAATAGGAATAGGCTTTATTTGGAATGACAAATGGATAATTTCCTATTTTGAGTTGTCGTAATCCTTTGTTTTCTACTAAATAAGAAGGAACAGAAATTTCATATTCTATTCGTTTATCTCTAGTTGCTTTTTGATAATTTTCTTTGTCGCTTTCTGTAACACAGCACGAACTATCAAACTGCATCGTTTGTAAAATCACCGAAGAATCATAATGAGTAAGTTCTTTTAATTGGAATTTTTCATTTTTAAACTTTGCATTTTGTTCTATGGTATGCGTTTGCAAATCATCAAAAACAAAATCTATTTTCTGTTGTGCTTCTCGTTCCTTAAAAACTTCTCCATTTGGTAAAATTTCATAACTTTTTTGAATAATTTCTAAAGAATAAGGATTCGAATTTTTTTGGCTTCTTGGAGGAGGTAAAACATAAATAGGTTTTAACTCTCTTTCAGTTGTAGATTTTCGCTTCCGATTAATCCTTCCAAAACGTTGAATAAGAGCATCTAATGGAGCTGCATCTGTAATCATTACATCAAAATTAATATCCAAACTAACCTCAACTACTTGA
Source organism: Bernardetia sp. (assembly GCA_020630575.1). Taxonomy (GTDB): domain Bacteria; phylum Bacteroidota; class Bacteroidia; order Cytophagales; family Bernardetiaceae; genus Bernardetia. The sequence continues at coordinate 10,164 of JAHDBD010000003.1, forward strand.
GTAGAAACGACGATACATGCTTTCAAACTTTTATTAAAACGATTTTTCAAATCGTTTTCTAACTGATTTCTATCTTTTCGTTTGAACCTGCTATGAATAAGCATTTTGTCCGTTTTGGGATAGTCTTTAGCTAATTGTTTGAATATTTCTTGCGAACGAAGGACTTTATTAGAAACAATAAGAATTTTTTGATTTTCGTCTATTGCTTTATCTAACACCGTTTTTAGACTTTCAAAACTATCTGGTTTGTGAATAATATGTCTATCAAAATCATCTAATTCTTGACTAGCTAATTTTATCTCATAAACATTTTCTTTACCCAAAATCTCCAAAATAGAATTGTATAATTTACTCGGCATAGTAGCCGTTCCGATATGCAAACGACAACCAAAATGATGAAGCACTTCAATTATTTTCAAAACAATAGCTTTACTGACATCAGAATAGGTATGAATTTCATCTAAGATAATATCACAATTTTTGAGGTCTAAAAGCATTGTTTCAAATCCTTTTGTAGCAAAGACAACCGAAGCCATTTGATAGGGAGTAAGGACTTTTATAGCTGCTCCAATTAGGTTTTGTAAGTCTTTTTCTTGTTTGTCCTGTTCACTTTCTGTTTCTTGATTAGAATTATTTTTTCCAACTACCAAACGAGAAGAAGCATGTAACAAACGCAAATCTAAATTAGGATTGTCTTTTGCCAAATCGTCCCTTATTCTTTCATACATCGCATTGATAGAAGCCTGAAAAGGTAATGTATAAAAAATACGTCCTTTACATCTGCGTATCAAAAAATCAGTTTTTCCTGCTCCTGTTGGTGCAGTTACTAAAGTATGTTTTTTATGATTTTGAGTTTCTTTTAGAGAAAGTGGAAATAAACTGCTTTCACGATTATAATATTCTGTAATTGGAATTTGAAAGGCTTTTTTGAGTCTGTTTTCTACCTCATAATTCATAGCCGATGCGTAATGGTCTGCACCAATTAAAAGTCCTTTCCAAACCGACCAACCACTTTTTTTATTGATGCAATACTCCACAACATTTTCAAAACTCTCTTCTGCTTCTTCTAAACTGATTTGACGAACAGGTACACCAAAATAATTTAGAATACCTAAAGCCTCTTTACTCCAATTTTGCCAGTCTTTTGCATGCAGTTCAAAATAATCCTCTCTATTTTCATACAAATCTAAAATTCCAAAAGCTGATTTGTTTTCTAATGAAAGAATAGATTTATGGTGCGCCACAACCATATCAATAATTTGAGAACGGATTTCTTCATCAACTAAATTAATAAACAAAAGCGAAGCTAATTCGTGTCTGAATGGTTCATAATTGATTTTTGAATGCTGGTAATCTATTTTCAAACGCTCTTGAAAAACACTACTTGTCTTGCCTATATCGTGAAAAATTGCACCCGAACGAGCTGTTTTCTTATCCAAACCCAAATAATCGGCAAAAACTTCTACTGAGCAAATGACATGTTCGGTATGTTCTATCAAAGTGATTGATTGTGTGTTGCTATTTTTGGCAAGAATATGATTAAATTTCTTCATTATTTTTTAATGGGTTATTCGAAACATCTAACCAGCCATACATAGGTTCATTATTTTCAAAACGATTGTAACCCACTAAAAATGAATTTTCATTTTGCTCAAAACGAAGTTCAAAACCGTTTAGATTATCAAACTCATCTTCATTAATTTCTAAAATAGAAGAAGACGGCAACATAATATCTTCATTTCTACATAAGCATATATGTTGTTTTACTGCTTTTTCGGCATCTTCCAAATCTTCAAAAGCGAGATATAAAGTAGGTTCTAATAAAATTCCACGATTGAGAATAGAAGTAGGGCGAAGAAATAATTTATCTTTTTGTTTGATTTGCCAACCTCGTGTCTGAATTACTTCTTGCTGTTTGCTCATCGCTTGATAGGTAATTTTATGACGAGCTATATTTTTGACTTCTAATTTTTGTCTAATTCCTTCAATTATAGAAGGCGTGAGAAACTGTTGAGAAAATGTTTCGCTATCTCTAACAGCTGTCCAAGGTTTAATAAACCCAAACTGACCTTCATATTTTACTACAAAAAATATTTTCATTGTGTTTTTAATTTTTGATTAAACAAGTGAGCCAAACCCCATCCCTGTATTATTCCCTACACCTACATTCCAAGCAAAAGCAAGGGTTTCAGATTTTCCTTCAATAATGACAGGACACATCGAAGCACGATAGTTTTTGTTTTTGATACGCATCATTTTCGTTTTTGCTTTATCATAACTGGTATCAAAATAAACCTTCATGTTTGGGTCTGAAATTCCTGCTTTTTGAAGTTTAGTTTGTAGCGTTTGTGTGAGAAGTTCGTTTGTAATTTTGTCTTTAAATGTGTAGTATTTCTGAAACTCTTTTCCTGTTGCATCTACCTCATTGCGTTTTACAAAAACAGGACTACCGAGCCAAAACTGTGCTTTTGTGCCAAATTGTGGCGTTTCTACAAGCGAAATATCTTTTACTTCCATTCCATATTCTACGTGGCTATTCTGAAAAACACCTCGCACAAGTTCTTGTACAAAAGGCATATCGTAGGAACTAATAAACCACTTTGCACCATATTTAAAATCTAAGAAATCACCTTTTTTGCGACTACCATCTAAAGATGAAAAAGAGTATAATGAAATCTCGTCGTGGTAATTATTTTCACCTAGCCATTTATGAATTTTCCCCAGCAATCTTTGAGGGTAATCAAAAGGAACGGGACGAGTATTTGGCGTAAGATTGACAAGCATTCGCATAACTAATAGAGTTTTGAGAGTGAAAAATGATTTACATTATTTTTTATTTACTCCTTATCTGCTATTTCACTTCTTGCTTATCCAAACTCTTCTCTTTATTGCAGAAAAAATTAGACACAGCATTCCCATCTTGATTTTTTATCAAGTAAAGGAGAAAGTATGAAGTACAAATAAGGGGTTTTGTTTCACAAGTGTATTAAGGTTAGTATTTAAATACAAATAAATATATATATTGTTTGCTTTTTAATAAATATAATTATGTTATTTGAAATAAAATAAAGCTTTACAACGTAAATAGTTTACGTTCTGCTCGTATATCTTTGGAGATTTTTATGATAAATACTCCTTTTTGTATTCTCTAAATTACCAAAAGTAAAAAGGCTACGAAACAGTATTTAATAGCCTTTTTTTATATCCATTAAAACAAGGATTAAGGATTGCGACATTCTTTCTTCTACACTTCTCTATCTCCATAAATATTCCACAAAATTTAGCAGAAAATCACTTTGAAGATGCTTGTAAGTATGGACAATGCTTTTAATACCATTGCAGCAAGGAAAGGAAATAATATTATAACTTTGACTCCAGTTCAAAAATACAGGGTAATCAATGGTCAAGCTATTGAGATTGATGAAGAGAATAATTAAAAATAAGTGTAGGAAAGAAGAATAGACTCAGTTGTCTCAATACCATAATGGCTACGAGTAATTCTAAACACATATTTACCTAAACCACCACTTTTCCCAATTACAACTTTGCCCAATTTTAAGACAATAAAGTAGGAATGATTGAAGGGATTATTTTACAGTAATTGCTATTTTATATGTTTTTTTAAAAATCCAATCAAGTAGTTTTTTAAAATTACTTGATTGAACTCTTCATTTCCATAAAATGCATTTATTGAACTTGATCTATTTTATAATAAGAGGTTTATATCTTCTCCGAAGTGTTTACAATATGAACTATTTTTTTGAATAAATACTGCATTCAATTCTCAAAATAATTAAACTGAATATATATAAAAGTAGCCTATAACAATATTGTGTAATTTAAAAATTTCTAGTAGATTTCAATATTACATAAGTCAATATTAGACACCTCTTATATATATTAAATTTCCCTTCTTAAAGGAGTATTATTTAAGCTTCCATCTTAGATCCTTCCTTACAGTAGAACCACTAAAATCTCCTAATATAAGATTCTCTTCAGCTTGTGCATCTAAATACAAACCTGTTTTTTGATTTTTTAAAGTATAATAAGGAACTCCACCACCTATCACAGTGCCTAGAAAGCTTTGAAACCAAGAATAACGTTCTTCAATAGCCCATTGTTGAGCATTATTATTTTTTTGAAAAAGCCTTAAGAAAATATCATTTCCGTGTGCACTCTTAGATAAGCTAAGACCACTCAAGCTATTAATACTATAATAACCATTTTCTAATGGAACAATTACCCATTTTTGGTCATTATTACTAGTCTTTTTCTTTATTTTTACGTGCGCAAAATCTTGAAAAAAACCTCCTGCCATAGGAATTGCTTGAGATGTTAGTTGTTTTTTATATTCTACTGATTCTATGGAATAAACTGTTTTAGGAAATTGTACAACATTACTATTATTCCAAATGACACGATTTATTGTAAAAGCAAATAATCTATCATTCCATCTATCATCTCCTCTTAAATCACTCCAAGCTTTGGGTTTATTGTGCCCTATCAAATTACCAATATTTACTCTTTTTGTGTTTCCGTTTTGATCAATCCATCTGAAAATTGAGAGTTCATACTTATCTAATTGATCAGCTTTAATAGATGATGCACGATTCCACCAATTAGAAGGTAATATACTTCCGAATCCTTTTATACGAAAAGCAAATGATTTTTTTCCATAATCTAGTACAGCACCACGAAAGTTTGTGTGTTCCCAAAAGCGTATTCTAAATTCCCAGTTTGATAAATTAACTTCTATAACATTAGAATTAGTAAAATTATTTAGCTCTTTGACAGAGTTAAACAAATAAATATTTTTTCCTTTTACATACGTAGAAGTTGATGCATCAAAATATTTTGAAATAAGTTCAACATTATTGTACATCTCTTCAATAGAATAAAATTTATTTTTATAAATTACTTTATTAAAACTAGCTTTATCCGCTCTTTTTTTATCTAATAGAGATGTTTCGATATTATTCTTTAATTTAGTTAAAATATCTTTAGGTATAGTTGAATTTATATATCCTGAAAAATCATCTCTGCTATCAGTTTGATCAGATATCTCTTGTGGTTCTTCTTGTGCTTCAACCATTTCATTTAACTGACATGAGTTGAAAAATAACAAAAATAAAACGAGGAATAAAAAATTAAATTTTTTCATTTTTTTTCATTTAAATAATTAATTTATTTTGATTTATCGTCTGCAATATGATAAAGTAAATCCTAACAAATTAGACACATGTTGTAACAAATTAGACATATGTTGTAACATATGAGACTTTTTATAGTAAATTCGTGCTTTCTGTAGCTAAGGAGAGGGAAAATTGTTTTTAATTGTTAACTTTTGTTATTGAATATGATGATTTGAAAATAGCTGTTACAGGAAAGGTATTGTCAATCAACGAATAGAAGTGCATAGAAATTCAAGCAATATTTTTTCATATTTTATGTTTCTATAATATTTTTTTATTTAAAAGTATGCGTGATCTAGTTTTTACAGTTTTATTATTACTACTATTTTTGCCTTTTAAACTAATTGCTCAAAGAGGAAATGTTTTAGTAAACAATTATCCTAATAGTTTATATGGTGGAAACACATTAAATACAGATGTAGCTCAAGATAGCCGTGGAGTAATTTACATAGCTAACTGGGAGGGAGTAATTGAGTATGATGGATATTATTGGCGCACTATCCCTATTAATGAGGGGGTCACTCAAGAGTTAGAGGTTTCAGATGAAGGTATTTTATATATACTTACAGACAATGATTTTGGATACATCTCCTTTTACCAAACTATTGAACCACAATTTCATTCTTTGCTTAAAAATTCAGATATAGAAATAGATATCCCACCCCTTCATAATTTAATAATTCATCAGAATAATGTTTATTTTCAGTCTGTTAATAAGCTATATAAATATGATGGCAAAAAAGTTAGTGAAATTTCAAGAGTAAATCTACAAGCAACAGTAGGTAAATTATTTGAATTGAATAATACCCTCTATTTAACAGCAAATAGTATAGACTCTAATAATGTCTCTATCACATATTTGTATAAATTGATTAACGATAAATTTAGTTCAGTAGATACTTTTTCAAAAGATATAGACATTGCCCACAATTTCATAAATAAAGATACTTTATTATTAGGTAGTTTTGAAGGGAGTTTATTCACTTATCCTAAAGTGCCTGTAAATAGTGTCTCTGAAATAACTCTTAATGAAATAGATAAAGTGTTATCTAAATATGGTACAGAATTAAATCTGCTGCAATTAGACAGTTCTTACTTATTAGGAAGTTATAGTGCAGGATTATTTGTGTTTGATAAAAATTTTCATCCAACCCATAATATAACTTCAGATAAGGACAATATATTATCAAATCGTGTTAAAAGTATTAACTTAGACAATGTTAACAATATATGGCTTTCTTCTCTTGATGGAGTCTCTAAAATAAATTTTAAATCTACAATAACTTATTGGGATAAAAATAATGGTCTGAAAGGCAAACCTTGGAAAATAGTTAGAAATAAAAATATGTGGTATATATTAACTACTTTTGGATTACAAACTATGAATGCCAATAGCAGTAAAATTACTTCGCTTTCTGACAATTATTATAATACAGATATATTCTTTTATTCAAAACAAAATAAATTATTTACTACTGATTTCTCAATTTCAAGAGGTAATTCTATTATATCATTAGATGATACTGTATTATATCCTATGCAAGTAAAAAATTCAGAGTCTTTAACAGATAATCCCGTAAAATCTTTTTTTCAAGATCCTGCTGATTCAAACTTAATATGGTTAGTATTATATAAAGGAATTACTACACTGAAAAAAGAAGGAGATTCTTGGATTATTCAAAATACCATAGTGGAGGGGTTTGATTTTCAAGTAAAATATTCTGAATATATTGTTAGTGATCACTATGGAAATATATGGTTAAGTTACTATGCAGGAGAGTCTAAAAATTTAAATACTTTTGTCTGTATAAAGCGAGATTCTATAAACAATAAATTTATAGCAAAAACGCATATCAATGATAAAGATAAATACTGGACTATCCCCAATTTACTAGGAGAAAAATTAACTTTTGGTCGCTGTTATTTTGATTTTAATACTGAAGAATTTATTATCGATGACCTGCTATGGAACAAGTGTGATTCATACTTCAGTCATATCTCAAGGCTATATGATGCTGGAGCTGGAAATATATGGGTACAAGGAATTTCTAAAAAGACAGGAGACTTGATTGTACATAGACTTGATAGAATGCGAAATAGTTTTGTTGTCAATATGCACACACTATCTGATATTCCAGAAGAATCTTATTACATAATCAATTGTGAAAAAAATGGAAATGTATGGATTGGCACAACACAGAAATTATATCTCTATCAGCCTAAAACGATATCAAGCATTAAAAAAACTCCTTTTCACACACTAATTCGTAATGTCAAGGTAGGTAAGGATTCTGTTTTATTTTTAGGAAGTTATACTAAAAAAATTAGGGACAGTTTGTATGTTGCGATAGCTACCTCTGATCAATCAGAAACTCCTGAAATTGAATATAATTCTAATAATATAACCTTTGAATTTGCTTCACCTTTTATGTTAAAAGAACAAGCTATAGAATATCAATATTATTTAGAAGGCTTGGAAGACGATTGGTCTAACTGGTCTAGCAAGGAGCATTCAAAATATTATAATAGTCTTTGGGAAGGGGAGTATGTTTTTCATGTTAGGTCTAAAAATCTCTACAATGAGATTAGTAGCGAAGCTACCTATACTTTTACTATTTTACCTCCTTGGTATAGAAGTATTTGGGCATATTTAATCTATATTATTTTATTTTTATTTTTATCTTATGTATTTATTGTTTTTTACACAAGTTATTTAAAAGAGCGTAATAAGAATTTAGAAAAAATTATTAAGGAAAGAACAATAGAAGTTGAGAAAAAGAATATAATATTACAGCAAAATAAAATAGATTTACAGAATAAAACAGAAGAATTAAAAGAGTTAGATAAGGTAAAGTCTAAATTCTATATCAACATATCACACGAGTTGCGTACACCTTTGACACTTATAATGAGTCCAATCTATCAGATTTTGAGAGAAAATAGAAGTTTACCTCAACCTGTTATAGATAATTTAAAAGTTGTAGAGAGAAATGGTAAAAACTTAAAAACATTGATCGATGATATTTTAGACCTGTCAAAATTGGAATCAGAAAAATTACAATTAAAAGAGCAACCCACAGAAGTTATATCTTTTATCAAAGAACTCTATTCTAATTTTCAAGTTTTAGCACAGCACTTAGAAATTGAGTATAAGTTTGAGTGCTACCTACCTTCTACTTGGAAATGGGTAGATCAACTCAAATTAGGAAAGATAATTAATAACTTATTATCAAACGCTTTCAAGTATACTCCTAGTGGTGGAGTCATTATTTTATCAGTCAAAGTAGATGAAGAATTAAAAATTGATGTTATAGATACTGGCTTAGGAATATCTGAAGAAGAGCTTCCTTTGATCTTTAATCGTTTTTATCAGGTTAAACAGAATAGTCAGTCATTACAAGGAGGAACAGGGATAGGATTGGCTCTTTGTAAAGAATTAACTAAAATGATGAATGGTTCATTAACAGCAACAAGTATACCTAAAAAAGGTAGTAGATTTATACTCACTTTACCACTAAGAAATGCTGGCACTATTGAAAATGAGAATTCAGATATAGTAGTGATATCTGATAATTATGAAAAATCTGAATTGTTAGTTACTCAAAAAGACAAAAGTAAATTTTCTATTTTAATAGTTGAGGATAACTTAGATATGCAAAACTTCATAGTTAGTCTATTGAAAGATGATTATGATGTACATACTGCAAATAATGGACAGAAAGCATTAGAGTTATTAAAGCAAGAAAAAGTAAATTTTCATACAATCATATCAGATATAATGATGCCAGAAATGGATGGCATTACTTTACTCCAAAATCTAAAATCACAAGATGCATGGCGTGCAATTCCTGTAATAATGTTAACAGCGATGGGGAAGGAGGAGATAAAGTTGAGCGCATTAAGAATTGGTGTAGATGATTATATTTTAAAACCCTTTTTAAATGAAGAGCTAAAGGCTCGCCTTTACAATATTATAAAACGTTATGTATCTAAGTTAGAATGGAAGGATGTTGATGTTTCCTTATCCGTAGATCAAGATAAACCAAAATTACAGGAGTTAAATATAGAAATTACTTCTGAAGAGATGGAGTGGTTAGCAAATGTGGAAGCATATATTTTAAAGGAGTTAGAAAATTATCAATTTACGTTAGAAGATTTAGCTGATGCCTTCTGTTTAAGTAAAAAACAATTTGGTCGTAAAATAAAAAAGATTACAGGGTTATCGCCTTCTCACTATCAAAGAGAAATTTTATTACAAATAGCAAGAGAAAAACTTGAAAATGAATCTGTAGAAAGTATTAAAAGTCTTTCCTACTCATTGGGATTCAAAACTCAACATTACTTTAGTAAACTTTATGAACAAAGGTTTGGACGAAAACCAAGTCATTATTTGAATAAGTAAACAACAGAGAGATTACAAAGTCTTTAACTTCTTAACTCATCGACTCACAAGTAAAAGACCTAACTCCTATTCTCAATTTTTTAAAGATTTAATAAAAAGAGATAGCTTTTGTAAAAACTAAATCTGAACTCGGTTATATACATATTTTTATCATTACTTGAAGTTTGTTTTACCAGGACAATAAGCACTAAGAGCGGAGTCTAAACAGAAAGTAAATTCCAAACGAGCTTAAATAAAGGAAAGTACATAAGTTTTATGATAAATAAAAAAACTCTAAGCTAAAGCTTTATTCCCCTTTTTTTAAACAGAACTTTATTTCATAATAGATTTTTTGAAATAAACACACCTCATCATCTTTAAAAAATATTATAATGTATTAATAAATGAGACTTTTACCCTATAAATGTCTCATTTGTTGTACTAATGAAATCTTTACTTCTATAAAGGTCTTATTTGTTATAGTAAATGTCCTATTTGTTAATGTCTATTTTCTCAAATTGCAGCCATAATCTAATTACTAGAGATAGATATATATTAAAATATCACACCTGATTACTATGGAAAAGGGCTATTTATTATTTTCTCTCTACGTATTTCATTTGAAGGTATGACTTAAAACGATTTAATCAATTTTGATACTTAGAGGACTTATCTGAGTTCGTTGAGAATAATCACATAAAAGTAATATCAATCTTATACAGTTTTATTAGCTTTTTAATTTAAGCTATATAGCCTTGTAAAGCTACTAAACTAATACTGTATTTATACTTAACTAATAACTATTAAAAATCCACGCTAAACATCATTTTTATGAAAAACTGTATCTGTATGACTCTATTTTTAATCACACTTCATATTTTATCAACTTCTTTGAAAGCTCAAGATTCCGAATCAGAAGACTTACACTCTTTAAACGTCATTCCTAAAATAGAAATTGTGCTAGTGCAAGGAATTGGATCTGCATTTGAATTTCCTGTAGGCAAAAGCTCTATTCTTGAAGTGGGCGCTGGTTTGGGAATTGGATACAGTAACATTAGTAATGCTGAGACCTGGGTTGTTGATAAGCCCGTCGTTTATGCTAAAGGCATATACAAGTTATATTATAATAGAAAAAAGAGATTAAAAAAAAATAAGTCTATTTCAAATAACAGTGGAAATTATGTAGGTTCTCGTATTAAGTACGCTTCAAACGAATTAAATACAACTAATCCTAATGCAATAGTCAATGAATTGCAAAATGTAGTTTTATGGGATGTTCGTTGGGGAATCCAAAGAACTATATACAAAAGGTTGTTATTCAGTCTCAGCTTAGGAGTAGGTTATGGTCATAACCTAGATATAGACTTTACATTTCCTTTTTATGAAGGCGATATCAGTTTTGCTTATAAACTTCGGAATTGATGTTAGCTATACTCAACACATGAATCTCTTTATTTCTAAAAACAATATAAATTATTAATATAATTTATTTACTCTATACCCCTTTATATTTCGAACATAATTATTTTTTGAAAATTTATTTAACTTAAAAGAACATGTCTTACAAATCAATTACAAATTGGATGGCAGTGATATGCTTATCACTCTTATTCTGCAGCAATATTTTTGCGCAATCTCCTTTCTTTAAGCCTGGAGAAGATCCAACACCACCTGGAATGAAATGGGTGAAAAATGAAGATCTTTCAGATGAGTTTGAAGGAGATAAGCTTGACGAAGAAAAATGGCTAAATACAGATCCTAATAGGTGGGTGGGTAGACCTCCTGGTTTATTTATGAGAGAAGCAATTAGTCAAAGTGAAGGAACTCTGCAAATTACAGCAAGAAAACTTAATACTCCTAGAGTAGTAAAAGATTCAACATTTACTCATCAAGGAGGATTAGTAGCCTCAAAAAACAAAGGTCTTTATGGTTATTATGAATGTAAAGTAAAAGCAAGCAAAACCTTTATGTCTACGACCTTTTGGTTAAATGAATGACCCAGGATGTCAAAGTCGAAAGACGGAGTTAGACATTCAAGAGTGTGTAGGAATAGGAACCAAATATGAATGGGCTAAAAGATACGCATATACAATACACTCTAATACACATGATTGGCGTCAAAAAGGCTGTAAACGATCAGAGTCAAGAGGAAATGAGGCTGAGCTTGAGTCAGGAACGGTATATGACGATTATCATGTATATGGGGCGTGGTGGAAAAGTCCTACTGAAATCTTATTCTTTTTAGATGGTAAATATTTATATACGATTACTCCTTCTGTTGATTTCAATATTGAACTAAGTTTAAAGATGGTCGTAGAAACATATGGATGGAATCCTCCGAAAAATGGGCAAGACGGAATGAATAGTTCTTATGAAGAAAGAACTGCTTACTATGATTGGGTTCGTTCTTATACATTGGAAGAAATATCTACTTCTATTCCTACTGAAGTTTTTTTTATTGTGAATAGAGAAACTGGTAAAAAAATAAGAACTAGAAGTAACATAGATGGAGATAATATAGAGTTAGTTCCAGCATCTTGGGCAGGAACACCTACCAAATGGCAAAAAGTGAATGCTGAAAATGGATACTTCCATCTAAAAAATGTTGATAATGGCATGTACTTTCGTCCAGCTAGTAGAGATAATGGAAGTTTATTAGTACAACGTCCAAGTTTTTACAAAGGAGATTCTACAAAATGGATTGAAATAGAGGTATCTGGATCACCTAACTACTTTTATTTACTCAACAAAGCTACAGGAAGTTATTTCCGTCCTGAAACAGGTGATACATACTCACCTATTATACAACGACCTACTACTTATAGTGGAACATTTACTCAGTGGCAATTTATTCCAGTAAATCCTACTACTACTTTAGGAAAAGTAGCTTTAAAAGGTCAAATAAATGAAATATCTATTTATCCTAACCCATTAGATGATGGTAATTTGAGTTTTCAAATTCCTACTGGAAAATCTTTTGATATATCTATTTTTGATCAACAAGGAAGAGTGGTTTACTCTGCTCAAAAAGTAGATAGTAATTTGAAGATTAGTCGTAGTATACTACCAACATCAGGTCTATACATTATAGAGTTCACTTCTGAAGATGGAGTAGAGCAAAGAAAATTAGTAGTTGAGTAAATCAATTCAATAAGTTATTATAAACTCATATATCATAGTATATAATTTTATAATAAATTATTTACTTTTTAAATATAAATACTACATTGTTTATTTTATAAGTATCAAAATTTCCACAAATATATCAATTATCTATAGGAGAACTGTACTAAAATTCACTAAAGCATTTTAATCAAAAAAAGCACCTTTTTGTTGAAAAGATACTCATAAGCTTAATAATAAAAGGTGAGAATCTTGGTACGGTCCTCCTATATTTTTCTAATTTTTAAATAAATATTTATGACTATTTTCAAGACAATAAAAATATTTGTACTACTATGTACTATTTTTGTTTCAACAAGTACACAAGCACAGATAGACAGTAGTGCAACACAATTAGTAAAGAATTTATATGGTAATTTAAAAGAAGTCGCTTGGAATGAAAAAGGAGTCCTTTTTGGTCAAGAACACTTTAATAGTTTTGCATATCCTCTTGGTACTCGTGAAGATCCTAATACGTCTGATTGCAAAGATGTAACTGGAAAACATCCTGGAGTTTTGGGACAAGATTTTAATTTTTATATCAATAACAGTCCAAATGAATATAGAAGACATCTTGCTGCTGCTAGAAAAGCGTACGAATTAGGTTGTGTAGTGACATTTGATTTTCACTTGAGTGGTAAAGACACTGACACATATAAATATACTGAATTATCAAAAAACTTGATGTTCGATATTGTAAATTCAGAAGGCGCAGAGAGAGAATGGCTTGAAAATGAGCTTGATAAGGCAATATCAATAGTAAATGAACTTGATTTTCCTATAGTAGTTCGCCTTTTTCATGAAATGAATGGAGATTGGTTTTGGTGGGGTACTAAAGCTAAAGGAGATGTACAAACTTTTATAGATTTGTATAAATTTTCTGTAGACTATATGAAAGCACGTACTGACAATGTTCTATTTGCCTGGTCTCCAAATTTTGATACAAAGCCTGACTATTTTGAAGAATATTATCCTGGAGATGATTATGCAGATGTAGTAGGTCTGGATTTTTATGATCAAGGTAACTCTGGTTATGAATCATTTGAAACAATGACAATTGAATTGGAGCGTGTTAGTGATTTTGCTTGGAATCATAACAAAATACCAGTATTCTCAGAAACAGGTAATCGAGTTAAATCACCAGATGCTTATCCACTATGGTGGTATAATGTACAGAGTAGTATTCAAAGTAGCAATAGAGCATTTAAGATTGCTTGGATGCTTACTTGGATTAACCAAGATTGGGGACATCCTCCTTTTCCTTATGTTGCATACAATGAAAGTCCAGAAGTTACTAAAAATGCTTTTAATAAGTTTGTGGATATGAACACTACTCTAATGCAGCCAGATGTTGAATCAATAAATATGTATGATAGTTCATTATTTACGGATAAAGCAACTGGAGACCAAGATGGAGATCAAGATGGAGACCAAGATGGAGACCAAGATGGAGATATTACTTCTACTGAAGTTTTTTTTATTGTGAATAGAGAAACTGGTAAAAAAATAAGAACTAGAAGTAACATAGATGGAGATAATATAGAGTTAGTTCCAGCATCTTGGGCAGGAACACCTACCAAATGGCAAAAAGTGAATGCTGAAAATGGATACTTCCATCTAAAAAATGTTGATAATGGCATGTACTTTCGTCCAGCTAGTAGAGATAATGGAAGTTTATTAGTACAACGTCCAAGTTTTTACAAAGGAGATTCTACAAAATGGATTGAAATAGAGGTATCTGGATCACCTAACTACTTTTATTTACTCAACAAAGCTACAGGAAGTTATTTCCGTCCTGAAACAGGTGATACATACTCACCTATTATACAACGACCTACTACTTATAGTGGAACATTTACTCAGTGGCAATTTATTCCAGTAAATCCTACTACTACTTTAGGAAAAGTAGCTTTAAAAGGTCAAATAAATGAAATATCTATTTATCCTAACCCATTAGATGATGGTAATTTGAGTTTTCAAATTCCTACTGGAAAATCTTTTGATATAACTATTTTTGACCAACAAGGAAGAGTCATTTATTCTGTTCAAAAAGTGAATAATAATTTGAAGATCAACCGTAGTGTACTACCCTCATCAGGTCTATATATTATAGAATTTACCTCTGAAGATGGGATAGAGCAAAGAAAACTAGTAGTTGAGTAAATCAATCCAGTAATTTAAGATAAACTTATAATTTTAGAGCTTTAGTAAAACTAATTATGTGTCAAATTCTATTTGGTTATTCTCTTGAATACCTTGATTTATGTGATAAAACTATGTCAATTTCATTGTATAACATGGGGTAAACAGAATATTATTTTGATAAAAATCTTATTTACAAAAGCTCTAATTATGGTAGAAGTATTAACACGATACTTAAAAAAGTGTTTTTTATATATAAAATTGTAATTAAATAATACTAATAATAAATATTTAAAGTAAATGAAAAATGCAAAAAGCAATTATCTTTTTAATAATATCATTATTAACAGTAAATCACGCTTTCAGTCAATCAACTAATTCATCAGATGTTGGGGAGGGTATGAACAGAACAGGTTTTGTCCATCGTTACAAAGATTGGATATATCCTAATAATATACTATCAGAGTGGAAAAAGACTAGAGGTAATATTAATCCTCAATCTATCAGTGGTTTATTAACTAATCCTTATAGACAGGATGGAACAAGTTTGAGCTATGGGATTTCAATACCTTCTAATTTTACTGGAAAAATTCCTATTTTTACAGAAGGCAATTGGTGGCCCACAATTGGAAACAGCCAAACACCTCCTTTAACTTATTCAGATTTAAGTACAGACACTGGTATTGCATACTCAAATGGAAACATAGTTAATACTACCACTGTTACCCGAAGAGGTATTGACAGAGTGAAAATTGTAAACAAAACACCATATAGTTATTTAGTATCATCAGGTACTTTTCCTGGTAATGAACAACCAGGACAAGTTATGACAGTTATTCCTCCAAACGGAGATAACCAACTACCCATTCCTCCTAAAGACTGGTGGGAGTTTAGCTTTAATGGAGGGCAAGTAATTAGTGCTGTTCCTGAAGTGTACTCCTCAGTAGCTGGACTTAACCCATTAGATGCACCAGGTTGGAAACACTCTTCATGGTCTCCTATGTATAAGGGGGGGATTCAAGCTAAAGATTATGGAACAGCAGGTTTTGCTTATACATTTGGATCTCTGTTTGGAAGAAATGATGGTGTATATGATTTAACAAATGTTCTGTTTGCAGGCTTTCATACCAATGAAGGTTACGACCCTTTAGTTTCTGGAGACCCAGGATATGGTTGCGCTTTCTATATCAATGGAAAAGTACAAGCTGTAATGGATATTAGTCTAACTAGCAAATACACTGCAAAAGCTGTTATTGTTGCAAATAAAAGACATAATCCTGAGTCTAAAAATTCTCCGTTTGATAATACCTTTTTGCAACTTGTTTCTACTATTGGTGTTATGCCCAATGAGACTGCAGAATTACATTATATAACACATGCAGAAGCAGCAAGAATTATAAATACTTACAGTTCTAATAATGAATGGAAAAAAATAGAAAAACAGTATCAGTCAAATACTCAAGCTACAATTGAAAATGTTCCATTACCAGCTATTATTCCTAGTCAAGATATATTACAAAGCTCTTGTACAGATGGTATACAAAATGGAAATGAAACAGGAATTGATTGTGGAGGGGAGTGTAATGATTGTAATGCAGAGCTAGGTCTGGTTATGGGAAAATTTGTTCCTAATACAGGGACTTTATTAGCTGTTGGTCAAGATGCTTCAAGTATCGATCTTTTTTCATCATCTATGAATACTGTTCCAGCAGCAGTAAGTGGATACACAAGTCTTAGAAATTTAGAAGGAATAGATACAGAAGCTTCTTATGGTACAGGACCACAGAATCTATCTCGTTTAGCAACAGATTACCCCAATAGTGCCTTAGTCGTTGCAGTATATCTTGTAGATCAGCTAAATGAAATCAATTCAGGTTTGTTAGATACTAATATAGACTTACTTATTGACAAGTTAGTTGATTTGGACAGACCTATCTATTTAAGATGGGGATATGAATTTGACGGTGTTCATAATCACTATGATCCCAATCAATTTATTCTAGCATGGAGAAAGATGTACAATAGAATAAAACAAAAAAGAGCTGAAAATAATATTGCAATGGTATGGCATTCTGGAGCATTTTGTGGTGGACAAACCTATCTAAATTATCCTATAACTTCATGGTATCCAGGAAAAACATATGTTGATCTGATGGGCATTTCTGTATTCACGCCACAAGACTGTAATTATCAAGCACAAGATATAGTCGTGAATTTTGCTCGAACAGAAATGAAACCTGTAATCATTGCAGAAGCTACTCCACAAGGATACAATGTTAGAGACAAAACAATCGCACCTGTATTAGGCAATAGTAGAGGTATAAAAACACCAAAAACATCTCAACAAATATGGGA
Source organism: Bernardetia sp. (assembly GCA_020630575.1). Classification (GTDB taxonomy): domain Bacteria; phylum Bacteroidota; class Bacteroidia; order Cytophagales; family Bernardetiaceae; genus Bernardetia. The sequence goes on from JAHDBD010000003.1 coordinate 27,396, forward strand.
TGAGTGGTATAAACCCTTCTTTAATTATATCAAATCTAATAGAGATGTAATTCGTTTAGTAACTTATATAAATGCTGAATGGGATTCACAAGGTTTTTGGGACGCTCCATACGAAAAGGGATATTGGGGAGATTCAAGAATTCAATCTAATAGTTTGATTAGATCGAATTGGAATACTCAAATCAACACTTCTGAATGGATAAAAGGATCCGAAAATCTTTTTGAACGTATCGGTTTTATACAAAATAGTGTTACAACCCCAACTTGTTTTGATAATATAAAAAATGGTGATGAAACTGGAATAGATTGTGGAGGAACGAGTTGTATCCCTTGTGCTAATGAGAATACTGTAAATGTTTGTTCTGATTTTGGAATTTCCTATATAAATAATACTACCGTAAGAGTTTTTCACAAGGATTTAGGCTTTCAAAGTAGTATTTATATTTGTGTAAACAATAATTGTTATGCGCCTAGGTTAGAAAATGGATATTACTATTATGACTTTAGCCAATCAATTACTAGTAATGCTGTTACCATGGAACTTGGTCAAAACTATACGATTAAATTTTTAGCAGACTTCGCTAATGTTGCAGAGAAAGTAGTAACTTTTAATACACGAAGCTGTGATTTCATAGTCGCAAGGAGAGTATCAAATATAAAAAAGGTAGTAATTTCCCCAAACCCTTCGTCTCAGTTTATTGAATTGAAGGGAGAAAATATTTCTGACAAAACTCAGTATAGAATATTTAATAAATTTGGTAAGGAAATGATGAATGGTAGAGGAAAAACAGTAGATATTCAGCAACTTCCTAACGGCTTATATTGGTTAAAAACAGATAAGAATGAATCTCAGTCTTTTATAAAAGAATAGAACATTTCACCTGATTTTTTATAAGTAATCTTAAAAGTAGTGGGATTTCTAATAAAGATTTCCCACCTTTTTTTATTTGTTAGATGATAGATTACAGCTATTTTATAAGTGTTTTAGATAAACAACACTACAAGACTATTAAACCTGTGCTTAAACAAACTCAATAGTAAATTGACTTAAATTCCTGTACTTAATAAACATAAGTAATTGTAAATACTAAATAGCTTGATAATAGTCTTTAAGACTTAATTAACCTGTTTCCAATTATTTTTTAGACGTGTTTTATTTTGACCAGCTACTTATTTGAATAAATATATCTATAAAAGAATGAAAAATACAGCTCAGGACTTTTCAAGAAATGAGAAAAAACAGCGTAGCAAAAATATCAATTGTTTAGTTTGTTTTCTGTTTGTTTTGATGAGTTTACTTTTTATACCTACTATTTATTTTTGCCTGTGGGGAAATCTATGTTATTGGTTAATTACTGTTATCTACCTATTGTCTGTTGTTATAATAAAACTCTGTTCAGGTATAAACTGTGCTGCTCATTGGCTTTTATTAGGATTCAGTATACTAGTTTTCTGCTTTTCTAGTAGTATTGGAATGAATAGTAATTTTTATTTTTTGTTCTTTATACCTATCCTTTCAATTCCTTTTATATTGAACATTCGTTCAAAAAGATATATTATTTTTTATACTGTTTTTCCTATATTACTCACCTTGTTTTTGGCTTTATTTCATTGTACTGTTTTTCCATTGGTACCACAAATAAACGATCGTTATGAAGAAAATCTGTTTGGGAAAGCAAATGTATTGATCTTATTCATTGTTTTACCTGTCACAACTTTGGTGTTTATAAAATTGTATCAAGATATTTATGATAAACTTGTAATGTACAAAAAAATATTAATTGATAAGAATCAAGAGCTATCCAAAACTAATCAAGAGCTTGATAATTTTGTATATAGTATTAGCCATGATTTGCGTGCCCCTATCTCATCAATGTTAGGTTTAAATATTGTTTCTAAACTAGAAAATGATCCAACTAAACTTCAATATTACGAAAAACTTAAAGAAAAAAGTCTTTTAAAGCTAGACTATCTTATAAAAGATATCTTAGATTATTCTCGTAATTCTCGCATTGAGGTTTCTGCTCAAAAAATAGATTGGCAAGAGTATGGTGAAGAGTTAGTAAAACAATTTGAATACGTACTAGAAGTAGAAAGCATAGAAATAGAAATAGAAATCTCTCAAAAAACAGTGTTCTATACAGATTTATACAGGGTAGGAATTATTTTTAATATTTTAATTTCTAATGCATTGAGGTATTCAGATAAATATAAAAAATATTCTTTTCTTAAAATAAAAGGAACTGTATACGAAAAAAAAATATGTCTATCATTTCAAGATAATGGTATTGGAATAGCCAAAGAGCATGAACACAGAATATTTGATATGTTTTATAGAGCTAGTGAAGAAAGCGAAGGCGCAGGTTTAGGGCTTTATATTCTGAAACAAGCATTAGAAAAGATAGATGGAACAATAAAACTAGATTCAGAAATGGATATAGGCTCTCTTTTTTATATTGAGATACCAAATCTATTGTAGATTTTATTTAAGAGTAAGCTTTTACTTCTATTTATATTTGATTCATATCAAAGTAAATGCTAATAATTCATTCATATTATCATCAGTTATTTTAAATATCTAGTAGCTCTGACTTAAGAAAAATAAATCCCCCTTTAAATACCTATTTTAAACTAGTCAGCACTGTAGATAAATAAATAATGGATACAATTAACTTTGGCTAGTTACTTAACAGCAAATAAATTAAACTTTTAGTTCTTAAGTAATAATAGTGTTTCTTTTTGTATAATATTGTTTTTAGACATTCAACTTTAGTTTCTGTAACATTTATAATTAACCACTTTAGGCATTTAAAATAATCATTTCTTTTAAAAAACACAAATCAAAACTATTAATTTAAAAAATATTAGGTACACGTACTAAAATTATTTTCTAGTCTAATATCTTTACCCAATCCCCAAAATTATGAAAAAGACATATCTTTTTATTGTATTATTTTTAACGCTTGCAAGTTCTATAACAAGAGCTCAGATTGTAGAATCTCGTAGAAATGCAGCCAACTCCTTATGGGAAGCGTATGGTCGAAATGCAAGCAACCCTTCACAAATGCCTAGTGCTGTTCCATTGGATCCAGACTCAAATATAGATCAAATAACAATATCGCCAACCTTTAACAACTTACAAACTGCATTAAATACACTTCTTAATAATAATGGTGGAATTTTAAAATTTAATAATTCTTCTTCAGTCAGTATTAAGTTTAACAATGTTATTCACCTTATCCCTTTATTTCGTAATAGAGATAAAGTAAGAACAATTGTAATTCAAGGAAAGAATATCACATTTGATGGTCAAGATAAGACTAGTCTTTTCTTGGTCAGAGGTAATATTAGATTAGTAATTCAAGATGCAAAATTGTCAAATGCCAATTTTGAAGGAGAATCTCAAGCTAATATTAGAAGTATCCTTCGTTCTGGTGGTGGTGCTATAGAGATTGCACAAAAAGGAGATTTTTCTGCTTCTTTAAGAGTACGAAATTGTCAATTTACAAACAATGGGGTGTCACATTTTAGAGGCATGGGTGAGAATCAAAATGGTGGAGCTATTAGAGTTAACTATAAGAGTACTGCAGAAATATTTGGTTGTACATTTAGTAACAATAAGGCAGTTACAGGAGGAGCTATAGGAGGAACTTCAATTAAAAAGCTTATAATCATTGATAGTTTCTTTGACTCTAATTTGTCTAATGGATATGAGTCAACTACAGGTTATATGAATGTAGTAGAAGGTGCTGGTGCTTTAAGAGTAGATAGAACACTCGAACCTATTGAAATTTATGGAACAAGTTTTACCCGAAATTCTGCAAATGTAAAAGCGTCAGTAATGCAAGTGTTTATAGCTCCAATATCTGGATCTTCACCAGGGTACCCTGCTGATAAACCAGCACTAGTTATTGATAATTGTGAGTTTAAAAACAATACATACAATAACTATGTGGGTGTAAGCAATTTTAGAAGAGTTTTTTTCGCAGGATGTGTCATTTTTCAAGGAAGTAGAAATGCTACAATAAAGTTAACAAACTCGGTATTTAATAATAACGAAGTGGGTCAAGCTAATATTAGATTGATTAATAATTTTGAATTTGATAACTGTATTTTTGCTAACACTAAATTTCTAAATATTGTGGATGCATCACAACAAGGAGCTGTTTTTTTACAAAAAATACCTAATTCAGGGTCATTTGATAATTGTACCTTTTATAAAAATGAACCTAGAAATGGAAATATTGCCAATGATATTATGTTTTGGGAAAGTACAGTGCCATCAAGAGTTACATTAAATAAATCTATATTCTATCGTACTAATACTAGCTCAATAATTAAACAAGTAAGAGTTCCTTTAAGAGGTAGTGGTAACAATCAATACATACCTACTGTAAACATGTCTTTATTTGCTGAGGTATCTAATTTGGTATCAAATAAGACAAATCCAAATATATCGCCTAACAATATAGTAGATATGTGTTTAGGGTCAAATTCGTTGCCAGTAAATATAGGGGGACTTCCTGATTGTGGTACTGCTAATCCTCTTCCTCCAACTACTGGTGAAACATTTTTTGTGGTAAACAGAGAGACGGGTAAGAAACTAAGAACTAAAAGCAAAGTAGATGGAGATAACTTAGAATTAGTTCCAGAGTCTTGGTCGGGTGCTCCTACGAAGTGGCAAAAAGTAGATGCTGGAAATGGATATTTCTACTTAAAAAATGTAGATAATAATATGTATTTTCGTCCAACTAATCATGATGATGGAAGTATATTAGTACAACGTCCTACTACATATAATGGTACATTTACTCAATGGAAAGAAGTTAATGCGTCTGTTGGATATGTTTATCTACAGAATAGAGCTACAGGAGATTACTTCCGTCCTGAAACAGAAGATAATTATTCAACTATCGTTCAAAAACCTACTAATTATAATGGTCCTTTTACTCAATGGAAACTTGTTCCAGTTAGTTCTAGTTCAAGAAAAATAAGTACTGTAGAAGAAGAAAAAGAAAACATTCTTGTCTATCCTAATCCATTAAAAGATGGTGATCTACACCTCCATGTTCCTGCTGATCAGACTTTTGACGTATCCATTTTTGATCAACAAGGAAGACTCGTTTATGCTGTTCAAAAAGTGAATTATAATTTAAAGCTGAATCGCAATATTTTACCAAAATCAGGCTTATATATTATTCAATTAATATCTAAAAGAGGAGTAGAGAGAAAGAAATTATTAGTTGAATAAATTTAATAAGTTAGGGCAAACGCACAAAAATAAAATTAGGAGTTACGCACTATAAACTTATATAATGTTATAATTTGCTTATAATCAACAGCTTAATGAGTTTTGGCAATTTTGTTTGATTGAAAACTTTAAATATAAAGGTCTAAGCAAAATCATAAGTTGTTGAAAATTAAACATTTAAAAATTATGTAATATTAGGGTGCGTAACTCCTATAATTATTTAGAGCATTCCTTTATTATGCCTGTATTTTTATGCGCAATAAAATTTATAATATTGAATACAAATAAATAAAAAATAATGATTATTGATAAACTCGTTGAGACAGCAAATAAAATAACTCCAATATCTCAATCCAATATTGAGTTATTATTATTGTGTACAAGACAAGAAACACTTTCAAAAGGACAGTTTTTACTCAAAGAAGGTCAAGTTTGTAGTTATCTATTTTTCGTTGAAAGTGGATTTCTAAGAACTCATATCAATCATGACGGCAAAGAAATTAATACCAATTTTACATTTGAAGGAAAATTTACTTGTAACTTAAAAAGTTTTAAAAAAGAAAAACCATCGCATCTATCTATTTCGGCAGGTGAGAAAACAATAGTAACTATTTTTGATAAAAATTTACTACTTGAAATATGTTCTAAATCAGCAGATATAGAATCATTCTGTAGAAAAATATTAGCACTTCTAATCATAGAAAGTGAAGATCAACTAACCTTTTATAGACTAAATAAGCCTAAAGAAAGGTATAATTTTCTAATTAATAATCATCCTGAGATTGTACAACGTATTTCTGTTTCGCAGCTATCATCATATATAGGTATATCTAGAGAAACTTTGAGTCGCATTAGAAAAAAAATAACTTAAGCAGATTTTGTGATTTTTATCACAGGTAGAGATGAATTTAAATAGATACTTTTGCGTAAGTTTAAAGAAATATTACTCTCATTATTACATAATATTATGATATTAAAAATAATAAAACCATTCCTGATACTTATTTTAATAACAACTAGTTCTTGTGAAGACGTGGACATAAATGAAAAAAATATGGAAGATAAACAAGTATTTAAATCTGAAAAGACTCTTAAATACCATCTTGCAAAAACACAATATTACCTTTGGTATCAACTATACGAAAGACCAATGAATGAACAGCGTATTGCCAATCAAATGGATTTATTTATTGATGATGTTATTATAGAAAGTGCTACTGGTATTCTAAGGGGAAAGGAGAACTATCCTGAAAGATTAAGTGTATATAAAGGATGGAAAAATGCGCATCACGTACAAAATATTTCATTAGTTACAAATAAGGAAGGTAAAAGTCAGATTATGGCAGATATTAGGTATCAAAATATTCAGCCAGATGGTAAAAAGGCTAGTTATACTTTGGACTATGTTATGGAATTTGAAGATTTTTCAAACAAACTTCCAAAATTAACTAAGGTCATAATTAAACCTACTGGAGAAACAGAGGATACATTTGAAGATGCATATCCAAATAATCGTATAAACTCTCTAATGCATTATTGGTTGTCAAATATGGAACAATTAGATGGTAACGTTAAACCTTTTGAGGAGCTACTTACAGATGAATTTGAACTGAATTTTTCTACTGCACCAATAAAATCAATTGAAGAATTAGAAAATTGGTTAAATGGCACACCTAAACAATTAATACAAAGTAGTCATCATCCTGAGAATCTCATTGTAAAAACAATTAATGATACTACTTTTGAAGTCTCAGTAGTTTTTGATTGGTATGGAATTGCAAAAAACGGACAAAAAATGAAGGCAAAGACTCTTCACAACTGGGTTGTTATTGATAACCCAAATGAGAGATTTGCAAGAATAAGAAAAGTGGATGTAAAGCAAATTGAACCTCTATCTATAATAGAATAAATTATTCAATACTAGGTATAATTTATCAGCTCACATATTCATAGATAAATATGAATCAGACGGTTTTTAGATTGTCTGATTTTTCTTTTTGGTAGTATTAAATTTTGAGCGATTTCAAATATTTTAATTCTGTTTTCCTATTATAGTTTATGATAAAATAATACGTAAATAGGTAATGGTTGTAATATGATTTTGAGAAAAATAATGTCTTTCTTACAAACCTTCCTAATTTTTGTCTTAATGTATTATTCCACCTTTCTACGTGATTAGTTTGCCCAGAATCTTTCCTACACTATGGTGTTTTCCTGTTTTAATAGTCTTTCTAAAAATCAGAGTACGTAGTACTCCTTAGAAACCTACACCATTTTTGATTATTCAAAATTTTCTTTAATACATATTAAACTTACTGATGCAGAAATTACAGACCAAAATTTTGGAGAATATATAATGAAAGTAGGAAAAATTTATGAAAAAGATGTTATGCAATTATTCTAGATGTAATTGACACAAAATATGTAAGTACAAAACATCGTATTATGCAAGGAAATTCCTTGAAATTAAACAAAAAAATGTAGTTAGTTTCTACTTCAAATAGCAATTATTGCTCCTTCAGTTTTGCAAAGAATGCTTTTGGAAGCTATTTTTATGATAAAACCTTACCCAATTAAAGTAAAAGTATGTAAAAATAAAGACGAGGCAACTGAATGGATAAATAGACTTTTAAAAAATGAAAATACACATATAGAAAAATAAAAAATGACAAAAAATAAACCTTATGGGATTTTTGATTATTCAGAGCTTCCCCTTGTAAAAATACAACTCACTGGAGAAGCGGTAACTGACCAAAACTTTGATGAATATTTGAAAGAATTTGCTGCTATTTCTCAAAAATCAGAACGTTATATTTCTCTTTTAGATGCTTCAAAAGTATCTTATTTATCAGCAAAATATAGAATTTTACAAGGAAAATATTTAGAAGAAAACATAGAACGTATTGCCAAACAAGCTATTGCAGTCATATTTATAGCTCCTTCATTTCTGCATAGAACAATGTTAAAAGCTATTTTTTTGGTTAAAGAATATCCTAGTCTTGTTTTTATTGTTTCTAGCAAAGAAGAAGGAATGGAAAAAGTAAATGAACTTTTAGCAGAAGAAAAAAACAACTCTTAAACAAGAAAAATTTCTGTCCTTGTAAGCCTATTTATAGAGAATATCGCCAGTTTAAAAATATTTGTACGTGGTCATCATCAAAAAGCTGATTTTCCTCCTTCTATTCAGTTTGGTGCAGATATTACGACTCTCGTTAGTTATTTTAATGTATTTCAATATTTTCCTTATGCTCGTTTAGAACTTTTATTTAAGCATGTTTTTCATATTTCTATCAGCCAGAGAAGTATTCAAAATTTACTTACCAAAGCAGCTCAAAAAATAAATCCTTTCTATGAAACTATTTTTGAGGAAGTTAAGAAAGCTCGTTATGTAGGCTCAGATGAAACAGGCGCAAAAGTAAATGGAGAAAAATGGTGAATATGTGTGTGGCAAAATATACACAATACATTCATAAAAGCTACTGAAAGTCATGGTTTTGACACCATTGAAGATACTTTTCCAAAAGGTTTACCTACTGCTTGTATTGGTTCTGAACGTTGGGCTGCTCACTTAAAAACAGTTTCTAAAAGTAAACAACTCTGTTTTCCTCATCTACTAAGAGAATTAATTTTTTTAGACGAAAGTGAAAAAAGTAAATGGACTACCCAATTTAAAGCACTTCTAAAAGAAGAATTGCAACTTAGAAAAGAAGCCGTAGAAAAACAAAAACCATTTACAAAATAGAACTTACCAACTAGAAAATCAACTCAACTAATTATTAGCACAACAAATTGATAAAAAGAAATTTAAAAAAACCTTTACATTTCAAAAATCAATGATAAAACACTGTAATAATTTGTTTACTTTTCTCTACGACTTAGAAGTTCCTCTTGACAATAATGCTTCAGAAAAAGCTATCCGAAATATAAAGGTAAAACAAAAAATATCGGGGCAATTCAAATCAAGACAGCATAATTTTTACAAACTACGTTCTGTAATAGATACACTTAGAAAAAGAAAACTTGATATTTTCTTTTTACTAAAAGCTATGCTATCAATCCAACCACAAAATTTACCTGAGTAGTTACTTTTGATATAACTATAGTTTTTTTGCTACCCAACTACTTAAACGTGATTCTTGAAAGCGAGTATGATACTAAAATCAATATTAAATTGCACTAATAAATAATTGTAGCTTACTCTTTAGAGTGAGAAAATGTACCAAATGCTTCAGCGTTCGGCTGATAGACAAAAATAAATTTATAGGGCAAAATAGATTTTATTTTGGTATGAGTAGCGTTTTTATTGGTGTAAAACATCTGTTTACGAGTAACTTTTGCATCAAAAATTTCTAGTGAATCTTTAAATTCGTCTTGATTTAGACCACTAAGGTTCCCAAATTTGGAGTCTACTTTGGGAATAGTTAAAATTGCATTTTGCATTTACAAAAATAATATTTTCAAAGTGGTTTTTTTGTAAAACAAAACATAAGAAACAAATGTGATAATCTTTACTCATTAAAAAAGTATGAATCAGACAATCTAAAAACTGTCTGATTCATATTTATCTAAAACTTGTAAAACTATTTCATAATTTCATTAACATAGAAAAAATTAAACTTATTCCTTTTCTATTTTAATAAATTTGGTATGAGTAGGTGTAGTTACTTTTACTAAATACATTCCTTTTGCTAATCCTTCTAAAGACATATTTATTTTAGATGAATTACTGCTAGTTTTAGTTTTTAAACACATTCCTATACTACTATAAACTTCTATTTGATAAACAGTATTAGTTATATAAGTTTTTCCCAATTCAATAGTAAACTCGTTACTCGTAGGATTTGGATAAATTTTAATTCCACCTGATATACTATTATCAATTTTGGCATCAACAATAGGACTAACTTTTACATTTTCATCATTGTCTATTTGCTTGAGGTAGTAATAATAAATTTGATCTTGATTCACTTCAAAATCTTCAAAAGAATAAACTCCTGTAGTATTTTGCGTTATCCACCCTACTTTTTCAAAATTCTCTCCATCTGTTGAACGCATTACTTCAAAACCTGCATTATTTATTTCATTAGTAGTTTTCCATTCTACCAAAATAGAATTTATAAGAGGCTTTGCTGTCAGAGAAAGTAAATCTACTGGTAAAATAATTGGGTCAAAAGTCTGTGGAACTGCAAAATCAGAAAAACCAGACATCCACTCCATAGATGTAGAACCAAGTGAGTTGTCAGCACACAAGGCTGGAAAAGTTGGAATTGTCCAAGGATCTGTATCTATATTACGCTTCATAATGATTGCTTCTGGACTTGCACAAACGCCTCCATTAGTATAAGCATTATTATAAAGAGTCATTCTATAACTTGCGTCTCCAGTAACCTTTGTAGTATTATTAAATGCTGATAATGTCCAAAAACCGTGATTTAATACTTCACAAGTACCAAAAGTTGCTTGACAACGATATTCGTTGGGTGATATTGGTGTTGCTCCTGGATACTGGTTGAAGAAAGCTAATAAGTTATTTGCAGTTGTCATTGGTGTTTGAAACTCAACTCTTGCTCTCTCATATTGTAAGGGAGAAATAGAACAGGTTCTAAGTTTATGATCTAAAAAACCAAAACCGTCTTCCATATCATAATTAGCAACCAGTTCTGGTGGTATAGTACATTCATAACGTACACAATAATTAGCAAAAATTTCTGCTTGCGTTCTTGCTATATTCCAAACTCTCACATTATCATACCTTCCTGCTAAATACCAATTTTGATTTATATTATTTCTGTATCTACCAATATAAAAATCACCTGTTGTATTTAAATCTGTAATATTGAGAGATGCTACTTCGTTACCATTTAAATATACTTTTACCTCTGATATACCATTGTAAGTCATAGCAAAATGCTGCCATTGCCCAATTGTCATAGAGAGATTGAAATCTTTTATAACTCCTCCTCCTAAATCAATTCTATATCCATTTCCTGTACCTATTTTACGTAAAGAAAATAGTTGTTTGGCTGCATCCGTTCCTAAATAAAATATAGCTCCATCACTAGGATTAGTATTTATTCTTACCCAAGATTCAACAGTTCGTGGAGCATTTCCTAATATAGCTACAGAAGTAGGTAAGTCAATATGCTTATATAAAGGAACATCTGCTACATTACTTCTATTATCAGTTAGGTTTACAATATGATTTGTAGGAAAAGGGGTTAAATTACAAAATCTAGCATCATTTATCCAGTCTGCAGCTACAGTATTTATTATTGTAGCTCTTTTAGAAGATACAGGAGCAGCTATTCCGATATTTTCAACGGCTAACCCTATAGGTAAGTCATAAATACCTGTCGAGTTAATAGAACGTCTAAGTCTTCCTCCGACAAATCTATCATTGGTACTATTAGCAAATGAATATCCTGATATAGAGGAAGGAGACGGATTACGAACAACAACTTCTTTTAAAGATTCAGTACGCAAGATACCTCTAATAAAAGTAAGTGTTCCTGTAGGACTAACTACCATGTTTTGTGAGCCAGCATCAGAAATCTTCAAACGAGGTACATTAGGTAGGGCAGTTAAGTTATTAATACGTAAATTGGCAAACTCACCTATTCCTGTTGCATTCTTAGTGTAAGTTTGTGGCTGAAGCCCTCTAAACTCTAAAGTAGAACCTGTAGGCATATTTAAAAATCCTGAATGTACCATATCTCCACAGACATTGAGGCGACCTAACGGATCTATTGTCAGACTAGCACCATTTTCAATGATTACATTACGACACCCTTGTGTTTCATTATCATATATTTTAGGAAAATTCACAGGGGGAATTCCATTAACCAAAGCAGGAATTACGATGTCTTTATCACAATTAGGTATTCCTGACTCTCCACAGGGTACACTCCAATTATCAAATTTACCGTAATTATCATCTACATCTCCTATCCATACATATTCTACTGTACCTACACAAATTGTATCATATACGATACAACGTCCTAAATCGACTGCCACAATATAATCTTTTGTTCGTCTTACGTTCACTGTAATTTGTGGTGTTGTTTGTACAGGTGTTGTGTTCCATGAATATCCTACTGCACCATAGGTAGTAGCATCTAAAACTACATTTGAACCATAAAAAATAGAAATATCAGGACCTAGATTGAGTGAATTAAATGAGGAGAAATAGCCATAACGACATCCAGAGTCTGCCCCACCATTGGTTATACCTGCATGAAAAAGTGTACTAGAGTTGGTAATAGAATGTCCTCCAACAGGGACGGCTGTCGTATTATAATCAATACGGGCTGAATACCAATCTGGAGTTCCGTTGGAAGGGTCTAAATCTGGAGAACCTGCTACAGGAGAAAAATTAGATATTGGAATAGGAATGCCATCAAGAATGAAGTCTCCTTGTCCCCCTTCTTTTACAAGCAATGTCAAACTAAAACTCTCTGTTGTAGAACGGTTAAACTGCACTAAACGAGAACCTGTACACTCAATAGGAGGTAAAATAGCAGCACCTGTTTCACAACCATAACCAGACATGTGAAGTACGTAAATAGGCTTATTAGATTTAATATAAGCCTTAGGGTGGATTCCTGCATCCATATCAAATACATATTGCTGTCCTGCTCCTAATGTAGGGGTTCCCACAATAGGAATGCCATTTCTGTTAATAATAAATGTAGTACCAGGTTGAGTAGCCAATATATATACTTTTTCAGGTTGTGCTGTAGCACCTATTCCTAAGTTTCCACGCATAACAATGTACTCATCTCCAACAATATCAACAGGCACAAGCTGATCTCCTGCCAAATCATAACAACCTCCAGCTCCTGAATTAATAGAGTCATGATACAAAGTAACAGCTATTGGTTTATTAGATACAATCTGAGAACCTGTAGGAGCATTTCCTGCAGAGGGTTGTTGGGCAGCAACTGTATAAGTTTGTCCTCTATTTAAGTTTATTGTGTAAATTCCTGCAGGAGCTGTAGTTCCAGTTGCACCAGTTCCAAAAGAGCGAGTAGCACGTGTAGTTCTGACACTCACTGTAGTTCCGTCTTCTGTAGCTACAATCACAAAACCAGAGTGTCCGTTTGGATTTTGTCCATTCTGATGATTCCAAGCTGTTTGCATAGGAACATAAAAATCTGTCCCTAATCCATTTTTTCCTTTTAATGCAAAAATATCAGGATTATTGCCTCTGTTTATTTCATAATAAGCCGTGATTCTCGCTGTTGATTCTACCAATAACCCTGAACGAAAAATGGTAGAGTAATTTCGATTAGCATCGTTATCTGCTCCTGCTAAATTTGTCATATTAGGAGTCTCTATAAAATTTATAAAGGGAGTAAGGTTTGTATTTGCTGAACCAAAAGCAGCTAAATTAACCACTATCGGTGTAAAAGCTGGATTAGCAGGCATACTAATTACTACTGTAGCAGGCTGATCAAAAGCAGCAAAACGCATCAAAATATCTCTATCTCCATGTCCGTTAGTTACCTCAGGAGCGGCAAACCAAAAACGTGTATCTATTTGTCCAAAAGTAGTTAGAGGTTTTAGAAAAAAAAATATAAAAAAAAGGAAAAGGTATAGATTCTTCATTGAATTGAGTTGTATAAGATAGGAAACAGAATTATTTAAAGGGGATTTCTCGCCATTATAAAAATCTCATTTTTCTTTTCTTTTGAATTATTTTTTGAAAAATTGAGAGGAAGGTAGTTTTATTTGTGTTTTTTGGATTTGAATAATTAATCAAATTATGTTAGAAAATAACAATGATTAGGTATTTTAGTAAAACTTTAACCTAATTATTAAATAGACTTGTTTATCATAATTGATATATACTCCTTGTATTTAACATTAAGGTCGCAATTTGATAAAATAGAGGTTAACAAATAAGACATTTACTATAACAAATAAGACATTGTTAGAAGAAATCATTACATTTTGTGGATAGAGGAATAGTAGGAAATATTTAATTGTTAATTTTTGTTTACTACGACAAAATAGAGACTCAATTTATTATCAAAAAATCTTCAACGAAAGTTTGATATGAGTGAATGTGAAAACTATTCTGATAAGTATTCTTCCACAATTAGTTTTTATTAAAGGGTGAGAGTTTGATATTCAATTTCTTACCAATATTTTAAAGATATCTGTTTACTGCAGACGCAATTTGGACATTTTCTATATACTTTTTTGGTCTAAACCAATTGCCTTTTATTATTTCCTCTGCTCTTTCAGCAATATTTAAGTAAGGCAAATAAGAAGGTAAAAAAAATAGATATACTACTCTTTTTTGCCAGTGGATTATTCTTTCTTGCGCTACCTTAGAGGTATGAATACTTGCATTATCTATAGTACAAGTCATTTTAGTAATTTGAAAAGAAAATGTTTCTAAGAAATCAATAATAGATTTGGAATTAATATTTTTTTGAGTATTCGTCCAACAACATTGATTTTTTCTACTTATTGAACCAAAAATATTTACTCTAAACCCTTTTTGAGAGTAAACAGATAACTCTTTATTTGGAAATTACCATTAGTAGGGAACATATACTTCCCTACAAACTTGGCGCAATTTAGAGGAAGAGAGTTTTTTAAATTCTTGACAATGCAGACTATAGAAGCACTAACTTAGCTAGTGAAATTTAGTCAAACGGGTGTGTAAATTGAGATTGTCAATAGCTCAAGAAGAAAAGATAAAGAAGATAAATCGTTCATTCCTCAGCCTAAAAGTTGGGTAGTAGAAAGAACTTGTGCTTGGCTCAATCAAAACCGAAGATTAAAGGTTGATTATAAGAAAACCATACAATCTGTGAAGGCTTTTATTTATTTAGCTATGATTTTGAATCTCATAAATAAAGGAGCTAGAAAAAATAAAAAGTCGAACAGGCTCTACCCTATTTAGATATACTATTTAAATAAAGTTATAAAATAAAATACCTTATAACTTTATTCCCATCCAAAGAATATCATCACGCTGTTTAGTTCCTTGCATATGACTGTCCAAAGTTTTTTCAATTAACTCTTTTTGGTTTTGGAGTGATAATGACGAGTTTTTAAGTAAAAAATCTTTTAGATTAGATGTTCCAAATTTTCGTAATTCCTTGTTATTTTGATCAATTAGTCCATCTGATCCTAAATATATTAAACTGCCCTTTGTTAGCAATAAACTTTCCGAATGAACTTTTCTATTATCTTTATATTTTATACCGATAGAGATTTTACTACCTTTTATCTCTTTTAGATTGTTATCTTGGTTTTCTATATACCACAAAGGTCTTTTAGCTCCTGCGAAGGTTACTTTAGTTTGACTTGTACTCACCTCCTCTAAACTAATTATTGCAGCATCCATTCCATCACTTTTTCCTGTTTGTTCTTGTCTAAGAGCTATTCCAATATCGACACGAAGATTTTCTAATATTTGCTCAGGCTCTGTTACTCTATTTGTGTTGACAATTTTATTTAAGAGAGTAAAGCCAATCATACTCATAAACGCTCCTGGCACACCGTGCCCTGTACAATCTATTGCACCAATGATACGTTTTCCATCAACAACACCTAACCAGTAAAAATCTCCTGATACAACATCACGAGGACGGTAAATTAAAAAATAGTCATTCAAATACTTCTTCATTTGTTCTTCTAATGGCAAGATAGCATTCTGTATTGTTTGAGCAGCACGTATACTATATCTAATATTTTGATGCTGCTTTTCTAATAGAACATTTTGAGATTCAATAGAATCACGTTGAGCTATGGTTTCCTCTTGAGTTTGATGCAACTCTTCATTGACTACAACTAACTCATTATTTGCATTTAACAGCTCAGTACTTCTTTCATTAAGTTGAGTATTTAGATTTTTTTGTTTTTTACCACTGCGATAGATAAAGAAAGCAAAAATTAACACTATTAATAAAGTGATTGAAATAATAATATTAATATTGCGTTGAGAGCGATTTTTAATTTCTTCTTTTTCTAGTTTAACTGTTTGTAAAACATTTGTTTTTTGTAATGAATCCTCTACTTGTCTAAATTCATAATCAGATTCTAATCGTGCAATTTTTTTTGCGTTTTCATAATTAGATAGACTATCAGTCATCTTTTTTAATAAAACATGGTTGAGATAAGCTTCTTTATAATTTCCAAGCTTTTCATATGATTGAGATAATATCTCAGCACATGCACGAATAACACCAGGGTCTTCAGACTCTTTTGCTAAAACTATTGATTTATTTAGATGTCGTAGTGCTGTTGTATACTGCTTTTGGTCATATTTTATAGTTCCCAAAATCAGATAAGATTGAGCTAATTGAGATTTCTCTCCTAGTACTTTTATAATTTTGATAGATTTATGAATATAGGAAATACCCTTCTCGTACTCTTTGAGTTTTAAATAAATAGAAGCAAAAGCTTGATAAGAAGAAGCTATATTACTTTGATCTTGTAATTCTTCTCGTATTTTAAGTGATTCATTATAAGCTATTAATGCTTTATCATATTCACCTTTACTTTCATGTAAACCACCTAATAAGCTATAAAGATATCCTAAATTCTCTTTGTTTTGCAACTCTTCATTGATTTTTAAACCTTTTTCTATATACTCTAAGGCTAATTCAAATGAATCTTGTTGTTTATGTACTAATGCTATATTATAATATGTGTATGACATTCCTCGTTTATCATCAAGTTTCTTTTTAATATTCAAAGACTTTTGGTAATATTCTAATGCCTTTAGTAAATCACCTCTGTCTTGAGAAACCTTTCCAAGATTATTATATGTTCTTCCTATTCCTCTTTCATCTCCTATTTCCTTGGAAATGACTAATGATCTCTTATAGAACAATAAGACTTTGTCATATTCATTTAAGCGATTGTAAAATACTCCAAGTGCATTACACACATCTGATATACCCTGTTTGTCATTGGCAGTCTCTTTGTTTTTTAAGGCCAATTTCCAAGCTTCTAGAGTTTCTGTATACATACTCCTACCAAAGAATAATGCTCCTAACTCGTAATTCGCCTCTCCCATTTTATATTCAGATTCTACATCTTTAAATTTTTGAAAAGCGGCTTTGTATTTTGATAATGCTTTATCAGACTCTCCTCTATTTCTAAACATGTCTCCCATTTTGTACAAAACGTCGCCTTCCTTTTCTACTAAATTACTTATATTTGCAATTGAATATGCTTTTTGATAATTGCTTTGAGTAAGTTGTTTATTATTTAAATTATCATATAATTTTCCACGTATACTGTATGCTTCAATTTCCCCTTCTGGATAGTTATTTTTTTCTGCTAAATTGATTGCTATTTGAGTATACTCTAAAGTCCTTAAGGAATCTTCAGACTGATATTGTTTAGCAATTAAGTTATACGTATTTACCTTTTCTTCTATTGAAATATTCTGTTTTGTCTTTTTGACTAAAGAATCAATTATTTGTTCTGTTCCTATTTGTGCATAAATAGGGATAAATAGAAAATTTGAAATAAGAAATAAAAAACTATTCCTTAGATAAGAATAAAAATTGTTAGTCATTGGTTTTTTTATATTGTAAGTGTGCAATTTATATATCTTTAGCGTTAATAAAAAATATTTTGAGTAAAATAATATCAATATTGTGTTTTTTTAGATAAAGTTTAATAAAACAGTGGTTTTATTGAAAATTTCATAATCGTTTTTGATTAAATGTATACTCGATTAAGAGATACTCTTTTTAAATCTTTCTTGTCTAAACAAATTTGAAGTTGATTGCTAGACCTGAATTAATTTTTAGTAAGGCAGTGATAAGTTATGCACACTTTTTAATAATTTAATATCCCTTAACAAATTCTAAAAAATATGACAATTATAAGTTTCTGAAAAACAATAGCTTATAAAGTAATTGATTTTTTTAATATAAAATCTGTAATTACGAAGTGTTTTTTGTCATTAAGTATATAAGAACAGTATAATTTATCAAGACTACTTAAACTATTTAAGCAGTCTTGGTAAATTGTATTTTTACTCTACCAAATCACTAACTTTCCGAAATTAGAACACTTTTTATTTTTATGAAAGCATTTATAAGATATTGGAAAATTTAAATATCAAAAAAGATTATTTTTATATAGTAATTAATGGTGCGAATAATAATATTATTGTACAATTACACTCTAGTGCAAATAATATTTATCAAAATAATTCTAGAGAACTTAAAGAAGTAAAATATGAGAATGAGTATTTAAAAAAAGAAGTCATATTGTTGAAAAAACAATTAGAAAATGCTCAAAATCTGCTAGACAAGGCTCTAAATAAAAATTAAATTTTCAGATTTCTAAATCATAAACTAATAAGGTTTTTGTATATTTCTATTCCTACCACAAAACCCCTTATTCAAAATGAGAAAATTGTTTATCCTTTCGATTGTATTTTTTTGCTTTACTAGTTCAAAAGCTCAAACATTAAGCGAACAAATTCAGACCTTTAAGCAAGAACAAGAGAATTTAGAGCAAAAATTAATCACTACAACAAATGAGTTGGACAGCTTAAAACTTCTAAAAATAATTGAAGATTTAAATTTAGTTGGACTACCTAAATCGGATTTTAAAGAGGAGGTAATTACTCATTCAGCAATGATTCTTGGCTATGCTGAAGAGTTTGAACAAGCAAGATGGGTAACTCATATCATTACTCCAGATATTGTTAAAGCTAGTTTTGGTAGAAGCAATGATTTTAGAGAAGATGATAAGGTTAGTACAGGCTCTTCCAAACAAGAAGATTACTTTTTAGTAGATACTTTAGAGAATGGAAAACTGGAGTATGATGGCTTTGGATATGACAGAGGTCATTTAGCTCCATCTGCTGACTTTAGATGGTCAGAAAAAGCACTTTCGGAATCCTTTTTATATTCTAATATGAGTCCTCAAGAAGCTGAATTCAATAGAGAAATTTGGGCGCACTTGGAAGATGCTTTGAGAGGGTATGTTATCAAAAATTATACTTCACTTTATGTGGTTACCCTTCCTATCCTTAGTCAAGATTTACCAAAAATAGAAAGAGGAATTAATAAAGTAGCCATTCCAAAACAGTATGCAAAAATAGCCATTGATTTAAAAAATAATCGTGGAATTGCTTTTTTACTTCCCAATGCAGCTTCTACTTCTCTACTGACTAGTTTCACAACCTCCATTGATGAAATAGAAAAACTAACACAGATAGATTTCTTTCCAAGTCTTGACGACGAATTAGAAAATAAACTAGAAGCTATGACGGATGGCAAAGAATGGATACCGAGCAATGAACAACAGGATGTAGAGCCAATAGCTGTTATGTCATTGCCTAAAGGATATTTTAATACCAATCAAGCCAA
Source organism: Bernardetia sp. (assembly GCA_020630575.1). Classification (GTDB taxonomy): domain Bacteria; phylum Bacteroidota; class Bacteroidia; order Cytophagales; family Bernardetiaceae; genus Bernardetia. The sequence goes on from JAHDBD010000003.1 coordinate 47,010, forward strand.
GTATAAGGTCGGTAACAATAAAAACGTAACAATTTGTGGAACAGTTGTCAGTACCAAATTATCAGGCAAAGGTAATATTTTTATAAATTTAGATAGAGCTTTTCCTAATCAAGTTTTTACAGTTTCAATTTTTCTAAAAAACGTCAAAAACTTCCCATATAAACCAGAAGAATACTTGAAAGGAAAAACGATTTGCGTGACTGGAAAAGTTTCAGATTATAGTGGCACTCCAAGTATGAGTATTGAGAATGGGAAAAGTATTTTTTTATATGAGGAAGAAGAAGAGTAAATTTGTAACTCATCTTTATTCAAAAAAATATGTCTTCAATTTCTACAGAAAAACTATTTGCAAATACCATCGCTTCGAATGCTTCTATCCAGGCGCACCTTGAAATCATTTTAAAAAATCAAGCTGAGATTCTATCCAAACAAACAGGTGAAGACGAGCAAGTCTTATTAAGTGCTTTTCAGTTTGATGTGAGTAATAGAGCACAGCAGATTAAGGATGAGATGTTGGCTAAACTCATAAATGAACAAAAGTGAAGAAATTAGTTAGGGAAAGAATATAAAAGTGCCTAGTTAAATTTTTTTAGATATTTATTTGACATCTTTATTGACACCTTAAAATATGAATGCTTATTTAAGGTGTTGATAATGAGGTTTTTAATAAGTTCGTTACTATCCCTTGGGGTGATATTTCTACAGCTTTTCATTCCACAGAGATTCCAAATATAAAAGTCTTTATGGCACAACCTCCAAAGGCTATCAAAGCAATGGAAGTGAGTGGTTATTTTTCGTTTGCGCTAAAAAATGATTTTGTGAAAAGTTTTATCAAAAAGAAAATAAAAGCAGGAGAAAAAGGCCCTAATGAAGAAAAAAGAAACTCTAATAATAGTTATTTGTGGGGCAAAGTAATGGATGGGATAAATACGGTGGAAGCTAGGTTAATTACACCAGAAGGTTATAAACTTACTTTGATTACTTCTTTATTAATTACGGAAAAGATTTTGAATGGAGATTTTAAAATAGGTTATCAAACTCCGTCTAGTGCATATAGTAAGAATTTAATTTTGGAAGTGGAAGGCACAGAAATGACTGTTGTTTAGAGGTTGTATTTTTTGTTGCCTGTCATAAAATAGAACAGAAATTGGTATCAAGTTTTTACATAACTCAAACAGATATCTAGAATTCTATGGGTATTTTCAAATTGAAATGTTACATCATAGTCAGTTTTGCATGCAAGTGGAGTGTGAAAAAAAATGGTTCTCTGACAATTTTTGCACTTTGTTTTATAAATTCTTATTTTAGCTAAATGCTTAACTCCTTAGAAATTTACGAAACCTTATTAAATCTCCCTAATTTAAAAGTTAGTGAAGTATTTATTTTTCCTAGAGAATTGCACATTCATTGTAAAATAATAAACAAAAGCTCTCAAAAATGTCCAAGTTGTACTACTTCTGTTGTATCAAGAAAAGTGAAATATTCACGTCAAATACGAGACTTAGATAGTAGTGGACGTAAGGTAATTCTTCACTTATCTGTTCATCAATATACTTGTATTTGTGGTCGTAGTTTTAGTGAAACTTTTGATTTTGTTGATGCTAATAAAAATTACACTAATCGTCAAGCTAAATATATTTTTGAAATGAGTGCTCAACAAAGTCATTGTCAAGTAGGAGCTTTAACTCATACCTGTCCTAAAACAGTAGAGCGTATGTGTTATATACCTACCAGTCAGTTGATGCAATTAATTGGAGCCGAATAAAGCGCATCGGTATTGATGAGTTTGCTTTTAAAAAAGGACATAAAGATTTTATTGTTTTGTTGATTGATTTAGATACTCACGAAATAATTGATATTTTAGAAAAACGAGATAAAGAGTTCTTACGAGCGTATTTTGCACTACTTGGTAAAGAATTTTGTAGTCAAATTAAAGATTTTTGCTCCGATATGTGGGAACCATTTCAAGATTTAGCAAAAGAAATATTTCCAAATGCTTCTATTCATGTGGATCGTTTTCACTGGACTATTCATCTTAATAAAGTAATAGATAGTGCTAGGAAATCACTTCGTAAAACTAATTTAGAAGAAGAGGCATATAAAGGATTAAAATGGAAGTTAATAAAGCGTTCTACAAATATGAATGAAGAAGAACAAGAAGCTCTAAAAAAAGCATTTCTCTTAAATCCTCAATTAGAAAAATTGTATCAAATGCGTAATCATTTTCAAGCCCTATTTGATGCTACTAGGGTAAACGCACGAAAAAAAAATGTACTCGTTTAAAGCAAATCAAGCTAGTTTTTAACTTTGTAAGTTGACTCTACTCTGATAATTAATATGCGTTTAAATACACTAAAAGCAGTATAAAAAGTTTCGTGCGTTTACCCTATGATGCTACTTATTCGTATGATTTTGCCGAAAAACAAATTGATAATTGGTTGGAAGAAGCAGATCAGTTACAAAATAAATATCTTATTAAATTCATACAACTTTTTAATAGGCACAGAAAAAATATCTTGAATTATTTCAAAAATAGAATTTCTAGGGGAGCAGTCGAAGGGACAAATAATTTACTCCAAACAGTAAAAAGAATGACCTTCAATATGACCAATTTTGTAAATTTCAAATACAGAGTACTTGCATATAAAAATTAAATAAGTGCAAAAATTGTCAGAGAACCAAAAAATATAAATTTATCTCTAAAATAGGAATAGGCTATTTATTGAATACATATAAATCACTCATTAAAAATCAACATAGTTTGGCATTTTGCAATCAGTTTGCCCGTGTCGGTATCTTTACAGACAATTCATACATCTAAACCCTTTAATTTCTTAAAATAGAAACAATCAGAAAAGGAAAATAGTAATTTAGAAGGATTTTAAATAACTTTTCAATACCTTTGCAAAAACTCAAGGGAATAGAATTGTCAAGATATTTTAAGAAGCATAAGACAAATTAAAACTTTGAAAACAAATCAAATCAACATTCAATTATGAATATTCTAAAAAACCAAAAACTCATTATTATTGGTGCAACTCTAGGCGCAATTGTTGGCTTTTTCTATTGGAAAGAAGTCGGCTGCCTTACTGGAAGTTGTGCGATAAAATCAGTTTGGTATAATATGACAGCTTATGGACTCCTTTTAGGTGGACTTTTTGGCTCAATTATTCAAGGACAATTTCAAAAGAAAAAGTAAAATTTTTAATTGATTTAATTCATTATAAAGAAGAAATTATGAATTGTAGATTATTCGTAATTTATAATTCATAATTCGTAATTAATATATATAGTATGGCAATTATAGGACTTTTTTACGGAACAGATACAGGAAATACTGAAACGGTATCGATGCAAATTAGAGAAATGTTAGGTGGCGAAGAAGTTGTCGATTTATACAACTTTGGCGAACACGATGCACAAGCAGTTATTCCTTATGAATATTTAATTCTAGGCGCACCAACTTGGTATGATGGCGAACTTCAAAGCGACTGGGAAGAGATTTTGCCAGAGTTCGAAAACATCGATTTTACAGGAAAAAAAGTAGCTATTTTTGGTCTTGGCGACCAATGGGGTTATGGTGAGTGGTTTTGTGATGCAATCGGAATGATTGGCGAAGTTATCGAAAGCAAAGGAGGAGAGTTGGTCGGTTTTTGGTCTAAAGAAGGCTATGACTACGAAAACTCAAAAGGTGAAAGAGATGGAGTATTTATGGGACTAGCCATAGATGAAGACAATCAACCCGAAATGACACAAGAACGCTTAAATGCTTGGCTTCCACAAATTTTACAAGAATTTGGACTTGAAGTAGAAACAGAGTAAATAAAGTTAGAAGTATGAATTTAGAAGTTAGATTTGAATTCCTACTATATTTAATTCTAAAATTTAGGAAATCATCTAAACCAATTTTTTAACAAAGATTTTTCTTCTAACGTTACTATTTTCATTATTTTTAGGCGAGAGTAATCTACTTTCGCCTATTTTTTTGCTATTTCGTATCAAGTTTTCACAACTTTTTGCAATGTTTAGCATTTATATAACGTAAAGACTTTTATACTAATTAAACCCTAAGGGTCTTCAAGACCCTTAGGGTTTGGAGAATAACATTTTATGAAAAAAAATATTTTTTTAGCTGCCTTATCATTTTTAGTAATTCTAACTTTAGAATTTTCTAATACAATTTTTGCACAACAATTTCCAACCGAAGTAGATCAATTTGGTAAAAATCGTGTTCAATATCAAAATTTTGATTGGAAGTACGTTACCTCTGATAATTTTGAAATTTATTATTATGAAGGAGGATATGAAATGGCTCTTCTTACGGCTCGTTATGCTGAATCTGATTTTGGTAGAATGACGCAGTTTTTGGGTTTTGCTCCTTATAACAAGACTAAGATTTTTGTTTATCGCTCTATTGGCGAGCTTCAACAGAGTAATATCGGTATCAACGACCAAGACTTTAGCATTGGAGGACAAACCAATTTAGGAAAATCAGTAGTAGAGATTGCCTTTTCAGATTATAGAGAAGCCTATCGAAAAGAACTTTTAAGAGAAATTGCAGCTTCACTATTGTCTGAAATGATGTATGGAGGAAATTTGAAAGAAACACTACAAAGTTCATTTTTATTGAGTTTGCCAGACTGGTTGATGTCAGGTGCTGCTGCCTATACGGCTGAAGGTTGGAATACAGAAATGGATAACTTTGTAAGAAGTAATCTAATGGCAAAGAAGTTTCCTTATCCTGAGAGTTTTAGAGGTAAAAATGCACAACTTGTTGGGCAATCGCTATGGAATTTTATTGTAGAAGAGTATGGACAAACAACAGTTTCGAATATTTTAAATCTGACACGAATTGTGAGAAGTGAAAAACAAGGCATTCAAGGAACTTTAGGAATTGAATATGAAACTTTCTTAAAAAGATGGGAAGCCTTTTATCGTAATCAATACAAAGACATAAATAATTATTCCAATTTTGGAAAAACTAATTTGATAGCTACTTCAGCCGAATCGCAATATATTCATCACCCTCGTTTCAGCCCTGATGGAAATCTTTTGGTATATGCAGAAAATAATCAAGGAAAGTTTAGAATTTATGTGAAAGATATAAATGATAATTCTATAAACAAGAAAAATAAGAAATTTACTAAGGGAGGACTCTTTGTAATCAATCAGCGTTATGATGAGAATTCGCCTCTAATATCTTGGAAAAATAATAATGAATTAGGTATTTTATCGTATTCAAAAAATAAATATTTTCTCAAAATATATAATTTGAATGGAAAAGAAATAAAAAACTATCAAATCAAGACACTAGAAAACATACAAAGTTTTAGTTTTGATGAGAAAGGACAAAAAATTGTTTTGAGTGGTACACAACGAGGTAAGTCAGATATTTTTACTTTTGATTTAGGTTCTGCTCGTCTTTCCAAAATTACAGATGATACAAATGATGATATTGATCCTTACTTTTTAAAAGGAAATAATAATCAAATTGTCTTTAGTTCTAATCGCACAAGTGATTCTCTCAAAACTTCTCCTTCTGTTGAACAGTCACCTTATTTCAATTTGTTTATTTATAATCCTATTGAAAAGGATATTTTAAAGCAACTAACTAATCAAAATAGTAGTGCCACAAAACCCATTTCTATTGATGAAAATCGCATTTTATACATAACAGAAGAATTAGGAATCCGTCATCTGTTTTTACATACTTTGTCAAAAGAAAAAATTGGAGTTAATGCTCAACTATCTACATTTTTTGTTGGAATAGAAAGTTATGATTATGATTTAAAATCAGAAAAAATAGCCTTTGTTGCTCGTCAGCAAGATCAATTAGAATTATTGACAACTACACTTGTTCCAAAACACGAAACATTTACAGGCAAAACCTATAGAAGTCAGCTTTTAGATGCTCGTTTTTTGAAAGAGTTAAGAAAGCAAAGTGAGAGAGAGGAAAAAGAAGAAAAAAATAACTCAAATGAAAATATAGACTTGGGTAATGATAATTCTGAAACTTCTCCTGCTGATACAACAAAAATAAAAGAAAAAGATGATTATGAATTTGATACGTATGGAAATAATAAAGATGAACCTACACGCAAAAAACGTCTCTTAAAAGACTATGATTATTTTGCACAACGAGCAAAAGACAAACAAAATCAAAAAATTACTGTAAAAGGTCCTTTAGAATATCATAATAAATTTGCTTTCGAGAGAAGTGTAACAACAATTGCACTTGACCCACTTCGTAATTTTGGTGTTCTCTTAGAAGTTTCTATGAGTGATGCTCTTGAAAATCATAAACTAGAAGCAGGGTTATTCAATCGTGGTTTTTTTGATATTCAAAGTGGAATGCTCTTCGCTGAATATAAATACTTGAAAAACAGAATTGATTATGGTGCAAGATTCGACCGTCAGGGCTATGAGCTTTTGACACCATTTTTTATTCATAGGTATTATTTGAGTAAACTATCTGGCACAATTTCTTATCCATTAAATGTAACAACACGAATTGTTTTATCACCTTTTGTAGCACAAAAGCAGTTTTTTGCTACTAGTGAAACTAACCCAGCCGTACAAGCTTTTCCAGACAAAATTACTCGTTATGGTGGAGCTAGTGCAGAGTTTGTATTTGATAATAGCACCATTACAGGACCAAATACATTGGAAGGTTCAAAGTTTAGAGCTACTATTGACCATTATCAAGGCTTAAATTATAGCAATGAAACATTTACTAATATTTCTGTCGATGCTCGTCATTATATTCCATTGGGAAGAAAAGTAACTTTAGCTGCTCGTGTTGCTTATGGAAAATCATTTGGAAGTGCTCCTAAAAACTTTAGATTGGGAGGAGTAGATAATTGGATTTTTCAAAGACAACCTGCTCCCAATGAACTTTCACAAACTGATCCTTTCTACTTAGATACAGATGATCCAACAGCTTATGTAAATGATTATAGTGATTATTTGTTTTTGCGTTATGCTACTCCAATGCGTGGTTTTGATTATAACAAACTCTCTGGAAGTAATTTTATCTTGACAAATATAGAGCTTCGTGTTCCTGTTGCTCAGCTTTTATATAGAGGAACAATACGCTCTACATTCTTCCAAAACCTACAACTTATAGCCTTTAATGATATTGGTTCGGCTTGGACAGGAATTAGCCCTTTCAATAGAGAAAATGCACTCAATACAGTAGAAGTGGGAGGACAACAAGGAACACCATTTTATGCAAAAGTATCTAACTTCAAAGATCCTTTCTTGTGGGGATATGGAATTGGAGTACGTACCAAAATATTTAATTACTTTACTCGTTTTGATACAGCTTGGGGTGTAGAAGACGATGTAACAGGACGAGCAAAATTCTATTTAAGTATTGGATATGATTTTTGATTGAATCTACTCAACATAATCTATACAACTCTATTTTCTTCTTTTGGAGAGAATAGAGTTTTTTTATAAACTATGTAATTACAAACATGATTGAAATTGATAAAAAAATCTATTTTTCATTCTCTGTAAATAATTATTTTTGCTTGGATTCTATTCAAGAATCAATTTATGAAATTACAAAAGAAGAATACTGTGAGATTATATTTGGTATTTATAATTTCAATTTATATAAATTGTTAGGTTATAGTTATTGTATCACACCAAATAAAATAATTGCTGCGTTCTATCAACAAAATGATTTGAAAATATTCGATAGAAAAGGAGTTTTGATAGAAGTAAAAAAAGACTTTTTTGAAGGTTTTACACCATATCAAATTCAATTAGATGACTCTATGGAAAACTTATGGATAGCAACAGGAGCAGGACAGGTTGTTCTTTGTAAAAATATAAATACAGGTGCTACTATATTTGAGTTGGGTATCCCTTATGAGGAATATAGTCCATTGAGTTTTCCAGAGGAAATCAATAGAGTTGAAAACGAACTTTATATCGCTGAAATGGGTAATAGATGTGTTTCTGTTCTTGATTTAATTACTAAAAAACGAACTATTTACTCAAAATTTAATGAACCTGTTTGGGGTTTTTCTAAGTTTTCAACTCACGAAATAATACAGTTAGACTCTGGGGTTTATTATAGAAGAAGTAATTCAAAAATAGACCTTCATAAAATTGTAACCTAAAAAACTACAGGTTTTTTGTTCTTTTATGAGTATGGGTTTTCAATTCTTTGTAAAATAGAACACTTTATTGTAATTTCGTTCTAAATTTCATAATTTCTTATTCAATAAGAAATTCAAGAGTATAAGACTAGTAAAAAACTAGAAAAAGAGTGTCTAATAAATGCTTTTTTTATAAATATAACCCAAAAAAATGGACAAACTCTCATACCTTTCCAATGCCGAAAACTCGTATATCGAAGGATTGTATCAAGATTATCAAAAAGATGCAAATTCGGTAGATGCTAGTTGGCAACGATTTTTTGAAGGCTTTGAATTTTCAATGTCAGATTATGACACTGAAACAGGAGAAGTTACCAAAACAAATAAAAATGGCTCAAACGGACATGTTGTTGGTACAGAAACCGTAAATCAAAAAAGTTTTGCCGACTCACTTCCTGCTGGTCTTGATGAAGACAAACTAAAACAAGAAATTTCTGTCAAAAAACTAATTGATGGCTATCGTTTGCGTGGACACTTGCAAGCCAAAACAAACCCAGTTCGTCCTCGTAGAGACCGACATGCACGTTTGAAACTAGAAGATTTTGGTTTTACAGAAGCAGATTTAAGCAAAAAATTTAGAGCAGGAAACGAAATTGGAATTGGAGAAGCAACCCTTCAAGAAATCATTGATCGTTTGAAAATGATTTATGAGAGTGGAATTGGTTTTGAGTTTATGTCTATCCGTGAACCTGATGTAAAATATTGGTTCAGAAAAAAAGTAGAAGTAGATTATCCAAAATTCAAATTAGACCATCAACAAAAAGAACGTATTTTACAGAAACTCAATGAAGCATCTGTATTCGAAAACTTTTTGCACACTAAATATTTAGGTCAAAAACGTTTTTCTTTAGAAGGTGGAGAATCAACTATTCCAGCTCTGGATGCTATTATTAATGAAGGAGCAAAACTAGGAGTAGAAGAAGTAGTAATTGGAATGGCTCACCGTGGTCGTCTCAATGTTTTGGTAAATATTATGGGCAAAACCTATGCTCAAGTATTTAACGAATTTGAAGGAAATGTTTCTGACGAACTTTTAGGTTTGGGAGATGGTGATGTGAAATATCACATGGGTTATTCTTCACAAGTAGAAACTCCAAATGGAGAAAAAGTGTATTTACGTCTTGCTCCAAACCCTTCTCACTTAGAAGCTGTTGCACCAGTAGTTCAAGGATATACTCGTGCAAAATTAGATTATTTGCATGGAAGAGATAAAAAGAAAGCTCTACCAATTATTATTCATGGCGATGCAGCTCTTGCAGGACAAGGAATTGTTTATGAAGTAGCTCAAATGTCAGAATTAGAGGGCTATACAGTAGGTGGAACAATCCATTTTGTAATCAATAATCAAGTTGGTTTTACAACAGATTTTTATGATGGTCGTTCTTCAAACTATTGTACAGATATTTCACAACTTACAGAAACTCCTGAGATTCACGTCAATGGTGATGATCCTGAAGCTGTTGTTTTTGCTGTAAAATTAGCAACAGAATACCGTCAGAAATTCCATAAAGATGTGTATGTAGATATGGTTTGTTATCGTCGTTATGGTCATAATGAAGCAGACGAACCAAAATTTACCCAACCTCAATTATATAATTTGATAGGAAAACACCCAAACCCTAGAAAGTTATATATAGAAAAATTGACAAAAGAAGGCGAGATTACTAGCAAACTTGCGAAAGATATGGAAAAGTCTTTCAAAAAAATGCTGCAAGAACGCTTAGATGATGTTAGACAAAAACCACTTCCTTACGAATATCAAGAATTAGAACAAGTTTGGAAAAACATGCGTCGCTCTGAAGCAGAAGATTTTGATGTTTCTCCAAAAACTTCAATTACACAAGAACATATTGATAAAGTTGGTAAAGCACTTACAACTATTCCAGAAGGTTTCAATCCTTTAAAACAGATTGATAAACTTCTTTCTGAAAGAAATAGAATGTTCTTTGAAGATAAAGTTTTAGACTGGGCAAGTGCCGAACTTTTGGCGTATGGCTCTGTTATTTTGGATGGTCATACTGTCCGTTTTACAGGACAAGATGTGCGTAGAGGTACGTTTTCACATCGTCATGCTGTTTTGAGTGATGCAGAAACAAACGAAACTTACAACAATCTTAATCACTTAGAAGGAAAAGATGGCGAAGATTTGCCTCCTTTTGATATTTATAATTCACTTCTCTCTGAATATGGCGTTTTAGGTTTTGAGTTTGGTTATGCTATGGCAAATCCGAATGCCCTCACAATTTGGGAAGCTCAGTTTGGAGATTTTGCCAACGGAGCGCAAATCATGATTGACCAATTCATTACGAGTAGTGAAACAAAATGGCAACGTACAACTGGTTTGGTTCTTTTACTTCCTCACGGTTACGAAGGGCAAGGACCTGAACACTCAAATGCTCGTCCTGAACGTTTCTTACAACTTTCGGCAGAATACAATATTATTGTTGCTAATGTAACAAAACCTGCTAACTTTTTCCACTTGATGCGTCGTCAAATGGCTTGGGATTTCCGTAAGCCTTGTGTTTTGATGTCTCCAAAATCTCTTTTAAGACATCCAAAAGTAGTTTCTCCAATTGAAGATTTTACAGATGGAAAATTTGAAGAAGTATATGGAGATGAGTATGCAGATAAGAAAAAAGTAAAACGAGTTCTTCTTTGTTCTGGTAAAGTATATTATGATTTATTAGACAGACAAGAAAAAGAAGAACGCAAAGATGTTGCGATTGTACGTGTTGAGCAACTTCATCCTTTTCCTAAAAAACGTATTTATGAAGAAATTAATAAATATGGTAAGAAAGTAGAAGTTGTTTGGGTACAAGAAGAACCTGAAAATATGGGAGCATGGCTTTTTGTTTTGCGTATGCTTTATAAAGAATGGATTGAAGAAAAACGTCCGACATTGAATGTTATTTCAAGAAAAGCAAGTGCTTCTCCAGCAACAGGTTATTCAAAAGTTCATGCCAAAACACAACAAGCTATTGTTGATGAGGCTTTTGATGTGAAGTAAGAATTTATTTGTCAAAAGGCTTGCCTCTAATATAAAATAACTACAAAGACCATTTTTAAAAAATGGTCTTTTTTTTAGAGTACATGGAACTAAATAGTCGTCGGTAGGGACACAGACAACAAAACCACTCATGTCCAGTACTCTACTTTTTTTTATGAAAATAATAAGGTTGTGCGACATTTTATATTAATTCTTCGTAAAGTGATAAACTATTTTTAATTTAAATATATTATTTTACTATGAAAAAATACAATTTTTTACTTACTTCTGTCAAGATTAGCTTTCTTTTTCTTTTAACACTCAATCTTTCTAGTTGTGATAACTGTACTGATACAGATTGCTTTACTCCAGCTGAGCCATTTTATTTTCAACTTATAGATAAAGAAAACAATCAAAATCTAATTGATAATAGAACATATTCTCTTTCTGATATTCAAATAAAATCTGTTTTAGAAAACAAATTTTATACACCACAACTAGATTCGGTCTTAATAGAAGGACAAAAACAAACTATTTTGGTAGACCAACAAATGGGCTGGAAAACCGAAAGTAAAGAGTATATATTAATCGTAAATGATTCTATAGAATTTGATTTTATTTATCAAACAAGAGAAAAAAGCGAAGATTGTTGTACATTTTACGAAGTGGAAGAAGTTAGCTCTTCCGAAATAGAAATTACCAAAACTACCTTAAGTAATGGTTTTTTGTATAAACTTGCATTATAGGCAAATTATATCTCAAAATTTACGATATTTGTTGCTTGTACACTTTTACACTTGTGCAAAATTTTATACATTCTTTATCCTAAAAACTGAATGTGTAATAAGAAAATAAGTAGAACTGCTTTTTCATAAAGGGCAGTTCTCTGTTTTTATATTTTTATTTTGCTATTTTTTATTATAACCAAGCCATGAAAAAAATATTATCTCTATTTTCTATTATTCTATTTTTAACTTCTACTTTTATTTTCAGTAGTTGTAACTCTAAAAAAGAAAACGATATGAAACTTCCAAGTGGAATTTGGCGAGCTACCTTACAACAGCAAGAAGGAGCAATCCTTCCTTTCAATTTTGAAGTAAACTACTCAGAAAATGAAAATGATACCATTCCAACTTTTACACTTATTAATGGCGAAGAAAAAATTCTCTTAGATAATGTAGTAAAAAAGGGAAATGTATTTACAATTCCGATGCACATTTTTGAAGGCGAAATAGTAGCAGAATGGAATGCAGCTAATCAAAAACTAGTCGGGAAATGGAATCGTAGAAGTTTTACTAACGCTAGTTCATTAGATTTTTCGGCTACTCCAAATACAAAAACTCGTTTTGAAGCCAATCAAACAGCAAAATTTGATTTGAGTGGGAAATGGGAAACTTATTTTTTATCAGAAGGAGATTCTAGTATGGCTTTAGGCGTATTTGAAAAAATAGAAACAGCAGATGTAAAAGGAAATTTGAAAGGAACATTTTTGACAACAACAGGCGATTATCGTTATCTTTTTGGAAGCGTTTCGAATGACTCTTTATATTTGTCTTGTTTTGATGGTTCTCATGCATTTTTGTTTGTAGCAAAAGCAGAAAATTCAACTACACTAAAAGGAAAGTTTTGGTCTGGAAAAGGACAACCTGTAGATTTTGTTGCTACTCGTAATCCTGATTTTACTTTACCAAAAGCTGATACACTTACTTATCTGAAAGAAGGATATGAAACAATTGCTTTTGAGTTTCCAAACTTAGAAGGAACGCCTATTTCTTTAGACAATCCAAAATATGATGGAAAAGTGCGTATTGTACAACTTTTAGGTTCTTGGTGTCCGAATTGTATGGATGAAACAAATTTTTTAACAGAATTATATTCTACGTATAATGCAAAAGGTTTAGAAATAATTGGACTTGCTTACGAACAAACAGAAGATTTTGAAGATGCAAAAAAGCGTTTGGAAAGAATGAAAAAACGCTTAAATGTAGAGTATGAAATTCTTTTTGCTGGACGTGCAGATAAACAGTTTGCAGCACAAACATTGCCTATGTTAAATCATGTGATGTCTTTTCCAACAACTATCTTCATTGATAAAACAGGAAAAGTAAGAAAAATACATACAGGTTTTTCAGGAAAAGGAACAGGAGAATATTATGACAATTATGTAGAATCAACTACTAATTTTGTGGAGAGGCTTTTGAGTGAATAATCAGAGAGTTGAATTTACTTTACTGAGTGGTTTTTTATTTTTGTTGTATTTCTAGTTTTTACTTTTTTACAGATGATTACTACGCCACTTACTTTTTAGCATAATCCTCAATCAAAAAAAATACTCTTACAAATAAATGAATAAATGTAAGAGTATTTTTGAATCTTTTTTAATAACAAATTAGTCATTTGCTTCTTCTGCATGTTCAATAGTTTCCATTCGTTTCCAAATAGTATAACGAGCATCTTGTAATACTTGAACCGATGAAATTGGCATTTCAGTTTTGTTTTTCAAAACATCATCCATTTCGTCCAAGATATATTTTTCACCACGTTTACATTCTTCTAAAATTGATTCTGTGTTGTCAGAAGATAAAGCTGCTTTAAAATCTAACCACGCTTTGTGAATAGAACCCAAAGCTGTTCCATCAGTTCTACCTTGTGTTACAGCAGGCGCGCCTAAAGTAGCTAATTCTTGATTAATGGCATTCAAAATACCTTCACGCTCTTTAGCAAATGTTGTAAATAATGATGTTAAATAAGGAGTATCAACTTTTTCGGCTGCGTCTTTATAACCTTGCACACCATCGATACATAATTCTGCAATGTCTTTAAGATATTCTCTTGTTTTGTCGGTATTCATAATGAATTAAAAATTTAGATAAAAAAATAATATTATTTAAAATATTGTAATAGAAAATGTAATTTTCAAATTTCTAAATTTGTTTTTAGTAAATAAGAAGATTACATTATAGGAACACTGATAGTAAAAAAATGTTTGATATAATTTGTATTTTATTTTTCAAACTTACTTTTTAACATCTCCAAAACTTCGTCTGCCATAAGTTCTACCCATTTTTTATACATTTGGGCTGAAGGATGTAATCCATCATTTGCAATCAGATTTTTATCAGAAATTGCTTTTCTAGAAATAGGAGTAATATCAAAATAAGTAACTTTATATTTCAATGCCACTTTTTTATTTATTTTATTATAATAATCAATTTCTTGTGCTATCTTTTGTTCGTCCATTTTTTTGCTTTTAGCATAATCAGTCATTCCATAATCAGGAATTGAAATTACAAAAACCTTAGAAGCATCTTTTTGAGCTAGACTAATTGCTTTTTGCAACAGTTTCTCAAAACGTGCTTCATATTTTAGACTGTCTTCTTTATCGTATTGGTCATTTACTCCAATTAGAAGAGAAACTATATCATATTTTTGTTTGAGTTCATTTTTTTGTTCTTGCAAACGAATAGCTGTTAGAAGTTGCTCACATGTCCAGCCTGTTTTAGCTATAATTTTAGGTTCTTCAAAATAAATTCTTTTATTATTTTCATTATTCTTTGATAGAAATTCTATTTTTTCAGCAAGTTGAACAGGATAGCGTTCTCTTATTTTTACACTTTCTCCGATTGTATAAGAATCACCTAAGGCTAAATAAGTGGTTTTCAAATCAGAATTATTTGAAGCATCAGTATTCTGAGAATTTGTTTGAGGTGGTTTGCAAGAAATAAATGATAAAGCAATTAGAAAAGCAAATGCAGTTATGATAGAGTTTTTTAGGAGCATTTCTTGTTTTTTTTGTAAAGGGGGAAAATATTTTTTGAAGTCTAAAGCTACTAAAAAAAAATGTTTTTCTGCTGTTTGAAAAATAGTATATTATTTTTCAAACAAAAAATTAGATTTTACGTTAATAGGCTGATTTTATTTGATAATAATCTCCTTTTTTGTAAAAAATAGTCTGAAATTTGTTTGTACAATTAATAATTCTACATACATTTGCGACACAATGAAACAGCTTTTCAAAATATCGTTTGCGCTAATCTACCTTTTCCTGATAAACGGAAATGGTTTTTTGTATGCCCATACAAATCAAGCAAACGAAAAGACATCTTTAGAAAAGTTTTTTTCTACTATTGAAAACACAAGTGAATCGCTAGATGCTGATTTTGATAATCAGTTTGTCATTCCTACACTAGAAGCAGATTCATTTCCTAGTGGTAAAAAGAAAAGTAAACGCTTTAAATTTCGTTTTTTTGAAAAAGAAGAGAAAGAAAAAGAAGACAAACTACATTCTTTAGAAATATCTTCACAAGGTAGTTTTACTTTTGCTTCTATTTTTAATACTCCTCTATTCGCTAGATTTTATAATTATAATAGAAACTATCTTTATGTAAGCGAAAACCTCAATTATTTCTTATTTCATAAATGTTATATTCTGTTCCAAGTGTTCAGGTTATGATGCCTTGTCTTTCCTCATTTTAGGTTTTTCAAACTTTTGAAATAACCTATCTCTGTATCTCAGCTTTATCTATACTTTTTGCACGTACTAGAATCAATATTTTTTTATATAAATATTTGATTGTCAAGTAGTTGTTTATATGTTTTGCTGTTTATACTATTTTAAGGTATCTAAATTAATATTTATTAAAGAAATAATCATGAACAAGATATTACTTGGACTTATGAGCTTGTGCTTAATTTTGCTTTATACAAGCTGTGAGTCCCACCACGAAAAAGAAGAAGAAGAAGTAACTTTTTTGGTTACAAATCCTATCAAAATGGATACTTCAGTTATCAAAAATTATGTTTGTCAAATCCACGCTATACGACACATTGAGCTTAGAGCTTTAGAAAGAGGCTATCTACAAAATACGTATGTTGATGAAGGACAGAAAATAAATGAAGGACAAGCCATGTTCCAAATTATGCCAATGCTCTATGAAGCTGAAACTCAAAAAGCTCAAGCTGAAGTAGATTTTGTAGAAATTGAATATAAAAACACTAAAAAGTTGGCTGATAGTTCTATCGTTTCTCCCAATGAATTAGCACTTGCAAAAGCAAAACTAGACAAAGCAAAAGCTGAATTATCACTTACCAAAGTGCATTTGGGCTTCACAAAAATTAGTGCGCCTTTTAGTGGTATCATGGACAGGCTGCAAGTAAGACAAGGAAGTCTTTTAGAGGAAGGCGAATTACTGACTACACTTTCAGACAATAGCACTATGTGGGTATATTTTAATGTTCCTGAATACGAATATTTAGAATACAAAGCCAATGAGAAAAAGGATAGTTTGATGAAAGTAAATCTATTAATGGCAAACAATAAGCTATTTAGTGAAGTAGGTTATGTAAAGGCAATAGAAGCTGATTTTAATAATGAAACTGGAAATATTGCTTTTAGAGCTACTTTTCCAAATCCAAATGGTCTTTTAAGACATGGAGAAACAGGAAATGTTCAAATGACTGTTCCTTTCAAAAATGCTATTATTATTCCACAAAAAGCAACATTTGAGATTTTAGAGAAAAAATATGTTTTTGTGGTAGATAAAGAAAATGTAGTACATCAAAGAGAAATTGTAGTAGCTGGAGAACTTCCAGATTTATATGTCGTTCAGGCAGGTTTGAAAGAAGATGAAAAAATACTGCTTGAAGGAATTCGAAAAGTGAGAAATAATGATAAGATATCATTTGAATACAAAGACCCTAAAGAAGTGCTAGACACTTTAGAGGTCTATGTAGAGTAAAATAAACAATTATAAATTACGAATTACGAATTACGAATTACGAATGTAATCTTGTAATAAGTGACTTATAATTTAAACGATTTTACAAACTCTTATCAAAAAATATTGCACTAGGAATAGAATTAAATAAAGGAAGCAGTTTTAAATCCTAAACTGTTCATTATGAATATATCCATGTTCGTAATTTTTAATTCGTAATTCGTAATTGCTTCTTAAATCATTCATTTTTCAAATTCCAATTACCATGTTCGAACAATTCTTAAAACGACCTGTACTAGCTATAGTATTGTCGTTAGTAATTATATTCTTGGGTGTAATGTCCATTTATACCCTCCCAACTTCTCAATTTCCATCTATTGCACCTCCAATGGTAATGGTTTCGGCTTCTTACCCTGGGGCAAGTGCCAAAACGCTAACCGAATCAGTTATCATTCCTTTAGAACAAGCCATTAATGGTGCTTGGGGAATGCGTTATATGAAATCTGATGCAACTAGCGCAGGGGAAGCAAATATTCAAATCGTTTTCGAACCAGGAAGCGATCCCAATCAAGCCTTAGTTCAAATTTCTAACCGTGTAGAGCAAGTCAGAAACCGACTTCCTGAGCTTGTTCAGCGTGAAGGCGTAATTATTACACCAATGATGCCGAGTATGTTGATGTACGTAAACCTTTACAGTACAGACAAAAATGCAAACATGAAATTCCTTTTCAACTTTGCAGGTGTAAATATGTTGCCTGAATTGCAACGTATTAACGGTATTGGTCAAGCAAGGATATTAGGTAGCCGTCAGTATGCAATGCGTATTTGGTTAAATCCTGAACGCATGAGAGCCTATAAAATTTCGCCAGATGAAGTAATGAAAGCTCTTGAAGAACAAAGTGTTATTGGTAAAGCTGGTCGTATTGGTCGTGGAGATGGTCAGCGTGCAGAAGCTCTTGAATATGTTTTGGCGTATTCAGATAGGCTCAATGATGAAAAAGAATACGGCGATGTGATAATAAAAGCCAATTCTGAGGGCGAAATTTTGCGATTAAAAGATATTGCTACAGTAGCCTTAGGAAGTGAATATTACGATATTTATTCTAATATTAATGGTTATCCTTCGGCTGCAATTGTGTTGAAGCAAACATATGGAAGTAACGCAAGTGCAGTTATTGAAGATGTGAAAATTCAATTAGAAGAACTCAAAAAAACATTTCCACCTGGAATGGAATACGAAATTAGTTATGACGTTTCTAGTTTCTTAGATGCTTCTACTGAAAACGTAGTTCATACGCTTAGAGATGCTTTTATTTTGGTGGCATTAGTAGTATTTATATTTTTGGGAGACTGGCGTTCGACGCTTATTCCTACTTTGGCTGTGCCTATTTCACTTATTGGTGCATTTATTTTTATGCAACTTTTTGGTCTGACCATCAACATGATTACCCTATTTGCACTTGTTTTGGCTATTGGTATTGTTGTCGATGATGCCATTGTGGTAGTGGAAGCCGTTCATGCCAAAATGGAAGAGGAAAATTGCTCTCCTTACGTAGCTGTACAAAAAGTGTTGAAAGAAATTAGTGGTGCAGTTATCGCCATTACGCTACTTATGACGGCTGTATTTGTTCCTATTGCATTCATGACGGGTCCTGTGGGAGTATTTTATAGACAGTTTTCTATTACCATGGCAAGTTCAATTGTACTTTCTGGACTTGTAGCCCTTACACTTACACCAGTTTTGTGTGCTATGATTTTGAAAAATAATCACGGCAAAAAACGCAAAAGAACATGGCTTAATAGAGGATTAGATGGTTTTAACAGAGGTTTTGAAAAATTGACTAATGTATATGTAGGTCTATTGAAAAGAATTGCTCATAGAAGATTGGTTACAGCTATTTTGTGGATTGCTTTTGCTGGTGGTATTTACGGAATTGCAACAAACCTGCCTTCTGGATTTATTCCTAGTGAAGACCAAGGAATGGTTTATGCCATTATCCAAACACCTCCTGGTTCTACCTTAGAGCGTACTAATGATATTGCACGTCAGTTACAAGAACTAATGAAGGATGTAGATGCAATTCAATCTGTTTCTACAATTGCAGGATATGAAGTTTTGACTGAAGGGCGTGGTTCGAATGCTGCAACTTGTCTAATTAACTTAAAACCGTGGTCGGAAAGACACCATACTGTTACTGAAGTTATTCACGAATTAGAGGAATTATCGACAGCTATTCCAGGGGCAACAATTGAATTTTTTGACCCTCCAGCCGTTCCAGGGTATGGTGCAGCAGGTGGTTTTGCACTTCAACTTTTGGATAAAGCAAATACAGGAGATTACGAATTACTTGAAAAAGTAACGAATGATTTTATGGAAAGACTAGAAAAACGAAAAGAACTATCAGGTGTATTTACGTTTTATAGTGCCAATTATCCACAATACGAAATCGAAATTGATAACCAATTAGCCATGCAAAAAGGTGTTTCTATTGGAAATGCTATGAATACACTTTCTGTTTTTGTAGGTAGTACTTATGAACAAGGCTTTATCAAATACCAACGCTTTTTTAAAGTCTTTGTACAGGCTTCGCCAGAATTTAGAAAACTACCAGAAGATGTGCTGAATTTATGGGTTAAAAACGATGTTGGTGAAATGGTTCCGATGTCTGCTTTTATGAAAATTCATAAAACACAGGGAGCAAACGAAATCAACCGTTATAATATGTACACTTCATCAGGTTTTAGTGGTGTGCCAGCAAAAGGATATAGTAGTGGAGAGGCTATTGATGCCATACGAGAAGAAGCCAAATCATTACCAAATGGTTTTGATATTGACTGGGCAGCTCTTTCTTATGATGAAGCAAGACGTGGAAACGAAGCTATTTATGTTTTTATCGTTGTTTTGGTCTTTGTTTATTTTGTTTTGGCAGCACAATATGAGAGTTTTATTATTCCATTAGCTGTTATTTTCTCACTTCCTGCTGGAGTCTTTGGGTCGTTTTTACTTGTCAAATCAATGGGACTAGCCAATGATATTTATGCACAAGTAGGATTGGTTATGCTAGTCGGACTCTTGGGTAAAAATGCTGTTTTGATTGTGGAATTTGCTGTACAAAAACAACAGCAAGGATTTACTGTATTGGAAGCTGCCATTGAAGGAGCAAAAGTACGTTTCAGACCTATTTTGATGACTTCTTTTGCCTTTATTGCAGGTCTTATTCCTCTTATTTTAGCTCATGGTGCTGGTGCAATTGGTAACAAAACCATTGGTGCTTCTGCGCTTGGGGGTATGCTTTTCGGTACTGTTTTCGGAGTAATTATCGTTCCAGGGTTATATTATATTTTTGGAACAATAGCAGAAGGCAAACACCTTATTAAAGGAGAAGATGAAACGCCTTTGACAGAAGATAAACATGCCATGGATAATCCTCATGTTTTATAATTTATTCTTTTTTTGGTTCAAGCGTCGACGCTTGAACCAAAAAAATATAACATATTTTATCCAAAAAAAAAAAACATAAAAAAATCATGTTCAAAATAAAAAAATACAAACTCTATAATTATTTGGTCTTTCTATTTATTTCTTCGTTTGTTACAGCTTGTTCTGTTCCTACGTTGGTAAATAAAAATGCAAATCCACAAACGCCTAAAAATTATTCAAATCAAGCTGACTCTACAAATTCAGCTAAAATGAATTGGAAGCAGTATTTTAATGATAAAAATTTAATTGCTCTAATTGATACAGCACTCAAAAATAATCAAGAATTAAATATTACACTTCAAGAAATTCAGATTGCAAATAATGAAGTAAGAATTAGAAAAGGAGAATACCTACCTTTTGTAGATATTGCTGCAGGTGCAGGAATAGAAAAACCTAGTCGTTATACTAGCAAAGGAGCAAGCGATGCGATGAGTGAAATTGAAGATGGCAGAAAGACACCTGACCCTTTACAAGATTATATGATAGGAGCGTATGCAAGTTGGGAAGTCGATATTTGGAAGAAACTTAGAAATGCCAAAAAATCAGCTTATCTCAATTACTTATCTTCTATCGAAGGCAGAAATTTCTTAGTAACCAATATTATTGCTGAAATTGCTAATTCGTATTACGAACTTTTAGCCTTGGATAATCAGTTGGATATCATTAATAAAAATATTGAAATTCAAACGAACGCATTGCGAATTGTTCGCCTTCAAAAACAAGCTGGTAAGGTTACTGAGCTGGCAGTCAAGCGTTTTGAAGCTCAGCTTTTAAATACAACAAGTTTGCAGTTTGATATTCTTCAAGATATTACGGTTACAGAAAATAAAATTAACTTTTTATTAGGTCGTTATCCTCAACCAATTGAAAGAAATTCTACTGATTTTATGGCTTCTGTTCCAAATACAATTTCGGCAGGAATTCCTTCACAGCTTTTGGGAAATCGTCCAGATATTAAACAAGCAGAATTAAAATTGGCAGCTACAAAGCTAGACATTGCTGTAGCAAAAGCTAATTTTTATCCTTCTTTGCGTCTTACGGCTGGTTTGGGACTGCGTGCTTTCAATCCTACGTTCTTAGTAAAAGCTCCTGAATCTATTTTATATTCATTGGCTGGAGATTTGGCTTCCCCTCTTATCAATAGAAATGCCATTAAAGCAAATTATTTGACTGCCAATTCAAAGCAAATTCAAGCTATTTATGATTATGAAAGAACAATTTTGAACGGTTATTTAGAAGTTACAAATCAGTTATCTTATATCAATAATTTACAACAAAAATATGATTTGGAAACCCAACAAGTAGAAGCTCTTAATCAGGCAACTACAATTTCAAATGATCTTTTTCAAGCGACAAGAGCCGACTATATGGAAGTTTTACTGACTCAACGTGATGTTTTGGAAGCAAAAGTAGAACTTATAAATACTAAAATGCAACAGATGAATGCCATTGTAAATGTATATCGTGCCTTAGGTGGTGGTTGGAACTAGAAATTACACAAGAGCAAGTTCTTAACTCTCTTTATTTAAACATAAAAAAAGCTATCCATATTTTTTGGATAGCTTTTTTCAGTTGTACTTTTGATATATAATCAATTTTTATAAAATTTCAGATGTTATTTTACATCGCATATTCTGATAAAAACTTAATACGCATTAGTCGTAATTCGTCTTCTCCATATTCGTCTTCTTCAAACTCATCTAAAGCATCTTGAATACTATCTGTTTCAGCGTTCATAAAATAATCATAGATTTCATCCTGACGATCATAATCCATTATTTTATCAATATAATAATCAAGATTAAGTTTTGTTCCTGAATAACAGATATGTTCTATTTCAGAAATTAAATCACTTACTTTTATGCCTTTTGCATCAGCAATTTCTTCTAAGTCAATCATTCTATCAATCTGTTGAATAATAAAAATTTTGACTTTTGATTTATTAGCCGTTTGTTTTACTAATACTTCTGCATCGGTTTCAATATCATTATCCTCTACATATTTGTTAATGGCATCTAAAAATACTTTACCAAACTTATCTACCTTTGCCATTCCAACACCATTTATTTGTGCTAGTTCGTCATTGGTGGTAGGATAAACAGTTGCCATTTCTTCCAAAGAAGGATCTTGAAAGATTACATAAGGAGGAAACCCTTTTTCTTTTGCTAATTTTTTACGTAATTTTTTAAGTAAATCAAATAAAACAGGGTCATGTCCTCTGTCTACTGTTGTTCCTCCAATATCTTTTTCTTCGTCTTCTGCTGTGATTTTACTAAAGTCGTGATCTTCTGTCAGCATTACCTTATGTGCCTTTGGATTTTCCAAAAACTTTCTTCCTTTATCATTTAACTTTACAACACCGTGATTGTCAAAATCTTTGTTGAGATAATTAAATAATAAAACTTGACGAATTACAGAACGCCAATATTGAACAGTTTGATCTTTTCCATTACCAAAAACACTTACTTTATTATGACTATAACTTTTGACATAGTCAGTTTCTTTTCCTATCAGTACATCAGCGATATGACTAATCGTAAAACGTTCTTCTGTTTCTTTGACAGCTTTCAACACCCACTCTGTATGTTCATTAGCTTCAAATTTTGGTTTTGGTTTGTCTGTATTGTCATTAAAACCTCCGTCTTTATCTACATTTTCTCCAAAATAATGAAGTAATTGTCTTCTTCTACAAACTCCAGAAGTAGCATAATCCATCATTTCTTGTAACAAATGACGTGCATTGTCTCGTTCTGTAACTGGTTTGTCTTTATTGAATTTTTCTAGTTTATGAATATCTTCTGGACTATAAAACATAATACAGTCGGCATTCAATCCATCTCTTCCTGCTCTTCCTGTCTCTTGATAATAGCCTTCTAAAGACTTTGGTGCATCATAATGAATCACACAACGAACATCTGGCTTGTCAATTCCCATTCCGAAGGCAATAGTAGCAACAATTATGTCTACTTCTTCATTTAGGAAAGCATCTTGATTTTGCATTCGGATACTAGAATCCAACCCTGCATGATAAGGACGTGATTTTATATCATTGACTTTCAAAAATTCGTGAATTTCTTCTACCTTTTTTCTACTCAAACAATAAATGATACCTGATTGTCCTTTTTTTCCTTTTAAATATTTTATTAACTGTTTTTTTACATTTTTCTTTGGACGAACTTCATAATATAAATTCTGACGATTAAATGAAGTTTTGAAGACATTTGCATCTTCCATGTGAAGATTCTTTTGAATGTCTTGTTGTACTTTTGGTGTTGCTGTTGCTGTAAGCGCAATGATAGGTAAATTTCCGAGTGAATCTACAATGAAACGGATACGACGATACTCTGGACGAAAATCATGTCCCCATTCCGAAATACAGTGAGCTTCATCAATAGCAATAAAAGAAAGATTGGCTTTAGATAAAAAATCTAAATTTTCTGGCTTGGTAAGAGATTCAGGAGCAACATAAAGCAGTTTTGTATTTCCTGCCAGTACTGATTTTTTGACTTTATTACTTTCTGATTTTGAGAGCGTGGAGTTGAGAAAAGAAGCATTGATTCCGACAGCATTCAGCTGATCAACTTGATTTTTCATGAGAGCTATCAAAGGCGAAATTACGATTGCTGTCCCCTCCCTTACAATAGCAGGAAGTTGATAACAAAGTGATTTGCCTGCTCCTGTGGGCATAATTACAAATGTATTTTTGCCATCAAGAAGGTTTTGAATAATTGTTTCTTGATTTCCTCTAAATTGATTATATCCAAAAACTTCTTTTAGTGTTTTTTTGAGATTTATTTTTTGCTCTACCATTTTAAAACCTTTTGTAAGATAGGGTACGACTTGTGAAATAGTATTAATACGAAGTTGTTTAGAGAGTTTATAATCCTGCTTGAATTACATTCATCTAATCTTTTGTTTTCTACTATATTTGATTATTTCGTGCTAGTTAAAACTTTAATTTTCTAATTCTATATAATAAAGTTAGCACAAAACTTTTAGAAAACAAGCCTATTTTTTTGTTTTATAGAAAAATAATTTACAATAAAGTACCTTTCTATTCACAATTTAGTTACAGATTCTTCATGAAACATTTATAAATCTGTTTTTGATAAGCATTTTTATTTACGTATTTATCTATTACCAATATACTCAATTACTGTAAAAAAACAACTATCTTTAAGGGTGATTTTTTCAATTTATAAAATTATTAGAGGGTATGTTTGAAGATTTTACCATTTTCAAAATGGTCTATTGTTTTGATAGGACTAAAATCTTGTAATGAAATTTGTGTTCCTTTTTTATCCAAAATTCGTAAAGGTGTTTTTCCATAAAAAGAAGCCCACATAGAATACGAACTCGGTACACCTAAAATATAATCACAGGCAGCTAAACAATACATATCTTCTAAGAAATGATTGGTAGAAAAACAAATATCTAAATTTTGTTCTTCAAAAGGCTTTGTTTCAATTTTATCATTCGAACAAATTAAAAAACGAACTTTTTGATTTAGATATCTAACATCATTTTCTACTTCTGCTTTAATCTGAACTAAAAAATTAGCATACTCTTCCCATTCAAAATAATATTTCCCTCCAAAAAAATCTTTATAATCGCCTCTTCGGATATGCACACCTACCAAAATATCAGTGTCCTGTCTTCTTTTTTCTATTAGTTCTTTGACATTATCTATGTATTTTTGTTGAGGTGTAAAAATGGTTCGAAGTTTATTCGCATGTTTTTCAAAGTTTTGATAATCTCTAAAATTCCACCCCTGCACGAAAAGAATTTTCTTTGTTTTTTCTAAAAACTCTTGACTATTCAAATCATATTTTCGTTCGTCTTTATCATACTCTGAAATATTTAGTGTTTCTATCCATCTTTTATTTTTATCAATTTTTGGCAAACGATAACGTAAACGCTCTAAATTTTGTCGCAAAAATTTATCGATAGAATCATTTTCTGAAAGACGAGTTTTGATAGAATAATTTAGAAATTTATTTTGAGCTACAGCAGGAAAATACTCTTCATATTCATCAAAATTGGGATTATAAAGTGTGTATTTGTGTTCAATAGCATTGGCTATAAAAAAAGCAAAAGAAAAAATGCGATTAGCAAGTTGTCCAGATTTTCCGTCTATAATGACCATTTTTATAAAATAAATTAAGGAATATTGTAAGTTATATCTCTGTCGTGGTGTGTAAAGAAGTACGCATAATTTGAGCGTAATTCTTCCCATCCTTTTTCAGTTTTGAATTTTTCATTCATTACATCCTCCCAAGCTATTCTCATACTTCTAGCACAAAGCAATGCTGGGACTTGTCCAACACCAGTTCCTAAGCCTGAAAGAGCAACCGTTTTGATTCTCTCTTTTATAAGATCTCCATTTTCAAATTTCCCATAATTTAAGAGTGTCAAAATTGCTTTCATACTCAAATATACGTTCGGACTTCTATGAATTGTCATGGGAGTTCGCATAGTCGGAGCAGAAATTAAATAAGGGAAATCGGTATGGTCTGTGGGAATAATTTCAGCTTGACCAACTAATAGTTCTCCAAAATATTTTTCTCTAATTATTTTTTGAAGCCTTTTTTCAATATGCCAACCCAAATTTTTAGAGATAGCAAAATCAATTCCTCCATTCATAAATCCAAAACTATTAGCAGGACTTACAATAACATCAGAAGGATAATTAAAAATAGAATCGTTCTTGACAATTACATTTTCTACATCTTGAAAAACTTTTTCCCAAGCAGCAGTAACTTTCTCGTTTGTATCTACAAAATAAAATTTCATTTTGTAAATTTAAGAATGAATTTTTACAAAAACTAGAATACAGTCAAAGGCAAGCCTTTAACCTACGATAAAAATCTATTATTTTTTTTGAATGCTCTCTGTCATTAATTTATAAATCTGCGTGAAATGAGGATTAGAATCAGATAAATTCATTTCTTCAATCATTTCTAAATGCTTTTCTATTATCTTTTCATCTTTTCTAATTGCAGGTCCTGTTTGAGCATTTGATGGATTTATTTCTAATGCTTTTTGAAGTGTTTCTTCCAATAGAGGTTTTAGCATATCAAAAGGAAGATTTTTTTCTTTCAAAATTTGCTCGCTAATTGTCCATAAATAATTAGAAAAATTACACGCAAAAACGGCAGCAACGTGCAAAATACTTCTATCCTTTGAAGAAACTTGAAATACTTTTTCAGAAAACTGTTTTGCTAAAGAAGTCAGTTTTTCTTCAATTTCTTTCTCATTTGCTTCTATACAAAATGGAATAGAAGCGAAATCAACTTCTTTTGCTTTGCTAAAAGTCTGTAAAGGATAAAAAACACCAATTTTTTCTATTTTTTCTCCTAGCACATTTTGATTAGCTAGTTTCAACATTTCCATCGGTTGCGCTCCCGAAGTATGCACCAAAATACAGTTTTTTGGAAGAATAAGTTTTGATAAAACAGGTTCAAAA
Organism: Bernardetia sp.; assembly: GCA_020630575.1. GTDB lineage: Bacteria > Bacteroidota > Bacteroidia > Cytophagales > Bernardetiaceae > Bernardetia. Next base: position 73,831 of record JAHDBD010000003.1, read on the forward strand.
GCTCCGTCTGCAATAGACAAAATAGCTAAATCTGCATCAGTTTTAGAAAAATCTAGTTGTTCGACAGAATGATAAATTTCTATATTTTTATCATTAAGTTTTTGCTTTAAAATTTCTGCGTTTTCTCTATTTCTACTCCAAATATGAGTGATTTTTAAGTCTTGTTTCTTAGAAAATAAAAATGCCAAATGCAAAGCTACATTTCCAGCACCAATGAAGATAGTTTTCAAATTCTTTTTTTAGGAATTGGGAATTAGATAATAGGAATTAGTAATATAAATACATTTTCAAACACAGAGAATGAAGAGATAAAAGAGAATGAAAATACATTTAGTTTTATTAATTCTAACTTCTAAAATCTGAATTCTCAATTCTCAATTTGTTTTTATTACTAACTGAAAAGCTTTTTCTTATCTCCAGTAAGTTCATAATATTTATGTTTTCCATCTGTATCTTGAACAGCCACGATGTGCAAAATAGGAACTCCTAGTTCTTTTAATGAAAAATTAAGTAGTCTTTCTTCTGTTGTTTCTAAATTGAACTGTCCAATAGTTTGTTTTGGTGCAGGAGTTTGGTGTTCTGATTCATTTTTTCCTTCACTTCTACACTCTTCACAATGACTTTCGTAATCAAAAATACGGAAAGAAGGACGGTAAAATTCAATTTGTTTTTGGCAAGTTCGGCACGACATATTCTTTACAAATGTTCTATCTCCTCTAAAATCTAATGTTGCTCCTTCGCCTGAATTTTCAGGTTTAGAAATTTCTTTTAAGAAATCTTTAAGTAAAATATCTGTATCCAAATCTAAAGAAATAATCTCATCATAACTCGCTTGATGCGCCCAACAATCTGGATTATCTGGCATATCAAAAACATCAAAATCATTTGTTTTTCCTTGATAATAGATTTGTTTTCCGACAGGTACTTCTTGTCCACAAAGGAATTTTATAGCTTCCTGAACTTGCAACGCACCCACTAAAGCAGAGGCAATCTGAACTGTAGGAATTTTTCCTTCACTAACTACTTGTTTTTTAAAATCATCACACGAATAACGCTCTCTAGCAGCCTGCCATTGATTGGGTGACAAACTACACTGATAACAAGGCGAATGAGGGGGTTTATAAAAATTAATTCTCAAACCTAATTCATAAATTCCTGCATCAATCCAAGGCGTTCCAGCCAAGTAACATTGTTTGTTTACAGCAATTCTAGTTTCGATATTATCCAAACAACCCAAAACTATATCTACGTGTCTATAAACGCCAGTTCCAAGTTCCCAAACCACATCACCTTCAAAATAATTTACTTTAAAATCATCTGAAAGAGCCATGTCTTTAATTCTTTCAGCTGCTGTTTGTGCTTTTCGTTTTCCTTGGTCTCCTTTTCTGAATAAAACTGTTCGGCTTAAATTAGACTTTGAAATATCATCAAAATCAGTAATCAGAATATTTCCAACTCCTAAAAGAGCTAAATTTTTTAGTGTTTCGTTGCCGATTGCACCAGCACCCACTACCAAAACAGTAGCATTTTTTAGTTTATCTTGTTCCCACCAATCTATTCTTTCTTGACGGTCAAAAAAGCTGTCTTCTGTTGATGAGATGTTGGTTACTTCAAATTTTGCCATAATTTCTTGTTGTTAGGGAAGGTTTGTAAACACACAAACTTCTACAAATATTGCGTTGCACTGCAACTAAAATTCTATATTATTTAAATCGAAAATGAAATTAACTGATAACTGTTTTAAACCGTTTTGACATAATACAAGCTAAACAAATCAAAATCTTCGTGACTTTCTAGTTGATCAAATTGATACCCAAAACTAAGATGGGCAGGACGCTCAGCAAACTTTACATAGGCATATCTATCTAAAAGCTGAAAAATCTTTCCTTCTTTATTGCTTTGTCCATAAAGAACAACTTCTAATTTTTGAGAATTTATTTTTACATCATCACTTACAGCTAAAATAAAATAAGCAACTTCTTCAGCATTCTTAAATTCAAAACGATTCAAGAAGAGAAGATTTTGCTCCTCTAAAACAGCTACAAAAAGTTGATTTCCTTCTATAAGTGCATGAACTTGATTTGCTTTATTTTCTTGTAATAAAAGTCCTTCCAAAAAAGCAGCCGTTTGATGCACATACGTAATTCCTGTTTTTTGATGAGGATATTTTTCTTCTATCCAATCTGAAACTGTTTTGGGCATTGAAAAAAGACAATTTGTAGATGCAAGCTGATGCTCACTAAACTGTACATACGTTTTTGAAGTATCCAAAGTAGTATTGAAACGCAAATAAGAAAGGGCATATTCTGTTCTAAAATATTCATCTGGAACAAAGGTAAATTCTTGTCCTCCCATCATGAGTGTAATTTTCTGCCAGTATCCAGCCGAAGCAAAACTATGTGTATCTACCAAACTGCTAAAGGCTTCTAAAAACTGCTCATCGGTTTCTAAATAAAAATCAGATGTATATCGTTCGTAACACAGACAACGGTCTGATTTTGTATCAAAAACCACTAAACGACATTGTGTAGGCGTAAGGGCAAAACAAAGTTTGTATCTACCTATTTGATCGACTTCAAACTTTTCATCTCTTATAATTAAATCTTCTTGGAACACGCTATATTTTTGTGTTAATGTGATGCGATTAATTTTTTATTCTAACCAATCGAATAGCTAAGAAAGTAAAAAAAGTGCATTCTTACAAATCAATTATTAATTATGAATCGAAAAGGGAATAAAGTCAATTAAAATTACCTTCTTTTAAGGTAGGGAAGCTAATTAAATTTATGACTAACTATTTCTTGGGAATAAATTATTGTCAGTGGAGATACCAATAGTAGTAAAAAAATAGGTGTTATTGGTGTCTCCATCAAGGACAAAAACGTAACATACTTTTTACAAAATCTCAAAAAACATATAGCACAAATTAAAATTAGTTTCTTTTATTTTTTTGAGAAAATATAGATTACAAATAAATCAGTAAGTAAAAAACGTAGAAAAATACTTTCTAAAACAATTATTTAGAAACATTCATTTCTTCTAAGTGGCTTTTATCATTAGCTAGTTGTAGTTCAAAACTATGCGTATCATAATGATAATGCAAAATATACAAACCTAGGTTTGAGTGTTCGAAGTCATCCATATTCGAAATAGGTTGTCGCATAAGTTGGCAGAGTAATATTCTCATTGCTCTTCCGTGCATACAAACCAAAACTTGTTTTTCGTGTGGACGGGAAAGAATTACCTCTAGGGCTTCTCTTTGTCTTTCTGCTACTTCAAGAGGACTTTCTCCTTTTGGTACTTTTAGATGTAGCTCTCCATTACGCCAGCCTTTCAGCATTTCAAAATAGGCATCATTTTCTTCTTTTGTAACAGGTCTTCCTTCTTTATCGCCCCAACTGACCTCATTGAGACCAACAAGTTTTTCCCAAGCTATTTCTAAATCTAAAAAATCTTGTACACTTTGATGTGTTCGTTTGAGCATTGAAGTATAGACTTTATCAAATTTTATGTGTCCATGTTTTTGAAAAAATAGTTCAGCTTGTTGCCTACCGACATCATTCAAATCTGAATCTATGCCACAACCTTGTACTAAACCTAATCGGTTGTATTCAGTTTGTCCGTGCCTAATAATATAAATAATTTTATCTGGAGTAGAGGTTTTCATAATGAATTGTGTTTTAGTGAATTGAGTATTGATTTTTATAAATCTTTGTTAGATAATTTAGTTTTGTAGGAGTTTTTTTTGTTTATAAGTCAAATATAGATACAATTTACCCAAACAAAACTAAATAGATAACGTCTGTATTAAATAAAATAGTTTCAAGAATTGTACTAATTTTATGTTACAGATTGATAAATAAGTAGAATTACAGACTAAATATAAAGCAGAGAAAATGAATATTCATAAAATAGACCCTCATTTACATCAATCTTTTTTAGAAGAAGAACGAAAAGATGCCATTACAGGAGATTTAATTCAAGCAAGTGATGAGGTTGTTTTTTGTGGAATTTGTAAATCTGCTTTTTTGAAAGATTCTTGGGAGTATATTGGTGAAAAACATTGTAATGAGTCTAAAACGCTTGATTCTGTTCCTATTTCTCAGCCTTTATCACTTAGTGTTTTCAAAATTATTCCTAAATTTATCACGCTCATAAATTCAGATATTTCTTTTAAAGAGTGTCAAAATTGTCTTTCTACTTTTAAGCCAATCGACAAAAAAACAGTTATTTATTTGAATGAAAACTTTAAGAAAGGAACGTCAAAATATAATGAGTTATCAGACCAATATAAAAGAATAGAAAGTAAGCGCATAGGAGATGAAATGCGAAAAAATCACAAATCTGTTGAAACAATAGACGAGGATACTCTAAGAGCTTTCATTGTAACAGTAACAGTATCAGTTTTTGCTATACCACTCTCAATCTTTGCGTTTAGTAGATTCATGATAATTGGTTGGGTAGAAGGAGTAGCTTTGGCTTTAGTAGTTATAGTAATAATTTACTTTCTTATGACAAAGCTATTTATTAACTCTGAACCAAATGATAAGGAGATTGATTATCTTCTAGAAAAGGAGCAAATCGGAAAAATACATAAATTTCCACCAAAAAGCATGCATTCTTCAGACAATCATGATACTGTTACTTTTGGAATCTTCGATAATAGTTTATTTTTTTATTTTGAAGAAGTACAACAAGCTATTTTTGTAAAATTTACACGAATTGATCAAATTAGAATTAATTATCAATCTGATACCTATTGGTACATTACACTAATAAAACACAAAAAAAAAGATGTTGAGGTAACTATTCCGTTAGTCTTTTTGAATATAGAAGACGTGAATTTATTTTTATCAGAATTGATAAAATTGCAAAAAGAATTTTATAAAACAGGAAATATCACATTAATAGATTTTCCTTCTTATAGTAAGACATTATAAAGAAAGATGAATATTCATAAAATAGACCCTCATTTACATCAATCTTTTTTAGAAGAAGAACGAAAAGATGCCATTACAGGCGATTTGATTCAAGCAAATGATGAGGTTGTTTTTTGTGGAATTTGTAAATCAGCCTTTCAAAAGGATTCATGGGAATACATGGATAGAAAACACTGTGGGCAAACCAAAACGCTCAATTCTGTTCCTATTTCTAAACCCTTGTTGTTGAATGTTTCTATTATAAAACCTCATTTTATTACACTTACAAATTCTTCTACTTCCTTTAAAAAGTGTTTGAAACTACTTTCATCTTTTAAAGCAAAAGATAAAAAAGTAGATATTGTGTTAGATTCTGTCTTAAAAAGAGGAACAGAAGAATATATCAGTTTAGTAGAAAAAACGATAAGGAAAATTGAAAAAGTTAATAAAGAAATTATTATCAAAAGTGAAGAGGATAATGAAAGTTTACTTGGCTGTTTTATGATACTTCTAGTCTTGTTTTTTATTTCGATTGGTATCATTTATTTGATTCCTAAAGATTATGCAGGATTTGAAATTTTTCCTTTTCTTATTGCTCTATTTACAGGACTTTTTTGTATAAGCTTTTTGAGTGAGTATATTAAAGACATATTTAAAAAGATGAAACTTAGAAAGAAGAAGAAAAATAAAATTCCGAAAAGAACGACTTTAGAAAGTTTAGAAAATAAGTTTAGTTTCAAACACTCAATTACTTTTGGTATTTTTAATCACAATCTATTTCTTTATTTTGAAGAATTACAACAAGCAATCTTTGTGGAATTAACGAAGATAAATGAAATAGAAATTAAATACCACTCACATTGTTACATACTTTTGATTTTGAAAAGTTATAAAATAGCTAGTCAAGAAATAGAAATACCTTTGGTTTTTACAAAAAACTCACGAGTAACAAAGTTTTTGACAAAACTAGCTTCCTCTAACAAAGAAATTGCGAACCCTTCAAATATAATGATTACTAACTTTCCTACTAATCAAAAGAAATCTTTAAAAAATAGTTTAAAAATCTATCCCGATATTACTTTTATAGAAAATGAATATTCACAAAATAAATAGCCATTTACATCAATCTTTTTTAGAAGAAAAGCGAAAAGATGCTATTACAGGAGATTTAATTCAAGCAGATGACGAGGTTGTTTTTTGTGGAATTTGTAAGTCTGCTTTTCTCAAAGATTCGTGGGAATATATGGATAGGAAGCATTGTGGACAGACCAAAACGCTTAAAAAAGTTCCTGTTTCTGTGCCTTTGCTTTTAAATGTTTCGATTATAAAACCTCATTTTATTACGCTTACAAATTCTTCTATTTCATTTGAAGAGTGTTTGAAAATGCTTTCTGATTTTAATCCAATAGATAAAAAAATAGAAATTCGATTAGACCCAATTTTCAAACAAGGAACAGAACAGTACACTAATTTATTAGAAAAAATAAACAAACCTATTGAAGGAGAATTACAAATACAAGAAACCGATACAGAACAAGGTTGGGTGTCGAATATCGGTATATTTATGATAATAACTGTGATAGCTTCATTTATCTTAGGACTTTTTGCTATTCCTTTTTTAGATACAGTTTTATCAAAATTTATATTCTTCTCTTCTACGGCATTATTATCTTATATTTTTGTTTTCGGTAATACTAAATATTCACTTAAAAAGCCTGTCAAAAAGGAAAAATATCAATTTCCGATAAGAAATGTAGATGTTTTAGAAAGCGAAGAATCTATTACTTTTGGTATTTTTAATCATAATTTCTTTCTTTATTTTGAAGGTATTCAACAAGGGGTTTTTATCGAACTTGCACGAGTAAGCGAAATCGAAATTCATTATCAATCTAGTTGTTATGTTCATTTGGTTTTGAAAAAGCAAGACAAAACACATAAGGAAGTTAGTATTCCTTTACTTTTTTCAAAAAAAGAACGAATCACTGCTTTTTTATTGCGTTTAGCCAAAACAAAAAAAGATATTTCAAGTCAAGCCAAAATCAAATTTGTTGATTTTCCTGAAAGAAGAGTTCGTTTACTCAAGAAAAAGCTACGATTTTATACAGATTTTATTTTTCCTGTAAAAAATGAAAAAAAGCAGGGCACTAAAACAGAAAAATATATTTTAAGACAAGTAGATGGACAAAAAAGGGCAAAAACTGCTAGAGTAAAAGAGTTTTTAGAAGATACTACTCGTTATAAAAACAGAAATCAACATCATCAAAACAGACATCAGACACAGTATAGAAATTACAAAAGAAGATAAAAAGTAGGCTATTTTAACTCCACTTAAAACCTAAAATAAGTTGGTCATCAATTTGGTCTTCATTTCCTTCTTCTTGCCATTTTTCCATAAAATCAGTAAAGTATTGTTTCTGTTTGTCCAAAGGTTGAGAAGCTACTTCTTTAATCATTTCATAAAAATCGTGTCTTCCTAATTTTTTATTCTCTTTTCCTCCAAATTGGTCTTGATAGCCATCAGAAGTAAGGTAAAAAGTTGTATCCGAATTTGAAGGCAAAGTATGCAATGTAAATTCTATATCTTCTTCTTTTCCTCCAATAGAATGACGGTCGCCTTTTATAGAATGCAGTTTTTTATCTTGAACATAAATAAAAGGACGTTTTGCACCTGCAAAATATACTTGTTTGTTTTCAACTTCATCACTATCAAAAGCACACAAAATAATATCCATTCCATCTTTGATATTACTTTCAGATTGTGATAAATTCTGACGAATAAGTGTATGTAATCTACTCAAAACTTTGTGAGGTTGCCATTCTCCCTCTGCTTCAATGATTTGAGTGAGTGCAGAGTTGGCTGCCATTGCCATAATTGCTCCTGGTACGCCGTGTCCTGTACAGTCAATTCCTGCAATAAGTATCTTGTCTTTTGTTTTTCCTATCCAATACGAATCACCACTCACAACATCTTTTGGCTGATAATACACAAAATGATTTGGTAAAAGACGCAACAAAGTTTTTTCAGAAGGCAACATTGCTTGTTGGATTCGCTTTGCATAACGAATACTCTGACTAATTTTTTTATTCTGTTTATCAGCTTCTAAATAAATGAATGAAAGCTGTTCGGCTTGTAAACTAATATCATCTCTTTGCGCCAAAATTTCTTCTTTTTGCTGCATAATTTCAGCATTTCTTTCTACTAAAGAATCATTATAAGATACTATTTCTTCTTTTTGAGCATTTATTTCTTCGGTACGAATTTCTACAATTTTTTCTAAATGCAGTTTGTCATTCTGAATTTTTCGCATACGCAAGTTATGACCTCCCCAAACTAAAAAACAAATACAAACTCCAGCTAAAATCTGAAACCACAGGCGATTCCAAAAAGCAGGACTGATTACAAATGAAGTAGTTGCCAGCTCTTTAGAAACTACACCATCAGCATTGATGGCACGAACTTCAAAGTTATATTTTCCATGAGGAAGACTTGTATAAGTAGCCAAATTTGCGTTTGTTGGAGGCGACCATTCTGTATCTAATCCAGTCAAACGATATTGATAACGCAAATCAGTTGGATTCTTGTAGCTAATTCCTATAAAATTAAAAGTCAGATAATTTTTATCATAAGGTAATTCTTGATTACTAATTTGAATGGTATCTCTCAAAAATAACTGTGTGTTTTCTAAAAAAATAGGTGGAGGAGTTTCATTTTTTTCAAATAAAGTAGGATTACATTTCATAAGTCCATTGATTGTTCCAAACCAAAGATTATCATTTTTATCTCTAAAAACTGAATTTTGATTCGTTTCCATCCCTGTAAAACCTTCCTTAAAGCTATATTTTTTCACTTCATTTGTTTTTGGATTCAGGCGATTTAAGCCATCATTTGTTCCTATCCAAATATTTCCCAAAGCATCTCCAACAATTAAATAAGGATTATCTGATGTAATGCCATCTTTCGTTGTATAAACTTTAAAATCTTTTCCATCATACTTGAAAATACCACCTCCAATACTTGCAAACCACAAATTTCCTTCTGCATCTTCGGTAATGGCAGCAGGACGATTGTGTGGTAAACCTTCTTTTTTGGTAAGTGAATGAAATTTTGTCCCATCATAGCGAGAAAGTCCATTATCATTACTTCCAAACCATAAGTCCCCTTTTTTGTCTTTATACAAAGTCCAAATTACATTACTGACAAGTCCTTCATTGGTTGTAAAATCTTGAGTAGAAATCGCTTTTTGTCCTTGCATAGTTAAACGAACACATTTTTGTCTAAAAACTGAAACCCAAATCTGATTTGTTTTGTCTTCATTGATTGAAATAATAGGTGAATTTGGATTGCCATTTATCAATTTTGAATAATCTGAAATTTGTTTGGTTTGAGGATTGTAACTCGCCAATTTTCCTCTTGCACCTATCCAAACCAAACCTCTTGAATCGGTATAAAGTGATGTAATTGAAGTGTTGGGGAAAATATTTATCTGTTCTATAGTAGCAATATTACTTTGAGCTTCATTTGTAAATGTATAGCGATATAAACCTGAAAGTGTTCCTGTCCAAACTCCTCCTTGATTATCTGTTGTGGTTGCAAAAACGATTTCGTCTTCAGCTTGTTTTATTTGTTCAAAATAACGACCTAAAAAAAGCGAAAGTCCTTTTCCCATGTGTGTTCCTATCCAAATTTGCCCTTCGTGGTCTTGTTCGATAGTGGTTAATTGCGCCCCTGCAAGTCCATTTTGAGTGGTAAAAGTTTCTATTTTTTTGTCTTTTATATGAATAGCTCCTCCATTTGTAGCTACCCAAATGCTTTTGTCATTTGAGAGTTTGAGAGAATTTATTCCATTCAAAAGAGGAATTTCATTGACTGTATACTTTTCTAAAACAGTAGGTTTCTGTGCTTTTTCTAATGAAATTTTGAATAATTCATTTGCTGTGGCTACCCAAAGCATATTTTTATCTATAAATTTGACATCCGAAAAACCTGCTGCTTGTGAGTTGAGATTAAAGGGAGAAAGAAGTGAATCAAGTATTGGTATTTGTTTAGTGGTATTTAATTTATGTAATCCATTTGTTCCTGCAACAAACGTTTCATTATTTTCTGTAAAAATCTGACTAATAAAATTAGTTTGGAAATGATGAGAAAGTAGTTTTCCAGTAATTGCATCTACCAAAAAAAGACCTGTATTTGTGGCTATCCAAAGTTTTTTATTTTCTGTTTGTAGGATAGAATTTACAGCTTTTATAGTATCGGCTGCAAAATTGATAAATGTATTACCTTTTTTGAGAGAAATACCTGTATAACGATGTCCCACCCAAATCTGATTTTGATTATCTTGATAAATTGTGGTTACATGATTGTCTCCTAAACCTTCTTTTTGTGTGTAGGTAGTAAAATTTTGTCCATTGAAAGAAGCAACTCCTCCTTGTGTTCCTACCCAAAGTTTAGACTGGTTGTCTAAAAAGAGAGAGTAAACCGAGCTTTGTGGTAATCCTTCTTGTATAGTGTAAGTACGAAAATGAGGGTTTTGAGCTTGTGAGAAAGAAATACAGGGCAAATAACTAAAAATAAAACTACTGAAAAATAGTAGTGTCTTTAATAAAAAAGAATTCATAAATGCAATTATTAGGTAAAGTTTGGTACTCTAATTTACAAACTATTTCAAAATAATTGCATTTCTTTTCGATAAATTACATAATTTTTCAATCTATTAAGCTCAAACTACTTATTACATTTATAAAAATGAGTGTATTACTGACAATCTTCAACTAACAAAAAAAAGGAACTTGAAATTAATTAAGTTCCTTTTCTGAATATCTTATAAAGAGGTAGGTCGTCGATCTAGAAGTTTTTCTTTACTTTTTGCATGTTTGGAAACCTTTGTACGATGTCCATAAAAGCGAGCATATACTTTTGTAAATTCTGCCCCAAAAAACAGAATTAAACAAGCGTAGGAAACCCAAAGCAAAATCAAGACAACTGAACCAGCTACGCCATACGTAGAAGCAGGCTCTGCAATTCCAAAATAAAAACTTAATCCTTCTTTACCCAATGTAAATAAAACTGCTGTAACAATTCCACCAATGCCGACAGTTTTCCACTGAATTTCTCTATCAGGGAGTGTTTTGAACATAAAAGCAAATAAGATTCCTATTATAATAAGTGAGATTACTATTTCAATAGCACTCATAGCATAAATCATAAAATCAGGTAGGTAATTCATCATCCAATCTGAAAGTGTAGAAATAAGCGTAGATACGATAAGTGAAATCAATAATAAAAAAGCAATTACCATAATAAGTCCAAAAGAAGTAGCCCGATCTGTAACTAGTTTCATTATTCCACTGCCACTTGTATCAGGTTCTACTTCCCAAATATTATTAAATGACTTTTGCAGTTGAACAAAAACACCTGTTGCTCCAAAAATTAGCGAACCAATTCCTACTATTAAAGCAAAAGTAGAATCTTGATTGCTAAGTGCATTTTTTATCATTTCTTGTACAGCTTCGGCTGCCTCTTGCCCTATCATTCCAGAAATTTGTCCTGTAATTTCTCCTCTGACAGCTTCTTCTCCAAAAAGTGCGCCTGCTGATTTGATTACCATAATCAAAAGCCCAGGTAAGGAAAAAATAGTATAATAGGCAATGACAGCACTTTCACGAAAAGGGTCAAGGGCATTCCATTCTTTAAACGTTTCTTTGAGAAGTTTTCCTAAATCTTTGAATTTGAATTTGTGAGCCATAAAATAAGTAGGTATAAAAAAATCAAGTTGAAAAAATGAAAAGCAATAAAAAATGTCTTTTGTATGAATAAACTAAAATCATAACATAGAAAAAATAAATTTGTTATTGAGTTTCCAAAATTTATTCTCCCAATTCTTTTGCTCTTTTCTGTGCTGCTTGCAATCCTTGTCCTATCTTATCTGATATTTCTTGTTTAGAAAAAAAGTTTAGCGCAGCTTCTGTTGTTCCTCCTTTTGAAGAAACTCGTTTTATCCATTCTTCACACGAATAATTACTTCGGTTTTCTAAATGAACAGCTCCCATAAATGTTTGTGTAACCAATAGTTCGGCTTCAGAATGTGAAAAACCCATTTTTTGAGCTTCTTTTATCATGGCTTCCATAAAAAAATAAACATACGCAGGACCACTGCCAGAAATAGCTGTTACGGCATCTATTTTTTCTTCTTCTGAAAAATAAAGCGATTTTCCTGTTGTATTGAGAAGGTTTTGAACAAAAAACAATTCATCTCTAGTTACCGATTGGTCAGCTGTAAAACCTGTCATTCCCATTCCAATTTGAGAAGGAAGGTTTGGCATAGCACGAATAACTTTTGTAGTTCCCAAACTCTTTTTTAAAGTTTCAATCTTAACCCCTGCCATTATAGAAAGAACAGTTTGAGAAGGCAAAATATAGCTATTGAGCGTTTCAAATAATGCTTTTGTGTCTTGTGGTTTGACTGCCAAAATAATTAATTGAACTTTTGAAACTCGTTCATCAGGCGTAGAGATAACATAAGAATAGCCTTTCTCTCTCAAAAAATCAGCTTTTTCAGGTGTTTTTTCTAATATCAGTAAATCATCTTTTGTAATAGAATGAGAAAGTAAAAAACTCTCTGCATACGTTGTTCCCATATTTCCAGCACCGACAATTAAAATTTTCATTTTTGAGTTATGTTGAATTATTCGAATAAGAAAAAGTATTTTAGAAAAAAATAAAGAAATTTTGAAGTTTTTTTTACTCCTCAAATAGGTTACGTTCTGCACCCCTAAATTTGTAGTATAAACCAAAGAGAAAAAGGGTTTATATTATTGATAACAGGGTTAAAGTCCTGTCCAATTCAATAAATATAAGTTACATTTTGTATATCATATTAAAAATATTTAAAGTAGTTTTAATATAGAACAGAATCTAATTTTCAATCAATTGAACAGGGTTTTAACCCTAATTTTTCACCAAATTTACCTATTTATTTATTATGGACAAGAATCAAATTAAAAATGACTTTTCTTCACTTCTCAAAAACTATTATCATCAGCGTCATGAAGTGATTACCAAAGAAGAATCAGTTGCCAAAGTAAAAGAAATTACACTTTTGCAAACTGCTCGCACCTATACACCTGATAATATTATTAAAGGACTTGGAACGCTTCAACTTACCTTTGCTGATACGCTTACTCAATGGTCTAAAAAACTACAAGATGAGTCTGAAAAACGTTCACAAATTGAGGAGGCTATCGAAATAGAAAAGAAAAGACTCAAAAACTTACACCAAGTAAAATTAGCTGCTGATGCTTTGTATTTATTAAAACAAGAACACGAATCAAAGTTGGCTGAACTTACTGAAGCACATCAAAAAAGAATGGAATTGATGGCAAATTCTCGCAAGGAAGATGAGGCATTTTGGAAAAAGGAAACAGAGCTTTTTGAAAAAGAAGTAAAAGAGTCAGAAGAGCGCACAAAGAAAACTCGTTTGCAAGAAGAAGAACGATTTGGATATGATTTGGAACGTAACACACAATTGGCAACCGATGCGTTTGAAGCTCAGAAAAAACAATCACAGCGCAAACTAGAGCAGCAAAAAGCTGAAAAAGAAAAAGCATGGATGTTGCGTGAAGAAGTTTTGGCAGAGAAAGATGAAAAACACCAAAAAAATCTTGTTTTGATTGCCGAATTTGATGAAAAACTTAAAGAAGAAGTCAAAAAAGCAAGAGAAAAAGGAGCTAATGAAGCTACAAAAGAAGGAAAAGCAGTTGCTGAATTAATGGAAAAAGAAGAAGCTGCCAACGAGCAAATCTTTGCCGAACAGATAGAAGATTTGAAATTGAATGTAGAGACTGGAAAAGTGGAAGTTGATAATCTGACAATTCAACTCAAACATGCTTTAGAGCAAGTACAATCACTTTCTCTGAGAGCATTTGATAACCCAACTTCTAAATAAATTCATTCATTCATCTAACCTTTTTGATAAATAAAAAATCTGCTCAACATCCGTAGGAATCTACTTTATCAAATTTTTTATTTAAAAATCCTTTCAAAACCTTCTAAAAAAAATAGCATTATGGCAGTTTCAATGAAAAGCACTAAAAAAGAGATTCTTGACTCATATCAAGACCTTGTAAGAGAAAATAAATCACTTCAAGCAGAAGTAACCAAACTAAAAGTAGAAAATAAAACGCTGCAAAGCAATTTGGATAATAATATAACTTCTCAAAAATCTGCACCAAAAACTCAAAGTTTTGCTAAAGCAGAACCAAAACAAATTTCAACTAATTTGGGTGGTGGTTATCAGTCTGTAGAAAGTGTTGTTACAGCATTTGAGCATATCAAAGGAAATGTAGGTATTGCAATTAGTGGGCTTTCAGATAATCTCACAAAAGAGGCTGCAAACTTAGCTATTTTGCAAGATGAAAGCAACCAAATTGAAACGCAACTTTTAGAGCTTCATCAGATTGAAGAAGCAGAAGAAAACACGCTTTCAAAACTTATTCAAGAATATATCGAAAAGTCAGAATCTTTCGAAAAAATTATCACTCAAACAGGAAAAGAGCAATTACAAGCTGAAGAAGAAGCTAAAAAAGCTTATGAAGAAGCTGAAGATTTGCACAACTCAACACTTAGTGAGCGTAAAAAAGAATGGCAAACTAAGCTGGATAGAGAAGAAGAAACCTATCATTATGAAAAGAATTTGGCTCGTCAGCAAATAAAAGATGAAGCTATGCAGCTTGCTAAATCTCGTAGTGAAGAATTGGAAAATCTTAAAGAAGAACAAGAAAAAGAGTGGACATTGCGTGAAAAACTTTTAGCTGAAAAAGAAGAGAGTTACGAAAAAGCAACTGAAAAGGCTGAAGAACTTCCTAAGAAATTGGATAGTGAAACTAAGCGAGCTTATGAAAGTACAAAAGCAGCTATTCAGAGAGATAATAAAGCAAAATCTGATTTGTTGGCAAAAGAAAATGAAGGCAAAAAGCGTATTGCAGAACGTCAAATCAATGCTCTTTCTAGCAAAATTACACAGCAAAATGAGCAAATCAAGTCATTAAATAGTCAATTGACAGGTGCGTTAAAAGAAGCAAAAGAATTAGCTATCAAAGCTATAGATGGAGCTTCGGGTGCAAAATCATTGGCTGCTTTGCGTGAAGTTGCTTTTGAGCAATCCAAACAAAACGGTAAAAAGTAAGAAGTAAGTTTTTTATCTACTAAACAGAAAAACCTATCTAATTCTTCACTCAATAGGAAAATTAGGTAGGTTTTTTTGAATTTGTAATTATCTATCCAAACTATTATGAGTTATTTTGTTTATATTTAGAAGGTAATATTTTTTTATTCTTGCTGATTTGTAATTTATAAAACTTTTATATGAATTTTTTAGCTCACTTTTTTCTATCTAATAGAATAGAAAACATAATCATAGGTAACTTTTTGGGTGATTTTGTGAGAGGAAATAAATATAAAGAATATCCTAATGAAATAGCAAAAGGAATTATGTTGCATCGCAACATTGATACTTTTACAGATAAGCATCCTATTATATTACAAACCAATAAACGTTTACATGCTGACTTTGGAAAATATGCACCTGTAATTACAGACATTTATTACGACCATTTTCTAGGGTTACATTTTAATAAATATAAATTTGAAAATCAAAGTAAAAACTATAATTTAACTGATTTTTCAACGTTTATATATCAGGTTTTAGAGAAAAATTATGATATTTTGCCATCTTTAGCACAACAAGTGTTTTTGAAAATGAAAGAGCAAGATTGGCTCACACATTATGCAACTTTATATGGAATGGAGCAATCGCTCAATGGACTTTCCCACAGAGCAAAATATGCCACCAATTTATATGAGTCATATAATTTTTTGAAACAGAATTATTCTGATATTGAAAAAGATTTTTTATTGTTTTTTCCAGATATTATGCAATTTGTTCATGAAAAATTAAATGAATAAATTTGTAAATGAATGAGTTTTTGTATTTTTACTTTTAGAATTTTTGTTATTTTATCAAATAGCTTATCTTTTTCTATATGAGCTTTTAGTTGTTTGTTATTTTATTTATATGAATCGTCTTAATCCATATTATTTTTTTTACTTTAGTAAGATGAAAAATTATTTTTCTTTTTTGAAAGATGGATTAAATTGTATTTCTTTTTTTGAAAAAAACAGGTATAGCTATTTGAAATTAACTGTATTCTTTATTCTTTTCTCCTCTTTTCCTTTTATAGCTTATTCCTATAATCAAAATATTAAAGAGTTAGATAGTTTGATTCAAGCATTAGAATTACGCCAAAAAGAAGATACAGTCAAACTTTTTCTTTACAATTCTATTGTTAATAGAGCAATAAAAAATGATAATGAAACAGCCTATAAATATGCTCAAAAAGGATATGATTTAGGACAAAAAATTCATCCTACTCGTTTAGTTGCCATTTCTTCTTATCAATATGCTAAAGTTTTGCAAATCAATGGAGAACACTTAAAAGCAGCACAGGTGATAGAAGACCAAATTTCTACCTTTCAAAAATTTAAGGAAACTCCTCCTCCTTTTTTGTATCATCAGCTAGGAAAAATATACGATGAAACTGGAAATAAAGTAGAGGCTTTAAATAGTTATTTGAGAGCTTTTGAACTTTGGAGAAGCTATAAAAACCCATTATTGACAAAAGAAGATTTTTATCAAAGTATCGCCACTCTTTATCTTGAAAGTGGACAGTATAAAGAGGCTCAATATTATTATGAAGAACTATTAAAATGGACTACTAAAGAAAGTAATAACAAGAATGAAGATATAAATGAAAATAAGAAAATACAAGCTATTGCTTCTCATGGGCTTGTGCGAGTATTCATTGCCAAGAAAGAATATGATGATGCGTTATTTTATCTACAAAAATCAGAAGAATTTTGTATAGGAAAGTCTAAAAGAAAATGTTTATTATCTACTTATGATTTGTATTCAGAGTTATACTTTACAAAGTTTGATTATAATTTAGCCAAAAAATATGCTTTTGATGCTCTACAAATTGCTGAACAGTTGGGAGAACAACAACAGGCAATTTTGCTTTCTATTCGTTTGGGAGATATTTATAGAGCAGAAGGTTCTTATGATAAAGCAGAATTATTTTTGAGACGAGCTGAAAAAACAGCTTTATCTTTAGATAACAATTTGTTGTATAAGCAGCTTTATTTTTCATTTGCTAGTTTGTATGAAAAAAGCCAAAAAGATAAAATGGCATTAAATTATTATAGAAAGTATTTGATATATAAAGATTCGGTAAACAATGAGGTTTCTATTCGTAAAATAAATAGTCTTCAAATGCAGTTTGAGCAAGAACGACACCGACAAGAGATAGACGTTTTGCAACTCAATCAACGTGAAAAACAACTTCAACAAGAGGCTGAAGTAGAAATAGCACAAATGTTTAATATTATTGCATTAATTGTGGTTATTGCGTTGGGTATATTTATATTTCTGATTTATAATCGCTATCGCTTTGGGGAACGAACACAGAAAATGCTCAAAAATCAAAGTCATTCTATCCAGAAACAGAATCAGGAGTTACAGTCTATGAACGAACAACTCGTAGAGTCAAAGAAAGAACTAAATGCTATCAATAAAACCAAAGATCGTTTTTTCTCTATTGTTGCCCATGACCTCAAAGGACCTCTAAATTCTTTGAAAGGATATTCTCATCTTATTTCTACATTTGGCGATAAACTTCCAAAAGAAGAAATAATTAGCATGGCAGCCGACCAAGAACGAACACTAGATAATTTGTATAAATTTTTAGAAGATTTACTTTCTTGGTCAAGAATTCAAATGAAAGCAGTAGCCTTAGAACCTCAAAATATAGAATTAAAGAATGTTGTTGATAAAATGTGTGAAATATTAATGCCTTTAATAGAAGAGAAAGAAATTGATGCAAAGTGTATTGATGTAGAGGGAAAACAAGTTTTTGCAGATGAAAATGCTGTATTTACGGTTATGAGAAATTTAGTTTCTAATGCTGTTAAGTTTACACCTAGAAAAGGAATAATACGAGTAAAAGCAGAAATAGAAAAAAATAAGGAAGGAAATAATACAGGTTTTACCAAAATATCAATAATAGATACAGGGGTTGGAATGCCAAAATCAGTTTCTCAGAAACTCTTCAAATTAGATAATAAATATTCTACAAAAGGAACAGAAGGAGAAAAAGGAACAGGTTTAGGACTAATAATTTGTAAAGAATTTGTAGAACAAAATGGAGGGCAAATAGGTGTAGAAAGCATAGAAGGAGAAGGAACAACATTTTGGTTTACGCTTCCAAGTTTTGATTCATCACAAGAAAAAGTAATTATAAAAAAAGAGATTCCAATTGAAACAATAGATTAAAATTAGATGAAATACCCATTTTTATTTATCTTATCATTATTCCATTTTCACTCTATTCTAGCTCAAAATGATACCTTACTTTTGCAAAAAGAAGTAGTATTTGAAAGTGAAATTATTTTGAGTAATATCGATACGTATGGACGTATTTATATTTGTGATAAGAAAGGAGTGATTAAACGTTTGGATACATTGGGAAATACAGAATTAGCTTTCTCACCCTCTTCTTCTATTGCGCCAACTCATTTTAATGTAAAAAATCCAAATCAAATTTTTGTTTTTTATCAAGAACTACAAGAGTGGGTAATCTTAAATCGTTTTCTTACAGAGATAGAGCGTTATAAAATTTCTGAAAAAATAGAAAGTAATCAGTATGGTGAAATTGGTTTTGTAAGGTTACTATCTCCTTCACCAAATAATACGCTTTGGTTTTTTGATGAATCAGATTTTAGCTTGAAAAACTATGATATTTTGAATAAACAAATTTTATCTCAAACACCTTTAGGATTACTATTGAAAAATGAAGATTATCCTATTTCACATTTAGAATTTTATCAAGGACAAATTTTTTTAGGTGTAAAAGAACAAGGCATATTGGTTTTTGATAGCTTTGGAAACTATAAAACAGTATTAGATTTTCCAAAATGGAATACTATTACTTTTGCAAAAGAGTTTATTCTAATTACAGAAAAAGATAAAGTTATTAAAAAGGGACTTTATGATGAAAGTACAGAAGAAATAGCTTTATTAAATAAAGTAAATAAAGATAATAAAATAGAGAGTTCAATAAATTACTTTTTTGAGTTTAATCTAAAACACTATCAAATTACTAATGACAGAATGTATATCTCTACTATTTCTACAAAATGATAACAAAATAAGATGTTCATTCAATTTTTTTAAGATTTTCTCGTTAAATTAAGTAGTATTGTTTATTTTTGAACTTATATTAGTATAACTAGATTTTTACATTAAGTAAATTTCAAATATTTTTTATAAAAAATATCAATTACAGAATCAAAAAAGAAATCTTCAAATCCTATACATTAATAAGTATTTTAGTTATGACCACTATTATGAAAAAAACATTTTTTCTATCTCTGCTTTTCTGCTTAGCTATTACCTATCAATTACAAGCACAAAACTTCTCTTACTCAGGCTTTAAGACAGGCTTATCAGTTGGACGTGCGCCTATTTCCTTTGAGAAAGTAAAGATACCAGAAGTTATGGATATTATAGATATAGATACTATACCAATTGTACCTGTTTTAAATTTGTTAGAAGTAGAGAATGAAAAAAGTAATGGCAAATTCAATGTGGGTTTGCAGTTTGGTGTTTTTGCAGGAAAAGAATTCACTAAAACTATCGGAATGCGTATGGAGCTAAACTATGTTCAGATGGGACGAGTTGATACAATTAATTATAATCAACGTCAGAAATATAGCTTGAGTTATTTTTCATTTGACCCTATGTTACAACTTCGTATAGCTCCAAAAAGTCGTAATCATTTCTATATTTTGGCAGGTCCTTCTGCTCGTCTTTTAGTAGGAAATAAGGCATCAGGAATAGAAGGAGTAGCACCTTTAGATGTACGTCAGACTGATTTGGGAGCTAATCTAGGGTTTAGTTATTTAGTAGGACTTACTCCTTATCTCTATTTAACTCTTGAGGCTCGTGCTTATTATGGACTTATGAATATCGCACAAAAACCAAAAGAAGGTTCAGTTCCTATATCTAAATATGTAAATGCTCAAAATTCTGTATTGAAAGCATTGTTCTCAAATCCTCCAGGCGAAATAAGTCCTGAAACAGCTCAAACGCTTATAGATTCAGAAAATGGTACAAATTTGAATAATAATTATAAAATATCAAATCAAGGAGCTACTTTCAGTATTGGTTTCTGTGTTCCTTTGCGTCCAAAAGCAGACAAATTGATTAAAATGAAGAAACAATAATTCTTTTTAGAAAAATCATAAAAAAAGCCAAACAATTTTTAAAAATTGTTTGGCTTTTTTTATTGAAATCAGAGTAAGTTTTAAACTGAAAAACTTTCTCCACATCCACAAGTACGTGAAGCATTTGGATTTACAAATTGAAACCCTTTTCCGTTTAATCCATCTGTAAAATCAAGAGATGTTCCCAAAAGATAGAGTAAGCTCTTTTTATCAACTAATATTTTGATACCTTTATCTTCAAATACTTGATCGGAATCTTGAATAGAAGCATCAAAAGCTAGGTCGTACATAAGTCCTGAGCAACCTCCTCCCTGTACGGACACACGGATATTACTATCAGGAGCGTGATTTTCTTGTTTTTTGAGCTGGCTAATTTGAGTAGCAGCTTTATCTGTAATTGTAATCATAACGTTTCGTTTACTAGCGTATATATTTTATTCTAGCCAGAATTGAAAGTTCTGTGAACTCTTTATTGATGAAAAATAAATAACTGTCTTTTAAAAATTAACTGATTTTTTTCAAATCAGCTTATATTTTAAAACGTCTTTTGAAGGAATAAAGTTTAAGATTATAAATTTTATTTAAAATCATTCAAAATTACACAATTCCTCTGACATACATAAATGCTTCTGCAAAATGTTTTCCAACAGCTATTCCATGGTGTTGTGCCTGTATGCGTAATGCTTCTGGAGAGCGAGGATGAGGATAAGCACGCTTTTCAAATTCGTAACTTTCCATTCCTTTTATTTTTGCATTTACACTTTCTTCTTCTACACTAACAAAAAAGTTAGGTTGAAAAGGATTAGGATAATTAAAGGCTTGCCACTCAGTAGAAGACGGAGTTTCGAAAGTAAAAACATGCTGAACTTTTTCGTGTTCCATTGGGCGAATAGCCGTCATGACAGCTTCAAAAGTACAGCGATGGTCAATATTCAAATCTCCTCCGTGATGTGTAAAAATAATAGTAGGCTCAAATTCTTTTTTTTCTTTCTCTATTACTTTTACTAAGTCTAATAAAGCTACAGAATCAAAACGATTATCAGCAAAATCATAAATTCCGACACTTTGATAACCAATACATTTTTGAGCAGCATAGATATTATTTCTGTGGGTTTGAAGCTCTTGTTCCCATTTTTCTCTATCTCTATTATCCGAACGAGAAGTAATTCCTTCGCCCAAAATAATAGCTCTTACCTCACAATTATAGTTTTTGATAAGATGATGCATTGTTGCGCCAACTCCTAAAAGCTCATCGTCTGGATGAGCTACTACTACTAATATTTTTTTATTTTGGAATAATTCTGACATTGGCTTTTATAGTTTGATCGGATTGTAAATGAGCTTGTGTAAATTCAAATCTAAAATGTTCTGTTTCTAAAAAAGCAGCAGGATACGTTTCAGCATCTAACATACGTATATAATCATACATTTGAGGTATATTATCTAGTTTTTCAATATTTCCCTGACTTGGCTTTCTTCTCTGAAAAATTGTAATTTCGCCTTTTTGTGGAGTTGGTACAATTTGTTTGTTTACAATTTTATATATCATCTCTCCAATTATTTTAGAAGAACGGACAAATATTTCTTGTGCTGTTCCTTCAAGAGACAAATCTTCTTTCAAATAAATATCTCCAGCGTCTAACTGTTTTACTACTCTCAAAGCAGATATTTTAGTTTCAGTATGCCCCCTAACAATTAGATTTTGCAAAGGACTTCCTCCTCTACCATAAGGTAAATCAGTCATGTGAAAAACTATACACTCAAAATTAGAATATATTTCTTCAGGTATAATATACGACCAATGAGGAATAAATATTTTCACTGGCTTGATATTTTCTAAATTAGATAAAATAAATTCTTCTTTTTTATCAATAAAAATCCAGTTTGCCTTAATTTTATCTTTCAAATTTAAGAAAAGTTCCTTATGCCATTCTTTTTCAGAAAGTAATATGTAATTCATCTAATTATATTAAGTTTTCAAAAGTAAGTGGAGTTCCTTTTTTCATTGCTTTATGGGCATTTTTACCTAATACTAAGTCATAATATTTTGGCTGTAATCCAAAACCTGGACGAATTACACGAATATTTTTAGATGTAAATTCTTGTCCTTCCTCAATATCTTCTACCACATAAACAGAGCGTTTGAAAATCAAGCTTTTTTCTTCTGCCTTCTGTATTCCGTATTGTACCTTTCCTAAAGAAAGAAAAGCTCTCTCTGTTTCTATAACTAGACTTTTTAATTCGTGTGGTTCAATAGAAAAAGCTGAATCCACACCTCCATCAGCACGAGATAAAGTAAAATGCTTTTCTATTACTCTTGCTCCTAAAGCAACTGAAGCAACAGCAGCACCAATTCCCATAGTATGGTCAGAAAGCCCTGTCATACAATCAAAAGATTGTGCTAAATGAGGAATAGTAACTAAATTTGTGTTTTCAGGAGTGGATGGGTATGTACTTGTGCATTTTAATAAAATAAGTTCTTTACAACCATTGTTTTGTAATGTATTTACAGCATCGTCTATTTGGCTCAATGTAGCTGCTCCTGTGGACATAATAACTGGCTTACCTGTTTGGGCTACTTTCTTTAATAAAGGAATATCGTTGTTTTCAAAGGAAGCTATTTTATAAGCAGGTACTTCTAACTCTTCTAAAAAATCAACAGCCGTTTCATCAAATGGAGTGCTAAAGATAATTAATCCCTTTTCTTTTGCTCTGTCAAAAAGTGGTTTGTGCCATTCCCAAGGTGTATATGCTTCTTGATACAATTCATATAGTTCTCTTCCATACCATAATGAATTTTTATCTTCTATTTTTAATATTCCTTTCAATGTCATGGTATCAGCTGTATAAGTCTGTAACTTAACGGCATGTGCTCCAGCCTCTGCTGCTGCATCAATAATCTGCAAAGCTCTTTCAAGCGATTGATTATGATTGCCAGACATTTCAGCAATAATAAAAGGTTTGTGATTTGGACTAATTGTAAATTCTTGAATTTGTATTTCTTTCATAGTTTAGATTGCTTTACTTATTTTGATATAATATTTTATCCCATTTTTATAAAAAAAAGCAGGGTATTTTTCATTATCACAGACTCTCAATAAATTAAATTGTTCATTGATTGTCTTTTCAATATCTAGTTCACTATCTTTAGGAGTTCTTTTAGGATAAAATGACTCTACACCTTTTTGTTTTTTGAACGTAGTAGTAGGATAATTTTTAATAAATTTCATTATTAATTCTATAGTTTTTTCTCCTTGCAAACTATGTAGCTCTTCTACCAACTCATTTCCATCTAAAAGAATATAATCTTGGTCATAAATTACACCTGCATCTATTTTTTGAGTAGCTTCAAATAAAGTAATAGGAATTTTGTTTTTTCCTTCTAGAATTTGCCAAGTGAGAGGTGACCAGCCTTTTCCTTGTGGTAAGGCACTTTCATGAACTACTAAATTGTGAACATTCAAATTTAAGTTTTTTAAAATTTGTTCACAAGATAATAAAACTAACACATCGCCTTTTTGTATATCCTCATGAGAATGGATTAATTCAACATCATGATTTAATTCTAGAAGCAAACTTTGTAACTTTTTAGCATAAGGAATAATCCAAGAGCCAATATTATCAGCTAATAATTGTATTTTCATAAATTTTTAAATAATTCTAAAAGTCGTTCAGATGAATAGCCATCAATAGGTTGAGAGTTTGGTAAAGAAGATAGGGAGAATAATTTACTAAAGCCATTAATAATTTTGTTTTCCAAGTCTACTTTTAAATCATGTAAATCAATAGTTAGATTATTTTCAAAACCTCTGTAAATAGATAGTTGATTATCTACATAATAGCCTCCCAACCAAATTAAGCCAGTTGAAAGAATTTCATAAGAAATACTACTGGCAGGTGCAATAGCTATATCGGATTCTATCATTAGTTCACACATCTGTTGAGCAGAAAGGTTTTGATGAAGAATTATTTTATCATTTTGTTTACACAGTTTTAGAATTTCTTGATAAAATAATGAAGCACTGCCTAAAACTACATGAATAGTCTCTATTTTAGAAATATTTAAACAACCTTTTATCACTTTTTTAGTTAGGTTATGACTATCAGCACCTCCAAAACAAATAAAAATGGTTTCTATTTTGGTTATCTCTCTTCTTTGTTTAGCAGCTTCTAAAAAAGGTTTTCTAAGCAAAGCATATTCTATTCCTAAACATAATTTTGTATAGGTCTCACATGAATAATCAGTTGCATCTAATCCTCCTGCATGATTAATCACCACATCAGCCACAAAATGCCAATTGTGCATATCGTCAATACAAACTACTTTTGAATTGCTGTTCTCTTTGATAATTCTTTGATATTCTGTTTGTAGTTGATAATGGTCTAAAACAATAATAGAATTATCTTGTAAATAATTTTGAGTAATAAAATGAGCTTCTTCAAGAAAATTATTTGTTTCTTGCAAAATAATTAATTCAAATTTTTCTTTAATTTGATTTTGAAGAATTAAAGAAGGATTTTGCACCAAAAACACACATTCAAAAAATGAATTTTTATTCTCAATGAGCATATCAGCTATAGCCATACAGCGCACTACATGTCCCCAACCGATTTGAGAATTGGCATCTGATCTGAAATAAACTTTAGTTTTTGAGATATTTATCGTTGTTTTTTTATCCATCGGTATTTAAATTCAGCCATTTTCCAATCCTGTTGATTATCAATATCTTGAACTTGCAAGGGAGGTAATACTATTACTCCTGTGTTGTCTGTCCAAAGTTGTTTTTTTTCTAGTAATGAATTTGTTTTACAAAAATAAAACTGCCCTGCATCAAAATAAGCCTTTTCTAAATCTTGAGAACGCTTTACTAAGTTTTGAGGTTCAAACATAACTATTTTACCTAACTCATCCTTTTTTAAAGCTCTTTGAATAGGAGAAGAAAATTCACTTACTGGAAAAACAACATCAAAATTCTTGGCAATTAATAATTCAAAGGCTTCATTTAATTTTTTAGGAGTAATAAAAGGAGCAGTTGGATAAATACCACAACAAAAATCAAATTCTTTTCTTTGCTTTTGATATTCATTGATTACTTCTATTAATACATCAGTTGTGCCTGAAAAATCATCTGCATTTTTATGACTGCGAAAAAAAGGAACTATTGCTCCATATTTTTTAGCAACTTCTGCAATTTCTTCATCTTCTGTTGAAACCATTACCTCATCAAATAATTCAGATTTTAAAGCTGTCTCAATCGAATAAGCAATGATAGGCTTTCCCAAGAAATCTTTTATGTTTTTTCTAGGAATGCGTTTGCTTCCTCCTCGTGCTGTAATAATAGCTAGTTTTTTCATTATTAATTCTATTTTCCTACAAACTCTAGTATTTTTTCTATTACAAAACTCTGCTCTTCTTCTGTAAGAGTTGGATACATTGGAATACTTAAGCAAGATTTATAATACCCTTCTGAATTAGGAAAATCTCCGTTTTTATGACCTAAAGATTTGTAATAAGGCATTGTATGTACGGGAATATAATGTACTTGAGCAAAGATATTATTCTCTCTCAGGTAATCATAAAGCTCTTTACGCTTTTCTACTTGAATGACGTAAAGATGATAAGCATGGAGGATTTTGTTTTCACCTTCAATATCTGCATTTTTAGGATACTGAAAAAAGCAAACCTTCGTATTTCTAAATGCTTCATCATAACGCTCTGCAATTTCTTGACGCTTTTGCATCATTTCATCAGCTCTTGAGAGTTGAGAAATTCCTAAAGCTGCCAAAATATCGGGAATACGATAATTATATCCTAAGTCTTGCATTTCATAATACCAACCTCCATGATTTTCTTGTAATAAATCTGGATTTTTGGTAATTCCATGTGTACGAAGTTTGATTAATTTATCATATAAAGTTTTGTCATTTGTTGTAATCATTCCACCTTCTCCAGAGGCAATATGTTTGACAGGATGGAACGAAAAAATAGCTAAATCTGCATAATTGCCATTCCCACAATTCTGTTTTTTATTTTGAGAGTCTATAAAATATCCTCCAGGTGCATGACAAGCATCCTCAATAATCCATAAGCCATACTGATCAGCTAGTTTTTTTACTTTTTCCAAATTCACAGGTAAACCCATAAAATCTACAGGAATAATCCCATCGAATGTTCCTTTTGGATGGGATTTTAATAACTCTTCTAATTTATCTAAATCAATAAGTGCCGTTTTCGGATCAATATCTACAAAAACCACTTCCCCACCACAATATTTAATACAATTTGCTGAAGCTGCAAAAGTAATAGGAGTTGTAATTACCTTACTTTTCTCATCCACATTCAATGCTAAAGTACATAAATGCAATGCTGCTGTTCCATTGGAAACTGCCACAGCATATTTTGAGCCTACATAATCAGCAAATTTATTTTCAAATTCATCAATTTTTGGTCCTTGAGTTAAAAAGTCAGCCTGTAGAGTTTCTACAACAGCATTTATATCATCTTGTGTGATATTTTGTCTGCCGTAAGGAATAGAAAATGTAGTGGTAGTCATAAATAGTTTTTGACGTAAAAAAGTATTAGTTTTTAGTTGAAAAATTAGCTTGTAGCTTCAAAAGCTTCAAAGTTAGAATCAACATGAGTTTTGATAAGCTCACGCAACTGCTCAATAGTAAGCCAGTCAGTATTTTCTCCAGAGCTATAAGAAAAACCATCTTCAACTACTTTTCCACCATGATAACCTAAATATTTCTTTACTTGCTCTTCATAACTTGCAAAAGGAGCGTTAGGAACAATGATAAAATGATTTTCTAGTTCGATTGTATTCATCGAATCACTTTCTGTAATCATTTCTTCGTGAATTTTTTCTCCTGGTCGAATACCTACAATTTCTTTCTCACATTCAGGAGCGATTGCTTCAGCAACATCTAAAATACGATAAGAAGGAATTTTTGGAACAAATATTTCTCCTCCTTTAGCATTTTCTAAAGCAAAAAGTACAAGATCTACTCCTTCTTCCAAAGAAATATTAAAACGTGTCATCCCTTCATGTGTAATTGGTAACTTTCCTTCAGCTCTTTTATTCATGAAAAATGGAATAACCGAACCACGAGAACCCATTACGTTTCCATACCGAACCACAGAAAAACTAATTTCATTATTTCCTGCTATATTATTGGCAGCAACAAAAAGTTTGTCTGAACAAAGCTTTGTTGCTCCATACAAATTAATAGGAGCTGCTGCTTTATCAGTAGAAAGAGCAACTACTTGTTTTACACCAGAGTCAATAGAGGCTTCAATCAAATTTTGAGCACCCAAAACATTAGTTTTGATACACTCAAAAGGATTGTATTCAGCAGTAGGAACTTGTTTTAGAGCTGCTGCATGAATAACAATATCTACTCCATGTAAAGCACGCATCAAACGTTCTTTATCACGAATATCTCCAATAAAATAACGAATGGCTGGGTATTTTTCTGAAGAAAAAGTTTGTGCCATTTCAAATTGTTTGAGTTCATCTCTAGAAAAAATAATCAAACGCTTTACTTTTGGATATTTTTCCAAAATTGTCTTTACGAATTTTTTACCAAAAGAACCTGTACCACCTGTAATAAAGATGGATTTATGATTTAAGTCTAACATAGTATCAGTTATATAATTTGCATATAATAGAGTGCAAAATTGATTAGTTGAGTTTGATTGAAATACAGTATTGATTTTGTGTGAATAACTTATACCGTATCCATAAATGTTCTTTCTGTTTTATTGAAGAGAATAATTCCAATGATGAATACAACAACAGACAAGATTCCTAAGTAAGCAATATCTATAATAGTAATACTTCCTACTCCCAAAAATGCCATTCTATAACCTTCCATCAAAGTAACTAATGGATTGTATTTGGCAGCCCATTCATATTTTTCAGGTATTTGAGATAGAGGATATAATACAGCAGAGAAAAACATTAATAACTGAACGCCAAAACCAATAAAAATAGTCAAATCTCTATATTTTGAAGTCAGTGAAGATATAATAATTCCTAAACCTAAAGCTAATGTACCACTTATAGCCATGAGCAAAGGTAGATTTAAAAGCCAAATAGATAAAATTAATTTTTCATCTGTAAAGAAATAAAAATAAGCTAACGAGCCAACAAGCAAAAGCAAGCTAATCCCAAAGCCAAGTAAAGCTGAAAAAATAGTAGAGATAGGAGTAACCAAACGAGGAAAATAAACTTTTCCGAAAATACCTTGATTGGCTGAAAAAGTAACAGCTGTACCTTGTAAGCATTTTGCAAAGAACGACCAAGATAAAGTGCTAACTAAGTAAAATAAAAAAGGATGTACCCCGTTTGTGGTAACATTCATAATATTTCCAAATACAATCACATACAAAATAGTGGTCATAAAAGGAACAATAAAATGCCACATTGGTCCCAAAACAGTTTGTTTGTATTGAGCAACAAAATCACGTTTCACAAAAAGATAGATCAAATCTCTATATCTCCAAACTTCTTTTAACTTTAAATCAAATAAACTACCAGTAGGAACAATTTCCTCTGTCCAATACTCATCTTGTAACGTTGTATTATCTTTATTAATTTCTTGAGTCATTCTGTTTTTATTAAATTAAAATAGAAGTTTTTTGAGTGTAAATTATTTTATGAAGTACAAAATTAAAAATTTTTAGCTCATTTCTCATATCTATTTCATTTATATTTTATCCATTGGTTCATTTGGATTAAAAAAAAGTATTAGAAAATGATTCTTTTTTAGAATAGAGCTTTTTTGAGTGTAAATTATTTTATGAAGTACAAAATTAAAAATTTTTAGCTCATTTCTTATATCTATTTCATTTATATTTTGCTCCTTGATTTAGATGGATCAAAAAAATAGAGTAGAAAATGATTATTTTTTCGTAATTTTGTATGTAAACACTTGCAAAGAAAGTCAAAACTGCATCATTAAAAATCAGTTATAACTAGGTAAGCAATTACTTTACAACCATCTATGAGCCAAAAATTAATTATTTTTTCTGCCCCTTCTGGAGCTGGCAAAACTACCATCGTCAAACATCTACTAGGTGTTTATCCTGAAATTCTGAGTTTTTCAATCTCTGCTACTACTCGCTCACCTCGTTCTTATGAAAAACCAAATAAAGACTATTATTTTATTTCTGTTGATGAATTCATTAAAAAAATGACAAATGATGAATTTATAGAACACGAACAAGTTTATGACGGACTTTATTATGGAACATTACGAAGTGAGGTCGAACGCCTTTGGAGTCAAGGACAAGTTGTCGTTTTTGATGTAGATGTAAAAGGAGGTGTTGCTCTCAAACAAGAATTTGGAGATGCTGCATTAGCCGTTTTTGTAAAACCACCTTCTATCAAAGAACTTAGAAAGAGACTATTGTCTCGCAAAACAGAAACCGATGAAACCCTCAAAGCACGAGTAGAAAAAGCTGAAATAGAAATGGAGTTTGCTCCTTTTTTTGATGAAGTTGTTATTAATGATTCACTTAGTGAAGCCTTAGATTTTAGCGAAAAAATAGTAGAAGAGTTTATCTTAAAAAAGCCAAACCACAATCATCACCAACATCATAAAAATACAACTCTATGAAAATAGGTCTTTATTTTGGTTCATTCAATCCCATTCATGTTGGTCATTTGATTACTGCTAACACAATGGCAGAAAATACAGATTTAGATCAAGTTTGGTTTGTTGTTTCGCCTCACAATCCACACAAAAAAAAATCTTCACTTCTCCATGAATTTGATAGGTATGATATGGTGCGCTTGGCGATAGCTGATAATGAAAAACTAAGTGTAAGTGATATAGAGTTTAGTTTGCCCAAGCCAAGCTATACTATAGATACACTGACATATATTCAAGAAAAGTACCCCAATTATCACTTTCAAATTTTAATAGGAGAGGATAATCTCACACATTTTCATAAGTGGAAAAATCATGAGCAGATTTTGGAATATTATGGTGTTTTGGTTTATCCAAGAGATGGAACTCCAAAAACAGAGTTTCATAACCACCCAAAAATAAAATTTGTAGAAGCTCCTTTATTAAATATTTCGGCTACTTATATTAGAGAACTTATCAAGACTGAAAAATCTATTCGCTATCTTGTTCCAGAAGAAGTAGAAGTTTTGATTCGTTCAAAGAAATTTTATTTATAGAATGTAGCCTTAAACTTTGGTAAGAGCTAAAATGTGCTAGAAATTTCAGTTTCTGAAAAAAACGTGAAAATTTTAGCAAATGTTTTGCAGGTTAGAAATTTATTCTTACCTTTGAAGCATAGAAACACAAAAGGCTGTTTCTAATAAAAATACAGTAGTTATAAATACCTTGCTTTCTAAGTTTATTCTTAGAACGAATGATGTTTCGTCATTCAAGAACTTTTACATAGCATACACCACTACATACTATCTTTATGATGACTAACTACTACCTATACGCCATTTACGGTTTGAGTGCGTTGCACTTAAATAGCGTATAGGTAGTGTTAGTCTGGAGTTGATAGATATAGTCCTCAGATAATACGAAGATTTTATAACTGTATTTTTATAATTTCATTGAAAAAATAAAATAGCAGCTCATAGTAGCTTTAATAATAGCAATGAATACCTTGCTTTCTAAGTTTTGTTCTTAGAACGAATGATGTTTCGTCATTCAAGAACTTTTACACAACATACATCACTACATACTATCTTTAAGATGACTAACTAACTACTAGTAGTCATTTACGGTATAAGTGCGCTGCACTTAAATAACTACTAGTAGTTGTTAGTCTGGAGTTGATAGATATAGTCCTCAGATAATACGAAGGTTTTCAAAACTATTTTTAAATAAAAAATAAAAAAAAGAGAGAGTTTAACTACTCAAATCTTTATGCACTTCTATGTGCAACTCATCTGTCATTGTTTGAGATTCTCACCAATGATAGATAATAACAAACAAACAAATAGAAATTAATTAGTCTTTTTTAGCTTTTACACCTTAGTAAATTACCATTTTTTTTATTTAGATTAGCATTTAATCTAGTAAAAATGTTTTTTTTGCTATGTCATTTTTTGCTGAATAATTTTTAATTCAAGCAATTTCATTTTCTTATATTTTTATTTTTTATAAGAAATTGGAAAAAGTTGCCAAATTAACCTATTTGTTTATGTCAATGACCCGTCAACAACTCTACGACCGAATTCGTGCTACCTCAAAAGAAGACTACATTTTAACAGAAATGAAGCGATTAGGATTTTGGGGAGATTCTGAAAAACCAACTCTTGCTGAAGAACTTATCAATAGACAAGCAAGTCTTCGAAAAGAACTCGCAGAACTCACTCAAAAACAAAGACAATACGACAGCAGAGAAGCCATGCTAAAACAAATGCGTCTTGAACGCATGAAAGCTTCCAAAGAAAAACAGAAAGAAACAAAAGCCAAAAACGAAGAAAAACGAAGAATAAAAGCTGAAAAATGGGCAGAAACCCAAAAATCAAATATTATTTATTTGGGTGGAGAAGTTTCTAAAGGTCTTAATAATACTCTTTCAGATAAAGAAAAGCTAGACAAACTCAACCTTCCTTATTTTGAGAATATTGTAGAATTTTCTACAATAATAAATAAGCCTATTTCAGAACTTCGCTTCTTAGCTTTTCAACGCTCAGTTTCTAAAGTTAATCAATATCATAATTATTACGTTCCAAAAAAATCAGGTGGAAAACGCCTTATTTCTGCACCAAAGCCAAAACTAAAAGCCACTCAAAATTGGATTAAAGCAAACATTTTAGATAAAATTGAAGCTAATTCAACTGTTCATGGTTTTGTAAAAGAACGTTCTATTCTGACAAATGCAGAGCCACATCAAAATAAAAACTTAGTCATTAGTTTAGATTTAAAAGACTTTTTTCCTTCTATTTCCTACAAAAGAGTAAAAGGACTTTTTCTCAAATTTGGCTATTCCGAACAATTATCGACACTTTTTGCACTTCTGACTACCCACAACGAAACTGATAAATTAAGTGTCGATGGAGAGGTTTATTATGCTCAAAAGGTAGATAAAGAAACAGGAAAAACAAATCGCTTCCTTCCTCAAGGTTCGCCTGCCAGTCCTGCTATTACTACACTCATTGCATATAAAATGGATAAACGTTTGGAAGGACTTGCCAAAAAAATGGGCTTTACTTACACTCGTTATGCTGATGATTTGACTTTTTCTTCTGACTTAGATTTAAAAAAGGATGCAAAAAGTACAGATAAAATCATTGGTTCATTGCTTTATTTTGTCAAAAAAGTAGTAAACAGCGAAGGTTTTGAAGTTCATCCAGACAAAACGCACATTATGCGAAAAGGAAATCAGCAAAAAGTTACAGGAATTATTGTCAATGAAAATGCTGATAATAAATTAGGAATTGACAGAAAAACAATCCGAAAATTCAGAGCTTTTTTACATCAAACTTCTAAAACAGGTTGGAAAATAGATAAGTATGCAAAAGATAAGAAGTGGGGAATTCATTCTGATCCAAAACAAGCAGCTCTAGGTTTTGCCTCTTTTATTAAAATGGTAGATACCAAAAAAGGAGAGAAATTTATAGAACAAATAAACTCTATTCCTAATGCAGAAAATTATGTTGAAAATGCTGTTTTAGAAAATCCTACTCGTGCATTCGTTTCTGAGGAAAAGAATGATAAACAAGCTATTGGGTTAAATCAAAATCAAACAGAAGAACAAAATCAAGAAATAGAAAATCAATCAAATGAATCGGATTGGTGGGATATTTTTTAAAAAACATTATTTTTTAAACTAAATTATTTCTCGTTTTACAAATCATTCTTATCTAAAAATAAAGAGTTATTTCGTAATTCGTAATTTTTAATTCGTAATTGAAATAATATGAAATTAATAGAACAAAGCAAACTCTTTTTTAAGCAAGGAAATTCGGATAAAGTCTATGAAATCGACCTTTGTGAAGTCGGAACAGATTTGTATGTAGTCAATTTCAGGTTTGGAAAACGAGGCGCAAATCTAAAGGACGGAACAAAAACGCCTTCTCCAGTAGGAAAAATAAAAGCACAAGCCGTTTTTACATCCTTAGAAACTGAAAAAACGAAAAAAGGCTACAAAAAAGAAAGTCAGTCAAAACAGAAAAAAGAAAAAGTTTTTCCATCTTCAATTTCTTCAAAAGAAGAAGCTATTTTGCAGCGTTTGAG
Source organism: Bernardetia sp. (assembly GCA_020630575.1). GTDB lineage: Bacteria > Bacteroidota > Bacteroidia > Cytophagales > Bernardetiaceae > Bernardetia. The sequence goes on from JAHDBD010000003.1 coordinate 107,308, forward strand.
AGAAGCTGTAAATAAAATAAATAGTCCAAATGAAGAACAGAAAAGTATTTTTAAATCAGAATGGAAAACAGGTAGAGTAGCTTGGCAAGTTGGTGAGCTAAAACTAAAATCAGCTATTCCTTTTTTAGTTGAATTAATTGAAAAAGATAATAGTTTGGAAACGGTAGAGATTTATTCTATTCTTTGGGCATTGGTGCGCTGTCAAGATGCGCAAGCAATTTCAATTTTTGAAACTTATGCCAATACTACTAAACATCCTGACCATATCAAAAAGATAGCGAAAGAAGGATTGATGAGTGTAAATTTTGATGAAAAAATAGAAGCTCAATCACAAGCTAAAATTAATACAATTGCGAATTTAGTACAGAGTTTGCCTCCAATTATTCAAGAATATACATTAAATCAAGATACAAAAGGGTTAGAAAAAGAAATTCAGTTAAGAATAAAAGAAAAACAAAGCGATTTTCAGTTTTTAGAAACACTTTATTTGCTCGTACACGTGTATCCGTTTTTGCAAAAAGTAGTTCTAGAAACGCTTACTCCTGCACCCCTCAATTCTTTATACAAGGATAAACAGGATATACTAACTTTACGTCCTCCATTTTTTAAATACATTCGCTCAATTTATAAGTTGGCAGAACTTCGTGAAGATATTCGAATCTTGGGTTTGCTTTCTTATCTCTTTGAAAAATCAACAGCGATGTATCGCCACACAAATGTTAAAGAAGATACAGCTAGAAATAACTGGTATTATTCGTACAGCGTAAGAAAATATATTCCTGAAATCAATCAGCAGATTCCAGATGTTACAAAGGAAGTCAAGAACAAAAACTCAAGAATTGGATTTTCAGAACAAACAAAAGCCTATTTTCAACGCAGAGATTTGAAGAGATTGAGAAACTATGCCACTCAAAGCGAAGATGAGAATAATAATTATGTCAAACTAGCAACTTCTATTCTCCTTTCTTATGAAAAAATGTTGAGTAAAGTTCATTATTTCAGACCTGCTAGTTACCCAACTTGGGATAGAAATACTAGAAAATACACTCATACTTTTTATACACATCCAGATTATTGTAACTCTTTGCTATTACATTTGATATTGAATGGAAATAACAATGAAATGGAATTAGCTGGTAATGTGTGGCGCTATAAAGAAAAAGTTACGATAGTTTCAGATAGTTGGTATGCACAGCCAACTGCTCAAAATGAGCAACCTTCTAGTTTGCAACGAATAATGTTTTTTAACAGAAAAACACTTCAAGAACAAAAAGAATTTCATAAAGGAGACAAAAGAACAGAGTTTTTTCCTCAAAAATGGGATGCTCTGCCACAGGCTTATGTTCAACTTTTAGTAGAAGCAAAACTAGATAGTATACATGAGTTTGCCTATAAAAATCTCAAAGTACATTCAGAGTATGAAAATATAATTGCAAAATTTGATGTGAAACTTTTGAAAAAACTAATTTCTTCTGATTTTGAAATTCCTGCACTTTTTGGAGTAGAAATATGTAAGGATAAATTAAATGAAAATTTTGATAAAGAATTGACTTTGGTTCTTTTAAACTCAAAACTAGAAGAAGGACGAAGATTAGCAAAAGAAATCATAGAAAAGAACAGCCAAGAATTTACAAAAGATGTAAACTTTACACTTTTTGTCTCTGAGCTTATTTTTAATCAATATATAGATATCCGAAGCTGGATAAACCAGTTTTTACAAACTATTCCTTTATCAACTGAGAAATGGCAGATTATTGTAGGAAAAGCAATTTCTGAGATGCTTAGTACAGATAAAAATTATTCTACTTTTTTACTTAAAGATGCTCAAAACATATTGAAAGCAAACGCAAAGTCTGTTTTAGAAAATGTAGGTTGGAATATTGTTTTGGAGCTTTTGGAAGACGCAAACCTTCAAAATCAAGTTTTTGCAAGTGATATTTTGCTTATTAAATCTAAACTCATAAAGGCAACTGATATTCCTTTTTCTATTTTGAATGGATTTTTTGAGAGTAAATCAGAAGAAATACGAGCAAATGGAATGGAAATTTTTGCAGATTATCCTGAAAGCGCACTTTTAGAAGCGCATCAGCTTTTAGGAAATATGCTTATTTCTCCGTATCAAAATTTAAGAAGTTCGGCAACTGAAATTGTCAAAAAACTGATTCAAAATAAAGTCAATCAAAACTCAAAAGAAGGAAAAGAGTTTTCTAAATCTATTGTAACAAAATTAGTTTTGGCTCTTCGTAAAAAAGACCCAGAAGAAATAAAACGAGAAGAAGCTGCAAGAATAAAAGCAGAACAAGAAAAACAAAATAAAGAAAATGGAAATAAATCTGAAATTCAAAGTGATGGTTCTGATTTAGAACAATTAAGTGTTCATAAAGAAATTGCAGAGCTTTTAATCAATCATTTTGATTCTTATTTGTCAAATGTTACACTCAAAACGACGCTTAATCTTCTTCATGGAAATTACAGAGAAGGACAATTTGTAGGTTTTCATATTCTCAAAAATCATATTATTCCAAACAAAGAAAAAGAAGAAATTTCTATTCGTCAGATTGTCGCCTTAGCAGCTCATGAACTTTTAGAAATTCGTAGCTGGACATTGGAGTATTATCAAAATAATCTTGCTCGTATTCGTTACGAACGTGATGAAGCCTTACGAATTTTAGATGCAAAATGGGATGATGTTCGCCAAAAAGCAATGGCATTTTTTAGAGAAAACTTCACAGAAAACGATTGGGATGTAGATAGTTTGGTTTCGATTGCTGATTCAGTTCGTCCAGATGTAGAAGCATTTGGAAAAGAACTCATTACAAAATTCTTTGAAGAAAAAGATGGAGAGAAATATCTCACTATGCTTAGTCAGCATCCAAGTAATTCGATGCAGCTTTTTGCAACCAATTATTTAGAACGTTTTGCAACTGGAAATCTAGAGCGTTTGAAAGAAATGGAATTTTATTTCCGTTGTGTTTTGATGCAAGTCAATAAAGGAAGAATTGCAAAAGATAGAGTTTTAGAGTTTTTAGAAAAAGAGGCTTTATCTTCAAAAGAAACTGCTTTTTGGGTTGTTCCATTGTTTAATGATTTGGTGGCTACAAGTGCCGTTCAAGACAAAGAGCGATTTATTCAGATTCTTCAAAAACTAAAAGTGAAATATGAGAATTTGAAAGTGGCTTTAGTTTTTGAATAAAGTTTTAACCGTCAACGAGACTTCGTCATCGTTGAGGATTATAGATTCAAAACCTCGTTGACGGTCTTGACCTCAACGACGGTTAAACAAGAATACAAAAAAATAAAATTATGCTTTTCGAATATAAATACGGTGGCAACACCAACATCATAAATAACTCAGAGCAGACTTCTATGTCTTTTGCTCCTGATGCGCTGCGTGAACCTACTTTTTTCGTAGGAAAATTAGATAAAAAAATAAATTTTCGTGAAGCTATTTCTGCGCTTCATCATGTGGTAGTTTCAGATTTGCGTTTCAAACCCAAAGACAAAACAGAATATAAGGCGTGGGCAGAAAAGCAAGAACAAATTTGGCTTGCCGAATATATGGAATCCTTTCAGATTGAAGAAGTAAAAGCTAAAACTGAAAAAGTCAGAAAGGAATTAAACGAATCCTATAAAGAAAGTGGGAAGATTTTAGAGCCTTACTACAAAGCACAACGTGAATATTTCAAATATCTCTATGAAAAAGATAAAGATGCTTGGTTTGTTCTTGACCCTGTAATTACGGTTCATCCAGACGAGGTGTTTTTTGAGTGTTTTAGTCAAGATGAATCTACTTATGGCAAGCTAAGTTGTAGTTATAATGTATTCAAAGAAATAAATGAGTTTGAATGTGGAACTACAAATGTAGATTATTCAGCTACTTTATATAATGAATTTCAAAAGATTCGTAATTATAAAGAAACAGATTTTAAAATTGACCCAAGTGGCTTTGAGGTTCAGACGACCAATGAAGACAGCTATAAAGAGGTTAAAATTGATTTGCCTGATACGTGGGTACGAGGGTTTTTGCAAGTTAGTTCTGCTATGACCCTTCCTTCGACTACACTAGATTTACATCCAATGGATATTTTTAGTCTGTGTCAGTTTTTGAGAAGATTTAAGGAGAAAAAAAGTCCTCGTTCGTTGCGTTTTGTGTTAGAACCAAATCAACCTATCAAAATAATTATTGAGCCTTGGAACAAGGAATTAGTCTTTAATCGTTCGATTTATACAGGACACGAATCTAAAGAAATTCGTATTTGGGGAAGAAGACGTATTTTGATTTTGGAAAGATTGATTCCAGTAGCCAAAAATTTCAAACTTGTTTTGCTCGGTTCTGGATTACCTTCATTTTTTATAGCTGAATTAGAATCAGATATGACTTTTACGCTTGGTCTTTCGGGTTGGACTTCTAATGATTGGTCAAGAGCTGGGAATTTTGATTTGATGGCACCAAGAAGTGAAGTAGATGATTTTACCAAAAAAACAGTATTCAATGCACTCAAACAAAATTGGTTTGAAAGCTCGGCATCACTTGCTCGTCGTTTAAATTTAGATACAAAAACGGTTTCTTCTGCCCTTGCTGCCTACACACAAGCAGGACGAGTTATTTATGATTTGAAAATGGGCGTTTATCGTGTTCGTGAGCTTTCGAAAGACCCTTTGCCAATGGATAAACTGCGTTTTGCTAGTGAAGAAGAAGAAAAAGCAACACGTTTTATCAAAAATAATGGCGTACAAGTAGAAGTTGATACGACAAATGTCGTCAATAAAGATGGCGAAAAAAGTGAACGAATTGTTTTGAAAGGCAGAGTAAGAGATAGAAATACAACCTATCCAACGCTTGTTCAGATAGATAATGATGAACGAATTGTAGATGCTAGTTGTGAATGTAATTTTTACAAAATGAATAACCTTCGAAAAGGAGCTTGTGAACACATGTTGGCTACACGAATGTATTTTAATGAAGTAAAAATGGAGAAGGTTTGATTTTTTTAGAATCAGATATGATTTGCTGAATTTTTAAAAAGTCTAATTACTCAGAAATTCTTTTGATTAATTAGACTTTTTGTAATTTATGAGGATTTTTTTACTGAAAAAGCAGATTTTTTTAAAATACCTTTAATTGGGTGAAATTTTTGTTTAGTTTTAATAACTTTAAAGTTAAACAAAATATTTTGCTAACATTGTTTATAATCTATTCATTATTTAGTTTAGCTTTCTGCGAAGGTTTCATCTTATCCACTTCTTACTTATTTATTCTTATGCAAAAATCTACATTCTCAAAATTGCCTCCTTTTTTGAAATCAAAAGATACGATTCGTTTGATTGCTCCTTCTGGAATTGTTGAACCTAATAATATAGAATATGCTGTAGAGTGGATAATTGAAAATGGTTTTGTTCCAAAAGTGGGAATTCATTTAACAGATAATTTTTTCCGATTTGCTGCTACAGACGAACATCGATTATTTGATCTTCAAAAAGCCTTAGATTGTAAGGAAACGAAAGCAATTTGGTGTATCCGTGGTGGATATGGAATGGGACGTATTTTGGACAAACTCAACTGGGATAAATTTTTAGAAAATCCGAAATGGCTCATCGGTTTTAGTGATATTACAGCTATTCATTTGAAAATAAATCAATTAGGTTTTCAAAGTATGCATGGGTTTATGCCTGTTCAGTTTAAGTATTTATATCAATCTCAAACTCATTTAGAAACTCAAAAATCATTTACAGATTCTCAGAAAGTACAAATTCAACAGAGTAAAAAGGGCGAAAAAGGAGTAAGAAATACCCTGAAGCAAGATACAAGTGAAATTACTGATAAAATACAGATTGAAAAATCTATACAAAGTTTTTTACAGGCTCTATTAGGCAAATCATATCAAATTAATTCAACACATCATCCAAAAAATAAATTAGGAGAAACAGAAGGAGAAATAATAGGAGGAAATTTAAGTATGATAATCAACAGCCTTGCTACTCCCACAGAAATAAATACAGATAATAAAATTCTTTTTTTAGAAGAAGTAGGTGAAAATCTTTATGCTGTTGATAGAATGCTTTGGCAACTTTACCGAGCAGGTAAATTTAAAAACTTAAAAGGAATTGTTGTAGGAAGTTTTTCAGGTTCAAAGCAAACTGCCCAGCAATTTGGTTTTTCAGTCGAACAAATGATTATTGATTTAGTAAAAGAATATAATTATCCTGTTGCTTTTAATTTTCCAATCGGACATACTTCTCAGAATGAAACTGTTATCTGTGGTGCAAACGTAATTTTTGAAGTGAACAATAAAGGAGGAGTTTTAAAATTTTTACAAAATCCTATATAATTTGTCTTTTGTAGGTAAAAGGTTCGCCTTTTACTAGATTAGAATTTTGTCTAATTTTGTACTTTACAAAAAAAATAAACAGAACAAGACACACAAAAATTAATGCGCTTTTACATCATTGCTGGCGAAAAGTCAGGCGATTTACATGCTTCTAATCTTGTAAATGCTTTAAAGAAAGAATATCCAACAGCTATTTTTAGAGGTTTTGGAGGCGATTTAATGGAAAATAATGGTGTAACTCTTGCTAAACATTACCGAGAAACAGCTTTTATGGGTTTCTTTGAAGTTGTTCAAAATTTGGGGACAATTCAAAAACTACTTTCATTCTGCAAAAAAGATATTTTAGAATTCAAGCCTGATGCTGTTATTTTTGTAGATTATCCAGGGTTTAATTTGCGAATAGCAAAGTATTTGAGAAATTATTTTATCAAAAATTCTACCTCTCAAAATATACAAACTCCCAAATTGTTTTATTACATTTCTCCGAAACTTTGGGCGTGGAATCAATCAAGAGCCAAACAAATTAAAAGAAACATCGATTATATGTTTTCTATTTTGCCTTTCGAAATTGAATTTTATAAGAAATTTGATTTTGATAGAATAACGTATGTTGGAAATCCTCTTTTTGATGCAATAGAAAATTATAAACCAAATGATAATTTTTTATTGGAAAATAATTTGAAAGGCAAAGTAAAAACTGTAAATGACGAATTAAATAAAGAAAATTCTAATCAAAAAACAATTGCGCTTTTAGCAGGAAGTAGAAAACAGGAAGTAAAATCACTTTTGCCTGTGATGATAGAAGTAGTAAATAAATTTAAGCAAAAATCAGATGCTGTAAATTATAAATTTATTTTGGCTGGTGTTTCTAGCTTAGATGAGAGTTTGTATGATGAGGCAAAAGCAAATGGAATTGATGTGATTTTTGAGCAAACTTATGATTTACTTTCTCATGCAGATGCTGCTATTGTTGCTTCTGGAACAGCAACTTTAGAAACAGCTCTTTTTGAAGTTCCTCAAGTGGTAATTTATAAAGTAAATGCAATTACGTATCAGATTGCAAAATTAGTTATTAAAGTAAAGTGGGTTTCGCTTGTCAATCTTATTGCAAATAAAGAAATTGTAAAAGAGCTTCTCCAACATGATGCAAATGTAGAAACTATTAGCCAAGAATTAGAATTGCTCTTAAACAATAAAAGTGATAGATATAATTTTATGAGAGAAGAATATATTGCCCTCAAAAATCAAATTCAGACAGAAGGAGTTTCTATACGAACAGCTAAAAAAATAAAAGAGCTTTTGAGTTGATAATTATTTTTATAGCATTTTTACTATTTATAAAAAATATCTTTCGAACTATCAAAGGAAAGTCTGCCAGTAATAATATCGAAAAATAATTTGAAATCAGATATTAAACTCCAAATAGGATATTGAAATGTAGCAGGTTTATTTTTCTCAAAAAATGCATGTCCAACCCACGCAAAACCATATCCAACAATAGGCACAAAAATCCATTGCCAACTCCAACCCATAAAAATAGCTATGCCTATAAAAATAAAAACTAAGAATGTACCTATAAAATGAAGAATTCGACTCGTTTTATTTTGGTGTTCAGATAAATAAAATTTATAAAACTCGTTATATATTTGGATTCGTTCTTTCATGGTTTCATTAATTTTGAGTTTATATAAAAAAAATAGTAATCTAAATTACATAGAATGTAACTAAATTACTATTTTTTTCGTTTTATTGGATTTTTTTTAGCCGTTGTCGATGTCCTCACCGACCACAAACATATATTTATCTATTCAAATAAACCATCAAAACAGAAATATCAGAAGGACTAATTCCACTAATTCGTGATGCTTGTCCTAATGTACGAGGCTGAATTTGAGTTAGTTTTTTACGTGCTTCCATAGAAAGTGAAGGCATAGAATGATAATCAAGACCATCAAATAAATGAAGTCCTTCCAAACGGTGCATTTTCTCAACTAGCTTTTGTTCTTTCTCTACATATTCAGAATATTTGATTTGAATTTCGGCTTGTTCCAAAATCTCTTCATTATTCCTATTGTTTGTGCTACTTCCATTTTCTGAATCAGAAACAGAATACTTTTCTAAAAGGTTAGCAATTTCGCTGTCCATTTTACCCAAATCAGAAAGCTGAACTTGTGGACGCTTCAAAACATCGATAGATTTTACTTTTTGCTTAAGTTCTGATGTTCCTAACGCTGCCAAAACAGGATTTGCATCTTCTAACTCAAGACTTCTTTTAGACAAAATTTTAATTACTTCTTTTACCTCTTCTTCTTTTTGTTTCATTTTTTGAAGACGAGTTTCAGAAGCCAAACCTAAATCAAAACCTTTCTGCGTAAGACGAACATCTGCATTATCTTGACGTAACAAAATACGATATTCGGCTCTTGAAGTAAACATTCTGTACGGTTCGTCCGTACCTTTATGAATCAAATCATCAATCAAAACACCGATATAAGCATCAGAACGAGAAAGCGTAAAGGCTTCTTTTTCGTGTGCTTTTTGATGGGCATTTATTCCTGCCATAAGTCCTTGACAAGCAGCTTCTTCATAGCCTGTTGTTCCATTGATTTGACCTGCAAAATACAGATTTTCAATGCGCTTTGTTTCTAATGTTTCCTTTAATTGTGTCGGCTGGAAAAAGTCATATTCAATCGCATACCCTGGACGAAACATTTTTGCTTTCTCAAAACCTACAATTTGATTCAATGCTTTTTGCTGAACTTCATACGGAAGCGAAGTCGAAAAACCATTTACATACACTTCGACGGTATCCCAACCTTCGGGTTCTACAAAAATTTGGTGTCTATCACGCTCTGAAAAACGAACAATTTTATCCTCAATAGAAGGACAATATCTTGGCCCTAGTCCTTTTATACGTCCTGCAAACATAGGCGATTTCTCAAAACCAGTTTGCAAAATCTCATGAACTTTTGGATTTGTATAAGTGATATAACAACTTCTTTGATTTACTAAAGAGGTAGTTTCATCAGAATACGAAAATTTTGAAGGATTTTCGTCGCCTTTTTGTTCTTCAATGGCTTCGTAATTGATAGTTCTGCCATCTACTCGTGGTGGCGTTCCTGTTTTCATTCTGCCAGCCTCAAAACCTAATTCTACTAATTGTCCTGTAATTCCTTTGGCTGCTCGCTCGCCTGCACGTCCTCCTCCAAATTGTTTTTCTCCAATATGAATAAGTCCGTTTAGGAAAGTTCCGTTGGTAAGGATTACTGTTTTTCCTTCAAACTCAATTCCTAATTGCGTTCTTACTCCACAAACTCGTCCATCACGCACCACCAAACCTTCGACCATTTCTTGCCAAAGGTCAACATTTTTATTGTTTTCTAAAGCTGTTCGCCATTCTTCTGCAAAACGCATTCGGTCGCTCTGACAACGTGGACTCCACATCGCAGCACCTTTCGAACGGTTGAGCATTCGGAATTGTATCATTGTTTTGTCTGTAATAATTCCAGACATTCCACCTAAGGCATCTATTTCTCGCACGATTTGACCCTTTGCAACGCCTCCCATAGCAGGGTTACAACTCATTTGAGCAATCGTGTGCATATTCATTGTTACTAACAAAACTTTTGAGCCTAATGTGGCTGCTGTGTGGGCTGCTTCACAACCTGCGTGTCCTGCGCCCACTATTATTACATCATACATAAACAGTTACCAGTTATCAGTGAACAGTTAATTTCTTAGTTTCTTCTGCGAAGAAATAGGATTTCTGTTTCTGTGTTTTTAAATTCTTTTTATTTTAGAATAATTCTACAAAATTACACTATTCTAGCGTTTTTTACTAATTTTTAGTTCCTTGATTTTTAAGGAATTATGTTTTGCCAACCGTAAACGAGGCTTCTAGCCGTCGTTTAGGTTTATAAATGCTCGTTTACGGCTAAAAGCCTAAACGACGGTTACTTTACCAATAAAAAAACACCAAAACTATTTTGTTTTTATAGAAATAGTTGCGTTCTTTATTAGCTTACAAAAAATCTAAAAATACAGTTAATGGATAATAAAGAAAGAAAGAAACCAGAACAGGTTTTGTGGCTTGAGGAACAGCTTGGATTTGAACTTAGAGAAGTGAAGACTGAAAAAGAAATACTAAATTGGCTAAATGGTCAGTCTTATTTGCTTAACGAAAAACAGGAATTAAGAGCGTTAAGCCTATATGGATGTAATCTTGCGAATATTTCTTTTTTGTTAGAGTTTAAAGATTTGATACTTCTAAATCTTGGAGCTAATCAAATTTCAGATATTTCTATTTTATCAACCTTAAAAGAATTAACTACTTTAAGTCTTGGAGCTAATCAAATTTCAGATATTTCGCCTTTACTAGATCTAAAAAAATTAACATATTTAGATATTAGTGTCAATTCATTTTTAGATATAGATATATATTTACTACCAAGTCTAAAAAATTTAACATACTTAGACTTTAGTGCTAATCAAATTTTAGATTATTCTCCTTTGTCAGAATTAGAAAATTTAACATCTTTAAAATTATATGATGCTCATGTTTCTGATTACAGTTTTTTATTGAAATTACATAATTTAACTTTCTTAAATATTCGTGATAGTCAAGTTTCAGATATATCTGCGTTAGCAAGTATGAATAATTTGTCAGTAATAGATCTAAGTAGTAATGAAATTTCAGACATTTCAGTTTTAGCAAATCTTAAAAAGTTGTCCAACTTAAACCTTAGTTATAATAAAATATCTGATATTTCTTTTTTATCAGAGTTAAAAAACTTAACCGATTTAAGTATTAGTTCTAATAATATTTCAGATATTACTGTTCTAGGAACATTAGAAAAGTTGATAGATTTGGATATTAGTTATTTAGATATTAACAATGATACCATTCAAAATGTATTTGTAAAGTTAAAAGACTTAACTCATTTAAGAATTGTTGGAAATAGTTTTTCAGATGTGTCTTTTTTATCAAAATTAGAAAAGATAAGTTATTTGAATCTCAATGATAATCAAATTTCAGACTTATCTCCTTTAATGAAACTGAAAAAATTAACTGATTTAGAACTTAACATAAACGAAATTACAGATATTTCTCCCTTAGCAGAACTAGGTAATTTAAAAGAACTAGAAGTTAGTTATAACAAAATAAAAGATATTTCTTGTTTAGCAGACCTAAAAAAAATTACTTTTTTAAATCTTTCTAATAATAAAATTTGTAGTACAAAAGGTTTGAAAGAAATAGTAGAAAATGAAAGTATAGAACATTTACGTTTAGAAGATAATCCTATTCCCTATTTACCTCAAGAGTTAATTAAAGAACACTGCCTCCCACACCTAAGAAATTACTACCAAAACCAAGATTTTGTACCTAATAAAGAAATAAAAGTAGTCATTTTAGGTAATGGAATGGTAGGAAAAAGTACGCTTTTGAATCGTTTTTTGAATCCTACTGGCGATTGGGAAAAAGAAATACAAATAGATATTAGCGACCGTACAGAGGGAATTGTAATAAAAGAAAATATTCCTTTTGATTTGGAAGACGACAAAGAAATAAGATTGAATATTTGGGATTTTGGAGGACAAGAAGTTTATCATGGAACGCATCGTCTTTTTCTGAATAAAGATGCTGTTTATATTATTGTTTGGACATTGGAAACGGACGAACAAAAAGAAGAAATCCGTCAAGATTTGCATTATTGGTTAGATTATGCACAAGATTTGGCTATTGATAGTCCTATAATTTTGGTGCATAGTCAGTGCGATAAAGAAAGTGAAAAAGACCAAGATAAAATAGATGAGCAAATAGATATTTTGAGAGATTCAAAATATAAAAATAGTATTACAACACGTTATTTAAAATTTTCTGCTAAAGAAAAAACAGGAATTAAAGAATTAAACAAAGCCATTAAAAAAGCCATAAAGGATAAACTTTCGGCTAGAGTAGAAACAGAAATTCCTAAAAAATGGTCGTTTTTGCGTGATGATTTGAGAGAATTAAGAAAAGATACAGAAAATAAAAAAGATAAGATAAATGAAATTTCGAAAAAAGATTATCAAGCTATTTGTGATAAATACGAAATAAGTGAATCAGAAGCCGAAACAGTTCTTACTTTTTTGCACCGAACAGGCTTTTTATATTACGATACACAATTATCAGATAATATTATTCTCAATCAGACGTGGGCAATAGAAGCCATTTATGAAGCCTTAAAACCGAGTGGCTTAGTAAAAGATAAAAATGGAAAAATAAGCTCTGATAGATTAAAAAGACTTTGGCAAGAAAGGGGATATTCAAAAAAAGAAGCCAAAACCTTTATTGATTTTATGTTGAGTTCTGAAATTTGTTTTTGTAAGGAACAGCAAAATTATAGAGAATTAGAAAATCCTACTTTTATTGTTCCTCATTATTTAGAAGAGCCAGCAAACTCATTTACTAGGTGGAGATATGAAAATAGTTTTTATATGATTTACAAACCTCAATTTTTTCATAAGGGAATTGCAGAGCGTTTTTTAAGTCGTTTAGGACGCTTGAGTAAAGAAACTGATTTATGGAGAGATGGAATACGTATTTTTAGTGATACGTTTAAAGGCGAAGCATTAATTATTTTTGATAGAGAAAAGAAAGAAGTCAATATTTCTACTGAAAACTATGAGCTTTTGAAAGCCATAGAAAAAGAACTCAATAAAATTTTAGATGAAGGTTCACAAACTAAGCCTTCTGAAAAAGTTACGTTTTTTTATTCGCTTGATGGAGAGGAGTTTGTGGAAAAGAAAAAACTGATGACACAGATTCAAGACGGAAATCAATTTGTAAGAACAGTAAACAACAAAAAAGTAGAAGTAAAAGACTTTGCAGAAAAATATAGATTAAAAGAACCTCAAAAAACTATTTCTGAAAAACCTTATTTTGAAGAAAACAGAAAACAAGCTAAGAATCCACTTATTGAGGAAGCAAATAACAAGAAAAACCCTATTGCTATGAAACAGAATTTAGAAATAAATGAAGAAGGAAAAAAGAAAATTAAGATTTTTATATCTTATTCTAGCAAAGACAGGGAAATAAGAGAACTGTTTGTAGAAGAGTTACAAACTCATTTGGCACATCGTAAAAACTTTGAGTATTCACAATGGACTGATACAGAAATTGATTTAGGTGCAGATTGGGAAGAAGAAATAAATAAAGCTCTAAAAGAGAGTAACGTAGCTATTTTATTAGTTAGTGCTAATTTTGCAGCCTCATCTTTTATAAATGAAAAGGAATTAACAGCCTTCTTTAAGAAACGAAAAGAGGAAGGATATTTAATTTTGCCTGTCTTAATCACAAAGTACAATTTTTCTCAATTTGAGAAGTTGAGTAAACTGAATTTTTTTAAGACTTATAATAGGGAATATGGTTTTAATAAACCTATAGAGAGAAATAAATTACTTCATTTCGCAAAATTGGCTGAAAACGAAAATACAACCAACGAACAATTAAGTATATATTTTAATAAACTAGCTGATTTTGTTGATACTTCTGTTTCTAATACATTTTGAAAAATATTTTAAGGTAATAAACTTTGTTCTGTAGGAACTATATATTGGTAAAAAATTTCAAATCCTCGTTTACGGCTAAAAGACTCAACGACGGTTAGATTTTAAACAAAAAAACTCCCAAAAATACAAACGTAGTTCTAAGAGTAGAAAAAATGAGTGTTAATGAATTGTAGTTAAATTTGTGGATTATAAACAATTTAAAAGAAGCTGTTTATAAATTCCGAGTTACTGCTATTTCGCATCTGCATTTTTTTGCATATAAATTTTATATTCTTTTTCTGCTAACTCAATCATTGTATCAAATAAAATAGCTTTTTCATCTAAAGCAGATAATTTTTCTTTTAAAGTTGTGTTTTGTTTTCTAAGATTACGAATTTCCTGTTCTAATAAACGTTGTTCTGCTGTTTTCATAGGACGAATTACTTTATAAGAATGATCAAAATTACCATATTTATCAAGCCAATTAACAACTGTTTTTCGGCTCTGAACACCATAATTCCGTTGGGCTTGAGTGACTGTAAAAAGACCTTGTTCGATTTCCTTAACTACTTGAAGTTTGAACTGCATGGTGTAGTCTTTCTGTGTACGTTTAACATATTTACGTTCCATAATAAAATTAGTTATGTAACACTATGTTAGGACGAGACAGGTCTCCACAAGCTAAATTATTAATACATAATAATTTATACTTTCAAAGCTCTTTTGTATAGTCCGATTGTGTTTTCTAGTCCTAGATAAAGAGCATCACAAACAAGCGCATGACCAATAGAAACCTCTTGTAAATAAGGTAAATGTTTGGCTAAATAATTTAGATTATCTAAATCCAAATCGTGTCCTGCATTGATTCCTAAACCTAACTTGTGAGCAAACTCTGCACATTGAACATATTTTCTGATTGCTTTTTCAGGACTTTCTTGAAAGTTTTTTGCATAACTTTCTGTATAAAACTCTATTCTATCTGCACCTGTTGAGGCAGCAGCTTCAATAAACTGGTCTATTGGGTCGATAAAAATAGAAACCCGAACTCCTAGAGCCTTTAAATCAGTAATTACTTCTTTGAGATAATCTTGGTGTTTTATAGTGTCCCAGCCTGCATTAGAAGTCAAAACTCCATCTGAGTCAGGAACTAAAGTCGCTTGCGTAGGTTTTATTTCTTTTATAATTTCTAAAAAACGTCCTTGTTGTGGATTTCCTTCGATATTAAATTCTGTTTTGACAATTTTTGCAAGTGCAAAAGCATCCTCATAACGAATATGACGCTCGTCTGGACGTGGATGTATTGTAATTCCTTGCGCTCCAAAACGCTCACAATCTTGTGCTACTTGTATCAAATCTGGATTGTTGCCTCCTCTTGCATTTCGCAGGGTTGCAAATTTATTGATATTTACGCTTAATTTAGTTGAGTTCATTTGGCTATATTTTATTGTGATTGATTTGTAGCTTTCTTGATAGAGAGAGATAACTATTCTGAATTATACTGATGTTCAAAATTACTCTTTTTATCTGCATCAAACAATATTTGCATCAGACAAAATACTTGTTCATGAACTGTGTAGAGAATTACTAAAAGAGTTAAGACTTTTTTGTATTTTAGAGATTCAAATACTCATCACTTCATAATGCTTAATTCTCTTGTTAAAATACCATATTCGTCTTCATTTTGTAATTTGGCTTTCTAGTCTTGTTCCTTTGGTAGTCAATCAAATTCATTTATCAGCTACTGAACTTGTTTTTTATCGAACTTCAATGGCTGTAGTATTTTTGGCTATTTGGCTTTTAGTTATTAAAAAGTTTAAATGGACAGGTAAAAAGACTTATTTTTTGATGGGAACTGGAATCCTAACTTTTGCTTATTGGACATTAATTGTTCTTTCGGCAAAACTAGCAAATGAAGCTGTTTGTTTGATTGGACTTGCTACAATTCCTCTTTTTGTTAGTATTTTGCGACCCATTTTGGGAAAAGGAGCTTTATCAGTGGGTGAAATAATTACAGGACTAAATGCTATTTTTGGAATCTATATAATTTATAGCTCTGATTTTGATTATGGTTTAGGCTTTTTTTTAGCTCTTTTAGCTGCTTTTTTTGGTGCATTGGTTACTATTTTTAATGCAGATTTAGTAAAGCAAGAAGACTCTTTAGTTATTACCTTCTATCAAATGTTAGGTGCAAGTATTACAGCTTTTCTTCTCTTGCTTTTTTCTACGTTTTGGGGAGGAATAGTAAGTGATTTTATTCCTGTAAAATGGAGTTTGACTTGGCGTGATTTTATATTGATATTTAGTTTAGCATTGGGAGTTTCTGTCTATGCGTATAGCGAATCAGTACGATTGATGAAGTTTTTGAATCCTTTTACAGTGGCTATGGTGGGAAATTTAGTTCCTCTATATGGTATTGTTAGTGTAATTATTTTATCTTACTTTATTAGTTCTGTGGAGGCTTCAAAAATGGATATTTATTTTTATGCAGGTGGAATAATATTGGTTTCGGCTGTTGTAGCTCGTCCTTTGGTTACGTGGTATTTTGAGATATATGATGGTGGTAAAAAAAATAAAATAAGTAAATAATCATTTTTTTAATAAAAAATGAAAGTTTATCTATTTCATAAATCTCATTATAAAAGTTGTTTCTTTATCCTGTTTGCTTTCTACCCAAATTTTGCCATATTGTTTCTGAGTTGTGTCATTTTTGTCTTTACTTTCTACAAAATGTGCCTCTACAATTCGTTTAGCGATGCTTAATCCTAAACCTGTTCCTTTGGGTTTTCGATTATTTTTGTCTCTAATTTGATGGAATTTTTCAAAAATAGAAACTTGATTTTCTTTTGAAATTCCTTTTCCATTGTCTTTGATGCTTATTTGCCAAAAGTCAGATTCAATTTGGGTTATTATTTTGATAGTATAAGGAGGAAATACTAAGTCGTTTTTTTCATTTACTCTTAAATCTATTCTATCAATAGGAATTTCATTTTCATTAAATTTCATGTGGCTAATTGCATTTGAGACTAAATTAATCAGAGCCTGTTCGATACGCTTTTCGTCTGCTTTTACTGTTGATTTTTCTTTTAATGGATTTTGTGGTATAAAAATCATTTCTAAATCAATATTTTTTTCTTTTGCTAAAGGTTGCATTATTGTGTAGACACGAGAAATTAGCTTTATCAAATCAAATTCCTTGAGTTCTAAAGGCAATGTATTATTTCTAGCATGATTATCAAAACTTTCTATATCCAAAATTTCATTTATCAAAAGACTAAGCCTTTCGCATTCACCCACTACATTTTCCAAAAAGTTTTGTCTTTCGTTTTCTTCTAAATCTGGATTTTGATGAACAATTTCGGAAAGCGCACGAATTGCTGTAATGGGCGTTCTGAGTTCATGCGTAACCGTTGAAATAAAATCATCTTTTATCCTGTCTTGTTCCTTCAATTTTTGATTTGAAGTTTCTAATTCTTGTGTCAATCGTTTGAGTTCATTTGATTTTTGACGCAATTCTCTATTTGTAGAAAGAACGTTTTGAGATTCTTTTAAAATGGTAATTACTTCTTCCATCGCCACCGTTTCTTGTTCTTGTAGAAGCGAAGAAACCAAAATACGAGCTGAAACCGAACCTACAACACTAGAAAGCATACGTTCGGCAAGAGTCAGAAGACGAGAATCTGCCAAAACAATTTGTGCTTCATTTAGAAATTCATCAGTTTTTATTTTTTTTTCTTCTATATTCGTTTTTTGATAATTTTCTAATAAAAAAGTAGTTCGTTTTTCTCCTAAAAAGCTATTCAATAATTCTTTTACTTCTGAAAAATAGGCTTTTCCTTTCCATAAAACAGCACTTTCAAAACGATTGGAATATTTAAAAATATCGACAAAAATTTCAGCTTCATTACGTTCTGTTGCTGATTGAACACTCATGACTGAAACAACAACATAAAAAAAACTATTTAGAAAAAGTGACCAAAATACACTCTGAGAAATAGAATCTAAATAATCCATTCCAAAAAGGGCATTCGGATTTAATAATTTTAGAAAAACAGAATCCGAGTTCCAATAAATAGGAAAATAACCACTTTGTGCAAAAGAAGGTAAAATAAGTGTATATGCCCAAATCAAAAAACCTATAACAATTCCTGCAAAAGCACCGTTTTTAGTTCCTCTTTTCCAAAAAATACCTCCAAAAAAAGCAGGTGCAAGTTGAGCTATGGCAGCAAAAGAAACCATTCCGACCGAAACAAGCGAAGAAAATTCGCCAATTACTCTAAAATAAAAATAGGAAAGAAATAGAATAAATAAAATTCCGAGCCTTCGAAACCATTTTATAGTAGTAATGGCTTTAAAATTAGGGTTTTTCCAGTCAAAATCTGAAACCCAGTTTGGAAGCAATAAATTATTTGAAATCATTGTACTCAACGCAGCCGTAGAAACGATAATCATACTTGTTGCAGCCGAAAAACCACCAATATAGGAAAATAAAGCTATTTGTGGAAACTCAGAAGCCAAAGGCAAACTTAGCATAAACATATCCGAATTGAGTACAGAACTTGTGTCTTCAAACCAAATTCTGCCCCCTAAAGCAATTGGTAAAACCAAAAAATTGATAACCAAAAGGTAAAGTGCAAAAATCCACATGGCAGGAACGATATGTTTTTCATCTTCATTTTCTACTACCGAAACTTGAAACTGACGAGGCAAGAGAAAAATAGCTAAAGCCGATAAGAGCAAATACCAAAACCATTCTCCACTATTTTTTTGATGTTGAATAGTAGTGAGTTTTTGTAAATCTACATGCAGTGCTGTTTTTTCAAAAATATCAATTATTCCATTAAACATTCCATAGACAATAAAAATACCTACTCCTAAAAAAGTCATTAATTTAATGATAGATTCGAAGGCAATGGCAGCTATCATTCCTCTATTTTTATTGTCACTTTGTAAGTTGCGAGTAGTAAAAAGCATCGTAAAAAAACCAAGAATAAGTGTGGCATAAAAAGCAGTATCGCTTATCCAAAATTTAGTAGAATTTTGACTAGAAGTGGTAAGAACTTCAATACTCATTGCAATGGCTTGTACTTGAATGGAAATATAAGGAACAATTCCAAACACACACAAAATAGTAATCAGACGACCTAATGCAATACTTTTTCCGTAGCGAGCCGAAATAAAATCAGCAAGTGTAGTAATTCCTTTTGCTCTACTAATTCGGATTATTTTACGCAAAACAAGCCACCAAACAGGAATAGTTAGCAACGGACCTATATAAGTAGTCAGAAAACCCAGTCCAGAAGTTGCTGCTTGTCCAACACTTCCATAAAATGTCCAAGCCGTACAATAAACACCCATAGAAAGGGCATAAATAATAGGTTTGAAAAAACTATTTCTAGAATTTTGTTCAGAAGTAGAAGTTAATTCTTTACTTTTCTTTGCCATTTTCCAAAAAAATAGACTTCGGTATTCTGTCCAGTAAGCTACACCAAACAAAAGACCTAGATAAGCAATAGAAATAATAAAAAGTAGAAGTTCGGAATACACCATAGAAAGAATGGTTTTTGAAATTGTAAAATGGCTTTTTTTTTAAGTAAATATTGTTTCTATATTTTCTTTAATTGTGGTTTGACTTTATCAAAAAATGCTTTATAATCATTATTGGTATCTTTTCTTGTTATGCTAGGAAAGCCACAATTATCAAAGCATATTCTCAAATATTCTATAAAACTTGTATCATTTGGTTCATTCAAAAATCTAGAGTCAATAGTTTTTGTTTTTGTAATTTCAATAGCATAGGGTTGTCCTCCACTTGTTCCATCTTTGAGTAAATCATCTGGAGCTAAATCTAAGAAAGCACAACCTATATCTTCATCATCAACATAATACTGAATATCTTCTAGCCAGTATTTATGTGTCACTTGTTCTATAACACTATCCAAACTAGCAATGCAAATTGGGTCAGCCATATTCCACATTATATTATCATTTGTATCTAAATCCCAAACAAAATTTACTCCTCCCACAAACTTATAGAAATATTTTAGGGATAAAGGAACAAATCCAAAAGGACTCACAGCATTATCTAACTCTTTAAGAAAGAATTCCGTATTTTCTAATGGCTTATGAATAGGCTTTTCAAAATTAAATTTGTAATCTTTTTTAAATACATATCCAATATTGAGAAGTTCTTTATATATAATTTCTAAATTGAAGGCAACTCTTTCAAATGTTTCAGTTAATACTTTATCTACTTCTTTAATGTACTTAGGGCTAAAAGCTAAAGTTCCCAAACTGTAAATATCATAATAGACAGTCTTAGTTTCACCATTTACATATCTTTCATATAGATTCATAGATTATTTCTTAATTATGATTATAAGTTTTTTTCCAGTTTATTCTTCAATAACTCTACAAGTTCTTGTTTGCTAATAAAGGAATTGAAAAATTCTTCTAATGTTCCTTGTTTTGTTATTTCATCGAAAAATACTTCGTGATCAGTTCCGTAGACAGTCGGATTTTCAGGATTAGGGTCTGTTAGGCAAATAAACAAATTATCTGGAAATCCATACGCATATCCGATAAACATAAAATTCATATCTGTTCCTTCGATTACTTTCTTAAAATTTTCTTCTTGCCATTCTCCATTCCATTCTTCGTAATCCTCTGTTCCTTCTTGAAAAGGAGTAAAGAGAGTATTTCTAAACATGACTTGTCCAAAACTTTTTTCGGTTATTCGATAATACTGACTTATAATTTTATCATAAAATGCTGTTTTATTAGAATCAAATAAGTCTTTATTTTTATCTATAAATTCCTCTATTCCATTGATAGGCTCTGTTTCGTCGCTGGTAGCCCAAGGAGTATCCTTTTTTTTAGGGTAGAGAACAGAATTAAAAGTGATGGCTTCTAAGTCTTTTTGTAAAGATATATTTTTGACAATAGAAATATCTCCTCCTAATGTTTCAATTCTGTTTAGTATTTCTTTTTTCATGATTTATGTTGATGATTTTACTTTGATATTTTTTCTAGAGTTGCTTCAGTAATTTCTCTTAAAGATTCTTTTATTTTCTATTTTTCAATCATATAATTAAGGAATAAATTTGCTGATTATTTTGAAAGTGAAATATAATTTATTTCGCTCAAAATTTAATTATTCATTGAATTGCTATAGTAATACAAACAGTTTTCCAATCAATACGTTTGATTTAGATAGAATTACTATTAAATTGAATATCAATTTATAAATAAAACTCATTAAAATTACTTTAAAACACCAAATTTTCCTAAATCTATGAAACGTATTTTAATTGCTGACGACGAACCTAATATTTTACTGTCTTTAGATTTCTTGATGCGAAAAAGTGGCTATGAAGTTTTTATTGCACGAGATGGAAAAGAAGCTGTTGAGATTATTAAAAATAAAAAACCTGATGCCGTAATTTTGGATATTATGATGCCTGAAATGGATGGTTATGAAGTTTGTCAGTTTATCAGAACTCATGAGGAGTTAAAAACTACAAAAGTAATTTTTCTATCAGCCAAAACGCAACCTACTGATATTGAAAAAGGCTTGACTATGGCAGATTCGTATATTACAAAGCCATTTTCTACTAAGGATATTGTTAATGAAGTAAAGAAATTATTTTAATTTTGTGTCGTTGGTCAGACACCAATAACGGCAAAAGATTGAAAAAATATCAAATGCAATCTACTTTTAAAATAGAAGATAAATTTAATGTTAAAGAAGAGTGTTATATCCTTGCGAGTATTATCGGAGAAATTTTAGATTATAAATTAACAGAAAACTCAACATTAGCAGGTATTCCCATAAAACCCTTTCTCACTACACCAAGAGTTACCGATAAAAATGGAAATCCAAGATTTGACTTATTTGGCTTTTGTCTAAAAAATAAAAATGATTTAGAGAAGGTAGGTGTTGGAAAAGTAGTACAGCTTATTTTCTAAAAAAGGAAGAACAACCCAAAAAGAGCGTTCTTCCTCAATACCCGACATAACACAGTTTCAGCGTTTCCAATGATAAATAATAAATATCAAAAAAATTACTGAAACAAACCACACACCAAATAGGTAAAAGAAGGCTGTCGGAACTTTCTCCACCCATTTTATCTTATTGAACATTCCCAATAGTGGATAATTGAAAAGCACAACCATCAGCGCAGTCAAAATCAATAAATTGCGTGTTAATAAACGATTTCTCATTTCAGTTATCAGTAAACAGTCATCAGTTACCAGTTAAATACTGATTACTTTAACTCTATGAATAAAGGTTATCAAAAATATAATATTTTATTATACTAAATTATTGTTAGGCTCATTCAGATTCCCAAAGAATCTAACAAATTTTTAAATCATCAATTACCAATAAGCATTTGTATTGAGCTGATTACTGGTAACTGATGATTGATAACTGAAAATTAGTGATCTTGTGCTGCACCAGCACCACGAGGCAAACGAATATCTTCTACAATATCCTGTACTTCTTGTGGAGGTGGAGGTGTAAATCTACTTACAGCTAGAGATACAATTACATTGAGTATCATTCCAACTGTTCCAATTCCTTCAGGAGAAATTCCGAAAAGCCAATGTTCAGGAATATTTAAGTTAGGTGAAATGAATTTGAAATAAACGATATAAACAATCGTAAATACAAGTCCTACTACCATTCCTGCGATTGCTCCTTCTTTATTCATTCTTTTGTAGAAAATTCCCATTACAATAACAGGAAAGAATGAAGCTGCTGCAAGACCAAATGCAAAGGCAACTACTTGAGCTACAAATCCTGGAGGATAGATTCCGAAAAGACCTGCAATAATAATAGCTACAGCTGCTGCAATACGTGCAGCTACAAGTTCACCTTTTTCAGAAATATTCGGCATTACTACTTTCTTCAATAAATCATGCGAAACAGAAGAAGAGATTACTAAAAGAAGTCCTGCTGCTGTTGAAAGTGCTGCTGCTAAACCACCTGCTGCTACAAGAGCAATTACCCAGTTTGGAAGATTTGCAATTTCTGGATTTGCAAGAACCATAATATCTCTATCAATTTCCATTTCATTTCCTTTGTATCCTTTTGCAGCGACTTCTGCTAAAAATGCTTCATCTTTACTTTTGTCATTGTAATATTGAACAATTCCATCGCCATTTTTGTCATCGTATTTAATAAGACCAGTCTTTTCCCAGTTTCCTACCCAAGCAGGCATTTCAGCATACGGTTTGTTACTTATCGTATTAATTAGATTTGTACGAGCAAAAGCAGCAATGGCAGGAGCAGTTGTATAAAGGATAGCTATGAAAATAAGGGCATAACCACCTGAAATACGAGCATCTTTTACACGAGGAACAGTAAAGAAACGAACAATCACGTGTGGAAGTCCTGCTGTTCCTACCATTAAGGCTGCTGTAATAAAGAAGACATCTATAGTACTTTTTGAACCATCAGTATAAGCTGCAAATCCAAGTTCTTGATTGAGTCCGTCTAGTTTATCTAAAAGATAGGTGTCTGTTCCTGCTAAAGTCCCTCCAAAACCGAGTTGAGGAATTATAGTATCTGTCATTTGAATTGAAATAAAAATGGCAGGAACCATAAAAGCAAAAATCAAAACACAATATTGAGCTACTTGGGTATAAGTAATTCCTTTCATTCCACCCAAAACAGCATAGAAAAATACAATACACATTCCGATAACTACCCCCCACTCAACAGAAACTTCTAAGAAACGAGAGAATACTACTCCTACTCCACGCATTTGACCAGCTACATAAGTAAAAGAAACAAAAAGCGCACAAATTACGGCTACCAAACGAGCTGTATCTGAATAATATCTATCTCCTACAAAGTCAGGAACAGTAAATTTTCCAAACTTTCGTAGATAAGGGGCTAGTAATAATGCTAACAGTACATAACCTCCTGTCCAGCCCATTAGATAAACTGAACCATCGTAGCCACTAAAGGAAATAATTCCTGCCATAGAGATAAATGAAGCTGCTGACATCCAGTCTGCTGCTGTGGCAATTCCGTTAGCAAGTGGAGAAACTCCTCCTCCTGCTACATAAAACTCTTTTGTCGAACCTGCTCTTGACCAAATGGCAATACCAATATAGAGGGCAAAAGTAATTCCGACGATAATATATGTCCAAACTAGAATACTCATAGTAATTGAAATTTATTTTGTGTGGTGTGTATTTTTTTATAATTAATATTGTTGATTGAGATACCAACAACGGCTAAGAAAATATTGCTTGTGAGGGTACAAACAAAGGATAAAAAGAGGACTTGAATTGTAAGTTAGGAATGGTTATTTGTATTTAATTTATAATTCACCATTCATCATTTGCAATTACTTCTCATCTACATCAAATTCTTTATCTAGCTTGTTCATCAGCCAAACATAGACAAAAATCAAGACGACAAAAATATAAATTGAGCCTTGTTGAGCGAACCAAAAACCGAGTTTAAAACCTCCTATTTTGATTCCATTAAGTGCATCTGCAAACATAATTCCTGCACCATAAGAAACTATAAACCATATAATAAGTAGAATAGTCAGATAGGAAAGATTTTTTTTCCAGTATTTATCCATACTTGCTTTGCTGTGGTCTTTGTCATTTTGCATAATTTATTGGGGTATTTGTGAGTGAAAAAGATGGGTTTGTTGTAAGTTAAAATATAATTATTAGTAATAACTAATTTTTAGTTTATAAAAAAAAGCTATGCTGGTTGAATAGATAATACATTGTTTATAGCCAAATATGTGTTTGAAGGATAATTTCTCCTCTAGTAGTGTCTAAGTTTCCTGCTGCATAAACAGGACGTTGAGAATATTGTAGCGTAATTTTGGCGTGATGAGAATTAATGAAATAATTTGCTCCAATATCAAACTGTGAAGAAGGATCGTTTAAGGCTTCAAAGTTTTTGTAAGTAAAGGCTGCAAAAGGTTGAAATTGCGCTCCATTTTTAAATTTTGCAAATGCATAACCAGCTTGTGTGTAAGAAATTGTACCTGTTCCAATGGTAGGTTGTGTATTTCCTCCACCTCCAGAAATATTCATAATTCCTACATTGCGAAGATAATTATCACCAAAATCATAGCTATAAAAAGCTGAATAAGCTGTAAGTCCACCTTTTCCCATTGGTAACTCTAAGAAGGCATCAACTGCAAAAAGTGAAATGTCTTTTAATTGAGCTTCTGTTTGTCCTGCTTTTTTTACGGCTGTTGCTTCTGGGTGATAATGAAATCCTGCACCAATATTAAAAATCTTTTTGCTTCCCATATATGTTCCTACAAAATAAGGTAGCTTATTAGATTCTTTGTCAAAAAATTGATAATTAAAATATCCTTGTACGGCAGTGTTATCATTCAAAACATTTCTTGCAATGCCATCATCTGCCAAATCATTTGCTAATCCACCTGCTGCAAAAGGTTTATTAAGTGCGATGCGATAGTCAAAACCACCAATTTTTCCTTTTGCATAAATTCCAAACTGACGAGCAAATTGATCTGTGAGTTCAATAGTCGCCCAATTAAAAATAGGTGCATCTATTGTTAGAAAATTGAGTGTACTGGCATTTGTCATTCTTGAAATGCCATTCCAATAATGAAGTCCTGTTCCAATATAAAGTTGGTCAGCTACTTTGTATTCTGTCCAAGCATCGTGCATGAAAATTTGTGGCTTTTTTCCTGTACCTCCTGTAACTCCTCCATTTACAAAGGTTTGATTATTCAATCCAAAATGAGTAAGTATTAAAAAACGAGGAGAAATTTGAGCGTACATCAAGACACGAGAGCGACGAAGACCAATATCAAATGTATTGTCTGAAGGATTTCCTGCTAAATCTACACTATTAGGATTATTTTGAGTAGAACGAACCCAGAACTGATGCCAAGTAAGAAAACGGATATATTTATTCCCACTATCATCTAATTTAAGAGTTAGAGGTTTGTAAGAGTGGTCAATTTCTTGTTTTTCTTCTGTTTTATCTTGAGCGAATAAATTTTGGCTAAGACAGAATAAAACCAAACAAAATGCAATCAATATTAATTTTAATAGTTTCATTGTATGGAAGGTTTGTGTGTATGTGAAATTTTATTTTGTGTATTTGTTCCTCAATGATACACACAAGCCGACCTAATAGCCAAATGATGGGTTGTTTTCTGTTAAATGAAAGATAGCTTTTTTTGAAATTGTGAATTGTGAGTGATGAATTATGAATGGAATACCTTTTTGAAATTATGAGGAAAAATTTAGTAATTTATATTTTTTTATAATTTAATTCATCACTTATAATTATTTTATTATGTATTCTAATAATCCTGTTAGAGATAAAAGTTTTAAATTGGCTGTCAGAATAGTTAAATTATATAAGTTTCTAGTAGAAGAGAAAAAAGAATATACCTTATCCAAACAGCTATTAAGAAGTGGAACAAGTATAGGTGCTATGGTAAGAGAAGCCGAACACGCAGAGACAAAAAAAGATTTTGTTCATAAAATGTCAATTGCTCAAAAAGAAAATAATGAAACATTATACTGGTTAGAACTACTTAGAGAAACAGATTATTTGACTGAACAGCAATTTGAAAGTCTATATAAAGATGCAAAAGAAGTAATTAGCATTACCACAAGCATAATAAAAACAACAAAGAAAAATATAAATAAAATACTATGAGAATACGGCTTTGTATTCGTTTATAATTTATCACTTACAATTTATCATTTGTATTAAAGGCGTTCCCACTTGATTATCATAAATTTATCTCCCAAAGGTGTTATCAAAACACTAGAGTCTTCTAACGCATTTTTTTCGGCTAGAAATTCTAATAATTCGCTGTGTTTCAATATTTTATAAGTAGGACGGTATTCTCTCATTTTTGGACGAGAAATTTTATATTCTTTCACCCAGTTCATTACAGATACGTGGCTTACTCCAATAATTCGTTCTATTTCTCTGTATGAAAGTCCTTCTAAATAGAGCTGTAAAGCCTTGACTACATAGTAGTTATCGATACGTTTGCCGTCCTTCTGAACAGTAAAATAATAAGTACATGATTTACATAAAAAGCGCTGTTTTTTGCGTATTGTGCCACTTTTTATAACTTGATTGCTTTGGCAGCGTGGGCAATCTGGAACTTTGAAAGTATTCATAATATAGTATTTAAACCCTAAGGGCTTTTAAAAACCCTTAGGGTTTAGTACAATTTTATACAATTTAATCAAAAAAAATGAACTATCTAAAATTTACTTTGCATAGCTATATCAATTTTGCATAGCTATATTATTTTAGCAGAGTATGTTTTGTGGCTTTTAAGAAAAACTATACTTTGCTAAAATAATATATTTTTTTAGGGAAACCGTTTTTATTTTTTTAGATTGTGTAATAATTTGTATTACAGGCTTAACTAAGTCTGTAATAAACTAAAAAATAATTTCAACTCACAGACTAGAAATCTGTGCAATATAAACCACACACAATCATGAGAATTAGAACCTTAGAAGATTATAGCACAGCCTATCGAAAAAGTGTAGAAAATCCTGAACGTTTTTGGGAAGATGTAGCAGAAACTTTTTCTTGGCACAAACGCTGGGACAAAGTTTTGGATTATAGTTTTGAAGATTATTATGTAAAATGGTTTGAAGGTGCAAAATTCAATATTACAGAAAATTGCTTAGACAGACATTTACTCACAAAAGGCGATAAAGTAGCCTTAATATGGGAACCTAACAGCCCAGATGAAGACGAAATAGAATTTACTTACAAACAGTTACACGAAAAAGTATGTCAGTTTGCCAATGTTCTGAAAAATAATGGAGTTGAAAAAGGAGATAGAGTAGTTTTATATATGCCAATGGTGCCAGAATTAGCAATTGGAGTTTTGGCTTGCGCTCGTGTTGGAGCTGTTCATTCGGTAGTTTTTGCAGGATTTTCTTCTTCTGCTTTGGCTGATAGAATCAATGATGCACAAGCAAAAATAGTTTTGAGTTCGGATGGAAATTTCAGAGGAAATAGAGTATTTGAAGTGAAAAGTGTAGTAGATGAAGCTCTTTCAACCTGTCCTTCTATCGAAAAGCAAATTGTTTTGAAACGCACCAATTCAGATATAACTATGAAAGAAGGTAGAGATATTTGGTGGCACGAACAAACAGAAAAAGCTGACCCATTTTGTCCTGCTACAATCATTGATGCTGAAGACCCTTTATTTATTCTTTATACCTCAGGTTCGACAGGAAAACCTAAAGGAGTTGTTCATCATGCAGGTGGCTATATGGTTTATACAAAATACAGTTTTGAGAATGTTTTTCAGCTTCAAGACGATGATGTTTATTGGTGTACAGCTGACATTGGGTGGATTACTGGTCATTCCTATATTGTTTATGCACCTCTTTTGGCTGGCTCAACAACAATGATGTTTGAAGGAACACCTACTTTTCCAGATGCAGGTCGTTTTTGGGAAATTGTAGATAAATATAAAGTTTCTATTTTTTATACTGCTCCTACGGCTATTCGTGCGCTACAAGCAAAAGGACTTGAGTTTGTAAATAAATATGATTTGTCTTCTTTACGTGTTTTGGGAACAGTTGGCGAACCTATCAATGAAGAAGCGTGGCATTGGTATCATCAGCATATCGGAAAAGGAAATTGCCCAATTGTGGATACGTGGTGGCAAACTGAAACAGGTGGAATGATGATTTCGAATATGGCAGGAGTAACACCAAACAAACCGACTTGTGCAACACTTCCACTTCCAGGTATTCAGCCTGTTTTATTAGATTCAGAAGGAAATGAAATTGAAGGAAATAACGTAGAAGGAAATTTATGTATAAAATATCCTTGGCCTTCAATTTTACGCACTACTTATGGAGACCATGAACGTTGTAAACAAACGTATTTTTCTACTTATAGAGGTTATTATTTTACAGGTGATGGCTGTAAAAGAGACCATGACGGAATGTACAGAATTTTGGGAAGGGTAGATGATGTTATAAATGTTTCTGGACATAGAATGGGAACGGCAGAAGTAGAAGATGCCATCAATCAACACGAAGATGTCATTGAATCAGCAGTTGTGGGTTATCCTCATGACATAAAAGGACAAGGAATTTATGCTTTTGTGATTTGTGATGAAAACTCTAGTAAATCTCATGA
Source organism: Bernardetia sp. (assembly GCA_020630575.1). Taxonomy (GTDB): domain Bacteria; phylum Bacteroidota; class Bacteroidia; order Cytophagales; family Bernardetiaceae; genus Bernardetia. Next base: position 136,327 of record JAHDBD010000003.1, read on the forward strand.
AGAATTAAGAACCGAAATCTTACAAACAGTTTCGCAAGAAATTGGAGCGATTGCCAAACCTGAAAAAATTCAAATCGTTTCAGGGCTTCCAAAAACTCGTTCTGGAAAAATTATGCGTAGAATTTTGAGGAAAATTGCAGAAGGAGATATTTCTAATTTGGGAGATACTTCTACTCTTCTTGACCCTTCTGTGGTTGATGAAATTAGAGAAGGCGCAGGATTAGCTGTGTAGTCATTTATAATCTACCACCCATAAAAAAAAGCAACTTCTAAAAGAGGTTGCTTTTTTTGTTCCAACAATTAAAAAAGTAATTAGAATTACTAATTTAGAAACTAGATGAGAAAAATGGGTTTTGGGTTGCTTTTAATAAAATAATCATTTAGCAACCATCTCACCTATTTCTTCATCAAAATAAAACAGATCAAAGCATTCTTTAGCATCTCTAAACGACCATGTAATTGTTGTTGCTTCTTGAAGTTGAGGAATATTCTTCATTACAATAGGTAGATTATAAAAAGGAATTTGAGCATTTAGATGATGAATATGATGATAACCTATATTTCCAGTAAACCAATTCATGAAAGGATTCATTTTGAAAAAGCTAGTGGAATGTAGAGCAGCAAAGAAATAATCCCATTTATCATTGGTTACTAACTTTATATTTGGAAAGTTGTGTTGTACATAAAATAAATATGCCCCCAACATAGAAGAAAGAAATAAGGGAAACCAAAACCCTAAAAAGAAAAACTGTACATCAATTTGAATGAGTACGACTGACAAAAAAATATGAAAAAGAATAGCAAAAAATCCGTCAAAATGCTTTTTAGGAGCTTTCAAAAAAGGAATCAAACACATTCCCAACAAAAAAACAGTAAAATAACCAAAGAAAATATTGAGAGGATAACGTGTAATTTTGTATAGAATCTGTTCTTTTTTAGAAAGAGAATAATAATGTGATTTTGATAAAACTGGAAAACTTCCAACACTAGAACCATACATTTTAGAATTATTCTTATGATGATGATTGTGCGAACGTTCCCAAATACTTGGAGGATTTAAAACAAGTATTCCAAAACATTTTACAATCAAACGAGCTATTTTACTTTTTGTAAAGATAGCTTTATGAAGTGTATCATGATAAATAACAAACAATCGTATCAATAATAAACCTATAATTATACTTACAAATGACTGAATGTATATATTTTTTATAGTAAAAATAATAATTTCTAAGACTGTTAGTAGTGACAAGGCTTCAATTAAGAAATACCAACTTTTACGTTTATCTTCTATTGCATAACTAGAAAGCTGCTGCATCAAAGTTCTATCAAAGTAAGACGTTTTCATTTTACTATATATTTTTATCAAAAATTTGGTTTATCCAATTAAAAGATGTTTTCCATAATGTTTCTTTGCAACGAGGACTAAAAAAACCCATGTGTCCTACTTTCTTCAAACCTATTTCTTTAGGATTAACATAATTTCTTTCTAGCTGACAGTTAGTATATAAGTTAGCTACATCATCAATAGAATCTTGAGTACTCCATTCGTCATCTGAAAAATTTACTAAATACATTGGAAAAGAAAGGGAAGCATAGTGATTATAAGAAGGATTTTTTTCTACAAAATCTAAACTATATCTCTTATTTCTACCCCATTGAGCAAATTCCCTTGCTACCTTTTTCGGCAAATCTTCACCTAAGTTTAAAGATTTTGCTGGTAAATACCCCTTTATAGTAGTTAGGGCTGGTATTACTCCATAATAAAGTACATTTAGCTTTCCTTTTGTTTTTTTGGATGGAGCATATCCTTTGTAACCACTTTGCATACAAATACAATATGCACCAATCAATCTGGCATGCACATTACTTTCTGAAAAACCGATAAAATTACCTCCTATGCTATGTCCTACAATGATTATATTTTGTTCATAATTATCAATAATATAATCAAAAACAGCTTTTGCATCTTGACTATATTGATGTAAAGTAGTAGTATAATCAGTAATTTCTTTATTTCTTGATAAACCAATACCTTGATAATCAAAGGTAACAACCATAAAACCTTGGGAAGAAAGATAATTTGAGTAAGAAGTATAAATACTCTGTTTTACTGCTGTAGCTGGATTTACAATTATAATTCCTTTTGGTTTTAAATCTTTAGGTTGATAAATGGTAATAGATATTATCTCATCTCCAAAACCTTTTATTAGTTCTCTATTTACATTTATAGATTGCATTTTTTATAGAATGTGATTATAACCCAAATATATTACATAAATTACTTATTCAAAAATAAACCTTAGAAAATACATTTATAAAGTTACAAGAAATTGCTCAAGCTCCCCAAATTGATGATGTTTTAGTAATGGGATTCAAAATCTAATGATAAAATGCTACACTGTAGAATCTGCAATAAATTGTAATGCTAAATCTCTTCCTTTTTTAATACAATCACTTACCGAAACGCCTCCAAACCAGTTTGCACAAATATAAATATCTGATTTTTTGAGTCGTTTTAGTTGTTTTTCTACTTTCAAAAGCTGTTCATCATATTGTGGAACAGATTTATCCCAACGTGTAAATTGCTGAATAACAGGATCATTTTTTATTCCATAAATCTGTTTTAATTCTTCTGTATGTCGTTTCAAAATTTCCTGTTTGGGTAATTCTGCATTTTCTTGCCACTGTCTTCCCCCCACAAAACCAGTAAACAAAACTTCATCTTTGGGTGCACGTCCCTCAAAAACACTACTACTCCAAATTGTTCCTGCCGAAAAAAGGTTTTCTACTTTTGGATGTAAAGCTCCAAAACCATCTAAATCAAAATCTACATCTTCTTTTTTGAAAATACTATGAATCAAACACATAGTCGGATAATGAATATCTCTAATAGTAAGAGCAAGTTTTTCAAAATGAGGTTCTAATAAATTAGCTGTTATCGAAGGAGGAGTCGTTATAAAAACTTTATCAAATTCTAGACTATCGACTTCTTTTTTTCCTCGTTTTTCGCTTTCTATTTCTAAAACCCAACGTCTATTTCTGCGTTCTATAAAATCACTATTTTTGATTGAAACAACAGTATGATTGAGTTGAACATTCAAATTCTTAGCTATATGTTTTGCCAATGATTGCATTCCATTTTTGAAAGAAACAGATTGTTTTCTGCTTCCAGATTTATTTTTTATAAATCCTTTCAATATTGAACCGTGGTTTTGAGCATATTCTGTTAGTTGAGGAAAAGTATATTTGAGCAAAAGTTGATATGCATCAGCTGCATAAATACCTGTTACAAAAGGACTGACTGCATAATCGACAACTTCTTTTCCAAAATGATTTTCTAAAAATTCGCCTACTGTTGTTTTCTCATCTAATTCCTCTTTTTTATAATAGAGTTCCTTAAAAATTTTTGCTTTAGTTTTGGTAGAAAAAAAAGAGCCAAATAACAATCCTTGTGGAGAAGTAGGTAATTTTTTTGGTTTTCCGTCACGTACAATAAAACGACTTTTACTTACTTTGTTAGCATAAACAAGTTCATTGGCAAAACCTGCATTCTTGATAAATTCAAAAATTTCATCATCCATTAATAATGAATTTGCCCCTCTTTCAAGCAAATAGGCTTTGTTTTTTCCCATCTGTGTAGTTTTCAAATAGCCTCCTACTTCGCTGCTAGATTCGAAAATTTGATAGGGGATGTTTTTTTGATGTAAATGCCAAGCTAATGAAAGTCCTGAAATACCTGCGCCAACGATTGCTATCATTTTAAAAAGTGGAAAAATGAAAATTATTTAGGATAGAATTAAAATTAACCTACGAAAATAAAGAGTTATTTTCTAAGAAACAAAATTAGTAAATTTATAGCTTCAAAAGCTATTATATTATAATACAAAAAGAGCAATAAATAATGACAAAACAGCGCAAACTTTTATCTCAATATCATCCAGTTTTATATTTTATTTCAGTTTGGGAAAAAAGAATACGAAGACAAATAAGTTGGTTAGTAGATTCGAAAATATATACTCAAGAAAAGCAAAGTGAAAAATTAGCTTTCAGAGTGAAAAAGCATCAATCTAAGTTACTTAAAAAACTAGGCGACTCAGATATGCAGTTACAATATAATAAAGTAAAAAATTTAGAAATTGTTGTAGAAAAAATCAATGGAACACTCATAAAACCCAATGAAACTTTTTCTTTTTGTAAAACAGTAGGATTACCAACCAAAAAGAAAGGCTATAAATTGGGAATGGAACTCTCTTTTGGCGAAGCAAAAACAGGGATTGGAGGTGGAATTTGTCAAAGCTCAAATTTATTGCATTGGTTGGCTTTGCATTCTCCTCTTACAATAAATGAAAGACATCATCACAGTTTTGATCCGTTTCCTGATGATGGGCGTGTGTTACCTTTTGCAAGTGGTGCAACTGTTTTTTATAATTACCTAGATTTCCAGCTTACTAATACGACACATTATACCTTTCAAATAAATCTTTGGCTTACCGATAAACTTTTAGAAGGTGAAATACGAATTAATGAAGAATTAGATTTTGCTTATCATGTCTTTGAGAAAAATCATAAGTTTTTGAAGCAAAAGGGAGACTTTTTTAGAACAAATGAAATATGGAGAAATAAAATATTAAAATTTCAAAGTGGAAAAATAGTTGATACAGAATTGATTACAAAGAATTTTGGACATGTAAAGTACAAACCTCAAGAGTACGAAAGTGTAGAATGAGCTAACAAAATCAACATAAACAGTTCTCTTGTAAGTAAAAATTGTCTTTATGCAATAAACAATTTAATTATTTGCAATAAAAATTAATCAAAGGTATTTTTTAAGAATAAAATTTGGTGTTTATCTGTTAATATAAACTATTGTACTGCTTGGATTTAAATTAATTGTGCAATAGAATAATCAATTTAGTCAATTAGTTTTGTTTTCCAAGTAAAAAAGAGGTAATTATTTCATGTGATTAATGCAATTAATTATATAAGTCTATTTGTATCTTCAAAATGTACCTAAATTTGCACTCTTATTTCTTTAAATGAAAAAATATCCCCTTAGATTAGAGAATTAATAAAAAGTTATGTACATGTTCCCCTACTCAAACTTAAGCACTATCGATTATGACAATGAAAATGATTTTCTTTTATTTAACATGAAAGGAAATATGAATTTTGAAGAATACAAAAATTATTTTTTTGATATTCTTAAAGCTGCTAAAGAATATAATTGTAGGCATTGGATTTATGATTTATCAGAATTTGAATATGACTCTTTACAAGCTAGAATATGGCAGGTTTCTGTTTTTTTACCAAAATGTTTTAGAGAATTAAATCAAGAAATAATAATAGCTATGATTCCCCCTCCTAATCCTATACATAGAATGGGAATTAAGACAGCCCTAAAAGCAACTGATATGATGAACTATCCTTATCAACTAAGTTATTTCTCTACTCTTGAAAAAGCTAAAGACTGGACTTTGAGTAAAAAATAAGCAGTAAAATTAGTTGTTTTTATCATATTTTTTTGGCGCATACAAAAAACCGTATGCTTCTGAGTCATTTTTTTTATGAGAACGATGATGAACACCATGTGCCCTAACAATGCGTTTGAGATATGCGTTTTTGACTTTGATTTTTATAAACGGAATTCTGTTATGTGTCAAAATGTCATGAAAAATAGCGTACATTATTCCATAAAGTGAAATTCCTATTCCCAAGGCTAATAAAATATTCCATTTGGGATAGGTAATTCCTACAATAATCATTACCATAGATTGAACTGAAAAAATAACAGCAAAAATATCATTTACTTCTAGAGTATGATTATGATTGGTATGATGAGATTTGTGTAAAAACCACAAAAAACCGTGCATAATATACTTGTGTGTAAACCAAGCCACACCTTCCATAAAAATAGCTGTAAGAATACTAACGCAGATAATTTGCCAAAGAGATAACATCAGATAAGTTGTGAGTTATAAATTGTGAGTTCTGAATTGAAATGCAATTTCATTTTTGAAATTACTAGATTAATACCTTGTAACATAAATTATTTTGTGTAAAACAGGGTTAAAACCCTGTTCAATTTAATTCTGCCATTGTCGGTAAAATACAAACAAACTTATATTACAAGGTATTAATAACTTTTGTTTTAAAAATAAGGTTTTCATTAATTTCAATTTTGTGATTTCTCATTGCATTTACATCTAAATTGCTTTCTGATGTATAGTAACTTCATCAATTCTACCTTATAAAACTAGACTTTTAAATTGGTTTTAGCGTCTATCTCTCCAGTTATTTCTACGGTTAAGTTTCAAATCCTGTAATAAACTAGATTTTACACGCAAATCAAGAGAGTAACCACGACGGAAACCAACTGGTGTCCAACTTACACGAAGCTCCCAGCAATGTAAATCTCTATGAATATTAAAAGTAGCATCTGAAAATGTATTTAGTTCTAAATCATAGCTAGCATTATAGGCTACCTTCCATTTTGGTGTAACACTCACATCTCCATTAAAAGATAAGTTTTGGCTAGCATTTCCTTCTATCAATCCTGTACGAGAATAATTCCAATTATAACTCACACTTATTGTCCAAGGTACATCAAAATCTACATACAAATTTCTATTCTGATTAATAAAATCTAAATCGGCTTGCGAAATAGCCTGACTACTTGCCTCCTCTTCATTATCACTCTTAAAACCATCTGCTGATAAAGAAGTATTCAAAGAAATAGCTAATGTACTTAGTGTTCCTAGACTTGCGCCTTCTGTCCAAGCATATCTATCTATTTTTCTTTGTGTCAAGACTAAATTAGTTAGTGTATCTCTAGTTAGAGCTTGATAGGTGTAAGGATCAATCGCTCCTCTGACATTGATACCAATCTTGTTTTTAAATAATGATGTTCTTAGATTGACATTGATATTTCCTAAATTAAAAGAATCTGCTGCTAAATTATAAGACGATGAAAAGTCAAAGCTATCTAATAACTTACGTTTTTCATCTTTTCCTTCCTTTGTTTCTACTTTTGCTTCTAAAGTATTACGCAATGAAAAAGAAACTGTTCCAGATTCTCCAGTTGAGGGAGAGCCATAAAGCCCAGTCATACGAGCAATACGCTGCGTTCGTCCATCTTCATTTACTTGTACTTCTTGATAAAAACCAAAACGAGGGTCGCTAAAATCAGGCTGATAACTCAGTGAAATAGTTGGAATCATAGTATGACGCAATGCTTTAAACTTTTGACTTTTAAATAAAAAAGTAGAGTAAAAAGTAGTTGTGAAATCTACTGAGGCATTGTAAGAGTAAAACTGTGAAATTCCTTGATTAACAATTGTTCTGACAGTATCTTTTTGTGTCCATTCATAGGAATTACTACTTCCATAAATAACTTGAGTAAAGTTAGCACTAGGATTCATTTTGAAATAACGTAGAAAAGTAACCGAAGTAGAAAGAGGAACTGAATGTTTTAATCCCCATTGCAAATTATCTAGTATTTCAGGCAAATTATCCATATCAAAAGCAAGAGTATCAGATGCTCTACGTTGGTCTGAAGGGATTTTGAAATTGCCTTTTATATTGTTTGTAAGTAAATTAGAAATCTTTGCTTGCCCATCCAAACGATAAGAAAAACCAAGTTGAGCTAATGGAGATTGAGAATTTTTGACCAGCTTTCGAAGTGGAAAAATACGATTCATACTTAAGTTAGCTTGTGGCGAAATGTTTGTAATCTTAGATTGTAAGTTTTGGTCATGTCTTAGACTTCCTGAAAATACAAAAGGTGTTCCTGTAAATGTTTTATTATAGTTGATACCTGAATTTACAGAAGCCTGTGTATAATCATTTGGGTTAAATGAGTTTCGTTCATTAAATTGAGAAGTCATAATATTGACATTAGCAGAAAAAGAAGAAGAACCTCTTGATTTTGGATTGTGTGACCAAGTAAGACGAAAATCATTACTACTACTCTCATCAATTCCTCGTTCTTGCGCTCTAATAGTATTCATTCTAAAGTCAAAATTACCAGTATAATAATAGCGTTTTGCATAACGACTACGAAGAGAAGCACCATAAACACCCTTTGAATAGGCTTCTCCCAAGAAAGTAAGGTCAATATGGTCGCTAATGGCCCAATAATATCCACCGTCTCTCAAATAAAAACCACGCTCTTGTGTTTCTCCATAACTAGGAATAATTATTCCCGAACTACGAGTTTTTGGAATAGGTAAAAGTCCGAATGGAAAACCAACTGGCGTTGGAATATCCATTATTTCTAGCTGAAAAGGACCTGTAATGATTTGTTTGTTTTCTATTACCTTTAATTTTTTCGAACGAATACGAAAGTGAGGATGAGAAGTATTAGTACAGGTTGTATACGAGCCTTCAACGCCATTAAAATTACCTTCAGCATCACGCTTTCCAGTTTCTAAAAGTAAAAATCCTTCTCCTTCTTTTTTTACAATATCAGTTACAATAGCTCTTTCGCTCACAAAATTATACCTTATTTTTTTTGCTTTATATTCGTCATCTCCTTGTTTGAAAATAGGTGTTTCGGTTAGTCCTCCCAATGAATCTTTTAATCCTATGGCTGTCAGTTCGTTTGTATTCCAGTCTAAAGTAATATTATCTGATTTTAAATTAATGTTGGTATAATCAATTTCAGATTTTGTGTAAAGAATAATTTTTTGGGTTTTGAAGTCATATTTTATCGAATCAGTAGCCGAATAAGTTACAATATCGGTAAAGTCTCCACTTGCAGCAGGACGATTTACTGTATCACTTTCTTCTAAGTCAATAGAATCAAGAACAGCTTGTTGTTTCAATTCATTGAGTTTGTTTAAGCTATCCAATGAGATAGTAAGAGGTTTTATATCTTGACCATAAGCTGATGAGCCAAAAAATAAGGCAAGAAGGCAACAGAAAACAAATAAAATTCTAAAACGCATAAAACTGTAAAATAGATAAATCAGAAAGGAAAAAGATAAGTTCTTTTGTTGTGTGAGTTTTGAGCATGTAAAAATACATCAAAAAGACGGTGCAAAGGTAGCAAATGCAATGCTTTTACTCTATTTTAACTGCAATTTAATAGTATTTAATTCTTTAAATTTTCTCCTTTTAGCTTTTTTAGACAAAAAAGCCTTTTATTTAAAAAATTTAAGGGGAAATTAACTCTATTTTCTTTGTGATTATTCGTATCAAAATTACGATATAACATAGATGATAAAACAATTTACTTCAAAAAACCTTTATAAACTGTAAAATATATTTTCATAATTTAACTGTTCATTCATTTTTTAATCTTACCTTATTACTTTATGCTCTTACAATTTTTATTACAAGTTCAAGATACAACAGCTACAACTGCAAAAGGACAAATTGATTTATTGACAAAAGGCTATAATACACTTGTTGATAAACTTATAGGCTGGTTTGAAGCTCTTGCTGCTGCACTTCCAAATTTTATATTGGCAATTGTTGTTTTATTGGCTTTTTATTTTTTAGCTAAAGGGGCAAAATCATTAATCAATAAAGTACTTTCAAAATGGGTAGATAATAAAAATTTACTTGATTTAGCCTCACAGATTTTATTTACAATTATTATTTTAGTAGGAATGTTCTTTGCTTTGGGCGTTCTTAACCTTGACAAAACAGTTACTTCACTTTTGGCTGGTGCTGGTGTAATTGGTCTTGCACTTAGTTTTGCTTTTCAAGATTTGGCTACTAATTTTGTTTCAGGGGTTTTTATTACAATTCAAAAACCATTGCGTGTTGGAGACTTGGTAGAAACAAATGATTATACAGGAATTGTAAAGAGAATTGGTCTGAGAGCGATTGATATTGAAGATTTTAATGGACGTTATATTATTATCCCTTCAAAAGAAGTTTTTCAAAATCCATTAGTTAATTATAACGAGACAAAATATAGAAGAATTAATCTTTCTGTAGGAGTATCGTATGGAGACAATATGAAGGAGGTCAGAAAACTTTTATATAACACTGTAAAAGCTGTAAAAGAAGTAAGTACCTCTCACGCTGATGTTAGAATTGATTTTGATGGTTTTGGTGATAGTTCTATCAATTTTATAGCTCGTTTTTTTATTGATAAAAGTGATGAAAAATCATATAAAATAGCCGAAGTAGAAGTTGCAACTGCCATAAAAGAAGCCTTTGATGCAAATGATATTATGATTCCATTCCCTATTCGTACATTGGATTTTGGAATACGTGGAGGCGAAAAGCTCAATGAAGTTTTTACGCTCAATGATGAAAATAAAGAAAATGGCAAGAAACAGAAACAGAACGAGAATGAAAAACAAGCAAATAACAAAAATCAAAACTAATTTTTGAGTTCTCAAAGATTATTATCTGTTGGTGGTGGGTGAGATTTTCACAATGGCAAAAAATTAGTTGCATAATAATAAAAATCACAATTAATTCGGAATATTTGTGTCCTCAATAGATTTAAAATCCTCCTTGTTTATGTTCCATATTTGATTACAAAATTCTAATAAGTCCTCTATATCATAAAAGCCAAATTTTTTATAATCAGATATTTGATTATTAAACTCCCATAAATCATCTATTCCAACCAAACCTATATAAGTTTGTAATTTATATAAAAATAATGTTGAATCTGGTATTGGTTTGTTTATTAATTTGATACATTCTCCTAAGTGTGAGTTATCTAGACAGTCTATTTTTATCAAATGTTCCAACAAAGCTTTATCATATTCACAAACATGAATTTCAAAGAACCTTATCTGACCATTTAAGCTAATTTCACAGTAGTGTCCTCTCATTTCAATATGAAGTCCTTTTTTCTTTCCTACTGTATTTATAAGCAACTTATTCATAATTATTTAATTAAAGAAATATTAAAAAAGCATTTCCAAGCTAGTTTGCAAAACACTTCCCATATTTCTTGCTTTCAAAAACTTATCATTTTTATAAAAATCAGCTAATTCTTCTCTAAGCTGAATTACATTTTCTTTTGGCGAAATAGGTTCTTTTCGCATCGCTTTCAATAAATCTTTTACTGAATGTAACGATGCTTTTATTCGTTGTGCCATAAGCGAACGCTCTTCTTTTTGGTATTGCTGAACGGTGGCAGGTGTCATCATATCAATTCCCAACTGAATAATCGGATTATTTTCTTTGAAATATTGAGGCATATAGACAATTCTGCGTCCTTCGAAAGACTGCTGATCAAAATCTATGGCACGGATTCGATAATGTACTTCCTCAAAATCAGGTGTAATATCAATCACAAAATTATTGGAGTGCATATCTCCCAAAAGACGAACAAAACAACGCTCATTAAACTTTACAAACTCTTTTGCCAAACGAATTTTATTAAATTCTAGGTCTTTTAATCTTTCCTTTATAAATTGATATCCAGGGATTCCTGCAATATGTTCTTCTATAAGAGTCTGTTTATGAACCAAGTAATTTATTCTATTTGGCGAAATCATATCTTCCAATTCTAATCCATAGACACGAGAAGCATCAGCTTGTTTGATATAATAATAATCAAAATTATCATTGATTTGATTTACAATTCGGACACGAAACGGCTTTGTATTTCCATACGAACACAAATCTACTCTATCGATATACAAATGTTGCATTACCGAAAGGTCGCCATCTGCTTTTAGCATGGCATAGATTTTTTTTAAGCCATCATAGATTTCTTTCATGTCTTCTGAGGCATAAAAAACAGTTAGCCACAGCGTATCTTCGCCTTTTTTGTCGTACAAATTTATCGAACTTGTAAAACGAGTAAGGTCAGAATAAGAAACAGGAATATCAATTTCTTTTTTATACTCTATCAAAAATTTACGCAATGGCTCATTGATAGGATAAATTATTTTTTTCTTCTTTATTAGTGTCATATAAATAAATTTAGAAGTCAGATTTTAGAAGGTAGAATGAATACAAATTTAGAGTCATTGAAATTTAATGCTCACTGTTTACTGATTCAATCTTCTTCAAAAATTTCTTTCAGAACAGTCAGCGAACGAATATATCCAAAATCTTCTAAATGATTTCTGTAAAAAGCTAAAATCCAATATAAAAACATTCTTCTCATTTTTCCATTCATAGGCAAATAATCGGTGTACTCTAGTTTCATAAGTGCATTTACATAATCGGTTGTCATTTTATTGACTTCAAATTGAGGAGGTTCTAATTCAAAAAATGCTTCTGCTGAATCTATTCCAAAACCCAAAAAAGGAATTAATTTTAATAAAAATTGAATGTGGAAATTTTCATATTCTGTTTCTACATCATCTAAAAAAATCATACTTTTTAATAGAAAATTAAACAGTTCTTCGTTTGCTCCTTCTTCTTGTAAGGCTTTCCTAAGAATTTCTGTCAAAAATAAAGCAATACTAGATTTTTTTGGCTCAAAAGGAAGGCTTCTAAAAGGATGATCAATGGAAGAATCTGAAATACGCAATAATCCTTTGTTTTCTTTATAATAAATTACTAAATCTAAAATAGTGAGAGGTTGATAAAGAGCCATTTTTCGTGCGCTTGTTTTGCTTTTTTGTCGCACTCCGTTTATGATATAAGAATTTAAGCCGAATTTTTTGGTGAATATTCGGCAAACGATAGAAGTTTCGCTATATCTTGTAAATCCTAAAACGATTCCTTGTGTTTTTTCTAACATGAAACAAAATTATAAAATGATTTTTCTGATTTAATTATTCGCTATTTGGTAATTATTTGTAAGTTACGTTTTGTTTTATGAGAAAAAAATGCGTTTTTAGTAAAGCTAATAGCAAAACTACTACTTTTTCTATTTTAGTAAAATCTATTTTCTTTAAAATATCCTACACACAAATAATTTCTATTTTTACTACTACTGTGCAAAAACTTGAATATAAATTTTTCTTTTTTATTCCTCTCTTGTCTTTCTTATTTTTTATAGGAAATTCGACTTTTGTTTTTGCGCAAAATGATATTTATCAACACCATACACATCAAGAAGGAGAACGAATTCATTTAGAGTTTTTAGAAAATACACAGTCAAAAAATAGCTTTGATAAGCTTAGTATTTATGAAATAGAAAAACTAACTACTTATTTTGTTCCTATCCAATCCATGTATTTGAATCTTGGCTTTGAAGAAAATGCACAATGGATTCGTGTCAAGATTCCTCCTCATGTAGAGAATGAAATTTTTTATTTAGAACTAGAATATCCATTATTAGATAGTGTTTCACTTTTTTATAAAGATACCATTTCTGATTCGTGGCAGGTCAAACATAGTGGCGATATGTTGCCATTTTATCAAAGAGATATTAATTATCACAATCTAATTTTCAAGATTCCCGTTTCAAAGGACAGTGTTTCGTATTATTTCCGTGTCAAAACAAAAGGTAGTTTGCAAGTTTCGGTAAAGCTGTGGAATGAGAATAATTTGTTTGAGGAAATATTAGGTGAACAGTTTGTTTTTGGAGGTCTTTTTGGAATTTTTATGGTTTTGGCAGCTTATGGATTTCTGATTGGAAGCCTTCTCAAAACTCGTTCTTACTTATACTATGCTATGTTAGTGCTTTCAGCAGCCCTTTTTTTGTCCGTTTTTAATGGTTATGCATTTCAATATTTGTGGGCAACTGCACCTGATTGGGGAAATCAAGCTTTGCCTTTTAGCATTGGAGTTCTTACTGTTTCAGCACTTAATTTTACACAGCTTTTTCTACTTACCCGAAAACATGCTCCTGTTTTACAAAAACTAATGCAATTTTCTTCTCTCATTGGGGGTATTGTAGCAAGTATTGTGTTTATAGGATATTATAATCTTCTTACTCAAATTGTAGTTGGCAATGCTGTTTTTGCTGCTAGTTTAGTTCTTTATACGGCTGTTATTACTCGTGCTAGAGGTTTTGCTTATTCTCGTTTTGTAGTTTCAGGTTCGTATCTTTTTTCTATCGGTATTTTACTTGGTGTTTTGAAATCTTTTGGAATTGTAGATACTACTTTTATTACTAAACACGGAATAGAACTAGGTACAGTTTTTTATCTTTTATTATGTGCTGTTTCCTTAAATGACCGTTATACACTTCAAAAAAATACTAAAAAGGAAGAGACAGAAGACACAGAACAAGAATATAAAAAATAGTAAAAAGAAAAATCAGATAACCTCACGATTATCTGATTTTATTATATAACTTATAAATTGCTTACCAATTATTTTGCAGTTACACCTTGATACATAGTCTTACGAAGTTCTTTTATAGATTCGTCTGTGATGTATTCGTCATAGGTCATCATTCTATCAATGAGTCCGTTTGGAGTAATTTCGATAATACGATTAGCAACAGTTTCTGTAAACTCGTGGTCATGAGAAGTAAAAAGAACACTTCCTTTAAAACTCTTCAGACCATTATTGAAAGCTGTAATAGATTCCAAATCTAAGTGGTTGGTAGGTTCATCTAAAACCAAGGCATTTCCACGCTGTAACATCATTCTTGAAAGCATGCAACGTACTTTTTCACCACCTGAAAGTACATTTGAAGATTTTAAGGCTTCTTCTCCTGAGAAAAGCATTCTACCCAAAAATCCACGTACAAAAGTTTCATCTCTTTCTTCTTCTGTCTTTGTATATTGACGAAGCCAATCTACAAGATTCAGATTATCTGTAAAATAATCATGATTTTCATTTGGTAAATAAGTTGGTGTAATGGTTACACCCCATTTTACAGTTCCTTCATCAGCTTTTAGTTCGCCCATCAAAACTTGAAAAAATGCAGTAACAGCCAAACTATTTTTTGACAAAACAGCTACTTTATCATGTTTGTTGATAGAAAGATTGATGTCGTGAAAAAGACGATCACCATCAGCAGAAGTTTTGGATAACTTTTCTATTTCTAAGATAATATCACCAGCTTCACGCTCTTGTTCAAAAATAATCGCAGGATATTTACGTGTAGAAGGCTGAATATCTTCAATATTGAGTTTTTCCAACATTTTCTTACGGCTAGTTGCTTGTTTCGATTTGGCAACATTGGCAGAAAAACGAGCAATAAACTCTTGTAATTCTTTCTTTTTATCTTCTGCTTTCTTGTTTCTATCATTTCTCTGACGAAGTGCAAGCTGACTTGATTCGTACCAGAATGTATAGTTTCCTGTGTGCATTTGAATTTTTGCAAAATCAATATCAACGATATGCGTACAAACTGTATCTAAAAAGTGTCTATCGTGAGAAACTACAATAACTGTATTTTTGAAATTTGCTAGGAAGTCTTCCAACCACATAACTGTTTCAATATCCAAGTCGTTGGTAGGCTCATCTAGTAAGAGTACATCAGGATTTCCAAAAAGAGCTTGCGCCAAAAGAACACGTACTTTTTCTGTTCCGTCAAGTTCATTGACTAATTTGTAATGCTTATCTTCCGTAATTCCTAAGCCACTCAAAAGATTGGCTGCATCACTTTCAGCATTCCAGCCATCCATTTCTGCAAATTTTGCTTCTAATTCAGCAGCTTTATTTCCATCTTCTTCTGAAAAATCAGGCTTTTGATAAATAGCATCTTTTGCTTGCATAATATCCCACAAAGGACGGTGTCCCATCAAAACAGTATGCAAAACAGGAATCTCATCATATTCGAAGTGATTTTGTTTCAAAACTGCCATACGAGCCCCTGGTTGCATAGAATATGTACCACGAGTAGGGTCAATTTCTCCAGAAATAATCTTCAAGAAAGTTGATTTTCCTGCACCATTTGCACCAATGACACCATAACAATTGCCATTTGTGAACTTTAAATTTACTTCATCAAATAAAACACGCTTACCAAACTGTAAGCCTAAATTTGAAACATCTAACATAGAAGGAATTTATGATTATATAAAATGCTTTAATTACAATTATAAAATAATTTGATATAAAACATTTTTTGCGAATAATTCGATTGATTAAACTATTGAATATGAATAACTTACCACTGAAAGTAAGTCGTTTTTTCAAAGCACAAAGGTACAAAATTATTTTGATTTTTTTCCAAACTGAGGTAAATCAGTGTTAATATGTATAATTCGTGAAATCTTTGTTTCATAAAAATACTAGTCTACATTAGAATTAGACTTCTACCAATCTCCATTTTCATTATCCTTAATTTCTTCTTCTACATTTTGCAAGCGTTCTTGTTCTAATTCTTCACTGCTTTTTTCATTTTCTTTATTTGGATTTGTAAGCATCATATTTTTCTTGAGTAATCTAAATTCTACTCTACGATTTACTCGTTTGTCTTCTTCTGTAATCTCTGGAAAAACTAAAGGCTTTTCAGAACCTAAGCCAAATGGTTTTATTCGGTCAGCTTCCAAGCGTCCATAAGATAAAATATAATTACGAATAGATTCAGCTCTTTTGAGTGAAAGTTCTTTATTCTTTTCTTTATTTCCATCGCTATCTGTATGACCATAAATATCTAAATTGAAATCAGGATGTTCTACCAAAAAATCAATAATTAGATGCAAATCATTTTCCATTTTTGGCAAAATTCCTGTGCTGTTAGGCGCAAATTCAATAGATTTAAATTGTATTGTTTCTATCTGTGAAGCTGGCGAAGAAGCCATTTTTTGACGAACTCCTTGTACTTCAACCTCTCTATACGTATCACCATTTACTTCAAAAAGCTCTTCCAAACGAAAGAAATTTTCACCACTTACAATAAGTAAATATTTCTTTTTATCAATCAGTTCAAACTCAAAATTACCTTCTTCATCGATATATTTGGGAGCAATCGGAATCTTATCAGCAATATCATAAACCACCACAACACCACCAAAAATTTCTCCCGTTTGACTTTCTTTTACTTTGCCTGAAAAACGAACAATTGCTTTTGGCTGTGCTTCCATAGGCAAAGGAAAAGAATACAAATCAGAATTGGTATAAGGGTCTTGAACGACTGGCTCATTTCGCATCAAACGAATCTCTTTTTCGGCTCGTGCATAATACAAAAGACGGGCAGAAGCATCAATAGTAAAATAATATTCACTACTTTTTGTATTTACAAAAGGACCTAAGTTTTTCGGTTCGCACCACGTATCACGACTTGTTTTGTAAGACTTGAAAATATCATAACTTCCAAAGGAAAACAAATGACCATTCGAACTAAAATATAAAATATTATCGCTAGGGTGTAAAAATGGACTTAGTTCATTGGCTTGTGTATTAATAATAGGTCCTATGTTTTGAGCTACTGACCAACGTTTTCTGCCTTGACGAACTGTAAAATAAATGTCTGTTCCTCCAAAACCTGTTTTTCTATCTGAAGCAAAAAAAAGTGTATCACCCGTTACCGAAAAACTAGGATGAGAATCCCAAGTGGTAGAGTTTACAGACACACCAAAGTTTTGAACCTCATCCCAAATTCCATCTCCTTCATTCCATTTAGCAATATATAAATCACAATCTCCAAAACCATCAGGAGCATCACAACGAGAAAAAGCCATATATTTTCCATCTCTACTAATACAAGGTGAACCTTCATTATAACGAGTATTTAAGCCTTTTAAAGGCAAAGGATAATCCCAACCAAATTCTCCCAAACGAACCGATTTATAAATGTTCTCATCAAACTTATCAGCAGGCAAATACTTACGAACAGGGTCATTTACAGTGTCCATTAAAAGTCTTTTTGAAGTAAAATAAATGATAGAATCTGTCTGACCAATCGCCAAACCATATTCTTCATAAGGCGAATTTATTTCTTCTCCCATACTTGTTCCCATTTGGTCAGGAGGACGCAGCGTATCAACTAATTGCCATTTATCAATTAGTTCATAATAATATTTTAAAGGAACATATTTTGGTTTTTCACTAGGAGAAGCCAACGAATCAAAAGCTAACTGACTTTTTACAGATGAACCTCTATGATGTTTTAATAATAATCTATATAATTCTAAAGCTAAAGGTTGATTTCCTGTTTTTTCGGCTGCTTGTGCATATGCCCAAATTAAATCCAAATCTTTTTTAAAGTTTTCTATGCCAAAATAACGAATATAGGTATCAAGTGCTTTTTTGAGTTCTGGAAGATTATTTTCTTGTTGAAGTCTTTTGATTTCTTTTAGCTGGCGAGGGTCATAATAATATCTATAACTTTCAATATTCAAAAATGTGATTTGTGGACAATAAACTGCTCCTGATTTGTTGATAGGACGAAATTCTTCTAATTTTATCTTAGAATCTTTATTACGCTGAGCATAAGTAGGAGTGAAAAAAATAATTAAAATAAAAATACATAGATAGCTAATTTTATATTTATTTTGGTCTAAATTTTTTTTTATTAAAAATAATATTTTATTTTTCATTTTGTTTTTATATAAATCATCAAAAATTTCAAGTTATTTCTTGTTACAAAGTAGCCAAAAAGTATGCAATTTATAGAAATCAAGTGTTTGATTTTAGTTTTATTCTACAAAATTTAACTTTTTGACTGCCAACTCTTATTTTGAAGAGGTAAATTTAATTATCTTAAATCTTGAATTATCCTTTAGTTTTCTTTTTGTAATACAACGCTAAAATTTTCTGAATCCTTATATTAAATCTTATAAAAAACATGAACGAGCAATTTTTACATTATATATGGAAATTTCAATATTTTGATAAGAATAATTTACTGACAGAAGAAGGAGAAGAATTACAAATTATTTCAGCAGGAATTCATAACCACGATGCAGGAGCAGATTTTGAAGATGCTGTTTTAAAAATAGGTAGTAAGCAAAAACACACAAACTGGCAAGGAACAATAGAAATCGATACGTATGGGTTTAATTGGGAAAGTCATCATCATGCTACAAATGAAGCCTACGAAAATGTAGTTTTACATGTTGTATGGAAGAATCCAAAGGAGGTTTTTAGAAAAAACGGTTCAAAAGTTCCTGTTTTGGTCTTAGAAAACAGAATTGATGAGCGTTTGTGGTTGAAATATCAAGAGTTTTTGAGAAATGAACACAAAATTCCGTGTCAAGGTTATTGGAATGAAGATACTATAAGCAATAATAATATAGAATTAATTGCATCATTTGAAAAAATGATGAGCCGAACACTTGATGAGCGATTGATTAGAAAATCTCAACATATTCTTTCACTCTTAGAACGCAATGGTTATGATTGGGAAGAGACAAGTTATCAAGTTTTGTTAGAACATTTTGGATTTAAAAAGAATAATGCGCCTTTTTTGCAACTAGCCAAAGAATTACCATTCAAAATTATAAAAAAACATGCGAATCAAATTTCTCAGATAGAAGCTCTCTTTTATGGAATGGCTGGATTTCTACTAGAAGAGAATAAAGAAAAAATAAATTTTTCAATTAAAAATGATTTTGAATATCAAAGTAAAGATCCAAATTTAGAACAAGATTTATTACAAAATGAATTAAATAAAGAACTACATTATTTTGAAGGGTTACAAAAAGAGTTTCGTTTTTTATCTCATAAATATTCTCTACAAGACAAAGAAGTTAATTTAGCACAATGGAAATTTTTACGATTGCGTCCTTCCAATTTTCCAACAGTCAGAATAGCGCAGGTTATCGGACTTGTATCTCAGCAAAATCATCTGTTTTCTATTATTCTGAATGCAAAGACGCTAAAAGAATTTTATGAGTTTTTCAAAACAGAGCTACCAACTTACTGGAAAACACATTATAATTTTGGAAAGTTAAACAAACAGGAGGAAGATGGGACGTTTAAAGAAAATTCTACACTAGGAAAAGATGCACAGCAAAATTTGATTATTAATGTTGTCATTCCTATCCGTGTAGCGCATAGTTTATACAGGCAAAAAGAAGATGTTTTGTCAAAAAAATGGCTTAATGAACTAAAAACAGAGAAGAATAGTGTCATAGGTCTGTACAAACCTTTAGAAAAAATAAATAATTCTGATTTTAAATTAAAAACGGCCGCACAATCACAGTCTTTGCTAGAATTGTATAGCCAATATTGTAATCCTAAAAAATGTCTTTCTTGTGAAATAGGAAAAGAGCTTTTGAAGAAGTAAGGCAAAATAAAAAACTATCAGAACTTCTGCCATCAATAAGGTTCTAAAAAAAATAGTAGCTTTGTACATCATTTCATTCGTAATTTTTAATTTTTAATTGATATATGCTTTCATCTCGCCAACTTTTCCTAAATCATGTCGCTCAAACATCTCCTTTTCCTCTTGCCTTAGAAGTTCATAATGCAAAAGGAATTTATATGTTTGGTAGTAAAAACCGAAAATGGATTGATATTATTTCAGGAATTGGAGTGAGTAATGTGGGACATCGCCATCCAAAAGTAATAAAAGCAATTCAAAGGCAACTGAGAAAATATATGCACTTAATGGTTTATGGAGAATTTATCCAAACGCCACAAGTTCAGCTCGCCACAGCTATTTCAAAAACATTTCATACTACTTTAGGACAAGATTTTTTAGATAAAGAAGATAAAAGTAATGAAGAAAATAATAATCTATCTATAACAAATCACGAAAATATTCCTCAAAATGCTGTTTATTTTGTAAATTCTGGAAGTGAAGCTGTTGAGGGAGCTATAAAATTAGCCAAACGATTTACAGGAAGAACTCAATTAATAGGTTGTCATAATGCTTATCATGGTTCTACTCATGCTGCTCTTTCATTAGGAACAAGCGAACAATGGAAAGAGCCTTTTTTACCTTTACTTCCTGATGTAGACCATATTTGTTTTGATAGCGAATCTTGTCTTTCAAAAATCACAGAAAAAACAGCAGCCGTAATTATAGAAACTGTGCAAGGAGAAGCAGGTGTCAGAATTCCACAAAAAGCCTATTTGAAAGCACTACGAAAAAAATGTAGCGAAACAGGAACGATTTTAATTTGTGATGAAATTCAATGTGGTTTTGGTAGAACGGGCAAACTTTGGGCTTTCGAACATTTTGATATAATTCCTGATATTGTTGTGGCTGCAAAAGGAATGGGTGGAGGAATGCCTATTGGTGCTTTTATGGCTTCTCAAAAAATGATGTCGTGCCTTTCTGATAATCCAATTTTGGGACATATTTCTACTTTTGGAGGACATCCTGTAAGTTGTGTCGCTTCTTTGGCAACACTCAAAGTAATTCAAGAAGAGAATTTATTAGATTCTGTTGAAGAAAAACATAATTTATTTAAGGAATTATTAAATCCAAAGACTACAAAAGCAATAAAAGAATTTCGTGGAATAGGTTTGATGTTGGCAGTAGAATTTGAGAGTTTTGATTTCTTACAAAAGGTAATTGCTCACTGTTTGGAGCTTGGTTTACTCTCTGATTGGTTTTTGTATTGTGATAATTCGATGCGAATTGCTCCACCTCTTATCATTACAAAAAAGGAAATAAAAAAGGCTTGCCAAATTATTTTGGAAGCCATTCGATTGACGGAAGAGAATGAAATTTAGGATGGTTTGTCATTGGTGCAGACACCAACAACGGCAGAAAGTAATTGGTATAACTGATTAGCAAGTGATTTGTATGATAATTACAGCATAATACAATTTGTATTAATACAGATGATATAAAAAAGGCTTACAAAATAATTTTGTAAGCCTTTTAATCAACAAGTAAAATTGTATTTCCTCTTACCATTTATCACTAACAACTTACCACCATTTTAATCCACTTCTGCCGAAATTCCACGTTCACAAATGGCGTTACGCATCGGAACAAGGTCATTCCAAGAACCTTCTTTTACTGAGCATTTGCCTTTGAAGTGAATAATAAGTGTACATTGTTCTGCTTGTGGTGCTGAATGCTGACAAACCTCAACTAAAGTATCGATAACATGGTCAAACGTATTTACTTCATCATTAAAAACAATTAAACGATGACCTTCCTCTGTTTTTGTATCTACTTCTTCTAAAACTTCTGTTTCTGTATTAGAATAAAAATTAGTAGATAAATTATTGGAAAATTTAGAAGAATTTGAAAATTGATTCATAATTGAAATAAGATTGATATAAAAACTTAAAATGAAATATCTAGCCGTTTTTGGTGTACTCACCGACGACTTTACTATACAAAAATACGATATTATCAAAAAAATAACTAAATTTTTAAAGGAATAGTTTACAAACCTACCAAATTTTTAAAAATCTGATAGGTTTTAACATTTTACTTCTATTTTTTTATTTATATCTTCCTAATGTACTTAAAAGCAGTTCGTTTTCTTCAGGTGTTCCGATGGTTATTCTCAAACAACCTTCACAAAGTGGTTCTTTTGAGCGATTTCTGACCACAATTTCATTTTGCTTTATCAAGAAATTATACACTTCTTCTACTTTAGAAGCATCTTTTAGTTTTACCAAAATGAAATTTGTATCTGATGGATAGACTTTTTCAATAAAACTAAACTTACTTTCACTTCTCAGTTCTTCAATCAGTTTGTCACGCTCAAAATTCAAAACTTGAATAGCTTGTTCTACATTTTGAGAAAGACTTAAAGCCTTCAAAGCAATTTTTTGAGTAAGCATATTTACATTGTAAGGTGGCTTTGTACGCTTATAATATTCCATAATTTCAGCAGAAGAAAATGCCATTCCCAAACGAACACCTGCCATTCCCCACGCCTTAGAAAGTGTTTGCAAGACTACAATATTTGGGAAATTTTCTAATTCATTTATAAAACTAGCTTCCTTTGAATTTTCTGCAAAATCAATATATGCCTCATCCACTACAACAATTCCATCAAAAAACTGACATAATTCTTTTATATCATTTTTATCAATTAAATTTCCTGTTGGATTATTGGGGCTACAAACAAAAATGAGTTTTGTATTTGCATCAATTTGCTTTTTTATTCCTTCCAGATCCAATTGAAAATCAGTTGTAAGCAGCGTTTTTCTAATTTCTACATCGTTTATTGTTGCCGAAACTGAATACATTCCATACGTTGGAGGGCAAACAATAATATTATCTTTTTGAGGAATACAGAAAATTCTGAAAAGTAAATCAATGGCTTCATCACTTCCATTTCCTACAAAAATCTGATTTTCATTTACATTTTTCAGTTTCGAAAGCTGTGCTTTTATATCTCGTTGGTGTGGGTCAGGATAACGATTGTAGTCCGTCTGAACCATCTCTGAAAGTGGAGAACCAAGTGCATTTTCATTGGCATCTAAAAAAATAGGTGCAGGAGTTTCAAAATTTTCATCTATTTTTGTAACTTCTATATCGCTTTTTTTATATTCGTCTCTTGCCGAAGAATAGGCTTTAAGTGTCAGAATATTCGGACGAATGAGTTTTTGTAAATCAAAATTTGTTTTTGATTGTGTATTTTTTGAAGTAATTATATCTTGATTCATAAAGCCGTTTATATGATTTATAAGATGAAATACAGGATAATGCAACTGAAAGTCAGCGTAGCTAATTTCTTTTTTACAAATTTAATTCATTTCTCATTAATCACTAACAATTAATCATTATTTATGCAGACTCCTCTTTCTTTCTATTTTTCAGATGTTGCCTTCGAAGCTGGTGTCGATGAAGTAGGGCGTGGTTGTTTGGCTGGAAGCGTGGTCGCTGCTGCCGTTATTTTCCCAAAAGACTATCGAAACTCATTTTTGAACGATTCGAAAAAGTTATCCAAAAAAGATAGAGAAGAGTTGGATATAGAAATAAGAGAAAGTGCGCTTTCTTTTGCTATTGCAGAAGCAAGTCCTGCCGAAATTGATAAAATTAATATCTTGAATGCTTCTTTTTTGGCGATGCAACGAGCTATTATCCAACTAAATCCTGTTCCAGAGTTTTTAATTATTGATGGAAATCGTTTCAAAACTGACCTCAAAATTCCTTATGAATGCATCATAAAAGGAGATTCG
The DNA here is from genome assembly GCA_020630575.1 of Bernardetia sp. GTDB lineage: Bacteria > Bacteroidota > Bacteroidia > Cytophagales > Bernardetiaceae > Bernardetia. The sequence continues at coordinate 160,153 of JAHDBD010000003.1, forward strand.
AAATACTTATCAATTGCAGCAGCTTCTATTTTAGCCAAAAACTATAGAGATGATTTTATGCTAAAATTAGCAGAGAAATATCCTTATTATGGTTGGGAAACAAATGTTGGTTATCCTACCAAAAAGCACAAACTAGGAATTGCAGAACACGGTTTAACAGAGTTTCATAGAAAAACGTTTAACAGCAGTCTGCAATTAGATTTGAGGTTTCAGAAATAGTTGTAACAAATAAATTAGCTGATTTTGAATTTTTATTCTGTCAAACCTCCTGTAAGTCGTATCAATGTTGTATTTGCATCAATCAAATTGTAAGTGGCTTGCAATTCATTAAAAGCTGCATTTTGAAAAGCATTTTGAATTTGGCGATAATCAAATGAATTTATTAAACCAGAATTATAACGCTCTTCCAAAATCTGTAAATTTTGTTCAGAGACATTTTTACTTTCTGTAGATAAAGCTAATAGTTGTCTTCTGACATTATACAAATCAAAAGCTCTTGCCAAATCTCTTGAGAGCGTGAGTTTGTTTTGGTCAATGGTAAGATTGCCTATATTTTCAGAAATTTTGGCTCTCTGAACAGCTCTTTTTAATTGTCCTCCATTAAAAAGTGTAAAGGATAAATTAAAATTTAGAAAATAATTAGTTGTTTTGGCATTAATAGGTTCGGCAGGTGCTGCTCTATCTCCTGAAAAAGTAGCCTGACTCAAGTCTTGTCTGTTATAATTATATGAGTTACCTGCTGAAAGTGAAAGCTGTGGTATAGTAGCAGCTTGATTTAAGAGTGTTGCATCGTGTAAAATGGCTTGAGAAATCAAAAGACGATTCAAATCTGGGTTGGCTTCAAGCATTTGCTTTTCTAGATCTGCAAACTGATAAGTTTCTGCTGGAGCTTGTAGTTTTTCATTTATTTCATATACTTTTTCTACTTCTTTTTCTCCCATCAAAACATTCAAATCACGTACAGCATTTCGATATACTAATTCTTGATTGATTAAATTGATAGAATCTGTCAGGAAATTAGTTTTGGTAAGAAGTGTTTCGGCAGTTGTGGCAGTTCCTAAATCTACTTGTACTTCTGAATAACGATTTCTATCTCTTGAGTAATTCAATACTTTTTTCAAAACATCAATGCGTTCTTTTTCCAAAACTACTCTATAATATCCCAAAATAACAGCTTGAATGGCATTTTGAATCACAATTTCTGCATTTCCTTCTGATTCTTCTTGCAATTGTTCCAAACGATGCTTGGCAATTTTGGTTCTGAATCCATTAAAAACTACCCAACTTACATTAAGCGCAGGCTGAATACTATTATTAATTGTGATTCCAGATAAAAATGAGGCAGGGTTATCTACATTATTTACACCATTGTTTTGTTGTAAAAGAAGGTTGATAGTTGGATAACGTCCAGTTTCTCCCCAATTATTATTGAGGGTAGCTTGGTTGATGCGTTCTCTTTCTATCAAAATTCCGTAGTTATTTTTGAGACTTTGAGCTATTGCTTCTTGAAGGGTAAGAGTAGAGTTTGTAGTCTTGAAAATTTGATTGCTCTGAGCAAAAGAAGAAGAGAAAATAAAGACAAGTACGAAAGTAAAATAAAATTTATAAACAGAAGAGGAAATACTTTTCATAAAATGAGTAGTTGATAAAATGTAAAATCAATAGAAAATGAGAAAAATCAATTATAATTTTCTAAGCAGTTACAAAACAACTCAATTCCTTACAAAAGGATAACAAAATAAGAATAGATTAAGAATTTTTAAAATTACATTAACTTATTTTTGCAGCAAATTATTATTTAACTAGTCAATACATTCATAAAAAAGTAATTTACTTGCTAAGCAAAATCTCTTCATATTCTTTTCGTGCTTCTTTATCTATTAGTGGTGTAGATATTTGTGTGGAGTCTTTCATACTTTTAGCCTCTCTAAGCTGTTTTAAATCTAATTTATTGATATAAACAGGGTCTTTCAAATCAAAAACATGATTAGAGTCACTATCAGCAATATATCTAAAGTAAATTTGTCCTTTTTCTCTCTCTACTGTCCAGTCGATAGTTCTTGTATTTTTTGGTGTTACAGCTCTGAAATAACGTCCTCTATTATCTGATACATACATTACAACAGCATCTTTCCAATCATAGAAACCATCTTGATTAGAATCTTCTTGAAGAGTTTTGTATAAAATGATAGTAGAAGACTCTTTATATGTTCCTACTTCTTCGAAAGAAAAAGCAATACGTTTAAATTTTTGTGTAGTCAGAAGATGTGTTTCTTTTGTTTTTTCATCAAAGAAAATTAGATTGTGAGCATTCTGTGAAATATCTTCGGCTGTTTTTCCGTCATCTGTATAACGAGCTTCTGCAATATCTCGCTCATCAACAATTTGCATTGGAATAACTGTAAAATCTGTATTTTTTATAGAAACAGGCTGCCCATAAATTACTCTTCTTACATCTTTATCAGTTGAGTTGTCTGAAACAGGCTGACGAGAGTTACAACTACCAAATGACACTGAAAGAATAAATAGAAAGAAATAGCTAAATTTTGAAATAGGAATAAAAGAGTATTTTTTTTTCATCTGTAAAACAGGGAATTATTTTAAATAGAATAAGATATAAAGGGAATAAACACACAGTATATTTATTTGAACTATTTTTTTCAAACAAATATATTGCACAATTTAGCTAAAAATATAAATAAAGAAAACTATAGCTCATCAAAATTTATATTCCCCTTACTGTAATATTAAATTATCTTTACTCTCTTTTCCTGAGTTTGGAATTTGTAATGTAAAAATAGAACCTGTCTTATAATTAGATTGTAATTGGAGAGTTCCTTCCAACTGGTCAACGGTTTGTTTGACCACATAAAGTCCTAAGCCTGCTCCCTGTGAGCGTTCATTTCCTCTATAAAACATTTCAAAAACTTTGTCTAATTGTTCTTCTTCAATTCCCTGACCATTATCCTCAATTATAATAGAAGCATGCGTTCTGGTAACTCGTACCGAAATTTTGACAAAAGATTTCTTTTCCCTTTGTGTTTTATATTCTATTGAATTAGCAATCAGACATTCCAAAATTATATAAAGGCGTTCTGTATCAGAATAAAAATTTATCTCTTGAGTAATTTCTTTTTCAAACTCTACTCCTTCTGCTCCCTCTACAAATTTAGCTTCTTCTATAAGTTGTGAAATAAATCCATCAAAATGAATACGCTCTTTTTTTACTTTAAAATTCTTGTTGGCTACATACGCTAAGATTTTATTGACATAATAATCTAATTTGTGCAGACTTTTTCCAATATTCGAAACATAAAAGGACAGATTAGTATTTTCTTCAAATTCTATCTGAATAACATTTATCAATCCTAAAGCAGAAGCTATTGGAGAACGTACGTTATGAGAAACGCTATATACAAACTTATCTAATTCATAATTTCTTTTCTCTAACTCTGCATTTTTATCAAATAATAGTTTTTGTATTTTCTGACGTTCTTCTACTTCATTTCTCAATGTTTTTGTTTTTATTCTAACTTGCTTGCGTAGTGTAAAAACCCAACTTCCTACCATAAAAATTACTAATATAAGAATAGTAGCTATCCATTTGAGACGTTTTAGCAATAGTAAGTAGGCTTCTTTTTCATTATCAAACCATTTTACATAAAGCTCTGAATAAATTCCATTTTCTTTTATTCTGTTCATTCCTTCTTCAATGTCTTTAGCTAACTTTTTATTTCCTTTCTTAACAACTAAAGATAGATTTTTTGAGAAAATAAATTCTTCGCTTACAGCCAAATTATCTAAACTGTGTTCTTCTATAAATTTATGAGCAGTATATTGATTAATTAGAGCATAATCACACATTCCAGAAGCAACCATTTTAAGAGCATGTAAATCAGTAACAGACTGAATTCTTTTTATACTTGGTTCTTGTGTTTTTATATATTCGTCTGCAATCGCTTTGGTAGTAACTACAATCGCTTGATTTTGTAGCTGAGAGACAGATTTTATAGGAGGACTTTTTTTGTTTCTGACAATAACATAAGAAACAATATCGTGATGAGGTAAAAAATCTACAATTGTAGCCCTTTCATCAGAGTAAATCATATCTGCTACATTTGTTCTTCCTTTGGGTTGTTCTAATTCTTCTCTAATGTGTGTCCAATTTCCAAGATTAATTTCGACTTGATATCCCATTTCTTTTCCAATAGCATGTATCAAATCAACATGAAAACCATCATATTCGCCTTTTTTATTAATAAATTCATACGGTGGATAATCATAATCTGAACCAAAAATGATTTTTTTAGTAGAATCATTTTGTCCAAATAGTGAAATAGTATAAAAAATAAAAAAGAGTAAAAATGCGTATCTCATCAAGAATTACAATAATTAAAGGAATAAGAATTATTTCTAACTTGTAATAAATCGTAATAAGATACGTATTTTTTTTAAAATTATGGACTTTATAAAACTGATTTTTAAGAGAGACAGTCTAAACGCTTAAAAAAGTTCTACTATTTTTATCATTTTTCCTCTAAACTCAAAACTTTCACCTTTCTTTTTTCCACTCATTACTTCATAAATAGGAGCAGCAGTAGAAATGGCAAAATAACCACTTGGTTTATCATTAATTTTAAGCTCTGCCAAACTTATAGAAATATAAAATTTTTGATTGGCATCTGTAATAACGACAGCTCCCAAATCTACCGAAGTATTGATTTTTTGAGTAGAAATCCTAGACAAAATCTCTAATTTATCTTTTGCTTCTACAAATTGTTTTGCATACATGTCTCTATCTTGTTGCAACTGAGTTCGAAACGATTCAAATTTTTCTTCCATACTTCCTTTTTCTTCGTTAGCACTTTCTTGAGCTTCGTTCATAGCATCTTTAGCATCATTTGCTATTTCGCTCTGTTTCTTGCGAGCAGCTTCCAAAAGCTGTTTTTTCAATAATATATTAGATTCGGTGTTTGTTGAAGGTGTAGCCATATTTCTAAAAAATAATGCGATTTTAAATAAATAATATAGAAATTCAGAATATTAAAAACAGATTGAACAATAAGATAAATAAAGGATTAATAAAATGACTTTTGATAACGTAAATTTGTTCTAATAGTTTGATTTTACAGAAAAACTAAACAAAAATTTTATAAAAAATAGTCATCTTTGTACTATGAACAAAAAGACAAATGCAGTTTCTCAAATTCTGACTCTACTACAAAAAGAATTTCGCCTAGAATGGCGACAACGAATAGCCTTAAATAGTATTTTGCTTTATTTAGCAGCCACTATTTTTGTGTGTTATTTGAGTTTTCCATTACAAAAACTTCCTCCGTTGGTTTGGAATGCTCTTTTTTGGATAATCTTGATTTTTGCTAGTATTAATGCTATTGCAAAAAGTTTTGTACAAGAAAGTGAAGGGCGATATATGTATTTTTACACACTCTTTAAACCCGAAGTATTGATTATCGCCAAGATGATTTATAATACTTTTTTGATGCTTTTGATTTCTTTTCTAGGAATCACAGGTTATATCTTTGTGATGGGTTCGCCTATACAAGATTGGAACTTATTTTTACTTATTGTTTTGCTAGGTTCAATCGGTTTTTCTACTTCTCTTACACTTATTTCTAGCATTTCGGCACAAACTCAAAATAGTAGTATGCTGATGGCAATTCTTAGTTTTCCTGTTATTTTACCTTTAGTATTACTTCTGATTGATGCTTCCAAAAATGCAATTGATGGATTGGCGTGGAGTGTTAGTAAAGATGAAATTATGCTTTTGGTAGGAATGGATTTGGTTTTGGCTGCATTGGCTTATATTCTTTTTCCTTTTTTGTGGAGGAGTTAGGACTAAATTTAGAAGTTTGATTTTAGAAGGTAGAATAAAAAATCAATTTATCTCAATTTTCTAAAAATAATTCTTGCATTATCCAAAATAAGTGTTTATAATTGTGCATCAATAGTCAGTTAAACAAAATCAACTGACCATAAAAAAATATTCAACTTTGTAAAAAACAGATGACTCTTAACATTTTTTCTTTCAACTTTTATTATTTCTACTTTTTTAGCCCTCTAGTCAGGACAAAGAAGCAGACTAAAAGTTGATTGCCAAAATTTAAGCTACAACTCTAACCCTACAAACTTCTAAACCCTGACTGTTTAAAGTCAGGGTTTTTTTTATGCTTTTTTTTAAAGAATTGATGAAAAAAACTCTACAACGTTATCTTTAATGATGACATAAACTAAAACAAAATGAAAAATATCGCTATTCAAGGAAAACTCTTCTCCTTCCATCATTTGGCAGCTCAAAAACAATTCGGAGAAAAAAATAAATGGGTGCATTGTCAAAACTTTGATGAGCTGTTACATGCAGTGGCTACAAAAAGCGTAAACATGGGAATGATTGCCGTCGAAAACTCACTTGTTGGAAATGTATCTGATAATTATGAAAGAATTGAGGCTATGAATCTCAAAGTGATAGGGGAAATTGATTTACCTATTCAGCTTCATTTGGCTGCAAAAAAAGGAACGCAACTTTCAGATTTGCAGAAAGTCTATTCTCATCCTGTGGCACTTGCTGAATGTGGAATTTTTCTGTCTAAAAATAAAAAGATTATTGCAAATGATTTTAGTGATACGGCTGGCGCAATTCGTTGGATAGCAGAACAGCAAAAAATAAATAAAAATTTAGATTCGGCTGCCATTGGAGGTATTGAAGCTATTCGTTATTATGGACTTCAAGCCATTCAAAAAAATATTCATGACCATCATAACAATGTAACTAAATTCTTGGCGATAAGTCTTTAATCAGTTATCACGAAATTGCTTTTAAGTTCTAATTTCTAAAATCTTATTTCTAAATTTATTATCTATGAATGCTACTCAAAAACTACCTATTACTAATACGAACACTTCTTCTGCAATTTGTTTGAATGAATGTCGTCAGCAAATTGACCAAATTGATACTGAACTAATCCAAATTATAGCTCAACGAATGGAAGTTGTCAAAAAAATAGGAGAACACAAACGACAAAATAAATTACAAACTCTTCAACCTAGTCGATGGCAAGCTATCTTGGATTCTCGTCAGAAAATAGCCGAAGAATTAGATTTACCTTCTGATTTGGTTTTAGATATTTTCGAAGTCATTCATCAAATGGCAATTCAAACACAATCAAAATAATAATGTGTATTTTTTATATAAAAAATGTTCTATCAGAAGTTAATAAATAACTTTTGATAGAACATCGCATAAAAACTTTACTTTTAATTTACTTACTATTGTGCTTGTGGAGCTTGAGCAAATACTTTTTTCATAAGATCAGTCGAACGAGCCGAAATATTACTACGAATATTACTTTCTTCTTCTGCTACTAATTTAAAAAGCCCTTCAATAGCTAATTCAGTTGCATAATCATCTAAATCTGGATTGACATTTTTTACGAAGGGAATCTGATTATATCTACCTACCAAATCGCCATAATAACGAGTTGCATTTACTTTTGATAAATTTCTAGAAACAACAGGCTTAAACTTTGCTTTTAGCTGGTCTGTTGTTGTACGAATAAGATATTGTGTAGCTGCATCTTTATCGCCTTTCAAAATTCCATAAGCATCTTGAATAGACATAGACGTAATGGCAGATTTGAAAATTGGAGCTGCTTCTTTGGCTGCTTCTTCTGCTCCTCGGTTAAGAGTTTTGACAAAACGATCTACTTCTGATCCCAAACCTAAATCACGTAACGTAGTAGCTACTTTTTCAGCATCTTTTGGAAAAGGAATTTTGATAAGAGCATTGTTGAAATAACCTCCATCTTTTGAAGCTAATCCAGTTCCTTTCATAACTCCCTGTACAAGAGCATCTTTTAGAGCCTTTGCAATTTCTTCTTTTGTAAGAGGAACACCTCCAATACTTCCTAAAACACCAGCGATTTGTTGAGAAGTACAACTAGTAGAAAAACCTACTAAGCTAATAAGGATAAATAATGATAAAATACGAATAGCTCTGCTTGTTTTTTTCATAAAAATGAGTTTTTAAAAATAATATAAAGTTTGTTATTAGGGTAAAGTTGGCATTTTTTGAGCCAAAAAACCTAAAAAAAGATTCAAAAAATAATAAAATTCTTAATTTTAAAAATGCTATTCGTAAATTGACATCAAAAAAAACTACTACTAATTGATATGGACGCAAATCGTTGGCAACTTATTCAAGACATTTTTTCAGAAGCATTAGAGCTAGAAGAACAAGAAAGAGCATCTTATGTTTTGACTAAGACAGAAGGTGACCAAGAACTCAAAGAAGAAGTTGAGAAGCTTTTACACGGAGCTGAAAAAGCAAATAGTTTTTTTGGAAATTTAGAAGATAAAGTTTCTGATGCGTGGCAAAAAGCAGCCGAAACAACTCTTCTTTCAGAAGGTGAAAAAGTAGGCGTTTATCAGATCGAAAAAGAAATCGGACGTGGAGGGATGGCAGTCGTCTATTTAGCAAAGCGTATCGATGGCGAATTTGAACAAAAAGTAGCTATCAAAGTGATTAAGCGAGGAATGGATTCAGATGAAGTTTTAAGGCGTTTTATGGCTGAAAAACAAATTTTGGCATCACTTAATCATCCTAATATTTCTAAAATATTGAATAGTGGACTTGCGCCAAATGGTCTTCCTTATTTTGTGATGGAATATGTAGAAGGAATGGATTTAATAGAATATTGCAACCAAAGCAAGCTTTCTATAAAAGAGCGTTTAGAAATTTTTATTCAGATTTGTCGCACTTTACAACATGCTCATAGAAATCTAGTTATTCATAGAGATTTAAAACCTTCAAATATTTTATTAGAAAATACTCAAAATATAAATCAATCATTAAAATTATTAGATTTTGGAATTGCTAAAGTATTAGGAGAAGATAATGATTTGAGAACCAAAACAGCTATGCGCCTTCTGACTCCTGAATATGCAAGTCCAGAACAAATACAAGGAGCAGTTATAAGTACATCAAGTGATATTTATCAATTAGGAATTTTGCTTTTTGAATTACTTAGTGGCAGAAGACCATTTATTTTTGATAAAAATGAATCTGTTTTGGAATGGGAAAAGAAACTTACCACTTCCCAAACACCAACACCTTCCAAAATCTATGAAGAGTTTTCAGAAAAAGAAGCTCAAAAAATAGCCAAAGAGCGAAAAACAGATAAAAAACAACTTAAGAAAGTTTTGAAATCTGAATTACAATCTATTGTCTTGATGGCTCTTCGAACTGAACCCGAAAGGCGTTATCAATCAGCTGAACAGCTTGCTGAAGATATTGAACGTTATTTACAAAAACGCCCTATTATAGCAAAACCTAACTCTTGGGGGTACAAAACACGCAAAGCATTCGAACGAAATAAGTCAGCTTGGATAGGTTTCACTTTGCTATTTTTAGCTCTTATTGGTGGAATATTTGGAACAACTTATCAAGCCTATAAAACAAAACAAGAAAAACAGAGAGCTGAACAAACATTAGCTTTTATAACAGATTTATTTAAAAGTCCTGATCCAAGGCTTTCAGATTCAGAAGGAAAAGATATAAAAGTAAGTGAATTTTTGAAAGCAAGTGAAAAGAAAGTATTTAGAAATTTAGAAAATCAACCAGTACTTCAAACAGAACTTCTTACTATTCTATCTGATTTATATGATAATATGAATTTGGCAAAAGAAGGAACTGAGCTAGAAGAAAAACTATTACCAAAATTTATTAAAGAATATGGTAGAAACTCACCACAAACAGCTGAAAGTATTAGAAAAATAGCTGCGTGGTCTTTTGAAACAAATAAAAATGTGGATAAAACCGATTCTATATTTAGAGAGGCTTTTGATATTTTTGAAAAAACATATACAAAGGAACATAATAGATATGCTGTTTTACTCAATGAATATGGTTTGTTTTTACAAATATCACGTGCTGATTTGGAAAAAGCAGATTCCGTTTTACAACAAGCAGGAAAAATTTTAGTAAAAAATGATACACTTACAGCTGATTATGGAAATAATTTGTCGTTTCGTGGACTTATTGCCAATCAAATGGGAAGACTAGATGAGGCTCTTTCTTTATATGAACGAGAATTATTTATCAAACAAAAAGTAAATCAAGATTCAGTCGGACTAGCATTAGTAAAAGTAAATATAGCCTCTGTTTATTTCAAAAAACAAAATCTTATTCGTGCTGAAACTGTAAACAAAGAAGCTCTAAAAGTGATGGAGACAGAATTAGGAATGGAACACAAACATACACTGACTGCTCTCAATAATTTGGCTGCTGTTTACGCAGCACAGGGAAGACACGATTTGGGAAAACCAATTGCACTTCGTGCTTATAATGGTTTTTTGAATAAATATGGAGAAAAAAATGATAAAACAGCAGCAGCAGCATTAAATATAGGTTTTTATTATATCAAATTAAAAGAATTTGATTCAGCATTGGTGTTTGTCAATCAAGCAAATGAAACCTATAAACAGCTTTTTGGAGAAAATCATTACGTTACAGGTGTTTCTCTTTTATCAAGAGTGGAAATTTGGCTAGGAAAAAATGAAATTCAAAAAGCCATGAAAGATGCTCAAAATGCAGATGAACTACTTTCTTCTCCTCCTATTCCGACTATTCACTATTATAGAGGAATGGTTAATTTCCGTATAGGAAGTTGTTATGTAGCTATGAAAGACAAAGTTAAAGGTAGAGAATATCTTCAAAAAGGTATAGATATTTTGATACAAAGTAATGGAGAAACACATTATGCAACTCAAGCAGCTATGAAACAACTTGAAGAAATTGAAAATTGATAAAATATATAAATCTTATAATAACTCTTTTTCAATAAAATTAGCTAATTCATTGTACCAATCTGTTCCATATTTTCTTATTAAAGGTGTTTTTAAAAATTTATAAACAGGCACTTTTAACTCTTTTCCTAAGCTACAGGCAGGTGTGCAAATTTCCCATTCATCATAATTTACAGCATCAAAACTAGCGTATTTTGTTATACGAATAGGATATAAATGGCAGGAAATAGGTTTTTGATAATCTATCTTTCCTGCTTCGTATGCTTTTTCTATGCCACATTTTGTAATTCCTTTTTCATCATAGGTAACATAAGCACAAGCTGTATTTCTTTCTATCAGCGTTGTTGAAAATTCGTTATCTTCATCTAAAACGTATTTTCCTTGTTTTTCTATGGCTTCAATACCTTCTTTAGTCAAAAACGGCTTTACATCTTCATAAATATCTTCTAAAATATGTCGTTCATCGTCTTCTAAAGGTGCGCCCATTTCACCTTCTACGCAACACGCTCCTTTACATTTGCTTAGATTGCACACAAATTGAGTAAAGGCTAAATTATCACTAACTAGAGTATTTTTTATAGGAATCATTTGTTCAGTTATAAGTTAAAACAAAATAATTATCTTGTTTTAAATATTTTTGCATAGTTGGTTATATAATCAAGCAAAAATACGATGATTTATTCTATTATAAAACCTTTTCTGTAAAGTTTTGAGATGGACTCAATTAGAATTAATTCTAATTGAATAATACTTTTTATTTCAAAGTTATAAATAGCTAGTTATCTTCTTTTCTTCTTTTTCTTGGAGCAATACTGAAATATATAATTACTAAAAAAACTTAATACTATATAATTCAATAAAATTTGATAAACAAAGTAAAAACATAAAGAATTACATTTAATTCATTTAACGAGGGTTTTGAAAAACAGGAAGTGAAAAAAAATCAAAATTATAACTTCCTGAAAATATTAATTTATGGGAAGTGTTATAGTGTGAGTTTTAATCAGTTTGGAATAGTTTTAGAATAGTATTTTGTAGATTTATGAATGAATAACTTAAAAACAATTATCCTATGAAAATATTGAAATTTACTTTTTTGCTTATTACTTGTGTTATCTTGTTCTCTAGTTGTGGAAATTTCAAAATTGTTACAATTAATGATATTAACAAGAATGGAAACAACGATAAAGCTTTGAATTCCAAAGCTGAAACATCAAATCAAGGTTCAGAATCTGTTTCAAAAACAGAAAAATACAGAGAATCTCTATTGAAGGCTGAAAAAGTTGTGGATGCAGCTCGTGAGCAGCTCGGAACCCCTCATTTACTCAAAAATCCTAAGAAAAAAAGGGCTATCGATTGTTCTGGAATGACTTGTAAATCGTATGCTGCTGTTGATGTAAAATTACCTCCTACTACTACTGGTCAAGCAGAAATGGGTAAATTTGTTCCTAAAAAAGCTCTTCAAAAAGGAGATTTAGTATTTTTTTCGTCTAAAAAAAACAATGGCAGAATTTCTCATGTAGGTCTTATTAGCCGTGTAGAGGATGGAAAAACTTATTTTATTCATACATCAACGTCTAGAGGCGTTGTAGAAGATGATTTTTACATGCAGCACTGGCAAGATAATTTTGTTACTGCTCGTAGAGTTTTATAAAAATTAAAGCCTAATATTTTTTAGTATATTAGGCTTTAATTTTTATATTTACTTACCAAAATGATAATTTGTAACAAAATTGTAATTTGTTAAATTATTTTTATTAAAAACATATTCGGTATTTTCTTGAGGTGTTGCGTTTTCTTTTCTGACAATTAAGCATTGTATTTCTAATCCTTCAAAGTAACCTTCAAATTTATATCTTAAATCAATATTGAATTGATGATAAGATGGTAATTCGTATTTATTTAGTCTATAATTGGTAACATTTGGTAAATTATAATAGCCATATCCAAGCGTAAAAGAAATTTTATGATGCAACCAAAACGAATGATACTGTGTACTAAATGCATGTAAATCGCCTGTCCCTTCATTGCGTTCACGAGGCATAAAAGTAAAAAATGGCTCTCTGCCCCATTCTCTAGGCAACAAAAAACGACCATCTTTATTAATTCGTGTGTAATTTAGAGTAAACCAATGCTTGTAATTTGCAATTCCCAAACGAACACTAAAAGCCTGTGCCTGTTTTTGAGATTCATAATAAGCCAATTCTGAAGAAGGATTTCCTCCGTCATTTAATTTGTGTTGATAATTATATTGCACACCAAATAAAGGCGAAAAGGCGACACTATCCAAATTAATATATTCTACACTTAATAGGGAAGTATTAAAAATATTTTCAACATATTGATTGTGTAAATGAAATTTGACTTTGTCAAGATCAAATAAAATATCTGAAGAAAAGATTCCTTTTGTGTGTTGATGTTCAAAATAATCAGCTTCTGAGCCGTCTGTACGAATTCCTTGCGAATAAATTCCTAATGAGTGTCCCACAGAAGAAAAATCAATCGTGCTACGAGGCGAAACTGCCCAAATCCAAGCTCCTTCAAACTGTAATTTTTTAATAGGATTCCATTGTAGATGCAACCCTTCCTGTACTGCTGGACGCATACGCCCGTCTTGAGGATTTATATAAGGAGTATGAATACTAAAACGACCGATTCTTGCAGCAAAATGTTTGGAGTCATATGCCAGATACAATTCTTCTAGTCGGTCTAAGTCGTGATGATTATCTGGGTCTTCAATATCAAATAAATCAAGTTCGTATCTGCTATTTCCTAAATGATTGGAAAGTAAATTGAATTTAAAAAAACCTCCTACGCCCATGTGGAAGCCGTGCCAATTTTTACTTTTGTAGTGCAGACCCATTCCAAAACCATTGGCATAATAATCATTCAATCCTCTTTGATTATCTGTAAACATCATGAAATTACGGAGCTTTGCACTAAAAAATCCTTTTCGAAGCGCATCAGCTAATGTTTGTTCCTCCAAAGAGTCTTCAAAACAATGAATAGTTGGTGATAACTCTTTAAAAGAAAAATGAGGATCAGGTGCTTGTTCTCTTTTTAGTGTATGATGATTTTTTTCTTCTTTAGTATTATGTTCTTGTCCGTAAACTGTCGTAGAAGAAAACAAAAAAGCATATAAAATAAGTGTGTAAAAAGTGAATTTCATTCTCTGTCTTTTATGTAAACTGACTGGATAAAAATAATAAAACAAAATTAGTTTTTATTTTTATCTATGTCAGTTACAAAAGTTACACGCTAAAAGTTTTGTATTAAAAAAGTATAGTTTTAAAGCAAATACAACTTTTGATTTTTCTCTAATGCTAAAATTAATTGGTCATAAGAAATCCCTAAATAAAATAATATTGATAAAGGATAGAAAAAATAATCATACCCATAAGAAGAAGTTATATTTTCAAGATTTTCATTCTCAAAATCTAATTTTTCTCCATATTCCTCTATTGTTATTTCCCCTTCTTGCAAAAAATAATTGTAATCTCTTTTTAAATTTCCTTTTTCATAATATTTAAAAGTCATAGTAGGAATCCAAAGATCTATATGAAAATAGAAAAAATCATATTCTTTTGAGTCTAATTTACAAATTAATGAAATTAGTTTATCAGTATGATTTGTTTCTATTAGTATCCAATTATTTATAGGAGGAGAAACTATCAATAAAGGTTCTGTTCTATCATTAAGCAAATAAAACTCTCCCCATTTTATATTTTCATCTGTTACTTTCTCAGTTAAATTCCGTTCTTTTTTCAGAGTTTCAAATTGGTAAATAGAAATTACTATCCACTCACTACAACTAAATTTATCGAATATTTTTTGATTGATTATCATTAATCTAACTTTTTAATCATTTCCTTAAACAAAAAAGCCATTTTGGGTTCTGCTTCGGCAGCAGCTTTTAATACTTCTTCTAACGTAATTGGTTTTACATTTTCGGGCTGACACAAATCGGTCAGAACAGAAACAGCAAAAACAGGCAGATTCATATGTACGGCTGCAATCACTTCTGGAACAGTTGACATTCCAACGGCATCTGCGCCTATCGTTCTTAGATAACGATATTCGGCTCTCGTTTCAAGATTAGGACCCGAAACGCTAACATAAACTCCTTTATGAAATTGTATATTGTGATTTTGTTGTATAATCTCGTCAGCCAACTGAATAAGTTTGCTGCAATACGGCTCAAACATATCTGGAAAACGGATACCCAAGGCAGGAATATTTTTTCCAATCAAAGGATTTGAAGGCAAAAGATTGATGTGGTCTTCCAAAACCATCAGTTCACTCAAACCATAAGCAGGATTCAGCGCACCAGATGCATTCGAAACAAAAAGATAATCAATTCCCAGCATTCTCATGACACGAACAGGGAATACAATTTGTTTCATGGAATAGCCTTCATAATAATGAAAACGTCCTTGCATAACAATTACATTCTGACCAGAAAGTTTTCCAAAAATAAGTTTTCCTGCGTGACTTTCTACTGTTGAGAGTGGAAAATGGGGAATATCTTGATACGAAATAGTAAGTTCAATTTCTACCTCATCTACTAATGCTCCTAAACCAGTTCCCAAAATAATTCCTACTTTTGGCTTTTCTTTATAAAAAGAACGAATAAAAGTAAGTGCTTCATTGAGTTTTTCGAATTCCTTTTCCATTTATAATTGTTATTTTTTGAATACAAACAAAACTAATGAATTTTACTTTGACTTTCAAATTTTATTATTAAATCAAATCGGCTTTTTATCCAATTTCTTCAAATATTTCAGTAAGATATAATATTTTTTAAATCGATTTCCTTTGTTGTCTTTATATTCTCCATTCTTATCTAATGCCATTACGGTTGCTCGTTTTGTGATTCGGTGTATTACTCCTGTATAAACCTTTCCGTCAAAAGTAAACTTTACCCAATCGTTAACTCTCAAATCATATTCTTTTAGAGCTTCCATTTTTCCAGTTAGAAGTTGATGTGTAAAAGCTGTATGTCCGAAAATAGAATTAGCTAGTTTCTTAAAATTATCCTTCTTACAACTAGAATCATTAAAGGCTATAAATTCTATCAAATGAATAGTTTCGTGTTCGATGACATGCATGAGAGCCTCTAAACGATTTTTGGTTTCAAAACCTGCTAAATTAATAGTTTTATTACTTGTTTGATCTTTGAAAGAATTAAAAATCAAATATGCAGAAATACGCATTCGAAACTGAATCGGATTTTGCTTTGTAACTTTATAATACATCAGCTTCCCACCTGCCGAAGTCATTTTTTTAGAAAAATCAAAAGCCATTCTATCAATTACTTTATTTTCTTTGAAGTAATTATCAAAAAAATAAGTATCGTACAATTCAAAAATCAGTTTTACATCATTATTTGAAACGACTTGAAAATTATCCATTTTTATTTGCTTAGATTGAATAAAAACCTGCTGACGAACTTTTTCAAATCGTTCGTTTATTTCTTTTTTTGAATACGTGTAGGTTAGAAGTTTCATAGTTAAATTAAAATCCTCAACGACAGTGAAGCCTTGTTGATGGTTGAAAAAAATCTATCTTTAACCGTCGTTGAGGTCAAATGAACCGTCAACGAGGATTAGATAAAATTTACATTTCAATTCCCATTTTTTGCATCAAAAATACTGCATTTGTATTCTGACAAACGCCTTTTTTGATTTTGTAAGGATAATGAAGACCTGTTTCCATATTTTCTACTTCAAAGGCGTAGTTTGTAATTTTGTCTGGAAACTCTGCTTCTAATTTTGAAAGCTCTACATCGTGAGAAGCAATGAAAGCAGTCGCAGGAAGTTTTAAAAGCTGTTTGATAATTGCTACTGAACCCAAATAACGGTCTTTTGAATTTGTTCCTCTCAAAATTTCATCTAAAAGAACCAAATTATATTCTCCTTTTTTGTCTGCTTCTTCCAAAATATCCAAAATTTGTTTGAGTCTTTTGAGTTCTGCAAAGAATGAAGATTCACCTTTTTCTAATGAATCAATAATACGCATACTACTACTAATAAGCATAGGTACAAAATCAAATTTTGTAGCACAAACAGGCGCACCAGCGCATGCCAAAACCATATTTATTCCCAATGCTCTCAAAAATGTACTTTTTCCTGCCATATTTGAGCCTGTAATAAGTGCAATTTCACGTATATTTTTGGCTGTAAAATCATTGTCGATTCTAACTTCTTGTTTTAAAAGTGGATGCGCCATTTCTACTATTTCAAAAGCATTTTCTGTTATTTTTTGTTCACTTCCGTTCATATTCAAAACAGAAATAGTAGGAAAAATATATTCTTTATGATTGAATGAAAAAGAAGCCAAACTAAATAAAGCCTCAAATTCTGCTAATGTTTCTACCCATTTTGGCGTATCGTTTTTATGTTCTTTTCGCCATTTTTCTAGTTTTATAGCAAAATGAATATCCCATAAGAAAAGTCCATTTAAAAACATAAAAGCAACTCCATTCATACGGTATTCAAACAGTTCTAATGTTTTGGCTAATTCTTGAGCAGCTTTTGAACTTCCTTTGAGTTCATTTTGCAAGGTCTTAGTTTCTTCTTTTTTAAAAGTTGCATTTTCTATAATTTCCCACAAAGAAGCATATTTTTGAAGGAAAGGAATATTTTTTCCTACAGTGTCATATGTCATTTGTAGTTTTGGAAACATACTTCCCACAATTCCAAGTTGAGCTAAAGAAAGAAAAACAGGTAAAATATAAGTAACAAATCCCATAAATGTAGCTACCCAACTCAAAACAGTAATAAGAGGCAAAACAAAACGAATAATATTTAATACTTTGCTTTCCAAAAATGAATCTTCTGATTGAAGCCATTTTTTGAGTTGAGCATATTCTTTTGGGGTTTCTTCGCTTAAATGTGCTGTTGTTTGTAAGTCAAGACGTAACTCTGTAGATGTTTTTGAATCTTGTGATAGTTCTTTTACAATTTCTTGTCTTTTTGTAATTGTCTTTTCATCTGTTTTTTCTGAAAACCAATTTGCTAAAAAACTTCTTCCTACACTTGTGTGGGTGCGGGATATATAAGAGAAAAGACTTGTTTGTCCGAAAATATCCAAATCTTTGATGTAAGCGTGTAGAACATCATAAAATTCCATTCCATCATCAAGATTTTCGAAGTTATACTCTAATCTTTCATTTTCTTTTTCTAAAAGAGTAATTCTTGTTTTCCAATAATTTCTTTTTTGTTCGGATTTTTGATAGAATTTTACTAAAAAAATAAATCCGATGAATAATAAAAAACTAACACTTGTAACCACTTTCCAGCCTTGAGGAATCAGAAAATAAAGAACTACTAGAGCAGCAAAAAAATAAATTAAGCGAATAGTAGCAATCAAACGAGATTGATTTTTAAATTTTGAAAAGGTCTGATTAGCTTCTGAAAGATAAGATTGATACATATTAGAATAGATAATTGTCAGTTAATAACTATTTGTATTATAAAATATTATTTAAAAAATGTAATATTAAAAGTAATAATTTGTATTTTAATCACTTAATAATTATTGAAAACAATCTGAAATAATAAAGGTTTTATTTTAAATAAAGTGTACTTTTGCGTGCTTTTATGAATGCACTTAACACTCATTAATATATATTTTCTTTGGAGAAAACGAGTCTAAAAAATGAGATTGCAAATATACACAATACTCTACAAACAGACTTCAAAAAAGCACTTGTTTGTAGAGTGATTTTACAGAACAATTCGTAGTTCTGTGTTTTTTAACCTAAATTAGTAGCTTTTACTAATTAAAAATTTAATTTTTAACTTACTTTTATGTCAATAGATAAAAAAGAAAATGTTATATCGACTTTCGAAACTGAACAACACGTATTAAAACTACGTACTGTAGAGCCTGCTGATGCAGCCGATATTGAGGAAATATCAAAACTGATTTATGCAAAGGATCAAGCTTGGACGAAAGAGTCAATTATGAAATTGCTTGAAATGTTCCCAGAAGGACAGATTTGTATAGAAGACAAAGGAAAAGTAATTGCTTATGCACTTAGTATGGTAATTGATTATTCTAAATTTGGAGATAATCATACTTATCATGATATTGTAAGAGATAATTTTATAAATCACGACGACGATGGAGATGTTATTTACGGAATTGAGGTAAGTGTAAACCCAAATAGCCGTAATATGCGTTTGGGAAGACGTCTTTATGATGCTCGTAAAGAATTATGTGAAAATCTAAATCTAAAAGGAATTATTGCTGGAGGACGTATGCCAAACTTTAGTAAATATTCTGATTCGGTAACACCTAGACAATATCTAGAGAAAGTACGTCAAAAAGAAATTTACGATCCTGTTTTGACATTTCAATTGAGTAATGGTTTTCACGTAAAAAAAGTATTGCGCAATTATTTACCTGATGATATAGAATCAGAAGCATACGCAAGTCTTTTGAAGTGGGATAATATTTATTATGAAGAAAAGCCTGCTTTGGTAAACCAGCCAAAAGAAGTTATACGTATTGGTGTGGTTCAGTGGCAGATGCGTAATGTAAAATCAGTAGAATCATTTTTTGAGAATGTTGAGTTTTTCGTAGATGCGCTTAGCTCGTACCGTGCTGATTTTGTTCTCTTCCCTGAATTTTTCAATGTTCCATTGATGGCAGAGTTTAATGAAGAAGATACAGCAAAGGCAATTCGAAAACTAGCAGAATATACCGAAGAAGTTAGAGATAAACTTGTGGGTTATGCTGTTTCTTATAATGTAAATATTATTGGAGGAAGTCTCCCTTTATATGAGAATGGAAAACTCTATAATGTTTCTTATTTGTGTCGTCGTGATGGAACGTGGGATGTTCAATACAAAATTCATATTACGCCAAGTGAAGTAAATGATTACGGAATGGTTGGTGGAAACAAAGTAAAAGTTTTTGAAACTGATGTAGCAAAAATTGGTATTTTGATTTGTTATGACTCAGAATTCCCAGAGCTTTCTCGTATGATGGCAGAAGAAGGAATGCAAATTTTGTTTGTTCCTTTCTCTACTGATATGCAGAATGGTTATATGCGTGTACGTGTTTGTTCTCAAGCTCGTGCTGTTGAGAATGAATGTTATGTAGCCATTGCAGGTAGTGTAGGAAACCTTCCAAAGGTAAAAAATATGGATATTCAGTTTGCCCAATCTGCTGTTTTCTCTCCTTCAGATTATTCTTTTCCTAATAATGCCATTATTGCAGAAGCAACTCCAAATACAGAAATGACAATGATTGCAGATGTAAATCTTGATTTATTAAAAGAATTACACAGTCATGGTAGCGTTCGTAACTTAAAAGACCGACGCACTGATATTTATTCTTTGAAATGGAAGAAGAAAAGCGAAGATAAGTAAACAGATAGTTATTAGTGATAAGTGAAATAGCACAGTTATAGCATTCAATAACTTTTCTTTTTCTATCATCTAATCATTTTTTCATCAATATAAAAAAGTCTATTTCAAAATACTTTGAAATAGACTTTTTTAGTTTTAATAAAATAAGGAGAGAAAACACAGGTACAAGCCCGTCAAATGAATGACATCCCTGCCCTGCTCACTTCTCCTTTTGCCTTCGGTAATTACGACCTGCCAAAGCAGCGAAGCTAATTTTCAATTACTAATTACGAATGAATTTCGTAATTGAATAATTTGTAATTGATTTTTACATTCCCATTCCACCTAAATCCATACCTGGGATATTAGGCATCATTCCTTCTGTGCTTTTTTGCATATGTTCTTTACTTTTTTCTTCTGCACCTTCTAATGCCTTGTTTACTGCTGCTACAATTAAATCTTGTAACATTTCTTTATCATCTGATTTTATAATATCAGCATCGATATCTAGTTTAATGACTTGTTTTTTTCCATTGGCTACTGCTTTTACCATTCCACCACCTGCTTCTCCTTCGGCTGTAA
Source organism: Bernardetia sp. (assembly GCA_020630575.1). Classification (GTDB taxonomy): domain Bacteria; phylum Bacteroidota; class Bacteroidia; order Cytophagales; family Bernardetiaceae; genus Bernardetia. The sequence goes on from JAHDBD010000003.1 coordinate 180,915, forward strand.
TATTTACGAGTTGTTCTTGAACTTCTTGAAGTTTGGCTTGCATTTCACGCACTTTACCAAACATTTTCATCATGTCTTTCATATCGAATAGGTTTGTTAGTTAATTCTTATCAGTTTTTATAATTCGTTTGAATGAAAGTAAAATTACAAAAATTATTGTTTAAATTTTATTTTTTCACTTTGACTTTCAAATTTTTAATTCAGTTTTATCTTAATGGAACGTTTAGTTTATTAAAAAGTTTAGAATATACGCTACATTTAAAACCATAACTCTAAATCTTGTTCTATAAAACCAATCGGTAAAAGAATTTTTTCTAACTCTTCTTTTTTATAGATTTGATTTACCAATTGTTGTAAGCTATCATTTAAGAAATTATCTTCTATACTAATTTCTTGAATAATTGCACCTCTGCTTAATTTTATCTTGATTTTATGTTCTTGATTTTTGAATGTGATTTTTCTAATAACTTCACTCGCTGGCGAACGTCCCCAAATCCACTCAAAAGATTTATATTTTTCTTGTGATAACTTTTCTATTTCAATTATCTCATCTTGTGTTAGTATATGCAAATGAAAAGGTTTATTAAAATACAATAGAATAAAATGAGCTAATTTTTCTTCAAATTCTTCTATAGTAAGAATGCTTTCATTATTATTCTGTTTTAAAATATCTTTAATATTAATTACTTTACTTCTAACTGATTTAAGACTTTTTGAACTCACTTCTATATTTGTAGGAATTGTTATAGCTTTTTCTAGTTTTTCTAAATCTGTATCAAAAAGAAGTGTTCCATGTGTGATAAAACGGTGTTTGTTGGTGTACTGAGCTGTACCTGTAATTTTTCGTTTTTCTCCTTTTTCATTTTCTAGCCAAATATCTGAACGCTGACCAATAGAAGCATTTAGATTTAATGTTTTCAAAAACTCTACAATAGGAACTAGCAATGAATCATAATTAGCTACCATTTTTGTGTCTAATGGATTTATAAAGCTAAAGTTTAGATTATTCAAATCGTGATAAACCGTTCCACCACCCGAAATACGACGAGAAAGAAAAATATCTTGAGCATTGAGATAATTAAAATTCATTTCTTCCCAAGCATTTTGATTTTTGCCCATCACTAAGGAAGGTTCATTTCTATAAAAAAGTAGATACTCACTTTCTTTGTCAGTAAAATTAGATAGGTATTCCTCTAAAGCGAGGTTAAAAAATGGATAGTGAGAGGGAGAAAATATTAGTTTCAATGTCTTAATTTTTTAGGGTTTTATATTCTAATTTTGTGTCATTTTTACCTGAAAATGTTCAAAAAGCAATTTCTCAAATTGTGTATTGTCATCAAAATAAATTTCCTCTGAAAGGTTTTCTTTTGTGGTTTTCAACTGATTAAATGTACTGAGGAACAAATTTATCATTTATTACCTTCTCTATAGAAAAATTCACCACCTTTGTTTTTAAGTAATTCATTCAATATACAACCTGAGGTTCTCGTACAGCATTTTTTATTATTTTTCTAACTGAATTAAATTCTCTGTCAGAAATTGTATTTATAATACTATCTGCAAATGAATCAGTATGAATTTGTCTTATATTTTGACGAAAAGTAGATATATTGGTAGTATCAAAACTTTGTATAGTAGAATGACTCATTAATCTAGGTATATGACAAGTCGCACAATTCTTTACCAATAATTCAACACCATTCTGAACTACTGGGTCATTCCAAGATAGACTTTGCTTTAAACTTACATAACTATTATAGTTGAGAGGATAGTTAAAGAAAAGTGTGTCCTTTTTTTCTGAAATACCCTGAAATATAGCACTTGGTTGGTCGTTGATATATTTTATTATTAAAGAATTAGCTGTATCTGTGTACCAAGTGATACTATTTACATAAAATTTTGTATCAAAAGTGTCAGTATTTCTATTCCAATTTGTACCTCCTATAGAATCAATTTTTTGAATTAACTTGCCATTCTGAGTAAATTCAATTTCTTTATACAATTCCCTTCCTTTTTCTATAACAGCAAAAGAAGAAATTTTATTTTCTTTTTCTGAACTACAAGAATAAAACACTATTAGTAATGAAAAAGTAATTAATTTTAATTTCATTGCTTCTTTTAGTTTAAAAATACGTTATAATCACTTTAAAGCATTAATCCAATCCTTTTCCCAGAAACTATCTTCAATTGTACTCAAATCAAAATTTGGGTCAAAAAATAATTGACTTCTTCTTCCATTCAAAGTAACATAAACCTCTGCTCTAATTATTGGATTTGGATTTTCTTCCGTTCTAAATTTATTTTCCAAAAAATGAGCATATTGTAAAATCATATCAGGCTGAAAAGACATTTGTTTTTCTTGATGTCTATTCAAAAATTCAGAATTATCGACCATTCCTTCTCGTCTTGTCTTTGGATTTTTGACATAAAATGTCGCACTTCCAAATTTTTCCATAAGCATTACTCGCCAAGAAAAACGATAGCCCTCTTCTTTCCAAAATAGAGTTTCATTATACGGCTGATTTGCATACAGTATAAAACGAAAAGGAAATAAAACCTGAAAGATGAAATAAATAGTTAAAACATACAGCCATTTCTTAGAAATGAATTGAAAATTTTTGAATGGATTTAAAAGTAAATGAGAAGACTGTTTTTTATTAGAAGAGTGAAAAGTAAAATATTTGGAAGTCGTCGGTGAGGACACCGAAAACGGCGAGAAAAACGAACTAATAAAATTCAATACTTTTTCGTGATATTTCGCTTCAAAGAAAATCAAAGTCAGCGCAATCATAACAACTGGAAAAACACCAATTTGAAATAAATATCCTGTCATAGCATGAAAACCAACAACTGCAAAATACGCCCAAATACGAGTTTTTCTATAAAATAAGGCAAAAGGAATCAGTAAATCATAAAACATTCCTGTCCATGAAAAAATGTAAGCCGTGATTTCATATTGCATCAAAAAACCAAAAATCGGCATATCATAATGAGGAGGAAGCCAAATTTTGAGAGGCATTGCATCAAAAAGCCACTCAGAATTAATCTTAGCTAATCCTGCATAAAAATAAGTAATCGAAAGTTGAAGCTGAAAAATCAGAACCCAAGCACGAGAAATAGCTAGAGAAGGGGAAACTGAAATAAGATTAAATAAAAAGCTTTTTAGATTATACTTACTTTGCTTTTCAAACTTAATTTTAAATTTATCTTCAAAGGTTTTCTTAATTTTCTTTTTGTTCTTATCCTTACCAACGCCAAAAAGTAAACAATCCAATGAATAAAAACGATTCGCAGGAGCAAAAATGAGTAAGAAAGCCATCAAACTCACAAAATAATAATGATTGAGATAATAAGTAAGGTCAATGAGCTGACAATACGTAAAAGTCAGAAACAATAAAAAAGCAGAAAGACGATATAAAAACCCAAACATAACGCCCAAACTAGCCAACAGTAAAACGACATGAACAGCATACATTCCATAACTATTCAACGGCTCAACCCACCCAAAACCAAAATATTTGAAATGAAAAACAGGCTGAATATAATGCTTTTCTATCCAACCCATATACCAAAAACGAAGTGTACTAAAAAAAGTAAGCAAACCAAATAAAATTCGGAAACTTACTAATTGTGAAATTGAAATAGGTTCTTTGAGGAAGTTTTTCATTTTTTAGCTAAACTGATATTGGATTTTCAACTATATACTAATCTTATTTGGCTTTCTCCTCTAGCTTTTAGCTCCTTGAGAGTTTTAATTAATTTAATAGTTGAATCCATCAAAACTTTCTCTGTAATTATTCCATTATCAATTGGATATAATGATAAAGGATTTTCCATTTCATATTTAACTATATCCTCGTATTTCAAACTGACATACTTTCTCCTGTCATCTTTTGGATTCAAAATAACTTTAGAAAAATAGCTTTGATTAGTTTCCATTTTACTCTTAAACTCTATCAATTTATTGAGTAACTCTTCTATATCAATCCAAAAATAATTAGACTTTTCATCAAACTCCATTTCTGGATGGTATGTCTTTTGAAAAATAGTGAAGTCAATATTCAAAATTGTTTCTATTTGAGCAACAATACTTTTTTCACCGTATCCACCTACTTGCTCAAAAAAATATGATAAAGATTCTGGAAAATCAATATATCCTAACTTATCATTATTCTTTACTTCAATAGTATAATACATTCCCATATTCAGACGAAATATTTTGTGATAAAAATAATTTATACTATACTCAAAAAATTCCTCAAAAGTTCTTCCCCAGCGTCTGCACTTTTTTCTGGGTGAAATTGTGCTGCATAAAAATTATCTTTCTGTAAGGCAGCCGAAAAAGGTAAGATATAATCACAAGTGGCTACGGTATCTTTACAAAGTTCTGCGTAATAAGTATGTACAAAGTAGAATTGAGCCTGAGAAGGATTATTTACTTGATTAAATAAACTACTATCAAACAATTCTCCTTTTAAATCTTGCGTTGCATTCCAACCCATGTGAGGAACTTTATCAGCCGAATTAGTTGGTTTGAATTCTTTTACATTAACATCAAAAATACCTAGTCCTTTTGTGTTTCCTTCCTCTGTATGCGAACAAAGAAGTTGCATTCCAAGACAAATTCCTAAAACGGGTTGTTTGAGTGTTGGAATAAAAGTGTCTAAATCTGCATTTTTGAGTTGTTGCATAGCAGATTCTGCGTGTCCAACCCCTGGAAAAATAATTTTGTCAGCCGAACGTAGTATTTCTTTATCTGCACTTACCACGGCATTAATTCCCAAACGCTGCAAAGCAAAATCAACAGAACGAATATTTCCTGCTTTATAATCTATGATTACTATTTTCATAAAATAAAATAGTCGCTCGTGAGGACACGAGCAACGGTTAGGTTTTGAAAAATTATATTTATTTCGCCGTTGCTTGTGTCCCCACAAGCGACATATTCACAAAAATTAAACTCCTACACTTCCACTTTTTCCTTTTGATGGAGTAGTCGGAATAACTCTAATTTTTTGAGTTGATTTGTCTGATTTATTTTTTGGAGTTATATCCTGTATTTCTAAAGGTCTAGCTGTTTTGTCTTGATCTTTGACTAATGCCAATTTTAAAACTTCGCCAGCTCTTTCTACAAAATGAAACTTCATTCCTTTAATATAGTGTTCTTCAATTTCCTCAATGTCTTTTTGATTGCGTTTGCTCATCACAATTTCATTGATTCCAGCACGTTTGGCAGCTAAGATTTTTTCTTTGATTCCACCCACAGGAAGTACTTTTCCATGTAGTGTAATTTCGCCAGTCATTGCCAACTGATTTTTGACTCTTCTACGAGAATAAGCCGAAACCATAGCTGTAAGCATCGTGATACCAGCCGAAGGACCATCCTTTGGAACAGCTCCAGCAGGAACATGGACATGCAAATCATATTGATCAAAAAGTTGATGATCAATTTCCCATTCTTCTGCATTGGCTTTCAAATAAGAAAGTGCTGCACTAACCGACTCTTTCATTACATCTCCCAATCGTCCAGATAAAGTAGTTCTGCCTTTTCCTTTACTCAAACTGACTTCGATAGACAAAATCTCACCTCCATATTGAGTCCAAGCTAGTCCAGTTGCTACACCTACGGTTTCATTTTCTTCAAACAGTTCTTTATCAAAAGAAGGTTTTCCTAGTATTCTTTCTACTTCTTTTGGCGTAATTTTCTTTTGATAGTCTTCTTCCATCGCCACTGATTTGGCTACACTTCTACAAAGAGAGGCTATTTGTCTTTCCAAACTTCTAACACCTGATTCTCTTGTATAACCTTCTACTACAAAACGCAGTGTTTCGGCAGTAAAACTAATATCTTTTGCTTGAAGTCCGTGAGCTTTTCTTTGTTTGGCTATTAAATGTTGTTTAGCAATTTCAATTTTTTCTTCGATTGTATATCCAGAAACTTGAATAATTTCCATTCTATCACGAAGAGCTGGCTGAATAGTATCTAATGAATTTGCTGTAGCAATAAATAAAACTTTAGATAAATCGTATTCTGTTTCTAAATAATTGTCTACAAAAGTATCATTTTGCTCTGGGTCTAAAACCTCCAATAAAGCTGAAGAAGGATCTCCACGAAAATCGCTACTTACTTTATCAATTTCATCCAAAACGAAAACAGGATTTGAAGAACCTGCTTTTTTTACATTTTGCATAATTTTTCCAGGCATTGCACCAATATAAGTACGACGATGTCCTCTAATTTCAGATTCATCGTGCATTCCACCTAACGAAATACGCATATATTTTCTACCAAGTGCCTTTGCAATAGATTTTCCTAAAGAAGTCTTGCCAACCCCTGGAGGCCCATAAAGACATAAAATAGGACTATCTAATGAGTTTTTGAGTTTCAGAACAGCTAGATATTCTAAAATACGTTGCTTTATTTTTTCCAATCCATAATGCTCTTTATCTAATACTTTTTTTGCATTATGTAAATCTAAATGGTCTTTTGTAGTAAACTGCCAAGGCAAATCTAACATAAATTCCAAATAAGAAAGCGTAATAGAATAATCAGGAGAAGCTGGATTCATACGAGCAAAACGTTCTACTTCTTTCAAGAAAAATTCTTTTGTTTCTTCACTCCACTGTTTTTCATCTGCTCTTATATGCAGTTTGTTTATGTCTTTATCATTTTCATCTCCAATCTCATCTTGCAGAGTTTTGATTTGTTGGCGAAGAAAATACTCTTTTTGTTGCTGGTCTAAATCTGAATTTGTTTTCTCTTTTATATCACTTTTAAGTTCTAAAAGCTGAATTTCACGGTGCATAATCTTTAAAAGCTGCACAGCTCTGTCCATTACTTTTGGAAGTTCAAGAAGTTTTTGTTTTTCTTTTACCTCTACATTTGTATTGGCAGACAGAAAATTAATCAAGAAATTAGGACTTTCAATGTTTTCTAAAGCAATTTGAGCTTCTGGTGGAATATCCGAACTCAAATGCAAAATTTTAAAAGCTGCTTCTTTTATAGATTCTATAAGAGCTTCTTTTTTACGTCCGTCATTTTTCTTACTTCCTTTTGAGTTATCTAATGAAAAATCAGTCAGATAATTTACTTTACCAATCAAAAATGGTTCTTCTTGTGTAATTTCCTGAAGTTCAAAACGTTGCTTGCCTTGTACTATGATAGTTGTATTACCATCAGGCATCACAATCTTTTTTACTATTTTGGCAACTGTTCCCACAAAATGCAAATCAGTTTTTTGTGGTTCGTCTTCCCCCAAGTTTTTTTGAGAAATTACCCCAATATAACTCTCATCCCTATATGCTTTCTTTATTAAACGTAGAGACTTCTCACGCCCTACAGTAATAGGCATAATAATTCCAGGAAATAAAACAGTATTTCTAACAGGCAAAATAAATAATTCTTCAGGCAAATCGTCTGCTAGTTCACGAGCTGAATTTTCTAGTTCTTCCAAGTCTATTTGAGGAATATCATCTTCGGTAAAAGGCACTTTTATATTTTTCAAAAAATGTATATGATTTTAGTGTATTTGAATATCAAAATTAGAAAGAATAACTATAACAACAAAAAAGTGTCAGATTGTCAGTGCTTGATTAAAAAAACACCTGTAAATCTGAATGAAATTGTTATAAAATTATACGAATTACTCTTAAAATATCTATAACATATAGTCTAAGTATAAATCGCAATCAAAAACAGATAAAATTATTTTCGATTACGAAACTATTTGCAAGCTATGTACCAAGCCTCTTTTTTTGTTTTCATGAAAAAATAATAAGGCAAAATGGCAGATAAATAATTATTTGGTTGTTGGTGTCATTTCGCTAAAACACCAACAAAGGCATTATTCTAAAATGCTGTTAAAAAAAATCATACTTTGTGTAACACCACCGTTTATATAAATTTCCTCAAATTAAAAAGAACAGATAATTCGAACATGTCAAGTAGTGGTACAAACCAACTTTTGCGTCTAATTAATAAATCCTAAACTCAAAAAATCTAAATTAACTTTCAATTTATTTTGAAAATAACCTTAAAATACCTTTTTTTTGTATAAATTTATAGAATATGACTAAAATCATAATTTGTTTTTCAATTTAAGGCTAAATTTGTGTACTTTATATAATTAATTTAGACCAAATAAAAATTACACACTTCTCAATATAACAATTAGGATAAACAGCTTGTAAAACATACAATTAATACAAACTCACCTTACAGATAATCCTCATCTCCCTATTTATGGAAAACCTAATAACTGAAAAAGCTATTCAAAAAACAGCTGATAACAGACATTCAAAAAATACATTTAAAGAAAAACCTATTGCAACAAAAAAACCACCTCGCTTCGACAATCAAGAACAAAGAGATTTTTCTAAGACACTCAACATGAGAGTAAACAGTTATTTTAAAGACAATAATATTTCACGTAATGCCAACACAAAAATGGTCTTGAAAAGCCTTTTTCATGCTACACTTTGGATTGGATCGTATTGTATGCTTATTTTTGGTGGATTTAGTGTAGAAATTAATTACTTGCTTTGGGCAATTCTTGGTTTTTCTATTGCTATGGTTTCTGTAAATATTGCACACGACGCTATTCATGGGGCGTATTCAAAACACAAATGGGTAAATGACTTGCTTTCTCACACTTTTAATTTCAATGGTGCTAGTGCTTATATGTGGAATAGAATGCACAATCAGGCTCACCACACTTATACAAATATAGACGGACATGACGAAGACATTGCACCTGTTCCAATAGTTCGTCTTTCCTCTGAAGCTCCTTTATGGTCTATTCATCGTTATCAACATATTTATTCGTTTGCCTTATACTGTTTAAGTACACTTTCTTGGGTTTTAATGAAAGATTACAAGAAGTTTTTTGCTAATGAAGTTGGAAATTATACAGGAGCAAAACATCCTAAGAAAGAATATTTTTTATTATTCTTCTATAAATTTATCAATTACACTCTTTTTATTATTATTCCTCTTATTATGTTGCCTCACGGTTGGGTAAATACAGTTTTAGGATTTTTATTGATGCACGCAGTAAGTGGTTTTTTCTTAGCAGTTATTTTTATGTTGGCTCATGTGGTAGAAGAAGCACATTTCTTTTTACCTAATGAAGAAGGAAATATGGAGAATTCTTGGGCAGTTCATCAGCTTTACACAACTGCTAATTTTTCAGAAAAAAGTGAGTTTATGGCATTTATTACAGGTGGACTTAATCAACAAGTAGAACACCATTTGTTTCCAAATATATGTAGCATTCATTATCCTGCTCTTTCAAAAATTGTTAAGCAAACAGCAGCAGAATACGGACATCCTTATTTAACAGCAGATTTCCCAACAGCAGTAGCTTCTCATGTTCGTTTCTTAAAGAAAATGGGTAGAGAAGAAAGACCTGTAATGCACTAAGGAAAATAACTGCGAATTAAATACAGTGATTATCTAAATTATTTAGGGATTTGATTTATCAAGTCCCTTTTTTATGAATTATTTTCAAATTTTCAAAACTTTTTGAAAGTTTTGAAAGTATAAGATACTATAAATGCTTTTTTTGTTACAAATTCCTTAAATTAAGGATATTAGTAGTAAATTTGTCAAAACATATCTTTTCTATTTAAGTTAGTAAGCAGTATTTTGAATTTATAGCAAATATTTCTTACTACTTAATTGACTGTCTTTAACTTGATAATTTAATTTTCTAAGCTCATAAAGACAGCTTTATTTTAATAAAAAAACAAGTATGGAATTAATTTCAGGTTTTTCAAAACTCTCCAAAGAAGAAAAAATTAAATGGATTGCAGAACAGTTAGGGCAGTCATCTGATGAATTACTAGACCAATTTAGTAGTTTTTGGCACAACGACCCACACCAGCAAAAAGTTTTTGATGAATTTAGCGAAAATACACTAACTAATTATTACATGCCTTTTGGTGTAGTTCCAAATGTTATTTTGAATGGTGAGACGTTTGCTGTTCCAATGACGATTGAGGAGAGTTCGGTAGTGGCAGCAGCTTCAAAGGCAGCCAAGTTTTGGCAATCAAGAGGAGGTTTTCATTCTGAAATTATTTCTACAAAAAAAATAGGACAAGTTCATTTTCTTTGGAAAGGCGATTACAATAAAATGTATTGCGTTTTCGATGAAGCAAAGGAACAAATGCTAAAAGATACAGCTGATATTACTAAAAACATGCGTCAGCGTGGAGGTGGAATTTTGGATATTGAGCTATTAGATATGCGTCATTTGGATGATAATTACTACCAAATCAAAGCTACTTTTGATACTTGTGATTCGATGGGCGCAAATTTTATTAATTCTTGTTTAGAACAATTTGCCAAAACGCTTCAAAACTGGGTAGCTTCAAAAGAAATGTTTACTGATGAAGAAAGAGACGCTACAATAATTATGTGTATTCTTTCTAATTATACACCCGAATGTTTGGTCAAAACGTGGGTAGAGTGTCCAATTGAAAAACTGGGAGGAGCTGATGGACTCATTGATGGATTAGATCCAAAAACATTTGCTTTTAAGTTTCATAAGGCAATTGAAATAGCTAAAAACGATGTTTATCGTGCTACTACACACAACAAGGGTATTTTTAATGGTATCGATGCTGTAGTTTTGGCAACTGGAAACGATTTTAGAGCTGTCGAAGCATGTGGGCATACCTACGCTTCTCGTTCTGGACAATACAGAAGTTTGTCGGATTGTAGTATAGAAGATGGAGTGTTTAAGTTTTGGTTAGAAATGCCGATTGCTGTCGGAACTGTTGGAGGACTTACTTCACTTCACCCACTTTCAAAACGCTCATTGGAAATGCTTGGTAATCCATCCGCACCAAAACTTATGCAAATCATCTCAACTTTGGGCTTGGCTCAAAACTTTGGTGCAATAAAATCACTTACCACAACAGGAATTCAGAAAGGACACATGAAAATGCACCTTTTGAATATCTTGCGTAACTTTGAAGCAACAGAAAAAGAAGTAAAACAAGCAGTTGAGTATTTCAAAAACAATACAGTTTCTTTTAATGCTGTAAGAGAATTTTTGGCAACCGTAAGAACACATGTCTAAAATAAAAACCCTAAAAGTCTTATTTATTAGATTTTTAGGGTTCAATCAGATGAACAACACACAAAATATTTCAATAAAATTGATCAACTTTTTTACTCTTCCAAAATCCCTTTTTAATTTATGAATCGTTTTCACGGAAATGGAAAACTGCTCCTCAGTGGGGAGTATTATGTGCTTGATGGTGCGATTGCACTTGCTGTTCCTACCCAAAAAGGACAGCTATTACAAGTTACTTATGCACCTTCAGAACATCGTGTGTTGCATTGGAAAAGTTATGATAGTAATGGGCAAATTTGGTTTGAAGCTCGTTTTGATATCGAAACTTTTGAAGCATTAGAAGGATATGTTTCTCAAAAATCAATGGTTTTACAGAAAATTTTGCAAACAACACGCAAAATTTCAAAGAATTTTTTAGTAGGAAAAGAATCTGTTTTGGTAGAAACTTTTTTAGAATTTCCTCGTCTTTGGGGATTGGGAAGTAGCTCAACGCTTATTCATACTATCGCAAAATGGGCAGGAATAAATGCTTTTGATTTACTTGCCAAAACTATGGGCGGTTCGGGTTATGATATTGCTTGTGCCGAATCTGAAACACCTATTTTATATGAAAGACACGACGGAATTCCACGTACAATTCCTGTAGATTTCAATCCTCCTTTCAAAAATCAGCTTTATTTTGTCTATTTAGGCAAAAAACAATCTTCTGCTGAAGGAATTTCGTATTATGAAAAACTAAAAAGCAAAAAAGATAAATTAGTAAAAGAACTTTCAGGCATTACACACAAAATTGTAAGTGCCAAAACGTTAGGTGAATTTGAAAAACTAATTGCCAAGCACGAAGAAATTATTGCGAAAAATATGACTATGCAACGAGTAAAAGAACTTTATTTTTCTGATTACTGGGGTGAAGTAAAATCTCTTGGTGCGTGGGGAGGAGATTTTGTCCTCGTTACAAGCCAAAAATCAAAAGAAGAAACACAAGCCTATTTCTTAGAAAAAGGAATGGATACTTTTCTTACTTATGATGAAATGGTAAAAGGGTAAAAATCAATTACAAATTTAAAATTACGAAACTCCACTCTTTCAATTTTTATTTGAGGGAATGGAGTTTTTTCATTTGTTTATTCAACTCCTCAGTTGAAATAGAATTGTTAGAAACAATATTTTTTTCATAATCTTGATTTAATTTTCATTTCTTTTACCTATTCTCGTTGTTCCTTTAACGACCATTGTATCAATATATTTCCCATTTTCTTCTACATAAACAAAACTCATATCAAAATAAATATCTAAGCTATCTGAAAAATCTAGTGTTTTTGAATTGATTATAATTTTACTTTTTAGAGGTTTATAACTATGATTATATGTGCAATCAGATACTTTTGCTGTGCTTTCTACATTATCTTTCGTAATTGCTATTTCTACTGATGCTCCAACTATTGCATACACTACCAATTTCAAAGAATCATTTTTATAAGTAGCATAATTTCTATTTAAGTCTGTTGTACCACGATGAAATATATTAGGCAAAATTTCCGTAATATGCTCAGCTACTAATGATGTTTCTGAAATAATTCCAGTATTATATGTCGTATCAAAAACAAGAAAATGGGTTGAATCCCCTATTCTATTTATTGCTTTCTTTTTTGTTTGACTATAAACATTTTTATTTTTAAACAATGAACTATCAAAGGCATAAAACAAGCAAGTAAGCATAGAACCCAAAGCGACGATAAGAAACAGTATTTTTTTCATAATCTTGAAAGGTTAGTAGTTGTGTATATTTTTATTCTTGTTATTTCTTGAAAAATGAGACTCTCCTTTCAGAAGTCCCTTCTATAATATAAATTTTTCTTCATTTTTACTATCTTTATTCACGGCAAATTGAAGGATTTTTTTGTATAATTTGCACACATGCTTTACGATTAATCATCCCCTAAAAAACTCTTTTTTTTACTATAAAAAGATTCCCAAATTGTTTTAAAAAATTTCATTTTTTTTCTTAAAAGAAATCATTCTTAACAATGTCAAATTCAAAATTTATCTTGCAGAAACGCAAATTATTTTTAATAACTACGGATTTCAGAGTTAGAAGTAATCTAAGTTAAAAAACAAAATTTTTTTTGCCTTACGTAACATTTTGGTAAAGATTAAGTAATACCGAAATCTACACGAACCCATTTACACTATCAAAAACAGCGATTACGCCTTTAAAACACTTACATTGCTATTCAAAGGGTAGCGTATTCTTATACAAAAAACCGATTTTTTTTCTCAGTTTTTTTTCTCAATTTTGTTATCACAATCCACATACACGGAAAGATAACTACTAGCCTCTATGTCTTTTTAAAAAAATCAGCAAGCATAACAAACTTTATTGATTTTCAAAAAAAATAATTTAAAAAGAGGGTAGTTTTTGCACCCCCAGTTTTTGGTAAAATTAAGTTTTTAATAAAAAATGGGTTAAGGAGTTTTTGTCTTTATATAAAAAAAATCTTTATGAGATGAAGTGAAAATTTTGCTTCCAAACTCAGGTAAAGAAAAAGAAATTTAAGTTATAGATTTTATAATAGTAGAGCTACAAATTAAATTTTGTGGTTAATTATCAAATCAAACGATAAACAGAAAATAAATAGTAAAAAAGTAAAGACAACTAAAAGAATAAATCAATATCAGTAAATAAAAATGAGAGGCAGTACTACTAGTAAAATCTTTAATCAGATTGCCTTTTCTAATCTTATTGATACTAAAGAAATTTGGATAGTGTGTGGAAATTTAGTTTTTAAAATTAATTATGGTATCACTTTCTCAACAAAATACGGCTATCTCATTGAACCCACACTCAACAAATAGTGGTGGCTACAAGGATTGTCAGACAGTTTGGCAGCAATGTTTGGAGGTAATAAAGTCTGAAATTCCAGAACAGAGTTTCAAAACTTGGTTTATACCTGTCCGACCTTTGCGTTTGCGCCAAAATATTTTGACGATTCAAGTACCGAGCCTCTATTTTTACGAATTTTTAGAAGAACATTATGTTCTTGTACTCAGAAAAGCGATTATCGAACAATTAGGGACAAATGGAAAATTAGAATACTCTCTTCTTCCAGAAAAAAAACAAACACCTTTATTTGATAATTCGTTTGACGAAAGTATAGAATCAACAAATCAGAATCAGCAAGGTCAAACAAAACAAAAAAATAATTTTAATTCTTCTTCTCATGTTTCTGAGAATCATGGTCATGAAGGAGATAATTCTGAAACGACTTCTATTCAAACAAGTTTGTTTCAAAATCAGAATTCAACTCAGCAAAATAATAATCAAAAGGATATAGATTCAGATAATCCAATAGTCTTAAATGGCAATTCGAATTATGAAACGGCTACTTCTAGAAGCCAATTAAATAACTCAACTCAGCAATTTACTAGACAGGAAGAATATAAAACAGAATATAGAAAAGAGCTAGAAAATAAAGTAGAAGCAAGACAACCAATTAGACAAGAAAATAATAGAACCCAACAAACTAGTACTACTAATCAGTTTGCGCCACAGGTTCAGAAGTCGTCTAATTTTCAACCTTCTACTTCACAGTCTTCTCAACAATATTATCAAAATCAGACTCAAAATCGAACAAGAGATGTTCAACAACAGTCTAATTTTCGTCCTGTCAAGACAACACAAGCATTACCTCACAATCTTAATCCAAGATATACCTTTGATACTTTTGTAGAAGGTGAGTGTAATAGTGTTGCTTTTGCAGCAGGTAGAGCCATTGCCAAAAATCCAGGAAGAACGAGTTTTCACCCTTTAGTTTTATATGGAGGTGTAGGTTTGGGCAAAACGCACTTAGCACATGCGATTGGCAACAAAATATTAGAACATTATCCAGAAAAGCGAGTAGTTTATGTGTCTGCTGACCAGTTTGCCAATGATTTTGTAGCTTCTGTACGTGAAAACGAAATTACGCAGTTTACCGAACAGTATTATCATTTAGATGTCTTGATTGTTGATGATATTCAGTTTTTGTGTGATAAGGTAAAGACACAAGAGAGTTTTTTCCATATCTTCAATCACTTGCATAGTGCAGGCAAACAGATGATAATGACTAGCGATTGTGCACCTGCTCAAATGAGAGGTTTGCAAGAGCGACTACTTTCTCGTTTCAAATGGGGAGCAATCTTAGATTTGAAAGTTCCTGATGTAGAAACAAGAAAGGCAATTATTTACACGAAATTACAAGGATACGAATCGCAAGTTTCTCAAGATGTGATTGATTTTCTAGCAAAAAGTGTAACAACTAATGTTAGAGAATTAGAAGGTGTAATTACTTCTCTTTTGGCTAAATCTTCTTTGGCTGATATGAGTATTACATTAGACCTCGCTCGCCAAGCACTTGGCGCAGTTGTGGCACATCAAAACGAAACTCACGAACTTTCAATTGATGCAATTGAAGAAATTGTAGCAGCTTTTTTTCAAGTTACTTTAGAGCAGCTCAAAGGAAAAACAAGAAAAAAGGAAATTGCAGTAGCTCGTCAGTTTGCGATGTATCTAACAAAAGAATATACTGATTTGCCTTTAAAAGCAATCGGTTGGCACTTTGGAAAAAGAGATCACAGTACAGTTATTCATGCTTGTAAAGTTGTTCCTATCAAAATGGAACAGGAAGAATCTTATAAAAAGACTTTTGATGAGATTATCAAACGTATAGAACAACTTTAGAAGCAAAATTCTAACTCATAAAAAAAGCCAATAAGTTCTTTTCGTTCTTATTGGCTTTTTTATTTTCTTATTCTATTACATTATATGGTTATTTTTATTTTCTCCTTTGAAATAGGAATGGCTTAATTCAAATATACCAAATGAATCTCGGTAAGCATTAAATATATTTTGAATATATTCCTGTTGATTTTGAGACATCATTTCATATATTTTTGATTTGATACGTGGATATTCTTCAAAAATTTCTAATATATTAGCAAGAGGAAGAATATACAATTCTGTTACAGCATCACAACAAATTGCATTATATAATCTATGAGTACCCTGTACTAGACAATTTTCTCCAAAAAATTCTCCTTTTGCAACCTTTCCTAACTCTTCAAATCGTTCTCCAACATCTAAGTCTAGTCGTATTTGACCTGATTTGACCATATAAAGAGCTTGACTCGGATCATTTCTAAAAAAAACAATTTCATCTTTTGAATAATTTCTTAAATAAAGATTAGGTAGAAAAACCATTAACTCTTCATCAGTAAGGCAAGAAAAAATCAACATTTTTCTAAGAAAATCCATTAATTTTTTGTCTTGAGAAGAATATTTACGAGCAAATGGATTCCACATAGTAAAGTATGAAGTTAAAATTTAGAAGTGAGAGTTAAAATATAATTAGAGATTATAAAATTATTATTTCTAAAATCAAAATTAAGTAAAAATATGAAGTTAATTTTCAGTATTTTCTTGTATAAAAATTTCATTTGAAGTCAAATCAAGACATAGTAAATTTCCTAAAAACATTTTTTTAGCATAAACACATCCATTATCTAAACAAATTGAAGGAGCTTTTAAATTGATGTCTTGTAAAATATAATCCAAAAAAGTAGGGTTATGTCCAACAATAATGGTTTTATGATAAAAATAATTTTCTTTTTCTTTATTAGTAATTGCAAAATCTCTTTTCCAAAGCATTGTTTCAAAATCTAAAAATGGGTTATTAATTTCTAAATTTTCTAAATTGAAGCCAGCATGAACTAAAAAGAAATTATCTAGCTCATAAAAATAAGGCAGAGTAGAAACAAAATCATACTCTAATTGTGAAAACTCAGCAGTTTTATCCAAAAACTGACTTGTCTTTATTCCTTCGTAATCTTCGATAAACATTTGTTCATGATTTCCACGTAAAGGAAAAATTTGATAGCCATTCTTTTCTTGGTTTTCTTGCAGTTTTATAATCAAATCTAAAACTCCTTTGCTATCCTTTCCTTTATTAATATAATCTCCTAACAAAAAAAGTTGGTCATTTTTAGTCAATTTTATTTG
The DNA here is from genome assembly GCA_020630575.1 of Bernardetia sp. GTDB lineage: Bacteria > Bacteroidota > Bacteroidia > Cytophagales > Bernardetiaceae > Bernardetia. Next base: position 198,033 of record JAHDBD010000003.1, read on the forward strand.
ATTTAATAAGGTTTTGAAAGTAGCCAAACAACCGTGAATATCAGGAATAACTAATTGCCTACCCTCTGGATTTTTAGAAACAAATTTTGAATATTTTGTATGTTCTAGTTTCATGAATCTAAGTTCTTACTTTATTTAGGCGCACGCCAGTAGAGATAAATAGCAACTATACCAAAGATAACATTTGGAATCCAAGCTCCCACACGAGGGTCTAATGCACCACTTTGTCCTAAACTTCTAGCTACTACTACAAACAAAATAAAAACGAAAGCCAACACAAAACCAAGTGCAATATTAAAACTTGTTCCTTGTCTTGTTTTTTTAGAAGAAACTACCACCCCCATCAAGGTAAGAATAATAATAGCAAAAGGAGATGCATAACGCTGATATTTTTCTACATAATAGATTCCTAGCTCAAGAGCCGTACCTCTTGCTTTTTGTTCTGCAATATATTCATCTATTTCTGGCAAAGTTAGGGTTTCATTATACCTATATTTACTCTCAAAATCTTTTGGCAAAAGTCCCATGAGCGTATCCATATCTTTTCCTTTCAGAATCAATTCTCGTTCTGTAAAAAACGTATGTATTTTGTAATCGTCTATGTGCCATGTGTGTTTTAAGGTATCCCAAGTAATATTTTCAGCAGATAGTTTTTCTACTAATTTTCTATTTTCTATACGTTCTATTGTAAATTTTCGTCCATTAAATGTATTGTTATTATAGCTTTGAAGATATACATAGGTATTCGAATCTATCTTTGAATGTACATTTCGCTCATCAAAAGAAAAAGGTTTTTTGACATATGTACTTTCAAATTCTACCCTTATTTTATTGGCACGAGGAACAACCCAACCACTCAAATAAAATGAAAAAACAGCAATCATTATAGCACCAATCATATAAGGAACAAATAATCTTAAGTAACTCATACCACCACTAAGCATAGCTATAATTTCAGTGCGTCCTGCCATACGAGAAGTTACAAACACAGTTGCAATAAAAACCATTAGTGGAGTAATCAGTCCGATTAGATGCATTACAAAATTGAAATAATAAACTACTACAATCTCTTTAAATCCTAAAGAATGTTTCAGAAAATCATCACTTTTTTCGCTATAGTCAATCGCACAAATAACTGCTAAGATTACCAAAACGACAAAAACGTAAGTGGTAAGAAATTTTTTAAGAATATATATGTCTAATATTTTCACTCTAGTATTTTGATTTTTAGAATCCAAATCCTAAGCATCTTTAAGTACTTTAGCTTTGGATAAAATATTTGTATTATAATTTTACTACAAACTTACAATTTTGAAAGATAACAATTTAATCAAAATCTAATTTTCTAACAGTTTTAAAGATATTTTAAAAATAAATGGTGTTTTTGTGATTCTATTTATACTGATAGTATTTTCAAGACTCATTTTTTTATGTCTGAAAATAATTGTTATATTGTTTGTAGCAACTCTACTCTCACTACCTTAACATTATGTTTATGTACAAAGCTAAATCAGGTTGTATTTTTATAGAAAAAAAACTAACTAGTTTTAGTGTAGTAGTTTGTATGCTTTTGTGTTTTTGCACTTCTTTATCTGCTCAAGAAGTTACTGAAGAATACATAACTATTAGTGATACTCATACCTCTTTCCTTTTAGATCCTTATTTACATTACTATAATGATGAAGTTGGTAATTTATCAATCAATCAAATTAGTAATGATATAACACAAAAACAGTTTTCACATTCTCTAAAATTTACAGAAAACACAAAATACATTTGGATTTATTTTGATGTAATCACAAACAGCAATAGAGAATGGCTAGTCAATACAAAAACTAAAAATAATATTTTATATAAAAAATATGATTCTAAATGGAAAGCTTTTAATTCTTCTGATTATTTATATTCTGATATACGTGTTCTGTTTCCCAAACTTAAATTAGATACTTTAGAACGTATTTATATAAGGGTAGCACCATATCGTAAAATGATACATACTCATAAACCAAGTATCTATATTAGACAAAAATACTCTTTTGAAAAAGACTTTTTAGAAGATACTATTTTTTATATGCTAGTTGTGGGAATAGTATTTGGTTTGTTTTTTTATAATTTATTTCTTTCCATAAGTACAAAAAGTTATAGTTACCTTTTTTATAGCTGTTCAGTATTTATGGTTGGATTAAAATTTTTCTTGTTTTCTGATTTATACAAAGAGTTTTTTATAGCAATTGATTATCAAGCTGTGTACTCTAATACTTGTACATCTTTATCTATCTTTTTTTATTCTATTTTCTCTCTAGCCTATTTTAAAGAAGATTCAAAAAGTAAATGGACAAAGACTATTATTTCATTTCTCCTATTTCATATCATTATATCCAGTCTTTACATATACAATTCATTTTATTATTTTGATTACTTTTATGAATCTCTAGGAAACCTTAGTATTGTGAGTATTTATACATCTCTTCTTATCTACTCTATTTACAAGGCAAAAAAGAAAGTATTAGGGTCAAAGTCATTTTTGCTTGCCAACTCTTTTTTAATACCTGTTGTATTAGCTGTTGTACTAATTACAGTAATGGATTTAAAGCAACCTGTTGGTTATATTCTTAGTTTTGGTGTAGTGATTCAGTTACTCTTATTTTCTTTTGCACTAGGTTCTCGGTTTAATTTAATCAAAAAACAAATTACTCAAAAAGAAATCGAAAAAGAACAGTTAGAAAAACAGCAAATTTTAGAAGTACAAAAGGTAATAGAACAAAAAAATATAGAATTAGTAGAACAAGTAACAAATAGAACTTCTAAACTGCGAGAAGCAAATGAAGAAATGGGCAAGCTAATACAAGAACTAGACACGACTAATGAATCATTACAAAATACATTTGCTGATTTACAATTGCAACATAACAAAATAACGGATAGCATTTACTATGCAAATAATATCCAAGAGGCAATTTTGCCTAATGTCTCAAAAATAAAAGCTATTTTTTCTGATTTTTTTGTCTTTTTTCGCCCTCGTGATGTAGTAAGTGGAGATTTTTATTGGTCTATTGCTTTAGATAAGGACAAGTATTTGTTAGGTGCTTTTGATTGCACAGGACATGGCGTTCCGGGTGCTTTCATGTCTATGATAAGTTATCAAATACTCAATGAAATAGTTCTTGTTAAAAAGAAAATAATGCCTAATGAAATTTTGGATTTGTTACGAAAAGAACTCTATTTTTCTCTTAAACAAAACGAAAATTCAAATAAAGATGGATTAGATGCTTGTTTGATTTTGATAGATAAAAAAGAAGAAAAAGTCTACTTTTCAGGTGCAAAAAATCCACTTTACTATGTGAAAGATAATAACTTAGCAACTTTACAAACTATAAAAGGAAATAACCTTTATATAGGAGGTAGATATGATGAAAAAGATAAGTTTACACTTCATACAGTTCCATTCCACCAAAAGGACACTCAATTTTATCTTTGTTCGGATGGAATACAAGATCAATTTGGTGGAGACAAAGGACGAAAATTAATGCGAAAGGTATTCAAAGATTATTTATTACAAAAAGCTACTCTTTCATCAAAAGAACAAGATACATTTTGGAATACTTTTATTACAAAATGGCAAGGAAAAAATCAACAGACTGATGACATGCTCTTGATTGGAATACGACCTTGATAAATAAAAATAATTATATTCTTTTGAAATAAGGAATTAAGAATCAAAAAAAATTACGACCTTTGCAGGCAAATAGCTACCTCTCCTTTTGTATTTATCGTTGTAGTCGTTTTTTTATAGTTTATCATGGATTATTAATTGTTATTACTTGCTATGAAAGTTGTTGAAAAAATTGATGAGCTTAGAACATCTTTAACATCGTATTCAAAATCAGAAAAAACGATTGGTTTTGTGCCTACTATGGGGGCACTTCACAAAGGACATATTTCACTTATCAAAACAGCAAAAAAGAAATCAGACTTTGTAGTGTGTAGTATTTTTGTGAACCCTCTTCAATTTAATAACACAGGCGATTTTACAAATTATCCTATTTCTTTAGAGAAAGATATAAAAATGTTAGAAAAAGCAGGCTGCGATTTGCTTTTCTTGCCAAATTCTGATACTATGTATCAGAGTCCTGTCCGTACAAAGATGAATTTTGATGGATTAGATAATGTAATGGAAGGAAAACATCGACAAGGACATTTTAATGGAGTAGGGATTGTGGTCGCAAAATTATTTAATTTAGTACAACCTAATCACGCATTTTTCGGACAAAAAGACCTCCAACAATTTGCTATTATTCAGCAAATGGTAACTGATTTATCGTTTCCTATCAAGCTTTATTGCTGTCCTATCAAAAGAGAAGAAGACGGACTGGCGATGTCTTCAAGAAATAGAAGATTAGACGAAGACCAAAGGGTTATTGCTCCTAAAATATATGAAAGTCTTATTTTGACTAAAAAAATGCTCAAAAAAGGAGAATCTGTAGAAAAATCACAGCGAGCAGGCATTTCTCATTTAGATAAATATAAAGAGTTCGAAACTGAATATTTGGAAATTATAGATGCAACTACTCTACAACCTTTAGATTCTAAATTAAAATTTAAAAAATTAGATACTAGCACAAAAATTGCAATTTGTGTCGCTGCAAAACTAGGAGAAATACGACTAATTGATAATATTATTATTGATTGATTTGAAAGTTATTGTTTACCCACAAGAGCAAACCACTTTTTTATCAAAATCAGAATAGTGCCAAATCATTAAGAAATTACAACTTAAACATTAATAAATTCGTATAATTAAGCAGAAACTATTAAAATCCTTTCAAAAAAAGATTTCTTTTTTTGTTATTTTAATCAAAAAACAACTATGTTATTACAAATATTCAAATCAAAGATACATTGCGTTAAGATTACACAAGCCGAACTAAATTATGTAGGCAGCATTACCATAGATGAAGAATTGATGGAAGCTGCTAATTTATATGAAGGTGAGCGTGTACAAATTGTAAATAATAATAATGGAGAACGCATCGAAACTTATGTCATTCGTGGTGAGCGTGGAACAGGTACAATTTGTTTAAATGGTGCTGCTGCTCGTAGAGCACAAGTTGGAGATGTTGTAATTATTATTTCATACGCTCTCATGACACACGATGAAGCAAAGGCTCACAAACCAACGATTATATTTCCAAACGAAAATAATCGTTTGAATTAGAATAATACAAAACTGAATTTCTATATATACACTCTATTTTATAATGCTCTTGTTGCTTTATTCAAAAACTAACAATGACATTATAAAATAGAGTATGTTTTTTTTTTAGAAGTTAGGAGAAAGCAAATATTGAGAATAAAAATCATCAATTACTTTTACAGCTTCATCTGCAGTATCTACAATGCTTATTAGATCTAAGTCTACTGCACTTACGTTTTTCTCTTTTTCAAGAACAGTCGTTTTTATCCAGTCCATTAACCCAGACCAAAAATCTTTACCTACCAAAACAATAGGGAAACGAGCTATTTTTTTTGTTTGAATAAGTGTGTAGGCTTCAAAAAGCTCATCTAATGTTCCCAAACCACCAGGCATTACGATAAAGCCTTGAGAATATTTTACAAACATAACTTTGCGCACAAAGAAATAATCAAAGTTGATAAGTTTGTCTAAGTCAATATACGCATTTGCACCTTGTTCAAAAGGCAAAACAATATTCAAACCAACAGATTTACCTTTTTCTGCTCTTGCACCTTTATTACCAGCTTCCATAATACCAGGTCCACCACCTGTAATTACACCATAACCATGGCGTACTAATTTAGCTGCAATTTCTTCAGTTAATTTGTAATATTTATGATCTGGAGAAGTACGAGCAGAACCAAAAATAGAAACACAAGGTCCTATACGAGCTAGTTTTTCAAATCCTTCTACAAATTCTGCCATTACTTTAAAGATAACCCAAGAGTTTGCTGATTTTATTTCACTCCAATCTCGTTTCTGAAAAGCTCTAACTAATCGTTTTTCTTCTTCTGTTTTACCTTCTAATATATCTTTTGCATTCGTATTTCCATCCATATCATTCAAATCTGGTTGATATGGCTTTTCAGATTTCCCTTCGTTTGAAATAGATTCAGAAGTAAGTTTTTGTTTTTTTATTGGTTCGTTTTGATTTTCTTCGTAAGGCATTTTAATAATTCGTTTAATTAAATAGTTTTGTTAAATGAGTAGTTTTAATGATTAAATACTCTGCAATACTGCTTTTTTATTTTGATTTATATATTTATCAAGTTTTTAAACAGAACGGCTAATATACGGAAAGTAATTTTAAAACAAAATATAAAATGAATTGAGTATCTATTTTAAAGATTCAATTGTTGTTATTTTTAGACGTGTAACACAGTAAAATTATGGAATTTAGCAACAGTTATCTAAACTAACTTATCATCACAAATTACAAAAATCACTATTATGATTCAGAAAATTAAAGAAACCTGTCTTTACGTAACCAATTTAGACAAAACACAAGAATTTTATCACAACAAACTAGAATTACCTATCATTAGCAGAAAAGAAGATGCTTTTATATTTTTTAGAGTTGGCACGGATGTTCTTTTATGTTTTATAAATGAATATGCAAAAAATCAAGAAAATCTACCTCCCCATTTTGCAACAGGAAAAATACATTTTGCTTTTGAAGTAAAGGTAGAAGACTATCAGATGTGGAAAAACAAAATAGAAAATCTACAAATCAAAATAACACATGAACAAGAATGGAAAAACGGATTACTTTCTTTTTACTTTGAAGACCCTGATGGACATGTTTTAGAGATAGTAAGTGCAGGAATATGGGATTAAATTTATTCAAAACAAATCTTTTATATTAATTTTACGTATTTTATAAGACAAAATATAAGCATCACCATTATTTACCCAAACTTCCTACTTATGAATATAGAAAAAACAGCAGAAACAGGAAATGAGAATAAGAAAGATATTATTTCTTGGGACAAGATAAAAAGTTTTGATTTTAATAAGCCTATTACAGATTATGGATTTGTAACTCGTTTGGCTGATGAGAATAAATGGACAAAAAACTTCACAGATAAAGCCGTTTTGGAGTATAAAAAATTTATGTATCTAGCTGCAACGGCTGGAACAATGGTTTCACCTTCTGAAATTGTGGATATTGTTTGGCATCAACATTTGATTTTTACTGAATCTTACAATGAGTTTTGTAATCTACTAGGAAAAAAAATCCAACATATTCCTTCGACTCATAATAAAGCCGAGTTTGAAAAATTCAAAAATGCAAAAGAAAATACTACAAAACTCTACGAAAAACAGTTTGGAAAACAACCTAAAGATATTTGGGAATATCACACCATGTATCAACCTTTAGGATTAAAAGAATCTACTACCACACCAGAAAAAATTGTTACGCTAGGTGCTGTTATTTCCTTGATAGTTCTTATTCCTCTTCATTTTTTGATGCAGCCTTTTTATAGTGAGATAAATGGAATGGAGTTTTTTATATTTTATATTCCTTTAATTTTAATAACTGCCATTGCATTAAATTCTTTTAATAGTTCTTATCTAAGAAGTATTTTGAAAAGTTGGTCAGAGGATGCTTTTATCAATGACTTATCTATTTCAGAAATTATTTACTTAAAAAAAGGAAAGAAAAACGATGTTGTGCATCATGCTGTCAATAAATTAATAAAAAACAAGGGAATAAAAGTAGATAGTAAAAATGCAATAAAAATTGGTAAGAATCTAAATCCTAAATCAGTAGAGGAATATATAATTTTTGATTCTCTCACAAGTCTTTCAGCTACTTCTGACGAGGTGTATTATCCAGTTCTTTTAAAGGAACTTACCAACAAAGAAGTTTTCCGAAATACCTATCAAGCGATGGATGAGTTTATAGCGACAATAAAATATTCAAAACGTTTCACAAAATTATTTTTGATAAATTATATAGTTATTTCAGCTATTATGATTATTGGTTGTATTCGTCTTTTTATGGGCATTTCTAACAATAAACCTTTTCTATTTATAGCTATTTTATTAGTTGCTCTTCTCATTGGAAGTATTATTTATTTGAATGGCTTATCTAAAAAAATGGCTCGGGATATTGTACCAAATTTCTATAAAAATACAGTTATTCCTCAAAAATATGGGAAGAAAATTAGTAATGATACAACACATGAATGGAGCTATATTTATGTAGGCAGTGCTATTTTTGATGATTCGTTTACTCCTTTAGTAACTTATACAGATAAAAATAATTCTTCGTTTAGTAGTGATGGTGGTTCTTGTGGAAGTAGCTGTGGTAGCTCTTGTGGGTCTAGCTGTGGAAGTAGCTGTGGTTCTTCATGTGGAGGAGGTTGTGGTGGCTGTGGAGGATAGGAATTACAAATCTCTTCTTAAAATTTTAAAAAGCACAAAGAAATTTGTGCTTTTTTTGTTGATTCTATAAAAATAAAAAATGCTTTAAAACAGAAATAATAGCAACCTTTGTTAAACAATTTGATAGCACATAAAATTTGATGTGTTTCAAATTGTTTAATAACTTATTTTAATTACCAATCCAAGAGCTATGAGCTTAACAACTGAGAATCAAAAAGAATTAATTCGAAAATCAAAAACTAGCATTTTTAAAGCCGTTTTTCCAAACACTACTAATCATTATGACACTCTTTTTGGAGGAACAGCTATGCAAATGATGGACGAAGTTGCATTTATTACAGCTACTCGTTTTTCTCGTAAAAAAGTAGTTACAGTTTCTTCTGACCGTATTGATTTTAAAGTGCCTATTGCAGCAGGAACAATTATCGAACTTATTGGAGAAGTTTCAAGAGTAGGAAATACAAGTCTTGATGTAACAGTAGAAATTTTTATAGAAGAAATGTATTCTGAAAAAAGAGAACAAGCCATTACAGGAAGTTTTAGTTTTGTAGCTATAGATGAAAACAAAAAACCTACTCCTATTTTTTAAAACCTATTGGGAAGCAAAAAAATATTTAGGAACTAACGTAAAAAAAGAGGCTGATCTTTGTGAACAGCCTCTTTTTTTATTCTCTATTTTTGACAAAAGCTAGTTACTTTTTTGTTAGAGATTAAATTCCAGCTTTTTTGAGTGCTTCTGTAAGTTTAGGAACTACATCAAAAGCATCTCCTACTACGCCATAATCAGCTGATTTGAAGAAAGGAGCTTCTGAATCTTTATTGATTACAACAATTGTTTTAGAAGAATTTACACCTGCTAAATGCTGAATTGCACCTGAAATACCCACTGCAATATACAACGAAGGAGCAACTTTGATTCCTGTCTGACCTACGTGTTCGTGGTGAGGTCTCCAGTCCATATCTGAAACTGGTTTCGAACAAGCTGTTGCAGCATGTAATTCATTTGCTAAATTTTCAATCATTCCCCAGTTTTCAGGACCTTTCAAGCCACGACCAGCAGAAACAACCAAATCAGCTTCTGGCAATAAAATATCACCTTCTTGTTTTTTTACATCTGTTACTTTTACAGCAAAATCTTTAGCTCCATATTCTGGACTAAATGCTTCTACAGTAGCTGAACCACCTACAGAATCATCAATTGCAAGTGCATTTTTAGCAATTGTAAGCACTTTATTTTCACCTTCTAATTTTGTGTCTGCAAATGCTTTTCCTGTGAAAACACCTCTACGAACTACAAAACCATTATCAGTTTGAGGAAGAGCAACTACATTTGAAGCAACAGTTGCTTTCATTTTTACGCCTACTCGTGGTGCTGCTGCATCAACAGTAGAAGAACGAGACATTACTACTACATTTGCGCCTGCTTTACTAGCTGCACTAGCAATAGCACTAGCAATAGCACTAACAGGACGAGTAGAGAGTTTATCATCACTTACTTGTAAAACAGTTTTTACACCATATTTTCCAAGTTCTTCCAAATTTTCGGCTTTATCTGTAACTAAAGCAGTTACATCGCCTGCATTCATTTTGGCAGCATACGTCAAAGCCTCTAAAGAAGACTTTTTTACTGCATTATTATCTGCTTCTATATATACTAAAACTGACATCGTTTTATTTGTTTATTTTTATAATATTTTTTTATGATGTCGTTGGTGAGACACCAACAACGGCGAGAAGAAAAAATACAAATAACGTCATTGTAAAAAAAGAGTATGATTCGTAATTCGTAATTTTTAATTCGTAATTGACTAAAGTACCTTCGCTTCTTCTTTCAAAAGACGTACAAGTTCGTCCATGTTATCAGCATCAATCATTTTTACATTTCCACGAGAAGGAGGAAGTTCGAAATTTACGATTTCTGTTGGTGCTGACTCAGTTGTAGGTTCAATTACTTCTAAAGGTTTTTTACGTGCCATCATAATACCACGCATATTAGGAATTTTCCATTCTGCAATTGGCTCTTGACAACCTGCTACAAATGGCATCTCACACTCTACATATTCTTTTCCACCTTCAATTTCACGCCCCATTTTAGCAATATTTCCTTCTACTTCTAAAGTCATACAAGGAACAATACAAGGCATATCTAACATTTCGGCAACCATTCCGTGAACCTGTCCACCATTATAATCACTGGCTTCACGTCCCATCAAAATCATATCAAAATTTTTGTCTTTTGCATAAGCTGCAATTTGTTCAGCTACAAAATAAGCATCTTTTGGATGTGCATTAATACGAACAGCATCATCTGCTCCAATAGCTAAAGCTTTACGAATAGTAGGTTCTGTATCTGCTTCGCCTACATTAAGGACAGTAAGTTTTCCTCCACTTGCATCTTTAAGCTCTACGGCACGAGCAAGAGCATAATCATCATAAGGACCAATAATAAACTGTACGCCGTTTTTATCTAATTCTGTACCAGTAAATTTAATTTTTGTTGTTGTGTCGGGTACATGACAAATGCAAACTAATATATTCATATAAAGAGATTGGTAAAAAGAAGTAAAAAATGAATAATTCCTTTTATCTAATTTTTTAACTAGATTCTTTGAAACTAACTATAAAAGGAATGATTAAGAAAATTGTTTGGAATGTGTGTGAATCTGCTGCGAATATACGGCATGTTCTTTAAAAGCGCAATTTTGTAATAGATTGTTCTATAAAAATCATTATTATATTTTGTCTTGACCTATTTCATCTAAAACATTCAAAATAGTATAAGTTTGAGAATAATGAAGTTAATATTTTGCAGCAAAATCATTCAATAATTTATTGTCTATTAGTTTTATAATTTCTCTAGCTGTCTGTGAATCAGGGCTTTCACTTCTATAAGCTGTTTTCAAACTATCAGTTGCTTTTTCGCTGTATTCTCTACCACAAGGAGTATCTAGGCTTGCACCATTTTTTATAAGTAACTCTAAACAAGCAATAAAATCTTCATTTATTTCCATAGGAAAATCAATTCTTTTTTGTTCGTATTTGCCATAAATGGCATAAAAAAGAGGTGTATGTGTAATTTTATAAGGTGTTGACTTTGGATTTTTGTAAGTAAATTTTTTCTCTATTTCTGCGCCATTTTCTACTAGGAATGTTACCATATCTATATCTCCTATTTTTGAAGAGTATGCTAAAAAAGGATACGGACAGCCATAATTTACTGAAATAGATTCATCTAAAATCATCTCTTTTATTATTGCTGTATTCCCACTAGTATAATCTCTACAAGTAGTTTCTCTTTTATAGGTTGTAATACCTAAATAGCCAATCATTCCAAATACACCTATAAATATAGATGCAATAATACTAATAACTATAATATTTATTGTTTTTTCTCCCATTTTTTGAATATTAAATTTATTTTTAATCAATAAATCCTTACCCAATAGAGATTGAATAAGGATTTATTGTTGTTTTATGTCTCTATTTTAAAAGATAAAAATTATCTAATTCCGTGTGACCATTTTATCATAAGAGGAGAAAGAATAAGAGCCAAAATAGCAAAACCAATGGCTGCAAATCCTACTTGTGAGAATACAGTAGAATAGGTATAAAGTTTTTCCATTCCTTCACTGAAATTACCAGCTTGTTCTGCTGTAACTCCTGTAATCATTTCTACCAATCCATCTATAAAAGTAGGTTCTACGACTGCTTGAGTTCCTTCTGTTTTGCCACCTGTGGTTAGTGTAGCAATAATTCCTGCAATATGGTGAGCAAAGGCAGAAGATAAGAACCAAACACCCATCATAAACCCTACAAATTGTTTTGGCGTAAGTTCAGTTACTTTGGAAAGACCAACTGGAGAAATAAATAACTCACCTGTTGTCATCAATAAATAACCCAAAATCAAAAATATCATTGGAACTTGTGCGCTTTCATTTACAAAACGAATAGAAAGAGCAAAAATCAAAAATCCTAATCCTAATTGAGCAATTCCTAAAGCAAATTTGATAGGTGTATAAGGGTTCATTTTGCGTTTGGAAAGGGCTACCCACATTATAGAAAATGGAATTGCAAACATGATAATGAAAATAGCATTAATAGAGTTGGTTTGCGCTGCATTCATCCATACTAAATCTACACTGTACTTTGCAAAAAGTGTAAGCGAACTACCACTTTGTTCAAAGAATGACCAGAAAACAGTAATAAAGAAGGTAAGCAAAGAAACTACAAAAACTCGTTGAGCTTCTTGTCTAGAAACACTTATCATAATATAAATTATATAAGCAATAGAAACAGCCAATGCACCATATAAAATCCAAGAAACATATTCATTTTCCCAAACTAAAAATGTAAAAATAGGCACAGACATAAAAGCAAGTACATATACAACTGATTCAACCATTTTTGAAACTGTTCCTTTTCCATTAGGTGGATGACCTTCGTTACCAAAGACATTTTTACGCATTCCGTCCCAAAAGAATATCAAACCTGCAAGCATTCCTACTCCTGCAGCTCCAAAACCCCAATGGTAACCAAACTCCACAGCTAACCAACCACAAAATAAAGGTGCGATAGCAGCACCAAGATTAATACCCATATAGAAAATCGTAAAACCTCCATCACGACGTGGGTCGCCTTCTTGATAAAGTGTTCCAACAAATGAAGAAATATTAGGTTTAAAAAAGCCATTTCCTACAATAATAAGAGCAAGTGCAATATAAAAAGCATATTCGTGTTCTATTGCAAGAACAAAATGACCTATTGCCATCAGAGTTCCTCCAAGCATAATTGCTTTTCTGTAACCGAGTAATTTATCAGCTATCATTCCACCAACGAAAGGTGTCGCATAAACTAAAGCTCCATAAGCAGCATACACTACAAAGGATAATTCTTCACCATTTGGAAGCCCATTAAATAGGACATCAGTCATGTAAAGAACTAATAAAGCACGCATTCCGTAGAAACTAAAACGTTCCCACATTTCTGCAAAAAATAGATAAAAAAGTCCTTTTGGGTGTCCAAACATTTCTTGCAATTCTCCGTCGAATGCATCTTTGTTTGGTTTAGCTGGTATTCCTTCTGTTGCCATAAAATTGGTATTGGTGTGTTTATTATGAGTAAATAATTTATTTTTAGTATTTTTGAAAATACGTCTTTCAATACTGCGAATTTATGAATTTATAATGAATAATTTTGAAACAATTATAGATTATAAGAGAATCAAGGGAAAAATAAACATAATTCATTCTTTATCAGTAAGAAAATAATCTAAGCAAGATAAACAAAATCAGTATGTTTTGCTCAAATAGGTCAGATACTTTAATTATATTTACGTTTGCTTAACAAAACAGCTCTTTTAAAATTAACTTTGCATGCTATCAGTAACATAACTATTTATTGACTTAGGAAGTGGTGAATTATTTCCTTACAAATAAATAAAATGTATTTTTACTGGTAACTATTTACTGATAACTGGTAACTGAAAAACTTATGTTCGATTTTGATTTTCGCTTCTTAAATATAAATAATAAACCAACTTCTTATTTTGATAAACAAGGTTCTATCGAACAAGAGGGTATTTATTTTGATGGAGAATTACTTGCTTTTTCGGAGCTTCAAGAAGTAGTACGCTATCGAAATCGTCTTTCATTTATTATCAAAGCAGGAGAAAGAACAGCAGTAGATGAGTTTCTGCTACCTGATTTTAATGGTTTTATGATTCGTGTAGATGAAGAAGAAGCCTTTGATATAAAAAGCCAGATTGATAGGAAATATACAGAACTGCAAGTAGAAGAACGCAAAAAGGAACTAAAGGCGCAGGACGAACTACATAATTTTAGAAAAGCTGAATGTCCGACTTGTAGAAGTTATTTAGACTTATCCTACTTAAAACCCACAAAGTATATTTTTTGTAGATATTGTGATTCCATTTTTAATAAATATGGTAACTATACAGATTTGAATGATTACAAAATTTGTCCTGTTTGTAATTATTATAATCGAATTCAGGTTACACCAAAAGTAGAATTCTATTTTTATGGAAAAGAAGACAAAGCCTTTTCTTTTGAAAAAACATATCAATGCGATAGTTGTACAGAAAGAGAATTGCGTCCTCGTTTTTGGAAAAATGTACCTTTCATTATTGGTGCATTTGCTGACTTTGCTGCCAAAAACAAAATAGAAACTGATATTGATTCTTCTTATGCTGAACTTACCAAAGCAAATCTATTAGGATACACAGGACAAATAGAAGAAGCAAAGCCCCTTTATGAAACGATGTTTTTGTATGTAAAAGACCAACCAGGAGTGCTTTATGATTTTGGAAAAGCCTATTTAGATACAGCTTTATTGCTCTTGGAAGAAGCAGAGTTTACAGGTGATGAGCAAGCATTAATTTATATAAGAGAAGCTGTTCGTTGGCTTTCTCGTTCTTTAAAAATGTGTTCAAATTATCTGCCTACAATCAAACTTTTTGAAGACAATGAAGAGCTAGAATATGAAATAGAGGATGATGAATACGAAGATGATTATTAGATATAAATTAGGTAATGGGAAACTATACATTTAGAACTAAATAGTAGCAGGAAACATAATCACTCTACTTTTCTAAATTCTAATTCTCCTCCTTTTGCCACATCATACAAAATAAATTTTGTATGGCTAAAATATATTACTTCATAACAAACTAGCTTTTCATCACCACTTCCAAAAACTAAAAACTTTCCTTTTTTATTATATGCTCCTTCTTCATCAGGACATTTATCGTAGATAGCAAAAACTTTATAGGCTTCTTTTAAATTATTTTTTTGCTCATTTTGGTTTGAATAATCAGCATTCAAATTAGAATATATTTTTCTACCTTCAAAAATTAAATATAAATATTGGTTGTCTTGTAAAGAATCTGTTACTAACTTCCATTTTCCATCAAAATCAAAATTAGAAGTTTTGATACTTTCTATTTTATCCAAAGAAGTTGTAAAATTGCTAGAATCAGTAGGTAAAATAGTGTAAAGTTCTTTTTGTTTTTCTTCCTTTTGATTGCTCAAACAAGAAATGCTAAACACTATAGTTCCAAAAAAAAGAGCTGTAAAAATAAAATTTTTAGAAAACATTCAAAAATAAATAATAAGTAAAAAATAACCTCAAAAAAAAATGAAAACTGTATTCTATTCTAAGATTTTTATGATGACATTATATTACTTTTGTTATATAGTTACTACTAGCAGTATTTTTATATTTGTTTGTTTATCAAACTCTACAATAGGCTTCGCTCAGAGCAATTCAAGTCAAAACATAACAAAAGATACGCTACTTACATCATCGCAAAAAAATCAAAGTAAAAATCAAAAATCATATCCAAACATAATAAATAATGCAAAAAACACAATAAATATACTTTGCAGTCCTAAAATGCAAGGAAGAGGATATGTTAATAATGGAGAACAATTAGCTGCAAGTTACGTTGCAAGAGAATTTGAACAAATAGGATTATTAAAATACAATAATAGTTATTTTCAATCATTTAATCTAAAATCTGTAAATACTTTTCCAAAAAAAGTACAATTAAAATCTAAAGGATATAATTTTCAAGGAGGAAAAGAGTATTTGGTAGCTTCTTTTTCTAATTCAGGAAAAGGAAAAGTAGGAATTTTATATTTAGATTCAGCATTTTTTGAGAGTGATTCAGCACAGAGTGCATTTAAAAAAGTGTCATTAAGAAAAAGTGCTATTATGTATTCAGATAAGTGGACGAAAAAAATTCAACTAGAAAATCCTGTTTTTTTAGAAAAAATACAAGAAGCAAAAGCTGTATTTGTACGAACAGAAAAATTAATTGGTGTTCCTTCACCTGTTGCCTATTCAAAACCTTATTTTGAAGTCTTAGATAGTATTTTTCCTATTTACGAGCCACTTGATTTGATAGATTTAGAAGATTTGAAAACAGCTAAAAAAAATAACAAGATAAAAACATTAAAATTTAAGGTAAAATCAAAATTAGTAAATTCTCAGCCTTCTCAAAATGTAATTGGATATATAAAAGGAACAAAAAAACCTAAAAAAGTAATCGTTTTTTCGGCTCATTATGATCATTTGGGTAAGATGGGTAAAGATGTTTATTTTGCTGGCGCAAACGATAATGCTTCTGGCATAGCCATGCTTTTAGAACTAGCAAAATATTATTCAGAAAATCCTCCTGAATATTCTATTTGTTTTATGGCTTTTGGGTCAGAAGAAATTGGTATTTTAGGTTCAATGTTTTATACTCAACATCCACTTTTTCCATTACAAGATATTAAATTTTTGATAAATTTGGATTTGATAGGAACTGGAGAAAAAGGAGCAACAGTAGTAAATGCAACTATTCATACAAAAGAATTTGAACTCTTGAAAAAAATAAATGTAGAGAAGAACTATTTAAAAACAATAGAAAGTAGAGGCGAAGCAGCTAATTCTGACCATTATTTTTTTCATAAAAATAGAGTTCCTAGTTTTTATATTTATTTGAATGGAGGAAGTCAAGCCTATCACGATGTAAATGATATACCTCAAAATTTATCTCTTTATGCTTTTCAAAATTTATACGAACTTTTAATCGAATTTAGTCACGATATAATTCAAGCAAAGTAATTTAAGGATAAATTGAATTCAAAAAACGAATTAGAAAGTGGAAATTTAAACTCTCAAGATACCTTTGAGGTGTCAGACAGATTCTATTTGCATATAAATAATTTTGCTCACTTACTTAACTATTGTTTTTTTACCGATAAAAACGTATTTTGTGAGATAAAAAAAATAGAGAAGCAAGTTTGGGCTGCTTGTGGTTTTTTATTTTGATACCCCTGCATACACACCAACTAAAGAAATTATAAATTATTTATGAGTACGAATACTGCTATTAAAATTCCTGAAAATTTACCTCAAGAAGTATCTACTGCATGGTTGAAAACTTTAGAACTTGCTAAAAAGAGAGAAGTTCCTAAAGATGTTCAGAAAAACATTGAAATTTATTATAAAAATTTTGACCAAAAATATACAGAAGCCTTAATAGAACACGTAATATCTCCTATGTCAGATTATTACTATCGCCCTGTCTTTGTAGGTTTTGATGAGCAAGAAGAAAGAAATAATCCCGAAAGACCACTAATTTATTATAGCAATCATTCTGGAATGGCTTTTCCTTGGGATGGAATGATATTTTTAGCAGAAATTTTTAGGCAGTTTGGGTTTCAGAAAAAGAGTATTCGCCCACTAGTTGCACCTATGCTTTCACAGTCAGCTCTCATGAATCCATTTGGTGCTTATAATTTATGGAAAAAGGTAGGTGGCATAGATGCTACCACTCTCAATTTTGAAACGATGATGAACTGTAATGATTATAATATTATGGTTTATCCTGAGGGTGTTCCAGGAATTGGAAAAGGATTCAACAGAAAATATGAAGTACAGCGTTTTTCTACGTCTTTTATCCGAATGGCTCTTAAATACAAAACTGATATTATACCTTTTGCTACGGTCAATGGTGAATATATCAATCCTCATACATATAGCATTCCTTGGGTAAATAAATTAGTCAATAAAATCGGAATTCCATTTTTACCAATGGGTATTATTACAGCACTTGTTCCTATTTTTCCTTGGCTTTTTTATACAGGTTTTCCTGCTAAGATGACGTATGTAAAAGGAGAAAGAATTAACCCTTCTGAGCTTTTAAATAAACCTTCTGAAGAAGCAACACAAGAAGATGTAGTCAGAATTAGAGATTATGTCAGAGATGAATTTCAAAAACTACTTGACGAATCAGTAGAAAAATACGGAAAAAAACCATTTAATTGGAAAGATTTGAGAGCAGCCAACAAAGGAAAAGAAAAACGAGGGAGTAAAATTCGTTTCTTTCCTTATCTAACACCTATCGGCTGGCCTATGCTTTTTAGTGAATTTGATAGAAAATATAGAAAGTATGAGCAAGAAGGTAGAAAAGGAGAATTTACGTTGAGAATGCGTAGAAGAGATTTTTTTCCTTTGCTTTTCAGAAATCTGATTACAATATCTTATTTTATTCCTGTTTTGGGATGGATTCCACTTGCTATCCGTGGATATTCTAAACCAAAAGGAGAAAAGTAAATAAATTATTTGTAAAGAAAAGACATACTTTTCCCTTCCTAAACACTATTACAAAAAAAGGAATTTGAAGTTTATTCAAATTCCTTTTTTATAAAAAATCAGTAATTAAATTAATCAAAATACTTTTCTCAAAACAAAGTAGCACCATTACATTTTAGCATATATTTATTACTTTTGTAAACAGTAGAATTTGCAAAAAAAATATAGATATTAAATACGGACATTAAACATTTAGAATGAAAAAAGCACTCATTACAGGAATTACAGGACAAGATGGCGCATATATGGCGCAACTTCTTCTCAATAAAGGATATGAAGTTCACGGTATCAAACGCAGAAGTTCACTTTTCAATACCGATCGAATAGACCATTTATATCAAGACCCACATGTTGATAATTATCGTTTTAAGCTGCATTACGGAGATCTTACCGACTCTACCAATTTGATTCGCATCATTCAAGAAGTTCAGCCAGACGAAATTTATAACTTGGGTGCAATGTCGCATGTGAAAGTAAGTTTTGATATGCCTGAATATGTTGCCAATGTGGATGCTATGGGTACTTTGCGTATCTTAGAAGCTGTTCGTATCTTGAATTTGACCGAAAAAACTCGTATTTATCAAGCCTCAACCTCTGAGTTATATGGTTTGGTACAAGAAGTTCCTCAGTCTGAAAAAACGCCTTTTTATCCTCGTTCGCCGTATGCAGTAGCCAAAATGTATGGCTATTGGATTACTGTAAATTATAGAGAAGCCTACGGAATGTATGCTTGTAATGGAATTTTATTTAACCATGAAAGTCCAATTAGAGGGGAAACTTTTGTAACTCGTAAAATTACTCGTGCAACAGCAAGAATTGCTCTTGGATTACAAGACAAAGTATTTTTAGGCAATCTAAATGCAAAACGAGATTGGGGACACGCAAAAGATTATGTAGAAGCCATGTATTTGATTTTGCAACAAGATAAAGCTGAAGATTTTGTAATTGCAACAGGAATCACCACCACAGTAAGAGATTTTTGTAGATTAGCTTTTGCAGAACTTGGCATTGAATTAGAATTTGTAGGCGAAAACGAAGAAGAAAAAGGAATTGTAAAATCGTGTTCGAATCCAGATTATCAAGTTGAAGTAGGAACAGAAGTAATTGCTGTCGACTCTCGTTATTTCCGTCCTACTGAAGTAGATTTACTTATTGGAGACCCTACAAAAGCACAACAAAAACTAGGTTGGAAACCAAAATACAATTTGCAACAACTTGTTACAGATATGATTTTGTCAGATGTTGCATTATTCAAAAAAGACAAATATCTACAAGAAGGTGGACATAGAATAATGAATTACTATGAATAGTCAGTTATCAGTGAGCAGTTACCAGTAATCAGTTAAATACAGAATGAAATTTTATTAAGTCATATTATTACTTAGTAATTCGTAATTCTTTTGCCGTTGTTGGTGTCCCCACCAACGACAAAACCAATAAAAAAATGAAAATATACATTGCAGGACATCGTGGAATGGTCGGTTCGGCTAT
Organism: Bernardetia sp.; assembly: GCA_020630575.1. Lineage (GTDB taxonomy): Bacteria > Bacteroidota > Bacteroidia > Cytophagales > Bernardetiaceae > Bernardetia. Next base: position 218,089 of record JAHDBD010000003.1, read on the forward strand.
CAAAAAAGAGCTTGAAAAACAAGGGTATTCAAATTTTGTAGAACGCACTTCGAAAGAATTAGACCTTCGAAACCAACAAGCTGTAAACGATTTTTTTGAAGCTGAAAAGCCTGACTGGGTATTTTTAGCTGCTGCTAAAGTAGGTGGTATTTGGGCAAATAATACCTATCGTGGCGAGTTTATTTATGATAATTTAATGATGGAAGCTAATATCATCGAAGCTGCACGAAAAACAAACGTCAAAAAATTGATGTTTTTGGGTTCTTCGTGTATTTATCCAAAACTTGCTCCTCAACCTCTCAAAGAAGAGTATTTATTGACAGGACTTTTAGAAGCAACTAACGAACCTTACGCTATCGCCAAAATTGCAGGTATAAAACTCTGTGAAGCATACAGAAGTCAGTATGATTGCAATTTTATTTCGGTTATGCCTACAAATTTGTTTGGAGAAGGCGATAATTATGATTTGATGAACTCTCATGTTTTGCCTGCGCTTATCCGAAAATTTCATTTAGGAAAATGTTTAGAGCAAAACAACTGGGAAGGAATTAGAAATAATTTACGTCATTTTTTGGTAGAAGGAAAAGATATGAGTGAACTTTCTGAAACTGAAATTTTGCAAGTTTTGAATAAATATGGCGTTCGTAAATCAAAAGATGGAAACAATATTGAAGTCGAAGTTTGGGGAACAGGTTCTCCAAAACGAGAATTTCTTCACGCCGATGATTTGGCAGAAGCCTGTGTTTATTTGATGCACAATTACGACGACCCAAGTCTTGTAAATATCGGAACTGGCGAAGATTTGAGCATCAAAGATTTGGCTTTGCTTGTAAAGAAAATCGTAAATTTTGAAGGCGAATTAGTTTTTGATACTTCAAAACCTGATGGAACACCAAGAAAATTAATGAGTGTAGATAAACTCAATAGTTTGGGTTGGAAACACAGAATTTCTTTGGAAGAAGGAATTAATAAAGTTTATAAAAATGTTTTAGCTGATATAAAAGTGTAAATTAATTGATTTTGTCAGAATACAAAAGATGTATTCTGACAAAATTAAATTTAAAATAGTTAGTTCCCCTTTCTTATTTTTTCTACATTCTTGTTCATTTTATGTCTGACTATTTTTTGAAAAATAAATTTCTTAAAGAAACCTAAGTTTTGTTGATGTTTTTTGTAAAACTCATCAGGCGTTTCGAATAAACCAAAATCTTGATTAATTCCCTTATCTTGAATGTAAGTGTGATTCAAATTCCATTCAATTTCTGGGTTTTCAAAATTATCTGTATAAGCTCCATATCCACAAAAAGTAGTTTTACAGTCTTTATTTGCTTCTTGTAGTTTTGATAAATATTCTTTATCCAAAATTACTCCTTCCAAAAAATACCAATTATCATTTATATAGACTTCTACCCAACTATGTAAAATATTTTTTGGTGATAATTGATACCAAATTCCTGTAATTGCTCCTTTTTGTAATGCTTTATCAATCGTAAAGCCGTGAATTCTGTTTGGTATTTTACAAGCTCTAAGTAAAGCCATAAGTAAAGTTGCCTTTGTATTACATTGTCCGTAACCCTCTTTCAAAATCTGTGAAGCCGAAATGTCATCAGCTTTATTGTAACCAAATTTAATTTCATCACGAACATAATTATAAATAGATTTGACTTGATTGATAGAACTCATCTTTAGCCAATTTCTTTCTTTAACTAAATTCTGAATGTTTTTGGCTGAGTAATTTAAAATAGCTGTTTCTTTGATATAATTTTCTGAAAGATTTAAAGAATGAGATATTTCAATTTCTTTTATGTTAGTATCCATAGCTTTAGAATTGTAATTTTATAAAAATTGAGAGAACAGAAATAAAACCTATTCTCTTTGTTTATCCTTACAAAATTGCAGTATATCTTGACGCTAAAATTGTATAAACTGGCTAAGCTTTATTTTGCTATTAATTGATTTGAAAATAATTTAAAAAATTTAGGTGTGACACCAAAGGTTTCATTGAAAGTTCGTGTATAATGCGAACTATCCGTAAAACCAAAAGTATGGGCTGTTTCAGTAATTGAATGAGAAGAAAGGTAAGGAAGTGAAAAAATAAGTTTGTTCCAAAGCTGGTATCTTCTAAAATTCAATCTTGTTTTCTCTTTGAATAAATGCAAAAAACGAGTAGAAGAGAGCGCACAAAAATTAGCCATTTGTTCCATTGAAAGGATTTTTTCAAAATTACTATCCATAAAATCAATTGCTTTTTTTATTCTGTCATCTTCCAAATGATTATTATTTTCACAACTGCATTTATATTCTAGTAAACTGTTTTTTATTTCTTTACAAAAATTATCAAATGTAATTTGCTCATCTTCATAGTTTTGCAAAATTTTAAATAAGCTATTTCGTAGATTTTCTGACAAAAAACTAATTTTAGATGCATCATACTTTATATAAAATTGATGTCCTAAACAACTCAATGGGTTTATTAAAATAATAAGCTGTTTTTCTGAATTACTAATTTGATGTTTCAATCTTGAAGGAATAAAAAAATTAGTTTGTTTGTAAGTCTTTCGCTCTGTTTTCAAAATTATCTCATCATGAATCGCCAAACTAATTTGTAAAGCATAATGACGATGCAACTTATTGTCATTTAATTTTCCATAAAAAAGACCAAACTGTTTTTCAAAATAAAATTTATTATTCATAGTGTTACAAAACTACATTTCAATAAAAATACAATCTGAATAAGCTGTTTTTATTCCTTTTTCAGTATCAAATTCTAGTTTTTGGAGTTTTTCGAAATCAAAATATTGTAAATAATTTTCAATAATAGGCTGAATAAAATCAATTTCAGATTTTAGTTTTTGATGTTTTCCTGCTTTTTCACATAAAATTAGAAATAAACGATTTTGTAAATGAAACCGTTTTTGTTTCGACTGATTTTCATAAAGCCATTTCAGTAAATCTGTTGGATTTTCTTTAGCAAATTCTATAGTTTGATTGTATTTTTTTGGAAAAACGCTTGTTTTATGATCGAAAGGAATTTCATCAATCCAAAAATCTATAAATTGATGATAAGGATCTGAATGAGGTTTTACATTTGGATACCTACAAAAAATATATTCAATTCCCTTTGCAGACCAGAAATTATACCAGCGATTAAGTGCATAAATACGCAAATCATCAAAATTTGATTCTGTACAAAATTTATCTTTGATTTGATTTTCTAAAGTTTGGAAATGCCTTACTTTGTAAATAAAATTAGTTTGCTTATCCCAAATATTATTTTGTTTTCTGCCCCAATTTTCTATAAATGGATAACATTTTTTGAGTTGAGTTTGCAAGCGTTTCAAATGTAATTCCATAAAATTAGAAAGATTAGTTTTGCCTATTTTAATTTATACTCCTTTTTTATCGAAGGAAGGCAAGTGAAGACTAAAGGTAGTTTTATCTCTAGTTGACTCTAACAAAATTACAGAGCCATGTAGTTTGTAAGCAGCCAGTTGTGTAGTATAAAGTTCTGTTCCTGTAGATTCAGAGAGATTTGCTACTTTGTGAAACAAATTAAAAATAAGATGATAATTAGATGTTGGAATTTCTATTCCATTGTAAGTAATAATAATTTCTAAATCAGTTGATTTTTGAAAAATTTGTAGTTGAATATATGATTTTTTATTTTCTTTACTATCTATATGTTTAATTGAAAACTCAAACAAGTTTTTTAAGATTGTTTTGAAAATAGCTATATCAGTATAAAATTTAACTTCTTTTGTTTCAGCTTCTATATTAAATTCTGTTTTTGAGTAATTAGAAAGAAAACCTAATGTTTTATAGACCCGTTCAATTTCGTATATAATATCAAACTCAGAAGGATTTGCTACTTCATTTTTAAGCATATTTATATACAGGAGATTCTCTAAAATATTATTCATTTCAGAAGAAGTCTTTCCTATTCTTTGTAAATATTCTATAGCTACTGGGTCTTTTACTTCCAAATTGGCAACTTGACACAAACCTAAAAGCCGTACAATAGGTCCTTTTAAATCATGAGAAGCTCTATATACAAACTGATCTAATTCAGAATGAGTGGCTAAAAGTTGTGAATAGGCATTTCTGACATCTGTAGTACGTTGATTTATTTTTTTTTCAAGTTTTTTATTCTGAATAGAAATCAATCTTTTAGCATTTTCTAACTCTGTCGAATGCTTAATTATCTCTTCATTTATCAGCGATAATTTATTATGTAACCTATCACTAATTTTTGTCAGAAATTTCATATCAGCTAACATATCAGCATAATCTAAAGCAAGATGTGCATAAGCTGTTTTCCACTCTTCAGAAGTTAATTCTTTATTAAGAAGTAATTGGGCTTGCTCTGCAATATGTTGCTCTTTTTCAAACATTAGGATAAAAATATTTCTTTAAACACTATTAAAATAATACATTTATTTTAAAACATAAATTTTGAAATAAAAAGCTGTGTATGTTTTAACCTAAAGATATAAAAAAATAGCTTTATTTTACGAATATTTTTCTATTCAGATTACAGATTTTATCTCATCGCATCAGCAGCTTCGGTAGTTGCTCCACGCCAAGCAGGAAAAAGAGTTGCAGCCAGATAAGGCACAACAGAAAGAGAAAAAATACTCAAAATATCTCCTAGACTAATGAAAGGTTGTAAATCATAAGCAGGATAAAGCACTGACCAGCCTACCAAAAAAGGCTTCAAAATAGGAGAGTTAAAAATAAAAACATGAATATAAGCCAAAATAATTCCTACTAAAGTAGCTGTAACTGACAAAATCATGCCTTCAGTAAGTTTCAAAAACAAAACATCATTGATTTGCCAACCGATAGCCTTCAAAATACCTAGTTCTTTTTTTTCATTGCTACTTAGTCCTGAAGCTCGTTCCCACATCAAAAGCAAAAAAGCCAACACAGAAAGTAAAGAACCATAAATAAAAATTCCTCCTCGCCAGCTAAAAAGTGTTTGGTAAGTAGAAGAAAGTTGAGCTAATGTAACGACACGTAAAGAAGGAAAACGAGCATCTATTTTTTTTCCAATATTCTCTATTTCTTCTGGATTATAAATTTCCACAGCAATATCTGTACAAAGAGAATCTTTTAGTCCTATTATTTTTTGAGTTTCTTTTATGGGTAAAATAATCAAATCTTTAGTCAGTAAATCTGACTTTGCTCCAAATGTACCTACAATTTCATAACTCACTTTTTTTCCATTGGCATCATTCAAGGAAAGAAAATCGCCTAATTGAAGTTGGCGAGTTTCTAAAATTCCTGTGCCTACTAAAACGCCATTTTGGAATATATTTTTATCTATACTTTTAACTTTGTTTTTCAGATTATTTTCAATTTCATTTTTTATATTAGAATTGAAATCTAAAAAACCTATTTCTTCTTTTGGAAAATCACTTCCCATAACGGTTAAAACTGCGCCTGTTGCATCATCAAAGAAATATCCCCAATATCTTGGAAAAACTCTTTTGACTCCTCTAATTTTTGAAATAGAATCTTGCAAATCTACTGACATGGGAACAAGCCGTCCACCTTGCAACTGCTGTACCCATAAAGGGGGCAAATCTTGCAATGTCTGTGAGGTTTCAGTTTTCAGACTACTTGTAAAAAAAACTACTGAAGCATAAAAACCTACTACCAAAGCATAAATAACAATTAAGGCAATTTGTTTTTTCCAGCTTCGAAGCAAAGACAAAACAGCATAGTTTAGGATATTCATATTTACTCAATTACGGATTACGGATTACGGATTACAAAAAATTACAAATCAATGATTTAAAAAATCGTAATTCGTAATTTTTAATCCGTAATTGATTTTTACTTCTGTTGTTTCAAAATCACTTCTGCTTGCTGCTCACTTACCCAACCAACGATTTTACGAATAATCTTTCCTTCTTCATCTATAAAAAAATTAGTTGGTAGCTCTGTTACTTGATACAAGTCTGAAATTTTTCCATCTGCATCGATAAGCATTGGAAAAGTAGCTCCAAATTGTTCTTTGAATTTTTCAGAGGCTTCTTTGGGTTGTTTTACATTGATTGCCAAAATTTCTAAGCCTTCTTTTTGAAGTTTCTGATAATAGTCTTGTGTTTCTGGAAACTCCTGTTTACAAGTTGGACACCAATCAGCCCAAAAATAAAGCATCACTACTTTACCATTTTTAGTGTGTTTTTCTATTGTTTGAGAGTTTCCTTCTACATCTGTTGTTACAAAACTTGGTGCAGGCTCCCCTTTATCAAATGGTGTTTTTTCAGCACACGAAAACAGAAAAGTAGATAACAATAAGAGTATAAGTAGTTTATTCATTTTTTATTTATTTAATAGTGCTAAGAAGTCTAAAATGTAGATTGTACAGTATTTTACTTGCTCTAAAGAGTAAGCAACAAGACAAACTAAAGTTTGCTCTTTATTTCTGTAGTTACAAAGTTAGGTTTTAATACGCTTTACAACAAAAAAAACAAACCTTATAAAAGTTTAAAAAGCTTTTATAAGGTTTGTTACTGCACCGTTTTAGTTATTTTATTTTAAAGCAATTTCTTTTCTTTTAAGATTATCAAATTCCTTAGTACGTTTTTGCATCCACTCTTTCAGATTAGCGTCACGTTTAGCAATAATTTCCTCTTGTGTTTTATCATAACCATAAACATCTTTTGCAAAATGAACTCTTCCATCATCATCTACCCAAGTAGTCCAATAAACAATATGAACTACCCATTGTCTATCTAAATATACATTTGTTGTATTGCCACTATACATAGTTTCATGTATTTTTTCAGGTGTCCATTTTTCAGCTTTTTCTTTAAGTAAATAATTAGCTAATTTTTCAGGCTCAAAAAGACGAATACATCCATGACTCAAGGCTCTATTTGCTTCTCCAAAACGAGTAGAAGGGGTATCGTGCATATATACATTGTTTGCATTTGGAAAAATAAATTTTACTCTTCCTAGTGCATTTCCTGCTCCTGAATTTTGAACAATAGAATAATTCCCCATGTTTCTTACATTACTCCAGTTTACTGAACTTGGACTAATTTCTTTTACTCCACTGCTTGTACGTTGGTAAATACTAAAATTATTTCTTGTAAAATAACTTCCTCCACGACGAAGTTTTGGTAACATCTCATTTGTCATAATACTTACAGGAACATGCCATTTTGGACTCAAAACGATATATTTCATAGTATCCATAAACAAAGGAGTTTCGTGGAAAGATTGTCCTACCATTACTTTAGTTTCAAAATTACGTTTTCCATAATCATACAAACGCATCCAATAAGAAGGAACATTGACAATGATATAATTATCTCCCAACGAATCACTCAACCATCTCAAACGCTCCATATTGAGTTCGATTTGTAATAATCGTTCCTCTGCTGAGGTAGCCATTTCTCTGAGTAAATTCATTCCTACTACTCCATCTCTTTCTAAAGTATGACGTTCTTGAAAATTCTTGACAGCTTCACGAAGTTTGTCATCATAGATTTGTGAAGTATCTGCAACTTGATTCTCAGAAAGTTTCAAATCTCCTGTTTTGCTCAAAATATTTCTAATTGTAGGTACAAGCACATGATGATTAAATTCTTCTGTACTATCTATTTTTAATTTTTGATAATCTTCCAAATTAATTTTTTCCCATCCTCCTTCTTTTACTATTTTTTTATATTCTTCTCTAGCATTTTTGAGTTTATCGTAAAGTTCATATTGAGGCTCTGCTTTTTTGATAATATCATCAATAGTATTATTTTGGACAGCACTATAAAGTTCATCTACTAAGTCGGCAGGTTCATATTTTTCTACCCACGTATTTACTTCTCCATCTACTTCATTTGGTTTTACTCGTCCTGCATGGGTATGATTAAGATAAGTCAGAGCCATTGCTGTTGTAAAAACATCTAGCTTCATCAGTTTTGGTAAATCATATTCTCCTTCTGTTCCCAAAAGTGAGTTTTGTATTTCGTCTATATCAGCAAGCGAATAGGCATCTTCATTTAATCCTTCTGAACCTGCATTTTTAAGATAACCCATTAAGGATTGTGTATGAGGTAAAACTGTTGTGGCAGAATACCAAGCAGGTTGAAAATTATTTTTTTGATAAAATAAGTAAATTTGTTCTTGTAAAAATTGTCTAGCAAAAGAATCAGGAAAATAAAGTTGACTTTGTTTGGCATTTACTAATTGCTTTACCCAAATTTGAGCTTCTTCTGCATCAATTTCTGTTTCTGGAATTAGATAAGCAATATCAATTTCTTCTGTGCTATGTCCAAATTTGTCTCGCTTACAAGAAGAAAAGAAGAGTAAAGAAATAATGAATAAAAAAGCATAGTTATGGCTTTTTTTATAAAATAAAGCGTAGTTCATAGAAAATAAGGTTGAAAAATTACTAGATAAAAAAATGAGAATTCGCATAGGCTGCAAAATCCGTACCTATATATACGGTTTTGTGAGCAAAAAGTTTTAGAAGAAAATAAATCAAAGGTAATCTAATCTATACATTTCAATATTAATTAACTATTCTTATCGTAATGGTTTTGTAATAGTCTATTCATTGTTTTGTATTTTTGTGAAAAATTACTTTTACTTATTTGTTTCATATAGAATTGGTTATGTTAAAGAATTATCGTATTTCTTTTTGGTTACGTCTTTGGATATTTTGGTTGCTTTATTTTGCCCTTCATCGTACTGTATTTTTTATTTATAATCACTCTGTTTTTGATGAATATCCATTTTCAGAGCAGTTACAAGCATTTTGGGAAGCTATTCATTTGGATTTTTCTACAGCAGGTTATTTAATTACTATTCCAACACTTCTATTAATTGGATATATTTTTTCTGTAAAATTTATTAATAGGTTTAATTATTTACTAATTATTTTAATAGGAATAATTAATGTTACTGATACATTGCTTTATCATGAATGGGGCTATAAACTCAATGCCTATGCGCTTTCCTTTTTGCTTTATCCTACCCAAATGATGGCATCTATTACTACTTCACAGCTCCTGCTTTCTATTGTTTTGGAAGTTAGTCTTATTAGTTTTGGTATTTGGATGTACCGATTTATATTAAAAATAGGAATAGATACACCAAAAAAGTTTGAAAATTTTAATTTCAATAAGAGCATCATGTATTCAGTAGGTTATGGAATGGTTTGGCTTTTGGTGGCAGCACTTACGTTTTTGGCTATTCGTGGAAGTTTGGGACTTGCACCTATCAATCAAAGTTCGGCTTATTATTCTGTTCATGCTCCTCTCAATCATCTAGCTACCAATACTTCTTGGAATTTATTATTCAATATTTTGAAAAGTAATAAAGCCAGCAAACAAGCAGGAATTACTTATTTTGATGAAAAAACGATTCAAGAAAATTTAAAAGAAATTTATAAATCAAATCCGAAAGAACAAGAAAAAATTCTTCGTTATACTCGTCCTAATGTAGTTTTGGTAATCTTAGAAAGTTATACTTCTGATGTTGTTGAAACACTGGGAGGAGAAAAAGGAATTGCACCTCATTTTTCTAAATTGACCCAAGAAGGGATATTATTTGATAGCATTTATTCTACTGCTGACCGAACTGATAAAGGTGTAGTAGGAGTTTTGAGTGGCTATCCTGCTCAAAAACTTTCTTCTATTATCAAAGAACCACAAAAATTTGAAAAACTTCCTGCTTTACCTTCTGTTTTTAAGGAAAAAGGATATTCTACTTCTGTTTATTATGGGGGAGAATCGGAGTACGCCAACTTTAAAGCATACTGGCATCAAGCTGGTTTTGATAAAATTATTGATGAGAATGAATTTGAAGAAAAAGATAAAAACTCTAAATGGGGCGCACATGACCATATTGTCTTTGAAAAAGTAATCAAAGATTTGAATATTCAAAAAGCTCCTTTTTTTACAACTGTCTTGACTTTAAGCTGCCATGAACCTTTCGAAACACCTATAGAAACTCCTTATGATGAGATTGCCAAAACAGAAACAGACAAAAATAAGAAAGAGGCTAATTTATTTAGAAAAGCTGCCTATTATGCCGATTGGAGTATAAATAAGTTTATGGAAGCAGCAAAAAAACAATCTTGGTACGACCAAACTTTATTTGTTTTTGTTGCAGACCATGGACACCGACTTCCAAAAATGTATAAAGATACTCACCGAAGTGAAAAATACAGAATTCCATTGCTTTTTTATGGAAACGCTATTTCAGAAGAGTTTTTAGCTACAAGAAATTCAAGGATAGGTTCTCAAACTGATATTGCCACTACACTTTTAGGACAATTGGGAGTAGAAACTTCACAGTTTGAATGGGGAAAAGATTTATTAAACCCATCTTCAAAGCAGTTTGCTTTTTATTGCTATGATGAGGGAATGACGTGGATTACTCCAAATGGGTCATTGCGTTATGTAGAAACTACAAAAGATGCACAGATAATAACCAAAACAGAAGGTATAAATAAAAATGTACTTTTAGAAGAATTACCCTTTGCTAAAAGTTATTTGCAAGCTCTTTTGGAAGATTATGCAGAAAAATAAACTGATTAGTATGTCATTTTTGTTAAATATCTTTTCTCAAATATCTTAAAAATCTGTACCTTTGCAAGCTATGAAGAAACCGTATTTAGTTGGCATTACAGGAGGAAGTGGTTCTGGGAAAACCTACTTTTTGAGTCGTTTAATGAAAAGCATCAATCCAAATGATGTATGCTTGATTTCACAAGACAATTATTATCGCCCTAGAGAAGAACAACCTATAGACGAAAATGGAGTGTCTAATTTTGACACCCCACAATCTATTGACCACCAACAGTTTAGCAAAGACATTGCAGAACTTTGTGCAGGCAAAACTGTCTATAAAGAAGAATATACGTTCAATAATCCAAACATAGTACCGAAACAATTAGTATTCGAACCCAAACCAATTATCATTGTAGAGGGACTTTTTGTATTCTATCATAAAACAATTTCTGATTTATTAGATTTGAAATTGTTTGTAGAAGCAACTGACCCAGTAAAGATAAAAAGGCGTATTATGAGAGATAATAAAGAACGTGGTTATGATTTAGAAGATGTTCTTTATAGATATGTGATGCATGTTTCGCCTGCTTATGAACGTTATGTCCGTCCATACAAAGAAAATACAGATATTATTGTTCCTAATAATCATACTTGCGATATTGCGCTTGAAGTAGTAATTAATCATCTTAAAAAGAAATTACATATTCCTTCAAAATCTCAATCAATTATAAAAACAAAATCTCAAATCAAGTAATTTTAAATTAAATGGCAGACAAATTTGCAGTTATCGGACTTGGACATTTTGGCTATGCAGTAGCACGAAATCTAGCAGCAAGAGGTGCAGAAGTGCTTGCCATTGATAGAGATATTGAACGGGTAGAATCTATAAAAGATGATGTAGCCTATGCTGTGGCTCTTGATGCAACAGATATAAAAGCACTTAGCTCTCAAAATGTTGCTGATATGGATGCTGTTTTGGTGGCTATTGGTGAAAATATAGAAGGTCTTTTACTTACAACTGTTCAGCTTTTAGAACTAAATGTAAAACGAATTATTGCTCGTGCCATGGCAGACCAGCAACGTTTGATTTTGGAAAAATTAGGTGTAAAAGAAATTCTTTCTCCAGAAGATGAAGTAGGAAAGTTAGTTGCTGAAAAGTTATTAAATCCAAACATGAAGGCTTTTTTGCCTTTACCTGATAATTTTTCCATTGTAGAAATACAAGCACCTAGAAGAATTGTAAATAGAAAAATAGGTCAAGTTCGCTTCAAAGATAACTATGCGTTAGACCTTATCACAATCAAACGAGTGTATGAAGAATACCACGACGGAAGAAAGTTTTTTGCCGAACATCTTATAAATCGCCCAACAAATGACATTGCCATAGAACAATCTGACGTTTTGATTGTTCTAGGAAAATCAAATGACGTAGAGAAATTTGTCGAACTAAACCGATAAATCAGTTACCAGTAAATAGTTATCAATTATTTTTTAAATTCAATACTATTAAAATTTACTTGTATCTGTGTTACTTCTGTACTTAAAGCTATATTTAATTATCGTAATTCGTAATTATTCCAAAATGAAATTATTTTTTTCTCTCCTTGCTCTTGCCTTATTCCTTCAAAGTTGCGATGCCTTTACAGACAAACGAGCTGTTACGAAAGAAGAGTTTTATGAAATGAAAGATAATGTAACCATCACAAAAGTAACAGAAGGACAAATACTAGAAAGTGCAACTCCGAAAGCACAACAGATTTATAAAAAAATAGAAGATAAGAAATCACAAATAGTACAGTTTTTAGAAGTAAACAAAGAAGGAAAACAAAAAGAATTATATCAGCTTCTAGAACTAGACAGCACAGAAATAGAGATTATTGAAAAAATAACTTACTACAAAGACATTTCTAAGATAAAATACGATAAAGAAAAACAGATTTTTGAAGCCTATCAAACCATCACAGATACGACACTTTACCAAGAAAATTTACAAATTCTTCATGGTAAAGAAAAAATTCTTTATAACTACCCAAGTTTTAATTCTACAGAAAATAAATTTGAGGGAATATGGAGTATTGTTCTAAGTCAAAAAGCAATTATTCGTTCTTTTAAAAAGTAAGCCTTTTGGTATCAATAAGTTACTTATTTTTTGAAAAATTATATAAACAGTAGCTATAAAGTACGAGTTGTATCTTTGAAAATTATTTTACAAAGTCAATTTTTTAGACACTTTACTATGAAAACTCAAGATAATTCTGCTACTTACTCCCATTCAGATATAAAATTAGATACTATTGAAGAAGCAATTGCTGACCTAAAAGCTGGCAAATTTGTAATCGTAGTAGATGATGAAGATAGAGAAAATGAAGGCGATTTTATTTGTGCTGCCGAATGTATCACACCTGAAATGGTCAATTTTGTTTTAAAAGAAGCTCGTGGAGTTCTTTGTATGGCACTTACACAAGAGCGTTGTGATGAACTTGGAATTAATTTGATGGTCGGTAAAAATACTGACCCAAAACAAACAGCATTTACTGTTACAGTTGATTTATTAGGACACGGCTGTACAACAGGCGTTTCGACACACGATAGAGCAGCCACCATAAAAGCCATCACAGACCCAAACATGAAACCCGAAGATTTCGGTCGTCCAGGGCATATTAATCCTCTCAAAGCTAGAGAAGGTGGTGTTTTGCGTCGTGCAGGGCATACGGAAGCTGCTGTAGATTTGGCAAAATTAGCAGGCTTTAAGCCCATTGGTGTTTTGATAGAAGTAATGGATGATGATGGCTCAATGGCTCGCCTTCCCAAACTTAGAGAAGTTGCTGATAAATTTGATATGAAACTCATCACTATCAAAGATTTGATTGAGTATCGTCTTGCAAATGATTCACTTATAGAAAAAGAAGTTGATGTCAAAATGCCTACTAAATGGGGCGATTTTCAGCTTCACGCCTATACACAAAAAGACACAGGCGATACACACTTGGCACTTGTAAAAGGAGAATGGGAAAAAGATGAACCTGTTTTGGTGCGTGTTCACTCTTCATGTGTAACGGGTGATATTTTGGGTTCGTTACGCTGTGATTGTGGCGACCAACTCCAACAAGCCATGAAATTTGTAGAACAAGAAGGCAAAGGAGTAGTTTTGTATATGAATCAAGAAGGGCGTGGAATCGGACTTGTAAACAAACTCAAAGCCTATAAATTGCAAGAACAAGGTTATGATACCGTAGAAGCAAATGAAAAATTAGGTTTCAAAATGGATGCTAGAGATTACGGAGTAGGAGCGCAAATTTTGAGAGATTTGGCAGTAAGCAAAATAAAACTTATCTCTAATAATCCTAAAAAACGTGTAGGTCTTATTGGTTATGGTTTAGAAATAGTCGAAAATGTAGCCATTGAAATAAAAGCTAATCCTCACAATGAAAAATATCTTACTACGAAAAGAGATAAATTAGGACATACTATTTTGAAAGGAAAGTAGGTTTAATTACGAATTAAAAATTACGAATTACGTTTTATCATAACTAATTTTTATGATTTTACTTTTAGATATAATATTTTATTCGCTATATGTAGTAACAAATATTTGGCTTTATATAATAAGTAAATTCTTGTTAAGTGTTTTAAATATTAAGATAGTAAAGAAGGGAAAGAACCATAAAGCAGCCGTTGAGATGGCAACTCCAAGTTTTGAACAAACAATTACTTCTAGTGAAAGACCTATGAGTCTAGTTTTTTTCTTAATTTATTTCATCATCATTAATTTTTTACTTTTCTTTCTTTCTTTTGAAATCAATTATAAAGAACAAATTTATAGCAATTTCTATATTTATTTTATTCTATTGTGTATTCCTATAAGCATCTTTAGCTATTATATTATGAAATTATACACAAAAAATGATAGACATAAACGTGCAATAGAGAAATTTAATAGTTATACTTTGACACAGAAAATCTCTTTGTGTATACTTTCATCTATTTTATTTTGTTCATTATGTGGATTGACTTTCTATTCTATTGTTTTAATATAAGACTTTCTAATCGTAATTCGTAATTTATTTTATGCAACTCTTAAAAACCACTCGTACAAATTTCTTAAATCTATTGAATGAATTTTCATTAGAACAAATCAATCAAATTCCAGAGGGATTTTCTAATAATCTAATTTGGAATTTTGGGCATCTTGTTGTGACACAGCAAATTTTGTGTTACAAACTTTCTGGCAATGAAATGTATATTAGTGATGAGCTAATCAATAAGTACAGAAAAGGCTCAAAACCAGAAGCTGATGCAACTCAAGCCGAAGTAGATGAACTCAAAAAATTAGCTTTCGATTTAATTGATAAATTTGAAAAGGATTATTCAGAAAGCAAATCTATGTTTGACTCTTATTCTGAATATCCAACAAGTTATAATTATACTTTGAAAAGTATTGAAGATGCAATAAATTTTAATAATACACATGAAGGTGTGCATTATGGTTATGCGTTGGCTTTGAGAAAGGTTATCAAGTAATTCAAGTTACGTAGTCAGTAAATCAAGTATTATAAAACTGGTTTGAGTGTTCTTGCTTAAACCAGTTTTTACCTTAAAATAATTCTGATTCACTTGCTTCTTCTATCATTTCTTTAGCTGTTTGTTTGCCCAAATAAGAATCTATTAAATAATGGACAATATAAAGTGTCGGAGTAAGTAAAATAGCAATAGAAAATTTATAGATATAATTGATTATTCCGACTGAAACAACTTGATTAAAACTCCACTTTGGATTTCCAAAAAAATAAAAAGCAATAAAAAGAACTACAAAACTATCAATAAATTGAGAAATAAGTGTAGAGCCTGTTGCACGAAGCCAAAGGTTTTTGCTTCCTGTAAACTTTCGTAGCCATTGAAAAGCCACTACATCAATAATTTGTCCTAATAAAAAAGCTGTTAATGAACCAATAATAATTCCCATACTTTGCAGAAAAATACGATTAAAAGCCGTATTTATATCCAATGGGTTGTTTATTTCTACCCAAAAAGTTGCTGGAGAAAGCCCAGTAACTACCCAAATCATAAAAAAAGCATAAGCAATGAAACCAGCCGTAAGGAAAGATATTTTGCGAACTCCCTGTTTACCATAATATTCATTTATAATATCTGTCATCACAAAAACAACAGGCCAAAGCATTACACCAGCTGTCAGATTAAAGTCAAGAGGAGAATCCCAAATAGGTAATTTTATTTGAGCAGGATGAAGTCCAAGAGTTGTTTCTAATGAGAATATTTTTGTTCCGACTACTTCAGCAATAAGTGCATTTGTCAAAAACAATCCACTCAAGAAGATATATAAATTTTGTTTCTTTTGATTTGTTTCTAGTTTTTTCATTTGAGATGATTCAAATTATTCTTTCTGTAATTATTATTCAATCAAAATCTATTCGTTTACAGGAAATGTTTCGCCTTCAATCGCTAAAGCAGAATTTGGGAAAACAGCTTGCGCTTCTTCCAAAACAGGTAATAAATCGTAATAACGAGTAGAGAAATGTCCTAAAATGAGTTTATCTACATTTGCTTCTTTAGCAATCAAGGCAGCTTGCTGACCAGTAGAATGAAAAGTTTGTGCAGCCCGTTTTTCATGTACTTGTGTAAAAGTAGCTTCATGATACAACAAATCTACATTTTGAATAATTTCTATCAAAGGTGAAGAAGGCAAATAAACAGTATCCGAACAAAAAGCATAACTTCGCCTCTTATTTGGTGCATAAGTGTACTCTTCATTTTTCAAAATTTGATTATTATACTCAAAACTTTCTCCCTTTTTAAGAGCAATTCTTCCAGCAACAGGCAAATCAGTTGGAATTTTTTCTTTGATTAGATTTTTATCTTTTTCTTTTTCTCTAAATAAAAAACCACAACACGGAATTCTATGCAATAAGGGAATTGTATGAACCGTTACTTTCTCGTCTTCAAATAAAAATACAGATTCTTCTTGGTTTGTTTCCACAAAATAAAGCGAATAATTAAGAACTGCATAAGAATATTTGAGCTGCAAAATAATTATTTCTTGTAAACCTTTGGGTGCACACAAATAGAGTGGTTCGGTTCTTCCACGCAAATTCATGGTGTTTAGAAGTCCCATAAGTCCTAAATAATGGTCGCCATGAAGATGACTTATAAAAATGGCATGTATTTTATTAATTTTTATTTTATTTCTAAATAACTGTATTTGTGCACCTTCTCCACAGTCAATCATATAATATCTATGATTGATACACAAAACCTGAGAAGTAGGAAAACGTCCGTGTGCAGGAATAGCAGCATTTGCACCTAATATAGTAAGTTCAAAAATCACGATAATAAAAATTCGTTATGAACAATAAAAAAAGTAAAAAGTAAATATAGAGGGTAAAATACAAATAAAAACCTAAATTTAGGTTCACTAAATTATTTTTCAACAAAAATTATATCTTAATTTGGAATTCGTCTTTGTAAATTGAAATTTGTTTAATAATCTTGTATAAAAATCACCTCATTTATTCTATTTCCTAAACCATTATCAGGTTCTGATTACTTGCTAATGATTTTTACCTTATATATTTCACCTAAAAATCCTGCTTTTATGTTATTAAATAATTACACCTCTCAAGAAAGCTTAATTTCTATCGAAGACCCATCTTCTTTTTCTAATCAAGCTTCTTCACCTACTTGGAATATGAAAAATCTAGATGATGACGATGATACTACATTTAATTTAGAGGATGATTTTTCAGACCTTGATTTAGATCCAGATTTTGACGAATTTGATACTGATTTCGATGAATATGATGATTATATTTCAGAAGATGATGAGTTTTAATAATTGATAAAAATTTAGCTTTTTGTAGTTATATTCTCTTGATTCAAAAATTATTAATCTTCTTAGTAAACGCTAAGAAGATTTTTTTTATTAATTGAATTATGATGAATCTATTTGTTAAAAGACAAGGTGGTTAGTATCTTTACATGTTATAACATTATTTTAATCAAGAAGATATTTTTGGGGATTGATTGCTAATAATTTATTTGAAAACAAAATAATAAACTGATTTACTTTTAAAATTTAAAAAAAATGAATAAAAAATACCTATTAACTGGAGTAACAGTCCTAGGAATTAGTACAGGTATTTTTGGATACTTTCAACTAGATACTACTTCTGTTGATTTATCACAAAAACAAGAATCAAGTATAAATATAGAAGACTGGAAAGAAAAGCAAGCTGCAAAAAAAGCTGCTATACGTAACAGAGAGGGATATGTAAAGACAATGGAAATCTCGGGTTACTTAAAATATATGAATGATATTCGTACCAAGGAAGGGGAAAAACATCCTAACTATAAAATAGGGTATCGTCAATTAGCTTTAGAAAGTAGCCTAGAAGCTACTCGTAATGCTCGTACTGAAGAAGAGTTTGTATTTGATGAGCGAGGTCCTGGTAATGTAGCTGGACGTACTCGTTGTATTGTTGTAGACGTACGAGATACTTCTAATAATACTTGGTTTATAGGTACTGCTGGTGGTGGTATTTGGAAAACGACCGATGGAGGAAACACTTGGACAGACAAATCAGGAAATATGTCTCACTTAGGTATCACTTCCATTGCACAAGCACAATCTAGTCCAAATATTATGTATGCAACCACAGGAGAAACTCCTTTTGGTAATGCTGGTATTAATGGGGGAGGTGTTTTTAAATCTATTGATGGAGGAGATACTTGGAATCGTATAAATACTACAGTGCCTCGTATAACAGACTTTTTACATGGAACTCGTGTTATTGTTTCTCCTACTGATCCAAATTTAGTTTTGGTAACCTCTTCTTACAATTCTTTTCTAAGTAAGGGAACTGATCCTGAAGATAGCTTTACATCTAATATTTTCCGTTCTACTAATGGAGGAATATCTTGGACAAGTGTTTATAGTGACACTCAAATACTACAACAAATAATTGCAGAGCCAGATAATTTTAATAATCTCTACGCAGTAGGCACTGGAGGAAATGATGGAGGTCAATTAATTCGTTCTACTGATGCAGGGCTTACTTGGCAAAATACTACTATGACTTCCATAGCTGAAACAGAAGCAAAAGCTAGTGGAGGTGTAGGACGTTCAGAATTAGCTATCTCTCCTACAAATCCAGCTATTATATATGCTTCCGTAGAAATTGCAGGGGCTGTATCTCGTCTTTTGGTATCTTCAGATAGAGGCATTTCTTGGAAAATGGTCGAAGAAAATCGCAGTCAAAAAGTAGACGATTATTTAAAGCAAGGCTTCTATGATAATGCTATTGTAGTAGACCCAATAGATGAAAACACGGTATATTGGGGAGGCGTAGATGTGTGGAAAGCTACAATAAATACAGCAACTACCCGAAAAGCTCGTAAATTCTTGGGGGGAGTAAAAGAAAACTTAGATTTTCTTAGTTTTACAAGTGTTTCGGGTTTTATTGCTTGGGGTGGCAAAGTAGAAATACAAAACCCTAGTAAAGCTGTAGCTGTTGAAATTCGCTTTGGACCTGGAAAATCACAGAAAGCACATCGTTTTTTAGCTGGTGGTGGAAATGCTACTAATGGAGTTCCAGCTTCTGAATATGTATATCAAGACTATGTAGATGTGCCTTTTGAAGTTTGGGATATAGAAAATAATAGACAGCTTATGTTTTCTTTTCGTGATAATGTAGGCGATGGAGAGTTTAG
Source organism: Bernardetia sp. (assembly GCA_020630575.1). Lineage (GTDB taxonomy): Bacteria > Bacteroidota > Bacteroidia > Cytophagales > Bernardetiaceae > Bernardetia. The sequence continues at coordinate 237,339 of JAHDBD010000003.1, forward strand.
CTTCACAGAAAGAGATGAAGCAAATGACCCAACTTATGTAAATACTCGTGAATATATGTTTGTTCATGCTATTCCTTATGAAACAACTCCTAGTGACAGAATTACAGTAAATGGAGGACATGAAGTAGATCAAATTTACTTCTTATGGCCTTTCTTGACTCCAGAATCTTCATTTTCTCCTACTCAATCATCAGTCTTAAGTCTCAATTACGGCGATGTTACTTACCAAGATAGTAGAATTACACGTATAAGTAATGCCTATCAGGGGAGTAATAATAATGCTAGAATGCTTCATCCAGATCATCACATGTTGGCATTTGCTGGTTCTCGTTTGATTTCTGTAAATGATGGAGGTGTAGCTTATTCAGATAACAAAGGAGTATCTTGGGTAGAAGTAGATAACAAATCCACAAATAATATTACTACTTCACAACTTTATAGAGCTGATAGACATCCTACACAAAATATATACGTAGGAGGAACACAAGATAATGGTTCTTTACTTGCCACAAACGTAAATGCAAGTAAGTCTACAAATTATGATGAAGTATATGGTGGAGATGGAATGGAGTGTATTTGGAATGCTAAAAATCCCAATTTAGTACTTGCTTCGTACGTACATAACAATATTGCACGCTCTACAAATGGTGGACAAAATTTCTCATACTCAAGTAGTACAATTAGTGACACAACAGATATAACAGCTCCTTTTGTGACTCGTTTAGGATATTCTCCTGTAGCTCCTGATGTAGTATTTGCAGTAGGGAAAAGTGGTGTATTCAAATCTACTAATTTTGGACAGACTTGGAAAGCAAAACCTATCACTGATGAACTTTGGAATTACAATGGTTCTACTACAAATGTATTTCCTTCCTTATCTGATCAAAATATTGTCTGGGCAGGTAGTGGAATGTCACAAAATCGTACTATGTTCCTTTCAAAAGATGGAGGAGAAACTTTTTCTCCAGTACCCAATTCAATAAATATTGGTGTAGCTTCTGGCTTTGCAACTAATCCTGAGAATAAAAATGAAGCCTATATGTTATTTGGACAAGCAGGTGTAGGAAAAATATGGCGTACAAAAAATTTAGGACAATCTTGGGAAGATATTTCTGGATTTGGTCAAAATACAACAAGTAGTAAAGGATTTCCTGATGTAGTACCTTTTTCAATGGTCGTAAAAGGAGATACTCTTTTAGTCGGAACAGAAATTGGTATTATGGCTTCTTATGATGATGCAGCCTCTTGGTCACTTGTTCCTAACTTCCCAGCAGTGGCTGTCTTTAGCCTTGTTGTAAAAGAAAATGATGGTCAACTTGTAATTGGTACACACGGACGTGGTATTTGGTCTTCTGACATAGGAATCAAATATGACAGAATTACAGGCATCTTAAATCCTACTGACGCAATTAGTCTAAAAGTATATCCAAATCCTACACAAGACAAAGTACGTTTTGAATTACCTAAAATAACAGGTAATTATGATATTCGTGTTTATACAATTACAGGACAAGAAGTAGTGCGTACTGCTAGTAAAGGTGGTGGAAATGTAGAACTGAATATTCAAAAATTTGTAGGTGGTACTTATATTTTAAAAGCTATACATAATAACAAATTATATGTACAAAAAGTAGTATTACAAAAATAGATTATTTTGATTGATAATAAATTAAAGATTATCACGGTTATTTTTGTACAATAGTCTTCCAAACTGTTGAATTTGACAAAATACTTTTTTTGATGGTATTTTAATAAAAACACAAAAAACGCTTTTCTAGTAATGGAGAAGCGTTTTTTTTTATCTGTTTTACTAAATTATCAAAAATTGGATCTCATAATTCAGATTTTGAAACAAATTAATTCATAAAGTCTTACTTTTGTTCTAATTTATTTTATCAGTATTGAAAATATATCTAAACTACCATAAAAAATGAAAATTGCTGTTGTAGGAGCTACTGGACTTGTAGGAACTCAAATGTTACAAGTTTTGAAAAATCGTAAATTTCCTGTTTCTGAGCTTATTGCTGTTGCTTCGGAGCGTTCAGTAGGAAATAAAATTGAATTTGATGGAAAATCATACCGTGTGCATAGCATGCAAGAAGCTATCGATGCTGTTCCAGATATTGCTATTTTTTCGGCTGGAGGTTCGGTTTCTTTAGAGTTTGCTCCAAAGTTTGCAGAAAAAGGAACAATTGTAATTGATAATTCTTCGGCTTGGAGAATGAATCCAAACTACAAATTAGTTGTGCCAGAAGTAAACTCTCATGAACTTCACGACCTAAGTGAGAACGATAAAATAATTGCTAATCCAAACTGCTCAACCATTCAAATGGTAGTGGCTCTCAATCCATTACACAAAAAATATAAAATCAAACGTGTTGTTGTTTCTACTTATCAGTCTGTAACTGGCACTGGAAAGGCTGCCGTTGATCAGCTTATGAGCGAACGAAAAGGAGAAACAGCAACGAAAGTTTATCCACATCCTATCGATTTGAATGTACTTCCTCATATTGATGTTTTCTTAGAAAATGGCTATACAAAAGAGGAAATGAAAATGGTTTTGGAAACCAAAAAAATTATGAGTGATGATTCTATTCAAGTGACAGCTACTGCTGTGCGTATTCCAACTATGGGAGGACACTCAGAAGCTATCAATGTAGAATTTGAGAATGATTTTGATTTGAATGAAGTACGTGAAATCTTAAAAAACTCGGAAGGAATTATTTTACAAGACGATGTAAGCAAATTTGAATATCCAATGCCAATTAATTCAGAAGGAAAAGATGAAGTTTTTGTAGGAAGACTAAGAAGAGATGAAAGTCAGAAAAACACGCTCAATATGTGGGTTGTTGCTGATAATCTTCGTAAAGGAGCTGCCACAAATGCTGTTCAGATTGCTGAATATTTGGTAAAAGAAAATTTATTGAAAACAGAAACGGTATAAAAACCAAAAAAGAGTTCAAACATTAATTTTTGAACTCTTTTTTATTGGCTCTTACTTCTGAAATCTAAATTTTTAATTTATTTGTATTTACTTCTAACTTCTGAAATGCAAATTTTTAATTTATTTCTAGCTAGAATGATCTGCAATAATCACCCATTTTTTATTGATTTTCTCCCAAATCAATGTAAAATGACCTTCTAAATCTTCTTTCTCATCTCTTTTAAGATGCCATTTTCCAATTACAAAAACATGTTTTTTGTCTAATTTTTTAAAGGATAAAATATCAAATTGAAGTTTTCCCATTGTTGCAGTATCGGGATATGATTTTTTATAACGATTCAAAGTAGCTTCATATCCATACGTAATTCCATTCTTTCCAATAAATTTTAAAGAGTCAGATTGCCAATATCCATTCATAAATCCTTCTAAGTCGCCATTATTCCACGCCTTTTGTTGATTCTGAAAAGTTTGCATAATCTGAGCAACATCTTTTGATTTCACAGTTTGAGCAAAAGAGGTTATCGAAAGAGAAAAAAGCAAAAATAAAATAAGAATGTTTTTCATGTAATTTAGAAGTTTGTGTTTTAACTGTCAGACATCTTTGAGATGTACTGATAAGTTTAATTTTCAAAATGTTATTATAACTTTGCCTTTCAAATTATTTTTTAATTCAAAAAATGGAGAGTTTTTAGACTTTGATACATTTGCTTCTTTTCTAAATTCCCACTCTTGGTCAGGATAAAAGACTGTCAAATTAGCCTTTTGTCCTTCTTTAATTTGAGGTTGCTCTAGTTTTAGTAACTTTCTTGGATTGGTAGTAAATTTTTCTATTAATTCTTCTATACTCAAAATATGTTCAGTTTGCTTTCTGATAGCTGCAAAAGCTGTTTGAAAACTAATTATTCCAAATTCTGCCAAATCAAATTCTAGTTTTTTAGTTTCTTCATCGTGTGGATTATGATTCGAAACAATAACATCAATTGTATTATCTTTCAAGCCTTCCAAAATTGCTGTCGCATCGTTTTGAGTACGGAAAGGAGGAAAAGTTTTCAAAAAGGTATCAAAAATAAATGAATTTTTAGCCAAATCTTCATCTAAAAAAGAAAGTTGATAGGCTGCTATGTCACATGTTACGTTCAATCCTTCTTGTTTTGCTTTTCGGATAAGTTCTACACTACGAGCCGTCGAAATAGTAGAAAAATGAATTTTTCCACCTGTATAACGCAAAATTTCTAAATCTCTTTGAATCATCATTTCCTCTGCAATGGACGGCAGACCTTTCAAACCTAATTTTGTCGATGTAATTCCTTCATGCATGTGTCCGTTAGCAAGGTTTTTATCAGAAGGAAGTTGCATAACAAGTCCATCAAAAGCCTGTGCATACTGTAAAGCTCTCATCAAAACGCCCGTATGAGAAACATTTTTCAAGCCATCCGAAAAAGCAACTGCACCAGCTTTATGAAGGTCATACATTTGCGTCATTTCTTGTCCCTCTGCCTTATGCGTAAGAGCTGCAATTGCTAAAAATTCTACTTTTGAATTAGATTTTTTATTCTCTTGCTCCAAAAAGTAAACATTTTCTTTATTTTCTAAAGTTGGTTTCGTATTTGGTAAAATGGCAACTTGTGTAAAACCTCCCAAACTTGCAGCTTTACTTGCTGTATTTAGCGTTTCTCTATGCTCCATCCCTGGTTCAGTCACTAAAGCACGCATATCGCACCAACCCACTGAAACAAAAGCATCTTCACAATCTATTTTTTTATAATTTATAGGAATTGTTATAGAGGGATTGTATTCTACTAGATGGGTAATTTTTCCATCTTCTATTCCAATACAAAATTCTTTTTTCGAATCATATTCTGAGTTAATGATTCTTACTTTTGGAAGCCAATGTGCAGTTGTTTGTTCCGATTGCATTTTTATAAATTAATAACTGTGATTTTTGGTATTTGATGCAAAGGTAAAAACTTTGTTTGAAAGTTTTATCAATTAATCCATCAAATGAATTTCTATTGTTTTACCTCCAGAAAAAATACCTGTTGGTTCTAGTGTTGTGACCAACTTAATTCTATTATAAGGCAAATAAAGTGTCGTATTATTTCTTTTATTTGCTATAATGATGTAGCTTTCTTTAAAAACAAACTCTAAAAAAGGCGAAATAAGACAAATAGCAGGTTTTTGAACGCTAGAATCTGTTGTCAAGATATGAGTAACAATAGAGATTTGTCTAAAATCATTTATATCCAAACTTCCTAAAATTTCTTCACACGAATTTTTATCTAATTGAGCAAATGTAGAAATGGAAGAGAAAAAATAAATTGAAATAAAAATAAAAAAAGAAGCACATGATTTAACAAAGTTCATAAACGAGAAATTTAGTAATTAATTTGAGATAAATTTATATTTGAGATGCTAATTCCTAAATTTGGTTGCACAAAATCATAAATTAATCCTATCTTAAAAAAATTACTTAATTTTCAATATTCAATTATGTCTCCTATTTTACTTTCAAACCTACTGATTACTAGCTTTTTAGTTGGACTTATTTGGTTTGTGCAAGTAGTTCATTATCCTATCTTTAAAGAAGTAGGCAAACAAAATTTTCATAACTTCCATTCTGCACATACTACACTGACAGGAAAAATAGTAATTTTACCTATGCTCATAGAACTTGGATTATCCTTTTGGCTCGTTTGGGAAGGATATGAAGTAGATTATACTCTTCAAAACAATTATGTAGGCGAAAGTATAAGAAACAGAATGAGTAATTTTTATTCTTTTTCTAGTATTGCTTTAGTGTTTACTATTCTAGTTTGGATTCTGACAGCTTGGATTTTTGTTCCTCTACATGGAAAACTAAGCAAAGGCTACAATATAAAAACTATCGAAAAGCTTGTTTTTAGGAACTGGTTTCGTACATTTTTTTGGTCGCTGCGACTTATTTTGTTGATATACCTGACCTTAGAAGCTACCAACAACTTACATTACATTGAATAATTTTCCTGAAATACTTTCTTTTGTTTTAAATACTCTTCATTGTCTTTTGCTAAAAACCATTTTTCTTTAAAAATTCTAGCAGATTCGGCTTTTATAGGGTCTTCTTCTTGACGTTCTAATTGAGGTCTTCCATGTGAGCCACTTTGTCCTTTTTTATCCTTAGGAACTTCTCCTTTATATTTTCTCCCTCCTTTATAATTGGCATATCTTCGTGAACGAGTATAGCCCATCTGTAAAAATTTACGAGCCATATCTGCGCCTACAAAATCTTCTTCGTTCAAATATGATAGAAATAATTGATAAATCTTTTCAGAAGATTCTTTTGCTATTTCGGGAGTCTTGAATCTCCAATAAGGTAATATTTCAGATTTATAAGGTTCTACCAACAAAACGCCTTGCTCCCCTTTTCCAACAGCATACAACTCTGGATTTTTACGTAAGTCAAGCTCTTTATAATTGAGTGAATAATCAAATTTCTTCATAATAGATTGCTTTTTTACAGAAGAAAACACTGATAAAATCAAATTGTTAAAAATATTTTAACAAAATAATCTGCTCTAAATGAGCGTATTAGCAAAATTATAATTGGAATAGTTATTGCAAAACAAAACCTTCTTTTGATACTTTACGTAAATATAATCACAAACACTTTAAGTCATAAATTTTAAAAACTAAAACTACTTTACTTAAAGATTAAACCTACTTTAAAACAAGTTTTGCATATTTGCATCTATTTACGACTTACTACAATAATAAAATAACAAAGCCATGAACGAATTAATCACACTTTTAGAAGCTCCCTATAATTTAGTTTATGGAGTATTGGGTGCAATTTCTATCGGAATTTGGCTTATGTCAGCAATTGGATTGTTTAGTCATAGTGCAATAGAAGGATTTTTTCCTCATCCTCATGTTGATATTGATGTAGATATAGACATGGACGTAGATGCAGACGGATTTTCTTTAGGTGATGGTTTCCTTACTTTTTTGAGTGTCGGACAAGTTCCCATTTCAATAATACTTACCATCTTGTTTTTTATACAAGCAATTATTGGAGTTTGGATGAATCAGTTTGCTATCAATCAGTTAGAATTATCTATATCTTGGCAGCTTTGGACAATGTTTTTTATCAATTTTGGAATCTCTTTTTTTATAGCTGTTTTTATTGCAGGTTTTTTATTAAAACCCATAAAACCTTTCTTTAGAGATTACGGAATTGTCAGAACTGCAAATAGCTTAGTAGGAAAAGTAGCCATTGTTTCTTCTTCAGAAGTTACAGACAAGTTTGGAACTGCTATCTTTAAATTAGATGGAGGAGATATTGTCGATATTTCTATCCGTGTAGCTGAAAAAGGCTCTGTATTCGTAAAGAAGCAAGAAGTAGTCATTGTAGATTTTGATCAAGAAAAAAATTTATACTTCGTGATGCTAAACTAAATGTATCACAGACTTCTAGTCTGTGTAAATGATAGTATTTCAATTGTTATTTCAAACCTCCAACAGACAAGGATGTCTGTTATATATTTTACTCCCATGTGAACTTTATATGCCTTCGTTTTTGCGAAACTTATTTTCGTACCGCTTTTCTTTTACCAATACTACATAAAATTTAGCAAAAATTAATAAAAATTCTTTTCTTGTAAAGGAGTCTATTCAATGAAAAGCAATCAAACTTATTTATCTACTTTTAATTTTAAAAAATATGAACGCAATTGTTTTGCAATCTACAGGCATAAATGGTATGCCTACTTTTGTCTTTGTTGCTGCTGGTGTTATTCTATTTCTCGTTTTTATAGTAGCTTTGCTTAGAGCATTTCTAAAGAAAGCAAGTCCTGGTACGGCACTTGTAAAAACAGGTTTTGGACTTCAACAGGCATCTATTTCTACTAGTTCTGCAATTGTTATACCACTTCTTCACAAAATTGAAACAATTGATTTGACTGTCAAAACGGTCAGAATAAGAAGACGTGAACATGAAAGTCTTTCTTGTAAAGATGGTATCCGTGCAGAAGTTGAAGTTGATTTTTATATCAAAATTAATGCAATGGATGAAGATATTCGTCGTGTGGCAAGTGCTGTAGGGTGTGGAAGAGCTTCTGATATTAGTATTCTTAGAGAACTTTTTGAAGCGAAATTTTCAGATGCTTTGAAAACGGCAGGTTCGAAATTAACTTTTGATTCGTTGTACCAAAACCGTACAGAATTTAAAAAGGAAATCATGAAGGCTCTAGGAGAAGATGAAGATTCTGATGTAATTTTAAATGGATATAAGCTAGACGATGTGGCTATTCAGTATTTGGAGCAGCTTCCTCTTTCTCAACACGATGACCAAAATGTTTTGGATTCGCAAGGTATCAAGGAAATTGCACAAAGAACGGCATCACAAGCAGAGGCTGCCAACCTTCGCTTACGTGAAAAAGAAGTTCGTATCGCAGAGCAAAATCAAGCTGCCGAAACTCGTCAGTTAGAGATTACGCAAGATTTGGAATTTAAAGGTGAAAGACAAAAACGTGAAATCGCTGAAACGAGATCTAGAGAAAATGCTTTAGCTGAAAAAACAAAACAAGAGCAAGAGTCTATCGAACAGCAAGCGAGTATTGCTAGAGAATTAGCAATTAGTTTGGCAAATCAGCAGAGAGAACAAGAATCGACTGTCGCTCAAAAGTTAAAAGAGCAAACAATTAGTGTCGCTGATGAAACCAAAGAAAAAGAGATTGAACTGGCTCGTATTCGTAGAGAAAGTGAAGTAGCTGAGCAGTTGCGTGAAAAACTCAAAATGCTAGAAGAAACGGCAAAACAAGAAGCCGAAAAAATTAGAGCAGAAGAGCAAGCAAAAACTGTTCAAGCTGTTGAGATAGCAAATCGTGATAAAGAAATCGAAGTAATTAGAGCAGAACAACAAGCACAAACACAGGTTACAAACCAACGTGTAGAAGCTGATATTAAAGCCTATAACTTGATTAAGAATGCACAATCAAAACAGGAAGCAGCAGATCTGGATTTGAAAACGGCTGATAAACAAGCTCAAATTGAAGTCATTGAAGCAGACAAAGAAGCGAAGAAAGAATTGATTGCTTTCAATGTAGATGTAGATGCAGAGGCATACCGTTTGAGAACAGTTGCACAAGCAAAATTAGAAGCTGCTGAGTTAGAAAGCAAAGCTGCTGAGTTGCAATCGCAAACCATCAAACAAATTGGAGAAGCAGAAGCACACGCACTTATGCTTAAAATTGAGGCTCAAAATAAAGTGGGTAAAAATCTTATTCTTGCAGATGCAATCAAAGAACTTATTCCTTTATTGCCTACAATTATGGAGAAACTTATGGCTCCTGCTGAGAAAATTGATAGTATCAAGTTCTTGAATATCAATGGAATGCAAGGAACAGGACAAAATGGAACTACAAGTGGCTCTGGTATAGGAGGTTTTGGTGGAAATGGTTCTTCGCCAATGCAAAGTATTATGGGAACGGTTATGGGAGTTGGAATGGCAGTTCCGATGCTCAAAGAAGTTGTCAAGACCATAAAATCAGATAATGAATATGGCGATGTTTTGGAAATGGTAAGCAGCATCCCAGGAGGCGAAAAGTTGCTTAATTTTATTGAAAACTTCAACGAAGCTGAAAAAGCGAAAGAAGAAGCCAAAAAAGAAGATGATTCGGCTGCTGATGTTGAATACCTATAAACTTTAGTTTTTATCTAAACTAATTAACGTGAACTCGGAATTATAAAACAGTATTTATGGTTACTTAACAGATTAGATAAACTTTTCAGTTTATTCTAACAAGGTTTGACTTTAGCTTAATAAAATCAGACTGACAAGTAAATACTGAGATAAAAAAAATAATTATAATTTAAAATATAATTACAAGTTCACGTTAATAGTTAGGTATTACAAAATACTTTTGAAGTTATCTATACCAAATAATTTTAAATTTTCATTACAAAAAAAATAAACCATTCCATGAAAACAGCAGAACAACGCTTATTAGAGCAAGAACAAGAAATTCGTAATCTTAGAAAACAAAACACAACTTTAAAAGAAAAATTATCTGCTTTAGATGAAAAAGCTATTTTATTTGATACAATGATTGAGTTAGCAGAAAAAGAATATAAAATTTATATGCAAAAAAATGCAGATGCGAAATAGCAGTAACTCGGAATTTATAAACAGCTTCTTTTAAATTGTTTATAATCCACAAATTTAACTACAATTCATTAATACTCATTTTCTCTACTCTTAGAACTACTTTTGTAGTTTTGGGAGTTTTTTTGTTTATTGAACTAACTGTCGTTGAGTCTTTTAGCCATAAACGAGGATTTTAGTAAATCCTCCCAAATCCTCAACGACGACAAAGTCTCGTTGACGGTGGAATTACATCTTGGCTATTTCTCGTTTTAAGCTGTTTATTACATTTTGATATGCTTCACTATCATCATCCCAACTTTTAATGGGTTTAGCATCTTTAGGAAATGCTTGTAATTTTCCCATCCAATAATGTAATTCACGATTAAGTTGTGGATTAAATTCTTTATATTCATCATCTTTTGTCATAGGCATATTTGACCAATCACAATGTTCACAAATTATAGGAAATAATTTGGCTTCCTTTTTTTGGAATTTTTCAAATCCGATTCTAATCTCTTCTTTTACTATATAATTAGAACTTAGAAAATAGCGTTCTACCAAAAAGACAAAAATAGTAGCTTCTTTCATTGCATTTTGTATTTGTTCGTTCCATTCTCCAGATTCAATAGACCTATCTTGCCAAGTATCTATGATTCCTTGACGTTTAAGAGGAGCTAAGAAAGTAATTAGTTCGTCTTTGTAATGCTCTGCCTTATGAGCGTATGAAATGAAAATCTTGATAGGTTTGTCTTGATTCATAGTAGTACTGTTTTTTTTGTTTGTCTTCCTTTTCAAAATTAGATTCTGCCTCGTCCTAACATAGTGTTATATAACTAATTGGTAGTGTTACCTTTTGAGTGATTTTAAATATTTTTTCTCAGCTTCTTTATTATAGTTGATGATAAA
>JAHDBD010000080.1 GCA_020630575.1 Bernardetia sp.
AAGTAGTAAAGGTTATAGTGTTACACAAATATTTTATAAAACTTAGAAAAAATGCAGCACCAACTCTCAGCCATTGACGGCTCAATCTACATCTTGGAATTAGCAGAACCTTTCGGACGATTAGAATTACAAGAAGCTCCAAAAGAAATCACTAAACAGCGCACAGGCAACTATGCCGAAATCAACGTGCCTGGACGAAATAATCCGTTGCATCATTACACAGGAGGTAGCGATAGTTTTTCTATGTCTTGTCAGTTTCTGTACGATGGAAGTGGAGTAGATACAGTCAATAGAGATGTAAATTGGTTAGAAGGATTGATGGGAAATGATTCCTATAATGCGCCCACACGACGAGTAAAAGTCATTTTTGGAAAGATTTTCAATAAAAAAACCTATATCGTAAAGAGTGTAAGTTCAAAACTGACTGACTTCATAAACGATAAAGGCTGGAGTAGTAGAAGAGCCGAAGTAACTATTTCCTTTGCCTTGGATATGGATAACAATAGAAGTATTTCAGATATAAGACAGTTTTAATAAGTAGAATAATGGCAACAGAAAAACCAATCCGATTACACGAATCCAATCTTTACGCAGGAGGAAGTCTGACTATCTTCGATGATGGTAGGCGAATTTTAGAAGTCAAGGAAAGAAATGCTACAAAAAATCTAAACTTTCAAATGCACTTGGTAGTCGCAGGAGATGATTTGACTGTTTTGGCGAATAAGTATTATGGCTCTCTTGTTCCAAAGGCTAAAAACTACTGGCACATTATCGCTGATGCGAACAACATTGAAAAGCCTTGGCAGCTTAGTGAATATATTGGAAAAGAGATTGTTATTCCTGATGTTTTACAGTGGAAGTTGGGTTGATTTTTTAGGCAGGATTTAAAGCAGATTTACGAATCTCTTCTACCAAATTCTTCATTGATTCTTTTGCCCAACCTGCAAAGATTAAACATTCTTCAAATACCCTTGCTCTTCCTTTGTGCCACTCCTTATCTTCTACATGGCAAGTAAAGTAAGATGATAATTCATATTTGAATTGCTCTACTAAAAAATCGTTTATTTCTTGTGCGTTTTTCATTTTTTATACTTTTTAGATTAATGTTTATTTACACTACTGTACACGAAGTAAACAACTAATGGTTACTTTATTTCTTACTTATATTCATTATTAAACAAAAAAAACTCTCAAATAAATGAGAGTTTTTTTGGCAACTAAAAAAATTCACGTAACTACTTACAAATAAAAAATGAAAAAACAACGCTAAACACACCAAACATCTAAACGTTGAAAATTATCTACACTTCAAATTTAGCAAAAAAAATCAATTTAATTATAAATATTGCAATTAAATAGCTGTATTTTTGCTAAATTAGTAAAATAAATACATTTAAGTTAAGTGATTAATAATCAACTAGATGAACATTGGTGATTTAGTGTGTCTAAAAAGTAATCCAGAACGTGCCATGACCATCGAAAAAACAGATGGTAAAACTATCACTTGCGTTTGGATTCACAATGACGGCAGTTTGAAAAGGGAAGAATTGAATAGCTCAATGCTTGAAATAACTCATACTTCTCATATAAAAATTGCTGATGCAATTACAGATTTTTTAAACGAACTATCAAAAGCATTAGATTAAAATGGAAGGTCAAGTAGGTTCTCCTTTTTACAAAGTCTTTATAGCTTCCACAGGTCAGGACATCACTCCTTTTGTGGATAGTTTTAGCTATGAAGACACGCTAGAAAAAGATGATTTACTTCGCATTTCTGTAACGCTAAAAAATGTTTTTGAAATTGATGAGGACTGGGTAGCGATTGGTGAAAAGTTAAACTTCTTTTTTGGTTATATCGGTGGTCTTCAAACGGAAATAAAAGTAGCTAAAATTTCAGATTTCGACACGCCTTATGGAGATGTCATTAAATTGAAAATTGATGCCACCGATGTAGGGCAATTTATGAAAGAAGAGTTTTCTAATAAAATTCATAATGAAAAAACACTTTCAGAATTAGTACAAGAAATAGCTGATAAATACTCTCTAAAAGCAGAGAGTATTGAAACGAAAAAAAAGTATTCGTACTTGCCACAGGCTCAAAAAAGTGATTTTGATTTTCTTACTCAACTCGCCAAAAGAGAAAATTTAGTTTTTAGAGTAACTGGCGAAACACTCATTTTAGAGAAACGAGATTTACTAAAAGAATCTATCAAGACATACACTTGGGGAAAAGATATTATTTCGTTCCACCCAAAAATTAAGTATTCAAAACAAGATAGTTCTTCTCAAAAAACCACTTCTTTTTCACTAAATCCTCAAACCAATGCTATCCAAAAAAGCGAAGCCAAGAGTGATGATAAAGACAAAGAAAAACTAGGTGAGTATGATATAAAATTTGACATCAATTCTGAAAATGGAACAAAAGTATTTCCTACCAAAAGAGCAGAATCCGAAAAGTCGGAAGATGGAAAGTTGGTACAAGGCTCTGTCGATAAAACAGAAAATGACGGACTTGTAAACAAAATTCAAGAAGACAAATCGCTAGGGAATATTACAGCTACTTTGGTAGTAGTTGGCAATCCAATTTTGAAAGCTGGACAAGTCTTGACGATTGCAGGAGTGGCAAAAAAGCACGAAGGAAACTGGAAAATTATGACTGTTAAAAGTGATGTTACAGCAGGTTCATATTACAAAACAATTTGCGAATTGAAACGAAATGCGACCAATAAGTCGGTTACCAATACGCAGCCTGATAAAGCAAGTACGAAAAGTCAGCCTGTAAACGATAGTCAAGGAAGTACACAAATCAATGCAGCGCAAAGTGAAGTAGTTATGTTTGACCAAAATGGAAAGAGAATAAAAAATAAATAAGTGATGGATAGAAAGTTCAAAAATGCCATTCAAGAGCAAGGTTTAGAGCAGACAGGACGATTTTACGGTTTGTACCAAGGCATTGTCATTGCAAATGAGGACCCCGAAAAGCGTGGTCGTTTGAAGGTTAAAATTCCTTCTGTTTTTGCAGATCAAGTTTTTGAAAAGTGGATTTATGGAAAGTCTATTTTTAATGGCAATAACATTGGTATTTGGGCAATTCCTTCTGTTGGTAGTGGTGTTTGGATAACGTTTATCAATGGCGATCCAACAATGCCGATTTGGGAAATGGGTTGGTTTTCAGATAAAGAAATTCCAGAGGAGTTCAAAGAGCGTTATTTAGATGGAATAACCTTGAAAAATGATAGAATTTTTATCCAATCAAAAGAAGCGAGTATAGAGCTTTTTGATGATGGAAAGATTGACATTATTGGAAAAGCTGATATTTCAATTCAATCTACTGGAGGAAAAATAGAATTGAAAAATTCTACTCAAAATTTGAATGGGTTATTGAATGAGTTGAAGTCTATTGTTTTAGGATTAAAGGTTACTATGGGAGGCTCTCCAATTAGTGACAACCTTTTATCTGATACGATAACAAGATTGACAAGTTGGGGAGGAAAAGTAAATCAATTATTAAAATAGAGAATTAAAATGAGCAGTAAAATTACAGGTATTGGATTAGCATTTCCCTTGCGAGTAGATTCGGCAGGGCGTTCCATCTATGCCTCTGATCAAGAACTCATTAATCAATCTTTGGCTATAATTCTTTTGCAGCCGACCAAGGAACGTCCTTTTGCTCCTGAATTTGGCGTACAAATAGAGCGTTTCAGATATGAGCCAAACGATGCTATTTTACAATCTCTTTTGTATGAATTTATTGTAGAAGCGATTGAGATTTGGGAGAAAAGAATAAAAGTAAAAAATGTAACTTTTGAAACCGAAGAACTGCCAGAGAATGCGATTAAGTGCATTATTAGCTATCAAATCGTAGGAAGTAGCACAGAGGGAACTTATGTTTTTCCATTTTATAGAGAATTAAATAGTTAGAATAAAAGAGAATTTTTGATACGATAAAACGATAGTAATAATAATAAGATGAGTTTAGAAAATGAATTTGTTGGTTACGCAGACCGAAGTCAAGAACAGATTATGAATTCTGTTTTGCCTAAGCTACCAA
>JAHDBD010000081.1 GCA_020630575.1 Bernardetia sp.
ATTATTTCAGAATCTATCACTATTATACACACTCTAAAAATACGTACTTTTTTATTAAAAACACGAATAGTGTATAAATATTTAATGTATTTTTATCTAAGTAAATATAAAACAATATATAAGTATATATTTGTATATTTTTCTATATCTCATTTGGGGGATTGTGTGCTAAAATTAGTGTGTTTTTTATATCCAAAAAAAACACTTGCGAAGCACTTCATAAATTCGTTAATTGCTTTATATATTAAAAAAAACAAAATAAATGGATACTGCTACACATAATAAACTAGTTGCTTTTATTTGGTCTATTGCTGACGATTGTCTTCGTGATGTCTATGTACGAGGAAAATACCGTGATGTAATTTTGCCAATGGTCGTTTTGAGAAGACTTGATGTTTTATTAGAGCCTACAAAAGAGGCTGTTTTAGAAGAGGTTAGATTTCAAACAAAAGAACTTGAATTTACAGAACTAGACCCTGCTGGACTTAAAGATGCAAGCAAATATGTATTTTATAATACAAGCAAATGGACTCTACAATCACTAAAAGAAACAACAACGAATAGCAAACAAATCATTCAAGCTAATTTTGAAGAGTATCTGAATGGATTTAGTCCGAACGTAAAAGAAATTATAGATAAATTTAATCTCAAAAATCAAGTGCGACACATGATTTCTAAAGATGTGTGGTTAGATGTTTTAGAAAAATTTACCTCTAAAGATATAAACCTTACCCCTTACGAAACCGAAGATTCAGAAGGTAGAAAATTACCTCCTCTTTCCAACCTAGGTATGGGATATGTTTTTGAAGAACTTATCAGAAAATTCAATGAGGAAAACAATGAAGAAGCAGGAGAGCATTTTACACCTCGTGAAGTAATTGACCTAATGACACACCTTGTTTTTGAGCCTATCAAAGATAATCTACCTTCTGTAATGACCATTTATGACCCTGCCTGTGGTTCGGGTGGAATGCTGACAGAATCTCAAAATTTTATTCAAGATGAAGAAGGTACAATAAAAGCTACTGGTTCTGTTTATCTCTATGGAAAGGAAATAAACGACGAAACCTATGCAATTTGTAAATCAGATATGATGATTAGGGGAAATAGTCCTGAAAATATTCGTGTAGGCTCAACGCTTTCTACTGATGAGTTTGCAGGAACACAGTTCAATTATATGCTTTCTAATCCTCCCTATGGCAAGTCATGGGCTTCTGAACAAAAATACATCAAAGATGGAAAAGAAGTTATTGATAATCGTTTTATAGTTCAACTCAATAACTACTGGGGAGAAGCCGAAACCGTAGAAGCCGTTCCTCGCTCTTCTGATGGACAGCTTTTATTTTTGATGGAAATGGTAAGTAAAATGAAACCCAATAATGAGCAAACAAACGGTTCTAGGATTGCTTCTGTACATAATGGCTCTAGTCTTTTTACTGGAGATGCAGCAGGAGGAGAAAGCAATATCAGACGCTACATTATTGAAAATGATATGCTAGAAGCTATTATTCAACTTCCAAACAATCTTTTCTACAATACAGGCATCACAACCTATATATGGCTTTTGAGTAATGCTAAAGCAGAAAATAGAAAAGGAAAAGTGCAGCTCATTGATGCTTCTGAGCAGTTTTCGAAACTCCGTAAAAACTTAGGTGCGAAAAATTGTGAACTTACAACCCAGCATATACAAGAAATTCTCAGTACGCATCTAAATTTTGAAACAACAGAACCAAGCCAAGACAAACCCACTTCAAAAGTATTTGATAATAAAGATTTTGGGTTTTATAAAGCAACCATTGAAAGACCAAAAAGACTAAAAGCACAATTTTCAGAAGAAAAAATAAATCTACTTCGTTTTGATAAAACTCTTCTTGAACCAATGCAATGGGCGTATCAAGAGTATGGAGAAAAGATTTATACAGGACTCAAAGAAGACAAAACAATAAAAGAAAAAATCATAAAATGGACAGAAGAAAACGGAATTGACCTCAATTCTAAAAAAAGAAATCTGCTTACTTCTCCCAAAACGTGGAATAAGTACAAAACTATTCTTGAAGCTGCTCAAAAACTAATACAGCTCATCGGAACAGAAGAGTATGACGACTTTAATATCTTTCAGAAAGAAGTAGAAAAGCAAATCAAAGAACATAAAATGACTTTATCTTCTTCTGAAAAAAATGCTATCTACAATGCCATTACGTGGTACGACGAAACAGCCGAAAAAGTCATCAAAAAAACGCAAAAACTAAACGATGAAAAACTAGAACAGCTTTTAGAAAGATTGGATTGTACAGAACAACAACTTTCTGATTATGGATATTATGCCACAAGTAAAAAAGGCGAATATATCATTTATGAATCAGAAAGCGATTTGAGGGATTTTGAAAATATACCTCTCAAAGAAAACATCTATTCTTACTTTTTAGAAGAAGTAAAACCACACGTAGAAGAAGCGTGGATTGACTTAGAAAAAACTAAAATTGGTTATGAAGTCAGTTTTAATAAATATTTCTATCAGCACAAGCCACTTAGAAATATAGAAGATGTAAGTAAAGAAATACTACAACTAGAAAAAGAAAATGAAGGCTTAATCCTAGAAATTCTAAACCTAAACTAATGGAAACACTAACCAAAACAGCAAAAATAAAAAAATATCCTGCTTACAAAAATTCAGGTGTAGAATGGATTGGGGAAATTCCTAAACATTGGGATGTAAAGAGATTAGGAAGTAAGTTTTCTGAACGCCGTGTAAAGGTTTCAGATAAGGATTTTCCTCCTTTATCAGTTACCAAAAATGGAATTGTACCTCAATTAGCTACGGCTGCAAAAAGTAATGATGGAGATAATAGAAGATTGGTAAAAAAAGGCGATTTTGTTATCAATAGTCGTTCTGATAGAAAAGGCTCTAGTGGAATCGCTTTTGAAGATGGCTCTGTTTCATTAATTAATATTGTAATTGAACCAAACGGAATAAATCCAATATTTTGTAATTACTTATTAAAAGGTTATTCGTTTATTGAAGAGTTTTATAGAATGGGACATGGAATTGTAGCAGATTTATGGACGACTAGATATGATGAGATGAAAAATATTAAAGTTGCTATTCCTTCTTTAAAAGAACAAACAGCCATTGCCAATTTCCTAGACCAAAAAACACAAGACCTAGATACAGCCATTTCTCAAAAACAAAACTTAATAAAGCTACTGGAAGAACGAAAAAAAATCATCATTCAAGATGCCGTTACAAAGGGAATTGATAAAACTGCAAAACTAAAAAAGAGTGGCGTAGAATGGATTGGAGAAATACCTGAGCATTGGGAAGTGAAGAAAATGAAGTATTTAGTAAAAATGATAGTTAGCAATGTTGATAAACATACTAAGCCTTTAGAAGAACCTGTAAGGCTCTGTAACTACGTAGATGTATATAAAAATAACTTTATATCTGAAAATATTGAATTTATGGAAGTTACAGCTACGAAAGATGAAATTAAAAATTACAAAATTAAAATAGGAGATGTCATTATAACTAAAGATTCTGAAGATTGGATGGATATTGGTGTTCCTGCACTTGTGAAGTATGAAGAAGATAATTTAATATGTGGTTATCATCTAACTATTTTAAGACCTAAGAAAAATACTTTAGGAAGTTATTTATTTTATTCTCTTTTGACTCATAATATAAATAAACAATTTAGTGTTGGAGCAAATGGTGTGACTAGATATGGAATATCACATAATGTTGTAAAATCAATTTGGTTGTTATCTCCCCCACTTTCAGAACAAAAACAAATCGTATCTCACATAGAATCAGCCTCTAAAAAAATAGATGAAGCTATTTCTTTACAAAAAAAGCAAATCAAGAAGCTAAAGGAATACAAATCGGTTTTGATAGATGCAGCCGTTACAGGAAAGATTCAAATTGTTAAT
>JAHDBD010000082.1 GCA_020630575.1 Bernardetia sp.
TTGGGCTTACTGCAACAGTGGGAGTTGGATTAGTTGCTCTAGGTGGTTTTGTATCTGCTTTTCATACTGTAAAGTTTGCTATGATGGCAATTCAGCCTGTTCTGGTAATGTTGAAAGGAGCTTTTGCATCTACATTAGTTCCTTTGCTTCCTTATATTGCTGTTGGTGCTGCTGTGGCAGGTGTTATTTATGGATTAATAAAAGCCTATCAAAGTTTTACAGATGTTCTTAATGGAAATGCAGCTCCTGCTAATGGTTTTTTAGGATTTATGCAAAAAGTGGGAGGAGCTATCCACGCAGTTATTGAAATTTGGAAATCTGCCACAAATGAAGGGTTTACACTTAGTGGAAAATTATATGAAGCTCTCAATTCTATTGGTTTGGGAGAGTTTGCTCTAAATATCGGAACTTGGATTGTTCGTATAAAAGCATTTTTTGGAGGAGCTGCCGAGCGTTTTGAAAACCTCAAAAATGTATTCGGTTCAGTTGGAGAAGCCTTTGGTAGAATAGGCACAGCATTCAGTCCAATTATTGATTTACTAGCAAAAGCAGGTTTTACGATTGATAAGTTAGGAGGAGATGTAAGTATATTTTCACAGCTTGGAGGGTATGCTTTTGACGCTCTTACTTTGGGTATTCGTGGAATTGCTGTTGCTTTAGAAATTACAGCCAACTATGTAACTCTTGCTTTAGAAGGGTTTATGATATTCTATAACTTCGTTACAAATACCTTTAATGAAATCAATGCTCATATTACGGATTTTAAAGAAGGTTTTATTTCCCTTCCTGAGCTTTTTGGTAAAATAGGAATGGCTATAACTAGAAATCTACTAGAAGGAATTCAAGCAGGTTGGTCATCTATAACCAGTTTTCTAGTCAATTCATTGAAGGCATTACTAGGGGGCGAGGCTGTTGCTTCCTATTTTGGAATTGGTGGAGATACGGCAGAAGGACAAGCAAAACAAGCTGCTGTAAATCAAACAGGATTAGCAGGAAGTGGAGTTTCAGATACAGAAATTGCACCATCACAGGCGAGTTCTTCTTTTTCTAAAAAGGTGGATAACATTAATAATGCTTCGGTAACTAAAGCACAACAAACTAGGGAAACATCCGTAGCAATGAAGGAATTAAGTAGTGCAGGAATTGCTAATACAGGACAGCAAAATACACAGGTCAATCTGCAACCTAAATTTAATGTTCAAATTGGAGATCGTGATGTAGTTGCTGTAATACGTGAAATAAATGAATTAGATGATGCAAGAAGCTAGTTTTTACTCTAAAGTCGGTCTAACTATGGTCTAAAAACCGTCTAAATTTTCTCAAAAAAGATAGGTTTAGAGGGCTTTTTCTTTCCCAAATTGATAACCATTCCGACACGTTATCGTGTAGAGTAGTGTAATTTAAACACGAACTAATTAAACCAAGATAAAAACTATGCTACAAAGACTTGATCCTACAACAATGACAAAAGAAGAGATTTTTGAAGTAATTATTTCCAATCCTAGCAGAGCGCATTTTTTACTGATGAAAACAGAAGAAATGAGTAAAAAATACGATGAAGCTATAAAGGAATATGAGCTACCAAATTGTCCAACGAGTAAAGATTTTTTGAAACAGAATCAATACGGATTACTCAAAACGTTTATCTATTAATGCAAAAAAAAATGCATCTAGCTGTAGAAGTTAGATGCATTTTTGTTTTAGAGGCTATTTAGCCATATTTCTTATTATCACTCCGAAAACTTACTGGATTTAGAGTCCATCTAGCCAGACAAGAAGTTTAGCAAAATTACTATGCTTTATCCCTGCTATCGGACTGCAAGTTCGAAGCGAGTAATTTCTTATTAGATTTAAATGAAAACCGAAATGGATTTTTGATTCTTGACATATCCTTTACGGTGATTGCTTTTGTAGGGTTTGTTAGGTGATACTGACTATTCAAATTTACAGCATCATTGTAAATCTTTGGTTCATTCCTCTCAATATAGGAGTGGGTACGAGGCATAAGAAAATCCGAAAGATCTGTAAAATCTTCATCTTGAGTTTTCTCTTGATCAACTACTAAAATGACTTTTGCATTTTCCTTATCAGGGAGGTCATCATCAAAAACTGTCGCTGCAAAGGCAGGAATAATAAAAATAATAAGCATCGCAAAGAGCAAAAATCTATAACTTTTCATACTCAGTAAATTTGGGGTTTGTATTAAAACTATCTATGATTAACTAAAATCAAATATAAAAATATTGATTGGTTTATTTATGAAATTTTCAATAAAAAGCTAATATTTTTGTAAATTTGACAAAATAAGTCATTGATAACGATATAATTAAAGAAATATGGCATTTTCGCAGACCTATAAAGAAGGACTATATGTTCAGTTACAAAATATAGAAGAAGTAGAAGAGAGACAAGCATACGCTTGGAAAAATGATTTGACTAATTTCTTGAATAGTTATGGAGTCAAAGTAGTTAAGCTATTCGCAGGAAAAAGAATAAAACGCATTTTAGACATTGCAGAGAAGCTCGTAAAGTTGATCGCTTTTATTCAAGCTGTCGGAGGTTGGGAGAATTTCAAGAATATAATTTTGAAAGTCATCGAACTTGGTGGAGTTGAGCAAACTATCCAAAAGCTAGAATCAACTCAAAAAATAGAAAAGAAAAAATGAATAAGAAGGTTATTTAAGTTTTAAGAAATGCAGCACCAACTCTCAGCCATTGAGGGCTCTATCTACATCTTGGAGTTAGCAGAACCTTTTGGACGGTTAGAATTACAAGAAGCTCCGAAGGAAATCACTAAACAGCGCACAGGCAACTATGCCGAAATCAACGTGCCTGGACGAAATAATCCGTTGCATCATTACACAGGAGGTAGCGATAGTTTTTCTATGTCTTGTCAGTTTCTGTACGATGGAAGTGGAGTAGATACAGTCAATAGAGATGTAAATTGGTTAGAAGGATTGATGGGAAATGATTCCTATAATGCGCCCACACGACGAGTAAAAGTCATTTTTGGAAAGATTTTCAATAAAAAAACCTATATCGTAAAGAGTGTAAGTTCAAAACTGACTGACTTCATAAACGATAAAGGCTGGAGTAGTAGAAGAGCCGAAGTAACTATTTCCTTTGCCTTGGATATGGATAACAATAGAAGTATTTCAGATATAAGACAGTTTTAATAAGTAGAATAATGGCAACAGAAAAACCAATCCGATTACACGAATCCAATCTTTACGCAGGAGGAAGTCTGACTATCTTCGATGATGGTAGGCGAATTTTAGAAGTCAAGGAAAGAAATGCTACAAAAAATCTAAACTTTCAAATGCACTTGGTAGTCGCAGGAGATGATTTGACTGTTTTGGCGAATAAGTATTATGGCTCTCTTGTTCCAAAGGCTAAAAACTACTGGCACATTATCGCTGATGCGAACAACATTGAAAAGCCTTGGCAGCTTAGTGAATATATTGGAAGTGAAATAATCATCCCTGATGTTTTGCAATGGAAGTTGGGTTAAAAGAAGTAAAAAAAAAACTCTCAAATAAATGAGAGTTTTTTTGGCAACTAAAAAAATTCACGTAACTACTTACAAATAAAAAATGAAAAAACAACGCTAAACACACCAAACATCTAAACGTTGAAAATTATCTACACTTCAAATTTAGCAAAAAAAATCAATTTAATTATAAATATTGCAATTAAATAGCTGTAAATTTGCTAAATTTATAAAATTAACAGATTTAATTGATAATTTTAAAATGAAATTTCAAGTAGGTTCTCCTTTTTACAAAGTCTTTATAGCTTCCACAGGTCAGGA
>JAHDBD010000017.1 GCA_020630575.1 Bernardetia sp.
ATGGAGCTAAAAAAGTCTATGATTTTAGAAATAAAGACAACCAAGAGGAGGAAAATGAAATGAAGTAAACTATAAATATTTCAGATATTCTCTATATCCTTTTTTAAAATAACTACTGTACGTATTGTGAAAGAATAAGCAATTTTCAATTTAGTATAAAAAGAGGCTGTCCGAAAAGGTCAGCCTCTTTTTATGAAATATATTTTGAAATAAGAAGACAAAAATATTCTTATTCTATAACTTTTGGTGTTCTGAAATAATCTGAATCTTTTTTAGGAGCATTTTTGAGTGCTTTATCATGTGAAAGAACATTTGCTATCTCATCATTTCTCATTACGTTTACTTCTTCTGAAATATGTGTAAGTGGTAATGTATTTTCAGTATCAATTTCATTAAGCTGTTCAACCCAACCCAAAATTTCGTTTAAATCATCTGCCATAGCAGTTTTGTCATCTTCTGAAAATTCTAAACGAGAGAGATGTGAAATATCCTCAATTAATTTTTTATCTACAGTTACTTTCATTTTTTCTAGCGAATTAGTTGATATTGTAGTGAATAATGAACCACTTAATTATCAAACAAAATTACGAATTTTTCATAGTTTTTTCTAAATAAAGTTACTGTATTTGAAATTCCTATCTTTTAATGCTCACATTCTCCAACTGTTAGCTTTTTATTTCTTGTAATTGTTCGGCAAGAGGTAAGTCAAATATAAAACTTGTTCCCTTTCCTTCTTCGCTTTCTACAGTTATTTGCCCTCCATTGGCTTCTACAAAATCTTTACATAAAAGTAGCCCTAAACCTGTTCCAGCTTCATTATTAGTGCCTTGTGTGGTAAAATGTTTGTCTTTCTTAAAGAGTTTCTTTAGATTTTCTTTGCTCATTCCTATTCCTGTATCAGTTACAGAAACAATTACTAGATCATTTTTTATCATAGATGAAATACTAACTTTTCCTTGTTTAGAAGTAAATTTGAGTGCATTTCCTACTAGATTTCTCAAAATAATATCAAGCTGATTAGGGTCAGCAAATACTCTAACTTTTGTGTCTACTTCATTTATAATCTCTATTTCTTTACTTTCTGCAAGAGATTTAAAGAATTTTTTCTGATTTTGAGCTATTTTATTCAAATTAATTTTTTCTGGTGTTGGTCTCAAACCTTGCATTTGTGCCTTTGACCATTCCAAAACATTATTAAGTGTTTCTAAATGGTGGTCGACAGAAATCTTGACTTCTGTTGCCAGTGTTGTTACTTCTTCTAAGTTTAAAGCTCCATACTTAATGAGTGTCAAATACCCATTTACAGATGTAAAAGGCGTTCGTAGGTCATGAGAAATAATAGAAAATAATTTGTCTTTCACTCCGTTGCTTGCCTTCAATTTATCTCTTTGTTTTTCCAAAATTGACTTTTGACTTTCTAGTTGTTCTTGTTGTTCTTCCAACAAAATAGCTTGTTCTTGTAATTGATTCCTCTGCTCTGCCAAATATTTATTTTTTTGGCGTGTACGAATATAAAAGTAAAATAAAAGACCACTAACTATCAAAATAAAAAAGGCTATCAAAACAGCTGTTCGTGTAATTGCTTTTTGTTCCTGAATACGCTGCATTGTTTCAGCACGTTCAGCATTCACTTTTTCTCTTATAAGCTCAATAGCAAGCTCTTGTTTTGTGTACTTATTAGTAAGTATACCTAAACTATCTTGCTGACTTTCAACTATCTCCGTTTTTTGTCGTAGTTCTAAACCTTGATTAATCAATTCTAAATCTAATTTTTCCTTTTGGAGTGCTAAAACTTCTGCTTTTAATTTTTCTTTATCCAAATCGGTTTCTACTTTCTCTAGTTTTCGTTTTTGCAAAAGCTCATTAAAACTTTTATAGAGATTAAAATAATAGGTTTTTTGTTCATCATT
The DNA here is from genome assembly GCA_020630575.1 of Bernardetia sp. GTDB lineage: Bacteria > Bacteroidota > Bacteroidia > Cytophagales > Bernardetiaceae > Bernardetia. The sequence continues at coordinate 1,911 of JAHDBD010000017.1, forward strand.
ACCTACCTTTTCATAAGTTTCTGCAAGCATTCCATAACAACTTCTCATCTGAGCTATATCATTTATTTCTTGTGCTATTTCTAGAGCTTCTTTCAAAAACTTAGCTGAATCATCATATCTTTTTAGGTTATTTAAGACAACAGAAATATTAATGAGTGAAGAAATAATAGTTATATTTTCAGAGTTTTTACGCCTTCCTTCTAATGTTTTTTGAAAGAAATAAAGTGAAGAATCATATTTTGACAAGTCAGCATAAATCATGGCCAAATTGCTATAAATTCCATACATTCCACTTTTATTATTTACCTTTCTATTAAAATCTAATGACTGATGAAAATAATTAATGGCAGGACGTAGCTCTTTTGCCTCCCATTTTATGAGTGCAGCTTTATTGAGATAATCACTTGCTCCTCTATAGTCTTCTTGACTTTCTCTTTCTTTAGACATAGAAAGATACTTTTCAACACTCACTTTTTTTCCATCTTTGGTATATTCATCTTGTGCAAAAGAATAGTTTTGGATAAAAAACAGAAATTGAATTATGAAAATAAAGGAGATAACAAACGAGAAAGAAATTGAAAGAGTTAGATAATTTCTCATTAAATAGAATAGACAAAAAGGTATATAAAAATCAAATAGTCGATTGTAAGATAAATAACTATTTATTAAATATAGGATTTTAGTAACAAATATGCAAAACTGTTTGAAAAAGTTCTATAATTTAAGTTATAATTTATAGAACTTTTTTGAGTTTAATTACATTCTGATTTTCCTAAAAGTCAAATTAATTCTATGCTCATTGATTTTAGATTCTTTAGGAACAGCATGTTGCCAAAAATGTTGAGTTTGTCCAGCCATTATTAAAAGCGAACCCTTAGACAAAGAAAATTCTATTTTATCATTTTTGTTATTTATTTTACGAAACAAAAAACGACGAGGAACACCAAAATTAACCGAAGCGATAACAGGATTTTGACCTAATTCTTTTTCATTATCACTGTGCCAACCCATTGAATCTTGTCCATCTCTGTACCAATTTAATAAAACACTATTGAATTTTAGACTCTCCTTGTTCTGTATTTTCTCAACTTCCTCAATCAATGTTTCAATTTTTTCTTTAATAAATAGTAATTTTTCATTCCAAGGATTCGGTTTTAATTTCAATCCTGAATACGAATAAGCAGCCTCTGAATCTCCATACCAAGCTGAAAAACGAGGTTCGAAAAGTAACTTTCCAAAAATTTTGATTTGATTGTGTGTCCAATTTATGGTTGCAAAATTAATTTCTGATAGTTTTTCTTTCTCAAACTTTCTCCAATCTATCTTATTCCAGTTTAGATTATTTTCATTTTCTAAAAAATAACCCATCAATTCATTACTCAAATTCTCATCAAAAAAATTCGGCACAAAAATCAATTTTCCATTCGGAATAGTGATGATAAATATTTTTTTATTTTCATCAAAAAAATACGAATAGCCTTTTTTTTGAGGTAAAATGAAAGGTAATTTGTTTTGAAATAAAGATTGATTGAATAAGTCCATAATTTAATTTTTTAGTTCATTTTTGATATTGTATATCTTTTTAGAAAATGAAATTGTTTCTTAAAAACAAAACAAGTGCGTTAAAATAATAGTAGAAACTAAATCATAGACTAACTTTTCAACTAATCTTTCCTTAAATTGTGAATTATTTTCTAAAACTAAAAAATACATAAAATACATGTCTTCAAAAGTGACTTTAGTAGGTGCTGGTTTAGTAGGTTCTTTGCTTTCTATTTTTTTAGCAAAAAAAGGACTGCAAGTAGAAGTTTTTGAGCGTCGTCCAGATTATCGTAAAATTGGTGCTGTTGGTGGGCGTTCTATCAATTTGGCTTTAAGTGATAGAGGTTGGAGAGCTTTAAAAGAAGCAGGAATCGAAAAAAGAATCAAAGATGTTGCACTTCCTATGCGTGGACGAATGATGCATGCAACAGATGGACAACTAACTTTTCAGCCGTATGGAAAAGAAAATCAAGCTATTTATTCAGTTTCAAGAGCAATTTTGAATGAAGTTTTGATGGATGTAGCTGAAAAAGAACACGGTGTAAAATTCAATTTTAATCAGCGTTGTGAAGATGTAGATATAAAAGAAGCAAAAGCAACTTTTGAAAATGAAGAAGATGGAAAAAATAATGAAAGACAAACCATAAAATCTGATGTTATTATTGGTGCAGATGGTGCTTTTTCATCTGTGCGTGGACACATGCAAAGAATGCCTCTTTTCAATTATACACAATACTATCTTCCTCACGGTTATAAAGAACTTCATATTCCTGCCAATGAAGATGGAAGTCATAAATTAGCTCCTGACGCATTACATATTTGGCCTCGCCATAGTTTTATGTTGATTGCACTGCCTAATACGGATGGAAGTTTTACCTGTACACTCTTCTTGCCTTTTGAAAGTGATAAAGGAAATAAAGAAGCCTTCGAAAAACTCAATACAGATAAAGAAATAATGGAGTTTTTCGAAACTCATTTTGCTGATACAATCCCACTTATGCCAACCTTACTAGATGATTTTAAGCAAAATCCTACGTCTTCTTTGGTTACAATTCGTTGTTCGCCTTGGGCGTATGAAGGAAATGTTTGTTTGATTGGTGATGCTTCTCATGCAATTGTTCCTTTTTATGGACAAGGAATGAATTCGGGTTTTGAAGACTGTTTTTATTTCAATGAGTTTATGGAAAAACAGCTTGAAGAGAACGATTCTATCAACTGGAAAGAGTTATTTTCAGATTTTCAAGATGAACGTATTCCAAATGCAAATGCTATTGCAGATTTGGCGATTCAGAATTTTATAGAAATGCGTGATAGAGTAGCTGACCCAGAATTTTTGTTGAGAAAGAAAATTGAAGCTAAGTTACATGAAAAGTTTCCTAGTCGTTGGATTCCACAATATACAATGGTTACTTTTAGTCATTTACCATATTCGTATGCACTTGCTACTGGCAAAAAACAAGAACAAATTATGAATGAAATTATGAAAAAAGAAGATATTGAAACAAACTGGGAAAATTTAGACTGGGAGAAAATTGTAGATAAACTGCATAAATGAATTTAATCATACTCTAACTTTTTGTTAAAATTCTGCGTATAATATCCTAAAAACAAACAGTTCGTTTGTCTTACTACTTTATTTTAACAAAAAACTTTAATGAGCAAAAGCAAAAAGATTTGGTTAGGTATTTTTACATTTTCTCCACTGATAGTAACTATTTTGGCTATAATTGCTTTTATGGGAACTTTCATTACTGTTATTGCGACAGCTTCTAGCCAGCAAAATCCACCTGATGGTTTTCCTGAGTTATTTATAGGAGGATTTTTTACATTTTTTATCTTGATTTTATTAGCTTCCTTAGCTGATTTGGGGATCACTATTTATTACATCATTGATATAGTAAGAGATGAAAATGTAGATGAAACTGAAAAAATCATTTGGGTTTTAGCTCTCTTTTTTGGTTCTTTTATCAGTACGGCTGTATATTATTTTGTTCGTATTTGGAAAAGAAAAGAAGGAGGAATTTTGATCAATAAAAAAGTATAATAATTAATCAATTTGAAAGTATTTATAAAAACAAACCCACTTCAATATTTTTTTGAAGTGGGTTTGTTCGTTTTATAGATTTATGATTTTATTTTTCACAATGACAGTTATCATTCCAATTAGTTCTTTTGAATTGATACTTTCCATTACTTATTATGAGAGAGTCCAGTGGATTTTCAATGTTATATAAAGTTCCTTCAAAACGTCCGATTATTCCTTGATTAGCACCTAGCATATTCGTATCAACTAATTCATCTACATAAAAACTAAAAATATTTTTTGTGCTATCAACACTATAAATAGTTTTTTTATTATTTCCATCTTTATCTTTTCTAATTTGAAAACTCACAAAAGATTTAAAATGAACTCTATAATCATTTTTGATTTCATACTCTCCTGTTCTTACTACATCTTTTATTTGTAAACGTAACATATTTTCTGCTCCCACATCATTTATAGCATTTGGATCTTTATAAGCATTTATATTATACATTGAACCCGAACTTAGACTAGATTGTGAACCTTTAAAGGTTTGCTTACATGTATCATCATCAATAAAAGAAGGTTGCCAAAGTTCTCCATTTATTTCCATACTAAAATAATTCATTCGTTTTGGATAATTTGGTTCTGCTTCTACATCTTCTTTTTTATCACAACTAGATAATAATAAGAGATTTAAGAACAGAATAGTTAATAAAAAATAAGAATTCTTTGAAAGAAACATGTGTATTTGATTTGTTTTAAAATTAGATTATTCTACAAATAAATTAAATTTTTATTATAATTGAAAAGAAATAATACTATTTTATGATAAAAAAAGACTTTAACCGAAGTAATCAGTTAAAGTCTTTTTTGTAAAATACTATTTTCTTGCCATTATTGCTTTTTCCAACAATGCCATTATAGTTACTCTGTTATTGAAGCGAAATCAAAACTTTCTAAGAATTTGGTTGTAAAATCTCCTTCTTTGAATTTTGGATCATCCATCAATTTCAAATGAAATGGAATTGTGGTTTTTATTCCTTCAATTACAAATTCTTGTAAAGCTCGTTTCATTCTTACGATAGCTTCTTCTCTTGTCTGTCCGACAGAAATAAGTTTTGCAATCATCGAATCGTAGTGAGGAGGAATCGTATAACCTGCATAGACATGAGAGTCTACACGAATACCATGCCCACCTGGAATATGCAAATGTGTAATTTTACCTGGTGAAGGACGGAAGCCTTTTGTTGGGTCTTCTGCATTGATTCTACATTCGATACTGAATAATTTTGGATAATAATTTCTACCCGAAAGAGGCATTCCAGCAGCTATTTTAATTTGTTCTTTTACCAAATCAAATCCTGTAACTTCTTCTGTAATAGGATGTTCTACCTGAATACGAGTATTCATCTCCATAAAATAGAATTTTTTGTATTTATCTACCAAAAATTCTACTGTTCCTGCACCTTCATAGTTAATAGCCTTTGCAATTGCTATAGCAGCATCTCCCATTTCATCACGCAATTCTTGTGTCATGATAGGCGAAGGAGTTTCTTCTACCAATTTTTGATGACGACGCTGAATAGAACAATCTCTTTCCGACAAATGACATGCATCACCTTTTCCATCTCCAAAAATTTGTATTTCTACATGCCTTGGTTCTACTACAAATTTCTCTAAATACATAGCACCATTTCCAAATGCAGCTTCAGCTTCTTGAGTAGCAGAATCCCATGCTTTCTGAAATTCAGATTCATCATTGATGATTCGCATACCTTTTCCACCACCACCAGCAGTAGCCTTGATGATAACAGGATAGCCTACTTCCTTTGCATTTTTCATTCCTTGTGCAACCGATTCCAAAAGTCCATCAGAACCTGGAACAGTAGGAACGCCAGCAGCTTTTACTGTTGCTTTAGCAGTTGCTTTGTCGCCCATTCGGTTTATCATGTCTGCACTTGCTCCGATAAATTTTATATCGTGTTCGGCACAGATAGCTGAAAATTCAGCATTTTCAGATAAAAATCCATAACCAGGATGAATAGCATCTGCATTTGTAATTTCAGCAGCAGCAATGATATGAGGAATTTTGAGATAAGAATCTCTACTTGGAGCAGCACCAATACAAACAGCTTCATCGGCAAAACGAACGTGTAAACTTTCTTTATCAGCAAGCGAATAAACAGCAACCGTTTTGATTCCTAATTCTTTACAAGTTCGGATAATGCGAAGGGCAATTTCTCCTCTATTGGCAATTAATATTTTGTTAAAAAGTTTCACGCTTTAATCAGTTACCAGTAAACAGTTACCAGTTACCAGTTATCAGTTATCAGTTATCAGTTTTAGTTAAATTTACTTTAAGTTTTTTTGATAAAATGATACGACGATAACTCACAACTTACTGAATACTTTTTGTGAATGAAAAAATTAAAATGATTTTCTGTGATACTTATAAATTGTGAATATTTAATTATAAACTAATAATTTGATGATAAAAAATGTATTTGCATTCATTTATCACTAACAACTTATAACTTATCACTAAAAATTAGTTTGGTTCAATTAAGAATAAAGGTTGATCATACTCTACTGGAGTAGCATTTTCTACCAATACTTTTACAATTTTACCTGAAACATCAGATTCAATTTCATTAAATAATTTCATTGCTTCAATAATACAAATTGTTCCACCTTCTTTAATAGAATCACCTACATTTACAAAAGCAGGTGTTTCAGGATTAGCAGAGCGATAGAAAGTACCTATCATTGGTGATTTTACAGTGATATAATTTCCTGTATCTGCTGGTTTAGTTTCTTCTTTTTTTGCTTCTACTTGTGGTGTAGTTGTAGGAGCTTGTTGTGTAACAGCTTGTTGAACAGGTGGCGCAACTTGCTGTGTATATTGTTGAACAGGTTGTGCAGAAATAGTATGAGCTGCACTTCTTTTTACACTAACTTTAAATTTATCAGTTTCAATATTTACTTCTTCAAGACCAGTTTGATTGATAAATTCGATAAGTTCTTGAAGTTCTTTTGGTTTCATGCTCATAAAATATGGCTTTTTAGTGTGAGTAAAATCGTGTTAGGTCAGAATGATTACTTTTTTGTTCATTCTTGGTTTAATGTCCTAAAAATAGAAATAAAAAACGGTTTTTGAGAAGTATCTTGATAAAATACTTTCAAAAACCATTTATTGAATCGTTTGCTAGGCTTATTTATTACGAATACGTTCCATATAAGAACGTTCTGCTGTGTTTATCTTTATTAAGTCGCCTTCGCCAATAAACAAAGGAACTTGAATTTCTGCTCCTGTTTCTAAAGTAGCTGGTTTTGTAGCATTGGTAGCTGTGTCGCCTTTTACGCCTGGTTCGCTGTAAGTAACCAAAAGCTCAACATAACCTGGTACTTCACACGTCAAAATTTCTTCTGTTTCGGCATGTACCATCATTTCTACAATCATTCCTTCTTTCAAAAATTCTGAACGTTCTATCATATCAGCAGCAACAAATGTTTGCTCATAGGTATCTTTGTGCATAAAGTGAAAACTATTTTCATCTTGATACAAATACTGATAAGGACGACGCTCAACACGTACAGTAGTTATTTTGTGTCCTGCCGAAAAAGTATTATCAAGTACACGTCCTGTAACTACATTTCTCATTTTGGTACGCACAAATGCAGGACCTTTACCTGGTTTTACGTGTAAAAATTCGGTTATAACATAAATTCCATTATTGAATTCAATACAAAGACCATTTCTAATATCTGAAGTACTTGCCATAATTTTTTTAATAAATCTTCTTTAGTACATTTTTAGTAAAAGAAGATAGTAAAGACAAACTGAAAATTTATAAAGTGCAAAATTAAGAAAAGTAGTTGAGAGTTTGGTAATTATGAGATAAAAAAATGAGTTTTGAAAACTATTTTATAATATAGGTGTAGATAAAATGAAATAAGTGAGAATGAAAAAATAAATTTATATTTTTAGCTATTCTATAAAAACACGGTTGAAACCTTGTTTATTAATGCGTGAATTTTTCAAAGTGTAAATTTATTCATTTTATATTCCTAAGAACATAACTGGAATCAATATAAGTAAAAGGTAGGAAATTTTTCTGACTTTATTCTTCTGAGAAAAATGTTATGAAAAATCTATCAAAAAAAAATCCATCAGAAAAATAAATTTCTGATGGATTTCTATATAAACAAATTTCTTTTGCATTTAAGCAAGTAAAGTAATTATGCTTCTTCTTCTGTTTCTTCTTCTGCACTAGTGTCCATACCACCACCTGTACGAAGTGTACGAGGAATAGTAACAGTTGCAATAGAAACTAAAGGACTATTCATAATTTCATACGGACGTTCTCCGATTTCAGAAAGTTTGATAGATTTTCCTAAGTCTAACTTTGCTACATTTACTTCAATAGTATCTGGAAGGTTAGCTGGCAATGCTTTCACTTTAAGTTTACGCATTTTCAAAACCATACGACCACCTTTTTGCTCGCCTACAGAACGACCAATAAGTTTTACAGGAACGTCGATTTTTACAGGCTTATCTTCTTTCATTGCAAGAAAATCAACGTGCATCATTACATCACTTACTGGGTGAGTTTGATAATCTTGAACGATAGCATTGTAAATGTCACCTTCGATATTCAACTCAACTGTATGTACTTTTGATGTATAAATCAAGTCACGGAATAAGATATTTGGCACATAAAAGTGTTTGTTATCTCCTCCTGTTCCGTACAATACACAAGGAACATAGCCTTCTAAACGCAATAAATGAGCAGCTTTTGCTCCCATTTGATTTTCTTTTCGGTAATAACCGATGATTTCTAAAGATTTCATTTTTTGTATAAATTAAATTGCCTAAAGACGATTGCCGACCGTCTCATAAAAATAAAGATGCAAAGTTCCTCTTTTTTTGTCAGATAACCAAACTTTAACAAGCGAGAATTTTAGAATAAAAAACGAAATTTGAACTTTTATCAAATCATAATTGTAAAATTTTCTACTAACTTATCATTCAAATCAATACAATTATGAAAATTGCTTTATTTGCAGACCTTCATGGAAGAATTTTGCTTTCCTTTAAACTCATAGAAAGGCTAGAAAGAGAACGAAATATAAAAATAGACTTAATTCTTCAATGTGGAGATTTAGGAGCTTTTCCCAATCCGTCCAAGTTAGACAAAGCTACATTACGACACGCAACAAGAGAACCTTCTGAACTCGGTTTTTATCATCATTTTACCAAAAAAAATAAAAAGGTAGAACAAGTTTTAGATAAGGTAGAAGCTACCATGTATGCTGTAAGGGGAAATCATGAAGACCATGAATTTTTGAATAACTTAGAGGAAAAATCTGTTGAGTCGTCCTTTCCTATCGATATTTATGAAAAAATTAGAGTGTGTAAAACAGGTCATTTACAAACTTTTCAAAAAGATACTACAAAATTAAATTGGGTAGGAATTGGAAGAGTGGGAAGCAGAAAAGTATCACAAAAACAGCAAGAAAAATATATTCAACCCTATGAGATAGAAGCTCTGAGTAAATTACATTCTCAAAAATCCAAAAAACAAATTGACTTGCTCATTTCTCATGATAGTGCGTTACATTTTACAACAAAAGATTTTGGAATGCAACAAATAAGAGATTTTCTGACAAGACATAAACCTTTATATCATTTTTTTGGACACACAGGTCAGCCTTTTTCACTTTTAGAAGATGAAAATAATTTTACACAGTCTTGTAAAATAAAAGAGTTAGAGTTTGAAAACGATGGTTCGCTTGCCAAAAACTCATTTGTAGTATTGGATTGGAAAACAAATACAGATTTTGATTTAGAAGTAATTTCAGATAAATGGATTAACGAATATACCAATCATAGTTGGGAGTATTTGTAATTTGCTTAGATTCTGAATTATTCTGACAAATAAAATTTATTAAATGAGGAAATAATTAGTAAATTAGGCAAAGATAATTTTTGGCTTTCTGTAGCTATTTTGAATTTCTCCTATTTTTTATTTCTATTTTATGAAATTTCTGTCTTCCTTTATTTTTTCAAATTCATTTTTCTTTATATTACTTTTTAGCTTTTTATTAGGTACAGCCTGTACGCCTGATAAAATGGAAGAACCTCCAAAAGATTTGGAAAAGTTTATTAAACGTAATGTTTTTCATTCTGATACACTGCTTCAAAAAATATATGACGCTGCTAACCGAAGAGATGCCGAAACAGTAGCTACATTTTTATCTCATCCACAAGAAAAATATAGAAAACATGCTGCTCTTACTTTTGCTTCTCTGCAAGATAGTAGCTTTCTGATGCCTTTATTAGAATTATTAAATGATGAAAAATCGTCTGTTCGTCAAGCTGCTGCCACATCAATTGGACAGTTTTGGGCAACAAGTAGTGAAACATTATTGCTAGAAAAGACCACTCAACTACAAGCGAGTGGAAACTATGATGTAAATGTTCAGCAGCGACTTTTGGAAGCTATTGGAAAAAGTGCAACCCAAAAAGGATTGCAGTTTTTAGCTCTTAAAAATTATGAAAATGATACTCTTAGAGTAGGACAAGCTATCGGAATTTATCGTGCAGCCACCAAACCAAAAGTAAACGAACGAGTAATTTCAGATTCAGCTACACTTTTGATGCTTGATTTCCTAACTCCTCCTAAGCAAAATTATACAGTTCGTTTGATGGCTTCTGCTTATTTTGCTCGCCTTGGCGATAAAATAATTCCTAAAACAGAAACTGATTCTATTCAAGAAAAAAAACAAAGTGATTTCTTTGAAATACTAAAAAATAAGGCTGATAATGATTCTCAACTTTTTGTGCGTTCGAATGCTACTCAAGCTCTAGGAGCAATAAAAACAAAAGAAAATGAAGATTTTTTAATTAAAATTTTAAATAAAACAGCTGAAAATTATCTAGTTAAAATATCAGCTATTCGTGCGCTTGGGCAGTTTGATGATTCTCCAAAAATAAAAAAAGCAATTGGAAATTATATCAATGCTAAAAATCCAAATCTTCAAATTGTAGCTTCCGAAACTCTTAAAAACTTGGCTCGTCTGACAGACTATAAACTATATTTGGAATGGATAGAAAAAACAAATAATTATAGAACTCGTGCAAATCTTTTTGCAGGAGCAATCAAAACTGAAAGAAAGGAAAATATAGCTTCTCAAAAAGCAATTTCTGTGTTGGACTCTTCTCAAAATGTCTATGAAAAAATGGCTTTGTTGCAAGCTCTTTCTGAAAATATCCAAAATATGGATTTGATTTTGGACACACTTCAAAACACACAAAATCACCTCTTAAGAACAGCAGCAACTGAAGCTATTTTTAATGTTTCTACAAAGTTTTTGTCAAATTCTGCTCAAAAGGTTTCTTCAAAACAAAAAGAACAATTAAGCAAAGGTTTTGAATTTGCTATCAAGTCAGGCGATGTAGGAGCGATGGCATTGGCTGCTAATGCATTAATGAATGAAGATTTTAAGAAAATTTACAAATACAAAACAAATTCTCTAACCAAACTGCTTACAGAAGCAAGAAAAAAATTAGAACTACCCAAAGAAATTGAAACCTATCAAGAAATCAGTAAAACAATAGAATTTTATACAGGAAAACCTACTCAGAATCCACCTTTTCCTCCAACAAGAGAAATTGATTGGAAGCTAATAAGTACTTTAGATGCAAGAAATACGATTATTTTGAATACAAATAAAGGAGAAATAATAGTCTCGCTATTTACAGAAGAAGCTCCTGCAACAGTCGCTAGTTTTGTAACTCTAGCAGGAAAAGAATTTTTTAATCAAAAGAAATTTCATAGAGTTGTTCCTAATTTTGTAGTACAGGGTGGAGACCCAAGAGGTGACGGTTGGGGAGGTATAGATTACACTATTCGTTCTGAGTTTTCAACTTTCTATTATGATGATGAAGGATATTTGGGAATGGCTTCGGCAGGAAAAGATACAGAAAGTTGTCAGTTTTTTATTACGCACTCGCCTACTCCACATTTAGACGGACGTTATACCATTTTTGGAAAAGTAATAAACGGAATGGATGTAGTGCATCAACTAGAAGTAGGAGATTATATTGAAATGGTTAGTTTTTAGATCTTGGATTAAAAAAACAAAAGCTATAAATAAAAATGTAAAATGTTTAGACATCAAGGTAAAAGTAGAACATTAGCACATAATATTCAAATTGCGACGGTTTTGTCATTGGTAGCTGGAATAGTAAATGCAACAGGTTTTTTAGAAATCCACCAGCTTACAACAAATGTAACTGGACACTTTGCACTCTTTATGTATGACCTTGTAAATTTGGATATATGGAGTGGAGGAGCATATTTATTGTATATTTTATGTTTTATGTTTGGCTCATTTGTCTCTAGTTTTCTGATTGAGCAATACAGAAATAATAAACGCCTTAATGTATTTGTTTTGCCAACACTTATTGAAGTATTTATTTTATTTTTTATTCCTGTTTATGCTCATCTTTACTCTTTCCAATCAATAAATTTGATTGCTTTTTTATTGCTCTTTGCTATGGGATTACAAAACTCATTTGTTACTAATATTTCTAATGCTGTTGTACGAACAACTCATTTAACAGGTCTTTTTACAGATTTAGGAATAGAATTGTCTCAATTGTTTTTTCCAAAAACCTATCAACGTGAAAAAATAATTCCAACCATTAAATTAAGAATATCTATTATTGGTTTTTTCTTTATAGGAGGAATAACAGGCGTAATGTTTTATTCTACTTTTAATTTTCAATTAAATACATTGTTTGTTAGCGCATTTATTTTGCTTTCAAGTTTGTTTTATGATGATATGCGATTCAGAATTATAGTAGCAAAACGAAAATATATACAGAAAAGAGGTCGGAAAAGAGAGTTTAAAAATAAAAAAAGCAATTACAAAGGCTGTAATTGCTTTTTTTGAGAACTTATTCTAATTTTTATTCGAAAACTAAGCTGCCAATAACAATTGTCTTTCCAATAAATTTTTCTTATTTAAGAATAAAGACTGGTTGAAAAGTTCATAATAAAAACTGTAGGCAGCAAAAAGAAGTCCTAGAGGAGTTTCATAATAATGATTATGGTCAAAATAAATCCATTCTTGAGACAGATAATCTTCTAATTGTTTTTTGTTTTGAGCTGTGTAAACATCTAAAAGGTGAGGTTCTTTTTCTACAATTTCTTTCAAACGAGAACGCATTTTTCGCTCTTCAAAACGAAGATGTGCCATGTGTTCTTCAATTTCATGAATTTCTAATTGCTGACCAATAAATTGTGATTTTTCTAAAAGAGCTTTATGAAGTAATTTATCATCTTTCTTTATTTGATGTCTTTCAAAATAATTTTCATACAATTCTTTCAAAATTGCATCATTATTATTTGCTTGAGCTTTTTTATAGAAATAAATAAAAGCATTTTCTTCATTTTGTTGAATTAGCTTTTTGTTGGCTTGTGCTTCATCTTGCAGTTCTTGCAAAATAAGTGGCGCATGTTTGACTGGATATTTTATTCCTTCAAAATCAAAAGTTTTGAGCTTGATTTGCTTATCGATAATTGCTTCCAAAATCAGACAATCATTTTCTAATCCTTGTTGTTTTCGGATAAGCTCTGTATTTTTTTCATTGAAAATATCTTCTAACTCTGTATTTTCAGTAATCAGAATTTTTGAAGAATTAGAATTGATTCTATCAATAATTCTTTCCATATTAAATTCTGAAATATCTTTTGAGTTATAAAAATCGTTGTAACGCTCATCAAAAGAATACTTTTGTTTGTAGGTAGAATATTCTTCTTTGAAATTTTCCAAAGAAAGTAGTTTTGGTGTCTGAGAAAATTTTACATCTGCAAAAATATCTTTTGTAAACTTATCTTGCCACTTTTGAGCATTATCAAAAATGCTCCATGCTGTATCTAAAGAAGGTTCTGCATCAAAACCTAAATCTTCTAAATGCTGAACTCTATCGGCTGTACTTGGATGCGATTCCCATTGATTTTCAATAACAACCTTACTTCTATCAAATTTATTCAAACTCTCCTTCGTAACAACAGGCAAATTGTTTTGTATATCAAGATGACTTTCTTTAGCCAAATAATTCATTAAATAATGATGTTGAGGATAAATATTTTCAGCTATTTCTTCTTTGGCTATTTGCTCTTGATAAAAATTGATTAAAGATTGAAGTGCATCACTAGCCAATTGAAGACGTAAAAGTGAATCTACCAAAGGTTTTGAACCTACTACAGAGGCAGCAATTTGATCAGCTTCAAATTCCATTTCTCTAGAAAGTTCCATATAACGAACATTGACAATGCCATACATTTTTTGAAGAATCCATTGAATTCCTGTAATAATTGTGATTCCTATCCACGCACAAATCGCAAAAACCCAACTAAAATTAGACCAGCGTTGTACTAAATTGCTATACGAATCATTATCATAAAGCATATTATAAATTACTTTATTTACATTATAAACATAACTTCCTACTTTTAATGTTTTCTGACTAAAATGTCCAAATTCGTGAGCCAAAACAGCTTTTAGTTCGGTTTCAGTTACTGCATTTACTAATCCTAAACCAATTTGTAGATTTTTTTTGGTAGGAAAAAACATACTCCAAAAGCTAGAATCGTAAAAAACAGCAGCATTTACATCTCTAGTAAGATAGATTTTTTTTGGAAAATCTGTGCCTACTTCTCTAGTCAGTTCTCTAATTAAAGCAAAAAGACGTGGTTCTTCATTTTCTTTAATCTCTATCATATCCGAACGATCAACTTTGACACGTTTGAAAATAAATTTTATTAAGAAAAAGAAAACCAAACCCCCAATACTAGCCAATCCTATTCCTAGAAATAGCGTAAAAAAAGATGGGCGCATGGCAATAACTCCTATTCCTGCAAATCCAAAACCTATAGTAAGGGCAAAAGAAAGAGAAATAAGTAACAAATAAATAAATAAAAAGAAACCAATTGCCAAAAGTGTTTGCTTGGCTTTGTGTTCGACTTCTATAGTTTTCATAATATATAAATAGACTGTAAAATAAGAAGAATGGAAGTAATGATGATAAATGTAAGTGCGTATGTTTTTACAAATATAATTATCTATTTCAGATAAACTTACTTACATCAAATAATAGTTCGAAAATTAGATAAAAAAAGCCTTAGCAATTTCTAAATTACTAAGGCTGTGATAAATCTTTCGATGTTATTGTCGTTTTTGCCGTTGTTGGTGGAGACACCAATAACATAATATTTAAACTAATTGCTCTAAAGCAATCTCAAAAGAAGTTTCTACTAATCCTGTTTTGTTTTTATTTCTTGAATGTGTTTTTTCAAGTGCATTTTTGATGATAGTTGAAGTATCTTCAAAAATTCCTTCATCAGACATGTCTACATCATCGTTGCTCATAAGGTAAGCAAAAACACGAGCCATTCCACAGTTGGCAATAAAATCTGGAATAATTGCTACATTTTTATCAGCATATTCTAATGTTTTGCCTAAGAAAATTTCTTTGTCAGCAAAAGGAACATTTGCACCACAAGAAACTACTTCCAAACCACCTTTTATCATTCTTTCAATTTGAGATTGTTGAACCAATCTTGATGCAGCAGCAGGAATAAATATTTCTACCCCAAAATCCCAAATTTTTTGTTCTGCTTCTTCGAAAGAAAGCATATTTGTAGCATTGAGCTGATTTCCGTTTTTATCTAAGAACAACTGCTTGATTTCTTCAAAAGAAAAACCTTCTTCTTTCAAAAGTGCGCCTTCTTTATCCAAAATACCAACTACTTTAACTCCTTTTTGAGCCAAATAAAAAGCTGCAGCACTCGCTACATTTCCCCAGCCTTGAATAATAGCTCTTTTTCCTTTATAATCTTCTTCGCCTTTGCCCCAAATATCATAAAAATGAAAAACTCCACAAGCTACACCATAACCTGTTATCATATCAGCGACAGTGTATTTTCTTTGCAGAGAAGGTGTGTAATCTTCGTTTTCCAAAACTTTGACTACACCATAACGAAGTTGTCCGATACGGTTAATTTTTTGTGGTTCTGTTGGCTGAAAGTGTCCTGTAAAAACACCTTCTTGTGGATGCCAAATACCACAATCTTCTGTAATTGGAATTACTTCATGGATTTCATCAACATTCATATCACCACCAGTTCCATAATAATTTTTCAAAAGTGGTGCTACGGCTTTGTACCAACGATTCAACACTTCTTGCTTACGTGGGTCTTTTGGGTCAAAATTAATTCCTGATTTTGCGCCACCAATAGCAGGTCCTGAAACACTAAATTTGATTTCCATGGTTTTGGCAAGTGATTCTACTTCACGCTTGTCTAATCCGACACGCATACGTGTTCCTCCACCTGCTGCACCTCCACGAAGTGAGTTAATGACTACCCAACCGACAGCATCAGTTTGTTGATCGTGCCATTCAAAAACGATTTCTGGATTTTTGTTCTCAAATTTCTCTAGTAATTCTCTCATAAAATTTTGTGTGTTGTAAATTTAAAAAGGTCTTTTCTACTCTTTAGTAGTAAATAGATTTTCAAAAATACGAATTTTAGTTAGAACCCTATACCAAGAATATAGGAAATGAGAATTTTGAAGAGATAAATTAGATAAATCTTTTTATAGCTGATAGATATAATATAGAATCCTGTTTGTATAAAAAACTTGTTTTTGGAAGTTCTAACAGATAAAAAATTGTATCCTAATTAATTATATTGAGGAGATAAAATGGTTTTTATATAAATTAAATCACAAAAATTGCTTTTGCTTCAATTCTTTACGAACTTTGCACCCAAATTCTAGTTAGTTTGTAATTAGTCTAAATAATTGATTTCTATTTAAAAAATGCTTTAGACTTTCTTACTTTATAAATTAACGTTTTTCATAAAAAAGAAAATACTCAAAAATGCTCAATATAAACGACTTACAAGCTAGTATAGATACAGGAACTGGCGATAAAGAAATCCTTAAAGGACTTAATCTTGAAGTAAAAGCTGGCGAAGTTCATGCTATTATGGGACCAAATGGCTCAGGAAAAAGTACACTTGCTTCTGTTTTGGCAGGAAGAGAAGAATACGAAGTAACAGGAGGAAGTGTAACATTTGAAGGAAAAGACCTTTTAGACCTTGCGCCAGAAGAACGTGCAGGTGAAGGAATATTTTTAGCTTTTCAATATCCTATCGAAATCCCAGGAGTAAGCAATGCTACTTTTATGAAAACGGCTGTAAACGAAATTCGTAAATATAAAGGAAAAGAAGAATTAGATGCAGTTTCATTTTTGAAATTGATGAAATCAAAAGCTGCTGAAATGGAATTAGATTCTTCACTTTTGACAAGAGCTTTGAATGAAGGTTTTTCGGGTGGAGAGAAGAAAAAGAATGAGATTTTTCAGATGGCTATGTTAGAACCAAAATTAGCTATCTTGGATGAAACAGATTCTGGACTTGATATTGATGCGCTTAAGATTGTTGCAAATGGCGTTAATCGTTTCAAAAATAAAGATAATGCAGTTATTGTAGTAACTCACTATCAACGCCTTTTAGATTATATCGTTCCAGATTTTGTGCATGTTTTATATCAAGGTCGTATCGTAAAATCAGGTACAAAAGAACTCGCTTTGGAGTTGGAAGCAAAGGGTTATGATTGGATAAAAGAAGAAGTTGCTGCTCAATAAATTGAGCAATTACGAATTAAAAATTACGAATTATTCTTCTAACCTTTATTAGAAAAAAATGCCATTGTTGGTGTTTTACGAAGCGACATTAATAAGAAAAAGGTTATAATTGTAAAAGAAGAAATTAATTCAGTAATCGTTTATTTTTCTTTTCTATATTTATATGATAAGGATATTTCATTTATAATTAATCACTTATCACTAATCACTATCTTATGACAACTACTTTAGACGATATAAAATCTACTTTTTTAGCTCCTTTTGAGGAGTTAGCTGAAAAAGTAAGCGAAAATATAGATACCGATAAATTTTCTTTAGCTAAAAAAACAGCTTTAGAAGCTATCGAAAACAATGCTTTTCCGACAACAAGGAACGAAGAGTGGAAATTTACAGATATAAAGCCTATTATTTCCAACAAATTTGAATTACAAAGTGAAAGTAGTTTTTTAAATTCTGATTTAGATTTGAATGAACTAAACTATTATTTGAATAGTAATAAAGATTTAGACTCTCATGTTCTTGTTTTTATCAATGGTTATTTTTCTGAGAAACATTCTGATATAAAAGAAACTAAAGATAAAATTTCTATCAAATCTCTTTCAAATACTGAAACTTCTAGTTCTACTTTTGATAAATTTCTTGATAAGTTTCCAAGTACATCTGGCAAGGATTCGGTTAGTATTTTTTCTGATATTAATGCAGCTTTTGCTACCGATGGTTATGTGATTGAACTTGCAGCAAATCAAGAATTAGAGTTTCCTGTTTTTGTTTATTTTGTAAATGATGCAAGTCAGAAAAACACACTTTCACAGGTCAGAAATTATATTTCTGTTGGTGAAAACAGCCGTTGTACAGTTGTAGAAAACTATATTACAAAAGGCGAAAATCCAAACTTGACAAATGTTTTGACTTCTGTAAATGTAGAGAAATACGGAAATGTAAAGCATTATAAAATACAAGCAGATGCGAAAAGTCAGTTTCAAGTAGGAAGTACACACGCTTGGCAAGCTGATAATAGCAGTTTTACAAATACTACAATTTCACTTGCAGGAAAATTAATCCGTAATGATTTGAGAATTGTTTCTGGAGAACATTGTGAGTCGTTTATGAATGGACTTTATTTATTGAACGAAAAAACACACGTTGATAATCATACCGTTATTGACCACACACGACCAAATTCGTACAGTAATGAAACCTATAAAGGCGTTTTGGATGGCAAATCAAGAGCTGTTTTTAATGGAAAAATATTTGTTCGTCAGGCTGCACAAAAAACAAATGCTTTTCAGTCGAACAAAAATGTTTTGCTTTCTGATGATTCTATTTTGAATACAAAACCTCAACTTGAAATCTGGGCAGATGATGTAAAATGTTCGCATGGAGCAACAACTGGAAAACTAGATGAAGAGGCTTTATTTTATTTACAAGCGAGAGGAATTCCGAAACAAAAAGCAAAAGCATTATTATTACAAGCCTTTGCTGAAGAGGTTTTGGATAGTATAGAAATTGATGTGTTGAAAGAATTTTTGACAAATGAAATTGAGAATCGTTTGAGTGTATAGATATTTCAAATTTTGATTAAAACTTAAGAATTTTAAATAAATTCTTAGGTTTTTTTGCGATTAAATTTTAAATTATACTTCAATTTTATAAAACAAAATTATGAAGGCAAAAATTTCTAAAAGAAAAATATTTTTAATTTCTATATTCTCAATAGATACATTTCTTTTCTGTATAATCAGTATTATTCTGTTAGCTCTTATTTATTTTACAGATGCAGATGGAAATACAAAAAACATTCTTCCTTTATCTTTACTGCTTTTTATAATGGCTGTTGGTTGGGTTATAGTATTACATTTTTATACTTTATCACTACTAAAAAAAATATTTAATATAATTGAAAGTCAAGGATTTATTATTTATGAGCTTGATTTTAACTCTCCTCCAAAAATAATGATTAAGAAAAATGAAGAAGAGTTTTTCTTAGCCTTAACTTCCATAAGCATTAGAGGAACTTATATTATTGTAGACCAAAAATATGATAAGGATTCATCTTCTATAATAGAAAAGAAAACACTCCACACTCGTTATGATTCTATCAAAAAACTAAATACTATTTTGAAAGAGATGACAGAATAGACAAATACTTTTTGTGCAAAAGTATAGTTTACAAAACAGAAATGGAGTGATTCTATAAAATACTTTTCAAAAAAGCCTAAGAATTTGTAAATTAATTCTTAGACTTTTTTTGTAAACTAAAATTTTGTGTTTTCTAACTTCTCACACTAGAACGCAAGTAAGCATGACGAATCGCTACTTCTTTTTCAATTACTTGGCAAAAACTAGCAAAAGGTTCGTGTTCATTGTCTATGAGCTTAGAAACTGTATTGAAAAACTCTGAATGTTCTTCATTTTCATATTTAGCTTCTGCTACCAAAACTTCATATTTGCCTTCATTATACATACGAAGCGAAAGACAATCCAAATTATCATCTACTAGTACGACTGCACCACCATGAAAGTCTTGCTGCTCAACTGTATCGACAACCCAACCACCATCATTATATACTTTTACTGCTTGTGGAAATCCTCCAAATGTCATCATTTTTTCAAAAGGTTTGTGAGTATGTCCGAAAATAAAGCTCAAATAAGGAGGAATTTGTCCCATTTCGTCTTTCATTTGTGATAACACAGGCTTTTCAATAAAATCTGTTAATCCTGCTTTTGTTTTGTCATCTAATACTTTATGAGGCACTCCACGTTCAGAGTTTGCAATTTTTTCAAAAACTTCTCCCAAAATCCATTTTAATGCTCCTTCTGTTGCTATTTCTTTGATTTTGTTTTTCTGCCAACGTTCTGCAATACTTTCAGATAGATTATCAGTTAGCTTTCGGACTTCTTTTGGGTCTTGCATTTTATTATAAATTGCTTCAATATCTTTTCCTACTTCTCCAGAACGACCCATTGTCGACCAAAAAAAATCTATCCAAGCAAAATTTTCAGCTTCAATATCCCACATATCTTGAGGACGCAAACGGTCAGGAAAAATCATTGTTTTTAGGTCTGACATAAGCGTATAAAGCGATTCTATATAATGTCCGTGTGAAAAAATTACACCTTTATTTTTCTTTTCATTAGTAACAATATAATTTGGATAAATCGTCGAAACACAAACACAAGCCTTTTTCAAATGTGGCTGTCTTTGTATAATTCCATTCATAAAATAATCAGGAATGGGATTTGGGTTATACATTTTGGTGGTGTGCCAAGGAATAGGCAAATAACTATTTGGTGCTAACGTTTCAATATAATTAATATATTGGGTTTCTCTAGCCTTTTCCCACAAATGATGGTCATGATTTCCAGGTAGAAAATGTAATTCTGTATCAAAAACCCATTCTTCCGGAACTTTATCAGCAGGAAAAATTAACTTTATAAACTGCTCAAATGCCATTGCTGTTTCATTTGTATTCGAAAGAGCAAGTTCCATTATATCTCCATTCAAAATGAGTTTTGGCTTTTTTGTACCCTTTGGATTGGTTTCAGAAATAATTTTATCCATACATTTTACCCATTCTGCAAGCGTTGGACTAGGTTTTTGTGGGTCAATTCGAAAGCTATTTGGATTGACATAAGTCATCAAACTTGAAGCAGCACCTAAATGTAGGTCAGAAACACAAACGTAATTTATCATTGTAATAAGGTAGTTAAGTAATTGAATACTAATTTTATTTTCCTTGTAAAATCCAAAAATAAAATGAGTTTTGCAAGATTTTGAGTGAAGTCATTTCTTATAGATTTTTTTTCGATAAAAATTAGATTTTTAATGAAAAAATACTTGTTTTTTGATAGAAAGCCGTATCTTTGTGGTCTTAATCAAAAAGTTAAAATCAAGTGAAAGACTTACGCACTTTCGAAATTGACATTATTGCGCTCAAATTAGGTTCGCATTCTTTTACATTCAAATTAGACAATGAATTCTTTGCTTATGTCAAGGAGCATCTAAATGGATTTATTGAAAAAGGAGATTGTAATGCAGAAGTCATTCTCGAAAAAAACGAACAACTTATTCGTGCTACTTTAATTATCGACGGTACTGTAGAGCTGGTCTGTGACCGTTCTTTAGACGAGTTTGATTATGAAGTAGATGTCGAAGATACAATTCTCTATAAATATAGTGAGGAAGAGCGAGAACTTACTGAAGAGATTGTTTTGATAACTCGTAGAACACCAAGCATTAATGTAGGTGAGCTTTTGTATGAGTTTTTGATGTTGGATATTCCAATGAAGAAGTTGCATCCTCGTTTTTGGGAGGAAGAAGATGGATATTCGGATGATGATTCGGATGAATATACAGAAAGTGGAGATTTGGATAATTTGGATGACGAAGAGTCAGACAAAAAAGCAAAAAAAATCAATTTCATTTACTCTTCTGAAACAGATAAAAAATCAGAGGACAAATCAGGAGATAAAAAGGACAGTAAAAATAAAACTACACCTTCTTCTGAAGACGAAAAAATAGACCCACGTTGGAGTATTTTGAAAAATTTAAAGAACAATCAAAATTAGATTTTTGATATTTTTCAAGATATAGAAACAGGTCTTTAAAAATATTGTTGAACCTTAAATAGAAAGATATAGATGAGAAAAAAAGTAAAAATAGAGAGAAAACTAGTTTTTAATTCTGTTTTTACACAAAAAATTTTCATCTTTGCAGTCTTTCTTTAAAAATTTAGTAAAAATCTTATGGCACATCCTAAAAGTCGAATTTCTACAACACGCCGTGATAAGCGTCGTACGCACCACAAATGTGAGGCTAAATCAATCTCTATTTGTCCAACTACAGGCGAGGCGCATTTGATGCACCGTGCTTATTATCACGAAGGTAATCTTTATCTTAAAGGTAAAATGATTGCAGAATTTGCAAAAGAAGTAGTAGTAGATGAAGACGAAGATTAATATCTAGTTTTTATTTTATTATCTCAAGAAGCTAACCTTATTTTTTATTGAAACAAAACAATAGAAAATAAGGTTTTTTTGTGGATTCTAGTTTTTTAAAATTACTTACCATTTCTTTAAATTAAAATGCTCAAAATTGCTTTTGCTCCTATTTATGCACATCCATTACCTCAAAGTCATCGTTTTCCAATGGAAAAATATAATTTATTACCCAAACTACTTCTTGAGGAAGGAACTATAATCCAAGAAAATTTTTTTGAAGCAATTCCTATTTTAGAAGAAAAAATTCTCAGAGCGCATACTGTAGAGTATTGGAACAAATTAAAAAATGTTTCTATAACACGAAAGGAAGAACGATTGATTGGTTTTCCAATCTCTAAAAGGCTAATCAGAAGAGAAATTACAATTGCAGGAGGAACAATCCAAAATACAGAATTTGCCTTGAAGTATGGTATTAGTATGAACATTGCAGGAGGAACACATCATTCTTTTACTGAACATGGAGAAGGTTTTTGCCTTCTAAATGATATTGCCTTAGGAGCATATCATTTGATGGACGAGCATAATTTTGATAAAATTTTGGTGGTAGATTTGGATGTGCATCAAGGAAATGGAACAGCAGAAATTTTTGAGAATGAAAAAAGAGTTTTTACTTTTAGTATGCATGGGGCAAAAAATTACCCTTATAAAAAAGAAAAATCAGACTTAGATATTGAGCTAGAAGATGGAACAGATGATAAAACCTATTTGAAAATTTTAAAAGAAACTTTACCCAAACTTATTCAAGAACAAGAACCTCAATTTATATTTTTTCAATCAGGTGTAGATATACTTGAAACTGATAAATTAGGGCGTTTGGGAATGACTTTGAAAGGCTGCCGAGAACGAGATTTATTTGTTTTTGAGCAGTGTAAAAAGAACACTATTCCTGTTTGTGTCAGTATGGGAGGAGGATATTCACCAAATATTACCGATATTGTAGAAGCTCATGCAAATACATATAGATTGGCTCAAGAAATTTATTTTTAACAAATTAGAGCTTTCAAAAAGCTATTCGCCTAGGAACAATTACGAATTAAAAATTACGAATCCAATGTACTGATTTTCAGTAAGTTATTTGTTGTAAAATAGTTGTTTATTTAATTTCTATTAGTTATCAAATTTTATGTCGTTATTTCTTTGGTATACTATATCTGACCGATTTATCAATTCTAAATCTCAATAAGTTTGAATACAGGATTTAGTTTTGTGCTAATTTTCTACTAAAACAAAATGAAACAATTTTATTTTGAAAACTGCTCTTATTTTTCAAACTTTGGATAAAATATAATCTTTTTACTCAGATTATAAAAAATTTACAAACAAACACGTAAATAAACATTAAAAATGAATAAAGTCTATCCCAACGCAGAGGCTGCCCTTGAAGGCATTGAAGACAACATGACACTTATGTTAGGTGGTTTTGGTCTTTGTGGAATTCCTGAAAATTCTATTACTGCCCTTGTTAAAAGTGGCGTAAAAGGTCTTACTTGTATATCAAATAATGCAGGTGTAGATGATTTTGGTATTGGACTTATGCTCCAAAAACGCCAAGTAAAGAAAATGATTTCTTCTTATGTAGGAGAAAATGCCGAATTTGAAAGACAACTTTTATCTGGTGAATTAGAAGTAGATTTAATTCCACAAGGAACTCTAGCCGAAAGATGCCGAGCAGGTGGCGCAGGAATTCCTGCCTTTTTTACACCAGCAGGATTCGGAACAGAAGTGGCTGAAGGTAAAGAAACTAGAGAATACAACGGAAAAATGTATGTTTTGGAAGAAGCTCTA
This sequence comes from Bernardetia sp., assembly GCA_020630575.1. Lineage (GTDB taxonomy): Bacteria > Bacteroidota > Bacteroidia > Cytophagales > Bernardetiaceae > Bernardetia. Next base: position 25,988 of record JAHDBD010000017.1, read on the forward strand.
CACGCAGATTTTGCTTTTGTAAAAGCGTGGAAAGGCGACAAACAAGGAAACCTTATCTTTAAAGGAACAGCCAGAAATTTCAATCCAATGATGGCAATGGCTGGAAAAATTACAGTTGTAGAAGTAGAAGAATTAGTAGAAAATGGAGAATTAGACCCTAATTTTATCCATATTCCAGGGATTTTTGTACAACGCATTTTTGAAGGAAAGAATTATGAAAAGCGTATTGAAAAGCGTACAGTTAATGAAAAATGATGAATTGTGAATGGTAAATTATGAAAGAATTACTATTCTAGTATCATTTATAAATTAGTTTCTCAATTATCAATTTTCAACTATCAATTAAAATATTATGTTAGATAAATTTGGAATCGCAAAACGCATTGCACAAGAGTTGCAAGATGGTTTTTATGTCAATTTAGGAATTGGAATTCCTACTCTAGTTTCTAATTATGTTCCTGAAGGAATTGATGTAGTTCTTCAATCTGAAAATGGGCTTTTAGGAATGGGCCCTTATCCAACCGAAGAAAATGTCGATGCAGACCTTATCAATGCAGGAAAAGAAACGGTTACAACGCTTGCAGGATCATCTATTTTTGATTCTTCTATGAGCTTTGCCATGATTCGTGGTGGACATGTCGATTTGACGGTTTTGGGAGCTATGGAAGTTTCTGAAAATGGAGATATTGCTAACTGGAAAATTCCTAAAGTAATGGTAAAAGGGATGGGAGGAGCAATGGATTTAGTAGCTTCTGCTCAAAATATTATTGTTGCTATGATGCACACCAACAAAAAAGGAGAATCAAAACTTTTGAAAAGATGTGATTTACCGATTACAGGACTAAATTGTGTCAAAAAAATTGTTACTAATTTGGCTGTTTTGGATGTTACAGAGGATGGTTTTTTACTTCGTGAACGTGCCCCAGGGGTGAGTGTAGAAGAAATTAAGGCTGCAACAGAAGGTAAATTGATTATTCCTGATAATGTGCCTGAAATGAAGATATAGTTTTAAACCCTAAGGGTTTTCGAAAACCCTTAGGGTTTGTTTTAAACATTTTACTAAAAAAACATGAAAAATATTAAGCTACTATTTATTCTTTTCTCATTCTTATTAGTATCATGTACTACAAATAATTCGTCTCAAAATGAAAGTCAGTTGCTTGCAAACATTGCTGAAAATGAAAGTACTATAAATGATGAAGATACTACCAACCTTTCAAGTACAGAAAAGGCAATAAAAAAAAATAAAGCTTTAGACGAAAGGCTAATTCCTCCTACCTTTGAGAGCAAACTACCTTGGCATCCAGCAGGAGAAAGGCATAATTATTCTATGCCTGATTTTAATAGAATATTTATCAATCCTTACCTAAAGTTTGTAGAATTTACCTTTTCTATTTCAGAAGCTGTAGAGGATTCGCTCGGTACGAAAAATCTATTTCTTAAAGAGAAAGGAACAACAAAATTACCAGATGATATTATAAAACTCAAAAATCTTGAAAGATTAACTGTTGTGGGAGCTAATTTTTCTGATTTTAGCAAGGATATTGAAAAATTAGCACAGCTTCCAAAGTTGAAAGCATTGAGCTTAAAGAGTTGCAATATAACTTCAATTCCTTCCAATATTAATTTATTACAACAAGTAGAATCGATTGGCTTAAACTTCAATACTATAAAAGTTTTGCCTAATGAGATTTGTGAACTCAAAAATTTAGCTTACCTAAGTTTACTCAATAATCCTTTATACAAACTGCCTGATAATATAGGAAATTTAAAAAACTTAGAAGCTCTTCAGGTTGGGGGAACAAAAATAAGTACCTTTCCAGAATCTATAGGAGATTGTGATAGGTTATTACACATCACAGCAAATGCATGTAGATTAGAAAAATTACCAGATTCATTTGGCGATATGGAAAATCTAATGGATTTCAATTTTGGTTATAACAAAATAAAAGAATTACCTAATACTTTTGTGAATTTACCACGTCTTAGAATTGCTGACTTAGGAGGCAATAAACTAAAATCACTTCCTGAAAATTTTGCTAAATTAGAAAATCTAATTACTTGTAATTTAAATAATAATCTATTTACAGAATTTCCTCTGCAACTTTTGGAGGTTAAAAACCTTTTGGGAATGAGTTTTAATAAAAATCAAATTAAATATATTCCTTTACAAGTAGTTGAGATGAAATATATGGATCAGATAATTTTTGATTCTGTCGACATTCGTCAAAGTAATTTAGACAGTATTGCTGTTTTGAATCCAAATATAAGATTATGGAAACAATAGTATATTTTAATGAGCTAAATTACTACATTTGCTATACGAACATATACCTCTGATAAGTTTAGAAAGACAAAAATTTTAATGAAAGAAAAATCAGTCGAACCATTACGCCCTCTTGTGCTTCTTTTTTATATTACTTGTATTTCGCTCGTAATAATGGTGCTTTCGCCTGTCGAAATTCCTATGAGTGAGAGTTTTACAATGAATGTTTTTACGCTTGATGATTTAAGTCCACTTCCTGATACAACCAAAAAGGAACTTGATTTTATTGCAGATATTCAGAGTAAAGTAGAAAATGCAGAAACTGTTCTTGTCGATACATTAGATTTTTCAGATGAAGACTCATTAAATTATGTCCAAGTAGAAGATACTGTTTTGCAAGAAGAGCGTTATGAGCCAGTTGTTCCTGCTCGTCAGGCAATAGAATTTCCACCCAATAATCCTGATGCGCTCAATGCTTTTTTTGCCTCTTTACAATCTCTTTCTAAAAAGCCTAATCTGATTCGAATTCTTCATTATGGAGATTCTCAGATTGAAGGTGACCGTATTAGTTCCTATTTGAGAGAGCGTTTTCAACATCGTTTTGGTGGTTGTGGAGTGGGGCTTGTTCCTGTTTATGTGCGTGGAAATGTACGTGCGACACTTTTTACTAGTTATTCTCCCAATTGGACAAAATATGCTTATATAGACCAAAAGAAAAATCCTCGTCATAATAAATTAGGACTTCTGACAGAATACGACCGTTTTACAAATCCTACTGATTCTCTACATTCAGAAATGAAACACGCTTGGGTTCGTTTTACAGATCCAAAACTAGGACACAAAAAGGCAACAACTATTGAAAATGTAAAATTTATTTATCGTTCTCCTTCTGCACCTTTGGCTTTTCAACTCAACTTGAATGGAGACGAAGTAATTGATAAATTAGACCTTCCAAAAAATGAAAATTTGGCTATTCATAAAGTTCCTTTAAAGACTAATTTTAATAAAATACAGGTTCATTTGGGAAGTAAAGGAAATCCTGAAATTTTGGGAGTTGCTTTTGATTGTAATACAGGAGTTGCTTTGGATAATGTTTCTATTCGTGGAAGTTCGGGTTTTGAGATTCCTCGCATGAATCGTGATTTTATGAAACAACAAGTAGAAGCTCTTCAAGTAAAGTTGATTGTTGTACAGTTTGGTGTAAATATTAGTGGAGAAGGGAATTATAGTCTTTCATATTATGAAAGAATGTTTTATCGCCAGTATAATTATTTAAAATCTTTGCATCCAGATGCTTGTGTTTTGGTGGTAAGTGTTTCGGATAGAGCCAGAAAAAAAGGAACTCATTTTGAATCATATCCAAGTGTAGAAGTAATTAGACAAGCTCAAAAAAATGCAGCTATGAAAGCAGGATGTGCATTTTGGGATTTGCGTGATGCCATGGGAGGACAAAATTCGATGAGTTCTTGGGTAAATAATAAACCTTCATTAGCACAAAGCGATTATACACATTTTAATGCAAGAGGTGCAAAACTAGTAGGCGAAATGCTTTACAACGCTCTCAATAATGCTTATGATGATTATAAAAAGCAAGTTCAGTAAAAAGTAGGAATTCTAATTTTATATTTTAACCGTAAACGAGGCGTAAAGCCGTCGTTTAGGTGTATAAAATCCTCGTTTACGGCTGCCTAAACGACGGTTGAAGATAAGAAATACTAACCGAAATATGAACAATAAACGAGGCTTGAAGCCGTCGTTTAGGAAAAAAAAACACTACTTTACCGTATCTGTCTAAAAATAAACTTCATTCAAAACCATTTTTGATTTTCTATGGTATTGATGTTTTGGTATGAGTGTTCTGTGTGTCACAGAAATGGGTATTTTTTTATAAACCTGATATTTTTTGTATCTTGAAAGAACAAACTCAAAATATTACTAATAGTAAAAAATTATGGAAATAGATTACAATTACATTGAAAAATCATTTATCTCATTTCTTAAAGAACGATTAGGTCTATTTCACAGTAAATGTGTATTTTTTTCTCAAGGATTGATTAATAAAAAATTAGAATTTCAAATTCTCAACATTATGGGAAATTATTCAAGTGATGATTGCTTAAATTCAAAAACGTTTTTATATGTTGTTTCTGAAACTATTATGCTTGATTTAAAAAATAATCATGAGAATCAGCAAATTAAAAATTTGGAAAGAAGGCTAAACTTACCACCAACAGATAATGATTCAATTAATATTAATAATATAAGAATTATTAGAGAGTATGATTTGCTAATTTATATATACATCAACTCAGTAAAAGGAGCAGCTTCTGAATTTAAACGTAACAATATTGGAACAAGAGTATCAAGTTTACTTCATATACCAAAAGAATTAGAAGAATGGAATCCTAAAGAAAATGAATTACGAGCCTTCTTGGTAAGACTTTACTTTTATAATCGTTATAAATTGGACGTTCAAGCAAGTTAATTTTAAAAACTCTTGCCTTCCTCCCTGTTCTGTGGCACAACAGAACAGTTGTTAGTATGAGTATTCTGTGTAGCACAGAACACGGAATTTGAACAGGAAAACAGGTATTTACTTTATTTATAAAATGCTTTTACAGCATTTCTAATAGTTTCACTATGATGATGTTCTAAAGATTTTACTCGTTTAGAAACATCATGATCATTTTTGAATATTATTAGATTTTGAATAATTAGACCATAATAATTTTCTAAATATTGGTTGTTAAGTAAATTCAATAAGGCTACTTTGCAATTTTCAGAAGAAACTTTACCAAGTATTCTCACTTTATAATTAAAATTCTCAATATTATCTATCTGATTATTTTGCAAATCCTGTATAATCAAGTCAGCAGATTCATTAGGAAACTTGTCAAATAAAAATCTAAGAAAATCCCTATTATTTCTATAACCAGATTGATAATAGTGGTTTTTCACTATTAGTTGAAGGTTTTGTATAAATAATGACTTCATTTCTATATCCTGTAATGGAAAGTCTACAAGTTCAGCAGCTTTATATACAAAATCAAATGATTTTGGATTAGACAATTTTGTCTTAACATAATTGGGTATTTCATTTTTAAATTTTTCTAGTAGAAGTTCTTTAATTTTTTTAGAAGCTGAATAATGACACTTTTGAAATGTATTATTTAAAACTTCAAATGTTATAACTTCAGGAAGATATTCATTCAAATATATAACTATTGATATATGTTCAGATATAAAATCTATATTCTGCTTTGTTAAAGTTTCAAGTAACCTTTCTGATTTATAATTAGCTATTATGCCAAAAACTCTCATCATTTTTTCCTCAATGATATAACTTTTGTTTTCCAAAAAAAGTAAAAAAATATCAATAAGTTTTTCTGCATTTTCAGCATTATGCCTCGTAAACATCAATTCTAAACCTTTCATTAAAAAGGTATTATTCTCCGTTCTGTAACCTTTGTTTATAAGCTCTAAAGCAATATTGACTTTATCATTCTCCGTCAAGAAATCTTTTTCGAAATGGATTATGTGATGAGCTTCATTACTGATTGTTTGATTTTCGTCTAAGAAATATTTTATAATTATGTTTTTATTGATATGTGATAAACCTAGCTCTTTGATATAGAATAGTATACTGATTTTCAGAGAATTAGTCGTAGTTTTTTTAGATACAGTAAATAAATCTTTACTAAATTTATCATCTTCGCATAAGGCATACAAGTATATTACACTAGCATCGTACAATTCATTTTTGCCATACTCTTTCAATATTTTTCTAAAATCAGTTTTAGATAGTCCTATTTCAAATAAAGCTTTGCAGGCTTCTTTTCTAACTAAATTGTAACCTTCTGAATCTATACCAAAAGACATCATAGGAATCAAATCTTCTTTTGCCTTTTTTATTTTTAAAGCCTTTGCAAAACGTATAATAGGTAGTAATAAATAAGTTGTTTGATGCTTAATTAACTCCCTTATTGCTGGATAGACTTTTTCAGATTTGAGTTCAGCTAGTCCATCAAATAAAAAGTCTAAAAAAGTATGTTTAAAGCCTACATGGGTTTGGCTAAATTCAAATAAATTTAAATTTCTCTGAATACATTTTACTATTTCAGTCTCAGCTTCTTTGATTTGAAAAAGGGTAATTATATCTAAAACATGATGCTGTGTTATCCTATTACTCGTATTTCTAAAAACTTCAATAATTCCTTTTATTAATTCGTTGGGTAGTTTATCAGCACTAGAATAATTTCTTATAGTAATCATGTTTTCAAACTCATTAAATATCTCTCCATCTTTTGGAGTTAAAATATTTATAGTATGTTCTTCCTCGTGTTCTGAATATCTAATACGAATTAAATTTCTTGCCTTTATCTGTTTGGATTGGTCAGGGCTTCTTAAAAGTTCTAGATAGTTATTTATTTCATTTGAATGATGAAAAAGCAAAGGGAATGCACTTTTGTAGTTTTCAAACCATTCATTTAGCTCTTCTAAAGGAGTTTCTCTTAAATCGGAGTTTTCTATAACTTCTGGTAATAACAGTTGTCCTACATTGTTCTCATCAATACAATTTTTCAGTGGAATATTTATACTAATTGTTTTCTGATTATCTGATATTTTTAACTCATTTTCAATTAGTTCTCTAGTAATTCTTAAAAAGAATAACTTATTCCTACGAGCATCTGTCATGAATAAAAAAACAGGCTGGCTCTCTTTAAGCCATTTATAAATAGTGCTTATTTCTACTGGAAGTGAAAGTATATGGTCACCTTTGTAGGTAGGTTTATCACTAGCTTTAGATTGTATGTAGAATTTACATTCTTCTTTGGTTCTTAATCGACAATAAAAATCTAAACCTTTATCATGACTATACTTTTCTACAAAAGCTATATGACTTACAATGAGACTGGTCAAGAGTTCTCCTTTATCTCCTGTTATATCAGTAGCGTTACTCATAAACCTTATTTTTAATTCTTCAAAAATTATTTAATAGAAAACGAAAAAATCAAAAATAAGGTTATCTATATTATACTACCTACTGCGCCAAATTAAATCTAACCTGCACACCAAAAGCAGCATTATAACGAGGAAAGGAATTACTAAGCCTTGGACGGTTAATAGAAATTCAAACCTATAAGGTTTTCAAAAACCTTATAGGTTTAACTAAAAGTTTACTCAAACTCTAGTTCTTCTTTCAATGCAGCCACGTTTTCTTTGTGAAACTCTCTAAAAGCATTTTTATCTCCAAACCATTCTATTACCTCGGTTCTTTTGATTTTAGTTGTTTTCTCTGATAAAAAAGCATCGTAAGATGAATAAATCCACTCGTTCATCTTTTGGCAAAATCGATGATGGACAGGATTTTGATGAATATAGTTGATGAGTGTAGTATAATAACTCTCTTCTGTTACAGCTATGCGTTTGGTGAAGTCCAAAAAGAGTGCACCCTTACGCTTGTATCTGATATTATACGATTTGGCATAACTATTTAAAAAATTACTAAGATGTTGCATTACTAATTTGTGTACATCACCTTTGTATTTAGGTAGTTTTTTTAGTTCATCTTCGTCTTTTATACGTATCAAAAAATGAAAATGGTTCGGCATTAAACAATAACAATATGTTTCCCAAACTTGGCTCATATAAAGGTCGTAGCGTTTGAGGAAATAGCGAAAGTTATCATCATTACGAAACAAGTTTTCACTTCCAACAGCATGATTAAAAACATGATAGAATGTATCAGCTTCAAAGCTATCTTGGTATTTCATTTTTGCTAAGATTTAAACTTGTATTTAAACCTATAAGGTTTTCAGAAACCTTATAGGTTTTAAAGACTACTGCGCCAAATTAAATCGAACCTGCACACCAAACGCTGTATTATAACGAGGAAACGAATTACTCAGTCTTGGACGATTGATAGCTCTATCAAAATAAGCTGTCAAGTTTACACGCTTGTTTACCATATAGGCAAGTGTTGGTTTGAACTGTAAATTGAAATTTCCACCTGTAAAATCGCTGTCTTGTGTTCCGTCAGTGTCTATTTTGCGCTGGATAACTTTTGTATCTCTAAGCGTTACGGCACAACGGAAAGTCAAATCATTTTTCAAAACTACATCGGTAAACGGAATTTTTACGCCTTTTCTGACAAAACCAACATCAAAAACAAAATCATTATTTTTCTGCTCGGCAAGTTGAGAGTTTGAAAGATTTAATGAAAGTGTACGGTCTTTATTGAAATTGAAACGGAACGTAATGTCATTATTTGTACGAATATTAATTCCGATAAGTGGACTAAAACGCTCACTAATACTCACTTGATTGACAACAAAAACAGGTTGTAAATTTCCAGTTTCTGGGTCAATAAGGTCTGCCAAAGGAACATTATATTCTGTTATTCCCAAATTCAGATAGGAGAAATCATACAAAAGTGAAGATGTATAACTTCCAACTGCGTATGTAGATTGATAACCATGAGTAATGCTAATAGAACGGAAACGGTCTTTGAAAATCCCCAAATTAGTCAAGCCATTGTATGTCAATCGCCAGTTTGGTAATGGAATTTTTGGAAATTCTGAAGTCGTATTTCTACCTGAATAAGCTGATAAAAAGGCAGGAATCAAAACATCTTGCGAACCAATATCATAGTCTCCTGCTTGATTTTCGGCATCTAAAGAACTTTTTACAGTCGCTCTATTTGCAATAAAATCATCAAACAAAGGAGAGTTTCCAAACTCATCATCTTTTGAAAAAGCAGTTGATAAACTAAAATATGAAATATTATAATTACCAGTTCTTACAGCAGTTTCAGAAACATACTCATCACTAAAAGGATCGTAACGCAGCACTTCCGAATAATTTGCGCCTTGCGTTCGCTGTCCTTCTATCTGCAACTGAAAATCTTTCAATGGTTCAATATCCATACGAATACTTAGTGTTTTGGCTTGGTCTTGAACAATCGGATTTGTTTGTGATTGTGACCTTGATAGATAACCATTATTTGCCATATCCAAAATGTTATCTCGGCTCTGACTTCCCAAAACAAACGGCACACCAGGGGCAGCAAAGTTTTGGTCTAATCCAAAATATTTTGGTGTAGTCAAAAGATTTGGAAGCATGGTATTTCCATTGACAGAATAATTAATTGTTATTCGTTTGACAGATAAAAGTGCTTTTACTGCACCTTCTCCAACTCCACCACCAGAAGAACTTCCTTTTTTGCCTTTTTGCTTTTCCATTTCAGCCTTTAGCTTTTCTTGAATACGAAGCTGCTTTTTGTCTAGTCTGGCAACTTTTCTATCATATTTTTCATTGATTTTTTCTTGCTTTGAAGAATCTATTTGAGCAATCATTACAGAATCAATAAAAACAGAATCTACCAATCTATCTAATTTGATATTACGAATTTTATTTTTTCGTTCTTTTTTATCTCTAAATTTCTTAATTCTATATTCCAAACGCTTTTGTTTTGGCGATTCGGTCGGACGAGAAGTGGCATTATTTTGATTATCTCTGCCTTGTCGTTTTGGAGCAGTTACTTCTCTCAAATACGGACTTTTATTATACAATTTCTGCATATCAATTTGTCCATTTATCAAAAACTGATTGCTACTCCTTGCCATATTTCCAAGTGTATCAGCTATACCCACAGCATTTGCTGTCCATGTATAATTGGAAGAACGACGAACATCTGCATTCAAGAAATCTATTGCAGGAAATTTATCTAAAGGAATACGATAATTCAGTGTGGTAGCTTGTGAGAAAAACTTCATTCTACCCAAAGATTGAATGTTTGACCAAACAGAATCTCGTTTTTCTTGTGTATTGAGTTCCCCTGCTGGCTCATCAATAATTGCCGAAGCTGTCGCATTATAATCTGCTAACAAACTTTTGGTAAAATTCCATTGAACCGTATAATTTCTATCAAAGAAAAATGACTTTTGAAAGAATGGTAAAACTCCATCTGTTGTCAGTTGAGCATTTCGATATTGAGTTTTGGCAAAACGTCTGTTTACCTGTCCTGCAACTGTAATATTATTTGGTAAATAATTGAAATTAAAATCCCTGATAAATTTGAGATAAGGAGCATTTAATAATTCATTTTTCTTAAATGGCTCAAATGGTTTTACATCAAATCCATAATTATAGACTAAGCCTACTTTGGTTTCTCGTAGTTCGTCGGTTGCTAGTCTGATATTTGTGCGTTTCGAATCGGTATAAGAAACTGAAGCAGCAAAGTTTTCGATATCCCAAAAATCTTCTTTTGCATCTGGATTTACTCGCTGTTTTCGGATATTGGTTAAGTTTATACTTCGCCTTGTAAGTCTATCTTGAACTAAATTTCTATAATCTCGCCTTGCACTTTCATTATCAAAAGAAGTTTCTAAAGAACGTTCTAATCGAATATCTGGGTCAAGAGGATTGAAAAGTGGTGTTACTCGTGTCTGTTCGAAACCTACAAATAAAGGAAGTGCAATTCCCAAACGATTCAAAAATATTTTATCTAATTGCGTAGCAGCCGAAACATCATAAAATAAATTTGTTTCTCTTGAACGATCAGAAATTCGGTCTTGAATACCTCCAAAAAATGGCGTGCTGTATCGTAAAGCTGCATTTACAGTGGCAAAATCTGCTAATTGTGTTTGTAGTTGTAAGTTTGTAGCCCAGCCACCTTCTTTATTAAAATCGGTTACACGGAGTTCATTTGCCCACACACAAACTGATTTTGGCTGTTCGTCTGCTGTTTTTGGATTTCGAATTCCTATCATAATAAGCTGAACACTACTCAAATCTGGATTACCTACAACCCTAAGTTTATACTTTTCAAAAATTCGCTCATACGGAACTCTTACACTAAGTCCACTTGCATTACGTTCTGTTTTGGTATCGTAAAGTGCATCAAAAGGCAAATCAATTTCATTTTCTTGTAACCAAATTTGATTTGGAAGAGAAGAACCTGCTGCTGACATCTTTAGAGGAACTTCAATTTCATAGTAATTTTCTTTAAAATCTGTTCCCAAACGTAAAAATGCTGTAACTTCTCCATCATTTGCTGTTGCACTATTTGCGTGCAAAAACATTTTCAAACGCTTATAAAAAACAAAGTCATAAATAATATTTTTATAGGCTGCACGGCTATCTCCATCTTGTAAATCTTCTACACAAAGTTGTAAAGATTGTTCATTCAGACGAGCTTGAGTAATTGAAGTTGGGTCAGTATCACGCTGAAAATTCGGAGGAACAGAATATGAAATTCCATTCGAATTTGCTCCTGCATCACTTCCATTTTCTTCAATATTAACAGTAGAAATAATAAACTGAGGGTCGTAAGGCTCAACAGGGCGAGCTAAACCTTCATCTTGCAATGAAGCAAAATAAGGTCTCCATTGCGCTCCCACAAACTGAAAATGTGCCATACGCATCACCACAGGCTGTTCCCAATCTGTCATAAACAAACGAATAAAACGAATAGACTTAAAGCCATCAATACTTCCAATTTTATCATCAAATTCACGAATCGGAATACGGAATTGATACCATTTGACTCTATCGCCATTGCGTTCAACAGTTACCTCATCAACTACATATTTGTTGTTTGCTAATTGATTTGGTCTTAAATCTACCTCATATTGATAATAACCATCTAAGTCTGAAAGTGTATTATCTCTATTCAAATCTTCATTGTCTGGTAATGTTGTTGAAGAAGCCGTACCTGCATTTTCAGGCGAATTTCCTTCTGTTCCATTAAAATCAAAATAACGTCCTAGAATTTTTCTATTGGCATCGTCTTGGTCTCCTCCCAAATAATATCTAAAATTATCTTTTGATGGATCGGCTTGTAAACGCTGAAAAGCTGCTGCACTCAAACGAGGCTGAACGGCTGCTAAGTAATCTCTAAATTGAAAACGCTCGTCTTCATCGCTAAGTCCATCAAGTCCAACATCTTGTTTTGCTCTTGCTCCATCTTCTGCTGAGAAAGCATCTGTTAAATATTGTTGATTGGTTACTTTTCCCCAAACAGTTTCTTCTACATCGTTCAAATCTGCATCAGTGACAGGCAAACCGTTTTCAAAACCGTGTCTTCTGTCAGGAATTACATCTTCTGAGATATTTCCTAAGTTGATATAAAATTTTCCTCCTGTTGTATTCGAAACTCCTGCACCATCTGGAGTTTCTACTCGTCCATTCTGACCTTGAATAAACGGATCCATTAGCCAAAATTCGATATACTGAATATTTATATTATCAAAATCGACATTATAAGTAATTCCTTTGGTGATGGCTGCAAAGTTTTCTTTTGGATTACGAAGTGTTCCATCTACATTCAGATCTGGATTATAATTATACTGTCCTGGATAAGAAGGATAATATGCCAAATCAAAAGTAATTTCTGGTGGATTGATTTGCTGATTATCACGCTGCTGGAAAATTTCATTAAATTCAACTTGACGAACATAATGGTTTTCCTTGTCTTGGTCAGTAATATTATCAGGAACTTGACTTGCCAAACCACCTGTAAAAAATGCTGTTACATCTACTGTATGCCATGAGAGCTTAGCTCTTTTATAAGAATAATTGAGACCATCAAAACCTGTTTCTGGACGGAAAAGTCTTGGTGTACTTCCTAACTTCCACGTAACAGGCTGACGAGTAAGGTCATACGGAATTTCACTACTTTCAAAATCATCTACATACGAAGCTGCTTCTCCTCCATTTCGTTTAATAACATTATTTTCTCCTGGGATAAGCTGTGCATATTCTCCTCTAAAAGTAATCGTCGATTTTTCTTTTGTATCAAGTCCTGGAATTGCATCTATCATTCTTGTCAAAAACCCTGATTCTTTCTGAATACTTGCTGTTGCACCTATCATTGTATTTCTGACAGGTTCTAAACCTGTTGTAACACGAGTGATAATAGGACGTTCATTTAAGTGTAAAAGTGTAGCTGAAAACTTAACATCTTTATTCAAAATATATTCGGCATCAAGACCCATAATATTTCGCTGCTGAACACTAAATAAATCGGCTCTTTCATACTGAATGGTAATATCTTTTCCTGAAGCCAAAACGCCTTCATTCAAAATACGAACTCTACCAAATTGATAATCAACAGTATAGTCTGCGCCTTCTGAAAGCATAACCGAACCTGCACGAACCATAACCGAACCTTCTGAAATATTAATTCCTGGTAAAACAACTTCATTTCCTCCAGCACTTTGGTACGAACCTTTCAAGAAATATTTACTCTTATTGGCATATAAAACGGCATCAGCTTGTGTACCGTCATAGAGTTCATTAAAGACATATTTGTCAATGAATTGCACTTCAGAAACGGGGTCAAAATAACTCAACAGTTTATCTCCAAATGGCTCAACAACTGGGAAAATAATTCTTGCTTGGTCAGACTGAACAGTAATATTTTCTAAAAAATCAAAATTTCCATCTACTTGTGGGTCAAGATTTGGATTCAATCTATCCATATTGGTCAATTGAACTAAGGGAACATCTTCAGTTCTTAAACCTTCATGCAAACTTGGATTATCAATTCCTGTAATGTCATCACGATAAATAACTTGAAGTTGAAAATTTTCTGGACGCAGTTGAGTTGCTTGTAAGGAATAAATATTTTTCATCATTAAATCCCACAAAGGCAAATCAGTTCGGATGGTTGGAGGACTTAATAATTTCATAAAAATAGCTGCATTTGCATCTCTATTTTGGTAGTCTTCTGTCATTTCTCCTACCTTAAAAACTTGTCCATTGTAGGTGTATTCATATGCAACAGCCAAAATTTCATCATTTCTAAGAGGTTGTTGTAATGAAATATAACCTAATTGTGGGTGGAAAGTAAACTCATTATTGCTTAGTTTTCTTGCCGAGCGAAGAAAAGAATAATCTGTTCCGTTTTCAAGATTGAAAGCCCCACTTTCTAAGATTTGTGTTAGTTGGTCTGGTGTCCTTGTGAGGTCTTTTACCTGTTGAAACAAATTATTTGCATCATTTCTAGCTGCTCCTCCAATTCCATTAAATCGTTCTCTGTATGGCGCACCTTCTCCCAAATCCATAAAACCAATGATGTTTCGAAGTGTTTGTGTATCATTATTTCTATTGGTTACATATACCTCAACACGAGTAATATTGACTCCTGAAACAACACTTGGAACAGCACGCAAAGCCTCTTCATAGTTATCTCTAAAAAATTGTCCTAAGAAAAAGTGTTGATTAGCTTCATATTGGTCTGCACGAATTTCGAATTCTTTTCCCTGCGCCCCATTTCGAATGGTAATACTTTCAGAAACTCCTCTTTGATTTGCAATAAGTGTATTGAGCCATAATCTACCAAAACGAAGACGAGTAGTTACACCCATTAGATTCTGACTTCCTGTAATAAGTGTATTGGTAGTATTCAAACTCACATTTCCAAACTGAACTTGCTGAACAATATCTTCCTCATAACCTGTATATCCTTGATTAAAACGATTTTCGAATTGAAAAGCTGCCTTTGTATCAAAGTTTGCATTGAGTTGCATTTTTTCGCCTAGCTTTCCTAAAATTGAAAACTGAATACGTTGGTCAAAATTAATTCCTCCATTGCGTTGCTGGCGAACAGGAATTTGTGGGTTGTCGATTCTTTGCCATTTTCCCCCAAAATCTAATAAAACAGAACCTGTTGGCTGGATTTCAATTTTATCTCCTCCCAAAACTCTTCCCAAACCAGAAGGTAAAGCCACTTCAATTTTGGGAACTTTACTGGTTTCGGCTGCCTGTTCGTTGCTTTCTTCTTGTATTTTTTCTTTATAATAAGCTACATCATCGTAATAGGTTTTGAGCTTTGTATAATCTTCAACTGAAATTCTACCCAAAGGTGTGTAAGAATTTGGTCCATCACGACGTAAAACATCATAAAATTCTCCTGTGTCATCTAATCGATAGACAGCATCAAGACTTCTAGGGTCTGGAAGTTGTAAAAGTGGCGACGACAAATCAGGCTCTAACATCGGATTTTGAGTTTCTCCTTCAGTAGTGCTTGATTTTATTTGTTGGTCATAAAATAGAAGTGAATCTATATTATTTACTACCGTCGTATCTTGGGCAAAAACACTATTTACAGAGGAGTAAAAAACAGAAATACCTCCAAAAATAAATAGCAATGTTATACTATGAATAAGAAAACGAAAGTATATAAAATTTGCAGAACGCAAACTATAAACGGATTGGGCGAAATGGGTTCGCTGCATAAGTAATTGTATCTAAAAGAGTTATCGTATTTTATCGTATTGATTCTATTCAATTTTATAGTTTGAAATAGAATTTCTATTTAATTATATTTTTCAAATCTATCATCAGTGAGTACACCAACAACTTTCAGAATAAAAGGCATTGATAAATAATAAGCCAATTACAAAATTAGCATTTTAGAATTTAAAACAAACTAAATTCAAATTTTGATAGCTAGATAATATTAGACCAATGTATTTATAAAGAGCAACTAAAATAATTAAATAGAAAAGTAGATTTTTGTCATAGAGGAATTAACAGGCTTTGATATACTTCTTAAAGGGATAATTTTTGTATTTATGGGGTAGTTATTCTGAACTGTATACGTATCTTTTTTAGATGTTATCAAAAGAAATCAAGGAAAGAGAATACAAATATTCTCAAAAAAATAGAGATTTCAAAATTGTTCTCTAATTTTGAAGAGTTAAATGTAATTTTTGTTTATTCCAATTAGACCAGATATAGAAATAAGTAATAAGAGGTAATATTCAAAAAGATAAATAATTATTCTTATGAAAATAACTAATTGTTTTTTAAATTAGTAACTTGTAGAGCTTAAAATACAACGTATTATTCCACTTATTTTTTTAAATCCAAATTTGTTGAGTTTACTATGAAAAAATGGCTTCTATTGCTATTTTTTTGGTTTATTATATTTCCCTATTCATTTGCTCAATCAGATACAGCAGATGAAGAGTGGAACAAAACACAGTTGATTTTTCTTTCTTCGCCAAAAGATATAACACCATACGAAAAGCTCGCTGATTTAATCAGTGAAGGAAATGAAAAGTTAAATCAAAAAAGAATCAATTCCCTACAAGAAAAAATAAATAAAACAACCCCAATAGCTATAAAAATCTATAGTCATTGGCTAGAAGGAGATTTCTATGAAAACATTGGAAAGCGAGGACTTTCATTAGAGCGAAATCTGAGAGCATATAAACTAGCCAAAGATAATAATTTACTCAAAGAAAGAGCTTTTTCAGCCAAGTTTTTGGCTAGTAATTATATTCGGCTTGGTTTGGAAGAACAAGCCATTATTTATGCCTTAGATGCTTCACAGATTTTTACAAAGATAGATGATAAAGTGAATAAGGTAGTTTTGCTCTATACAATTGGAGATATTTATTTTCAGGTGGAAAACTATCAGGAAGCTATAAAAAATTATAACTACGGATATAATTATGCTGTCAAAAATAATTTTGTGTGGGAACAACGCTATATAGCTAATAATTTGGGGGTGGCATATAGAGAAATTCAAAAATTAGATTCTTCACTTTATTATTATAGTATCGCCAAGCAAGTCGCCAAACAGACACAAGATACAATTGCCTTGGCTTTAGCTTATGGAAATATTGGCGAAATTTTTTATAAAAAGAAAAACTATGAGAAGGCTATTCTTTTATTAGAAGAAGATGTCCGTTTGAGTAGCCAATATAAAAATTGGGGCAGTGCAGCTAATGCTTTGGTTTTGTTAGGAAAAATATATAGAGAACGAGAAAATATTTCTCAATCTAGTGTGCATTTAGATAATGCTTATAAGATTGCTTCAAAAAACAACTTGCGTAAAACAATTGCTTCTATTTATGAGGAACAAGCTAAATTGTTTGTAAAAAAGGATAGTTTTCAAACAGCTCTTTATTTAGAACGACAAGCAAAATCAATTCTTGATTCTATTACGCACCGTGAAATAGCTATTAATTTAGCAGCCGTGCAATCAGCTTTTGAAAATGGACAAGCAATAACACAAGTAAAAATATTGGAACAAGAGAATAAAAACAAACAAATAACAATTTGGACAACTACAATAGGGCTTTTTGCAGCCATATTTTTCCTCACACTCTTATTATATCAAAATCAACAAAAAAAGCAACTCAATAAAAAATTACTTGAAAAAAATAAAGAAACAGCAGACCAAAACACTCAACTTATTAGTCAAAAAGAAAAAATTGCTGCTCTTAATTTAAAACTTAACGATAAAGTAGAAAAAAGGACACAAGAGTTAGAAAGAAGTATAGAAAACTTAGCTGATGTAAGACACGAATTAGATAGTTTTATGTATAGAGCTTCACATGATTTACGTGCGCCTTTAGTGCGTTTGGAAGGATTAAATAATCTTTTAAAGATGTCTACAAAAGGGTTAGAAAATGATGAGAATATGCAATCTATTTACGAAGTTCATACCTACATAGAATTATTTGATGCAACTTTAAAGCAAATGGATACTATGCTTCGAAGGCTGATGCAACTTCATGACCTGATAGAAGAAGAATCTTATTTTACAGAGATACATAATTTGTACTTATTTGTAGAGGAAGCAAAAACAGCTGCTTATGATTATGCACCCAATGGAATATCTATAAAAGCAACAATTGAAACCCATGCGCCATTTATTACAGATAAAAAATGGCTGCGTTTGATTATAATTAATCTACTTCGAAATTCTCTTATTTATTATAATATGAATACTAAACCTATTGTAGAACTATTTATTAAAGTAGAAAAAGAACAAGTTTTGATAGAAGTAAGTGATAATGGAGAAGGAATATCTGCTGATTTATTGAGTTCTATTTTTAATATGTTTGTTCGCTCTTCGGAACGTTCAATAGGAAGTGGTTTAGGACTTTATCTTGTCAAAAAAGCTGTTAATAAATTAGAAGGAAGTGTTTTTTGTAACTCTACTCCTTTTGTACAAACTACTTTTTCGGTTTATATTCCAAATCAAAACAAGGTGAGTGTAAATTCTAAAAAAGGAAATGATTTAAACGAGATTTTTGTTTTTGCTTAATAGAGTGTAACATAAGTTTTGCAATATTTAAAAAATATTTTTGATGACAAGTTTTATCAATGAAAACTAACTGTCAAACACTTTCAGAAGTGTCTGACAGTTAAAAGAGCTAAACTATCTGACACTTTTGAACGGCTTTAGCCCTCAGGGAAGTTAAAGTGTCTGCTAGGAATAAAATAATCTCAAAACACAAATAAACTTTTGTTACACAATATGGTAGTAAAAAAATAAAACAGTCATTTTTTACCATCAAAATCTCCAAAGTTTGTTTTCAAAATTATACTTTCAAATCTCCTTCTTCACTCAAATCAGGTTCATTTCCAGTAACTGCACCCACACCCATTTTTAAAATCGAAACAAGTTTTCCGTGTTTGGTATCCCAATAATGTGCTTCTTGAGGTCTGATTTCGATAGCTGTCAAATTTGGGTCATCTACTCCATCAAACCAATTGTCATCAGTAGATTGATACAATTCTTTCAAAATTGCTTTGTCTTTTGTGATTACAGCCTGACCATAAACGGTCATAAATTCCATATTTTTTGGTTGTGAATAAATAAGTTGCGCTCGTCCTTCCTTTCTGATGTCTGCATTATGGTCGCTATCTTGTCCACTCAAAAACCAAATAGAACCATTATCATCTATCTTTTTTGTACTCATAGGAATAGTATGAAAAGGTTCAGATTTCAAATCTGTTGCTAACATGGCAAAATCAATTGACTTTGCGAGTTCTTTAATTTTTGCTTTTGCTTCGTTATTATACAAATTATTGACACTCATAATCTTAAAATTGAGGTAAAAAATAAAAGTTAGAAAAATAAGATAGTACAATTGTACCATCTAAATCTCTAACTTTTTTTGCATCAATAATGTTTGTTTAGAAATGCTATTTTAGCATAAAGTAAGATTTGAAAATCCTAATTTATGGCAAATTATCATTTTTACTTCTGCTTGGTAGAAAGCCATTTTTTACGCTCTTCTATTTGTTTTGAGTTGGTATCATCTGCATTCAAATATATAAGTGAACGATAAGGAATTTGAGTAGGCAAAATTTCTACGACATGTTTTTTACCAAATCTTTCAAAGGTAACAGTGGCTTTTTTTCCTTCTTCTAAAGTAGGAATAACTTCTCTATAATCATTTATTGAAGTAATAATTTTGTCATTAATACTTATCAAAATATCGCCTTTTTCTAATCCTGCATTATAAAACGGAGAATCAAAAAGCATATAATTTGAAATGACTGCTTTCTTTGCTTCTTTTTTATCTTCATCAATGATGTCAAGTCCTAATTTCCCAAACCACATTTTACCTTTTTGATTGAGTTGAGTATCTATGGCAACAGTAGCTAAAAGCTCATTATAATTTGGCAACTCGTGTCCTAAAATATGTTTTTTGAAAAACTCCTCTGAAAATTCTTTGTCTTTTGTTACTTCATAGAGCATATTTTGAAGGTCTGCCATAGTATAAGGTTTTTCAGGTTTTCCAAACTGTTTCCACATCGCTTGCATATATTCATCAAGTCCTTTATCAAAACGTTTTCTCATTTCCATATCTAAAGCCAAACCAATGACTGCGCCATACGGATAATAAGAAATAAATGTATTATGATGAGAAAGTGGGTCATTTGCTGTTGCTGCATCAGCAAAAGCTGCTTGTTGACTCATCTGTGCAGGAGAATGAAAATTATGTCCAGGGGAATTCAAAACATAATTTAATTGTCCGTTCATTAAATCTGCAAACATAGCATCATCGACAAGACCAGCACGACGCATCACAACATATGTATAATAACTTGTAAAACCTTCTCCAAACCAAAGTTCAGAAGACATATTTGTACTAGAAAAATCAAAAGGTTCTAATGATAATGGTCTCAAACGCTCAATATTCCAAGCATGAATAAACTCATGGGCAACTGTAAACAAATGTTGAAAATCTAATTTTTCAGATTCAGTAATGATAGTAGAATTTCGGTGTTCCATTCCATCGCCATGCGCTGTGGGCTGATAATTCAAGAGAAAAGTATACGTTCCATAATCAAAAGTTGGAGCTTCGCCAAAAAGAGCAATTTCTTCTCTTACAATTTTCTTTACATTTTCTACAAATTCAGTTGCTTCTTGGTCTGTTGTTTCTGTTCCTGTTTTGTTCAAAGCCACTCTAAAATTTTGATTGTCTTCTTTCCATTCACTCCAAAATAAATTTCCTATCAAAACAGGAGAATCTAACAAATAATAATAATTGGGTGCAGAAAAAGTAGAATCATTGATTTGTGGTAGCTGCGTTGCAACTGTCCATTTATCAGTATTTTTATCTTGAAAATTGTTGTTTTGAGGTAATGAGAAAGTAACTTCTATTGTCTTCGCTGATTTATTTTCTTTAGCTCTTCTTATAGAAGCATCTTTCTCAAAGTTTTCATCGTAAAAATTATCAACCAATAAATAAGTAGCAGGAGCATTTAAATGTGCTTGAATGGTATTAATTCCTGAATAAGTACCATCTGCATAATCTGCAAAAAGTGTGTATTCAACTTTCATATTATCAGTCGGTTTCAAGACATTCCAAGTGTATGGCGAAGTACGAACTACTTCCAATTTATTTCCTTTTGCATCAAAAGCATTTACAGAATAGACATTTTTAGCAAACTCATGAAGAGCATAACGTCCTGCCGAACTTCTACTCATACGCAATTTTAAAAGCTCTTCTTTTGGAACTTTAGGAATAGACAAAGTAACTTTTGCTTCGTGATGCACACGATTAGAAAAATCAAAATGATAAGCTACTTTTGTAGTGTTATTAATTTTATCTTGCGCTTGAATGCACGAGATATTCAAACTAAAAAGTAAAAAAACAGCTAAGAAAAACTGGTTTTTGTTTTTTTTGAGGGAATGTAAAGACATGTTTTTGGGTTAATGTAGCACACTCTTTAGAGTGTGAAAAGTATTTTGTATAAAAAATAATCGCAAAGATACCGTTTTGAAAATCAGTTTACAATTCTAAAAAAAGACAAATTCTATGAGCATCAATTATCAAAAACTCACAAATCAAGATTTACCTTTACTGAAAGAACTCATCAAAATCTTTGAAGATGTTTTTGAAATGGAAAATTTTGCTTTGCCAAATGATACATATTTGCAAAGCCTTTTAGACAATGAAAGGATGGTTTTATTTGTGGCATTTTTAGAGGATAAAAAAGAAGAAGAAAAAACTAAAATTATTGGAGGATTGAGAGCATATATTTTGCCTTCCGTTTATTATGCTAGTTCTGAAATGTATTTGTACGACTTAGGTGTAAATCCAAAATTTCAACGAAAAGGAATTGGAACGAAGTTAATGGAGAAACTGAAAGAATATTCTAAAAATTTAGGCTATAAAGAACTTTTTGTACAAGCCGATTTAGAAGACCAACATGCAATTGATTTTTACAAAAAAACAGGTGGAAAAGCTACTGATGTAATTCATTTTTCGTATGAATTGTAGTGTTTTTAAACTATTGTCAGAGTTATTTCGGATTACCGAAAAACTACTGACAAAGTTTTTATGAAAATTATTCCATATCTAATATTCTATGTTCAGACACTCCACCACACGGTTTTTTAACTATTTTATATCGAACTATTCTGAAAATTACAGCTATAATTAGTAATAGTAGAAAACCTGCAACTGCGAAAGAAGAGTAAAATCCAATATACAGTAATCCTACCTCTAATATATCTAGAATTTGATTTCCTATCGTATATAATAAGAGTACACAAATTGCATACAATAAAAAAGCTACAACAAATAACTTAAAGAGTACAGAAACAACTTTATTCTTGTATATATATCTAAATAACTCTTTCATTTTCTTGACTTATTTTACTGAATTTTGGCACAACTATAAAATTATTAGATACGAAAATAAGTACATTTAGTTATTCCATCATTCCTGAAAGGTGGTCAGCCAAATACAAATAATGCGCTTGTTCGTATTGTGATTTGAAGCCTTTCCATTTTTCTTTATTTATTTTTTTTCTACTGATTTATCCCTTACAAAAATGAATCTAAATAACCTTGTAAATTTAATCCATAAACTCACAGAGTTTGGAATAAACCCAAAAGTAGAATCTGAAAATAAAATCTTAGAACTCAAACGATTATTAGTAGAAATTTATGCTAATTATCTAAATAGTGATTCCTCTAAAATAATAGATGGATTGAAACGGATGAAGAAATTGAAATACCTAATTTTGATTACAAAGACACAAGAAAAATTGTAGAAAGCAATTTTCCAAATTTGGGTTGGTATAATACTGTATTAGAATCCAATGACTTATATAAAGAAAATTAGGAATAGGAGATGCCATTGATGATTTGACAGATATAATTATAGATATGTTGAAAGTAAAATGGTATTTTGAAAATACAAATGTAAAGGAAGCTTTATGGTATTTTGAATTATTTATGCGCAGTCATTCTGAACAGCATTTAGTAGATTTGCTTAAATATTTGAAGGATAGAGAGTGATTTGTTATTTTCTCTCTTCAAAAACTATATACTTTTTATTTGTTCCATAAGCATCATTTGATTTGAATCTTTTACCTCTAATTATCAATGTTTTTATAAAATTAGTTTCATAATATAACTTTCCATAATCTCTAGTATAAGTAGAGTCAGCATCTAAAAAATATAGTGTTCTTTTATTTATTTCATCAATAAATTTTCCTCTCCCATACCATTCTTGCATATCATCAGTAAAAAGAAAATGTTTAAATGTTCCATCTTCAAAGAAAACATAGCGATTGCTAAACATTACTGCATCTTTTTGATAAACGACGATACTATCTTGAGCGTAAATTGCAGTTGAGAAAAACAGGAAAAATAGGATTGAGGTTAAGGTTAGTTTCATATTTTCTTCAAAAATGATGATAAAATTCTTTTTGCATTAAATCAGAATCTGAAATTCTAAATTCTATTTGAAAATCACTATTATCCATTCCTGTAATATAACCTTGTCCCTGTATTATTTCGTGTTTGGGATTATATATTTTCAGTTGTGGAATAATTCTCGTTTTTAATACTTTGTCATCTGGATAATCAATAGCTAATTCAATATCAAACTTTTGAGAAAATGATTTAAAAAATGAGTAAGGCGAAATAATATTTATGAAGTTGATTTCTCCATAAACCATTCCCATAGAAACATCAGTGTTTTCAAGTTTAGTCGTGCCAATTAGTTCGTTGTTCAGTTTAACAAAATACATAGTAGATTTGCTTAAATATTTGAAAGGTAAAGAGTGATTTAATATCTTTTGCTGAATATTTATTTTTCATTATTTGTGTGGTTTGGTAGGTTAAAGGCTTGCCTTTAACAAAAATATTTACAGATAAAATCTAATGTTTATAAGGTCAAAAGGCAAGTCTTTTAATCTATAAATAATATGTTTTCTTTATTTCTCCACATAATCCAATCCAAGTTCTAAAAGAAAATCCAACGTAAAACCAAACACCATCCCAAAACCAAAACCATACTGTACAAGTCTATCAAAATACTTTTTGGCAAAGGAATTAAATAAGGCTTCAATTTCTTTTGGTGGCATCTGCGAAACTTCGGCAATAACAATGTCTTTTATCGGAATAGAAGCCAAAATATGAGGCAATTCTTCTTGTAAAGCCTCCAAACCTGCATTTAATAAAAGTTCAACTACAAAATCCTTGCTTTCATTCGGAATATTTTTGAGTGTTGGGAGTAGATTTTTTTGGATAAAATGAGATAAGGCTTCCTCAAAAAGCTGTTTGTTTTTGGGTTCGTCTAGTTGTTTCTGAATGGCTTTTGCAATGTCTTTCTCCAAAATCTGCCAATCTACAAACTCATCAGCAGGAATTTTCTTTATTCTTTCAAATAAAAGGGCTATCACTCTTCGTCCTTGTGCATCTAGCGCAGCCGAATTTAAAATCTGTTTACTGACTTTTTCAATGGTTTGATTGAGTGCATTTTTATCGATTCGTTGCCATAAAGCTGTATTCGAACTCAAATTATTTTCTTGATTTTCGAAGCTATTTTTTTGTAAGATAGATTCAATTACACCAATAATAAGTTCATTTGGCTTTTCTTGTAACTGTGTTCTGTGAGAAAAATAATGCGTTCTTAGGTGTTTTCCTGCTAGTTTTAATTCGGTTTGAAGCAAGTTTTGTAAATCTTCTAGCGAATGAATATCAGTAACAGAAATGAAGGTCGAAACTTTAGTTTGAAAAAGAGTATTCAAAAGCTGATTGGTCAAATCTCTCACAGCTTTTTGAGTCGTTTCATTTCCTAAAAGATTTGAAACTGTTTTTTCTAAATACGAATTATTCAATTTTATCCCTACCTCTCCTAGCGAAACTTCTCCAATTCGTTCTACTTCATTATGAACCAAACGGTTTACACTTTCAATTTCTTTTAATAAAAATTTCGGAATTCCTTCTGTGGCAAGTTCTTTCGCTGTTTTTTTAATGGCTTTTTTATAAATAAATGCTGCTTTTTGCTCAGAATAGGCTTTTTCATACACTTGAGTTGCCACTTCTTCACTATTGGAAGTGAGCCATTCTGCGCCTGTTTCTATCATTTTTTGAATAATAAAGTCAATATTATTTGTCAGAAGACTAAGCAAAGAGCCATCGAAGAGTTGACCTATTTTTTTCTCATCAGCAATTTCTGTCGAAATATGTTTATCAATAAATTCAAATACTTTTGCTTGTGTTTTGGTGTCTTGAAGCTGTTCAACTAAATAATCTGACAATTTTGTTTCTAAATTACGAGTTTGTTTTTTACTCAAATAACTCTGAATTGTTCTTTCAGTTGCTTTTTCTGCAAACTCTGAATTAAGCTGTTTTATTAAATAATTGATTTGTTCGTCGCTATCTATTTTTTCAAAAAACGAATCCATTTCTAAGCTAATCCAGTTTTTTATTTTGTCATATAAAACTGTTCTGACAGATTGTGGCAGCGCATCACCCAATGTTTCGTGACTTTTCAAATAGCTTTCAATTTGTTCAAAAGCTGTTTCTGAGACCAAGTTAGAAAGCGAATCATCTTGAATATATTTTAAAACGGTACTTTCGAAAGAAGAAGTATCAATGTCTTCTAAAGTAAATTTCTGATAAGGCTGAATTCCTTTTTTTAGCAAAGATGATAATTTGCTTTCTGAGCTTTCTTGATTTGTATTAGTTGTATCTTGTTCTTTAGTGAAATTTTCTACTAATTTCCATCCTAAAGCTGCCCCTTTTTGAGCAATAAATGCCTTATAATCTTCTGTATATTCATAAATTTTGGAATAATTATCAGACTGAATCCAATTTTTTGCACCCTCCAAAATTTTATCTTTGCTTGTATCAAATGAAGTTCTCAAACCCTCCTCATTCATTAGCTTATCGCCTACAAAATTTCCCATGTTTATGGCAAAACGTTCTCTATTTTTAATAACAATACCAGGGGTAAGAGGAATGGGAACTTTTTTGCCAGTAAGAGGGAAAAATTTCTTTTCATACGGCTTAAAAATCATTTGCAACGCAATCCAGTTTGTTCCCAAACCAGTCGCACCATACGCTAAAGCAGGAACTGTATATTTTAATGCTAAATGATTAATTTCAGGCATTCCAGCCAAAGCACCACCAGCAATTCCACCCCAAAGTGCGCCCAAAGCTGTAATGGGTTTGAGTTCTTTCCCCATAAATTTTTCTACCATTGTTCGAATAGTTTCAGGCGATTGTTGGCTCAAATTAAGCTGAACAACCTCTTCTATTCTTCCTTCAACAAGTGTATCCAAATTTTGGACTAAAAATTTATGTAGCGTTTTTGATAAATCTTCCGAAATACTAGGAAACTTTTTGAGAGAAGCCAAATAATTTTTGACCTCATCATTTTCTATGTTTTTCAGAAACTCTATTGTATATGAATCTGCTCTTTCTGTAAGCGCAATGGCTAGTTCTTCTATTTGGTCTGCCGAAATAAGACGACTCAAAGACTGCTCATTTACTCTTGAAGAAATATGTTTTGAAAGAAATTCAGCTATCTCTTGATGATGATTTTGAGACTTTTCTACTGCCCACTTTTCAAAATTGATAGCTATTTTTTTGCGCTGTTCGGCTGCAATAAGTTCATTTAAAGGTGTTTCTAAAATTTTATCTACTCTTTTTGTGAGTTCATTGGTAAGACGCTGAGAAAATTTAGGATTAAAAATAAGAGTCTGAACAGAATCTTTTCTAAATTTATTCAGATTAGCAAGCAAAAATGGAATTAGCTTTTCAGTAGGAATAAATTCTCCAATTTCTTTTTCTAAAAATATTTTGGCGAGTGGCATTACATCCATACGATTGAGTGCATCACCTACATTTTTACGCAAAATTTTGGTTAGAGAAACAACTGTATTTTGGGTTTTGAGTCCTGATACAATTTCGCCTATACTTTTGCTTTCCAAATATTCGACAACTTGCTGGGTAAGTTCTTTTGCGACCTGCTCAGGATTGCGACGGTAAGAGTCAATAATTCCAGTTACTTTTCCGATAATATCAGTCGATTGGCTAATACTTCCCACAAAAACTTTTACAAGCCAGTTTTTGAAGCCCGATTCTACATTATTTGTAAAAGTTTGGTCAATCAAAATTTCTAATTCTCTTTGGCGAGAATAGAGCCAACCAATAACTTTTACCAAAATAGCAGGAAACTGATGAGCAAAGAATTTTTCTAAAGTTACTTTTGTAGTTGCATCTAATAGTTCAAAAATCGTTTTCTCTTCCTTTTCTAATGTATTTATCAAAAAATCAGAAAAAACATCAATAATTTTTATTCCTTCTTCGGTTTCTAAAATGGCTTGCAAACGCTGTAAAATTTCTTTTACTAAATGCTGTGCTTTTTCTTCTCCTAAAATATCTAGTAAGCGTTTTTTAGAAATTCGTTCAGCTAGATTGGTAACCAGTTCTTCAATTTCCAATTCTTCAAAAGTCTGATTGATAAGATTTTCTATTGGTTTTTTGTGCTGTGCTTCTAATAAAAGATGTAAATCGGCAGTCAAAAAATGAAGTTCATCTTTAATCGTTTTTTGTAAATCTTGATGAATAAAAGACGAAATAGATTCATTTCCAATTTCATCGGCAAAATCACGCACCAATTTTTCCAAACTTCTCCATTCCGAAACACCAGCCATCAATTCACTGACAATATTTTTACTTACACTTTGCCATTGCTCGTCTGAAATGGCATCTCCTAAAGTTGTTTCTTTTGAAAGATGAAGTAAAAATGGTTCTAAAATTTGAGGCAAATTGCTTTTTGCTTGCTCTCTAATTACGTTTGTTGTTTCCTTAAACTTAGGAATGTCTTGCAGCGTAAAATTTTTAGAAACCGAACTTGCTAGTTTGGTTTCGATATAGGTTTGAACTGTTTTTTGAAGTGCTTTTTTAAATTCTTCGTTTTCTACTTGTGGCAGCAGCGTTTTATGATTCAAAATATCACGTTCGACGAGTTTACTGATATTCAATACAAATTCATGATGCGTTTTTAGGAAAATTCCTCCCAAACCAAAACGTTTTCTAAAAAGCATTTGAATTGCCAAATCATTTGTAATATATCCCACAAATGCGCCTGTGAGTGCTTTTGCTGCGTAAGTAAGTCCGACCATAAAAAGGTTATTGTATTTTGTGTCGTCGGTGGGGACACCGACAACGGCAATTTAGCTGTTTTTCTGAAAGTTAAAAAAAATCTATTTAGTAAGAACGTAAAAAATGGATTTGTGTTTTTTTTGAATGAAAATGATGTCATTGGTGGGGACACCAACAACGGCGATAGTTATTTTATTCTCCAAATCTCTTCCAATATTTTGTAGCAATTTCTTTAAGATAATCTAAACTTATCTCATTTTTAGCTTCATTAAATATACGAATCGAATTACAATCAAATTCTAATGTTCCACCTACATAGTTAAAAGTCGTATCGAATTCATAATTGCAATCACAGAACACTTTTACTGTTTCATCTTATGTTACATCAGCATTTAATATTTCTAAACCTTTCTGAAATATCAATTCTGTATCCTTCCAAAATACTTCTTCTTGAGAATTTTTTAACCAAGGCATTAAAGAAATTGATTTTAACTGATTCAATTTAACCGAAAAGTATTCATAAGAAGTATTTGTATCCTTTGCTAAATATTGACAGTATATTTTTAAAATAAGATTGCCATCTTCTATTTTATATTCTTCTATTGTTCCATCATGAAGTACAGAAAAAACATCTACCATGTCTTGTTTTTGAGTAATCATATTATTTTTTCCAATTCTTCTTTGTAAAATCTGTAACAATAAAATCTTTTACATCATCACTCATACCTAAAAAATAGACTTCTAGTTTCTCTCTCAAATTATAAATCTTATCATTCATATAATCATTATGATAAGTTTTTGAGTTCATATTTTTAATATCAGTTATTCTCAACAAAGCAGGAAATTCTTTTCCAATATCCAAAAAAACACCAAAAGGAGCTTTTACAAAAATAGTTCCTGTAAAAGAATCGTATTCTTGGAGTTCATTCTTTATTTTATCCCAAAGAATTTGTTTTTCTTTGTCAGTATAATTTTCTACTCTTGCATAGACTTCTTTAGCTAATTTTTCGTCTATTTTCCATTGATTATTCATAAGATTTTATTTTCTCCAAAATTTACTCAAAAAAAAACTCTATACATAATTTTTTTGATTTTGTAGAGAGCTTTGAATGAAGATAAAATAAAAACACACAGTTATAATTGATTGATAACCAAATTGTTAATTTAATTTTCAAGTAAGACAACTTTTTATTATTTTGAGATGGCTAAAATATTTTATAAGTCCATCCAAAATATGCAAACAGAAAAATACAAAGAAACACTCACAAAGGAAGATATAGCTTATCTCAATAAGGAACGGTTTCGTTATGCAATTCCTGTAGGAATTTTTGCGCTTTTAGTAACTGCTTTTTCTATATTTTTCATATACAAAGCACCTTGGTTTTTTGGTGTTTTTGGAGGATTTGTTTGGCTTGTTGTTATGTTTATTTTTGGAATGGTAATTCATTCTACTTGGTCAGGCTACACTCAAAATATAAATGAAGGGTACAAATGGACTGTAAAAGGCATAGTGGATTCCAAAGAAAGTAAAAAACAAATAGAAACTAGAAGTAGAGATTCTTTTCAACAAGGAGCTTCTTCAAAAACTACTCATACAAATTATTTAGAAATAAATGCAGTTACATATATAGTCAATTTAGATATCTATGAAAAAGCTGAATTAAATAAAGAAATTTGTTTTAGTATGACGGCTGATAGATTTTATTTTTTTCCGATGGGATAGTTAAAATGGTTATTTGAATGAGATTTAAGTAAAAAAACACTCTACATAATTTTTTGATTTTTTAGAGGTTTGAATAGAGATTATGGTAATCAATAAAAATAAACTGTCTTTAACTCTATTCCTTATCAATTTTTTTGATAACTTTTATATTCGGATTGATAGCCGAAATTGAAACTTGCTTTTCTCCTTCCAAAACATAAAATAAATAAGAGCTATTCTGTCCAATTACATAAACTTCTTTTACTATATCATTTGCAAAAGTAACCCTATAATTTGTTTCAATATCTTGAGTTTGTATTTTCTTACTTATTTTACTTCCTCGTCCTACTCCCATTCCTATAAACATACAAAACACAAATCCGAAAATAAAAGGTATTCCTTTATTTTCTTTTATTTCCTTCATCATTTTATCTGATTTTTCTAGATTGCCAGATATGTTATACCATTTTTTTGTTCTATATTTTTGATGGAATTTGGGTAAAAATTTTGTGATATAGAAATAAGAAAATATAATAACACCAATAAATACAATAGATAATAACCAACTTTGGGTCAGAATATTTATAGGACTCAAAATAATATCTGAAATATCTGAATAATTCAGAATATCTACACCTAAGAATCTAAAGTAGATTACATCACTGATTATTCCTAAAACAATCAAATAAATATAACCAAGTGATAAATATTATTGTAAAGTAAGTTTTTCTTTTAGCATAATTTTCAGAGCTTAAAATGAATTTTGAAACTTAAAATTAAATATAAAAACCCTAATTTTCTGTTTTATAATATAGAAAATTAGGGTTTATTTATCAAAATAAGAAAATAGTCTTACTTATTCAAATACTTTGCATACGTACTCAAATCTTTATCTCCTCTACCTGAAAGATTAATAATGACTATTTTTTTATCAAAATCTTTATCGTCTTCTTTCAAATTATTTAAGACTGCTAAGGCGTGAGCTGATTCTATGGCTGGAATAATTCCTTCTAAGAGAGCTAATTCTTTGCCTGCTTGCATCGCTTCATCATCTGTAACAGCATAAAACTTTGCTCGCTTGCTATCTGCCAGATGTGCGTGTAAAGCTCCAATACCTGGATAATCCAAGCCTGCAGAAATAGAATAAGGTTCTACTACTTGTCCGTCTAAGGTTTGCATCAAAAGTGTTTTGCTTCCATGAAGAACTCCTAATGTTCCACAAGCTATTGTTGCAGCCGTTTCTCCACTAGAAATTCCCATTCCTGCTGCTTCTGCTCCAATAAGTTGAACATCTTTTTCGGCAATATAATGATAAAATGCTCCTGCTGCATTGCTTCCACCACCTACGCAAGCAATGACATAATCTGGGTTAGGTGTTCCTTCTTTTTCTGTAAGTTGATTTCTCATTTCCTCACTAATCACAGACTGAAACCAAGCCACCATTTCAGGATATGGATGAGGACCAACGACAGAACCAATAATATAATGTGTATCTACTGGATTATTTATCCAATAACGCATTGCTTCATTTGTTGCATCTTTTAATGTTTTGCTACCTGAAAGAGCTGGACGAACTTCTGCACCCAACATTTTCATTCGTGCTACGTTGGGTTGCTGTCTTTCAATATCTATTTCGCCCATAAAAACGATACATTCCATTCCCATCAGAGCGCAAACTGTTGCTGTTGCTACTCCATGTTGTCCTGCACCTGTTTCTGCTACGATTTTATTTTTACCTAATTTTTTAGCTAAAAGAACTTGTCCGACAGTATTATTTACCTTGTGTGCGCCTGTGTGATTGAGGTCTTCACGTTTTAAATAGATTTTTGCGCCATATTTTTCTGACAAACGTTTAGCAAGGTATAAAGGTGTAGGTCTGCCTACATAGTCTCTTAATAGGTATTGAAATTCCTTCTTAAATTCTTCATCAGATTGTAGAGCATAATAGGCTTTCTGAATTTCTTCGATATTTGGATATAACATTTCTGGAATATATGCGCCTCCAAATTGCCCATAATATCCACGCTCATCAGCTATTTTGGAGCGTAAGATGGTTTTTTCTATATTTTTATTTTCTGTGTTTTTTATGCCAGATTCTGCTTGATTTATCATTATTGCGTATATTCTTGGGGAGAAAGTAGGTTGATTTTAAAATAAATTGATTGTCTTCCTAAATCGTTTTGAATAGTTTTCTATTGAGTTGTGCCAATCTTGACCTAAATTTACAAACTATTCTTTACTTTATTTTCTTCTATAAGCAATCTGTTATCAATTTATGTTTGGAGGACACTGATAATTATTTCTTATGATACATTTTTTTTGCAAAAATGATGAAGGTATGAATTATTCTTCTTCTGTAATCTCTTCTTGCTGCTCTTCTTCCTGATTTCTTTTCTGACGAATTTCTTCGACCAATTCTTCTATAATAAGAGGATAATAAAGATGTTCTAATGCATGGATTTTGTGAGCAAGTATTTCGGCTGTGTCTTTGGGGTCTATTTGTACTTTTTCTTGAAAAATAATTTGCCCTTCATCGTACTCTTCATTTACCATGTGAATCGTAATTCCCGATTGCGTTTCCTTATTTTCTATAACAGCTCTATGTACATTATCTCCATACATTCCCTTTCCTCCATATTTTGGCAAAAGAGCAGGGTGAATATTAACTATTTGGTTTGGAAAAGCCTGTACAAAACTAGAAGGGATGAGCCACATAAAACCAGCCAACACAATTAAATCAATTTCTTTACATTCTAAAAATTGAAGTACACTTCCTGTTTTATAGAGTTCATTTTTTTCAAAAACAGCAACTTCTACGCCTAATCGTTTTGCTCTTTCGATAACAAAAGCATTTGCATTATTGGACAAAACCACAAAAGACACGTCTTTTTGTAATTTAAAGTGTTCGATAATTTTTGCAGCATTTGAGCCATTACCTGAAGCAAAAATAGCAATTTGAATCATAAAAAATAAAAGTGCAAGCTAGTATAAAGTATAAACAATACGAAGTAAAGTTATTTAATAAATTTGAGAAGTCATTTTATATTAGTGAGCTGAAAATAATGAGCCAAACTATAAAATAGAACCAAGCAATGAGTGTGTCTTATTGGTTACGGATAGAATTAGTTTTTGTTTGATTTTGAAACTACAAAACTATAAAAAAAACTTGTATTTACTGACTATTATTTGACTGAATAACGTATTGATGAAAAAACTAAAAAAAAGAACAAAAAAAAGTCTTGTAGAAAACTCCACAAGACTTTTTTAATAAATGGCGGTCTGGACGGGACTCGAACCCGCGACCCCATGCGTGACAGGCATGTATTCTAACCAACTGAACTACCAAACCATTTTTTGACTTTACTTTTTAAAGAAATTCTAAAAAAAATAAAAAACTAACTAGTTAAAAACTATTCTGAATTAGCGGTCTGGACGGGACTCGAACCCGCGACCCCATG
Organism: Bernardetia sp.; assembly: GCA_020630575.1. Taxonomy (GTDB): domain Bacteria; phylum Bacteroidota; class Bacteroidia; order Cytophagales; family Bernardetiaceae; genus Bernardetia. The sequence goes on from JAHDBD010000017.1 coordinate 59,090, forward strand.
CGTGACAGGCATGTATTCTAACCAACTGAACTACCAAACCGTTTGTGTTTGCTTTTCAGAATATGTCTTATTTTTAATTAGAGTTCAAATATACGAACTTGATTTTTAAAAAAAAAGTTCATTTGAAATTAAATTAAAAAATGTTTTTATCAGTTTGCTTTGTATTCTTCTTTTAAGAATTGTCAAAAACACCTCGTTCTTTTCCCGAAGTGCGATGCAAAGGTAAGACAGTATTTTTGATTTTACAAGCGATTTACATAAAAAAAAGTGTTTTTTTAATGAATTGAGAATGGTTTTAATCAAAGATGTTGATAATCAATAATTTATAAATTGATATTTTTTTGTTTTTTTTTATCTCAAGCTGAAATTACATTTTAAATTGCTTTCAAACTCATATCTAGACTTTGATAAGAATGTGTGAGTGCACCAACAGATATAGAATCTACTCCTGTTTTTGAAATTTCTCTTACTGTTTCTAAAGTAATGCCACCAGAAGCCTCACTCATTATTTTTTTGTTGGAAGTTGCATTAAAATCATTTATTAATGAAACAGCTTCTTTCATCATTTCATTAGACATGTTATCTAACATCAAAAAATCAATTGGCTTATCTTTTTTACTAACTTCTAAAACTTGTTTTACTTCTTCTAAATTTCTTGTTTCTACTTCTATTTTTAAGTCTTTATTATTGATTTTACAATAATTTTGAGCTGATTGTATTGCTTTTTCAATTCCTCCTGCATAATCTACATGATTATCTTTTAGCATAATCATGTCAAAAAGTCCGTAACGGTGGTTTGTTCCTCCTCCAATTTTAACAGCCCATTTTTCAGTAATTCTAGAATTAGGAGTAGTTTTGCGAGTATCTAAAATTTTGGTTTGAGTACCTTTTACTGCTTCCACAAATTGATTAGTTAGTGTGGCAATTCCACTCATTCTCTGCATACAATTTAAAACTAATCGCTCTGCTGTTAAGATAGATTGGGCATTTCCTTCTACAATAAAAGCAATATCTCCATGGTTTATTTTGTCTCCATCATTTAAGAATATATTTAATTTTAGATTTTTGTCTACTTTAGCAAAAATAAGTTTTGCCAGTTCTGTTCCTGCTAAAATTCCATTACCTTTGATAAGCAAGTGGGCTTTTTTTTGTGCTGTGGAAGGTACAGAAGAAAGTGTAGAGTGGTCGCCATCTGCGATGTCTTCTTTTAGAGCAAGTGTTATAAATTGATCTAGAGATTCTGGAGTAAGATAATTGTACACTGTATTTATGTTTTTTGGAGAAAGAAATTTTATAAAAATAGCTTCGTGTATTTTATACACAAATAAAGGTATTTTTCATGACATAATCAAAAATAGGTAAGAATTAATTTTAGGCATCCAATAATTTGTTGATAATCAATTGTTTTGGCTTCATACTTTATTGCGATTTTCCTATAAAATATTTTCTTTAAAAGAAAAATTCACAAAAAAATAAAATCATTTTAGGTTTTTGTTCGTTTAATAAATACGATTTTGTTTTAAAGAAATTCGTTAGTTTTACTGTTTACTAATTTATGTTTTAAGTATTCAGATTATTTTATAGCATTTAATTTTACGCTCATGAAAACATTTATATTTTCTTCTCTTGCTAAATTTACAACATCTAAAAAAATTATAGGCACATTTGCCTGTTGTGTATTTTTAGGGTTAGGAGGAAATTCTGTGTTTGCTCAAAATAATCTACATATAAAACTGCCTTATGATCCTCATGATAATCCTGTGATTTGGGCGCAACTGCAAAAAACTCCTTTAGATTCTTTGTTATGGCAAAAATATGTACACAAACAATGGACAGATATGCCTTTGAAGCAGCGTTTGCAAGTAAAATTATGGATTCAAGAAATGTGGTTAAATAAATTGAATGGAAATACGAATGAATTGATAGCAAGCACAGCAAATACAGAATCAAAGACAGATAAAATTAAAAAAGAAAAAACAGAAATTAAAAAGACAGATAACACGGCTGCTACTCAAGTTACAAAGGTTGAAAAAACAATAGTAGTAAAAAAAGATGAATCTATTTCTAAAGAAATAACAACTTCTACCAAGTCACTTAGTAAGTCTCAAAAAATAAATGAGTTGCTTGCAAAGCCAGAAGTAAAAAGTTTTATAAAAGATTTAGAAGAATCATTTTTGGCAGAATCTACAGAAATGGAAGAATTAAAAGAAAATCTATATGAAAATTTCTTTATTTTAGAAGCTGTTTTGGCAGATGAATTTGAAGTATTGGGAGCTGATTATGTTTTTTATAAACAAAAATACCCAAAAGGAAATTATAGTGAGTCTCGTTGGATGATGGAAAAAGAACAGGAACTCAAAGAGCTTAAAACTCAAAAACTTGAAGAAGTTAAGCAGGCTTTCTTAGAACGACAAATCAATTAGACTACACCAAAACAGCATAAATAGTACAATTTTTTATTAGAATAAGTAGGTTTTTAATTTGTTTTTTAATAAAAAACTTAACTAATTGCTTGTTTTTCAGTTATTTATGTGATTTTTGGGTTATCGCATAAAAATAATGCAAATGTGTAAAATAGAGTAGCAAAATAGAATTCTGTGTCAAATAGTTTGTTTGCTAACTTTTCTCTCTATTTTCTGACATGGGAATTTTCAGTCCTTTATTGTTTTATCAAAAACATTCTGTACTTTTATAGTTGTATAGACAATTGTTCTGCATTTGACTGTATAAACAAATTAATCTATCCTAAATCTATTACTTTTTATATTTTACCACTATGCCTATACTTAATTCTACCTTAGACCCTAATTTGAATGCTTTTTCAAAGTTTATGTTTTCTTTCACATTTTTAGTTTTGCTTTTTTTAGTTGGAGCAGTAGATGCCCAAAATGTAGAGAAAGACCCAATGAATAAACCAGATGTTTGGCAAAAACTTCAACATAATCCTAACGACCAAGTTCTTTGGGAAATGTATATAGGAAAAAAAATACAAGATTTTACAGATGAAGATAATGATAAAGTGGCTACTTGGCAAGAACAATTAATGGTTTTACAGTCTGAACATGCAGATGTAATCATTACTTCAAAAGCAGATACTGATGCTGCTGACGAGGAGATATTAAGAGATATGCAGGCAAGTGATTGGCAAAATTTGGAAGAAGTAGTGATGAGTACAGGTTCGGAAATACAAGAAATGCGTCAGAATATAGATGCTAATTTTGCTCTTTTAGAAGATTTATATGCAGAGTCTTTTGAAGAACAAGGATTAAAATATGTTGCTTATAATGAAGTGCATCCTGATGGAAAATATTCAAAAACAGCTTGGGTAGAAGCACAAGAAGCAAAACTACGTGAGGCTAAAATGGTGGAGTTACAAGCTCTACGCAAACAAATTAAAAAGAACTAATTATTTTGTTTACACTTACTTAATTTCTTATTGATTTAGTAATTTTTGAAACAAAAACAGTTAATAAATAGTAGTAGTAGTGCATATTAAAGTTGAAAGACTTAATTTTGCATACCTACTAACAAAAGAGTAATAAAAGTATTGTATTAATTTTTAATTAATTACTTCAGATACTGCTTATTTTTAAGTTAGTGATAGGTAAATTTGGTGATTCAAAAACATCGGTAATCTTTTACCGATGTTTTTTTTTATTCATTTGGTGCTTTGTGAATTTAGTTGCAATTCAAAACTTCATAAACAGGGTTGAAACCCTGTCCAATTCATAATTTCATTATTATTTCCTCAATTGAAGAGAGTTTTAATCCTGTTTTTATTTTTGCAACTAAAATCATAAAGAACCAAAGTTTTGTAAAAACTTTACACTTCCAAAAATCTCAAAATCTCTTCATAAACCCTATCTAATTCTTGGTCTGTAATAATATAAGGAGGAATTATATAGATAACATTTCCCAAAGGACGAAGCAAAATATTTTTATCCAAAAAGTAATTATAAATATTCTTGCGCCATTCATTAAAATAAGAAGTTTGTTCTTCTGTTTTGAGTTCTAAAGCGAAAATTGTCCCACAAGTTCTGACTTCTAAAATCCTATTTTCTAATTTTTTATCAGAATCTATTTGTTTTGCAAAGTGAATGTGTTTTTCTGCAATTCGTTTTCTATTTTTAAAGCACTCATCAGTCAATAAAATCTCTAAACTAGCATTGGCCGCAGCACAAGCAATCGGATTTCCTGTATAAGAATGACCATGAAAAAAAGTTTTTAAAATATCATTATCATAAAAAGGTTGTGCAACTTCTTTGGTGCAAAGCGTAACAGCCAAAGGCAAAAAACCTCCAGTAATTCCTTTTGAAAGACAAATTAAATCAGGTTCTTCTTCTAAATATTCAGAGGCAAAAAGATGGTCTGTTCTGCCAAAACCTGTCATAATCTCATCAGCAATACAAAACGTATTCTTATTGTGAGCTAATTTTATAAGCTCGTCCAAATGTTTGGGAGAATAGGTTTGCATTCCTCCTGCTCCTTGAATAATTGGCTCAAAAATAAAAGCAGCCACTTCTTCACTTTCCAAAATCTGTGTAAATTTTTCTTTTACTTCTGACCAATTTTTGTGTGTTGGACGTGGAATAAATTCTACATCAAAAAGCAAAGGATTGAAAGGCGCATTAAAAGGTGTTCTGTCACAAACAGCCATTGCCCCAAAAGTATCTCCATGATAAGCTCCTTCTATAGCAATTATTTTGATTCTGTTTGCATTCTTATTTCTATTATGAAAGTGTTGCAGACAAATCTTTAAAGCGACTTCAATAGCTGTTGAGCCATCATCTGAAAAAAAGACTTTATTCATTGAAGGTAACAAATCTATTAGGCTTTGAGCTAACTTTTCGGCTGGCTGGTGCGTAAAACCTGCAAAAATAACATGTTCTAAACTATGCGCTTGCTCTGAAATGGCAGTTGCAATTTTTTTGTTTGCGTGTCCGTGGATATTTACCCACCACGAAGAAACTGCATCAAGAATTTTGCGTTCGTCTTTTGTATAAATATAAATTCCGTCTGCTTTTACAATTTCTAAAGGGTCGTAGCCTTCAGCAAGAGGTGTGAAAGGATGCCAAATATTTTGATTCATTAATTTAGTAATTTTTGTTTTTACACAAAACTACTCATAGTCTTTCATAAATACGATACAAATACAAAATCAAATTGTAGGATTTGAAATTTTAGACTATCTTTAATCTGAATTTAGATTGAAAAATAGAATAAAACGATACAAAAATGCTAACCAATAATTTTTATAAATTACTCAATGAAGAGTTAGTTCAAATTCTTGACAATAATAAAGAAGATGAAGAATTGCATAAACACAAAAAAGATGAACAAAATAAAGGCTATGCGTTCTTGATTTGGTTTTTAAATTTTTATGGACAAAAAACGCTCTACAAACAATATATTACAGATGGAAAAGACGATAGTTCGTGTGATATAATTTTTGAAAATACAGATTCACAAGGACAACGCATTTTTTATGTTGTTCAATCAAAATGGGTAAATATTACCATTAATGAAGAAGGGAAGTTAGTTAAAAAAGGAAGTCTAATACAAGAATTTCCTAAAATTGGAAAAGAAGAATTTAATGCTGTAATAAAAGAGTTTGATACTGTTTTGGATGGAAGTAAAAAGGAAGGTAAAAATGAAAAGTTCAATGAAAAGTATAGAAAACTTATAGAGCATTTGGAAGCAAATGGAAAAGCAAAATTTATTTTCTTTACGGCTGCTGACACAAATCCAGAAATTGAAGACACAATCAAATCTTTCTCAAACCAACATGCACCTAATGTTACTTTTCAACTCATTGACATCAATAGAATAAAACAGGATTATATTGAATTCAAATACAAAGAAATTGTAGCAAATAATCCTTTAGAGTACAATTATGACCCAGAAGATGAAGAGATTATTTTAGAAGTAGAACGTTTTAATAGCGGTGAACATGTAAGCCCAGAATCTTCTAAAAGAGATATGTTACAGTTTGAAGGGCGTATGCAGGCTTATATTTTTCTTCTCAAACCAAAAACTGTTCACGCTCTTTTTGAAAAATTTAAGTTTAGTTTATTCTTCAAGAATATTAGAAATCCGTTGCGTGTTTCTGAATATAATGAGCAAATTGTCGAAACATTACAAAAAAGACCTGATACATTTTGGTATTTTAATAATGGAATAACGGCTATTACAAAACGAATTCCTGATGTTGGTAATCACTCAAAAACCTTTACTGTAAAAGGTTTGCAAGTCATAAATGGAGCGCAAACAGTTTATTCAATTTATAAGGCTTATGAGAGTGCAACCATTGAGCAGCGTGAAATTATGGATACTGATGCACGAGTTTCTTTTCGTTTGATACGCTCAAGTGATGAGCAATTCAATATGGAAATTACTCGTTTTACAAATCAACAAAATCAAATGGAAGATAGAGATTTTGTGGCTAATCGTGAGGAACAAAGAAGGTTGCAATTAGAATCTTTCGAAACTAATTTTTGGTACGAAAAACGTAGAGGAGAATTTAGAGATATTGAGAAATTAGAGGAAAGAGGAATTAGAATCATATCAAATGAAACTTTTGCAAAAGCATATCTTGTATTTTACTTGCAAAAACCATATGAAGCTACCTATGATTTTAATGAAAAAGTGTTTTCTCTTGAAGAAGATGGATTATACAATAGTATTTTTCGCAATGCTTACTTTAACGATATGTTAATTTCAAATATATTGGCGATATATTTCACACATCTACACAGTAAAGAGCGTAAGGTAATAAGAAATGAAAAGACAGAAGATGACTTGTTAAAACAAACTATGAACAGACACAAAAACAGAAAAAAAGATAAGCTGTTAAAAGAAAAAACATTTATATTATACAGTTTATCTCCTTATCAAGTTTTAGCCATTTCAAAAATTATAATTGAAAAATATTTAAAGATAAAAGGAAATACAACTATTTCTGATTTTCTACTCAAAAAAGCAGATATAAGAATAATAGAAGGGATTTTTCTTTACTCTAGATACTTAGTATATAAGTATTTCAATGAAGATGTTTTTTCGGAAGATTTTAAATCTTTTCATAAAAATCCAATTAGCTACGAAATAATGAAACAAGAAATAGAAAAAATGGAAATAGATATTGACAGAATAGAAAATCCAAGTGGCAAAGAATAATTTATTATCCTCAAACAGTTTGCAAATCAATAAAAATACTCTTACCTTTGCAGTTCTGAAAAAAACCATAGTTGATTGTAAATGAGGATAGAATTGTATCAAATTCACTACTCAAAAACTACAACTATCTTTTTCAGACGTTGCTAAACTTATTTTAAATTTTATTCTAGCACGCTGCTTAAATTCCTCACCTACGATATAGTTCATATTTTTATAAATATAGATAATACTAGGCTTAGGAGTGTTTGAAGAACAGACTGGCAGAGTTTCAGTTTTGTTCCAATAGACTTTTAGAGAAGAACAGTATTTAAGTGGTCTAAACATTTGTTTCAGAAATGCCTACTATTCAACAATTAGTTCGCAAGGGACGCAAAGAAATCATTAAAAAATCGAAATCTCCAGCGTTGGACTCTTGTCCTCAAAAACGTGGAGTTTGTACTCGTGTTTATACGACTACACCAAAGAAACCAAACTCAGCAATGCGTAAAGTTTCTAAAGTTCGTTTGTCTAATGGTATCGAAGTTATTGCATACATCCCAGGCGAAGGACACAATCTTCAAGAACACTCAATCGTACTTGTACGTGGTGGTCGTGTAAAAGACTTACCAGGTGTTCGTTATCATATCGTTCGTGGTGCTTTAGATACCTCTGGAGTTCAAGGTCGTAAGCAATCACGCTCAAAATATGGTGCAAAACGCCCTAAACCAGGTGCAGCACCAGAGCCAACTAAAAAGAAAAAATAATTTGAGTAATCAATAATTGAAAGAGATATTTGAAATTAGAAATATACTGTATTTCGGTTTTAATTTATCACTTATCATTTGTCACTTATAATTATTATTTCAGATTGTTTCCTTTTTTAAAATTTTATAAAAACCTTGAGATAACTCATGAGAAAGCATAAACCAAAAAAGCGAGATATTCTTCCTGACCCAAAATTTGGCGATACAGTAGTAACTAAGTTTGTAAATAACTTAATGTACTCTGGAAAGAAGAGTTTAGCTTATGATATTTTCTATGGCGCATTGGAGCGTATAGAAGAAAAAATGAAAAAAGAAGATCCATCTGTAAATGGATTAGAAATTTTCAAAAAAGCATTAACTAATGTAACACCAGGTGTTGAAGTTAAAAGTCGTCGTGTAGGTGGAGCAACATTCCAAGTACCGACAGAAGTTCGTCCAGAGCGTAAAATGTCTTTGGGTATGAAATGGCTTATCAATTTCTCTCGTCGTCGTAACGAACGCAACATGACTGACCGTTTGGCTGCCGAATTTATGGCTGCTGCAAAAGGTGAAGGTGCTGCTGTTAAACGTAAAGACGATACACACCGTATGGCAGAAGCGAACAAAGCGTTCTCTCACTTCCGTTTCTAAACTAACTGATACTTTTGAAGTATCGTTTGTTTATAAAAAAATGGAATTAAAGCCATTTACAAATGGTTTGGATAATTACGAATTAGAAATTAAAAATTACGACTTTATTATGATTGATGGTTGGTATTTTTGTCTTTTAATGAGATTACGAAACATTATATTTTGTATATCTGAATTAGACTAATTTATCTAAACTAAATCTTAATCCGTAATTTTTAATTCATAATTCGTAATTTTTTATAACCATTTGTTAATCAACTACATCAAGCCTTTAGAATAGTGATAATTGAAATAAATTTCGTACTTTTGTGCGAGCTTATTCAAACAGACTTATTTATTCTCACTTGATATAGCAATACTACTAATAAATAGAAGTTTTCTATCTCATTATACATTTAGTTACAATGTCTAAAAAAGACCTAAAATTCCGTCGAAATATTGGCATCATGGCTCACATTGATGCTGGAAAAACAACCACTACAGAGCGTATTCTCTATTACACAGGTATTAGCCACAAAATTGGTGAAGTACATGATGGAGCTGCGACTATGGACTGGATGGAGCAAGAGCAAGAGCGTGGTATCACTATTACGTCGGCTGCTACAACAACAAGCTGGAAATACCCTACTGACGATAAAAGTTTGGATATTGATGGTTTGACAAATTCGTATCAAATTAACATCATCGATACTCCTGGTCACGTTGATTTTACTGTAGAAGTAGAACGTTCACTTAGAGTTTTGGATGGTGCAGTTGCTCTTTTCTGTGCAGTTTCTGGGGTTGAACCTCAATCTGAAACTGTTTGGAGACAAGCAGATAAATATGGTGTTCCACGTATCTGTTTTGTAAACAAAATGGATAGAGCTGGTGCAGACTTTTTCAATGCTATTAAAGATATCAAAGCTACTTTAGGTGCAAATGCAGTTCCTCTTCAAATTCCAATTGGAGCAGAAGACAAATTTGTAGGCGTAGTAGATTTGATCGAAAAACGTGCTATCGTTTGGGAAGACGAAACTCAAGGTATGTCTTTCCACACTATTGATATTCCTGAAGATATGAAAGCTGATGTTGAAGAATATCGCAACAATCTTTTGGAAGAAGTAGCTGTAATGGATGAGGATTTGTTCATGAAATATGATGAAGATCCAGATTCAATTACTCCTGACGAAATCCGTAGAGCAGTTCGTAAAGCTGTAATGGCAATGACGATTTTCCCTGTATTCTGTGGTAGTGCTTTCAAAAATAAAGGTGTTCAGGCTGTTCTTGATGCTGCGTGTGCTTATCTTCCTTCTCCTCTTGATTTGCCACCAGTTACTGGTACAAATCCTGATACAGGAAAAGAAGAAGTACGTCAGCCAAATGAAGACGAGCCTTTTACAGCACTTGCATTTAAGATTGCTACTGACCCTTTTGTAGGTCGTCTTTGTTTTATGCGTGTGTATGCAGGTTCTTTGGACGCAGGTTCTTATATCTTGAATAACCGTACAGGTAAAAAAGAGCGTATTTCTCGTTTGATGCAAATGCACTCTAACAAACAAAATCCTATTGATAGAGTAGGTGCTGGTGATATTTGTGCAGGTGTTGGTTTCAAAGAAATCAAAACTGGTGATACACTTACAGCAGAAAAAAATCCATTAGTTTTGGAAGAACTTACGTTCCCAGAGCCAGTAATTGGATATGCTATTGAGCCTAAGAAACAAGCTGACCAAGACAAACTTTCTTTAGCTATTACTAAACTTGTTGAGGAAGACCCTACTCTTCGTGTAAATACAGACGAAGAAACAGGACAAACTATCATCAGAGGAATGGGCGAGCTTCACCTTGAGATTATCATGGACAGAATGAAGCGTGAATTTAAAGTAGAAGTAAATCAAGGTGCTCCACAGGTTGCTTATAAAGAGGCGTTCACTAACAATGTTGAACACCGTGAAGTTTATAAAAAGCAGTCAGGTGGTAAAGGTAAATTTGCTGATGTTCAGTTTGAAATCGGACCAGCAGAAGATCCAGAAAACCAAAAAGAAGGTGTTCTTGAATTCGTTGATGAGATTAAAGGTGGTGTAATTCCTAAAGAATTCGTTCCTGCAATCAAGAAAGGATTTGAGGAAGCAATGAAAAATGGTGTACTTGCAGGCTTCCCAGTTGTGGGTATGCGTGTACGTGTATTCTTTGGTTCATTCCACAGTGTCGATTCAGATGCTATTTCTTTTGAAATGGCAGCTCGTATGGGTTATAAAGAAGCAGGTAAAAGAGCAGGTGCAAAAATTCTTGAGCCAATCATGGACGTAGAAGTTGTTTGCCCTGAAGAATTTACTGGTTCTGTAATCGGTGACTTGAACCGTCGTCGTGGTATGCCTAAAGGTCAGCAAATGAAAGGTACTGGCGTTGTAATCAAAGCAGACGTTCCATTGTCGGAATTGTTTGGTTATGTTACTTCACTTCGTACAATCACTTCTGGTCGTGGTGCTGCTTCACTTACGTTCTCTCACTATTCAGAAGTGCCAAACAACGTTGCAGAAAAAGTTATTGCAGATGTTAAAGGCATGAAAGCTAACTAAAGAATAATTACGAATTAAAAATTACGAATATAAATATTGCTTACCAATTAATTAACAGTTGAAAGGTAAAAGTTATTTAATTGATATTCCTAATCCATTTTAATTTGGAATCTATATATTTACTATTTCAGTAAAGATTTGGTTTAGACTTTAAAGCAATTACGAATTAAAAATTACGAATGAAACTACTAATTTGTATTCATTCGTAATTTTTAATTAGCTTCGCTGCTTTTGCAGGTTGTAATTGAATAAGGTTTGAATAATGAAAAATAACTTTATTTTTATACAAGTCTTTCAAAACAAAACGATTAAACTCATACGAGTATGTCACAAAAAATTAGAATCAAATTAAAATCTTACGACCACAATTTGGTTGATAAGTCGGCTGAAAAAATTGTTAAGGCTGTTAAGAATACAGGTGCAGTTGTTAGTGGTCCAATTCCATTGCCTACTAAAAAAGAAAAATTTACTGTACTTCGTTCTCCTCACGTAAACAAGAAAGCTCGTGAGCAGTTCCAACTTTGTACTTACAAACGTCTTATCGACATTCATTCTAGCAGCCCAAAAACGGTTGATGCTTTGATGAAATTAGAACTAGCTTCTGGTGTTGATGTAGAGATTAAAGTGTAATTTTGATAATGTTGTCGTCAGTGGAGACACCAACAGCAGCATAAAAATTATAGATTTTATAAAAAAGCATTTTCTTACTAAATTTAGGTTTGGTTGGGAAATGCTTTTTTTTGTTTTAAACACTACTTAAAATATATAGTTTGTTATGAATGTCAATAGTCTTTAGCTAATTACTAAAAAACAGAACGATGGAACATAAAACAAACGTAAATTATCAAAAAGAGCTTATAAGATTACAAAGAGAACTCGTCAAACTTCAATTTTGGGTAAAGGAAAAAGGGTTGAAAGTAGCCATTATTTTTGAAGGAAGAGATGCAGCAGGAAAAGGAGGCGCAATAAAAAGAATTTCGGAAACTCTAAATCCTCGTTTCTGCAAAATTGTAGCACTTGACAAACCTAGTGAAAAAGAAGCAAAACAATGGTATTTTCAAAGATATATTTCTCATTTGCCCTCAGCAGGAGAGATAGCTTTGTTTGATAGAAGTTGGTACAATCGTGCAGGCGTAGAACGTGTGATGGGTTTTTGTACAGAAGAGGAATATCAAGAGTTTTTGCGTTCTTGTCCAGAATTTGAAAATATGCTGATTCGTTCGGGTATTATTTTAATAAAATATTGGTTTTCAGTCAGCGCAGAAAAACAAAAAGAACGTTTTGAAGAGCGAACTGAAACTCCTAGAAAAAGATGGAAACTAAGTGGGATGGATTTGAAGGGTAGAGAAAAATGGCACGAATACTCAAAAGCAAAAGATATTATGTTTGCTCACACAGACACAAAAACGTCTCCTTGGAATGTCATAGATTCTGACCACAAAAAATCGGCTCGTCTGAATTGTATAAGTCATATTTTGAGTCAGATAGAATATGAAAATATTTTACCAGAACCAGTAGAAATTCCAGATATTGATGAAACAAATCATTATGCCAGAACACCAATAGACGAACAGAAATTTGTTCCTAAGGTTTATGTGAAGGGGAGTTTTGAGTAGAAAATTAAATTCTGCTCATCAATTCTTTAAACCAAACAAGCTGCTCTAATAAAGCATAAAAAACACTTTTTATAGCATATTTGGTAGGCATTTCCCAATATTTCGCATCAACATTTTGAGGTTGATTTGAGGAATGATTACCAAACGAACTAGCATTTAGATAAATATTTGAGGCTAATATATCTAATGAAGGTGTTTGATATATAGTAGTCGTATATCTGTAATTTCTATCTTTACTACCTGATAAAAACTTATTTTTATCAAAAAAAGAATTTTTATTTCTAAGAGCTGTAATTTTTTGATTCAGAACATTATAAATTTCTTCTTGAATTACTCTGCTATCTTGTAAAATAGATTCTTTCTTACTTTCATCTTCTAAATTTTTTATGATATTGATAAGTTTTGCTCTTATATCTGTTACAGAATTTGAAAAATAACCTTCATCAAAAACCTCAAAAACATCTGCATATTCTTTTTCTATTTTAGTAATTTCGTTTTTGTTTATCTCTTTGAAAAGATACCTTAGCATCGCTTCTTCTTCCGACTTATCAAAAATCTTTCCTTTGTAGTGTTCTACTTCATCTTTCATCGTATCAACTGAATCTGTATCAATATAGCCTGTATTGACTGCAAAAGGAATATGAATTGTACCCTTTCTTTGATTTATTTTCTCCAAATCTCGTAACGCCTTTAATAAAAATCTAAAACTATCTTGCTCACCTTCATTGATAACACATTTTGCATCTAAAATAATGGCATCGTACTTATACACATCTTTATTTAGGGCTTCATAACCTGAATTCAAATTAGTGAAAAAGTCAGTTCGAACGGTTTTATCATTTTCTACACCTATTTGATAAGCAAGATTTTTCAAACGATTTCCATGTTCTTCGTTGTCGTCTATATGTAAAATGTAGGTCTCTTTCATCGTTAAATAAAATTTAGATTGTTATGAGAGTGGTAAAAGAATCTGAATTTGAGTAATAAACTCATCGCTAGAATCAGTAGAAAGTAAATTAATTGTTCCTTCATGAAGTTCTATAATTTTACTAATAATAAAACCTCCTATTCCTGTTCCGTCAGACTGAATAGATTTATTTCCAAATAATTTATAGGATTCAAAGGTATAACCTTTTGGAAAACCTTTGCCATTATCTTTATAAATAATTTGAGCATATTCTCCTCCAACACCATTTATTTTTTCTTCTACTTTTTTTATCTCAAATTCTATTTTACAATTTTCTTTATTGTCCATGCTTTTAAAAGCATGATTTTTTGCATTGTCAATAAGATTTTCTATTACACTACGAAAAGCCTCGCTATCTAAAAGCACAAATAAAGGCTTTTTTGATGGAATCACATTAATTTTGTAATTATCATTTTTATAACTAGAAGTTATGTTTTTTATAAAATCAGAAATACTTTCCTGTTTTGTATCAAGCTGTTGCTTTTGCAAAATCTTTACATCATTAAATATTTTTGGAAGAGTAGATAACTGTTTTTCTATTCTATCCACTATATTTCGAAATGTATCAACATCTTCAGCCGTTTCTCCTTCAAAAACAGGGCGTACACATTCATTCAAATTCAAAATTTCTTGTTTGTCAAGAAAACTTTTTAATGTTTTATAATCTATCAACAAAGGACTAATTTTATTCTTAAAACTATGTGCTACACTTGCGATAAGCTGATAATCTGAATATTTTACTTTTTGCGAAATCTCATCTTCTTTTTTTTGAACCTCAACTTTGTTGGCTACAACATTTCTTATCTCAAAAAGCTGTTTTTCTTGTTCTTCTAAAGAAGGTAAAACAAAGTGAAAGTCTAAAAAATTATCTTTATCAATGCGACTAATTACAGCACCTTCAGCCAACATTTGAGCTTGTATTTGTACTAATTTAGTTTCTAGTTGAGATAAAAAATACTCTGATTTTATTTTATCCTGTTTTAATTGTACTACAAAAATGTCCGAACCAATGGAGATAGGTCTTCCTTCATAATTAAAACATGTTGAGTTTAGATTTGTGCCTAACAAACTGACTAATACACAAGAATAATTTATAACTTTACTAGATGTTTCTACATAAGAATTTACTTTGTTCAAGTCTATATAGCTTCCCTTCGTACTCTTTGACAAATCACTGACACGTATATAATGAATATAATTTTCTTGTCTTTCAGAAGATTGCTTACTGGGTGGAATATGACTTCCCCTTTTTATAGACGAAACTACATTTTTTATTTTAGATAAATTTTTTGAAGTTTTTTTAAACTGCTCTAGTAGTTCAGAAAAAAGAGGATTAAAATAAATGCCACTAAAAAGGTTATAATTGTTGTTAGATAATCTGAGAGGAGATGATATAGTTTCTAGAAAATTATTATCCAAAACAAACTTCCCATTTTTATGAAGAATTTCAATACTTTTCAATGATGAACGTGCTATATTCTTGTCCAACATTACAGCTTTAAAGGAAGACTCTTTTCTATCCATTATCAAAGCTTTATCAATAAGGTAGTTTTTGATGAGAAATTTTTCATATTCATTTACTCCTAACCAATCAAATAAATAAAGAGATAAAGCTAAGATTTTTCCTGTATTAGTAGTCAGTTGTAACATAAAATCTATTACTGGAATATCAGTATAATTATAGTATGCGTCCGAAAAATTTGCTTTATTATTTTTATATACCTTTTCCACTAATGCACCTACCTTTTCTTCTATGTCTATTTCAGCCATTCCAAAAGAAAAAATAAAATCAATTTTTCCTATGTATGAAAAAGGAAAATCATCAAGGATAGATGAATGTCTTATATCAATATTTGTAAAACCATTTATGATAAGATTCATCTTTGCAACTAGATAATATTTATAAACACGTTCGTTACCAATTATTAGACAGTCTTTAGAAAGACCAAACTTTTCCAATTGAGTAATATCTCTAGCTGTTTTTAAAGATGGAAAATATACAGTTTTACAACTTGACAAATAACTCTGTAAGTCTTTATCAAAAAATAGTGCATATTCATTTTCAGTAAAGTAAATATTCTTATAAAATCCATCTTTTTCCTCTAATAAAAAATCTAGAAGTGTGTTGAAATCTAGTGTCAAATCAAAACCAAGCTCAAAAAAATACGCATCAAGATATTTATGTAACAGCCAAACTATAAATTTATCTGTTTCAGAGTTATTGTATTTACCAATAATGCGTTCAAAAAAAATGTCTTCTAACAAAGGATTCTCTTTAGCTGTTTTATGAAAATCGTTAATTAAAGATTCTGTTACATTATCTTTTTCAGACAATTTCTTAATATCTTCTATTCTGTCTTCATTTAATGATAAGTAGAATAGAATGGACATAGCAACCTCTGCTACATTAGAAGCTGTAAAGTTGCGAGGAGGTAAACGAAGAGAGTTAGCTATAAATTCTGGAAATTCCATTGTACAAAAAATTTAGAAATGATAAATACGATTTTGTTTTTTTGTAGAGCTACATTAGTTGTACTTTGGAATGCACATCTATCAAATTGATTTCTCATAAAAATAGTTCATTTACATTCAAAAATAGGTAGAATATTTTTGAAATAAAATTGAAATCTAATTGAAGTTTAATTTTGAGGTAATAAAGAAACATTTCACTAAAAAAATAGTAACTTCGTAGAACAAAAAAATTAAAACAACTTCATAAAAAATGTCCACTCTACCACAACAAATTCTAAAAAAATATTGGGGTTACGATGCTTTTCGTGCTATGCAGGAAGAGATTATCGATGCTGTTTTAGAAGGAAAAGATACGTTGGCACTTTTGCCGACAGGTGGAGGAAAATCGATTTGTTTTCAAGTTCCTGCGATGGCTTTGGAAGGGGTTTGTATTGTTGTTACGCCACTTATTGCGCTGATGAAAGACCAAGTTTTTCAACTCAATAAACGTGGAATTTCTGCAAAGGCGATTTACTCAGGAATGAGCAAACGAGAAATTGATATTACGCTAGATAATTGTGTCTATAATAAAAATGTAAAATTCCTCTATCTTTCTCCTGAAAGGCTCAAAACAGATTTATTTCAACAGCGAGTAGCAAGAATGAATGTTTGTTTGTTGGCGATTGATGAGGCGCATTGTATTTCTCAATGGGGTTATAATTTTCGTCCTGCTTATTTAGAAATTGCAGTCATTAGAGAGAGAATTCCAAATGTTCCTTGTATTGCCCTTACAGCTACTGCTACTTTACAAGTTCGTCAAGATATTCAAGATAGATTAGAATTTAAAGAAAATAGCAAGGTCTTTACAAAGAGTTTTGCTAGAGAAAATTTATCGTATTCGGCTTTTTTGGAGGAAAACAAAAACCAAAAAATGCTGCAAATTTTGAATAACGTAAAAGGAACAGGAATTATTTATGTCAGAAATAGAAAAAAATGCAAAGAAATTGCGCTTTGGTTGCGTAGCCAAAAGATTTCTGCCGATTTTTATCATGCAGGACTTACACACGCACAACGAAATCACGTACAAGAATCTTGGATAAATAATAAAATTCGTGTCATTGCAGCAACAAATGCTTTCGGAATGGGAATCGATAAACCAGATGTCAGAACAGTTATTCATACCGATTTGCCAGACTCATTAGAAGCCTATTATCAAGAAGCAGGAAGAGCAGGAAGAGATGAAAAAAAAGCGTATGCCATCGCACTTTTTGATAAAAATGACTTGATAAATTTAGAAAAACGAACAAAACAAGCGCATCCAGAAAAAGAAATTATTAAAAAAGTCTATCAAGCCTTAGCCAATTATTTCAAAATTGCTGTGGGAAGTTTTCCAATGGAAAGTTTTGATTTTGATATGGATGAATTTTTTCGTCGTTTTTCTATTCCCTATATAGAAACCTACAATTCTATCAAAATCTTGGAAGAACAAGGTTTTTTACAGCTTTCAGAGAGTTTTTATACACCTTCCAAAATTTGGATAAAAGTAGATAATGCAACTTTATATAACTTTCAAATTGCAAATCAAAAATCGGATACAGTTATAAAAGCAATTTTGAGAGCGTATGGAGGAGCTTTTCAGCAGTTTATTTCTATTTCTGAACAAAATTTAGCTAAGTTTTTGAATATGTCAAAAATGGACGTTACGGCACAACTCAATTATTTAGCTCAGCAAAATATCATCGATTATCAACCTCAAAAAGATGTTCCTCAGCTTTCCTTTCTGACAGCTCGGCACAATGCAAATGATTTGCCTTTAGATTTGGAGCTTTTGGAAACACGAAAAAAGGAAGCTCTGCAAAAAGCCTATTCAGTTATTAATTATGTTAGTAATGATATACGCTGCCGAACACAGATTTTACTTCATTATTTTGGAGAAAAAACTGATGAAATTTGTGGTGTTTGTGATAACTGTATTCAAAATAAAAAGGCTTTAAATTTTTCAAATCAAAATCAAAAAAGCGAAGATTTAAAAACACAGATTTTAGAAAAAATAGCTTCTGATTCTGTTCCAGTTCATAAATTAAGCAGTCATTTTTTAAATATCGACGGAAAAGTTTTAGGAAAGACAATTCAAGAAATGGTAGCTGTTGGAACAATTGGATATGATAAAGTGGGAAATTTGATTAGGAAATAAAGTTTTACAAAATAAATTTAATTATGAAAAAAATAGCCTACATAATTTTAGCCTTTGCCTTTTTATGGTCTTGTGCTTCAATAAAAAATAATGAAACTATAAAAATGTATCAACTTAAGTTTGGGAGAAAAGCCTATGATTATGGCAAAGTAATAATTGGTATTAGTGAAAAAGAAACAAATATTAATGAGAAAGTTTATCACCCTCTTTATATAGATAGAGTTTTTGATAAAAAAATAGAACCTTTGGGTTTTATAAGAAACATAGGAGATACAGTTCTGTTTCGTGTAAATTTGTTTGATATAGACTCAGCTTATTTTACTGCTTTTAGTAGCTTTTCTACACCAAGTTCTAATAACTATTCTATAGAAAGAGAAAAAATATTTAAAGACCAAATACTTTTTATTACTAACTCAAATGTTTTAGAAAAAACTAATAAAATATTTAATGAAACAGAATTATTTATGCGAGAAGCAGATGTTACCTTGAAAAAAGTAGAGCTAATAAAGCAAGATTCTATTTATAGTTTTTCTGTAAGACCTTATACACTCTCTTCTGATTATCTGATTGTAAATTCTATAAAATATTCAAAGAAAAAAGGAATAGTAGGAGTGGGTTTTGAAACGTCTTATGGTGATGAGTGCTTTGTAAAAACTTCAAAATAGCCTTCTATATTTCTCTAATTATCATTTCTGTTCTGTTTATCCTGCTTTGGCAACAAAATAGAAAATAAAACTTAAACTATCTTCTTACAAAGGTTCAAAATCAATTCTTCCATTCTTTCATAACAACCAAACTCTGTAAAATTATAATTTTCTTTTGGTAGTTCTAATTTATTCTCTTCCAAAAAAGTAATATTAAAGTCATTTTGAGCCAATTTTATTAAATATAAAACAAATTGACGCAAACGCTCATCTTTCGAATCTTTTAAATGACGCTGATAATAATTTCTAAAATTATTTGATTCTGAAATAAAATCTTCCATTCCAGTATAAAACAAAAATAATAACTTTATCCAAATTCGGATGATATTATATCCTGTTTTATCTTTTGTAATTGGTTCGTCAGGAAGTTGCAAAAGTAGATTTTTTCTATAAAAATTAGGTGTGAATTTCTTTACTAACTTTGGGTCTTTGTCTTCTAAAATCAAAAATAAATAGGCTTCACGCAATCTCCACGAAGATTTGTCCCATTTATCAAGCCTTTCAAATTGTGGCGTTTCAACAACTTCTAATAAGATAAGAGCAGCTTGTTTGTAACCATGTTTGGGTTCATTTATTTTTAAAAGTGTATCAAAATAAAGTTCTTGAATCTTAAATTTATTAAAGGCTTGATACGTTGTGAGTTTGGTTGCCTTTTTTATTAATTGTAAGGCTTGTGAAAATTCTCCTGCATAACGATATGTATAAATTTGGGCAATTAAAAGTTCTAAATTGCGTGTGGGCGTATTTAGATGAGGATAAGTCTGAAAATGTTCTTGCCAATCATTTGTGTTTTTTTGCAAATCTTCTAGTTTGGGTTGGCTTTGTAAAAGACGAGTATTTCTAAAGCGAAAACCATATAATTTAGCAAGTGGATGTGTGTCTTTTTCGTTTTGCTCAGATTTTTTATAATATTTTTCAGTTAGTTTTTCGGCTGCATAAGCTTCTGCTTCCCATTCAGAATATTGTCCAATAAAAAATTTGGTTTTAGCTTGCATCACTTCCCAATAGCTTTTTAGATTATCCAAAAAAATCATTTCTTCTCTCAACTCTTGGGCTTCCAACGTATATTTTTCGGTTTCATTGGCAAATCCTTTTAAGGCATAAATAGTACGAAGTTTACGCACACATTCCCATTCTGTTTCTATTAAATGATATTCTTTTGCCTTCTGTCGAACTCTTTCAATGATTTTTTCTGCATTATGATATACATTTTGAATGAGTAATTTATCTGCAATAATCAAATACTGATTTGCCAAAAACTTGGTTTCTTCTTGATTAAAAATATCTTTTCGTTTGCTTTTTCGTATCTTTTTTTCAACCTCCAAATCGCTAGAAAGCAGAAGCTCAAAAAGTTTGTTGATTAAATTTCGTTTGAGCATCAAATAACGCTTATCAGAAGGCGAAGTTTCATATAAAAAATGAGAAGCCTCTTCATCACTTTGAATAATTCCTTTTGAAACAGCATCAAAGAGTTTTCTCATTTTGGAATCTCTAGGCAAAACTTGGTCTAAAGATTTGAGAGGATATTTGGAAAGAATAAAAGCGAGTTCAAGGAGTAAATCCATTTTTTTTAATTTCTAGATTGCTTATAGAGGTACAAATATTATCAAAGTAGAGTTGATTTTAGGACAAAATTAATGAATATGAATTCTGAATTAATCAAAAAATACAAAATTAAATAGCTGTTAATGTTAAAATCGATTTACTATTATGTGGTTTTTTATCAAAATCAGAAAATAATAATAGTTGATTTAATTAACAATTTGTTCACACAAAATTCAGTCATTCTTTTTTTATGTTAATTAAAAAAAAGGTTATTTGAAGTCTTTTGAGTGTATTTTAAGCTATTTTTTACTTTACAAAGTTCGCATTAACTTCTTAGTAATCAATCCTTTTACTATGAACAAATTAATAACAAACCTTTACGAAAAAATCTCATGACTCTAATAAAATCTTCTAATTCTTACATAAAAATCACTTTACTATCTTAACTGTTTTTTGATTGCAAGCGCAAAGCAAAGGGGCTAGTTTTGGGAATATTAGAATTACAAAAATCATTTTCATAATTCTTATATCCCCTTTCACTATAAAAATTTATTTACAAAGTTCCCTTTCCCTTTTCAAAAATGACTAAGAATTTACGCTTTCAATTTTTCTCTGTTTTATTAATTTTTATTGGCTTTACTTTTTCTGTAAATGCACAAACTCCTCCCCCTTCTAATCTTTCAGGTTCTGCTTTAAGAACTTGGTACAAACAAAATTATCATGATGGAAAACATAATACTTTAGGCTATTCTACAGCAAGAAGATATATGTACAACAATATTGATAATAAAAATAACTCAATCACCTGTGTTTATTCAGGTTTTGTACAGCCTTGGACGTATGGAGGAACAGGCACAAACCCAATGCCTATCAACTGTGAACATACAGTGCCTCAAAGTTTCTTTGGAAAATCCGAACCAATGGTTTCAGACATTCATCATTTGTTTCCTACCTATTCAGATTGGAATGGTACACGCTCAAACTATCCTTTTGCAGAAATAAATGATTCTCAAACTGAAAAATGGATGGTAAATTCTTCACAACAAACTTCTGTTCCCAACTCAAATATCAATGCGTATAGTGAGTATGCTTCACAAAAATTTGAGCCTCGTGAAGACCAAAAAGGAAATACTGCTCGTGCAATTTTCTATTTTTATACCATGTATCCAACACAAGCAGGTTCAATGAGTCAAGTTGCAGATATTAATGTTTTGTATCAATGGCATTTGTCTGACCCAGTTGATGCTGCTGAAATAGACAGAAATAATAAAATCGAACAATATCAAGGCGACCGTAATCCATATATTGATTATCCTCAAACAGTAGCAATTGCTTGGAATTTATCTGGTGGTGGAACAGGTGGAGGAGACACAGGTGGAGATACTGGAGGTGGAACGCCACCAACAGGTTCAGAACTGTTTATCTCTGAATATATTGAAGGTTCTTCTAACAATAAAGGTTTAGAAATCTATAATCCAACTTCTTCTTCGGTTAGTCTTTCTTCTTATTCTATTCAAAAACAATCAAATGGTTCTGGAAGCTGGGGTTCTCAACTTTCATTAAGTGGTAGTTTGGCAGCAGGTCAGACGTATGTAATCGTTTATTCTTCGGCTTCTTCGACACTTAAAGCAAAAGCTAATTTAGTGACTTCTTCCAGTGCAGTTACTTTTAATGGAAATGATGCTGTTGCGCTCTTTAAAAATAATTCTTTGATTGATGGTGTTGGTGTTTTTAATAGTTCGGCTACTTTTGGAGCAAATGTTACTTTGGTTCGAAAACCTACTGTAACAACTGGAAATACAACTTACACGACTTCTGAATGGACTTCATATTCACAAGATACATTTACTTATACAGGAAATCATACTATGAGTGGTGGTTCAACTGGAGGAGGAGATACAGGAGGTGGAAATACTTCTGCTCCAACAGGTTATTGTTCATCAAAAGGAAATAGTGTTGCCGATGAATGGATTCAACGAGTAGTTTTTGGTTCAATCAATAATACCTCGGGTTCGAATGGTGGGTACAGAGATTATACAAATCTTAGCACAACAGTAAGCAAAGGTAGTAGTCAAACAATTACTATTTATCCTGCTTGGTCTGGAACGATTTATAATGAGTCTTATACAGTCTTTATAGACTGGAACAGAGATGGTGATTTTAATGATAGCAATGAAACAGTTTATTCTCGTTCGGCTGGAAATGCTTCTTCTGTAAGTGGTACAATTAGCGTTCCTTCAACGGCTTCAACTGGAACTACTCGTATGCGTGTTGCGATGAAATACAATGCAAATTCTTCTTCTTGTGAAACATTTAGTTATGGCGAAGTAGAAGATTATCATATCCATGTTACAGGAACGGCAAAAATTTCTGCTGGTAATAATAATGATAAAAAAAATGAAGAAACGACAATTCAAAATACAGTAAATGAATTTAAAATCTTTCCAAACCCAACTACTCAAGATGCAAAACTGCAAGTATCAGTTATTGAATCTCAAGATGTAGCTGTTCGTATATTTAATACGCAAGGAAAAGAAGTTTCATTCCAAACTATTTTTGTAAATGGAAATGAAGAAATTACTTTACCTACCAATCGTTTGAAAACAGGACTTTATATTGTAGAAATTACAGGAAAAGATTTTCGTTTCACAAATAGAGTGGTTAAAAACTAAGTAATAAGCAATTAATTTTAGTGGATTATAAACGCCTTACTTTTTTGAAGTGAGGCGTTTTTTTATCTTCAATTATTTAGCTCAATATTTTATCAAAATCAATTATAAGCTGTATAACCAACGTTAAGATAAATAAAATAACCCCACACACTATTACAAATAACCATTTTTTCCAAGAGGTTTTTGAAAAAAATAAAGAAACAAGCATAAATAAAACATTTACAATTACTATCCAAACACTTATAACCATAAGAGAATTCATTATGATAGATTGTGTTCGATACACTATATCATTGCCAGAAATGAAAAGTTGGTAACAAAAATAAAGTAGAATAGATAATACTATTCCATTTAAAATAAGCATAGGTTTCCAAGAGTTTTTTACTTTGGGTTTGTTTTCTGAGTCTAATATTCTTTCTTCCATAAATTATTTTGAAGTTTTTTCTTCGAAGTGAGGTGTTTTTTTATGATTTAGTTTATAAAAACCATTCCTACCATTCAATTTCTAAATTTGGTAATAACTCTTGTAACCTTGCTTTTTGTTCAAGAGTTCTGTTACATCCTCTAATTGTAAAGGTTTCTAACTTAGATAATTTTTTAAAGTCATCTGAAATGGGTGGAAGACTTCCATAGTTAAAAAATAGGCTTAAGTTTTCTAAATTAGTCATCTCAAAAATCAAAGGTGGAAATTCATCAAACTGAGTATCTGCAAGCATAAATTGAGTAATATTTTTTGCATTATCCAAATTACTAGGAAGAGAATCAATATTTGGGACAGATAAATAAAGAGAAACAAGACTTTGAAGTTCTCCAATTTCTTTAGGAATATTAGTATTAGGTTCGCTTCCTTCCACCCAAGGAGAATAGAAATTTAACTATTTTAGCTTTTGCAATTTCTTTATATTGGGAGATATATATTTGAGATTATTATTTCCTAATGTTAATTCTTGTAATTGTTCTAATTCAAAAATAACTTCTGGGAGAGTATCTATTTTATTCTTTGAGAGAGATAATTTAGTAAGGTTTTTCAGTTCAGCTAATTCTTTAGGTAGAGTTTTGATATTAGTTTCTGAAATATGTAGGGATTTTATATGTTTAAACTCTTTGATATTTGATGGAAAAATCGAATCTTGAGAATCAAAGATTATTAAACTACTATCTTGTTGCCAATTTTCATTTGTTTTTATTTCGTAATTGAGTCTTTCTTCTAATGACATTGCTTTAACTTTTATCCACTCTTGATATTCATCATGCATTTTCTTATCACTTGGAATACTAAATAATAATCCACAAGAAATTAGTATACAAATACTTGGAAAAATAAGAAAATATGATTTCTTGAATTTTAATAAGAATTTTCTATTTCGAATAAAGAACAAAGCGTATATGAAGGCTAAAACACTAGATGCTATTCCAATTGTAAAGAAGAGTAAACTATGGGAAGCAATTCGACGAAAACTGAACAACTCCTCCCTTCCTATAATCAAGTCGCTAATAATCCAAACTACTATTAGAAAAGCAAATGAACTAGAAATAATAATAATTTCTCTTTTGTATTTTTTCATTTTGATGATTTATATAATTTGTTGATTAAAATTATTAGCTATAAAAGTATAAAATAATAGAGTATAACTTTATCATTCTATAAAAAATCAACTCTCTATTCTAAAATGGTTTGAATTTCTGCTAACAGTCTCTTATCTTGCCTTATTATTTTAGATCTATTTCATACAACAAATTTTAATTTCTTTTTTGTGGTTCAGCGTACTACTATTATTACTATTTTGAGTGTCTTTGGGCTTACACTCTTTCTTATTTTTCTTTTTTTGATACAAAAAGCTGCTTGGCAACAAGAAAATGAGGCTTTAAATGCAGAATTAGATAGCCTTAGAACCAGTAGTCAAAATTTGGCTTTGGAGTTTGAGGAAAAAGTAGAACAAAGACGCATTTCAGATTCACTGATGCACCGAAAAGTATACGATAATTATTTTGATGCCTACGATGCTCAAAATTTTAGACTGTATGCACTCTATAAAGATTCGGAAAGAAGATATGGTTCTTCGTCTAACTTGGCTCGTGCTTTTAATATTGAAAATTCGGAATCTATAAAAAGTAGTTCTGTTTTGGGCGAAATGTGGTATATTGTTCCTATCAAGGGCGTGCATTTTGTAGAAAAAAAACAAACTTGGACAAGCATTGCCAAAAAATATTATCACAATTTAAACGATTCTAGCCTACTCAAAACGTTTAATAAGGAACTAAAGCCCAATCGTTTTGTAATTGTGCCTTTTAATTAACTAAATAGAGTTTTAAGACTGTTTATACGTAATTTTTAATTTTTAATTGGTTCTAATGGATACGATTTATACCGATAATCAAATTATTTTTATCTCTTCTCTTGTTCCTGCTTATGCAGTTATTGGAGTAGGCTTTTTTTGTGTCTTTATAGGACTTATATTTTTCAGGAAAATATATAAAAAAATACGTTTTTTTTGGTTGATTTTTGGTCTTACTTTAATGGCTTTAGGAGTAATGGATTTGAAAGTGGGCAAAACAAAGAAAGTAATAATAGACAAAGAACAGTCAGCACTCATCGTTTTGGAACGCAAGTATTTTGGTGAAGAAGTCAAAACATCAATTCCTTTCGATAACTTTAGTCATATTGAAGTGATGCGTGATTGGACAATCCGACAAGGAAAACTATTTTCTAGAGAAGAACTCACCCTCAGTATTTCGCTAGTCCGTTGGGGATTACAACCCATTGAATTAGGAATTTATAGTGAAAAAACGGTTTTGAAAGATTTAGTGAACAAACTTCGAACAACTGTTTCCTTTCCTGTCCATTTGGTTAGCAATCCAGAAGATAAAAGTTATGCAAATTTTTCTAGGCAGTTTCTCAATGCTGATAACGTCGAAATTGCCTATACGTATCCACTCATGGAAATTTCTTTATTACCAGATTCTGTACAAATAACAGAACCTACTTATGATCTTCCACGTCCTATCAATATCAGTATTGTTAGACAAGGAAACGATGATATGGCTATTTGGAACAATACCTATAATGTCTTTTGGATTGCTTTGGTAGGTATTCTGACTTTTGGAGGTTTATTTTTATTACAAAATTGGGTGCTTCCCAAAAAAGGATTTGGAATTGCCTTTGCTCTTTTTTATTCCTCTTTTATAATTGCTGGTGTTGTCTGGATAGGTTTTGTTTTGTCAGCTTCATTTAGTAAAACACAGATTGAATTTAGGGAAAGTAATATTTCATATTCTACTCGTCTTTTTGGAATAAAAGCCTTCGAACAAATAACACCTAAAGCAGATATTAATGAGCTTTTGCCTATCATGAATTCAGTCAATCCAACTGATGGACAACTAACCATGGTGACTGCACAAGGTTTGGTTTTGATAATGAGTAATATTGTTGAACCTATAGATGCTGTAAATACACTTTTCAAAAAAGCACAAACTGCGCCCATGGATTACCGTATCTTGATTGATGTAGAATCATTAACAATGGGAGAACGATTATTATTAGAAAAAGAAATGAGAAGATACTTGACAGGAGAAAAATAATTAATTCACTTAAATTTCAAAATCCAGTAGAAGATCAGTTTTCAGAAATTAGATTGAATCAGTTTTAGATGAAAAACAGTTTTTTTACATTTGCAAAATTTAGTTTATATTTGTCTTTGATAGATTATTAATTTTAATATTCAAAGATACAGAAAAGTGATTGTATTAGCATTTGCTTGAACTCATTATTTATTTACTATTTATTTTGATAGATTATGGAAAGAATACACATCAAGAATTTTAAACAGATTAAAGAAGCAGACCTTTATTTGCGTAAGTTTAATATCATTGTAGGCGAACATACTTGTGGGAAAAGTACACTTATGAAGGTAGCTTATTTTATGCACCACTTGCAAGACGAAATTATAAATGAAGTTTCTGCTAATGCACCACAAATTTTTAGACACAATTTCTTTGGACGTATGAAACAAGCTGTCCGAATTGCTTTTGTTCATCATTTTGGTTCTACAAGACATTTAGCAGATTTTACAATTGATTATTATACACCTTCAGGCGAGTTAGTTTGTTTTTATATCAATGATAATAATGATTTAGATTTATTTTTTGTAGATGATTTTGGAGATAAAATATTAGATAACTCTTTTGCTGCTGTTGAAGAATTAGTAGAACTCAAAAATAAAGGTTTAGATAGCACTTCAACAGAATGGCAAGAAGTTCTAGATGCGCTTAGAGCTAGATTAAATGTTGTTTTTGGAGATAATACACAAGAACTTTATATTCCAAACAATAGAAGTGTTTGGTTTGCTATCGGAAATCGTGTTCAAACACTTTTTGATGAAATGGAACAAACGCTTAAAAGCAAAGGATTTTTACGTTTCGATTCTGAACACGAACTTTTTCATTTGCGTTTTGTACAGCATATCAAAAATAATGTACTTCCTGTTTTCAAAAGAAATGCAACACTAAAAGATGTATTTTTTGATGTTATGAAATTTAGTACAGATGCAAATCTGACAATAGATTCGACAAGTACACAAATTGCTCAACTTCTTCAAGGAACATATCAGACAGATACTTTTGGAGAAAAAATATTTTATGAACTTCCTGAAAAATATGTGTATCTTCAAAATGCTTCAACACATCAACAAGAACTTATCCGTATGATTCAAGATTTGTTTTTGGCTGCTCTTCGTCAGAAACCTGTTTTGCGCTTTATCGAACACCCAGAAGCACAAGTACGAACAGATTTACATGAAACTCTTACTGAGTTTTTGGTTTGGTTTGCTACTTCTCATCCTGAAAATCAACTCGTTTTCTCTACACATTCTTCTCAAATGGTAGATACACTCAACAAAATTGTAGGAAAAGGAAAACTTCTCAAAAGTGAAGATGTAAATGTTTTGACATTAGATGATGGAAATCTAGTTACACTTTCGAACCAAGAAACTGGAAAAGTAGAAGATACTTTGACAGAAAAATATTTAGTATAAATATAGAAGATGCTTTAGTTTCTTCAATCAAAAAATCCTTTTAAAAATAGTTTTGAAAGGATTTTTAGTTTTTATGGAACACAGAATTTACGGATTATACAAGATTAACACAGATTTTTTTAATAATTTATCAACAAGCTTTTGTTGGAGTTTTAGCTTACATTTTTAGCTATCTATAAAAACAGGGTTAAAACCATGTCCAATTTATAATTCATAGGCTATTTTTGAAAATACAT
Source organism: Bernardetia sp. (assembly GCA_020630575.1). Classification (GTDB taxonomy): domain Bacteria; phylum Bacteroidota; class Bacteroidia; order Cytophagales; family Bernardetiaceae; genus Bernardetia. The sequence continues at coordinate 87,606 of JAHDBD010000017.1, forward strand.
CTTTATAAAAAAAACACAAAAGGTTGTTTTTTAATTGAACAGGGTTTCGCCCCTGTTTAGTAATGTGAATTTATTCATTTTACATTCTCTAACATAACGATACCAACAAATATTTCTACTTCTATTTATGAAATTTACTGATTTTTCTGATACTATTATTGCTCTTTCTACACCTGCTGGGCGTGGTGCAATTGCGCTTGTTCGTCTTTCAGGGCAGGATGCTATTTTGCATACACAGACATTTTTTAAGGGTAAAAATTTATTAGAACAAAAAACGCATACTGTTCATTTTGGAACAATTAGAAATCCTGAAAATGAAATTTTAGATGAGGTAGTAGTAACTATTTTTAAAGAACCCAATTCATTTACAAAAGAAAATGTAGTCGAAATTTCTTGTCATGGTTCTCCTTTTATTGTCAAACGAATTGTTCAGAATTTTTTGGATAATTCGCCTGTTCGTTATGCAAAAGCAGGAGAGTTTACACAAAGAGCTTTTTTGAATGGTCGTTTTGATTTGGCACAGGCTGAAGCTGTTGCTGATTTGATTGCAGCCGATTCAGCAGCATCACATAAAGTAGCTATTTCTCAACTTCGTGGTGGTTTTTCTTCTCAAATAAAAGAACTTCGCCAACAACTTCTTGATTTTGTTTCTTTGATAGAATTAGAATTAGATTTTGGAGAAGAAGATGTAGAGTTTGCTGAGCGTGAAAAATTGACAGCCTTAGTAAAAACAATTCAAAAGGTTATAGAACAGCTTTTAAGTTCCTTTGAGCTTGGAAATGCTATCAAAAATGGAGTTCCGACTGTAATAGCAGGAAAACCAAATGCAGGAAAATCTACACTTTTGAATGCTCTCTTGAATGAAGAAAAAGCTATTGTTTCAGAAATTGCAGGAACAACACGAGATTTTATAGAAGATGAAATAAGTATTGAAGGAATTGCTTTTCGTTTTATCGATACAGCAGGTTTGCGCTACACAGACGATAAAGTAGAATCAATTGGAGTAGAGCGAGCAAGAAAAAAAATGAGTGAGGCATCGTTAATTTTGTATGTCATTGATTTGTCTGAATTGTTTAATGGAAATATTACAAAAGAAGAGTTTTTTACAGAAATAAAGGAAATTGAAGAGCTGAATATCAATACACTTTTTGTTTTGAATAAGGCTGATTTTTGGTCTAAAATTGAAGAAGAAAACAACTTTGATTGGTACAATGAACTCAAGGAATGGATAGAAAAATCAGCTACCATTTTTACACAAGCCAACAATACAACAGACAAAGAAGATATTGAAAAGCTAAAAACAAAAATTTTGGAAGTCATTCAAGCTGATAGTTTCCATGCAGGCGATACGCTCGTTACCAATACACGCCATTATGAAAGCCTGAAAGGAGCAAGTCTTGCACTAGACGACGTTTTGAATGCTCTAGAAATGGGTTTTTCAGGCGATTTGCTTTCTTTAGATTTGCGAACAGCTTTAGAACATCTAGGAGCAATTACTGGCGAAGTTTCAAACGACGAGATTTTAGGAAATATATTTGGTAAGTTTTGTATAGGAAAGTAAGACCACAAAAAAGCGATTTGAGAAAATTATAAATTCTCAAATCGCTTTTTAGAATCTAGAACATGATTAGCAAATTCTATTCAATAAGAAACTTTCCATAAAGAGGGAAATGGTCAGAATCAAAACTTTCTAATCGTTCAAACTCTACGACTGAAATTTTTTCAGTAACATAAAAATGATCTAAAGGCCATCTCAAAAAATAAGAAGTTGCATCAAAGGTATTATATAACCCTCTACCGATTCTGACATCTTTCAATTTTGTATTATCTTCTCCAAACAAACGTTCTGTTCTGTCCCAAGCTACATCATTAAAGTCTCCTCCTACGAGCGAGGGATATTCATCTTTATCTACAAAATCAGCAACTCTAAGTAATCCCATTTCTTTCTTTTGGTCTTCTCCTGTTATTTTTCCGACGTTATCAGGGTATTTATCACTAGGAACAGGAGCTACTGGATGTACTCCATAAAACTTGAAAGTCTTTCCAGAAGGCAAAGTTACTAACGTATGAAAAGAAGGAACTTTAGAAAGGTTCAAGTGCTTTGATTCAGATTCTTTTAATGGAAACTTTGAATAGAGAGCCATTCCATAAGCATTATCATAGGGTTCTATCATCGTATGAGGATATTCTTCCTTCAAATCCTTTAGCTCGCCAACCCACCAATCATCTACTTCCATAGCCAATATCATATCTGGATCAGATTTTTCTATTACTTCCAAAAATTTAGCAGAGTTTTTATTATCAATAAGGACATTTCCTAATAATATAGATACAGTATTTTTCTCATTAGCTTCCGAGGCTTCAACAGTCGGAACTTCCTCAGGCCACAATAAATAAGGAGCCATAACACTAAGCTGAATAAGAACGGCAGAGATAAGTCCTGTAAGCAAAAGAATTGCAGGTCTGTTCCAGCGAAGTTTTATAATAACGAAATAGACAAGTATAATAATAGATAAAATAAACTGTATCATTCTAGGAAAATCTAAAACTTTCAGATACCATCTTGGAATATCATAGATTAAAGATAGAACGCTAGAAATAATGATGAGTACGCTAAGTACAATAGCTACGTAAAATGCTCCTTTTCGGAGGTTGCTGTATGTTTTGTTCATATTTTCTGTAAAGAAGATTAAAAAATGAAGGCAAAGTGGGAGGAAGCCAAGTATCTCTAAAAAAACTTTTCACAAGAATAGTGAATAGATAAAAAGTAATTTAGATTCTGAAGTTTGCCCTATAAAGTCATAAAACACATACACTACCTATAATGTTATGAATTTTATTTTTTACAAAATTATTTATGGAATAGAGAGAGCTATTTCATCTATCTAATAGAAAACCCAAAAAGGATAAAATTGTATTTACCATTTTATTTAATATTATTGTTTTTATTTTAATAGAGCTTTTGTTAAAATCATTAATCAAACTACTACTTTCTTATGAAAAACTCTAAATTTTGTCTATCCCTCATTCTAGTTGCATCAATTTATTTTCTCAGTTTACAAACAAATTTTGTATTCTCTCAAAACCTAAATTCTCAACCTGTAACCAGCAAAATTGAAGCTGTAACTGCATTTAGAAGCAGAGCGCAAATTACACGCTTGGCAAAAGCAAATCTAAAAGCAGGAAAAAACGAAATTATTTTTACAGGACTTTCCCCCAAACTTATCGAAAGTAGTTTTCAGCTTTCAGCTAATTCTAGTCAAGTAACTATTTTTTCGGTTCAGCCAACTATAACGAGTCGTAGAAATCCACAGGCGTGGAAAATTTCTGAAAAAATTAGAGATTCACTCCAAAATGCAAGAACAACACAAAAAGAACTTTCTGATAACTTACAAATTTTACAAAATGAAGAAAAGTTATTAGTAAGCAATCAAAAAATCAGTAGCCAAACACGTCCACTTACTCCTACTGAACTAGCTGCAATGGCAGATTTTGTTAGAAAAAGAATTTCGCAAGTTCGAAAAGAAATCAGAGAAACAAATCAAGAGCAGGCTGAAAATAATCTACTTATAAGCCGTCTGCAAAATGATTTGTCTCGCATGCTAAATCAAAGTACCAATTCTAGTTTTGATTTGTCAGTTGATATTCCTTCAGGAGAAGTAATTGTGAGTTTGGAAGCTAAATCTGCTGTAAGTGTAGAGTTTATGTTACAATATTTAGTTACACATGTTTCTTGGAATCCAATTTATGATTTGAGAGCAAAAGAGGTAGGCGAACCAATGGAAATTTCGTATAGAGCGCATGTAAGCCAGACTACAGGAATTGATTGGAAAGATATAAACTTGACTTTATCAACAGCCGACCCAACCCAAAGCACACAAACTCCTGAATTTTATGCCCAACATTTGAAAATTTATCAGCCTGTTGTAGTTACTGGATATGCTAGTGGTGCTTCTCAATCCTCTCGTAAACGAAAAGAATACAAATCAGCAGATGCAGCTTGGGGAGATGGAGATTATGAGGATATAGAAGTAGAAGAATCTGCATCTATTGCAGATTATACTACAGTCAAAGAAACAGCTTTAGCTTCCGAATTTGAAATTAGTTTGCCTTATACCATTCTTTCTGATGGAAGAAAACAACTTGTAGAAGTTTCGAAAATGGAAGTAGCAACCGATTATCAATATACCGTTTTTGCAGGTAAAAATAAAGAGGGATTCTTGATGGCAAACCTTTCAGACTGGCAGCAATATCAACTCGTTTCAGGCGATGTAAATATTTATTTTGAAAACAAATTTGTAGGCAAAACTTATTTGGATACGCAAAATTCAGGCGATACTTTAGCTGTTTCGTTAGGAAAAGATAGCCGTATTGTAGCTGAAAGAATTACACTCAAAGATAAAAATAAGAGAAAATTCATAGGCTCAAATGTAAGAGAATCTAAAGCCTTTGAAATTATTGTAAAAAATAATTTGAGTCGCAAAGTAAATGTAAAAATCATTGACCAAATTCCTCTTTCTATGGATAGTAGAATTGAAGTAGAAACCGAAAATCTAAGTGGTGGAGAGCTAATTACTACAACTGGAAAAGTAATTTGGAATACTGAAATTCCTCCTTCTGATTCTAAGAAATTCAAATTAGAATATACTATCAAATATCCAAAAGGAAAACAATTGGATACAAATTTTGTGGAAACAAACTAGAATATAATTCATTATGTATCTCATTCATTAGAATGATAAATAGTAAATTTAAAAGCATACACTTCGAAAAATTGTATGCTTTTTTTGTAAAGAATTAAACGTTCACTTTTCAATTAACCAAAAAAACATACAATAAAACAGGATATTTGAGGTTACTTCATTAAATTTTTATAAAAACTACTTATTCATTCTCTAAAAATAGAATTATGAAAAACCACAACTTACTTTTAGTATCACTATCAATTCTTTGCTATTTCTTTTTTTTACAGCATAACTTTACTTTTTCTCAAAGCATAAATTCCCAATCTGTAACTAGTAAAATTGAATCTGTAACCGTTTTTAGAACAAGAGCGCAAATTACACGACTAGCAAAAGCAAACTTAAAAGAAGGAAAAAACGAAATTATCTTTACAGGACTTTCTCCTAAACTCATCGAAAATAGTTTTCAGCTTTTGGCAAATTCTAATCAAGTAACTATTTTTTCTGTTCAACCAACCATAACAAGCCGAAGAAATCCGAAAGCGTGGGCAATTTCTCAAAAAGTAAGAGATTCATTAAAAGAAGCTCGTTTAGTAAAAAAAGAACTTTCTGATGATTTGCAAATCTTACAAAACGAGGAAGTTTTATTAATTGATAATCAAAAAATCAATAGTCAAACACGCCCACTTACGCCTACTGAACTTGCAGAAATGGCAGATTTTATACGAAAAAGAATTTCGACAGTTCGCAAAGAAATCAGAGAGAATAATCAAATACAAGCCGAAAATAATTTGCTTATTAATCGTTTGCAAAATGATTTGTCTCGTATGCTCAACAAAAGCACAAACTCTAGTTTTGATTTGTCAGTTGATATTCCTTCTGGAGAAGTGATTGTGAGTTTGGAAGCAAAGTCTGCTGTACCTGTAGAATTTATGATGCAATATTTAGTTCGTAATGTTTCTTGGAATCCTATTTATGATTTGAGAGCAAAAGAAGTAGGTGAACCAATGGAAATTTCATATAGAGCGCACGTAAGCCAAACCACAGGAATAGACTGGAAAGATGTAAAATTGACTTTGTCAACAGCCGACCCAACTCAAAGCACCGAAACACCTGAGTTTTATGCACAACATTTGAAAATTTTTGTTCCACAAGAAGTATATAATGAAGAGGTGCAACTAACAGAAGAAGAAATTGCAATGGGATTTACTAGTGATGATTTAGGTGGTTTTGGAGGAGGAGGAGATGACTGGGGAAGTGGTGGCGATTGGGGAGGAGAAGAAGATAAATCAGAATCGATTGCTGATTATACCAAAACAAAAGAAACAGCCTTAGCTGCCGAATTCGAAATTAATTTACCTTATACCATTCTTTCTGATGGAAGAAAACAGTTAGTAGAAGTGTCGAAAATGGAAGTAGAAACGGATTATCAATACACCGTTTTTGCAGGAAAAAATAAAGAAGGTTTTTTGATGGCAAATCTTTCTGATTGGCAGCAATATCAACTCGTCTCTGGCGATGTAAATATTTATTTTGAGAATAAATTTGTAGGAAAAACCTATTTGGATACGCAAAATTCGGGTGATACTTTAGCCGTTTCATTAGGAAAAGACAGTCGAATTATAGCCGAAAGAATTACATTAAAAGATAAAAACAAACGTAAATTTATAGGCTCAAATGTAAGAGAATCAAAAGTTTTTGAAATTGTAGTGAAAAATAATTTGAGTCGCAAAGTAAATGTGAAAGTCATTGACCAAATTCCTCTTTCTATGGATAGTAGAATTGAAGTAGAAACCGAAAATCTAAGTGGTGGAGAGCTAATTACTACAACTGGAAAAGTAATTTGGAATACTGAAATTCCTCCTTCTGATTCTAAGAAATTCAAATTAGAATATACTATCAAATATCCAAAAGGAAAACAATTGGATACTAATTATGTGGAAACGAATTAAGGTATTCTATAATTATAATTAGAAGTTCAATTTTCTAGAAGATTACTCAAGGTCTAAAATCAGTATTTTTTATCAAAAACTTTTGAGATACGAATAATAAATACTACTTTTGCAGTTAAATTAAATACGCTTCTATATCTTTATAGTTAAGAAGCTATCAAGAAAAAACTAAAACGTTTAATTGATTTAATCATCATAACGAAATAAATTACGATTATAATTACTCGTAATCCATAATTAGCTTCGCTGAATATTCATTTCGTAATTTGTAATAAATAAATATGGCAACAACAGGCAAAATCGTTCAAGTAATTGGTCCAGTAGTGGACGTGAGTTTCGTAGATGGTACTTTACCTCATATCTTAGATGCTCTTCAAGTAACAAAAGAAGACGGTACACTCGTTGTACTAGAATGTCAGCAGCATTTGGGTCAAGACCGTGTTCGTACTATCTCTATGGAAGGTACTGAAGGGCTTAGACGTGGAATGGTTGTTACAAATACAGGTCAGCCAATTTCTATGCCTGTTGGAGACGATATAAAAGGACGTTTATTTAACGTAGTTGGAGAAGCTATTGATGGTATTCCTCAACCAAAAGGCGAACAACGTCTTCCTATTCACCGTGATCCTCCTGCTTTTGAAAACCTGTCTACTTCAACAGAAGTTCTTTTTACAGGTATCAAAGTAATTGACCTTTTAGAGCCATACTCAAAAGGTGGTAAAATTGGTCTTTTTGGTGGTGCTGGTGTAGGTAAAACAGTTCTTATTCAAGAGCTTATCAATAACATTGCGAAGGCTTATGCTGGTCTTTCTGTATTTGCAGGTGTAGGTGAGCGTACTCGTGAAGGAAATGACCTTCTTCGTGAGATGTTAGAATCTGGTATTGTAGATTATGGTAAAGACTTTTTGCACTCTATGGAAGAAGGCGGATGGGATTTATCTCTTGTAGATCAAGAGAAAATGAAAGATTCTAAAGCTACTTTCGTTTTTGGTCAGATGAATGAGCCTCCTGGGGCAAGAGCTAGAGTTGCTTTGTCAGGTCTTACACTTGCAGAGTATTACCGTGATGGCGACGGACAAGGAAAAGGACGTGATATTCTTTTCTTTATCGATAACATTTTCCGTTTTACGCAAGCAGGTTCGGAAGTATCAGCACTTTTAGGTCGTATGCCTTCTGCTGTAGGTTACCAACCAACACTTGCAACTGAAATGGGTGTAATGCAAGAGCGTATTACTTCTACTAAGCGTGGTTCAATTACATCTGTACAGGCTGTTTATGTACCTGCAGATGACTTGACTGACCCAGCTCCAGCAACTACTTTCTCTCACTTGGATGCTACAACTGTACTTTCTCGTAAAATTTCAGAGCTTGGTATCTATCCTGCTGTAGATCCTTTGGACTCTACTTCTCGTATTTTGAGTGCAGAAATTGTAGGTGATGAGCATTATGATACAGCACAACGTGTGAAGAACATGCTTCAACGTTACAACGAACTTCAAGATATTATTGCTATCTTGGGTATGGATGAGCTTTCTGAAGAAGATAAATTAGTTGTAACTCGTGCTAGACGTGTTCAGCGTTTCTTATCTCAGCCGTTCCACGTAGCAGAGCAGTTTACAGGTCTTCAAGGACAGCTTGTTGATATCAAAGATACAATTCGTGGCTTTAATATGATTATGGATGGCGAACTTGACCAATATCCTGAAAAAGCATTCCTACTTAAAGGAACAATCGAACAAGTAATCGAAGCTGGTGAGAAACTTCTTAAAGAAGCAAACGCTTAAAAATAAAGTTAGAAGTTAGATTTTAGAAGGCAGAATTTTAAATAAACTTCCAAAATCTAACTTCTAAATTCTAAAATCTAAATTAGTATAAAATTATGTTTTTGGAAATTATTACTCCAGACGATAAAGTATTTTCAGGACAAGCAACAGGTGTTTTGGTTCCAGGTTCGGAAGCAAAAGGTTCTTTCGAAGTACTGGACAATCACGCTGCTCTTGTTAGTTCTTTGCAAGAAGGAAAGGTAAGAATACGTACCCAAGAAGGAAAAGAAGTTTTCTATACTATTAGTGGTGGCGTAATTGAAGTGCTTAATAACTACGTTATTATTTTGGCAGAGTCTAGTCAATTAGATCAATTTGCTAAGTAAATAATCTGTCGTTAAAATAAAATTCTAAAAAACCGTTTTATTCATTTTTTGAGTAAAACGGTTTTTTTGTTGATAAAAATGATTGAAAATCTTGTAAAAATTCTTTTTAAAGAAAGAAAGATTTCACCTCATCAAAAAGCCGTTGCACCTGTAAATCTCCAAAACCATAAATAGATTCTCTTTTTGAAAATTCTCTAAAAACAGGCGCAAACTCTTCACTTTTGAGGTCTTTCATTATCTGAATGAGTGATGCTTTGGGTCTTCCTAACTTCTCTTCACTTGTTGGAAAGCGTTGAAGATGGGCATCTATGGCAGGAAGCATAAAAGCATAATTTTTTGATACTTCTTGGTCTAGTTCTTTAGCTGTCTGTAGTAATTTTTCGGTATCGTTATTTTTGTAATTTTCCCAAAGCAGAGCAATTTTATGTAGCTCATTCTGACCAATAGACAAACGATTTTCATAAATAGAAATCAATTCAGATTCATCAAGACTACCAAAACCGTACTGCGTATGTTCTTTCGGACGAACTAAAAAAATAGAATTTTGCTGACCATTTTTATTCAAAAGATGCACCACAAACCAAAAATTTACTTGGCAAAACAAATCATCTTCAAACCATAGATTAATATCTACCTCACTAAGAATAGCCTGTATTTTCTCAAATTCAGAAACCGTTTTTTCAAAATAATCTTCTTTGCTATATCCTGCGTAATGGCTACTAATAAATGTAGCTCTCGTATCATAAAACTCCTCCAAACTTTCTCCTTCTACATTTCCATCTACCAAAGCCTCTCTAGCAACGATAATTTTGCCTTGAATAGTTTTTGGAAATTGCTCTTTTAAAGAATCTCCGTTTAGAATGTGGTAGTGTTGAGGTTGCATTTTTTTCTAAACTATTTATTTAAATCAATTTTTGATTAAGTTCTATATCTATTCGTTTTTGTGAAATATCAAAGTATTTTTTATCTTTCTCATAACCTATAAAGTTTCTTTCCTTTATTATTGCAGCTAAAGCTGTACTTCCACTTCCCATAAAAGGATCTAAAACTAACTGATCTTTAAAAGAAACTAAGCTTATTAAATGCGACATAAGCTCTATAGGTTTTATAGTTGGATGATAATTAAAAAGGTCTTTTTGTTTTCTTACTTTTGGAATCACAAAAAACTTATCATATCTGTCATTCATTTCTTCATACCTAAGAATATGTGAAGGAACACGTCCTATTGGATGTGGGTTATGACCTATTTTTTTTCCTCTTTCTTGTAAAGAATAAGGAATTCTACCCTCTTCAATATTCAAAACGCCTGTACCATATTTTATAACATTTTTTGCTATGTTAGACTCTGATATAGGTTTTTGTATTAAAATTATTGGTTCATATACAGGTTTTAAATTCGTTCCACTTCCAGCATATTTTTTTCCTAGTTCAGAAGTAGGTTTACGTCTATATTTTCTTTCTTTGACTTTATAAGAATCTGCACCATCTTTTACATATCCTTGTGTATAATTATACTCTCCATCTATTTCGCTTTCTACTCCCAACTCTTTATCTATATCTAAAGCTATATTTCTAGTTTTAGGCATTCCATTTAGATTTGCCCAAAAAAGTATGTCTTTTAATATAAAACCAGAATCTTCCATATCTATCATAACTCTGTGCATTAACCTAGGGAATGAAAATACAACTCCATAACCTCCAGGCTTCAAAACTCTCAAAGAATCTTCCCAAATTTGTTTTTCTGGAACATGTCCCTTATCCCATTCATGATTTTGAAAACCTAAACCATAAGGAGGATCTGTTACCAAAGCATCAATAGAATTATCTTCAATTTCTTTTAATCCGTAACAAGATTTATTATATAAAACAGGTTCTGACATAGCTTAACTTTATAAATTTTAAAAAAATGGATTTATATTGCAAATGTAGCAAATTTCTAAGTATATTAGCACTAAATTTAATAACAAACGCCCAAATATTATGGATTCCAAAAAAACTGAACAAAAGACACTTTTTGAAATTGAAGAGAAAAAACTAGAAAAAAAAGAGTTATTTAATGAAATGTATAATGAAGTGGGGGGAGATATAAACTCTCAAATAGTAAAAAATACAAGTCTAAATATATATAGAATGGATAGACACTGGACTGTCGAAACTATTCATTCCCAAGTTGTTAATGGAAATATAGAATTAAATCCCAAATTTCAAAGGCGTAATGTATGGGATGACGAGAGAAAACAACAGTTGATAGAATCACTAATGTTAAATCTACCTATTCCAAATATTGTTATTGTAGAAGATCCTAATAAACCTAATTCTTTTATAATTGTAGATGGAAAACAAAGACTTCAAGCTATAATAGGATTTAGAGAACCAGATAAATATCCATTTTGGAATATAGCTAAATTAAAACGTTCTCATTATAAAGTCCTTGATATAGAGGGAAAAAGTTACCAAACTTTTAGTGCTGAGGAAAAAAGAATATTGGATAATTCAGAAGTCTTGGCGAGTGTAATTAAGATACCTAAAGAATCTTACTCTCCTGAAGAATATAAAACTATACTGTACGATATTTTTTATCGCTTAAATGCTAGTGGAGTTAGACTTTCGTTTCAAGAACTTAGGCAAGTTATGTATAGTGGAGAATTTACAGACTATTTAATAGATATAACAAATGATGAACAACCTATTCACAGAGTAACTCCAACACAACCAAAAGATAATCATTTCTCTGATGTAGAAATACTTGTGAGATTATTCTCAAACTATTTTTTTAAGCGTCAGTATAAAGGTAGTATCAAAGATTTCTTAGATTTGGGAATGGATCTTTTAAATAAAAAATGGATAGAGGATAAAGGAGATATTATTTCTTATTACAAAAAGATAGGAGATATTATTTCTTTGTTAGAAAGTATTTTTGAAGAAAATGTAGGGAAATTTAGTACACAAAAAAGATTTAATTTAGCTTTATTTGAATCTCAAATTTTTGCTTTTTCGTTTCTAAATGAACAAGAAAGAATTTTTTTAATAGAAAACAAAGAAATGGTAAAAGAGAAATTTAATGAAATTGAGAAGGATAGAAAATTTCAAGAATCGTTTAGGTTAGGTACAAACAATCTTAGTAACTACTCTAAAAGATTAGATGGAACAAAAGCCATTGTAGATAACTTACTAAAACAATAATTTTCTATGAACTATCAAGAATTAGAAACATATATAACAAAAGCAAGAAATTTTTATGAGATTGATTCACAAGTATTAGTAGCTCTACAAACTACTGAACCTTTGAATGAAGATAATATTTTGCGTATCAGAGCTTATGTATTGCTTTCATTTGCTGCTATGCAAGAAACTTTAGAAGGGCTATCTATTAAAATTTTAGAGGAGTCAATAAAATTGTATAAAGACAAAAAAACAATCAATGAAGTGATATTAGCTTTAATTAAAAAATCTATTGTTGCCTTAAATACATTTAGAGAGGATACAAATGAAAATAAAATTATTAGAAATAATTTAGAAATAATAATTTTAACACTATCCCAAAAAGAGAATTTCTATAAAAAAATTACTAGGTTATTCAGAAATGACCCTAACGGTTTAAATGAAAAGTTTCTGACAATTTTAGATAATCAACTAAAAAAACATAATAAATTAATTGATGAAAATAATGGTTTCTCTCCTGACAAGATAGAAAAAAAACTTTTTTACTTTTCTACTGAAGTAAATAGATTATTAGAAAATAACAGAATGATTTTTGACGATTTACGAATATTAACAAAACAGAGGGGTAGTTTTGCTCACAAAGGAAAAATAGTAATAAGTGAAAGAGATTACAAAAATGTAATTGATATTATCGAAAGATGTAAGCTCTTTGTTAAAGAAGTTGAAGAAATTTCTGAACAAATAAGATAAAATTATTTACTTCTCACTTATTTCAAAATAAGTGAGAAGTATTTTTTAGAAAAAAAATCATCTCTTTCACCCCTCCAAAAGCTCATCCAAAATTTTCATAGCAGCCTTTGCAATGACCGTTCCTGGTCCAAAAACAGCAGAAACACCTTTTTCATACAAGAAATCATAGTCTTTCGGAGGAATCACACCACCAGCCACAACCATAATATCTTCTCTACCAATCTTTTTGAGTTCTTCAATAAGCGCAGGAACAAGTGTTTTGTGTCCAGCAGCAAGCGAAGACGCACCTACAATATGCACATCATTTTCGGCAGCTTGTTTGGCAACTTCTTCAGGCGTTTGAAAAAGTGGACTTATATCCACATCAAAACCCAAATCTGCAAAACTGGTCGCAATTACTTTCGCACCTCTATCATGTCCATCTTGTCCCATTTTGGCAATCAAAATACGTGGGCGACGACCTTCAATTTCTGCAAACTCATCAGAGCGTTTTTGAGCCAATGCAAAATCACTATTTACATTCGTTCCATTTTCATTTCCTTTATCCATTTCATTAGAGTACATTCCTGCAATAAGTTTGGTTTGCGCTTGATAACGACCAAAAACAGTTTCCATCGCTTGCGAAATTTCGCCTAAAGTAGCTCGTTCTCGTGCAGCATCTACGGCAAGTTCTAACAAATTACCTGTTTTGTTTTGTGCTGCATCAGTTAGTTTTTGAAGGGCTGTTTTAACTTTTTCATCATTGCGTTTTTCTTTTACTTCTTTCAACCTTTTGAGTTGAGATTCTCTTACAGCTACATTATCAACATCCAAAACGTCAATTTCTACTTTGTCTTCCTCATTTTCATCAACTATATATTTATTTACACCCACAATCGTATCTTTTTGTCCGTCAATACGTGCTTGTTTTCGTGCAGCAGCTTCCTCAATGCGTAGTTTGGGAATTCCTGCCTCAATCGCCTTTGTCATTCCTCCTAAAGATTCCACTTCTTCAATGAGTTCCCAAGCACGATTTGCAAGCTCATAAGTTAGATTTTCCACATAATCCGAACCTGCAAAAGGGTCAATCGCTTTTGTAATATCAGTATTATTTTGAATAAATAATTGCGTATTACGAGCAATACGAGCCGAAAAATCAGTCGGAAGTGCAATCGCTTCATCTAGTGAATTGGTATGCAACGACTGTGTACCACCAAAAACAGCAGCCAAAGCCTCAATAGTTGTACGAGTTACATTATTAAAAGGATCTTGTTCTGTCAAAGACCAACCCGAAGTTTGGCAATGCGTTCTAAGAGCCATTGATTTTTCACTTTTCGGATTAAATTCTTTTATCATATTTGCCCACAACCAACGCCCTGCACGCATTTTGGCAACTTCCATAAACGTATTCATTCCAATTGCCCAAAAGAACGACAAACGAGGCGCAAATCCATCAATATCAAGTCCTGCCTCAATCCCTTTTCTGACATATTCTAAGCCATCAGCAAGCGTATAAGCAAGCTCAATGTCAGCCGTCGCACCTGCTTCTTGCATGTGATAGCCACTAATACTGATAGAATTAAATTTTGGCATTTTGTCAGCCGTATATCTAAAAATATCGGCAATAATTCGCATACTTGGTTCAGGTGGATAGATATACGTATTACGAACCATAAATTCTTTCAAAATATCATTCTGAATAGTCCCACTCAGTTTTTCTGTTGCGACACCTTGTTCTTCTGCTGCCACAATAAAAAATGCCATAATCGGTAAAACTGCGCCATTCATAGTCATCGAAACTGACATTTGATCAAGAGGAATTTTATCAAACAAAATCTTCATATCCTCTACCGTATCAATCGCTACACCAGCTTTTCCAACATCTCCCACCACACGAGAATGGTCAGAATCATATCCTCTATGTGTTGCAAGGTCAAAAGCCACAGAAAGTCCTTTTTGTCCTGCTGCCAAATTACGACGATAAAAAGCATTTGATTCTTCTGCCGTCGAAAAGCCTGCATATTGCCTAACTGTCCAAGGACGAACAGCGTACATAGTCGGATAAGGACCACGTAAAAAAGGTGCAATACCAGCCTGATAATTCAAATGAGGAAGCGAAGCAGAATCTTCTTTTGTATAAAATGGCTTTACAGCAATTTTTTCAGGTGTTTCCCAAACAGGAAATTCTTTTGGAAGTTCTTGTGTGTTTTGTTCTGCTTTTTTTGCAGCTCTATTTTTGAGGTCTTGAAGAGTAATGTTTTTAAAATCCATATATTTATAATTGGCAGTTTTTAGCTGATTTATTGTGCTGAAGCGCATTTCAAAAATAACCTAATTTTGCTTTGCTTTGAAATTTATTTCTTACTAAGAATCTATAATTAGACATTTGTAATAGGAATTAAAATTATATTGTTCAAAGTTTGTTTAACAAATTAGGTTTTCTTATTTTGGTCTATTCTAATTTTTACTTAAAATTGAAAAAAAAATAGCGATTTAAAAAATCTATTGTCTTATATCAAATTTATTTTAAAAATAATCCTATTTTCATTCAAAAAATGGTTGAAAAATCCGTATTATTGTGTTAAAATGATAATTGGATATAAAAATACTACTCAAACAAATAGTTCCATTCAAGATAGACATTGACTTACTTATGGCAAACTCAACTCAAAATACAGACAAAATCAGCTTAGTTATGCTCGTAGATGACAACGATACTGATAATTTTATTAGTAAACGCATCATCGAACTCACAGGCTTTGCAAACGAAGTAGTTACAAAAAATTCAGGAAAAAGTGCATTAGAATATTTAAAAGAAAATAAAGACGATGAGTCAAAACTTCCAGATTTAATATTTTTGGATATAAACATGCCTATCGTTGATGGTTTTATTTTCCTGTATGAATTTGGTCAAATGCCAGAGTCTGTACACAAAAAATGTCGTATTTCAGTGCTTTCTAGCTCTGACAATAAGCGTGATATTGATAGAATTGTAGGAAATGAATATGTAATTAAATTTACTACAAAACCTCTAACAGAAGATGCCCTAAATGCTGTAAAAGATGTTTGGTTGAAGCAAAAATAAATTTATTAAGACTAATTTCTTTAAATTTTTACTTTTTGTAAAACTTTTATTCAGTTTTTAGCGTTTTGTTTTTGCAACTGAGTTGCATTTACTATATTTGCATATAAAATAATCTGCAAGAAATTACGCTATGAAAAAATATTTGTATTTAAGCAAAATAAAAAATATCAATTCCGACTTTATAGGAGCAGTGAGTGCCTTTTTGTGCATAATTCATTGCGCTATTGTACCTATTCTAATGGGAGTTCATTCTATTTATTATGCAGGAGATGTGTTAGCTTCTACTTCGCATACCGAACATTCTCATTCTTCTTTAGAATTTTTTAATCTTTTTGAAGGTTCGCATTGGCATTCTTTAGATTATTTTTTCATTGTCATTACGCTGATAGCTGTTTTTTTTGCTACTCGTAAAAGCCTTGTTTCTTGGATTAAAGTAGGTCTTTGGAGTTGTGCAAGTCTTTTTATAATTTCTATTTTGTTAGAAGAATATGTTATTGGAATAGAGTATTTAGCTTATTTAGCTTCTGCGTTGCTTATTGTTTTTCATGTTTTGAATCAACGTTTAGGAAAAAAGATAAAAGCCAACACAATAAAAAACAATGAACTAAATTTTGAAATGGGTAGTTTTGAGAGTGTACACTTACCAAAAGAAACTCAACCTAAACAAACAAACAGAGTTAGTTGTGTTTGCTAAACACAATTTAATTATGTTTTGAAGAAAATAAATAAAAAAACTTTTCTTGTTAAGCTATTGAAAATCAATCGTTAATAAATAATTAAAGAATTATTTATAAAAAAAGTTAGTTTAGCTATTGAATATTAAAAAAACAGTAGTATCTTTGCATCACAATTAAGGGAAAGAAGGTCTGATAAATAGCTCAATTTGTAATTGAAAAAGTAAATCATCAAAATGAGTCAAAAGTCAAAAAAAAATCTTCGAGTACTAACAAGCGAAAGTAGCTCAGTTGGTAGAGCGCAACCTTGCCAAGGTTGAGGTCGCGAGTTCGAGCCTCGTCTTTCGCTCAATTTTTACAGACTAGACATGGAGAATTAATTCTTTGGTTTTAATCAAAAATGAAACTTCAAATAAAACATGTAAAAATGAGCGAGAATTTAATCTTTAAAAGTAAAGATTAAATCATAATACGCTGGAATGGTGGAACTGGTAGACACGCAGGACTTAAAATCCTGTGCCTTAATCGGCGTGTGGGTTCGATTCCCACTTCTAGTACAATACTAAAGGCATATCCAAACGGATATGCCTTTTTTTTGGCTTTAAATGAAGGTTTTTGTAAATTTATAGGAAATCTAAAGGTATATAATTGAATATATAATGTTAGATTTTGACACCAAACAAGACATCTAAAAAAGCAACTGTCACCTATGGATAAATCTAATAATTAAGCAAAGATAAATATTGCCTCTAAATCTCCTCTTGCAGATGGAAGATGTAAATTAATGCTTTCTTTTTCTTTTAAAGGGAATAGGTTAAGAATGGATACAGGAGAACGATGTTTACCAGAACATTTTGATAAGTCAAGACAAAGAGTAAATAGAAAGCACCCTTTTCAATTCGAAACAAACAAAATTTTAGATAATTTGTGCAATGATGTAATTTCAAATTATAAATTATTCATTTCTAAGAACAGAATACCTACCGTTTCTGAATTGAAAGCTACGATAAAGCCTAAGCGAGAAGAAGAAATTTTATCAAATAAAAATATAGCTGATTATTTTGATAATTTTGAAAAGTATCAAATTTCCCAAAACTTAGCAACATCCACAAAAGGACATTACAGGACTCTTCAGAGAACATTTGGTAAGTATGAGCGAGAGAAAAAAGAAAAAATCACTTTAGACTCATTTGATGAGATAAAACATAGTAAATTTGTTGAATGGTTTATCTACGAGAAAGACAATATACCAAATACTGTAATGAAGCGAAATGGGTTATTAAAAACTTTGGTAGTGTTACATTTTGAGTGATTTTAAATATTTTTTCTCAGCTTCTTTATT
>JAHDBD010000083.1 GCA_020630575.1 Bernardetia sp.
TTCGTTTGACAGGCATAGCTTTCTATCTTTTTGGTCTTATATTGTCTCTATAAACAACTTTTACATACGTTTTTAGCGTTGACAAATCAGGTACTTGAGTAACTGCTGTAACTTCATATCGCTCTCCACGCAACGTCATATAATCGGCATTTGCTTTTAGTAAAAGTTCTCTATTTGCATCTAGTAAGCCATTTGCTTCTAATTGTGCAAAATTGATAAGAACATAATGTTCTGACATATCTGTCCTTCCTAGTTGAGAAAACTTGACTGCTGCATCTTGTTTAGAAGAACTGTCTACAATCAATCCTTTGAGAGGAAGATCTCTAAACTCCTGTTCGTCATTACTTTCCATAAAACGGTCATAAATCTGACCTGCTTGGTGGTAGATAATATCATTTTTCAAAAAGGTATCTGGAATATCTTCTTGAAAAACTTTATTGATTTGATTCAAATCGCTTGCGTTGAATAAATTAGCCATATCACGTTCAAGTTTTAATTACCATTTATTGACACGAAAAGCAAAAGGTGGATGCTTACTACAGGTATCACAAATCACTAGAGAAATACCCAAAAGTGCAGCTGTATCACAAATTTCATCTTTTAGTAAATCAAGCAATGTTCCTGTATCCAATTGAATAGAAGAACCATCGCTTGCTTTACTAATATGAAATTCAGCTTCTACCACATCAGCTTTTGCCTTTTTCAAGGTTTTGGTAGAGGCTTCTTCAGAAGTTTCAGCATCTCCTGCCAGCGTTGTAATTGCCTTTCTAAAAAGAGCTAAGTATGCCGAATAAACACCAATCAATAGTATTTCTTGTTGGTTATAACTACTTTCAATTTCGACATCAGCTTCCTCCTTTTTTAAAGGCTTCTGCAATGTCCATTGAACTTCCATTATAATTTTATCCAAACGAGAGGCAATCACCGTATTTGTAATATCTACAAAGGGCAATCTATTCTGAATAATATCTTGGATGGTTAATGGCATACTATTTTACTTTTTAGTGGTACTTGTTTTGGTAGCAGGTTTTTTGTTCTCTACTTTTGGAGTTGCAGGAGTTTTATCAACTTCCCCTTTTGGAATTTCACCTTTTGGAATTTCTTCTTCTGAAGTTTGCTCACTCAGCTTTTCTTTTTTGGCAGCTTCTTGTCTATCAAACTCATCTTTCGAAGACTTTGATAAAGCTCCACTAGCAATTCCATTTTGGATAGTTGCTGTATTTTGAACTTCAAAAATTCCTTTACCAACCAACATGGTTTGCTTTTTATTGCTTGGGTCCCAAAACTGATTCGCTTGACGGTTTATTTTTACAAAAATGGTTTCCATACTTTGTTTATTTTTTATGATTGAAAATAGAATAGTCTAATTCTGTGTCAAACCGTTTAGCTTGACACAGAAAAGAATTAGTCTTGGTAATACTCTTCCACCAACGCATCCACATCCATGTAAGAAGGGAATCCATCAGTAGCAAAATCAATAGTTTTATCCAAAAGAACTCTACCATTACGACGAGCAATAGCAAAACCAATAGACATCGAAACAACACCAATTACAGTTTGATTCTTGATGTTTTTGTCTTGCTCAATCATAACACCTGACTCTTCTAATTTTACCATGGCTTTTTTAGGATCAATCAAAAGAACTTGATTTGCAGAAGGCATGGTGAAGATTTCACGAGTGAAATTGGCAGGAACACCCAAAGGAGGCAAACGGAATTGCTTTGTTTCGCCACTATATCCTGCAAACTCTGGCAATTCGTCAATATCCAAACCTGTTTCCAAGCCTGTAATCATTCTGTTGCTATTGTAAGTAAGGCGTGTCATTTGAGCAATTGCTCGTTTGATATCCTTTGACTTAAACTGACCTGTTGTACCTACTCCAATAACAGGAGCAGCTTCACTATTATCAGCCATATCGCCATTAATCAAAACTTTAATTGCCATCGCATCGGCTTTCATTGACATTTGTTCTCCGATGTACGATAAAGCGTCAGCCAAATTGATAAGAGTAGTGCTTCTCAATACTTCATAGGTCATTTCAATACCACCTGTAAGTTTTGTTGTTGTTGGACGTTTTTGCCCTATCTTTACCGTTGTCATTTTCGCATCTGCACCTTCTGCTGTTTTTCCAACTGCACCATTTCCCATAATAACATAAGGGAAAGTTGCACGGTCTTGACCATTTGTATTTTGGGTGCGAATAATCCAATTGAGGTGCATGCCACTATTTACATAACCTAAATAAATGGCATCCAAAATAACTTGAGGTAAAAGAAAAGCGAACTCTGGGCTATAATCTCCTCGTTGTGTTCCGTACGTATGAAAACTCTGTGCGGTTAACATATCCATCACTTGAGATGGATTCAAGGTAAAAGTTTCCTTTCCTGTCAGTTTGCGAGCCATTCCCTCTAATGTATCTGTTTCAGCATTTACACCAAAGAGTTTTAAGAATTCATAAGTAGATTCAGCACCATAGAAGAGTTTCAAAGCTGCATCAGTAGAAAGGTTAACAGGAGGATACTTCTCATTTTTATCATTTGTCCAACCACTACGAATCTTATAGACAAAGTCTGCAAACTCAGAGAAACTTTTACGAGCAGCATCTCCTGCTTCAGCTACAGCCTCTTTAGAGAGCTCTCCTTTGTTTTCTCGCTTTTTAGCGAAGAATTGATGGGTCATTTCACACCCAATTACTTTTTTCTTATTCTTATCCATATCCAATTAAAATTATCTTGAACGTTTATAAATTATTTTTAATACTATTACGAGCTATAAAATCTGCTTGAACTAAGCGTAAGTAGAAATTCTAGGCGTGTACAAAATACCCAAACGAGTATTTGCTCCATCAGAATTATCTAGTATCACAGCCAAATAATCTTCTGTGCCATTAGCAATCGTATATACAGGATTCTTATTAAAGACATCTCCTGTTGGGCGAACACCAATACCATTTCCTCCTAGCGTGCCTGTTCCATCAGCTGTAGTGCCATACGTTTCACAGAGAAAAATAGTACGAATGCCAATTTTTCCCTCTTTAGGAAGTGAGTCTACAATGCCTACAAAATTGTCAGCATTTGCTGCGCTCCGAGCTGCTACCGTATTAGCAGCACTTAAAACGACTTCTTGCCCTTTCACTAAAGTAGAGTCAATAGCACAATTAAAAGTCATTACTATACCTACACCTGCGTAGGTTGCTTTTTTGGTTGGTTGAATATCTCCTGTCATCTTATTTTAGATTTTGGTTTAAATAAAAATTATTTAGTGCATCATTTGAATTTGCTTTTTCACCTTTACGCTCATCAGGTAAATCAGTATGTTCAGAATTGCGAATGGTAAAGTCTTTTCCTCCACAATTTGAACATTTAGGTTCTCCATAAATTGTCATGGCTTTGCCACCGAATGTTGTAATCAAATCATCAAGCGTATCAAAATCAGCTTTCATGATGATGTTTTCAATATTAGCAGAAAGCTCTTTGCCTTGTTTGGCATACACCTCTTTGGTATAATTGCGTTTTTTCTCTAAAAGATTTTTTGAAAGAGTGGCAAACTCTTCACTTTCTTTTAGCTTTTTATTGGCTACTTCAAGCTGTGTTTTGAGTTT
>JAHDBD010000040.1 GCA_020630575.1 Bernardetia sp.
TACAAAAATAAACCGAATAAAATTTGGTTCAACTTATAAAATGCGAAAGTCCTAGGAATAAAAAAAATAGTTAATTGGAAACTTTTAAATCATTTTTGACTAATTTTGAAACAAAAATATTAAAAAAAATGTCAAACTCTCCCTTTTCTACTCAAAACGAAGAATTAAAAAATAGTATTCAAACATTGATTCTTTTACATGTTTCTCAAAGCAAAATTTCTGATTTGATAGCAGAAGCCTATAAAAATACACCCAAAAAATGGCAGGAAGAAATATTTTATTTACTCAATAATAAACTACAAGACGAAGAAAAGAGAAAAGAATATTTAGTAGAAGAATTAAATCCTGAGTTTCTAGAAAGCATATATGATAGTCAGATTTGGCAAAAAATAAATCAACTTTCTTTTGAAGAGAAACTACCTTATTTATTGCATCATATTTTGGGTTGGAACAATGAAAAAATAGCTCATTTACTTGATATTTCTATTTCAGAAGTAGAAATTTTATTAGTCAGTGTTTTGAAAAAACTAAGTGAATGAGATATTCTTTAATACTCGTCACTTCTTATACTAAAAGAAGTATTTAAAATTGCTGTAAACTGAGTTTGTTCAGTAACAGGCAAAATAACAAATTCTAAAGTAGGTTCTTTTCCATATTTTTGCTGAGTCTGTCCTGCTAATATAGAAACGGAGTATAAACCATTAGAAATTTCAATTTGTGCTTTTCTAAAGAGTAATAACCTTTCAATAGTTTCTAAGTTAAATTTATGTAAATAAGGAATAGTGAAAAGACAAATTTTTCCTTGTGTTACTTCTAATAAATACCCAACTTGATGTATTTGTATATGGTTTTCAGGCTTTTCTAGTTCAATATTTTTGCCTGTTAAATTGAAATAAACCGTATAAGGATAATTTTGGATTCCAGCAAGCGCAATCATTTTACCTTTTTCAACTACTTTATCTCCAAAATCTGTAGTCGTAAAATTAGAAATTAAATTATCAGGCAAATTATTTTCTTTTTTATAATCTAAGAGTGTAAACGGATCAGCTAAAATAAAATAATCTCGTAAATCATTTAATTCTTCGACAAATTTATATGTGTTCATAATTTTTAGTTACTTCATTTTAGCTCGTTTTATTAGATAAGGTAAAAGGATTCTATCCATTGGCTGACGAATATCTACTTCTACAAAATCAATTTTATATTGTCCACTTTTGAGTTTTAGAGCATGTTCTTTTGCTTTGGTTTGTTCACGATAATATTCTCTTACTTGTGCAGGTTGAAGTTTTATTTTTTCTCCTGTTTCTACATCTGTAAAAATATAAGGACGATCTTCAAAATCAAATTCAGTTTCTGTTTTTGAATCTTTTACATGAAACAATAAAACTTCATGATGACGGTGTTTTAAATGTTGAAGAGCTGCAAAAAGCTCATCGGTATCGTTCATATTGTCTAGCATATCACTAAAAATAATGACTAATGAACGTTTGTGTAATCGCTCTGCTATTTCGTGCAAAACCTTTGCAGTAGATGTCTTTTTATTGTTGGGTGCTGGCGCATCTAAAAGCCGTTGAAACTCCAAAAAAAGTGTGTGAATATGTTTTGAAGTCGCTTTTATTGGTGTCTGAAGTTCCAATTTATCCGAAAAAGTAGTCGCACCGATAGCATCACGCTGTTTTTGAAGCATATAAGCAATAGAGGCAGCAGCCATAATCGAAAACGTAATTTTACCATTTTCGTATTTTCCTTCTCTAGGGTAATACATAGAAGGCGAAACATCAATCAAAAGCTGCGCTCTCAAATTGGTTTCTTCTTCATAGCGTTTTACAAAAAGTTTGTCTGTACGTGCATAGACTTTCCAATCAATATGACGAGTGCTTTCTCCTGTATTATAAAGACGGTGTTCGGCAAATTCTACCGAAAAACCGTGATAAGGCGATTTATGAAGTCCTGAAATGAATCCTTCTACTACTTGGCGAGCCAAAAATTCTATATTTCCGAACTGACGAATGGCTTGTATATCTAATTCTTGCATAATTTTTTATTTTCTTGTTCAAGCATTTTGCTTGGACGCTTTTTTTAGCAAGCATATGCTTGCGAAAGGGCAAGCACAAGATAGAATCTTGTGCTAGAATTATTTTTAGTCTGTTTTATCAAAAATACAAACAAGTTGCTAACTTTATTCAACTTACTCAAAAAATGACTTATAAAAAATCTCAAAAAATATTCTTTTTAGGATAATCTTCTACTAATGAAATCTACTTATTACAGAAATTACGAAACGTACAAAAATTTATACTTCATACTTTCTATATTTTTAATTAGCTTACTAAGCTCATTTTTAAGAGGTTATGCGCTTTTTCAAACTGATTTTGCAAATGGTTGGGATGGTTATTTTTATTTGGTGCAAATGCAATCCTTAGCAGAAACAGGAAATGCACATACAAACGACCCTTCGATTATTTATTGGTACTTGACAGGTTTTTATTTTTTATTTCAAGATTATGTAGTGGCTTATAAAGTTGGAGTTTCTGTTTTGGTAGGGATTTTTACATTTTTAGCTATTCTTTTGACTCAAAAATATTCTACTAAAAAAATGGCTCTTTTTGTAGGAAATTTGATTTTATGTAGTCCTCATCTGACCTATTTTGTGTCTCAATATCCTAAAAACTTGTTGGGAATTGTTAGTTTGATTTTGTTTTGGTTAGTTTTTCCTAAAGAATTTTCATCAAAGCAAAGTAATCTAATTTATCAAATTATACTTTTAGTATTGGTTCTGATTCTCAATTATTTTTCTCACAAACTTACTTTTTTTATAGCTCTTCTTTGGCTTGGAGTCTTTTTTTTAGCTAAAATCAATCAAATCAAACTCATCTTTATAGGAATTTTGGTTTTAGTTGTAATAAGTTTTTTAGAAATAGATTTGACAGAATATTGGTCACAATGGCGAAGAATACATGATGCTTTGGGTGGATTTTCTTTTGTTCCTTATCAATTTTGGGAGAGTTTTGGAAATGAACGAATTTCTGTTTTTTGGAGAATAGAAATTATAATTTCAATTTTTGTAGTGCTTTTTTATTTAGTTACACTTCTTTTTGATAGAAATAAAATAACTCTATTTCACAAAGTAACTGCAATTACACTTTCATTACTTCTTTTGCCTGTCTTGAAATGGGATTTGGAAGGAATTAGTTTTAGATTGTTTATGCTTTTTGGTGTTTTGTGGGTGGTTTTGATTCCTGTTTTGGTAGAACAGGCATCTTGCCTGTTCAGTAAATTAAACTACAATATTATTTTTTTACACAGACTGGAAGTCTGTTCTACTTTATTTTTAATTATCCTCTCTTTTTTCTCTTCACAATCTTACAAACCAACTCTTCACGACCCAACAAATCAAACTTATAAAGTTATAACAAATAATTTTGAAAAACAAAGTAATGGATTAAAATCAAAAATCAAATTATTGATTTTACACAAATCGTTTGCTGAATATTTTACTTTCAGAACTAAAATTGATGCTTTGCCTTGGCTGCCAGAGCCTGCATTAAAAGAGGAGGTTTCAGATGAAAATTTGTACCGTTTGGCTACCCACATCAGAAAAGAAGAGTTTGAGTATTATTTAAAAGATAACTTAAAAAATGAAAACAAAGAAAAGCGTTTAGGCTTAAATTATTTTTTACTCAAAGAAATAGATTATCAAAAAATGCTTTTATCTGCCAAAAATGAAAATGATACAGTATTGATAGAACGAATGACCAATCATAATTATAATCCTTCTCGTGTTCGTCCTTTGTTTTTATTGGAACAAAAAGAAAAATAAAATCTCAAACCTCAATCAAATTTCTAAATCAAAAATGGTTTTTGTTTCTTTGTAAAAAATTAGAATAAACTACACATTCAAAACCAATAGAGAAACACTATGGCAACAATGACAGAAACAACTTCGATACAAAATGTATTGAACGAATTAGGAATAAAAGAACATAATGCTTGTTATTCAACAGGCTTAAATTGGGCTTCTACTGGCTCAAATAGAGAAACTAAAAAAATCTATTCTCCTGCTGACGGAAAACTTATCGCTTCGGTTGATATGGCAACAAAAGAAGATTATGATACAGTAATCAAAACGGCACAAGAAGGATTCAAAAAATGGCGTACACTTCCAGCTCCTGCTCGTGGCGAAATTGTTCGTCAAATAGGAGAAGCTCTGCGTAAGCACAAAGATAATTTAGGCAAACTCGTAAGTTATGAAATGGGTAAAATTTATCAAGAAGGCTTGGGCGAAGTTCAAGAAATGATTGATATTTGTGATTTTGCTGTCGGACTTTCTCGTCAACTTCATGGCTTTACGATGCACTCTGAGCGTCCAAAACACCGTATGTATGACCAATATCATCCACTTGGTGTAGTTGGAATTATTTCAGCATTCAATTTTCCAGTAGCTGTTTGGGCTTGGAATTCGATGTTGGCAGCTACTTGTGGTGATGCTTCAGTTTGGAAACCATCTGAAAAAACTCCATTTACAGCTCTTGCTTGTCAGAATATCATTACAGATGTTTTGAAAGCGAATGATGTTCCAGAAGGAATTTTCTCTGTAATAATTGGTGATGCAACTATCGGAAAAGTAATGGCAGAAGATGAGCGTGTGCCTTTGGTTTCGGCAACAGGTTCTACTCGTATGGGTAAATCAGTTGGCGCAGCAGTAGGACAGCGTTTGGGTCGTTCTTTACTGGAATTAGGTGGAAACAATGCAATTATTGTTACTCCAGAAGCTGATTTGGAAATGGCAATTCGTGCTATTATTTTTGGCTCAGTTGGAACATGCGGACAGCGTTGTACATCTACTCGTCGTTTGATTTTGCATGATTCTGTTTATGATACAATTAAAGAACGTTTAGTTAATGCTTACGCAAAACTTCCTATTGGAAATCCATTAGAACAAGGAACTTTAGTAGGACCACTTATCGACAAAGATGCTGTTAAAGGTTTTGAAAATGCACTTAAAGAAGTTCAAGCAGAAGGTGGAAAACTTATCTGTGGAGGTGAAGTTTTAGAAGGCGAAAAATACGCCTCAGGAACGTATGTAACTCCTGCTATTGTAGAAGCGAAAAACGAGTACAAAATGGTACAAGAAGAAACATTTGCACCAATTTTATATTTATTAAAATATTCAGGCGATGTAGAAAATGCAGTTGCTATGCAAAATGATGTTCGTCAAGGACTTTCTTCTTCGATCTTTACTAAAAATATGTTAGAAGCAGAAGGATTTTTAGCGCATTGGGGTTCTGATTGTGGAATCGCTAACGTAAATATTGGAACTTCAGGTGCAGAAATTGGTGGTGCTTTCGGTGGCGAAAAAGATACTGGTGGAGGACGTGAGTCAGGTTCTGATGCGTGGAAAGTATATATGCGTCGTCAGACAAATACAATCAATTATGGAACTGAACTTCCTTTAGCTCAAGGAATTAAGTTTGATATATAAGTAAAATAGTTTTGTGTCGTTGGTGGGGACACCGACAACGGCAAGTCAATTACGAATTATAATTTAATTTTTCCAAACCTATAAGGATTCTAAAATCCTTATAGGTTTTTTGGTGCTTATATTTTAATATTTTCCTACTTTTTAGACTTTAATTTTAAGGTCATATATTGAGTAAACATTAAAAAAATGATTTTTTAATGTTTGCTACCAAAAATAGCTCAATTTACATTCCTTTAACTCTTTTCTTTTTGAGTAAAGATGTTACTTTTTTTCATTTATGGTAGGATTATATAAAATAAATTTACCTTCCTTTTCTGAAAATATGAATATCTTTTCATGCTTGCCTAACCTCCAATCTTCTGAACATTGTTCAGCAACATATACCTTCTCCTCTTTTATATATACATTTATGAAACAATCTTGCTTTGTTATCATAGTATGATCTCTACTACTATTCCAGATTGACCATTTTTTACTAAATGTATTATACTGTACTTGACACGTTTCTTTGTTTACAATTATTACTTCATAGTATATTGATTTGCTTCCAGCCTCATTCACATAAATCTCAAGAAATAAAAGATGATACCTTTCATTTTTTATTTCTATAACATGACTAATACTATCAATATTAGATATACGAATAGTGCTATCTCCTTTTATAGAATAAAATTCAAGTTCATTTTTAGGTTTCATATAGTTTTTATCAGACACTATAGCAACACATTCACCTATTACCTTAAAAAAAGCAATATCCTTGAAAAGAGTTCTAGAGTTTTTAAGATTAAAGAAAAATTGACCTTCATTATATTCTATTACTCCCTCTATTTTACCCTGTTTCATACTGAAATATATGGAATCAGCATAATATGTGTTGTTCAAATCTAAAGTATCAATGGTATATTGTGCTGCACAATTAGTACCTATTACTGTAAGTAACAACGTAATTATAATTTTATTCATATGATATGCTAATCTTTGTATTTCCATGCTGCTTTAATTCTTACATTCTTTGCCATTGTTGGTGTCCAAAAAAACTTTGACAATGGTCTGTAATCAGACCTTGTCAATAGTTTAAATTAAATTTTAAATCCTTTCTCTTTAAGAAAAGATTTTATTTTGTCTAGCATTTCGCCTTGAATGATTATTTCTCCATCTTTAGCAGAGCCACCAACGCCACAATGATTTTTGAGTTGTTTGGCTAATTCTTCTAAATCCTCTTTTTTTCCTTCAAAATTTTCTATCAAAACAACCGTTTTGCCTTTTCGTCTTTTACGGTCTAGGCTCACTTTTAGTCGTTGTTCTTCGTTTGGAAGTGTTTCAATTTCCTCTTGTTCTTGAAATTCAAAATCTGGATTTGTGGAAAATACCATTCCACCACCACTTCCATCTGTTGAAATTCTTTTTTTCTTTTTATCCCTTGCCATAATTATTGATTTTGAATGTATATTTTATCTAGCAAAAATAGTAGATTTAAAATTACTAAGGAACAATTACGAATTAAAAATTATGAAATGAATATTCAGCGAAGCTAATTTAATTTATTGCCAGTTAATTGAATGTTTGAAAATAGTAGTTTATTTAATTCTTATTCCTAAGTACACTGTAACGTAAATTTATTTATATTTTTAGTAACAATAATTTTGAAATTAAGTAGGGAAAAGGCGTGCCTTTTCCTAAACATACTATGTATTCTTAGTTGAAATATCAACGACCGACTAGGAAAAGGCATGCTTTTCCTTACAGATAAAATACAAACAAACTTACGTTACACGGTACTAAGTACCGTGTAACATAAGTTGTTTTGCATTTCTTTGTCTGTAAAACAGGGTTAAAACCCTGTTCAATTTATGATTCTGCCATTGTCGGTGTCCCCACCGACGATATTAAAAACATAAACAAACTTATGTTACACAGTACTAAGACCAATTTATCATTTTTATTAAAAAAAGCCAATTCTACAACTCTAAAAAGATAATTCATAGTAACTAGTGTTACTCAACGCTTAAACAATAAAGTATAAATAAACACATGAGATACAGCTCAATCTTTGTGGTTTTTCTGAGTTTTGAGTGATTATATAAATTTGATTAGGGAGTGATTTTTATTAAAACAAAACTATCTTTTAAGAGTTTTTATAAAAAAATAAAGTCAAAATTGTGTTTTTAGGTACAGTAATGGTAAATTACTTTATCAGACAATAATAAAAGGGGAAAATCAAAAGCATATAAATTTTGTTTTTGATTATAATTAGATAATTCAAAACAATACTTTTAATCATTTTTTTTAGCTTAATTCAGTTTACATTATGAAAAATAATATTTTATTTCTTCCTGTTATTCTCCTTTTTATGTTCGGATTTACATTTTCAAACTCTTCTTCTATTGAAGAAACTATCAATACTACCCATAAAGTAAAGCAGACTATTGTTTCTTCTATTACTTTCAAAATCAAAAATGCAGGAATTGGTGTTGATGGAAGTTTTAAAGGTTTTCAAGGAACAGTTGACTTTAACCCTGACAATCTTAAAACTAGTAAATTTGATGTAAGTGTTGAAGCAAAAACCATTGATACAGATAATGGAGCACGAGATAATCACCTGAGAGAAGAAGAATATTTTGGTGTAGAAAAACATCCGAAAATTTCGATGAAATCAACAAAAATAGAAAAAATAAGTGATGGAAAATACAAAGCAACATTTAATCTTACTTTAAAAGGAACAACAAAAGCAGTTTCATTTCCTTTTTCATATAGCAAAACAAGTACAGGCTATAAACTAAATGGTTCTTTTGAAATAGATAGAAGAGATTTCAAAGTAGGAGGTTCTAGCTGGATTTTATCTGATGATGTAAAAGTATTTATTGATTTGGAAGTAAAAAACTAATTCCAATAATTAAAAATGATTACAGTATTTTAAAGTAATACTATTCGTTTTGCATACTTTTTAGTTAGATTAGTTTCTAAAATGTTATTAATTCTTATACTTTCTGTATTTTTACAGAAATATAATTACCCTTTTTAACTGATTTAATTGTAATAATCAATTTTAAAAAGGGTTTCTTATAGTTTATAAGATGTTTAATAATTACCAAGCATTGGGGAAATAATAAAAATGACACTTTTATCTCAAAAAAATCTTTTATGAATCATTCTAATATAGCTGTTTTGAAGCAGCTCAAAGATCTTCTCAATCAACTTTCAGATAAAGAATATGCTCAACCTTTACCTATAATTTCTCAAAATACAATAGGAAAACATGTCAGACATATTTTAGAATTTTATACATGTCTGTTTACAGGAATAGAAAATAAGTCAATAGACTATGATGCACGAAAACGTAATCTTGAATTAGAAAACTATACAGAGAAGGCATTAGAAACTTCAAATCTTATTTCTGAAACACTATTAAACTTAGACAAGGATGTAGAATTAGAACTTTTTGCAACACTTCCACATCAAAGAGTAAAACTGACTTCTACTGTCGAAAGAGAACTTTTATATGTATTAGAACATACCATTCATCATTTTGCAATTATCAAAATTGCTGTCAAAAATGAATTTCCTCATGTGAAAGTGGCTGACGATTTTGGAGTGGCGTATGCAACACTTCAACATCAAGAAGTAATTAAGAATTAAAAATTACGACCTGCCAAAGAGGCGAAGCCAATTACGAATTAAATTAAAATTATTTCTACTTTTTAGTAACTAGCCGTTGTCGGTGTCTCTACCGATGACATCATTATAACATGAAAAAACCTTTATGGTGGATAAAACTGACTAATTTTGAATATTGGTCATTTTGGTTTTTCTATTTGCCTACAGTACCTTACGGTTTGTACTTGGCTTTGCGTTCGGGTTCGTTGGCATATTTTACCTCTGTCAATCCTGCTGTTCCTTTGAGTGGAATGCAAGGACAACCCAAACAAGATATTCTCAAACTTTTAGATAATAAATATCTTCCCAAGTCGCTTTATTTTAAGCATAATTCGGAATTTGAAATTGTTAAATCTGAAATAGAAAAAAAACAAATTGAACTTCCTTTTATCATAAAACCTGAAGTAGGAGAGCGTGGAAAAGGTGTAGAAAAAATAGAATCCTTTGAAGAATTAAGAGATTATTTGAAGGAATACATGCAGGAAAATAAAGCTGATTTTATTATTCAAGAATTTTTGAAAGAACCAATAGAATTAGGAGTTTTATATTATAGGTTGCCAAATAATTTGAAATGCAAAGTAAATGAGCTAAATAATAATAATCAAAATAAAGGACGTTTAAAGAAATTCAAAAATTCTTCAATTACTTCTATTGTACAAAAAGAATTTTTGACCGTAACAGGTAATGGGAAAAAAACTTTGGAAGCACTTATTGAAGACTCTGATAGAGCAAGATTTCAAAAGAAAAGATTAGAAAAAGAGTTTGCCCAAGAATGGAATATGATATTGCCAAAAGATGAAAAAATCGTTTTAGAACCTATTGGAAACCATTGCAGAGGAACAAAATTTTTGGACGGAAATAAATACATTACAGAAAAAAATTTGACTACTTTTGATGAAATAATGAAGCCATTAGAAAATTACTATTATGGAAGATTCGATATAAAAGTTTCTTCGCTAGAAGATTTTAAACAAGGAAAAGGAATTAAAATAATGGAAGTAAATGGTGTAGCTTCCGAACCAGCTCATATTTACGACCCAAAAATGCCAATTTTAAAGGCTTACAAGGATATTTTTTGGCATATGAAAATTATCCAAGTAATTAGTTGTCAGAATAAAAAAGATGGAACTCCGTATGCTTCTTTTAAGCAAATTTGGAAAATAGTAAGTGATGAATTCAAGAAAACCTTTTTTTAATTCAATTTTATAGGTGAATTAGTCAATTATTTCACTTGTTTGCCAAAATATAATAGTCAAACTTTTTTGTTTCTTGATTTTGTGATTAATTTGCTTTGCTAACTATTAAGAAAGCATGCAATTTGTAAATTATTACGCTGAAAAATATACCAAATGAACTTAGTTTTAAAAATAGTTCTTTATAAAAGATGTCTAATTGTTTTTTTCATCTTGGCATTTGTATTTCAAAATTCTAGTTTTGCCCAAACTACTACTCAAGATAGTTTGCAAAATTTACTTTATAAATTTTCTTTAGACGAACTCACTCGTTTAGATAATCAAAATCTAGTCACAACAGCTTCTAAGAAATCTGAACGCATAGAAGATGCTCCTTCTGTAATATCAGTAATTTATAAAAAAGATATTGAGAACTATGGAGCTACCAATATTTTGGATTTACTCAGAAGAGTTACAGGGATTTATGTAGCTGGCTCTGGATTTATTCCTGATAACATGATTGCCTTACGTGGCGATGCAACAGTACATTATAGCAGCCGAGTTTTGATTTTGCTTGATGGAAGACCAATTAGAGACAACAGTAGTGGAGGTCTGAGAATGGCTTTTAACTTAATGTATCCGATTGAGCGCATCGAACGTATTGAAATTATACATGGAGCAGGTTCAGTTTTGTATGGAACAGGAGCGTATTTAGGAGTAATAAACGTAATTACAAAATCAACAGGAGAAGAACCTCTGAGCGTAAATATACAAGGAGGAGGCTTTGGTAGATTGCAGACAAGTATTACAAAAGGATTTAAAAAAGAAAATTTGAAATTGTCTTTATCAGGACAAATTATTCAACAAAAAGGCTGGGATTTTACAGCAACAGATGGAATTCCTCAAGTTACTCGCACCATCAAAATGCAAGAAAATGGATATGGACTTAATGCACAACTAGAATACAAAAATTTCAAGATTCAAGCCTATAATGGACAAGTTACACAAAGAGCTATGTATTTTGCTGGTGCTTGGTCAGCATTTGATGTTATAAATGGAAATGATACCACCTTTAGTTATAAAGACTATAATGGAATTCATAACCTAACTTTTGCAGATGCAGGATATAAAATTGATATTTTGGAGGGTTGGTCTTTGAATGCAAATGTTACACTAAATCATAATACTTTTAGAGAAACAGCAGAAGATGCCCTTGATGATATTGCAGTTACGAGTGCTACAGACGTTTTGGGCGAAATTTTCTCTTCTGTAAATTTAGGTAAGAAAGGAACTTTTGTAGTAGGTGGACTGATTAATCAGGCTTCTGGAGAGCAAACTTTTCCTGTTAGTTTGAAGCAAGAAAAAACACCAGAACAACCTTTTGAAGCTGTCGGTTTTGGTTCTTTTAATATCTATAATTCAAATATTGGTAAAAATCCAAATCCTCCTTTTATTATTGAACCCTACAATGAAATTTATTACTCTTTGTATGCTCAAGCTGATTATAGAATTATTCCTCAACTTAAGTTAGTAGCTGGAGGACAGTTTAATAAAGCTCCGAATGTAGATATTGATTTTGTTCCTCGCTTAGGTGCCATTGCTAATCTTTCAGAAGAGTTTACAGCAAAATTTTTATATAGCGAGGCATTTAGAAATGGTTCTGCAATAGAACGTCTTATTCGTGTAAACTTTGTTTTTGGAAACGAAAATCTAAAACCTGAAAAAATTCGTACCACCGAACTAAATCTTTCTTTTAAAGATTTAAACAAACGTTTTTCTACTTCGCTTACTTATTATTACAATAATCAACAAAATTTGATTGTTCGTTCTCAACAAGCAGCACAAGATGAAGACCTGCCTACTTTTGAATATTATATAAATAGTGGTTCACGAAAATCACAAGGAATAGAACTTGAAATAGGTTATTCTCCTATTGAAAGACTAGAATTGACAGCATCGATAAATGTAAATGATAGTTTTGATGAGCTAAATATACGAAGTCCGTTTTCAAACCAAGATACAGTTTATGTGGCACAAAATATACAAGCTGTTCCACAATCAAATGCCAAAATTGGTTTTGATTATAAGTTTAGAAATGGAATTTCTATTGGTGTTTTTGATTGTTTTTGGTCAGGTGTTACTCGTGTTTCACAAAGCCCATATAGAAACACGTTAGCAAAAGAACTAAATCCTCCAATACATTCTTATCATCGTTTGACAGCAAACTTGAATGTAAATGTAGGTGAACTTTTTGATGTTATCTCACTTAATAAACTCAGATTTTCTGTTTATGGAGATAATTTGCTCAATCAACAAATTATGATGGTTGAACCACAAAATAATGTAAATACACTTCCTGCTTATGGTGGAAGAGCTATTTATGGAACTGTAAAGTATGTTTTTAAGTGATTTTATAAAATTCTATTTTTTCTTGATTTTCATATTTGCTTTTGTTCTATTCACTCTAAAGAAAATATCTCTTGGAGGATTGCAATATCTTATACTCCGTTTATCATTTTCATAAGTTATATGTTTCAAAGTCAAAGAATCTGTCTCACTCAAAATAAAAGAAGGAATAGTATCAACTTTACTTTGACTAAGAGTATGAAACCGTAAAAAAATTTTACCATAAGTAGTTGTACTATCTCTATATTTATGTAGAATAATAGTATCTCCTCTATAATACCATTTGCCTTCTATATTTGTAGGGTCACCTAAATTGACATACCAGTATCTAAATGTATTATCTTCCTTAACTTCAAATAAACCAATGCTCATTGCTCCTTGATATTCAGAATAATAGATACATTTCGTCTTATCATCATCTGTTATCATCCAACTACAAGAAAAGAATAATAATGGTAATAATGGGACTAGTAAAAATAAAAAAAAATGCCTTTTTATCATAATTATTTGCCACTTTAAAATCTAAGACATTTCTTTCTCCAATTCTTTCAATTTTGCTTCTACTTGCACTTTTATAACAGGAATAGCTTGTAAGACAAACTCTAGTTTATCTTTGATTTGTGCGATTGTCCAGCCATTTTCTTGACTTGATTCTATTTCTGAAAGCGTTGTATTAAATTTTGTAAGACCTGTGTAAGCTGTACATGATTTGAATTTATGAACAGTTTGACGGAGTGTGTCTAGTTCTCCATCATTAAATTCTTGTTGTAACTGTGCTGGATATTCTCTTAGGTTTTTATCCAAAATTTGTAACATACTTTGAACAAGCATTGGCTCATTATCTACAATTTCATAGATTTGAGAAAGATCAATTTTTTCGTGGTAACTCATAGTATTAGTGTTGGTAAAGGATAGTAGTTGTTGCCAAATCTGAAAAGGATATAAAGGATAAATCAATAAATTTGTTTCATTGCTTATCAAATGCTGCTCTTTTTCTAAAAAAGTTGGTTCGACAAGAAGGCAGGCTGAAAACGAATCTTTTTTTGCATTATTTTTAATAAAACTCTGCTCTATAAAGATAAAATCTATTTTAGAAAAATCAAATTCTGAGTTTTGGTTTATCTCAATTTCTGCAAATTTTCCTCCCGCTAGTTCTACTATGTTTTTAATTAGTTTTTGATGTATAGAATTTTTTCCTAGATAAGAAATTGTTTTTTGATTAGATAAGAAGGTTTTTATTTTTTTAGGAAAAAGACAAATACCACTTATCTTTTCGAAAGAATCAGATAGAGAAACTAGATTTTCAAAATGATTTTTATATTCCTTCTCAGAATTAGACTCAGAAGATTGAATAAAGTTTTGTGTAGCTGTTTTTTTTAGATTATCAGCCAACAGGTTTGTCCAATCTACTCGTAACTGTTCATTGAGTGCAGTTAATTCTTTCTGATGATTGATTTCTAAGAGTTCAGTATCTTTGGTCAGTTGCCATTTTTCATTTAAAAACTCCACCTCTTGCAGCTTTTTATTTTCCTCTGCATTTTTCAATGATGTATAATAATCAGTTTTATCTTCTAGTAAACATTCTAAATAAGGAGTTGCATCTTTGTCTGTTTTTTTTTTGATAGTAAATAAAGCATCTACAAAAAAAGTTTCTTCTTCAAAAAGAATTTCTAGGTTATTTATAGAAAGGCTTTTTTCTTCCTTGTTGGTGTTCTTAAATAGAAAATCAATAGCTTCTTTATGCGCTCTAAATAGTGTGAAGCGTTCAAAAAAATCAATATCTTGCTTTTGATTGATTTGCCAAATAGCTTGACAGGTATTTTGAATAATTCCTTTTTTGTCTAAATAGAAAATTTGAATGCGATTCGCAACAAAAGAGAGTTTGCGAGCATTAAATTCAGAAACCAAAGATATATTTTTTGATAGGATTTCTTTAGGCACTTTTAAAAATGAAATAGAAAAGGAATACAATAAAAAGCTAAATTCTACTTAAAGTTACAAAAAAAATCTATTCTTTTGGCAAAACATTCGAAAACTCAAATGGAGAAATCACCTCTCCTACAGTTGCTTTGTAAATTTGCCCTTCTAGTTGTTCAATACGCATAAAAAATGTCATTGTTTCGTCAAAGTATTCCCAAATAGTGAGCTTATTTGCACTTGTTTTGGCTGTTAGTTCGTGTCTCCAACCTGTTTTTGTGTTTTCTCTAAAATAATCTATCTCTTGATGATTTAGAACTGATGGAGGACGTAAATTTGTCTGAATTTCCTCTTCTAATTCTCTATCAATAGAATGAATATTTACTTTTCTAGCTAAAATAGTATGCAATTGAGTACCTTCATTTCGTATGTACAAATGCAGTGTTTCTTTTTCATTTACTAAGCGGAACTCTTTTCCACTATTTCCATTATCCCAATCGTATTGCCATTCTTGTACAGTTTCCCATGTGGTCAAATCAAAATCTACTAAGTATCCTGCTTTTATATTTATGATACCTAATCGCATTGGGTCGGCTTCTGGAGAATCTAAAATACGAGGTGCAATTGGACGTATTTTGCTAATACTGCGTTTTTCTAAGTTTATAGAATTATCTTTTCCTGTATCTTTTTTCTGTAAATCATAAGGTGTGCGAAGCATAAAACGTGAACCTTTAGAAGAATAAGAAGAAATAGAATCTGCTGTTGTAGGATTTTTGAGACCATAACGATATTTTACAAGCACATGACGAAGTGTTTGGTCTGCTATTTTGTTGTTATGTGCTTCTATCATAGAGGGAATTCTAAATAAATCAATAAACCACCAAATACCAAAACCACCTGCCGTAAACCAATATAAAAATTGTAAAATCCATTGATTGAGATAAGCATAATGTGTCCCAAAGACAAGCAAGTGCAAAATGTATCCTATGGAAGTCGTACGTGCATTTCGGTTATATTCTTCAAAAAATTCTCGTTGGGCTTCCTGTGGAAGTTCTGAAAGTTGAGCAGTAACAGCATAAGGAAGTTCACGAGTGAGTGAAGGTGGTAATATTAGATTTCCCATTTATTAACTTAATCTTTTTTACTTGTGATGTAATTTATATTCCTAATTTTTTAAGTTTGTTTTCATCTATCTACAACTTACGTAAAAAAAAATTAAAGGATTGTAGAAAAAACCTGATTTAGGAATATTTAGTGATTAAAACTAGAAAATCTATTTTCATTGCTTAATTTTTCAATTCCTAATTAAATTTACTCTTTTCTACAATGTTTTGTTTTAATTTTAATTCTAGTTTTAGAGCTTTGGGTAGTAAAATTCTATTTTCTATATCTGCATGTATTTTCAATTCTTCTTCAAAATCTTTTAATTCTGCATATAAAACTTTTATCAAAAGAGGTGTTTTTGCTGTAATTTTATAGTTACAGGTAAGTTCTCTAATTCCTTTCATTTCATCATCATCTTGTTGATGCTGACGTAAAAAACGTGAAATAGAATGTTCTTTCATTGGATAAAACACTTTTGTTATCTGTATTTTTCCATAAAAAGCATTGTCTAAAAGACTAATATAATCGAAGAGCGAATCTTCTTCTTCAAAAATATGATGAATAAAATCTTCTGCAAATAAAGGAAAAGCAATTTTTAAATCTCCTATAATGGATTTATATTGACTTTCAAATCCACTACTATCACAATCACAAACCAGTTTTGACATATAAGGCAAACTACGACGCATAAAAATACGATGAGAATGCTTCAAATAATCAATAACAAGTTGTACAGGATAATGAGAGATACTTTGATATATTGCTTTTGATGAATTAGTATTTTTACTAACTGCTAACTCTAATTGTTTTATTAAAAGTGCAGCATCAATTCCTTTTTCAGCACAACTTTGTGCTAATGTTTGATGAGCATGATTATAAAAATCTATTCCAAAATAATGAAGCACAGCAGCATACACATAGTTTTTAGAAACTAAATGAGTTATGTTTTCAGTAGGTTGGAGAGTAGTATGATTTTCTCTATTATTTTCTTTCTTACTATTATCTCTATTTTCCATAGGCTTCTTGTTATTTGAAAGAACAATTTACTAATCTACAAAAATATAGATTTTTGAGCAAACCTGAATGTTTTTTTAATAGGAAGAAAAATTAAGTTGTTGTGATTTAAATTTGTTTTTAGAGTCTTAAAAAATTAAAATCATAGAACGAAAAAGCAGTTTATTCCTATTATAAAACAGATAAGTACAATAAAATAATTAAATGAATAAGAATATTTGGTAGTGTTTATAAAATAGTTGTAAATTGCGCATTCATTTATAAGGTAGCTAGTCAAAAAATAGTTCCCTTAATAAATAAAAAATATTGAAAAAATCTTGTTTAGAAATCTAATTTCTATTTATAGCTTTTTACGTTAGATACTATCTACTCACAAAAAAAATATTCTCAAGGACTTATTAAATTGATTTTTAGACTATAAATTCAATAAATAAGTGGTATGATTACTCATAAAAAAATAGATAAGTTTTGTAGCTAAACAATAGGTTTTTCTATAAGATTTATGAAAATAGAATTTCCCTTTTAATGTATATTATTTCTATTTGATAAACTATTGATTTTATGCCTTACATCCCAATTATCTTCCCAAATGGACTCGAATAATTACTCAAAAAAAATATTTTATTATGCTTTACATTATAATAAAGCAATAAAATTTGTTAGTTTCTTTTTTATTTTATTCACTTTTTTAGCTCAAAAAAATAACGCTACAGCTCAAAATAATACACAAAAAGATAAAAACAATCAAAGCGATTTTCAAACTATCATTATTCCCAACTTATTAATTCTTCCTACAAACACAGAAATAGATAAAGAGAAAACGGAAAAAATAGCTTCAAAAGACAATACAAAAGATGAAAAAATAGATTCTCTAAAATTAACTGTGGCTATTTCAAAGACCGATTCTATAGATGCTTTTGGTAATTTAAAAAATAATGTAGATTCTGCATTATTTATGTCAGCTTCTGAAAATGGAAAAATCAAAAGTGATTCTGTAAAAGGAATGACTTCAAAAAAAACGGAAAATACAGATGTAATCAATACAACTGCGCCTTCGATTGGTGGAGATAGTTATGATGATGAAAACTTTCGTCCTGCAAATGCCACACTTCTAAACCTCTCAGATACAACCATGTTACGACTCAGTACACTTGGTGGAAGTTGGGGATACTCACTTTTTTTAGATACACTTGCTATCAGTATGAATGCTAGAAAAAGTTTGTTTAGAGAAGACACAAGTAATTATGATAATGTCAAGATGAGTAATATTGTCATGATTTCAGAAGAGATTGCAATTGACTGTGTTTGGATTACGATGCGCCAGTATTACAAAGTTTGGGATTCAAATTCAGTAAATCCTTACGGAATTGATGCTTCTAAATTTAGAGATACTGTTCAAATAGCTCTTTATGATTCAGCAAAAAATCAGTATTGGTCTGCACCAATGGCAAGTAATAGAATTAATTCAAATTTTGGTTATCGTCGTTATCGTTGGCATCACGGAACAGATTTAGACTTGGATACAGGCGACCCTATTTATGCTGTTTTTGATGGAATAATTCGGGTAAAAAAATATGGTAGGGGGTTTGGAAATCATATTGTCATACGGCACAGTAATGGACTTGAAACCGTTTATGGACACCTTAGCGCAACCGATGTAGAAGTCGGAGATTATGTAAAAGCAGGTCAGATGATTGGAAAAGGTGGAAGTACAGGGCGAAGTACAGGTCCTCACTTGCACTTTGAGATGCGTTATGAAGGAAATTCAATAGACCCAGCTACTATTTTTGATTTTGAAAAGAATGAAATCAAATTAAAAGATTTTGAACTAACGGCTGCCAATTTCAAACACTTAGGCGCACGTGTAAACAGCACACACACACACGAAGACGATGGAGAAGATGATGCCGACGAAACGCACAGCGTAAGAAGAGTAGTTTATCACAAAATAAAAAGTGGAGATTCTCTTTGGAAAATTAGTCGTCAGTATGGAGTTACTATTTCATCTATCTGTAAGCTCAACGGAATCAGCACACGTACAAATTTGAGATTGGGAAGACGTTTGAGAGTACGATAAAAAGTTGTAAGTGATTAGTTATAAGTGGTAAGAAATAACAAAAAAATAACCTTTCAAAAACTATGTTTTTGAAAGGTTATTTTTTTGTTTGCTGCCGTTGTTGGTGTCTCCACCAACGACATCATAATTATTTTTATACTACAAATTTCTCAATCAACTCATCAATAGACATCATTTCTTGCGAACCTTCAATCATATTTTTGACAGCTAGTTTCCCTGTTTTCATTTCATTTTCACCAACCACTACACAAAAAGGAATATTTCTTTTATTGGCATAATCAAATTGCTTTTTGATGTTTTTATTTTCCGTATAAACTTCGGTAGCGATATTTCTATCTCTAAGTCTTCTGACAAGTGGCAAACTCCAAATTCTTGCAGATTCATCAAAGGCTAAGAAAATTACTTTTGTAGATTCTGAAATTTCTTTTGGGAACAAATCCAAGTCTTCCAAAACATCGTAAATTCGCTCAATTCCAAATGAAATTCCTACACCTGAATAACCTTTCAGACCAAAAATTCCTGTAAGGTCATCGTAGCGACCTCCACCACCAATACTTCCCATTTCGGCTTCGTCTGCTTTTATTTCATAAATACAGCCTGTATAATAGCCTAAACCTCGTGCAAGTGTTGGATCTATTTGTAAGTTATTGACAAACGGAATTTCTTGTAAAAACTGTTGTACTTGTTCTAATTCTATAATTCCAGCTTCTCCTGCTGCATTTCCACTAAAGAATGACTTCAAGTAATCCAATTTTTCTTGATTGAAACTGGTATTTTTGTGAGTCATAAACTCTACAAATTCGTTTATTTTAGCAATAGCTTCTTCTGAAAGTTCTCTTTCCTTGAGTTCTTTTGAAACTCCTTCCCAACCAATTTTATCTAGTTTATCAATTGCAACCGTAATGTCAGTCATTTTTTCTGGAAAACCGACTACCTCTGAAAGTCCTTGTAAAATTTTTCTACTATTGAGTTTGATAGTAACTTTTAGATTCAATTTTTCAAAAACCTCATCAGCCATTTGTAGTAATTCAGCTTCATTGATTAAAGAATCTGAACCTACCACATCAGCATCACATTGATAAAACTCACGATAACGCCCCTTTTGTGGACGGTCGGCACGCCAAACAGGTTGAATCTGAAATCTACGGAAAGGAAAAGTAATTTCGCTTTGGTGCTGAACCACATAACGAGCAAAAGGAACAGTCAAATCATAACGCAGACCTCGCTTACTTACTTTTGTCGTAATTTCTTTGTAATCTAATTCTTCTACTTTTTTCTGACTATCTTTCTTGCGTACATCTTTCAAAAAATCGCCTGAATTAAGCACTCTAAAAAGAAGTTGGTCGCCTTCATCGCCATATTTTCCTGTCAAAGAATCTAGGTTTTCCATGGTAGGTGTTTCTAAAGGCAAGAAACCATATTTTATAAATACTTTTTTTATAGAATCAAAAAGCCATTGGCGTTTGAGCATTTGTTCGGGCGAAAAATCACGCATTCCCTGTGGAACAGAAGGTTTTTTCATAACTTATCTTTTAAAATTTTCTTTTGAATGTTTTAGTATGACAAATATACCAAAAAAAGTAGGTTGAAAGTTCCTAATTCTTTATTTATCTCTATCAAATTACTTTGTCTATGACTAAAGAATCATTTATTTATCTAAACATTTTTCATCACATTTTCATTTGAATAGTGTCATATTTCATTTTTTAACCTAAAAAACATTTTTATTTTATGTCAAATTCCATTTTACCTATCATTGAAGAGCGTTGGAGTCCAAGAGCTTTTTCATCAAAAAATATTTCTAAAGAAGACTTGAATCTACTTTTCAAAGCAGCAGGAAAAGCAGCATCTTGTTTTAATGAACAGCCTTGGCGATTTGTCTATGCACACAAAGAAGATACTAAAAACTTTAATTTATTGTTAGAGTGTCTGACAGAATTCAATCAAGTCTGGGCAAAAAATGCTGCTGTTTTGGTTGCTACTGTAGCTAAAAAAAACTTTGAGGAAACAGGCAAGCCAAACAAACATGCTTGGCATGATGTAGGACTTGCTATGGGAAATATGAGCTTACAAGCCATGTCAATGGATATTTATTTGCATCACATGGCAGGTTATGAGAGCGAAAAAGCGATAGAAAAACTAGATATTCCTGCTGATTTTGAACCTGTTATTTTTGTAGCAATAGGTTATTTGGGAGATAAAGAACAACTCCCTAATGACTTGAAAGAAAAAGAGTCTCCAAAATCTCCTAGAAAAGATATAGAGGAAATTACCTTTGTTGGAAAGATGGGGAAGTAAAATAGTATTTGTAGGCTAGAACTAATTATTCTAGCCTATATTTTTTACTCCACCAAAATCCCTTTCAAATCCACAGGCAAGACTTTCGAAACACCAATTTCAGGCATCGTAACGCCATAAACGACATCAGTACTTACCATTGTACGCTTGTTATGGGTAACGATAATAAACTGTACTTCTTCTGAAAACTTCTTGATAATTCTATTGAATTTATCAATGTTTGCATCATCTAAAGGCGCATCTACTTCATCAAAAATACAGAAAGGCGCAGGTCGCAACAGATAAAGCGCAAACAAAAGTGCAACGGCTGTCAGCGTTTTTTCTCCACCCGAAAGTTGTTTGATAGTAAGAGGTCGCTTTCCTTTTGGCTGTGCAATAATCTCAATTTTTGAAGAAAGTGGGTCATCAGGATTCGTCAAAGTCAAATCACAATTATCTTCTTCTGAAAAAAGAGAACGAAAAACACGAATAAAATTCTCTCTAATTTGATTAAAAGCATCTAAAAAGGCTGTTTTGGCAGCCTCATCAAGTTCTGCAATCGTATCTTCTAATAGTTTTTGAGCGTCGAAAAGATCGCTTCTTTGTTCTGTAATAAAGTCATGTCTTCCTTTTATTTCGTCGTAGGCTTCTTTTGCTGTTGCATTTATTGTTCCTATGCGCTGCAAACGACGTTTTGCTGCTTCTATTTCGTCTATTAATGTTTCGTCTGGAAGCTCATCTTCTTCTGTTTTGGCTTCTAAAAGTTCGTCTGTCAGTTCGATTTCAAATTCGGCTGAAAGTCGTTCTCTTGTCGCTGTCAGTTTTAGTTTTGTTTCATTGAGTTTGTTTTGAAAAGACATCGTTCTTGTATCGCAGTTTTCACGCTGTCTTTGTAGTTCTTTTATAACTTTTTCTACTCTTGTTATTTCTTCACGCAACTTATAAAACTGACTTTCAATTTCTGATAAATCACTTTGCAAATCTCCTTTTATTTCCTCTAAAGAAGTTATTTCTTCAATCTGTAACGTAATTTTTTCTTTAAGCTGATTTACTTCTTCTGCAATTTCTTGAAGTTGTTGCTGACTTTGTGTAATTCGTTCCTTTCCTGTCAGAAGAGAAGTTTGTTTGAATTTTATTTCTTGTTTTAGATTTTCTAATTTACTTTCAAACTGAATAAAAGACATGTTTTTTTCTTGTAACTCTTCTGCA
Organism: Bernardetia sp.; assembly: GCA_020630575.1. Taxonomy (GTDB): domain Bacteria; phylum Bacteroidota; class Bacteroidia; order Cytophagales; family Bernardetiaceae; genus Bernardetia. Next base: position 22,313 of record JAHDBD010000040.1, read on the forward strand.
ATTTCTTGGAAACGCTCATTTTGATTAGAATATTTATCATTCAAATCATAATAGGCTCTTTCGGCTTCGATTATGGCTTCTTTTTTCTGACTTACTTTTGGTTTTAATTTTTCAATTTGTTCTGCCAAAATACTTAGACGCTCTTGCGCTGCTTGTTTTCGCTCTTCGCTTCGCCTAACATTTTCTTGCATCTGTTCGGCTTTTGCTTGAAGTGATATTTTTTGCTGCGAAATAGTATTCGTTTCTTTTTGAAGGTTTCGAAGCTCATCAAATTTAGATTGTTCTTTTAAATCTTCAATCTGACTTAAAAAATCCTGTCTTTGATTTTCTAAAACAGAAATTTCTTCTTCTAAAGTCAGAATTTCTTTGTTCAATTCTTCTAAACGTTGTTTTCTACCGAGTTGAGAATTCTGATTTGCATTTTCTTTTCCTTTTCCACCTGTCCAGTTTCCACCATTACGAGCTACAAACTGTCCATTTTTGAGCGCAATTGTAAAACCCTCAACATCGTTCGAATTATCATTTTCACTAAAATAAACATTGTGAAAAAGTGAATACGCTAGTTTTTTATACGATTCATCAAACTGAATAACTGCCAAAGCTGCAACAGCATTATCAATTGGAGGAAGATTTGGAATAACGTTTTCTAATTTTTCTAATACAAAAAAGTTTGCTTTTCCTTTTTCGTTCTCTGTCAATAATGAAATTGCTTTTCGTGCTTCATCTTCTGTCTGAACAACATAAAAATTAAGATACGGCTCTAAAATTGAAAAAAGTGCATCGTTATATTCTTCTTGTGCTGTGAAAATATCAGCCAATAAAACGGCTTTTTCAGACCAACTTTCATTTTTATTCAAGAATTTAAGAGCATTCGAAAAACCTTCCATATTCTCTACTAAAGATTTAGTGAGATTTTGTTCAGCTTTTAAACTGCTTTCTTTTCGCTGTTTTGTTCCTATTTGCTCTTTTAAAGACTCAATTTGAGTAGTAAGCGAGTTTATTTTTTGTGTTCTTTCAGCTTCAATTTTTTCTAGTTCTGAAATTTCATTATTTCTATTCTTTAATTCATTTTCAATTTCTTGAACTTTCTTTAATGTAATTTGCAATTCATCAGCTTGTCCAGAAAAATCTAGTGCAATTTGGTCATTTTCTTGTTTTGAGCCACTTTGTTGATTTTCCTTTAATTCAATTTCTTTTTGAAGAATGAGAATATCATTTTGAAGTGTTTTGAATTTTTCTTGTGCTGCTTGCATGGCAGAACGCAAATTTTCAGTTCTTATTTTTTCTTCTGAATGAGATTTTTTGAAGTTTTCTAAAATACTTTGAGTTTCTAGAAATTGCTTTTCTTGACTTTCAAGATTTTGTTGCAAAGTCTCCAAACTGCTTCCTGCTTGTTTCGTTCCAGTTTCATCTTCCAGTAATTGCTCTTCAATTTGATTGCGATTACGACTTAAAAACTGAGTTCGGTCTTCGTTTCTAACTTTTTCGTTTTGAAGATGATTTATTTTTTCTATTTGAGAAGACAAATAACGTTTCTTTTCAGAAATAATTTTTTCTTGTTCTTGTGCTGTATTTTTTTGCTCTTCAATAGACTGTTCTAAACTTTCTTGTTCGGCTGTGAGTGTTTCTTTTTGTGCTAGAATCTCATTAATTTGAGTATTCAAATCCACAAAATCATCAGAATTACTTTTTACTTGACGTTTGGCAAGTGCAATACTAAACTTTTCGTAGGCTTCTTTAGTAGAAAAATATTTTTCGGCTTGCCGAGCTTGGCGTTCCAAACCTTTCATATTTTTATCAATTTCGTGCATCAAATCCTCTACACGTTCCAAATCTGATAAAGTTGCTTCTAGTTTTGCTAGTGTTTCTTTTTTACGCTGTTTGAACTGAGCCACACCAGCAGCTTCTTCAAACATCACTTTTCGTGCATCTTCTCTATCGGTCAGAATATCATCGACCATTTTTAGCTCAATGATGGCGTAACTATTAGAAGTTGCACCTGTATTCATGAGCAAATTTGTGATGTCTTTTCGACGGCAAGGTGTACCATTCAAAAAATATTCACTAGAACCCGAACGAGTATAACGTCTTGTAATACAAACTTCTTTATACTCTGGTGGCAAAAGTTGTCTATTATTCTCAAAATATAATGAAACTTCGGCAGCATCAGCAGCCTTTCTTTTTGCTGTTCCATTAAAGATAATATTTGACATTTTATCGGAGCGCAAATGACGAGTACGGTGTTCGCCCAAAACCCAACGCATGGCATCAATAATATTTGATTTTCCACAGCCATTTGGTCCTACGACACCTGTAATTCCTTCGTCAAAACGAACGACTACTTTATCTCCAAAACTTTTAAATCCTTTTATTTCTAATCGAAGAAGTTGCATATATTATTTTCCTGTAGCCAATATTTTCAGATATATTAAACTGGAAAAGGTTTGTCTTTTCCCTATAAGCACAAAATACGATTGTAAAATTACGAAAAAATAATAGGCTTATCATAAATTATATTCTCTTATAAAAAACGTACTCATAGAAATAATAGTAGACTTCTGTTGAATAAATTAATCATTTTAATCAATTAATTTTAAATTTATTCAAACAAAAGCAAGTTGAAATTTGTATATATAGTAAGAATTTCATAAAGATGACAATTACTTTTTTTTGCTCTCTTAATTATTTTTTCAAAATTCTTATTTTTTTATCTTAATTAATTATGCCTACCTACTCAACAAATAAAAAAGAGGATAAGTCAGAAAAAGACTTATCTATTTCTTCACTAAATTTAAAAGAAAAATTAGATGCTGCTCAGGCTTACGAAGGACGTAAGAAGCAGAATACTAATGTGAAGGATTTGAACATTACTATATTTGAAGAGGGAGAGGAAATTGTTATTCCTGTCTTAGAAGAAGAACTTCATATAGACAAGGAAGTAATCGAATCGGGTAAGATTCGCATTATTAAAAAAGTAAATGAAGAAAAAAGCACAGTAGAAGTTCCTATCAAGCATACAGAGGTAAGTGTAGAACGCAGACCGAAAAATGAGTATGTAGATGTGAATCATCAAGCTATTCGCTATGAAGGAGATACTATGATTGTATCTGTTTTGAAAGAAGTAGTTGTGGTTCAAAAAAAGATTCTTCTTGTGGAAGAGTTGCACATTAACAAAACGCAACATAAAGAAATTCATACGGAAGAGGTAACGTTGAAATCCGAACAAGTTTCGGTAGAACGTTCAGAATGATTAAATTATCAATCAAGAAAACAATCAGAAAAAACATTAGAATGAGGTATTTTATGCTCTTGTGGCTCTACCTCTTTGTCTAATTTTTATTTATATATTTTTTAAACTTAATTTTTTAAACGTAATTTATTATGAGTAACACAGTAATCGGAATTTTCAGAACAGGAGAAGAAGCACAATATGCAGCCAATCAATTGATGAAAAATGGCATTGAAGCAAATGACATAGATTTGTCAGCACGTCCAGCAGGTAAAGATTATACCTATGATGACGACTATCACAATGAAAATGCAATTACACGTTTTTTTGAAAATCTTTTTGGAGATGATGAAGATGAAAAACGTAAAGCAATGTATTGTGATGTAGCAGCACGTAATTCACTTTTGACAGTACACGCGGATTCTAAAGAAGAAGCTGCACAAGCACTTACAGTATTGAATAACTGTGGAGCTATTGATATCGAAAGTGATTATGAGTATTATCAAAAAGCAATTTCAGATGATCATACAGATTATTCTTTAGAACATTATAATAAGTATAGAGACAATGGATATGCTAATGTAGAAGGCGAACAATCGGCTAAAGTAATCAAGGAAGAAATGCATGTTGGCAAACGTGATACTGAAACAGGTCGTGGCGCAAGATTGCGTAGTTATTTGGTAGAAAAACCAGTAGAAGAAACAGTACGTTTGCGTGTAGAACATATTTATGTAGAACGTGAACCAGTAAATCGTCCTGCTACAGAAGCAGATTTTGCTAACTTCAAAGAAAGCGAAATCGAAGTAACAGAGCATGCTGAAAAAGCAGTTGTTTCAAAAGATGCTCGTGTAGTGGAAGAAGTAAGACTTGGAAAAACTGCCGAAGAACACCAAGAAACTATTAAAGATACTGTTCGTGAAACAAAAGTAGAAGTAGAAGAAACAACAGTAGATGGTCAAACTCGTAGAGTATAAACTATCTAAAGTCTAGCTTTCTTTCTATTAAGAACAGAAAGTAATATAAAAAAGACCTCTTATTTTAAAATAGGAGGTCTTTTTTGTGTTTCAATACATTTTTGAAAACAGATATTAAATTTTATCAATCGCTTCTGCTAATTTTTTATCTTTTGCAGTAACTGTGTTTCCCTCATCATGGGTAGTGAGTTCAATTTCCACTTTATTATAGACATTACTCCAGTTTGGATGATGACATTGTTGTTCTGCTAAAAAAGCAACACGAGTCATGAAAGCAAAGGCTTCTTGAAAATCTTTGAATTCGAATGTTTTGGTTAGTTTATTGTCTTTTTCTGTCCACATATTTTTTTTATTAAGGAATGAGAATTAAATAAACTACTATTTTTTATTTATTAAATGATAATCAATAAATTAAATTCGTAATTTTTAATTCATAATTCGTAATTATTTTCTTTATTTTGTCAAAGAAGCTACAATCATTTTCAGAATACTTCTAGTTCTTGGCGACCACCATTGTTTGAGCATTGGTTCTAGTATTTCGTCCAAGTTGTCCATATTCATTCCTGCTAACATTCCTCCACGCAAATTCGATTTACTTAAAGACCATGTTTTTCCATCAAAATTAGCATAATCTTCCATTTTTTCTTCTGCATGTGCAAGCACTTTATCAGCAGCAACTACTTCATCAACCAATCCAACTTCTTTTGCTTCGCTTGGACTGATTAATTTACCTTCTAAAAGGAATTGATAGGCTGTTTTGTTTCCTATCCAAAAAGCGTATAAATCAAAAATTACTTTAGGTACAACAATTCCAACAGGGATTTCATTGAGTCCAATAATATAATTTCCTTCTGCCATCACACGATAATCTGCACAAACTGCCAATACACAACCACCAGCAGGACTATGACCAGTAATAGCTGCAATGAGTGGCTTAGGAAAAGAAGCAATTACTTTTGTCATTTTCATGAAAGCAACCCAAAATTCTTTTACATCTTCCTCATTCATATCATAGAGTTGTTTCAAATCTAATCCTGAAGAGAAAAAATGTTGTTTTCCTGTTATGATTACACCATTTACATCCTCATCATTTGTTGCCTGTTCAAAAAAGGTATGTAAATCACTAATCATTTGACGATTAATCGGATTTGCTTTTCCTCTATTTAATTGTAATGTTACAATGTTATCTTTACTTGAAACAGCTAAAGTTTCAAAGTTGGTTTGTAGGGTTTTGTTTGTCATTTTTTTATAATGTATAACAGACTTCCTAGTCTGTTGTGGTAATTTTTAATTAAGATTATAATACTACTAAAAAAAAATCAAAAACAGAAATTAGGCGTGCATACGATTTTACTCATTTGAAAGATTTATAGTTTTTTTGTAAAACTAGACAAAAGCCAAAAAAGCAAACACACTTATTCCAATAGACAAAATTAGAACTACAATTAGTGTAATCACTTTTATAAATATCTTTTTAGATTCAGAAAAATGATGTCCAGCAAAGCCAATCAACATTCCAAAACCTCCCAATATAATGGTAAAAAGTGGAATCATTTCTTTATATTCATCTATTTTCAAACCTACGTTTGCTAGTATGGCAAAAGGTAAAATGATTGTGAGCAGTTTGGATAGTTTGTTCATATATTATCTTTTTAAAATTTCTTTTGCCCAAATTACAATTTTTTCAAATGCTTCTATAGTAAATCCGTGTCCTTCATCTTCTATTATTTTTGGAATGATTTCTTTTCCCTCTCGTTTGTCTTTTTCCATAAACAAAAGAGTTCTTTTATAATCAATTTCTTTGTCTTGATTTCCTACAGCCACCATACAAAGTGAACTTTCAAGTTTTGTAATTTTCGGTTTGGTTTTTTCTTTTCCTCTCAAAGAAACAGCAGGATTTAATAATAAACAAGGAATAGCCAATTCTTCACTTAGCCAAAAAGCTAAAAAACCACCATAGGAAGAACCAACCAAAAACTGGATTTCATTTTTCAAACAATACTCCTTCAAAATTTCAAAACGTTTTGGTTCTTTACCATAATCCAAATGTAAAGCATGCATTTCAAATCCATAATTTCTCAACAAATCTATTTTTTCTTGATTTGGACTTCCTCCCATTCCGTGTAGCCAAAGTGTTTTCATCTTTTGTAGTATTCTAATTTTTTAGTAAATCATTTTTTTTAGGTTCTTGTAAAAATCATTTTTATCAGCATTGTCAGGTAATCCAGAAACTTGTCCATCTCCAAGTTCCATAATTATCCATTCTCCATCTGTTTTTTGAGCAATATCCATTGTGAAAAAATTACTATCTATTTCTTGTGCAATTTGAGTAAATTTTTTCAAATCAGGTTTTGTCTCTCCATATTCTCCTTCATCCCAATAATTGAAAATATTTACAATTTTCTTATTCAGAAAGAAAATTCTAAATTCTTTCGTCAAAGTTAAATTGCTTTTAGAATGTTGTGTCAAAAACTCAAGCTCTTCAAACTTACGAAAAACTAAACCTTCATTCAATTGCTTCCCTCTAAGCTGAATAAATTTTTGTACACTATTTTTTATTTTGTCTTTATCTGATGCTTTGGGAATAAAACAGGCTTCTTTCCAATGATATTTTTCAGACTTTACATAATCCTTTATAATGATAGAATTTTCTCCAAACTGATTTGTTAGTTTATAAATTTCTTCAAAATCAATTACATCATTTAGCTTCATCCAATTAGAAATAGGAGTGTGATTTTCTATCTTAGAATAAGAGTTAGGTAAATAATGACAGTGTTCATATTCCTTTGGTGAATTAATCAACTGAATGTTTTTCTGTAAAAGAGCATTATAAAGCAATTCGTAAGTTTTGGACTGCACCATCCAACCACGATAAAGAGCTATTTCTTTTTCTTCTTTTTTTGAAATAAAATGTATTGCAGAATTAATATTGCCCTCTTCTAATTTCTCAAAACTCAAAAGGTGAGTTTCAAAACCTGCATTTTTAGCAGCTTTCTGTTCTGTTTCATAATCAGCATCTATAACTTGGTGGTTAATTATGCTATCACAATATATTATTTTCATTTAATGTAGATTGTATTAGTAAATAAACATGTATGAACGAGGGGATACACCTTGTATGAGAATCTTATCTAAAGTAATAAGAGATGACTACATATTAAAGAATATATAGTTTTGTCAAACTCTCTAAACAGATTTCTAAAACTCTTGATAATAAGTAATAATTGGCTCATATTATCTATATCATTAATCAGAATACGTATCATTTAGAAGAAAATAATGATTTAGTCTTAAGTAAATATTTAATCAATGATTTTTGTTAAAACCACAACTCCTTTGTAATCAATAGTTTGGTTTCTTTAAAAATTTGAGGAAACAAACTAAAGCCTAAAAAAGTTTCAAAAAGGCTTATTTTTTTATAGAAATAGTTTGCAGAATTAAAAAAGGTTCTTACCTTTGCAC
>JAHDBD010000004.1 GCA_020630575.1 Bernardetia sp.
TAAGATACTAACTTTTCCTTAAGTTGACAGCATTGAGCATCACGCTAAGAACAGAATATGGTTTTATACCATTGTCAAATCCACTTTACTTTTTTCTATTTCTGCGTAAGCTCTTGCACTACTCCAAATCCAGTCGTGTGCTTCGGCTACAAAACCTGCACGAACAGGGTTTTGATGTGTATAATTGATACGTTGATGTAGCATATCTTGCGTAGTGAGTGCGACAGGGTGGCTATGTTGTAACCAAAACTGAAAATCTTTATTTCTATGATTTTTCTTTCCTGCACGTCCGAACATCCACAACATCCATTCTCTGCGACTTTCTTTTTCATTTTGTTCGATAGCTTTACGAATATGACGAGAGGTAAAACTTTTTAAATCTCTAACAATATCCGAAAGTTCAAAACCTTCTTTTGCTCCGATAACCAAATGAACGTGGTTTGTCATAATACAGTAAGCAAAAACTTCTAAGCCTTTATTTTTCTGACAATACACCATACTATCAATAAAAATCTCTCTATATTCATCTCTTGTAAAAATATCAATCCAATTTACGACGGTAAAGGTTACAAAATAAACATCATCAGAACTATGTATAGCATATCTTCTTCCCATAAAAGTAGTTTTTTGTAGATTCTAAAATAGAAAGATAATGAAAGTTTTTTATAGATATAAAAAGTCTGTTTGTAGTGTACTAGTAAGCACTATGTATTCGGCTTCCAGCCGTGATTTTGTATTTCAAGATTTTATTTTTTGTATATTGTAAACACCATTGGTTCTTTTTTTGGAACTGGTGGTGTTTTTTTAATAACTGAACGCAGTTGCGTTTATAAATAAGTTATGCTTAATTAAGAAAATAAATGACTGAAAAATTTACACCAAAGGATAGAAAAAAAGAGTTTGACAAAATATTTAAAGACAAGATTTTACCTTTTTTTGAGACCAATGGTTTTAAAAGACACACCAAAACATCAAAACGATTGTTCAAAGAATTGGGAAATGAATTATCAGTATTTATTTTTTTTGATTATAAAAATTTTGGAGATGGATTTTATGATATGACAATATCTTACTTTGATAGTGAATTTGGAGATGTGTATGATGATCAATATATTGTAATGGCTCAAATTAGTATGCCAACGATAAGTGGATTAAATGCTGAGCAGTTAAACTCTTCTACGGATTTATGGATTAAAGATATTAATTCAAATATTCTTCCATTTATAAATAAACATTCGACTCACAAAGCAATATTAAATGCGAATCAATTTTATATTTCCAAATCACGAGAAAAAGAACGTATAGATTTATTGGAAAGAAAGTCCAAAATGAATAAAAACTAATCCCCTATGTTAAGCGTAGTGTTTGACTGCGATTTATCAGTTAGCAAGTCTTAGACTTGCGTTTTGAGGATACAAAATAGAGTAGAAATAGAAAGATAGTTAGGTAGTAATTTGAATTACTAATTAAACGTGAACTCGGTATTTAACTATCTGATATTTAGTGTTTTAGGCTGTTTTTTTTAGTCGTTTTTTATTAAAAAAGGCTCAAAAAGGTTATTTTTGAATAGTATTAATCAACTTTAACCCTTTTTCGCCTTATGAACGACAAAAATATAAAATTTGATGAAGACCAACTAATCGGTATTTTTTATTTAGTAGATGAGTTCTGTTTACAAGCTCAATCCTATGTCTCTAGCCATTGGGTAGGTAGCAAGAGTCAATCTTCTTCTCATTCTCCAACTCGTATTCCTGAATTAAGCGCAAGTGAAATGATGACTATTTTGATTTATTATAACTACTCTGGCTACAAGAATTTTCAATACTATTATCAACGTCTTGTTAGTACAGATTTACTACCTTATTTTCCTAAACTTTGCTCCTACAATCGCTTTTTAGAACTCATAGAAAGAGTGAGCCTTCCCATGTATGTGTTAGCTAAATTACTCTGTGCTAAAAGTCAAAAAACAGGAACTTATTTTATAGATTCTAAGAAAATAGTAGTTTCTGATAATCGTCGTATTCACTCACATAAAGTATTTAAAGACCTTGCAAAACGAGGAAAAGGCTCAATGGGCTGGTTTTTTGGCTTTAAACTTCATTTAGTTATTAATCAATTAGGGGAGGTAATGTCATTTGAAATCACAGCAGCTAACAAGGCTGACAATAACCACAATCTATTGAAAAAATTACTCAATAACTTGGAAGGAAGTTGCTTCGGAGACAAAGGCTACTTAACAAAATTATGGCAACAACTCTATGAAAATGGGCTTAAATTAATTACTAAAGTCAAAAAGAACATGAAGAATCAACTTATTACTTTGAAAGAAAAATATACCCTCAGAAAAAGAGCTGTTATTGAATCTGTAAATGACATTCTGACTTCTGTTTTTGACCTAGAACACGCTAGACATAGAAAACCAATAAATGCTTTTACACATATGTCGGCTACCATAGTAGCATATCATTTATATACAGAAAAACCTAGAATATTTGTTCCTAACTAATACCGAGTTCACGTTAATTAATTGCTTTTTGTATATTGTAAACACCATTAATTCCTTTTTTGGAATTGGTGGTGTTTTTTTTAATAACTGAACGCAGTTGCTTTTATAAATAAATTAGATGCAATTTGAAATATGGATAAAAATAAATCTTCATTAATAAATTTCATCAAACGAATCATTCCAATAAATGAAATTGAAGCTGAAGAAATTGCTAATGCATTTCACTTTACAAAAATTGAAAAGAACTCACTTTTTTTAGAAGAGAATAAAGTTAGTGATGACTATTTTTTTCTTCAAAAAGGATTAATGAGAGTTTTTCTTTATGATTTAGAAGGAAATGAAATTACCACAGATATTTTCACGGAAAATAATATCGTTTTTGAAATTACCTCTTTTTTCAATAGAGTTAAATCTGAAACCAATATTCAAGCTCTAACTGATTGTACAGGCTATCGCATTTCTTACGAAGAATTAAACACACTGTTTCATCATAAACCTGCCTTTAGAGATTTTGGAAGAGCTATTTTAGTTAAAGAATTCATCGCTTCCAAAAAGAGAAACTATGCAATGATTAATCAAACTGCCGAACAACGCTACCACCACTTACTGACTTCAAGACCTGAAATAATAAAATATGTACCCTTAAAATATATAGCTTCCTACATAGGAGTTACAGATAGTACACTAAGTAGAATACGAAAGAAAAAATAACCCTAGCTTTTTCTTGCCTTTTGTCAAGTGGATTGCATTTTTGAGTGTCTAACTTTGAATTTCACAATAAAGATTACAACATGGCAGAAATTTCAATTTTCACATCTCTTGGACTAATTCTTACAACCCTACTCTCTGTTTGGTTATTTTTTAAGGCTTCTAATCATAAAAAAACTCTTTACGGCATTATTATATGGATGTTTATTGTAGGTGTATTAGGAATAAATGGATTTTACCAAAAATTGGGAACATTTCCACCAAGGTTTACTTTATTACTTGCTCCGACTATTTTATTTATTTTGATACTTTTTACCAATAAAAAGGGCAAAAAGTTTATTGATAACCTTAGCCTAAAGTATTTAACCATAGTGCATATTGTACGCATTCCTGTGGAAATAACTCTTTATTATATCTTTTTAGGTGGGTTAATTCCTGATTTAATGACCTTTGATGGCTATAATTATGACATCATATCAGGAATTACAGCTCCAATAGTATATTATTTCGTGTTTGTTAAGAAAATAATAGGAAGAAAAGGTCTTCTACTATGGAATATTGTGTGTTTAGGGTTATTGATTAATATATTGGTGATAGCTGTATTAAGTGCACAAACTCCCTTTCAACAATTAGCATTTGATCAACCCAATATTGGAGTAACTTACTTTCCTTTTGTATGGCTTCCAACAGTGATAGTTCCGATAGTTTTGTTTTCACACTTAGCTAGTATTAGACAATTGGTAGTAAGAAAAAAAGCTCCTAACAATGTATAAACACACCTGTTCGTAGTGTGCTACGAACCTACAAATGTATTTAGTTTCACTTCAAAACCCTCACTCAGCAAAACCAAGTCTTTAGGGGAACATAACGCAAAAAAGCTATTCCTAAATTAAATTAGAAATGGCTTTTTTAGATAAATTTGGTGATTAATTTTAGTTTTTCATAAGTGCATTTTATTGTTTTACTTAGACCTTATTTGGACATAAGTTGACAGCTTTCTACCAATTTCAAAAACTCTGTACGGTAGCCTTCTGTATCTTTTCCTTTTGCATTTTTGGCAAGTGTAATAACTTGATTATAAGAAGCATTAGACTTAAATTCAGAGTTTTTCAGAATCATTCCAAATTCTGCTACGGCAGCCGAAAAACGGAAATTATCAGACGTTTTTTCTAAAGCAATATTATCATCTTTCAATGGATTGACAATCAAATTACTTGTATCTTCATTTGGCTTTTTGTAACGCAATTTTAAGTTTAATAACTCATCAGAAGAGGCAGCAGCCGTATAAGATGCTTTTATTTTATTTTCTTCTTTCTGATAACGCAAATCATCTACTGAAGGAAAAAACTCGCTTTTTACACCAACTGGAATAATTTCGTAAAGAGCTGTTACAGTGTGTCCTGCTCCAAGTTCACCAGCATCTTTTTTGTCATCGTTAAAGTCTTCTTTTGCAAGCATTCTGTTTTCGTAACCAATCAAACGATAGGCTGCTACTTTTGTAGGATTAAACTCAATTTGAATTTTGACATCTTTAGCAATTGTAAAGAGTGTGGCTCTCATTTGTGTTACAAAAACCTTTTTTGCTTCTTGAATATTGTCGATATAAAAGTAATTTCCGTTTCCTGCATTACTCAAATCTTCCATTTGATGGTCTTTATAATTTCCCATCCCAAAACCACAAACAGTCAAATAAATTCCGTCATTTCTTTTGCTTTCAATCATAGTTACTAATTCTTTCGGAGAATTTACACCTACATTAAAATCGCCATCGGTACACAAAATAACTCGGTTGTTTCCCTCTTTTATCAAATTATCTTTTGCTAGAGAATAGGCAAGTTGTATTCCTGCGCCACCTGCTGTGCTTCCACCTGCCGAAACGGCTTCTAAGGCGTTCATAATTTTGTTTGTTTCGGTTGCTGGCGTAGATTCCAAAACCAACCCTGCTGCACCTGCATAAGCAACAATCGCAATACGGTCGTTTTTGCTTAATTGTGTAAGAAGAAGTTTGAGCGAAGAGCGAAGAAGAGGTAATTTATTTTGAGCTTCCATTGAACCCGAAGCATCAATCAAGAAAACTAAATTTGAAGGCGCAAGATTATCATAATCCAAATCTTTTCCTTGAATTCCGACGTGAACTAATTTATGTTTTTCATTCCAAGGGGCAGTAGAAATTTCTGTACTGACTGAAAAAGGATGTTTTCCTGTTGGTTTTTGATAATCGTAATTAAAATAATTGATAAATTCTTCGATACGGACAGCATCAGCATTGGGAAGCTGACCAGATTGAATAAAACGACGAGCATTTGAATAAGAAGCATTATCAACATCAATCGAAAAAGTAGATAGAGGTTCTTTGAGAGATTGAATGAATTTATTTTCTATCTGTTTTTGATATTCTTCTGTATTTTGTTGGATTTGGTCATCAGTTCTATAGGATTCACTTTCAAGAGAGATAGAATAATCTGCATCTTGATTGCTATTATATGACATATCTCTTTTCTCTTTATTACTGCTCGTTCTGTTAGGAGAAGAAGCTATATTTCCTTGTGCATCAGCAGTAGAACTATCAGTTGATTCATAATTTGCATTCTTATTTGTGCTACATGAAACAATAAATAAAGCAGAAGTAGCCACTAAAGCGACTTTCGTAATTGAAGATAATTTCTTTAAAGATTCCATAATCATAAAAATTAGAGTGAGGTAAATTTGTTTGTTTAGTAAGTAGATGCAAGACTTAACAAAATTCCACACAAAAATTTTTATTTTTTTCTGCATTTAAAATTTAGACAAAAAAAATACCCTTTCTATATCTCAAGTTTCCTGTACTTAAACGAAAACTATCACTGATTAGAAAAGGTACTTTTTTGCAAGTAATGAGAAAGGTATAAATTTAAAGTACACCTATATAACGGATTTGGGTTTAAAAAAGTTTATTTTTAATAGAAATATTTTAGCAATTACTAAGAAACTAATCATTGATAGTTAATAACTAATTATTCTACTTTCTTCAATTTTTTGAAAGTTCTGTATTCTACTAAAATTGTAATGGCTAAAAAGAAAACAAGTAATCCATTTTGAATCAAATGTTTTTGCCAAAATCCTGTCCACTCTATATTTAAACAAACCAAAATAAGCGTTGTAGAAGTTCCTAAATACAAAATCATTTTCAGAATTGGATAAGGAATAGGTTGGTATTTTCTACCCAAAAGATAACACAATGCTGCCATCGTAAAATAACAAGAAAGGGTCGCAATCGCACTTCCAAAATATCCTAAAAATGGAATCAAAATAAAATTGCAACTAATCGTAATAGCTGCACCTGCAAGGCTTATCCAAAGTCCAAAATGGGTTCGGTCAGAAACCTTAAACCAAACCGAAAAATTATAATATAGTCCCAAACAAATATTTGCCAAAAGCAGAATCGGAACAATAAAAAGTCCTTCGTGATATGCTTTATTTGTTATAAAAATATTTGCAATCCATTCCATATTCAAACTTACTCCTAGCATCATCAAAACACAGACAATCGTAAAAAAATGAGTAATGGTAGCAAATGTTTTGGGTGAATCTTTCTGACTAGCTTGTGAGAAAAAAAATGGCTCTGCACCATATTTAAAAGCTTGAACAGCTAAAGTAATAAAAATTGAAAGTTTGTAACAGGCTGAATAAATTCCTACTGCATCCATTGGAGATTTATTCGGATAAAAATTATCTGGAAGCCATTTTTGTAATAAACTTCTATCAATTACTTCATTAATGGCATAAGCAATTCCTGCAAAAAGTAAAGGATAGGCATATAAAAGCATAGGTTTGAAATCTTTCCAGTTCTTTTTCCAATTGAATGTAAAACGAAAATCTTTAAATTCTTTCCAAAGCAGTGGAATAACAGAAGAGTTTGCAATCAAGGTGGCTAAAAAAACATAGCCTAAAGCAATTTCTGGATCATAAATTAGTTTTGCATACTCTTGAAAAAATAAAAACTGAGTTCCTTCAACGCTATTTTTACAAAAATAAAGAAAGAAAAAATTGAGAAAAAGAGTAAGAACAATAACTGTCATTCGAAGAGAAGCAAATTTCATTGCTTTTCCTTCGGCTCTCAATCGTGCATACGGAATCGCAACAATAGCATCAATGGCAATAATACCAGCAAACCATTTTACAAATTGTGCATTATTCGGATATTCTAAAAAAGTGGCAATTGGCTCTGCAAAAATCCACATCAAACTACTCAAAATGAGCGAAGTAAACATGACAGAACTTAGAGAAAGATTGTAAGGCTTTCCATTTTTAGGGGATGGATTATTCTCATCCTCATTATTTCCTTCATTATTTTTAGCTATGAAACGAAAGTAAGTCGTTTCCATTCCATGTGTATAAATCACATTCAGAAGTGCAGCATACGCATAAAAAACGGACATACCACCATATTCATCAGGAAGGAAAATTCCTGTGTAGAAAGGTGTAAGTAAATAATTGAGTAATCTACTAATTATTCCAGTAAGTCCGTAAATGGCTGTTTGAGAAAGAAATTTTTTATACATTTCGTTTTTTGTGCATTCTGTTTAAAGAATCAAAAGTAGTTATAAAATGAAGGATTATCAAAAAGTAGTTTTTGAAGTATTAAACTTGTTTTTCTTGATTGATTAACTAATTTTACAAGAATGATGTGTAATTATTCTGTATTTTATCGTACAAATCAGAATAATTAGTTATTGGTCTTACCACAATTATTTCATTTTATATCAAAATACACACAATGAAAAAAATAGTCTTACAATTATCCATTGCTGCAACTTTGCTTTCAGCTTGTGGAACAGAAAAAAAAGAAACCCAAGAAGAAAAAATGCCTGTTACATTTGAATATCCTGAAACAAAAAAAGGAACAGTAGAAGATACTTACTTTGAAACGGTGGTCAAAGATCCTTATCGTTGGTTGGAAGACGACCGAAGCACAGAAACAGAAAGCTGGGTAAAAGCTCAAAATAAAGTTACTTTCGATTATCTAAAATCTATTCCTTATCGTGATCAGCTCAAAAATCAGTTAGAGAAGGTTTGGAATTATGAGAAAATATCTAGTCCATTTAAAGAAGGAAATTATACTTATTTCTACAAAAATGATGGATTGCAGAATCAATATGTTGTTTATAGAAAAAAAGAAGGCGAAGAAAAAGACCAAGTTTTTATTGACCCAAATACATTTTCAAAAGATGGTACAGTTTCAATGGCAGGACTTAATTTTTCAAAGGATGGTTCTCGTGCAGCCTACCAAATTTCAGAAGGTGGAAGTGACTGGAGAAAAGTAATTGTAATTGATACAGAAAGTAAAGAAGCAATTGAAGACACACTCAAAAATGTAAAATTTAGTGGTGTAAGTTGGAAAGGAAACGACGGTTTTTATTATTCTAGCTATGATAAACCAGAGGGAAGTGAACTTTCAGCCAAAACAGATCAACATAAATTATACTTTCATAAAGTAGGAACTCCTCAAAGTGAAGACAAAGTTATTTTTGGAGCAACAGCAGACCAGAAACACAGATATGTAGGTGGCTCTGTTACAGAAGATGAAAACTATTTGCTCATCTCTGGAAGTAATGCAACCTCTGGTAATAAACTTTTTATCAAAGATTTATCAAAAGCAAATTCTCCTTTGGTTACTATTGTAGATAATGAAGATAGTGATACATATTTAATGGATAATGAAGGTTCAAAACTTTATTTGGTTACAAACCTAGATGCGCCAAATCAGAAAGTAGTAATGACAGATGCTTTAAAGCCAACTCCTGAAAACTGGAAAGATGTAATTCCTCATACAGAAAACGTTTTGAGTGCTTCTTCAGGTGGTGGATATTTGTTTGCTGAATATATGGTAGATGCCATTTCTAAAGTTGTTCAATATGACATGGACGGCAAAGAAGTTAGAGAAATAAAATTACCTGGTGTTGGAAGTGCTGGTGGTTTTGGTGGAAAAAAAGAAGATAAAGAAATGTATTTTTCTTTCACAAATTATAATACACCAAGCAGCATTTATAAATTTGATGCAGAAACTGGAGAATACGAATCGTACTGGAAACCTGCTATTGATTTCAATTCAGATAATTACGAATCAAAACAAGTATTCTATAACTCAAAAGATGGAACAAAGATTCCTATGATTATTACTTATAAAAAAGGAACAGAACTAAACGGTAAAAATCCAACTATTCTATATGGCTATGGTGGATTTAACATTAGTCTTACGCCTAGTTTTAGTGTAATTAATTCAGTTTGGTTAGAGCAAGGTGGTGTTTATGCTGTTGCAAACCTTAGAGGTGGAGGAGAATATGGAAAAGAGTGGCATGACGCAGGAACTCAACTTAAAAAACAAAATGTTTTTGATGATTTTATTGCTGCTGCCGAATTTTTAATCAAAGAAAAATATACTTCTAGTGAGTATTTAGCAATAAAAGGAGGTTCGAATGGTGGACTTTTGGTAGGTGCAGTTATGACTCAACGTCCAGACCTTATGAAAGTAGCTATTCCTGCTGTTGGTGTTTTGGATATGCTTCGTTATCATACCTTTACAGCTGGTGCAGGTTGGGCTTATGATTATGGAACTTCTGAACAAAGCAAAGAAATGTTTGAATATATAAAGGGGTATTCTCCTGTTCATAATGTAAAAGAAGGAGTTTCTTATCCTGCAACACTTGTTGTTACTGGCGACCATGATGATAGAGTTGTTCCTGCTCACTCATTTAAATTTGCTGCCGAGTTACAAGACAAACACAAAGGAAATAATCCTGTTATGATTCGTATTGAAACAGATGCTGGTCATGGTGCAGGAAAACCAACTAGCAAAACAATTGAAGAAAATGCTGATATTTTTGCTTTTACACTTTATAATATGGGATTCGAAACGCTTCCTAAAAATGAAGTAAGTGAGAAAAAATAACTTGTTATTGTTCTTATAAAAGAAGTAAATTAATCTTATGTTATTCAAAAAACGCTTATAAATTTATAGGCGTTTTTTTTATACCCTAACACGAGGGTCAAGTAACGCATACAATAAATCTACAATAAGTGTAATAATTACAAAAATGACTGCTACTACAAGTGTTGCGCCCATCACAACAGGAAGGTCAAGTTTTTGAACAGCATCAATTGTGAGCCAGCCCAATCCTTTCCAACTAAATACATATTCTACAAAAAAAGCACCTGCTATAAGTGTAGCAAGCCAGTTTGAGATAGCTGTTACAACAGGATTAATAGCATTTTTGAGGGTATGTTTGAAAATAACAATAGTTTGAGGTAACCCTTTTGCTCGTGCTGTTCTGACATAATCCTTTGAAAGTTCTTCTATCATCGAAGAGCGTGTTAGTTGAGTAATAATTGCCAAGGGACGCAAACCAAGTGTAAAAGCAGGCAAAATAATGTTTTTTAGAGCTAATTGTTTTCCATCAAAGACACTCATTATCCAAAGTGAACCTGTCATGTCAAGTCCTGTGTATTCACTTAAATAATAACCAAAAATGAGAGCTATAAAAATGGCTGCTACAAAAGAAGGTGTAGAAATACCCAAGACAGAAATAGAAACTAAGGCATGGTCTAAAAAAGAATTTTGCTTGAGAGCGCAAATGATTCCGAAGATAACACCAAAAAAAGTAGCAAAAATCATTGCAGCTACTGACAAAACAAGAGTTGCACTTACTCTGTCGAAGAGCATTTCATCTACTCGGCTATCACTATAATAAGATTTTCTTAGATACGGTTTTTTGACTACAAATGCTTTATCTGAAATACTAAAAAGTTTGAAGTAATCATATTTTACTTGATTGCTTTTTGTGTCTTCATGAACAGAAACAATAGACAAATCATTAAGATAATAGGCAAATTGAGTGCTTAGAGGCTTATCTAAACCTAAGTCAGTTTTGATACTAGCAATTGTTTCAGGCGTGGAACGAGGTCCTGCAATCATCTTTGTAGGATCACCAGGTAATGCATGAAATATAAAAAACACCACCACAGTCACTCCAAAAATGACTAGAAAACCATATCCCAATTTTTTTAAAAAATATGCAATCATTTGACAAATTAATATTCTAGAAAATCTCTTTCTAAATTTTTACTTCTAATTATCTAAATCTATTTTCAAATTGAATTTGTCTTCAATACTAATAAAGGCACATCAGTATGAAAACTTATTTCCTTTGCTTTACTTCTATGCCATAAACTCTCAAAGAAATTGCGATGATGAGTAAGCATAACCAAAATACTTGTTTCATAACTTTCTAGATAACTATCTATTCCTTTATCTAAATCATCATTTTCTCTGAATCTAAAGTCCAACATAGAAACAGGTATTTTCTTAAAAGCTGCTTTCAAACGATGAAGTCTATCAATATCTTCAATACGCTCTTTATCATTACTGATATGTAAATAATCTACTTTCGAATTTGGAAAATAACTAGCCAGTTCTAAAAGAATATCAATTACTTTCTCATCTTTTTCAGAAAAATCAGCAGCATAAACAATGCGTTCCCAATTTGAAAATGTTGCATTACTAGGAATAGCTAATACAGCCGGAGTTTCTTTAGAAGCAATAATATCAGCTGTTACACTTCCTAACAAAATTTCTTCTGCTCGTGTCATGCCATGAGTTCCCATAACAACTAAAAAAGCTCCATACTCTTTCGAAACTTTTTCAATAGAAGGAATTATCCCATCCTCACTCTCCAAAATGGATGTGATTTTGAGCTTTCCACTCCCATCTAGGTAAGTTAATTCAGAAAATTGATTTATATACTCTTCTAATTTTGCCTTTCCTTTTTCTACTTCTTCTTTTAATAAGCCTACATGAAGATGATAATTAGTAGCAGAAGGTAAAGGAGCGCAAGCTACATGAAGTAAAATAATTTCAGCACCAATTACTTGGGCAAACTGTAATGCGTAATTTAGAGCAGCCTCTGAAGGCTTAGAAAAATCAACTGGAACTAGAATTTTTTGCATAACCAACTTATCAAAATAAGAGAATAGAATACAGGAATAAATAACCTGAATTTGTTTTATAAGGCAATATACTTTTTTTGTAGCAAAAAACTAAATTAAAAATTCAGTCGGTTTATTATATGCAATAAATTTAAAATTAACTCCTCTTCTCTATTTTAGATTTTATACTAGTGCAATTTTGTTAGAACATTTAATTTCAAGATTTCTAATATTAAAAGTATAAGTTACTTATAAGCAAATAGCTCCTAATCACTAAGAGTAAAAGACCTCATTGTAAATTAAATGTGAACAGTTTGTTACGTAACGTAATGTTAATATTGAAGCAATTTCGTAGTAAAGATAAGGTTGTTCTTTTGCATCAAGTTTAGACAAAAACACTAAAAAACTTTCCGAACAAAAGCTAAAATAACAATTAGTTTTTATTCTAATAATTGTTCAAAATCAATTCACTAAGATTAATCTAAATTAATTTAATCCAATGAAATTACAAAATTTCTTTCAATTAGCATTCATTTTTCTATTTGCAGCTCTTGTATTAGTAAGCTGTAAAGATGATGAAGATGACACAGCAAAAGCTCCAGTAGCCTCTTTTACATTTAGTCCTGCAAGCCCTAAAGTTGGCGAAACAGTAACTTTTACTAACACAAGTACAGATGCAGAAACTTTTGTTTGGTCTGCAACAGGTGCAGCTTTTAGCTCAACAGAAAAAAACCCAACATTTACTTTTACTACTGAAGGAGCTGTTCAGGTAACTCTTACAGCTAATGGAGACGGTGGTACTAATACAAATACTCAAACTGTTACTGTTTTGGGAGAAGACGCTCCACCACCACCAACTTATCCAGCTAACTATACAACAGGAACTGATGCTGCAACAAGTAGAGCTTCTGTTACTGTAAAGGCTGACCCAATTGGTATTGGTGAAACAGCTATTACTTGGACAAAAGATAAAGTTTGGATTCTTGATGGCTTTGTATTCGTAAACGAAGGACAAACTCTTACTATTGAAGCAGGTACAGTAGTGAAAGCAAAACCAGGTGAGCAAGAAAGTGCTTCTGCACTTGTTGTAGCTCGTGGTGCTAAAATTATGGCAAAAGGAACAGCTGCCGAACCAATTATTTTTACTGCTGAAAAAGATCCATTGGATGGTTCTCTAGGTGTAGAAAATGGTCTTTGGGGTGGTGTTATTGTTTTAGGAAAAACTACAATTGCTCGTGGTACTGCTGAAGCATCTATTGAAGGTATTCCAACTACTGAAGGTCGTGGTCTTTATGGTGGAACTAATGATGATGACAACTCTGGAGAATTAAGTTATATTTCTATTCGTCACGGTGGTACTTCAATTGCTGCTAATAACGAAATCAATGGTCTTACTCTTGGTGCTGTTGGTAGAGGAACTAAAATTGACCATATCGAAGTATTTGCAAACCAAGACGACGGATTTGAGTGGTTTGGTGGAACTGTAAATGCTAAATATCTTGTTTCTACAGCTTGTGGAGACGAAGCATACGATACTGACTTAGGTTTTAGAGGAATTAATCAATTTGTTGTAGCTTATCAACGTACAGATGATGGTGAAAATGGTGGTGAGCATGACGGTGGAGATTCTCCTAAAGATGCTCAGCCATATGCAACTGCTACTTTCTATAATGCTACTTATGTAGGTAGAGGAAATGGTGGAAAAAACAGAGTATTCTATTTCCAAGATAATGCAGGTGGAGAATACCACAACAGTATTTTTGTAGGTTTTGAGCAAGGTCTTGCTGTTCAACTTACTCCAAGTGGTGAAAATAGTTACAAACGTTTCCAAGAAGGAACTTTAAAAGTAGTGAATAATACATTCTTTAATGTTGCTAGTAATGATGTAGCTGCCCTTTCTGATATTATTACTCCTTCAGGTGCAGATATAGATGCTGCTGTTTTAGATGCTGCTAAATTAGACCTTGCTACTTATTTCACAGAGTCTGGAAATAAAGTAGAGGATTTGGGTATAACTCGTTCAAACTTAGTTCCGACAGCTACAGGTGGAGATGTATCAGAAACTTCTAATACTTTCCTTAGTCCTGCTGCTTATAGAGGTGCTATCGAACCAGGTACAACGCCTTGGTATAATGGCTGGACAATGACAGCAAGCTATATTCAATAAAAATAGATTTGTTTGAATCAAATCAAAAAAGCAGCTACTTCAAAAGAGTAGCTGCTTTACTTGCATTTTCTTTAAAAAACAATTTCAAAGTATCTTTTTTAGCATTTTCATTTTTGACTAAAAAAACACAGAAATTTCATTTAACTTCAATAATTTACAACCAAAAGGTAATGAAAAATCATTTACTGACATTTGCTACACTTGTATTATTACTTATTAGTTCCACTTCTTTTGCCCAAACCACAAAAGGAACAATTAGAGGAACAATTAAAGATGCTGCTAATGGAGAAGAACTCATTGGTGCTACTGTTGTTATTGTAGGAACTACAAACGGTTCAGCAGCTGACTTAGATGGAAAATATTCTATTTCTGTCGAAGCAGGCACGTATGATCTCCAAATTTCTTTTGTTTCTTACCAAACTAAAACAGTTACAGGAGTAGAAGTAAAAGCAGGACAAGTAACTGTAATTGATGCTACTTTAGGTGAAGATACAGAGATGTTAGAAGCTGTAGTGATAGAAGCGAAAGCAGAAACTGCATCTACAACAGCAGTTTTGGCAGCACAAAAAAACTCAGGAGTTGTTCAAGATGGACTTGCAGCAGAACAGATTGCTCGTTCAGGAGATAGAGATGCAGCAGCAGCCATTACAAGAGTAACAGGTGTTTCGGTAGAAGGTGGAAAATATGTATATGTACGTGGACTTGGCGATCGTTATAGCCAAACAACACTCAATGGAGCAAGCCTTCCAAGCCTTGACCCAAATAGAAACTCAGTTCAGATGGATTTATTTCCTAGTAATTTAATTGATAATATTATTGTATCTAAAACTTTCTCACCAGATCTTTCAGGTTCTTTTGCTGGTGGAAATATAAATGTAGTAACTAAAGATTTTCCAGATAGATTTACATTTCAATGGAATTCTTCATTAGGTTTTAATGACCAAACAAGTTTAAATAATAACTTTTTGACACATAAAGGAGGAAAAACAGACTTTTTAGGAATTGATGATGGAAGCCGTTCTATACCAAGTGGAATATCTAATGAATTTCTTGATCCTAGAAGCTTTCTCACACCAGAACAAAAACAACAAGTAGATAATCAAACAAAATCTTTTGGAACAAATATGGACTATGAGCGCAAAGCTCCATTTTTAAATCAATTTCATTCTCTTTCATTAGGTAATCAAATCAATGTTTTAGGTCGTCCTTTTGGTTTTGTATCTTCACTAAGTTATCAACGTAATTTTAGTTATTATGATAATGGAGTTACAGGTCGTTTTAGTAGAGATGGAGTAGATGTAATCCAACTTAATCCAACTTACCAGCTCAATACCGAACAAGGAACAGAAAGCGCACTTTGGGGAGCAAATTTAAATATGTCTTACAAAGTAGCTCCGACAAGTAAAATCTCTTTAAATTTAATGTATAATAGAAGTGGAGATAAGACAACTGATTATCGTTCAGGACTTTGGAATAGAGGAGGTGCAGGTTTGGAAGAAGGATATGTATATCGTACACAAACAATGCAGTTTTTAGAGCGTGGTATTGCTTCAGCTCAACTTAAAGGAAAGCATACTGTTGGAAAAAGAAATATAGAAATTGAATGGCTTTCTTCATTGGCTCAATCTACTCAAAATGAGCCAGATTTGCGTTATTTCTCTGATGATTATTATGAAAATGGAGGAGAGCGTTTTTATGATATTGCTATTTCGTCTTATAATTCTCCTGCTCGTTATTATCGTGATATGAATGAAATCAATTGGGATAATAAGGTAGATGTTACTATACCATTTACTTCAAAAGGAGGAGACAGTAAATTTAAATTTGGTGGTGGATATTTAATGAAAGATAGAGATTTCAATGAAAAAAGATACCAGTATATTAACTTCAAAAACTCAGGTGTTTTAGATAATTATCGTCAGACTGGAACAATAGATGATTTTTTCCAAAATGTAGGTGTAATGGATAATGGTAATCTAGGTGTAGTAATCACAGATTTTACTTCTCCAAGAAATAGTTATACAGGTTATCAAGAAATTATTTCTTTTTATGGAATGACAGATTGGCATTTTACCAAAAAATTCCGTGCTGTAATGGGAGTACGCTATGAAGGAACAAACCTACAAGCAGCAAGTGATGATGAAACATTAAATAAAGCAAATATTCAAGAAAATGACTTTTTACCTGCCTTGAATTTGATTTATGAACTTAATAAATCAACTAATCTTCGTGCTTCGTATGGTAGAACATTAGCTCGTCCTACTTTTAGAGAGCTTGCTCCTTTTCCTAGCTTTGCTTTTGCTGATGACTTTACTATCATTGGTAATGAAAACTTACAAAGAACACTTATCGATAACTTTGATTTGCGTTATGAAATGTATCCAAATACAGGTGAGATTATTTCAGTAAGTGCTTTCTACAAAAAATTCTCTAATCCTATCGAACGTGCATTTGATCCAAGAGAACCAAATGGACAGATTCAGTACAAAAATGTAGATCAAGCATTTGTTGCTGGTCTTGAGTTTGAAGTGCGTAAGCGATTAGATTTCTCTGATGCTCTCAAAAACTTTAGTGTAGGTGCAAACTTTAGTTTAATGTATTCAGAAGTAGATATTGATTCAGCAGAATATGCTTTTATCTTAAAAACTGACCCAAATCGTGAGCCTACTCGTACTATGTTTATGCAATCACCTTATGTTCTAAACTCATTTATTTATTATGACCTTCCTGAGAAAGGACTTAGTGTTAGTGGAAATTTCAATGTGTTTGGAAAACGTTTGGCTATTGTAGCACAAGCAGGACAGCCAGATGTATATGAAGTGCCTCGCCCATCTTTAGATTTTGCTGTTAAGAAAACCATGGAAAGTGGTTGGGGATTCAGTTTCAGAGCTAGAAACTTATTAAATCCTGAATACAAACAAGTACAAGATTTCCAAGGAACAGAATATATATATGATTCTTATACTGTTGGTCGTACTTTCTCTTTAGGAGTTACGTATTTGATTGACTAAACAAAGGTTATACTTATAGTTTTACAAAAAAACAGTTCTAACTTTGCGTTAGAACTGTTTTTTTATAAAATAGAACTACTAAGAACAGTAATTAACTTCAAATGTTACAGAAGTAGTACCATAGGGTCTTTCACAAGAAAAATTATTTATGACTACTCTAATAATACATACATTAGGATATAAAGATGCAATTTGAATCCTTCTGTTTTCTATTTCGCTAACAATTATAGTCAGATCCACATCATCATCACGATCTATGTAATAAGTAAAAGATTCTGAAATATTTGCTTGCTGGTTATTACAGTTTGAAGGAGGAGAACATGCTAATGGGGAATTGTTAGCAGCAGGATATCGACTACACATAGCAAAATAACATTCAAGAACTTGCTTTGCTTCATCACAACCTTTATCAGTACTTATATTACAATATCGATTTGAATTATAACCATAAGCAGCTAAACAAGAAGGATGAACACTTTGAACTTTGTTTTCATCTAAAACAGATGATTTACCTTTATTCTGCTTAACTACTTTTGTTTCGCCAATTTTTAACTTAGAAGGAGTAGCATCTTCTATTTGTTCTTTACAGCCGAAGGAAAAAATTATAGTAAATAGCAACATGAAATGTTTTAAATAATTCATAACAGTGTGGTTTTAAAAGAGAAGACGAACGAATAAGCATTTTCTCAATTGTTTGTGATAAAAAAAATATACGACTGATATTCTAATATAGCTTTTTCCTCATTCTATAATTTTGAATTAAGTAAGCTGAATAAAAATCAATTGACGAGTAAATTTAAAAATACTATCATTTTCTTTATCACTTAAAAATATAATTAAAAAATAATTAATTTAATAAATTATTTTTAAAAAATACATTCATAATTAATAAAAATTAAATTTAGAAACTAAATAGTACTTTCTATAAATTTTTAGTTTACAGCATCCAACAAAGCCATTCCAAACATTCATGACTACAAACCGTTTGCTTTTCAATTAAAACAAGTAGATAAAGTCGTTATTTCAAATCGACTGACACAACAAACCACACCAAATAATTATGTCTAAAAATAATCATGATACACAAGTAAAAGGGTTTATAGAGTCTGTAAAGACCAAACAACCTCATGAAGAAGAGTTTTTACAAGCTGTTGAAGAAGTAGCCGAATTCATTATTCCATTTATAGAAGAAAATCCAAAATACAAAAAAGCAAAGTTGTTGGAAAGAATGGTTGAACCTGAAAGAGCTATTTTATTTCGTATTGCTTGGTTAGATGATAAGAATGAAATTCAAATCAATAAGGGGTTTCGTGTTCAGTTTAATTCTGCCCTTGGTCCTTATAAAGGTGGTGTTCGTTTTCACCCTAGTGTAAACTTATCTATTCTAAAATTTTTAGGTTTTGAGCAGGTTTTTAAAAACTCTCTTACAGGTTTGCCTTTAGGTGGTGGAAAAGGAGGTTCTGATTTTGATCCAAAAGGAAAAAGTGATGAAGAAGTAATGCGTTTTTGTCAGAGTTTTGTAACCGAACTTTTTAGACATATTGGCTCAAATACAGATGTTCCTGCTGGCGATATTGGAGTAGGTGCTAGAGAAGTAGGTTATATGTTTGGACAATACAAACGACTAGCTAACGAATTTACAGGAACATTTACAGGAAAAGGCGTAAAATGGGGAGGTTCACTTCTACGAACAGAGGCAACAGGTTATGGACTTCTTTATTTTGTAAAAGAAATGATGGAACACAAAGGAGATTCTTTAGAGAATAAGACAGTGGTAATTTCGGGTTCTGGAAATGTAGCGCAATATGCCTGTGAAAAGGCGATAGAATTGGGAGCAAAAGTAGTTACTCTTTCAGATTCTGATGGGTATATTTATGATGAAGAAGGAATTACAACAGAAAAACTAGAGTTTGTAAAAGAACTCAAAAATGAAAAAAGAGGTAGAATAAAAGAATACGCCAAAAAATATTCTTCTGCAAAATTCCATAAAGACAAACGTCCGTGGGATGTAAAATGTGATATTGCACTTCCTTGTGCTACTCAAAATGAACTAGAAGAAAAAGGAGCAAAAGCTCTTGTAAAAAATGGCTGTCAGTTAGTTGCCGAAGGTGCAAATATGCCAACAACATCAGAAGCGATTGATATTTTTGCTAAAAATGATGTTCTGTATTCACCTGGTAAGGCTTCAAATGCTGGTGGTGTGGCTACTTCTGGACTAGAAATGACACAAAACTCTCTTCGTTTATCTTGGACAAAAGAAAAGGTAGATGAAGAATTGAAAGAAATTATGAAGAAAATACATGCTAAATGTGTAGAATACGGAGAAGACAAAAAGGAAGTAAATTACCTTAAAGGGGCTAATATCGCAGGTTTTGTTCGTGTAGCTGATGCTATGATCGAACAAGGTGTAGTATAGTTTTGTCCACAAATAAATTTGTGGGTTTCTATTATAAACGAATTGTGGTTTTATGCTGCAATTCGTTTTTTTGATTATGTATTCTCAATTTATTCCATCCAACTTTTATATGTCCATTCATATTCTTTTGGAAAACGATGTTCTAGACAATCAAATGTTTCTTGTACATTGAATATTTTTTGTTTTTCTTCATCTTTGTCAAATTCTTTATCAAAAAAATGAAGTAAACTATGTTTATCAACTATTTTATCTACTTGATGAGCTAATTTTTTAAAACAATATAGTCCACCAAACATTCCATTTCCTATTGGATGATAATTTGAAAGCTTACAACTTACACAAGTTTTGATTTTGGTATTTTGTGGTAATAAACTCTGAATTTCTAGCAATGCATCTTCAAAGGAATCGTAGTTTTTTGTGTTTTTGAAATTGCCAAAATCAGTTTTGAGTTCTAAGAAAACGTTTGTACCTTTTTTATTTCCTGTACTAATTTGTGCAATCATTTCCTCCATTTGTGGATTATGTTCGATGGCAAGTTGAATTTGAAATTTTACTTTCATTTCAAAATTAGTAAGTATTTTTGAGCCGTCTTGATATTTTTCCCATTCAAATTTATCATTTTTTTGATTATCAAATTCAGATATTTCAAGTGTTTCGAAGCATTGTCCTTCAAAACGAGTATCTCGCAATTTTATATGTAATGTACTTCCCGAAGTAGTTATTTTAGCTTTTTCTTCTCCGAATTTGTCTTTGTATATAATTGGGTAGATTAGTATTCTCATAGTTTCAGTTTGAAGTCATTTATGAACTATAAATATGCTCAAATAATTGTTGATTTATTAGGCAGGAAAAACTGCTTGGAGTATATCTTTTTATTTTTCTTTATCAATGTGTTTTTCCTTTATTTCCATAGAAAGCTCGTGAGCTAGATTTACCAACAAGTCAGCAAACCCTGCTGTTTCTGCTAAAGCATTTTCTAAATAAGAATACTTTGGTTTCAATTTATTAGTTCCTTCTTTATAGAAGTGTTCCATACCCTTATCATAATCTGCTGTTACATATTTGTCATAAAATATATTATAGTCCTTTATATTTTCTAATAAATTTTGATGAACAGTATTAAACCTTGTAATTTTTTTAAAAGTTGCTACGTCAATATCCCTTAAAAATCCATTTTGAACAAAAGAATTAATAATTGGTATTTTCCAATAGTCGCCATATAAAGTAGTCCTAACAGGAATTTCTCTACTATTAATCAAACTATCTGAGCGTCTATCTAAGCTTTCAAAGAAATTCACAAATCCTTTTTTATTTTCTCTTTTGCCTGATTCATAAAAAGAATTTAAGTCTTCATAAATAGCAATATAAATTTCTCTCTTTTTGTCCTCTTTTTCTCTATTATCTTTATGTTCGCTTAACCAAAAAGCTAAAAACACTCCTGTAAATATTATGATGAAATCAAAGAGATATTTACATATTTTCAAAATAATAGGCTTGTATTCTTGTAACTTATTCATAGTTGTACTATTTAATGAATTTTCTCCTGATACATTTTTAAAAAAATTAAATACTAATTTAAAAAAATCCCCAATGAGTATTTCATATCTTAAAAAACAAATATTATCTAATCAATCCCTTTCCCATTTTCTCTTTTTGATACCTTCTTGTTTGATAATTTTCCAACCCTTATCTTTTGCCATTCTGAACAGTCGTTTGCGTAATTTTCTAGGATAAAATATTTTTCTACCTGTTTTTTTATTCGAATAGCTTTTCAAAATATCCATTTGAGCCAAAATTTCATAGGTTGCTGCACCACAACGCATTCCAAAAAAAGCATAATCATAAGGGGCATGACCTATATAAGCAGACACAATGCTATCAAATGTTTCTTTTTGATGAATACTTATTGGAATGTAAATAATTGCTAGTTGAACGCTATCTGGGTGTTCTCCAAAAATGCCATAAAAACTAGGAACAGAGTGAATAGCATATGTGCTGTGTTTGTCTTTTTTATTTGAAAACCAATGAAAACTCTCTCTACTTGGAAGAAAATTCAAAACTTTATCATCCTCTACTTCAATGCCAACATGTCCTCCTAAGATTCCACCAAACCATTTTTGTTCTGTATTTTTATCACTTTTCAATGGTTTTGAGCCATATAAAAAATGAACTTTTAGAAAAGTGGTTTCTTGAGAATAGCTTTGAAAGGAGATAAAACAAAAAAGTAGAGTTAGAATTTGTTTCATATTAATTTTTAGATTTTATTTTATCTATTCTTCCTCATTTATCTTATAAATGAGGAAGAAAAAACAGTAATTTACATAGTTTCACTATCAGAAAAACTCAAAATCCATTCTTTTGCCTCTTCTTTACTATCAAAGTATTTTGTGGTAAACTTTTGCGCTGATGGCTCTTCCATAAGTTGTTCTATAGCAAGTTGAGCTATAAACTCCTTACTTACTACAAAAGCCGTTTGCTTCAAGCCCATTTCTACATTAGGAGCTGAAATAGTCTCGTTTGTCCAGGTTTGTAAAGTTGGCGTAGTAGTAAATAAAAAGTCTTGCGTATTAACAAGTACTCGCTTAGGCTTGAAATCTAAGGCTAACTTTAAGTAGTTTAAAAGCTCCTCCTTATATTCTTGTTCTGTTAAATGTTCAGTTGCAGCAGACCAAGTTGCTTCTATAAAGTTATGCTCTTTGAAAAAATCTAAACGCAAAAAAATACTCTCATAAATAGTCATAAAAAATAATATTAGTAGTAAAAAAGATTTATACAAACTAATATACATTTTTTACTCAAAAAAATGAAATTATTTCTACACAAAATACATTAATAATCTGATTTTCTTTATCTTTATTTATTCTTTCTAATAATGAAAATAGAAACAGCAATAATTAGTATATATCCAATTATGAGTAAAGTTAATATGTAGGTTTTGTTACGCTGCATAACTACATAATCAGCTATTCCTGCTTTCAAAAAAATCCATTCGTCTGCTATGGACGAAGCTATATTCCAGTTTCCTGTTTCTAATATTATTATTCCAGATTTAGATTTGAGGTCTATTCTTGCAGCAGTATTGATAGCATTATTTCCACTACCATCGTGTCCAATAATATTTGATTTTATATCATCTTGACTATACAAATGAGGACCTAATCCATACACTTTTGTATTATTAATAAATGATTCTGGTTTACTCATTGTTTGAATAGTCTCTTGGGAAAGAAGATTATTTTCTGACACATTGGCTATCAAAAATTTTGATAAATCTTCTGTAGTTGTGTACAATCCTGCTGCTGCAAGAGCAGTAAATTTATTCATTTGTCTTGTTGTTCCATCCACTTTATAAACTTGAGCAAGTTGAGTGTTTGAGTTTTCAGGATACTCAAAAGTAGAATTTTCCATTTTCAAAGGTTCAAAGACAGTTTGTATCATATATTCTTGAAAAGATTTTCCACTAACTTCTTCAATAACTAATTGCAATATCGTATAACCTGCCCCCGAATACATATACTTACTATTCGGTTCATATCCTACTATTGCAACTCCGTCAGAACTGCCTGCATCGGCAGCTTTTGTCAATGATTCTTCGATTGTCTGAATAGTTTCATTAGGAGCAAAACCATCATATCCCAAATCATCTATCAGTCCTGATGAGTGCGAAAGTAGATTTCTAATAGTTACTTTTTTAGTATCAAATTCACTTTTAGGAAGATGCCACCTTGTGAGATAATCGTCTATTGGTTTGTCTAAATCTAACTTTCCTTCTTCTACCAATTTCATAACTCCGAAGGAAGTAACCCATTTACTAATAGATGCAACAGGAAAAACTGTCTTTTCGTTTACAGGCTTATCTTTATCAACAGAATAAAAAAAATCTTGAGATACTTTTCCATTTTCTATCAAAACCATGCCAAAACTTCCTACAAATTCATTGTCTATTTTTTCTTGAGTAGCACTAATAAAAGACTCAGCATTATCTTCAGAAATAGATCTTAATAAAAATCCATTCATAAATCCATAGCCAATAAAAGCTGTCCAAACTAGAAAAGCAATAAATATAAAAGCCACATTTTTGAATTTTTTCATTTCTTTTTTGAGTTAGTTGTGATTATGTATTTGACAAACACCATTTGCTCTTTATGGAAGAAATACTAACAATTATAAAACAATGGCACTAATGTCTAAATGCAGATACAAACAAAAAGTAACAAAAAACTTCTTTCTATCTAAAAATCAGCCTGTACTTTGAAACTAAATCTCTTTTTCGTCTTTGGATGACTAAATTCTAAATATTCAGCATGTAAATGCAAACGATTTGCTCTTTTTCCATACAAATCATCACCTACTATGGCAGCATTCAAGCCATTTGGATGCGCTGCATGAACTCTCAACTGATGTGTTCTTCCTGTAAGAGGATAAAAATAAACACGAGTTTTTCCATCTTTAATTTCTAACACTTCATATTTTGTTTGTGCAGATTTCCCATGTTGGTAACAAACTAATTGATGTGGGCGATTATTCAAATCTACACGCAAAGGCAAATCTATAAAAGCTGTTTTTTCTTGTAAAATACCATCTAATATAGCCAAATAGCGTTTATTTACAGTTCTTTTTATAAACTGACTTTGCAAATTATGATAAGTTTCTTTGTCTTTTGCAACAAGTAACAAACCAGATGTACTTTGATCTAAACGATGAACCAACATGGCATCAGGATATAATTTTTGCATTCTTGTCTGAACAGAATCTTTTATATTTCGTCCTGGAACAGACAGAAACTCGGCAGGTTTGTTGACTAACAAAAGATATTCATCTTCATAGACAATTTCTAAGTCTTTTCCTTCTGCTGGATTTTTCAGCATTGGATTTTCTTCTACTTCTAATCCTTCCAACATAAAACCCAAAATAGGCTCACATTTATTACGACAAGAAGGATAGAACTCTTTGTGTTTTCGGATTTCAGATTTTGGAGACTGTCCCCACCAAAACTCTCCTAGTGCTATTGGTTTAAGGTTGTTTTTATAGGCATAATGTAAAAGTTTTGGAGCTGCACACTCCCCAGCACCAGCAGGGGGAGCAATTTGTAATTCTTTACTAAAAATAGTTTGAAGACTTTTATACTCTCCTTTTGCATTCAGAAACCTATAATTATCAAACAAACGCTGTTGTAACTGATTACTTCTTTGTTTTCGCTCACTCTTAAGTGCTGCTATTTTATCTGTAAAGACTTTGAGTTGAGTTTCAGATTTCTCTAAACATTCTTCCCAGTCTTTTTTGAGTTTTTTGAAAAAATATTGTTGTTTCAGACTTTCATCTTTTAACTCTTCCTTTAAGTTTTCAAAATCGGTTTGAGAAAGTGTAGTTACAGCCAAATTCCTTTTAATTTTTCTTTCTCTTTTCTTTTTTGCTAGTTCTTTTTTAGCTTCTTCTATTTCAGTTTTGGCTATTTTATTTTCTGTCTCAACGTATAATTTTAGTTTTTTAAAATCTTGGTTATTTTCTAATTCTTCTATTTCTTTATTTAGAGTATTCAACACTTCCTCTTCAGGTTTATAAAAACCATTTTTTGTTAGCATATCAAAAACAGGAGGAACAAAATAAGCATGTTGATTACTATCAGCCAATTTGCCTGAGTAAGCAGCCAAAAAACCAATTTCATTGTTGCTGTTTTCTACCACCAAAACGCCAAACATTTTTCCAATTACTAAACCTGTATCTTTCTGATTTAAGCCAAAATTATGTTTCCAGTCTTTTTGATTAATTAAATATTCTTGTACTTGCTCAGCTGCTAATTTTACAATTTCATGAGCTTGATAATAAAAAGGGAAATTGAAAAGTGAAGGCAGTTCGATTCCTAAAATAGATTCTTTGAAAGGAATAAAACGATTTTTATTTGTCATTATAGGAAGTGAAATTTGTTTTTTATGTAAAGGTAAGAAAATGATTCTTTGTATTTATTTTGATTTATTAAAGCAAAAAACCAACAACAATTTATTGTTATTGGCTTCTGTAGCTAAGTAATAAAAATTAAATTCACTTTTTACTTGTCTTTACTAATTAATACCTAATCAATATTGAACTTGTTCCAAAACCATTTGAGTTACTTCCAAATAAAGTTACTCTATAATATCCTATAGTAGTATGAGTATATTGTATGTTTTCTTCTTTAGATTCGAATACAAGTTGAGGACTAATTTCATCAGGAGAATTTACACCAATATACTCAATAGTCCATTCATAAGTAGCTGGATCTGCATTTTTGCTGGTATTTGTATATACTACAGATAACCCTGAGCTTGTAGAGGTTTCGTCGGCTTCGAAGTCTATCTGTGGTGCAGGTACAAATTCAACCTCTTCATCTTTATCTTTTCCACAAGAAACTAAGCCAATGACTAGAAGAAGAAAGAATATTGTTTTGAAAATGTATTGATTTTTCATATTTTAATTGTTTTTTTTGTTTAAAGTTACAAATATAACAATTTTGAGTAAAAATATTGCAAACTTTATTTATCAGAGTAATATTGATTCATGAAATTAATACTTTGTTTGATTTAGGTTGTGCCTAAAATATAAACTTGTTATTCAGGTGCTACAAAAAATAATAGAATTTTAATTTCTTTTTTCTTGAATAAAACTTTGATATTCAGTAGCCAGTTGTGTTTTTTGTTTTTCAGAAAAAACTTTACCTGCTAGTTGGAAAATAGTGTGTTCTTCATCATCCAAATGATGATATACTTTGTCTCGTAACTCTTTAGCATAGGTAAGCCAAGCAGAAGAACTCATTTCAGTTTTGTCTAGTTTTTCCATAAGTTCGTCCATTTCGTGATGTTCAGCTACTCCATGGCGTGCGTGGTCTTGTGTCATGTCGTCATCAAACAAAGGAACATAAAAATGACGCTCTTCGCCATCTGCGTGTATTTTAAGTTCATGTTTGAGTTGGTCATATAGTGAATGTCTTTCAGAAGTATCACCTGAAGTTTGAATAAGTTTGTCAGCTAAATCTTTCTGAGTATCATGGTCTTTTCGAAGAGCTTCAAAGATAGTTTTCATAATTAAATTTTTAAATTAATAACTTGATTGATTGTGATAACTATAAACTAGGAAAAGTTGTTTGAAGGTATCATTATGACTAACGCAAGATATTTAACACAGAAAAAATATAATCTCAAAAAATAGACAGCTCTGATTTTGTAGTAAAATCTTCCAAAAATCGCATTCCTTTATACGAGTTTCCTTTTTTATTTAGTTTTGGACTCCAGACGGCAATTGTATATTGATTGGGATGGACAGCTATAATTCCTCCACCAACGCCACTTTTTCCAGGTAGACCAACTTTAAAAGCAAACTCTCCAGACTCATCATAAAACCCACAGGTTTGCATAAGTGCATTTATCCTTTTTGCTTGACTTTTAGTAAGTATTGAAAGATTATCAACTGTTCTGCGACCATTATTTGCAAAAAATAAGAATGCTTCTGAAAGTTCTTGACAGTTCATTTCAAGAGAGCAAAGATCAAAATAGAAATCAAGAACTTCTGTAGGGTCATTTTCAATATTTCCAAAGGATTTAATAAAATTACACAAGGCTACATTTCGGAAACCAATCGCTTTTTCTGATGCAGCCACTTCATGTGAATAGTTTAATTCTGAATTATTAGAAAGGCTTCTAACAAAAGCTAGAAAGTCATCTTTTGGATTTTCTAAATGACTAATCAAAATATCTGAAATAACGATTGCACCAGCATTTATAAATGGATTTCTAGGTATTCCGTTATCTACTTCAAGTTGAACAAGAGAGTTGAATGGAGTTCCAGAAGGTTCAACACCAAGCCGTTTCCATATTTTTTCGCCTAGCATTCTATATGCTAAAGCTAGAGATAGCACTTTTGAGATACTTTGAATAGAAAATTTATCAGTATAGTTTCCAATACCAAAATTGCCTTGTTCAAGTGTTGATATATGTATTCCAAAATTTTCTGAATCTACATAAGCTAATTCAGGAATATAAGAAGCTAATTCTCCTTTATCTTCTACAACTTTGATTTTTTGGTATATTTCTTCAATTATTGCTTTAAAATTCACTTTTGATTAGTTTAATTATTCTGTTCAAGACATAAAATTACCACTCTTTGAGACTTTAAAAGATACTTGTTAACACTCAATATGCTATAAGTTATTGATTAATTTAATGCTTCTTAAAAATTAAATTGGATTGATGTTTTAATAAAAAATGGAGTTCCAGGAGTAAAAGTGATTTCTTCTACAGGTTCAGTTTCATTTTGTAATTGTGATTCTGTAGCAAATTGAGTTTCGTTCCAGTCAGTATCAAATAGATTTTGAATCTGAAAACCCAAATTAAACCTTCTCCATTTATATCCTGCATTCAAATCAAAAATAGTATATCCTTTTGCTACTATTGAGTTATCTTCATTAGCAGGACGATTATCCAAATAACGCATATTTATACTTCCATAAATGCCTGATCTATGAATAATATTGAGTCCACTAACCAATGTAAAATCAGGAGCTAAAGGAATATAATCCATTTCTTTAGCTTCGTCAATAGAACGAGCGTATGTATAATTAGCATCAAAACTCCAAAAAAACCAAGATAATGGCTGATAACGATAACTTAAATCTACTCCTTGACGTTTAGTTTTTCCACTTGGTTCTACAATTCCAGCATCACCTACATACACAAATTCTTGCTCTAAGTAAAGATACCAATAGGCTATGTTAAATAACATTTTTGGCGTTGGTTTCCATATAAACCCAGCATCCAAACCATAAGCAGCAGGAAGTATTTTTTTACCATCTTGTGCCACAACTACACGTGTATCATTAGAATGAAAACCTTTTCCAGTCTTTAAGTAAAGCTGGAGTTTTTGTGATTGATTGTAAAAAATATTAAATTTTGGACTAACAATAGCTTTGGTTTCTTCTTGTGTTTTATAAGTTGGAAGTAAATCATCATTATATTGAAAGTCAAAATAATCTAATCGTAGAGAAGGATTAAAAGTCCATTTATTGATATAAATATCGGTTGCTATATATGCTCCTAAATTAGTTTCATTAATGTCTCCTAATTTAATTTGTTCAAGAGTTTTTGTACGATTTAGAGTATGAGATAATTCGGTATCATTAGTTTGATCATTACGAAGACTGACTCCTAATTTCCAGTTTCCATTCAGACCACTTGTAGAAAAAGACTCATTGTATTCAGTATTTACACCATAAATAATACGATTTTCTTTTTGTTTAATTTGATCTCCATTTATAGGGTCTTCTAGAAAAAATGTAAAATTAGAAAAAAGTTCAAAATCATACTGACTCAAATAAACAGAACTTTTTAAAGAAGAATTTTTAGTAATCAATTTATCATAATCAATTTTTAGATTACTTCTTGAAGTATTTCCTCCTTCGGTATCATCTATCGCACCAAAACGACTTATCAACCCACTATCTACTGCACGTTGAGGTATCTGACCCGAGGCATCCCATTTACTAGTAAAATGAGAAGCAGTAATACTAATTTTATCAGTCTCCGAAACTAGAGCTGTATATTTTCCAAAAATATTAATTCTATTAAAATTTTGAGGACTTTCAAAAGCTCCATCAGAGGATTGAAATTCGGTTGCAATATATGCGTTGTTTTTGTTAGTATTGATTAGATTAAACATTCCTAATAACCTATATGTATCAAACTGTCCAACTTCTAGTTTTATAGAATTATAATCTAATTTTTGTTTTGTATTAAAATCTACATAGCCTGCAGTAGTAAAATTTCCTTTGTCTTCGTAATAAACTCCCTTGCCAAAATCAATTTTTTCAATTGTTTCAGGAATTACAAAATGTAAATCAGCATAGCCTTGTCCGTGTGCATGGGATACCATATTGACTGGAAGTCCGTCGACTGAAATACTAATATCTGTGCCATGATCTATATCAAAACCACGTAAGAATATCTGTTCAGCTTTACCACCACCTGCATGTTGTCCAATGAAAAGCCCAGGTATTTTTCTCAAAATATCCTGTGAAGAGTTTACAGGATTTGTTTGTATATCAATATCAGTTATGAGTTGAAGAGCATTTAGTTGTGGTTTAATAATTATTTCATCTAAATTTATTGATGTTGCTTTCAACATAATATATAAAGGTATTTTTAAATCACTTATTACAAACAATTGACTTTGATAGCCAATATGCGAAAACTGTAAAGTATCTCCGACAGATATATTTTCAAAGACAAAATTACCTTTTGCATCTGAGTGTGTATGATTATCAGTTGCTTTGCTTAAAATATTGACTTCTTGAAGAGGTCTTTCATATTCATCAACTACTGTTCCTGTAATGTTTTGTGCTATTGATAATGAAGTATTTAAAGCTATTAAAATAAGGGTAAAGAATGTTAATTTCATTTAGTGGATTCTGATTGATGGATATTTCAGTTTGTGTATTTTGTTTATAAGTAAAAACAGTCTTTAATTATTAATAAAGCTATTTTTTTAGAATTGCAATGTTACGACTAGAAGTTTAATTTAAAAAACTCTCTTTGTTTTCTTAACATAAAAAGTGACTAAAATTTACTGCTATTTGTAACAAATTGAGAATATTCCAATTTTTAAGAGGTAGGTTGGTTTTAGATGGGAACTTCTTATTTGATTTTAGAGTTTTGTTGATTATATAAGATTTTATGTATCAAAACTCCTTAAATTCAAATGAGAAACTACAAATTAGAAAAATTGCAAAACGGAGAAACATTCGTTACAAGTGAAAAAGGAAATTCGATGATACCTTTAATTAAATCAGGTCAGAAACATAAACTTGCACCTGTCAAATGGGAAGATTGCAATGAAAAAGATATTGTTTACTGTAAAGTGAGAGGTAATTTTTATACTCACTTAGTAAAAGCGAAGAGTAATGATAAAGGGTTACTTATCGGAAATAATAAAGGTGGAACTAACGGATGGACAAGGCAAGTCTATGGGCGTGTGATTGAGATTCTTTAGCCTTGCATATAACGATTTTTGGATTGATAATTAGTAAAAAATTTATACAAAAGAAAAAAGTCAAGTTGATTTGAGAATGATATAAACATCAAAAAAACTTTTCTTTGCATTAAGCTAAGAACTTGGGAAAATTAAAGGTGTGATGTTTTGATATATTTACAGAATGAAGCTTTTTTATATAAACATTGACCCACACATTCCCAAACCAATAAGTAAATATATTGCAGCAAGTATAAAAAGCACTTTGCTTGCTTTTGGATTGTTTTTATATAAAAAAACACCTATTACACTTAATAACAGAGGTGGTCCAAACATTACTCCTATTATAAGAGCTATCAATCCATTTAGATTCCCAATTTCTAGTATCATAGTTTAAAATTTAATTTCGTTACGTAATTCTTCTAATCGGACTAACTTTTCATCTCTATAAAACAAATTCATTGTCTCAAATGGAATAATTTTATTATTCTTATCAACAATATGTACACAAGATTTTTTTATCGCTCTAACATCAAAATTATAGGCATCAATAAATTGCATAATGATGATTCTAAATAAGTTGTCATAGCCTAAATTAGGAGCATCAATATTTGGCAAACAGCACATAATAGATTTTAAGTTTTCTTCTGCCACTTCAACAGAATTTCCTGTGCTAAATAATTCAATCATTTTTTCTTGAAGCACATTATCTTGCTCGTAGATTATAGTATTTTTACTATTATCTAACAAATCATTTGGATTGATATACCTTGTTAAAGGAAAAACCTCATTGTCTAGTTTTAAAGCATAACCCATAACCAAAGCATCAGGATTACATGGAACTGGCAATAAATCATCTGCATGAAAAATAGAAGTCTGCTCCAAAATTTTTCTTCTCACTTCAGTTAAAGTCATTCTATCCGTTTCTGGATTGAAATTTTCTAAACGTCCAACAATTTGTGTGGGTTGAAATGTCACTCCTCTAATGCACTTTTGTTGTAAGGCAAACTCAATTATTTTTCCGATTTCATTATCATTTAAACCTTTTTGTAAAGTAACGACGAGTGTTGTTGAAAGGTTAAGTTCATTCAGATTTTCAATAGCTTGTTTTCTAATTTCATTCAAATTAGCTCCTCTCATTTTTTTTAAAACACTATTCTCAAAAGAATCAAATTGCAAATAGATTTCAAAATCTGGTGAATAACTTTTTAATCGTTTCGCAAATTCTTTGTCTTTGGCTATTTTGATTCCATTTGTATTTAACATCAAATGTCTTATAGGTAAAGATTTTGCATAATCTAGTATTTCAAAAAATTGTGGATGAATAGTTGGTTCTCCTCCACTAATCTGAACAACATCAGGTTCTTTTTCATTTAAAACAATAGTATCCAACATCGTTTTTACTTCCTCTAATGTTCGATGTCTTCCATAAGTGGGTGAAGAACCAGCATAACATGTAGGGCAAGTTAAATTGCACCTGTCTGTAACTTCAATAACTGTCAAACAAGAATGCTGCTCGTGGTCTGGACACAAACCACAGTCATACGGACAACCATAGTCAGTTTTTGTATTAAATTTATAAGGTGTTTCTGAAGGTTTATTATAGTTTCTTATATTTTTGTAATATGGAATATCATCAGCAATCAATACTTTAGATTTTCCGTGTTCTGGACATCGTTTGAGCATATAAACGTTATCATTTTCAAAAACAATTTTGGCATCAATTCTCTTTAAGCATTCTGGACAAAGGCTCAATGTATAATCGTAATAGGTGTAATTTCTAACTGGCATTTTTGAAGAGATTAAAAATTGTTTTGTAATAATAAGTTAAGCAAATTAGACATAAAATTTGAATGGAACTCAAACCAAAAATAAAAAAGACATTCGGTTTTAAAAATTCAATAAAAAAACGAAAGCCAAAATAGCAAATCATGAAATATTGAAATAATAAGCCATTTTTTAAATTTGTGTGTTTTAGTTTTGATAAAAACAGAAAAAGAAGCACCAAAAACACTAATTCATAAAGTGCAATTGGATGTCTTTTTAAATTATCTCCAAGATTCATTCCCAGAAAAAAAGTGGTTACTTTTCCATA
Organism: Bernardetia sp.; assembly: GCA_020630575.1. Classification (GTDB taxonomy): domain Bacteria; phylum Bacteroidota; class Bacteroidia; order Cytophagales; family Bernardetiaceae; genus Bernardetia. Next base: position 32,857 of record JAHDBD010000004.1, read on the forward strand.
AGTAAACTCATTAATCCCAGACAAAAAGCAACCAATTCTTCCAATAAAAATTCCAAGAATAATTGGAAATACAAATAAATCACCTGATGATTGTTTTTCTCCAATAATTTTTTTAGCAATCTCAACTCCTAAAAGTCCTCCAAACAAACCACCCATAATAGTTTTGGAGTTTAGATAAGTAATTATAGTTGAAACATCATAAGTAAAAACTGGATTTTCTAACAAGGCTATAATTCTTGAACCTAAAAAAGCTCCAATTGCAGCTCCCAATATTATTGAAAGTCGGTTTGAACTTGGAATAAAATCTATAGACCGTTTTCTTAGCCAAACATAATATCTATAAGATAAAAAAAAAGCTAAATACTCAAGAATTAGATGAATATTGAGTTTATAGTCCAAAATGACTGGTTCAAATGGTATTGTCAATGTTTTTCGTTTATATGAAGTTGTATATGTTTATGCTATTTAGTCAATAGTAAGTAACTAAAATGCACTTATTTTTTTGGTCTTATTTTCAGCTAAAAATACAATTTTATTTACAAAACATGCCAAATTAGAAATTTGGAAAATTAATCATAAATATTCTTCGTCTAGGTGATACAGAAGGTCTATTTTTGCGAAATAAATTGTGAAGGAATTGAGATGTATTTTTATCTAAAATAGCATCTGCTATTTCCTACTGTCTATTAAAATAAAAATCTCCAACAAATACTTCTTACAGGAATTTCAATTTAAAGTTTTTCTCCACACTCTTGATAAGATAACCACTCAAGTTCAGATACGTTATAAAACCTATTGTACAAGTAAAATTTTATAATATCAAGGCATTAAACTACATCTCTTATCAGCACATAAAAAATCTATAAAATGAAACAGCAATCAATGAACTTAAATATAAGGTACGATTTACCAAATGAAATTTGGGAAACTGTTATTCCTGTAATTTACGAATCTATGGAAGGTTGGTTAGGATTTGAAAATGATGGTATTGCTTATTGGTTTAGTGTTGATAAAACAAAAAAGCATATTTGGACATCTGTCGAACCTAGTGGATTATTATTTGTAGGAATGATGAAGGATGACGAGTGGAAACAATGGAAATTAAAAATAAAGAAAATAGCAACGCAAAAGCTAGGTTTTAAAGTCGGAGAAATTGAATTAGAAGAGGTAGATTCATAAAAAAGATTCGTGTAATGTGTTATATTTCCTTCATTTTAGCATAAAAATAGATTAAGACCTCAACTTTCTCTTAAAGTTTGTCTAATGATTTGATTTTATTGAGATAAATCTTTTTCTTTGCATTCAGTTTACTCATTACAAAACTAAACAAGACAAAAACATTATGTCAGATATTGCAGCACGTGTACAAAACATCATTGTTGAGAAATTAGCAGTTGAGCCTTCAGAAGTAACTCCTGAAGCAAGTTTTACAAATGACTTAGGAGCAGATTCTCTTGATACAGTAGAACTTATTATGGAATTTGAGAAAGAATTTAACGTTTCTATCCCAGACGACCAAGCAGAACATATTTCTACTGTAGGACAAGCAATTAAGTATTTGGAAGAGCATTCAGCAAAAGCATAAGCAAAATACTATTTGTTTATTTATTTTCTGAACACAATCTATCAGAATTACTTTTTTGAATCAATTATGGATTAGATTTTATGAGAAGTGAAAACGCAGAACAAAAGTTAAGCTCTTTTCATTTTATCAAAATTATTCTTTTTTGATTTGGATTTGTACAAACCTACGGAGTAAATTTGTGTTACTCGGTAGGTTTGTTTTTTTATAAATGATTATATTTGAAAATATTTTTTGACTATTCTGTTGAAAAGTTGAACTCAAAAAAAGGTTTCACAAAATAATAGAAGTAAATTAGCACTGCTAAATTTTCCTTCTTTTATCTAAAATTAAAACTAACACACAAACACACATCATTCTACCCAAACTACAATCTTATGCAACTTAAACGAGTCGTAATTACAGGACTAGGAGCTATTACACCATTAGGAAACGATGTCAAAACGTTTTGGGACGCACTAGAAGCAGGAAAAAGTGGCTGCGACATGATTACTCATTTCGATACTACTCATTTCAAAACAAAATTTGCTTGTGAGGTCAAAGACTTTGACATTACCAAATATATGGACAAAAAAGAGTCAAGAAGACTTGATTTGTTTGCTCAATATGGTATGGGTGCAGCTTCTCAAGCAATGGACGATTCAGGATTAGAAGTAGGAAAAAATGTAGATGCAGACCGTGCAGGTGTAATTTGGGGTTCTGGAATTGGTGGAATTCATACGTTTCAACAAGAAGTAACTGATTTTAATAAGGGAACAGGTGTACCTCGTTTCAATCCTTTCTTTATCCCTAAAATGATTGTAGATATTGTCTCAGGACATATTTCTATCAAATACGGCTTACGAGGCCCCAACTTTGTAACTGTTTCGGCATGTGCTTCTTCTACCAATGCAATTATTGATTCGTTCAATTATATTCGTTTAGGACAAGCAGATGTAATTGTTTCAGGAGGAAGTGAAGCAGCAGTTATTGAATCTGGTGTAGGTGGTTTTAATGCCATGAAAGCACTTTCAGAAAGAAATGATTCTCCTCAAACAGCTTCAAGACCATTTGATAAAACTCGGGATGGTTTTGTGATGGGAGAAGGTGGTGTTGCTCTTATTTTAGAAGAATTAGAACACGCAAAAGCAAGAGGCGCAAAAATTTATGGTGAAATCATTGGTGGTGGAATGTCGGCTGATGCCTACCACATGACAGCACCACATCCAGAAGGATTAGGTGCAGCCAACGTAATGAAAAATGCACTTAAAGATGCAGAAATTAGTCCAGAAGATGTAGATTATGTAAATGTTCACGGAACTTCTACACCTCTAGGCGACCCACAAGAATTAAAAGCAATTACTACTATTTTTGGAGAACATGCCTATAAAATGAATATCAGTTCTACCAAATCTATGACAGGACATTTACTTGGTGCAGCAGGTGCAATAGAAGCATTAGCGTGTGTGATGGCACTAGAAAGACAAGTTGTCCCTCCTACAATTAACTTCGAAACGCCTGATGAAGCAATTGACCAAAAATTAAATCTTACACTCAATAAAGCAGAAAAAAGAAATATTGACGTTGTTTTAAGTAATACATTTGGTTTTGGAGGACATAATGCTTCGATTGTAATGCGTCGTTATAAAGCATAGTTTTTAGAAATAAAACCTATAAGGTTTCAAGAAAATCTTATAGGTTTGAGTTTAGTATTTTTTAAACTAAAATATGAGTTGGATTGGTAAAATAGCTACAAAAGTTAGCAAATTTTCTCTTAATGAATCAGATAAAAGGCTCTATAATGCAATCACACGCATTATCGGAACATCGCCTACCAATCTTTCTATATACAAACTTGCTATGCAACATACTTCTGTTGCAAAAGAAAACAAAGATGGTTTTAAAGAAAGTAATGAACGTTTAGAATATTTGGGAGATGCTGTTTTGGGCAGCATTGTAGCACATTTTTTATTCAAACGCTATCCTTACAAAAATGAAGGATTTCTGACAGATATCCGTTCTAGAATTGTTAGTAGAGCTTCATTAGGAGAGCTTTCTAAGAAAATGGGATTGGATGAAATTATTGAAGTAGACAACAAGCGAAAAAATGCTTACTCTCATAAATCTCTTTATGGTGATGCTATTGAGGCATTTATTGGAGCTGTTTATTTGGATAAAGGATTTACTTTTTGTCAGAAATTTATCGTTAATAGAATTTTGCTAACTCACTTGGATTTACAAACCATTATAGAAACTGATAAAAATTATAAATCCAAACTTATAGAGTGGGCGCAAAAAGAAAATAGAAATGTCCAGTTTTCTATTTCGAAAGATAAAGCAGAAAATAATAGCCGTCAGTTTGTAGCACAAGTTTTATTGGATGAAAACCCTATCTCAACAGGAAATGGCTATACAAAGAAAAATGCTCAACAAGATGCAGCTCGTAGAGCCTGTGAAGAGTTAGATATTGATTAATCTTTATGGCTCTTAAATATTTTGGGTCACTAAAATAAAGTTGTTTAAAAATAGGTTGTGCGTGTATTTGTTGGTGTCGCTACGCTAAAATACCAACAAAGGCTAAAAAATCTCTTTTAGCAAAAAAGGCTTTGAAAATACTATTTTCAAAGCCTTTTTTTATTTTCAATAAACATTATCACGGTTATTTTTGTATAAGCTGTTTTTGTGCATTCGTTTGCTCACAAACGAATTTGTCGCTTCCTCAGAAGCGTCATTTTGTGCTTTAATCACGCTTTTGAGGAAACGTTTTTGTTCAGTTCTGAGAACGACGTAGTACTCAGCGAAGCTAAACGAACACATATGAATAATTAACCGTGATAACATTTAATGCAATTAATACAATTGGTCTAATAGCTTATAATATTTAAGTGAATATCACTCTCATCCATAAAATCTTCCCCTTCTACTCTCATGTCGTCATGGTCTTCTTCAGGATAATACCAATTAATAGTTATTTGCTTTCCTTCATCTTGAAACTCTTTAAGCAAACGAAACAAATCTAATAAAGCTCTTGAAGAACTTGTATTAAAGTACGAAAGTTTACAATCTAAAACGACTTTTTGATTCGTTTTAAAATACTCTTTAAACCAATTCATCAAATTGTCATAAAACTCAAAAGCATCTTCTAAATAAGATTCTCCTTCAATAAGACAATGCTGAGCATCAGCATCAAAATTTATGTGAGGCACAAAGTAGGCATCTTTTTTACTTTCTACTACTAAATTTTTGCCATTTTCTGTAAACATAATTTATAGTTTATAATTGTGATTTTTTATTTATTTTTCGATAGTCGCAGAAATTATAAAATACGAATTTTTATCATCTACTTCTTTGAATTCTACTTGAAGAGGATGTTCTGACTTGAGAGCTACCTGTATGAGTCCAATATTGCCTCCTTTTTGCTCTTCGGTACGTTCTATACTTCTAACTTCTTTTTTCAAGGCTCGTAGTTCGTCTATGCTAAGAGAATTTATTTGCTCACATTTAGCAATAATTTCTTTTACTTTTTCTGATGGAACAAGATTTCCAGCACTCAAAACAACTTCTGAACCTTCGTTATGTATAACGACTGTTCCAACTCCATTATTTTTTTTGTCTTCATGTGAATATTTAATATCCTTTTTTACTTCTTCATCATAAAAGAAATTTGACTCCTCAGAATAATAGGCAATATTTTGAGCCAACTCAATAAAAATAGAGAAAAGTTTGGCACTCATGCGTGGATTATCAGTAAATCTACGGCGTAATTGTAGACTAATATTTGCTAAAATATCTTTATCAAAAGGTCCTTTGTAATATAATACAGCACTTTGAGGGTCTAGACGTGTATGATAATCCATCATAGTTGAAACTTATTTTTATGAAAAATTAATTATTAGTAGAATAGGTTATTTGTTATATATTTGATTCTAAACTTTGAAACCAAATACAGTAATATCATCTCGCTGTTCGGTTGCTTTTTGATGATTAGCAAGACGTGTTTCAAAAATTTTCATTTGTTCTTTTGCTGATAAATGTGCTACTTCTAACATGAGTTCTCTAAAACTTTTCTTAGAAAAACTCTTTCTGTCTTCATTTGCTTGATCTGGATATCCGTCAGTAGCTAAAAAGACAGCATCATTTCTTTGAAGTACAATACTTTCTTGTGTGTACTCTCTCTCATCATCTCGTTTGCCTCCACCAATAGAACGTCTATTGCCTCTGAGTTCGATGAGTTCTTTATCCCTAACAATGTATAGATTTTGTTTGACACCACCAAATGTTAGTTGAGTTTGATTATTTGATATTCCTTCTAGCAAACAAAGCGTCAAATCCATTCCATCATTATTTGCACCTTCTTTTTGATTGAGTTTCTTGACTACTCCTTTATGCAGCTCTTGTAGTATAATATTAGGTTGTAAAATTCCTTTTTGGTTAATAATTTCACTCAAAATATTAGAAGCTACTAAGCTCATAAATGCACCAGGAACGCCGTGTCCTGTACAATCAATTACACCAACAAGTGTTTTATTTTCATGTCTGGATAACCAATAAAAATCTCCTGAAACAATGTCTTTAGGCTTATAGATAATAAAGCTATCAGGTAAAGTTTCTTTTATTAATTTCTTTGATGGCAATATAGCTTTTTGTATTGTTTCTGCATAACTAATACTTTTAGTGATTTGACGATTGCTAATTTCAAGTATATCTTTTTGGTAAGCTAACACTTCTTGTGTAGTTTGGAGTTCTTCCATGTTTTGGCGTAGCTCTTCCTCCTGTGTTTGCAAGGCATCAAAACTTTCTCTGAGCTTCATATCTTGCGTTTTCATTTTTTGGAATGCTTTTTTGAGGACAGCTTCATTAGAGGCAAGTTTTTCATTTTGCTTTTCCAATGAAATTTTAGCTTCTTCTACTAATTTCTGTTTTTGCTCCATAGCTTCTTGTGTAGCTTCTAGCTCTTCCATATTTTGGCGTAACTCTTCCTCTTGAGCTTGCAAAGAACCTAAACTATCTTTTAATTGATCTTCTTGAACTTTCATTTTTTCGAAAGTCTTTTTAAGAACAGATTCATTAGCAACCAACTTTTGATTATGTTTTTCTAAAGCTGCTTTTGAATCTTCTATAAGAATTTGTTTTTCTCTCATAGCTTCTTGAGTAGCTTGAAGTTCTTCCATATTTTGACGAAGTTCTTCTTCTGTAGCTAATAGTTCTTCTTGTCTAGTTTGAGCTTCTATTTCAGTTGCTTTTTGAAGATTATAATTGCTTGCAATTTTTATTATTCGTACAACTTGTCCAGCTTCATTCTTAATAGGACAATATGCTCCAAAAAGCCATAAATCATTACCTGATTTAGTTTTACGTTTAAAAACACCTATATAAGTCTCACCTCTTTCTAGGGTTTGCCATAGCTCATCATACTGCTCTTTATCCTCTTGTGTAGTAGGTATTAAATCAATATGTGATTTGTGTTGAAGCTCATCTACCTCATACTCAAACCATTCAGCTAAAAGAGAATTTACTCGTGTTACCTTTCTATTAGTATCCACTTCAATGTATCCAAAAGCAGAATTAATGGCTTTGAATTGAGCATCTAATTCAGCAAAGGCACTATTAACACGGTCTTGTGTCGTTTCTAGTTCCTCCATATTTTGACGCAATTCTTCCTCTTGTGCTTGTAATGAAGCAAAACTATCTTTTAATTGGCTTTCTTGCAATTTCATTTTATCAAATGCTTTCTTGAGAATAGCCTCATTATGTATCAACTTAGCATTTTGCTTTTCTGTAGTTAGTTTTGATTGTTCTATAAGAGTTTGTTTTTCTCTCATAGCCTCTTGAGTAGTTTGAAGTTCTTCTAAGTTTTGACGAAGTTCTTCTTCTGTTGTAGCTAGAATTTCATTTTTTTCTTTTAACTCTATTTCCTTTGCTTTTCTTTCAGTAACATCTTGAAAAACAGAAATAGCATATTCGACATTTCCATCTTCGTTATATATAGGAGATGCATGTACTTCTAATGGTGTGCGCTTAGAACCATTAACAACTTCAATATCATCAATATAAGTTTGTTTTCCTTGAAGAGCAACAGTAAGTGGTAATTTTTCTTGAGGATAATTTTCTTCTGTTCCTGCTATTTTGGTAGGATAAAGAGTAGCCAGATCATCTCCTTCTTTGAAATCAACTAATCCTTTACCAAAAACTGTTGTTGCTATTTCATTAGAAAAGAATAAAACGCCATTGTTGTCAATAATAGAAATACCAGCAGGTATATTATTCAAAAACTGAAACAAACGTTTCTCATTTTGCCTTACTTTTTCTTGTTCTTCTAGTTGTTGCTTTGTTTTAATTGCAATAGTAATCACATCTGCAACTCCTTTAATAAAAGCAATATCTTCGTCTGTCCAATTTCTATATTTATTTTGAGCTTCACAGCAAATTACACCTGCTAATTTTCCATCTATAAAATAGGGAATATCAAGCATTGATTTTATTTTTAATGGAATTAGATAAGAATCAACAAACTCCACTAAAGCAGGATGATTTTGGGCAAAGTCAGCGACTATATTTTTTTCAGTAATTATATCTGCAAAATACTTTGGAGTATCGTTTTGCTTTATTTGAGCACCTTGAGTAAAAGCATGTCCTTTTTCAGTGGTTTCATATTGTTTTTGACAAATAATTTTGACTTCATTTGTAGTATCGTATCGCCAAATACCTACACGTTCTATGTTTAGAGTTTGGGCTACTAATTTAGTAATTAATTCAAAAGCAACATCTAAATTGCCTGCATATATGTCTTTATTTTTATTTATATCTAAAAGAACTTGACTATTTCTTTCTAAAATTTCACTTTTTGTTTTGATTTGTTTGTTAATCTCTTGAATATAGTCTCGTTGAGTTTCTAATTCCTCTAAATTTTGACGCAGTTCTTCTTCAGTAGCTTGTAATTGCTCTTGATTCGCTTGAATTTGATTTTCTTGTTCTTTTCTATCTGTAATTAAATAACGAATAGATAAGTAACTAGTAATTTTCTTATTTGCATTTAATATAGGATTAATGACCGTATCGACCCAATAAAAAGAACCATCTTTGGCTTTATTTTTCACATCAGCACGCCAAGTTTTTCCTCTTGTTATGGTTTGCCACATCTTTTGCCAAAATTCTTTTGGATGATATGCTGAATTTACGATTTTATGGTCTTGTCCTAAAAGTTCTTGTTCTGAATATTGAGAAATTCGACAAAACTCTTGATTTACTTTTATAATTTTGCCTTGTATATCAGCAATAGAAATGATTGCACTTCGATCTAAAGCCTCTGTAATGGCTTTTAACTCTTGGTCTTGATTTTTTGTAGTATCATTTTCTACTCTATCGTTATTACGAAGTATAATTTGTACTAGTTTTTTGTCATCTATTAAAATTTTAGATAAAAATATTTTCACATGTGTTTTCGTGTTCTTCTTATCAAGAAAAGTCCACTCAAAAACATCTTTACCTTCTAATAAACATTTATTCAAATGCTTCTCTAATTCAAGACTTTCAACCTTACTTTGAGCAAAATCAGATAATGTTTTATTTATCAGTTCTTGTTCGTCTTCAACTTGAAAAAGTAGCTGAGCTAATTCATTACACAGAATAATTACTCCCTGCTGCAAAACTAAGATTGCATCTGGATAAGTTGTATAGAAAGATTTATATAGTTGCAGTTCGTTACTTGTTCTATTTTGGTTCATTGAAAGTAGAGTATGATTGTATTTTTTAATAATTATTTTTCACATCATCTAACTAAATCTAAATATTTACTATCCATTCTCTCGCCTCTTCTATATCATCAAAATACTTTGTCATAATTTGTTGTGCAACTTCTTCTTCCATTACTTGTTCAATGGCAAGTTGTGCAAAAAACTCTGTACTCATCACAACAGCAAGTTTACTAAAACCAGCTTCCATAGCAGGAACAAATACATTTATATTCATCCATTCTTGCACTTTTGGATTAGCTACAAAACCCAGCTCTTTTATATTACCTAAAATTCTTTCTACTTTTTTATCTAACATAAACTTGAGAAGTTCTACATGCTCATTTTTGTATTCCTCTGAAGTCATATTTGCTGTTGCTGGCAGCCATGTTAGTTCTAATAATTTCTGCTCATCAAAAGCATCTATTTGTAAGTAATCACTTTGATATAATTTCATAAAGGGTAAGGGTAAAAAAGCATATAATTATTTTATTCCTAACAAAGAACTACCATTGAGTCTAATAGTAAAGCTATTGTATATTTTAATTTCAATATAGAAAAAAATCTGCTCTCATAAAACAACTCTCTATAAAAATGTAGAAAAATTCGATGAATTTTATTCATTAAATTCTAAATTTACTCTTCAACTGCAATATCATCAATAGAATTAAGAAGCCAGTTTTTTGCCTCATCTCTATCAGAAAAGTACTTAGTTGGAATTTGTTTTCCGATTTCTTCATCCATTAGTTGTTCTATAGAAAGTTGAGAAATCAGTTGTTCACTAGCCACAAGTCCAAATACCATAGAACCAGCTTTAATAATAGGTATAAATATATTTTCATTCATCCATTCTTGTAAATCAGGATTAACTACAAATGCCAAATCTCTAACATTACCTAGAACTTTTTCTACTTTGTTGTCTAATATAATTCTAAGAAATTCTTTATGTTCCACTTTGTAATCTTCATCTGTCATATCTTCTGAAGCAGGCAGCCATGTAAGTTCGAATATGCCATTTTCATCACAGTAATCCATTTTTACATATTTGCTTTCGTAAATATTCATAAATGTTAATTTAATATTGGTAGGAATAATATCTGTTGAAAATTCAGACAATAGTGCTATTAACTCTATCTATGTAAGAGATTAGTTATATTATAACTTTTACAAGTTTGTACTATCAAGATAAATTTTTTTTTCTAAAAAAAGTATTTTTTATGATATTATTTTTTAATTTATCCGTGTTCTGATACACACAGAATATAAATAAATTTCAAATATTTTCTCTATTTCTCTTCTTAATTAATCAACCAATTTCTTGCCTCTTCCATATTATCAAAATATTTTGTACTTACAGCACTTGTAGTAGTAGCTGTACTTATATCGTTTGTAAGTTGCTCAATAGACAGATTTGCTATAAATTCTTTAGGCATGATAAATGCGTGTTTGGAGTAATTCGTTGTTTGCAATAAAGGTATTGTAACTGCATTTATTGCCCATTCTTGTAATTCAGGAGTCATGGGTAGTATAAATGATGAAGCATCAGTTACTACACAACTAACATTATTTTCTTCTACCATTTTTTTGGAGATCAAAAGCAGATTTTGAAAATCCTCTTCAGAAAGAGCATCTGATTTTTCATTCCAAGTATCTATGAGAAGATTATTTTCTTCTTCTACTATAATATTCACACAATCGTCTTGATAAACTATTTTTGATTCCCTGTTTTTATTAGTTTAAATAATTATAATTGCATTTTTTTAGCCTTGATAATAAACTTTTATTTGAGTTTATTATCAAGGCTAAAATCTATTTTACTAAAAAAAATTAATAATTAATTATCATTCTTAATACGTTCTTCTCTATTGACAATATTCCAAGCTGTTGCAAAAACCAAACGAGTAATTTCCTGCATTTTACCAAAATGAATTTTGTCTACTTCGTCAGTATGTTGGTGGTAGTCAGCATGCACTCCATTAAAATAAAATATTACTGGAATATCATGTTTTGCAAAATTATAATGGTCTGAACGATAATAATAACGGTTTGGATCATCTTTATCATTGTAAGTATAATCTAATTTTACATTTGGCGCATACATTTTAGCAGTTGATTCACTAAGATTGTGTAGTTCTGTTGAAAGCATTGTTGAGCCAATGATATAAACATAATTTGGGTCTTCATTGTGGTCTTTATCCATTCTTCCAATCATATCAATATTAAGGTTTGAAACCGTATTTTTGAGAGGAAAAACAGGATTATCAGAATAATAACGAGAACCTAAAAGCCCTTTTTCTTCCCCTGTAACAAGCATAAACAGAATGCTTCTTCGTGGCGCATGTCCTTCTTTTTTAGCAAGAGCAAATGCTTCAGCAAGTTCTAAAACTGCTGTCGTTCCAGAGCCATCATCATCAGCTCCATTATAAATTTTTCCATCAATGATTCCTATATGGTCGTAGTGTGCAGTAAGTACGATAAGTTCTTCTTTTTTATCTGTTCCCTCTAAAAAGCCCAAAACATTTTCAGTTTCTACTTTTTCAATTTTCATTTCAGAAGAAACTTTAGCTTTGGCTTCCAAAATAGTTTCGTTTTTCTTATTCCATTTTTTGAATACTTTTTTCCATTTTTTGTCTGTGTATCCCAAAAGATTTGGAAGTTTGTCTTCTGTTAAAAGTGCTGCTAAAAACTCAGGTTTATCTTTCTTTTTTTCTTTTGAAGGAATATCCCATTTTGGTTCTTTAAAATAATGTCCATACATTTCATCAAAATCTTTAAATTCTGCCTTTTTAGTTATAAAAATAACTCCTTTTGCTCCTTTTGTCTTTGCCAATTTTCCTTTGTAAGTCATTTGTAAATAAACTGACTTTCTAGCTTCTTCATTTGGAATTAGGCTTTCTTTGTCTTTAGGTGTTCCCATGATGATTACAGCTATTTTATCTTTTACATCAATAGATTTGTAAGAAGAATATCCATTTTCGCCTTCTTCTTCCAATCCATAGCCAGCAAAAATAATATCATGTTCTTCGTCCTTTTTATCTTCTCCAAACGAACTTGCTACAATGATTTCATCTTTAGATAATTCGATTTTCCCTGTGAGTGTTTCGATTCTAAATTCTGCCAACGAAGTTTTGGTAAGTTCAAATTTTTGAAAATAAGAACCCTTACCTTCATTCAATACAGGAGCTGTAAGACCAAGTTCTTTGAATCGATTTGCTAGATATTCAGCAGCCATTTTTTGTCCTTTTTCACCTGTCTCTCTGCCTTCATATTCGTCAGAAGCCAAAATAGAAAGGTGCTTTTTCATGTCTGCTTCATCAATATATTTTAGATAGTTTGTCAGCAGACTATCCTGTTTTTGCACGTTTTGTTGTGCTTGAGCAAAAGGCGAAAAAATGAATAAAAACAAAATTGAACAAGCAATTTTGGAAATAGTAGTTTTTAACATATTTTTTTTAAATAATAAATAGAATTGAAATATTTTAAAATAAGTAGCGCAATTTAATCAATTATTACAAAATTGATTTGTAGAGCGTAAAATATCCGTCCTTTATCTAAAAACCCATTTAAAAATCATTTTTTTTATGGAACTTAGAGCTAAAGAGCTTTATACTTCTTTTATCTACCTACTCCAATGCAACGCTTTATAGATTACTTGGTGGTTTTTGCAATGAGCATGTTCAAATTTATTTTTGGCTGTGTGGGTGGTGCTGTACGTAATTTTTCCTATTTAGAAACTGTTTTAATTACTGTTTTGGGAATGATGACAAGTGTAGTTCTTTTTACGTTCTTTGGAATTGCCATACGAAATTGGTTTTTTATAGCCTTTAGAAGAAAAAGAAAAATATTTTCTAAACGCAACCGTAGAATTGTAAAAATATGGCGTAAATATGGAATTATTGGAGTTGCATTTTTGACGCCCATACTTTTCTCTCCTATCCTCGGAACACTCATTGCAGTTTCATTTGGAGAAGATAAAAAACGTATTTTCTTTCACATGCTTTGGAGTGCTGCTCTATGGGCAATAATCCTTTCTTATATTACCACCCAGTTTGATATAGAGTCAGCAAAAGAATTGAAAAATTACTTTTTAAAGTGATAAGTTATAGGTGGTAAGTTGTAAGAAAATTACAACTAAGTATTTTCTATCACTTACCACTTATAACCTAACAACTATTCATTTACTCCACTTCTCTCAATTTCAAGATTAGGTCAGTTTTTAAGTCATACAATCCTTTTTCAAGTCCAACAGGATAAGAGTGAGGGTTTGTAAAACGTTTTATACTTCTGTGAAGCGTTTTGAGTTCGTCTTTTACTTTAGCTTGAATAGTTTGAAGATCAGGTTTTTTATAAACTCGTTTTCCTTCTCTAAAAATTGGCTTCAAGAGGTCTTTGTATTCTCCTTCTATGCTTGTCATTTTCTTACGACGAGTCATATCCATTGGATCAATGATTGTCCAATTATCTGAATTTGGTTTGTTTTCCTCATCAAAAATAGCATCACCAATACATTCTCCATTCAAATAAAAACGACGAACTTGCTGAATTCCGGGGGTAGAAATTTTGATGGCTTGTTCGGATAGTTTCACTTTGTAATCCCAAGCTGTATTTTCTTTATTTCGTAGAGCAGATAATTTATAAACTCCTCCCAATGCTGGTTGGTCATAAGCTGTAACCATTTTTGTACCCACTCCCCAAACATTGATTTTGGCATCTTGCTGCTTCAAACTATCAATAATATGTTCATCCAAATCATTACTTGCTACAATAGAAGTATCTGTAAAACCTGCTGCATCTAGTAATTCTCTAGCTTTTGTACTCAAATAAGCAAGGTCACCAGAATCCAAACGAATTCCTGCAAACTTATAGCCTTTTTCTTTGAGTTTGTTTCCTACCGTAATGGCGTGTTTTACTCCTTCAACTGTATCATAGGTATCTACTAAGAAAATGCAGTTATTTGGCAAGGCTTCGGCATAGGTTTCGAAAGATTCAATTTCTGATTCAAAGGACATTACCCAACTATGAGCATGTGTTCCTTTTACAGGAATACCGAAAAGTTTTCCTGCCAAAACATTTGAAGTTGCAGCACAACCACCAATATAAGCAGCACGACTAGCAGCCAAACCTCCATCAATTCCTTGCGCTCTTCGAAGACCAAACTCCAAAACCTCTTCTCCCTTTGCAGCCAAACAAATACGTGAAGATTTGGTAGCGATAAGCGATTGAAAATTTACCATATTCAGAAGCAAAGTTTCCAAAATTTGGCATTGAATCAGCGAACCTTTGATACGAATGAGTGGCTCTTGTGGAAAAACTACTGAGCCTTCTTCTACTGCATCTACATCACAAGTAAACTCAAGTTGCTGTAAATATTCCAAAAATTTTGGGTCAAAAAGAGCTTTATCGTCATTTCCTTTTAGTGTAGAAAGGTAGGCTACATCTTCATCAGAAATATCAAAATTTTCTAAAAAATCAATTACATAACTGAGTCCACACGCAATAGCATACCCACCTTTGAAAGGATTACGACGGAAAAATAAATTAAAAACGGCTTCTCGTTCGGTCATTCCAGCTTTCCAATAGCCATACGCCATTGTGAGTTGGTACAAATCGGTCAGTAAAGTAAGATTGCTACTGTATAAATTTCTAGTGATTTTCATAAAAAAATAATAAGATTATAAAATACGTGGAACTTCTTGTCAATTAAAGAAGCAATATAATAAAATTATCTTAGTGTACGAAAAACACTTACTAAAAGTTTTGATTGAATGTATATATCTCTAAAAATTATTTTGTGCGTTCGTTTTCTCAAAAACGAGTGAAACGCTTGCTTAGAAGCGTGATTCAAGCAAGTAAATCATGCTTCTGAGGAAGCGAAACATTCAGTTCTGAGGAACTGAATGCACGGTGTTTCGCTAAAAAGTTGGAAGATCCTCTATTTTACTTTAACTAGAAAGTTGATTTTCACTTTTTAATCTATTTATTAAAGAATCAATGACTAATTCAATTATTAGATTTCTTTGTTCGTAAATAGCTGTCCATTGCTCATTATTCCAACTATCTTCTTGAACTTTATACATTCCATGAGCTAATATATTTCGCATTGTATCAATTTTAGATTCATTAAATAGTTCATTTTGAGATTTTATTTTTCTTTCTATTATCTCTCTCTTAGACTTTCCATCCTTCTGTGGTGCATAATCTTCTAACATTGCTCTTATACTTTTTTCAATATTAGACTTTCCTCTCTGATTATGCCAAAAACCTTCAATAAAAGTATATAGCTTTAATAATTCAGTTAAAACCTCATCTATTTCTGTTATTTTATAAATTTCTTCAAGAACACTATAACAACTTCTATCTAGTTTGATCAAAGTCTCAAAATAACTCAAAACTTTATTGAAGCTATCTGAACTGATTTCTTTTTTTGAAATAATACGCATGTTTCTAACATTTTCCCAAGTGGGCATTATTATGGCTGCATTAGGAATAAACTCGGAAACCTTTGAAATCGAAGTTGGTTGATAATATACCAGTTTTAAACATAACCTAAATAAGTAAGAGAAGTCTTGTGAATTATGGTTCTTATATCCATTTTTAGTTAAAACAAATATTGACTTTATGGGAAGAGGATTATTTGATAAATTTCTCATACCATGATTAACTATTTTATTATGAATCCAATCATGAAATGGTTCTTCTATATCCTTTAAGTTTTCATAATTGCTTATTAGTAATTCAATCTGTTCTCCATTAAACTCAATAGTTTTGGTAAACTCTTCTCCAGAAAACTTAATGTTGTCCATTAGCCAACAGGCATATCTAATATCATCTTTCATAATTTTATAGCTCATTTAGATAAATCTTTTTTAATATTTCTAGTTCAAACACCGTTGTGATACCTTTAGTTTCAGCTTAAAATTATAATAACTTTAGATTTTTTATCAAGAGAGAACTATTTCTCTCTATACTCTTCAATCTTCTTTATCACACCACCAACGGGCAAAACCCCTCTATCAAAAATATGAACTTCTTTATCCTTCATTTGAATATGTAATTGATTGAAAAGAAACATCACTTTCAAAGGAGCTACTGCATTTATTTCATCTAAAGGAATCACAAAACCTCCTTCAATAGCACTTACACTCAAGTTTTCGATTTGGAAATTTCCTTCAAAATAGAGGTTTTTCTTTGTCAAATAAAGAATTCCATTGTATTTATTTTTTTGAGGAGAAAGATAATGAAAAGTCCATTTTCCTTGTAGGAGTTCATTTTTTGGGAGTTGGAAAGCCATTTTTTATATTTTTAAACCGTCGTTGAGGTCTGAACCGTCAACAAGGATTAGTATAATAATTTATTAATCCACAAAGATAACTTCTACTCTTCTATTTTCCTTCATTTGTTCTGGGTTATTCCTTTTTATAAAATTTCATTTCATAATCAACAAAATTAATCTACACTATAAAACATTATCTCTACTCTCATATTCTGACTCATCTGATTTGTATTTGTTGTGAGAGGCTGAGTATCTCCATACCCATACGTTTTGATTCTTTCACCACTTATACCCTGTTCTAGCAAATATTTTTTCACTTCATTCGCTCTTTCTTCTGATAGCTTTTGATTTTTCTGAGCATCACCAATAGGTGCAGTATGCCCCTGTATTGATACTAATAACTCCGTGTTTTTCTTCATATAACTAACTATCTCATTTAATTCGTCTTCATATTGAGGTAAAATAGTAGATTTTGCTGTCTTAAATTGCACCTTTAATTGAAACTGTTTTCCTTTTATATCTTCTATTGTTTCTGTCTTTAAAAGAGTTGATAAGTCTTCTACTTCTTTTATTTTTTCTGCTTCTACTTTTTCTGTTGAAACAACAGCAGTCTCAGTTTTTGGACTCTCCTGCTCATTGACTTTTTTAAAAACAAAGGCACTAAGGTTTCCTATATCCGTTCCCACCCAAATATACTGACCAGGTTCGGTTACACTAGTTGATATATGATTTTTCATAATAGTTAGTGATAGTATCTTTTTACCATGAACTCTATCCTGTTCTTTATATTCAGTCCAAGATTTATCTCCAAAAACTTCAAACTTTGCTATTCTGTCAGAAGCAACCCATAAATTGCCTTTGCCATCGAATGCCATTAAACTAGGTACTTGTTGATATTCAAAAAATTTTGGTATTGGGTAAGTCGTCCAATTTTTCCCGTCTTTCGTTGATTTTAAAGTACTTTCGCTATCCTCATCAAGTCCTAAAATCCATAATTGATTTTGATATACAACCATTTTATTTGCCTTTGAAAAAGAGGAAACCTGTATAAATTTATGACTTTTATTGGTCGTCGATATATCTTCAGTGTAATAAAGACCTTCAGTAGCAGCTACCCATAAATTATCATCAAAGAGTAATATATCACTTATATCTTCTGGACTATCCTTCTTCTGTATCTCTACTTTGGTAAATTCTTGACCTGCTTTTTTCCACAATCCATCTCCTCTACTCGCTATCCAAAAATTTTCTAAATCCTTGGGAAATGCTAAGTTACTGACTTTTAAATTTTTAAGAAAACGGAAATTAAAATCTTCTACTATCTTTCCTTTTAAATAAATATAGCGATAAGCATTTATAACTTTTTGTTTATCTAAAATAATCACTTCATTTCTGTGAGTGACAAACAATACCTGACCATTTGGAGCGTCTGCAACAAGATATGTCGGTATTGGTGGAACACAGGTCTGAACCACGTTATTACCAGCGAAATGATTCCTTATATATATACCCTCATCTGTTGCTGCCCATAAACTATTAGATTCATCTGCAAACATAGAATGAACAAGTGTGTTTTCAAGTATATAATCATTAGGCCACATAAACCACTCCCGTTGGACAGATTGAGCAACAAGCAAATGAGATTGTATAAATAAAAAACTAATTAAAGTTAGGACGATTAGGTTTATTTTTTTTGGCATTTTATTGTTATTTATTACGATATTTTTTATAAAAAAGTTGGATTAATCTACAAAGATAACTTCTACTCTTCTATTTTCCTTCATTTGTTCTGGGTTTGTAGAAATTGGGCGACTTCCACCATAGCCTACTGTTCGGATTCGGTTCTGACTTATTCCTTTTGCAATCAAATAATTTCTTACTTCAACGGCTCTTTGTTCCGATAATTCTTGGTTTTTTTGAGCATTTCCGATAGGTGCAGTGTGTCCTTCTATCAAAATTCTTATTTCTGTGTTTTTGTTCATAAAGGCAACAAGCTCATTTAATTCGTCTTCATATTCTGGCAAAATATCAGCTTTTGCCGTTTTGAACTGAACTTTCAATCTTAGTTTTTTTCCTTTGATAGTTTCTGTTTCTTCTGAATTTAATAATTCTGCAAGGTTTTTCTCTTCTTTTAATTCTTCTAAATCAGCAATGGTTTCGATTTCTTGTTCTAAGTCGTCCTCTTTTTTTGTCAGTTTTTCAGGATAATTTACTCTTACAAAAAGTCCTCTTCCTTCTGTTCCAACCCAAACATTATCATTTTTATCAACTGCTAAAGAAAGTGCTGACTTGCTTTGAAAGCCTTGTTTTTCTCCAAATTCTGTCCATTTTTTATTTCCTAAAGGCTCAAATTTTGCCACTCTATCAGCAGCAACCCATAAATTATCCTTACTATCAAACATCATTATATTAGGAACTTGGTACTCAAAAGATTCTGAAAGTGAATAGCTTGTCCAGTGTTTGCCATCTTTTGTAGTTTTTAATATCGCTCTGTCTTTTTTATCATATCCCAAAATCCACAACTGATTTTTATAAACTATCATTTTACTTCCTTTTGTAAAATCAGACACAGATTTGAATTTGTGTTTTTTATCATTTGCAGAAATATTTTTTGAATAATAAAGTCCCGTTTCAGAAGCAGCCCAAATCATTCCATTAAAAAATAAAATATCATTTATATTTTCATCATTCTTTTCTACTTCTACTTTTGTAGCATTTGAGTTTGAATTTACTGATTTTTTCCACAAACCATTTCCTCTACTGGCTACCCAAACTGTTTTAGAATCATTTGAGAAAGCTAGATTACTAACTATTTTACCTTTAAGAAAATCAAAATTTTGCTTTTCTTGTTGCTTCGTTTTTATATCTAATACTGTAATTTCATTGGAGTATGTAACAAACCAAATTTTATCATTGGGAGCTTTTTTGATAAGCAAAATAGACGTTTTTGGCAAAAATTCGTTTGCATTTACGAGAGCTTCTTCAGTTACTTCTTCAATTTGATAGACTCCGTTTTCTGTTCCTATCCATTTATGATTATCTTCGCCTACAAAAATAGAATGAACAGGCAGTTTGTCGTCAGAATGGTCAGAAACCAAATCGACTGGCAGAAACACTTGTGAGTAAACACAGTTAGATTGCAAATAAGATTCTATAAAAAAGAAACTAATCAAAAACAGAACTCGTATATTTATTTTTTTTATCATTTTATTTTTTTAATTAATAACTTAGATTAAACTACTATCAACAAATAAAGTTTTATCAAAACAGACTAGGCAGTTTGTATTACAAGTAAACAAAAAACTATCCGAATGAAAAAACATATTCCTAACTTTTTGACGTGCTGCAACTTATTTTTTGGCTGCATCGGTATTATTTTTAGCTTCAAAAACTCACTTGATATTGCTGCTTATTGTATCGGAATTGCTGCTATTTTTGATTTTTTAGATGGTTTTGTAGCAAGAATGCTGAAAGTCAGTTCGCCTATCGGAAAAGAATTAGATTCTCTAGCTGATTGTGTAACTTTTGGTGTTTTGCCTGCTTTTATTTTGTATCAACTCATGATTTCGGCAAGTTTGGAAAAAGTATCTCAAGATTTAGTAGAAGGACAAATTCCTACTGCAATGGATTCTTATTTGCCTTATATTGCGCTCCTGATTGCTATTTTTTCGGCTTTGCGTTTAGCTAAATTTAATGTAGATACTCGTCAGTCGGATTCTTTTATTGGTGTTCCTACACCTGCAAATGCAATTTTAATTGGTTCGATTCCTCTTATTTTACTACAAAATCCAACGTATTCAGCCATTATTTTAAATCCTATTTTATTAGTTGTTTTGGCTATTGTGATGAGTTTACTTTTGGTGGCAGAACTTCCACTTTTTGCATTAAAGTTTAAATCTTTTGCCTTCAAAGGAAATGAAATTCGTTATATTTTCCTTCTTTCAAGTGTTCTTTTATTGATTTTCTTGCAGTATTTGGGAATTCCTTTGATAATTTTACTTTATGTTGTGCTTTCTGTGATTAATAATATAATTTCTGTAAAAGTAACTGATGAAGATAAATTGATTGAGAAAAAATAATTAAAAATAGGGTGGTGTTGTAAAAAGTATGATAAGTTATTTGGTTGTTGGTGTCGCTTTTCTATTCTAAAACGCTTAAAAAAAATCATACTTTGTGTAATACCACCTTCAAGAAATGTGTAGTAAAAAAAACTGATTTATTTCTTAGCTAAGAAGTTGAATCTGACAAATGTTATATAAGTTGGTCATAAGGGATAGCCTAACAAAACAATTTTCACTTCTTCTAGAACCTGATAGAAGAAAATATGAAGATATACTATTATCAGTCCAATACTAAAGAAGAACCCTCATTTATTATTATTTCTTAATCCGAACAAACACAAAAACAAGCGCAAAAATAACACCTGCCACACTTGTCATCGAACCTGCAATAGAAGCATTCAGAAAAGCAGCTGTATAATAACCCAAAATAGCCACAATTATTCCGATGAAACAGGATAGAAAAAGCATTTTTTTGAAATTGGTAGTCAATAAATAAGCTGTTGCAGGAGGAACAACCAAAAATGAAAGCACCAAAACAGCTCCCACAGACTCAAAAGCTGCAACGGTAGCCAAAGAAACTAGACTCATTAGTGAATAATGCCAAACCGAAACATTGATGCCGATAGCAGAAGCAAAAGCTGGATCAAAGGTCGTGAGCAGCATTTCTTTATAGAAAACAGTTACAAAAAACAGAATAATTAGAAGTACAGAACCAATCCACCAAGCAGCTTTTGCTCCCAAATTCAGAATTGCACCATCGCCTAAATCTATGCGCCAAACGTGTAGAGGGACATACGCAATTTCACCAAAAAGGACACATTCGGCATCTAAATCAACTTTACTGGCAAAAACTGAAATCAGAATTACTCCCAAAGCAAAAAGCGAAGTAAAGGAAACACCAATGGAAGCATCTGTTTGAAGTTTTCCTTGTTTATGTAGAAATTCAATTAACAGTGTTGTAAAAACACCCAAGATAGCAGCACCAATAAGCATAAAAATAGAATCGAAACGCTGAACAACCAAAAAAGCAATTACAATCCCTGGTAAAACAGCATGAGAAATAGCATCTCCTACCATTGCCATTTTGCGCAAAACCAAAAAACATCCTAAAATAGCACAACTAATGGCAACCAAAATGCCAACTAATATTATTTGAAAATCATTCATTTAAAAATCTTACTAAAACTAAAATAAGTAAATTTGTATCATACTTTTCTCACTCTACAGAGTGAGCTATATAATGAACAGTAATTATATAAAGATAATTCTAACCCTAAAAGTTAGATAAATCTAAAACAAATTCAAAATAAAGTCTTTATTACTTTATAATCAATACTTAAACTAATTATAAAATGAACTTATTACGTGTCGTCAGAATGACTTTTGAAGAAAAACATATTCAAGATTTTATTGATAATTTCGAAGAAAATAAAACAAGAATCCGTCATTTTGAGGGGTGTAAACATTTAGAATTGTGGCAAGATGCTCATAATCCGTGTGTTTTTCTGACATACAGCCATTGGGAAAGTGAAGAGAAACTAAATAATTATAGAAAATCAGAGCTATTTGGAAAAGTTTGGAAGACCACAAAACAATGGTTTTCTGACAAACCTGTTGCTTTTTCTTCTTTTCAGAAGGTTTTAGTGGAATAAAATACATTTGGAAGTCGTTGGTAAGACACCAACAACGGCAAGAGAGAATAAAAATACATGAAAAAAGGAACAGCATTTAAAATGCTATTCCTTTTTAGGAAATTAAATAAAGCACTATTTTTAATTCATTAGAATTAAAAAGTTACATTCGCAATTTATAATTTGTAATTATTCCTTATGCGATATTAAGTTTACGATTAGTAAGTGTTTTGAGTTCTTTTTGGATTTCCTCATTTTTCAAATCATTTTCTAAAATAGAGCGATATGATTGTAAATTTTTGAGTAACTGTCCAAAATGTTGAAGAAAATCTTGTATTGGTTCTGAAATATTACTTTTCATCAAGACAGCTAATGAATTATAGGTAGTTTCTACTGCTTTTTCTACTTCTTGCGTCTTATAAAATTGCTTTTTTGCATACTCTAAGTCAGCATGTTGCCAAGCCCAATTTTTTAATTTTTCAACAGAATTATTTATCTCTGATAGTTTTTTTATGTTCTTTTTGATAAGTGAAAGATTGCTTTCATCTGGGTTAGCAAAAAACTCAAACACAACTCCTACAAGTGAAGAAATATCAGTAGTAGTTATGGATAAAACAGGTTGTGTAGAGCTAAACATATTTAAGGAATTAATAGATAAGTTATTGAATAGAACAGAAAGAATATTTTTCTAACAATTTGATTATTAGAGTTTTGACTGTTTAAAAGTAATTGGAATATTTAGTAGTTGTTGTGAAATCTTGTGTCTATATACGGACATAGTGAACAAATAGTTGTCCGTATTTCTGATTTTATTAAGATTCTCAACTCTTTCTTACTTTAGTAACAGATTGTTCATTTTATAGCCTATTTTACCCTCTTTAATTCGGATCTATTTTTTCCAACTCAACTTGTACTACTACTCTAATCTTTTTGGGTAGCTTACTAACAACAAGTTCATAAGAATGACGAATCCAATGTTTGAGCTGTTTTTCTGTAAGTAATGTTTCGAATGCTGTATTTATTCCACCAAAATAAATTGTATTCCAGTGTTTCTTATTCATGTGATAACCAGCTTTAATACAGTCATATTTTTCTCGTAATTCTATAGCTTTTTCAGGGTCACACTTTACATTAAAACCATCAGGTTTATTGAGATTAATGAGTGCAAACATTTTTCCTTCTACCTTAAAAACTAGAGTATCTTCTCCAAATGGTAAACCTTCTGTCACAGCAGGAAAGGAAAGACAAAAATCTCTAAATGATTCTATATCCATAACATATTGATTTTTGATGAATTAATTTTATTTTTTTTAGAATTTGTAAAAATAATCACTTTTTTTTGATAAAAAATAAAACAATATTTGCAAATTAATAGTATTTATACTAAATTTAATAGTATAACTATTGACTTTAGTTGCAAAACTAACAGAATGAAATTTTTATAGTTTATTTACTGTGCATTTTTAATCATTACAATAGACTATTTCCATTATATTTTACAATATTCAAGATAGACAATTAAGCAGAAAGAGGAAGCAAAAAGCTGTTCCCAATTGGGAACAGCCTTTTTTTGTTTAAGATTTTAAACCGTTTTTAAAATAGAGTTCTAAATATTTTCTATAAGTTTCTTGTTCTTCCCCCATCAACAGGCAAGTTAATTCCGTTTACATAACTTGCTTTATCTGATGCTAAAAATAAAATAGCATTTGCAATCTCTTCAGCTTCAGCAAAACGATAAGCTGGGATAGTTGATTTTAATTGATGAATAGCTTCATCTTCTGAAATATTGGCTGTTTTAGATTTATTCTTAACAATTGCATCTAATCTTGAAGTAGAAGTCATGCCTGGAAGAACATTATTTACTGTAATTCCATATTGAGCTAATTCAAAAGAAAGAGTTTTTGCCCAATTTGCAACGGCTGCACGTATTGTATTAGAAACGCCCAAGTTATCAATCGGTTGTTTTACACTTGTAGAAATAACATTGATAATTCTTCCAAACTCTTCTTTTTTCATAAATGGAAAAAGAGCTTGTACTAATATTTGATTACAAATAAGATGTTGTTCAAAAGCATCTCTGAAAGACTGTAAAGAGGCTTCGTGTGCTTTATTTGGAGGAGGTCCTCCTGTATTATTGACTAAAATATGTGCGCCTTCAAAAGTTCCCGCTTTATGAGCATCACTCAAAACATCTTGTAATGTTTTGGGAGAAGAAAAATCAGCTACTAAATAACCATGTTTTTGATTTTTTGGTATTGAAAGTTCTACAACAACCTCCTTTAATTTTTCTTCATTTCTTGCCAAAAGAATCACTGTTGCACCACTTTGTGCAAAGAGTTGAGCTGTTGCAAGTCCGATTCCTTGAGTACTTCCTGCTACTAAAGCTATTTTTCCTGTTAAATCTAAGAGCATGTGTTTGTGTATATTTTAATTATTTCTTAATTTGTTTTGTCTATTTGAAACCCAAATACTAAGATGTCGTCAATTTGTCGGTTTGTATAACCCATCCAATTTTTGAGCGTAAGCCTTAAAAACTCTTGTTGTTCTAAAAAAGGTTGTTTTGAAGCTTCTAAGAGTGTTTCTCTAAATCTTTTTGTAGTATATTTTTTATCTTTTGCTCCTCCAAACTGATCTTGAAAACCATCTGTAAATAAATAAAAACTTATTTTCTGCGTAAAATCGAATTTATGATTAGTAAATAATTTTTTATTGAATTGATTTTTGATAAGATTTCCTCCAATAGATTGTCTGTCTGCTTTAATGGTTTTTAGTTCACCATTTTCTATATAAATAAGAGGGTTTCTTGCTCCTGCATATTCCATGACTTGAGTTTCCAAATCATAGACACAAAAAGCTGCATCCATTCCATCACGTATTCTAGTATCTGTTTGGCGAAGAACTTTTGTAATTCCCTCATCTAATCTATCTAAAATATGAGATGCCTTTGTAACTGATTTTGACTCTACTATTTCATTGAGTAAATCATTTCCAATCAAAGACATAAAAGCCCCTGGAACGCCATGACCTGTACAATCAATAGCTCCAATAATTACCTTTTGATTAACTTGTTTGAAATAATAAAAATCTCCTGAAACAATATCTCTAGGCTCAAAAAACACAAAAGAATTGGGAAAAATAGTTATAATTTCTTCTAAACTAGGAAGCATTGCATCTTGTATTCGTTTTGCATAAGTTATACTAGCTGTAATGTCTTGATTTTTTTTCTCAATGACTATATTTTGCTCATGTAATCGTTCAAGATTTACAGATAATTCTTCATTGACTACATTTAATTCTTCTGTGCGTTCGACAACTCGGTCTTCTAATCGTTTATTTTGTGTCTCTACAAATACTCTGTGTTCTTCAGATGTTTTTAACATTTTTGCTTGTAACTCTGCTTGATTTTTTTTGTAAAAATCTATTTTGGCAGCCAATGCTACAGAAAGAACAACCACTTCTATTGCAGAACCAATCAAAAGACCACTAGAAGTAAAATCGTTATAATCAATTATTCCTGCTCCTGCTAATATAAAAATAAATAATCCTATTAGATAAGATGACCAAGCTACAATCATATATTGGGCAGGTTTATATCCTTTATAATAGATAAAAATAGCAACCAAAAGACCATTTAGACACGAAAATCCAAGAGCAGCTTGATTCATAGAAGAACCCAATGCTTTATAACCAAAAAGAACAACAAAAATTATGAAAATAAAACAGACTATCAACCCTTGTATTATGCGATGAAATACTATAGCATTACGTTTTGTATGAAGAAAATCTATAAAAAATAAATTCGCAAAAATGCTTGATACAGAATAAATAATAGGGTCATAATCATTTACCCAAGGATAATTTCCCCATAAAAACTCAAAACTGTGTCCTCTCAACTGAGCAATACCTAAGCCTAGAGTAAGTAGGTAGATAATATAATATAAATATCCTTTTTCTTTTAGTGTAAAGTAGAGAAAGAGATTATAAAGAAACATAACCAAAATAAAACCATAATACATTCCTTCAGCTAAATCTACTTTGTGGTCTCTCTCAAAATAATATTCCCAAGGTGCAACATGGATAGGAGCTTGAAAATAATGACTCTCTATACTTACAAATAAGGTTTGTGATTCTTCTTTTTCTAGTTGAAGGGGAATTAGGAAACGGTCAGTTTGGAGAATTCTTTCTTTGAAAGGCTTGTTATATCCAAGTTCTATTTTTTTATATGTTTTGTCAGTTTGTGGGATAAAAATATTTATTTTGGCTCTTCCACTTCCTATTTCAAAATACCATTTTTCTAAATCTGTTTTGTTTTTTAGAGGTATTTTGAGCCAAATTTTTTGATTTTTTCCATTAAGATTAATAAATTTATTTATTTCTTGCTCAAAATATACATTTTGTATAGTTTCTATATTTTCTTTTTTATCTGGATTTTCTTTGAAAATTCCGATTCTGTTAGCTATTGAGTAGGATTTTGTTTCATTATCTAAGTCTATAGTAGAAATTTCTTGAGAAAAAGCAGAGTTAAAGAAAGATATAAAAAAAGATATTAGTATAAATACTAAGATAGAACTGTCTGTTTTTTTATTTAAAACAAATTTTATATTGTATTTAGAATAAATATTTTTCAATTATATGATATTGTAAGTAGTAGTAAGAGAGGGTTTGTAAGCAGCTAATTTACTAAAAAAAATGTACAAAAGCACTTTAGCTTATAGCTTCACTTTTATTATTTTCCTACTTTAAATCCAAATACTAAAATATCATCAATCTGTCGGTTGGTATAACCCATCCAGTTTTTGAGTGTGTTTTTTAAAAACTCTTGTTGTTGCGAAAAAGGTAGTTTTGATACTTCTACTAAAACATTTCTAAATCTCTTAGTAGTAAACTTTTTATCCTCTTTTCCTCCAAACTGGTCTTGGAAACCATCTGTAAATAAGTAGAAACTAGCTGTTTTATTTGTATTTAAAATGTGATTGGTAAAATGTTTTTTATTGAACTGATTTTTAATAAGATTTCCACCAATAGACTGTCTGTCTGCTTTTATGATTTTTAATTCTTCATTTTCAATATAAATAAGAGGATTTTTTGCTCCTGCATATTCCATAATCTGAGTTTCTATGTCATAAACACAAAAGGCTGCATCCATACCATCACGTACTTGAGTATCTGTTTGACGTAATACTTTTGTGATTCCTTCATCTAATTTGTCTAAAATATGAGAGGCTTGAGTAACAGATTTATTCTCTACAATTTCATTTAATAAATCATTTCCAATTAAAGACATAAAAGCCCCTGGAACGCCATGACCTGTACAATCAATAGCTCCAATAATCACTTTTTGATTAACTTGTTTGAAATAATAAAAGTCTCCAGAAACAATATCTCTAGGCTCAAAAAACACAAAAAAGTTAGGAAAAATACTTGCTATTTCTTCCAAACTTGGTAGCATTGCATCTTGTATGCGTTTTGCATAATTGATACTAGCCGTAATATCTTGGTTCTTTTTCTCAATAACAACATTCTGTTCGTGCAAACGTTCAAGGTTTACTGAAAGCTCTTCATTGACTACATTCAACTCTTCTGTACGCTCAACGACTCGTTCTTCTAATCGTTTGTTTTGTGTTTCGACAAATTCTCGGTGTTCTTCCGAAGTTTTTAGCATTTTGGCTTGTAGCTCTTCTCTACCTTTTTTATAAAACTCTATTCTTGCAGCTAAAGCGACTGAAAGTAATATCATTTCTACTGCTGAACCTAGTAAGATACCACTAGAAGTGAATGTATTGTAGGGAATAATATCTACTCCTGCCAAAACAAAAACAAGAATACCTAATAAATATCCAGACCAAGCCACTATAATATATTTTGCAGGTTTATATCCAGTATAATAAACATAGATAGCAGCAGCTAATGAATTTATAGTAGATATTGCTCCAACAACTTGATTGATATAAGAAGCAATATTTTTGAAACCTAAAATACTTGCTACACCAGCTAATGCAAACGCATAAATAGTAATATGTAAAGTGATATGAAAAAAGCGTGAGTTCTTTTGAGTATGAAGAAAATCTATCAAAAATAAACTGGCACAAATTCCCCCAAAAACATAAAAAAGTGGGGCATAATTATTTACAAAAGGAAAGCTAAACCATAAAAACTCAAAACCATGACCTCTAATTTGAGCCATTGCAAGACCAAAGAAAAGCAGATAACCTACATAATAAAGATAACCTCGTTCTCTCAAAGTAAAAAACACAAACAGGTTGTACAAAAACATGACTATCACAAAGCCATAATAAACTCCCTCTGCTATATCTGCTTTATGATCTCTTTCAAAGTAATATTTTAAAGGAGCAATACGAACAGGAGCTTGAAAATAATTACTTTCGCCACGTACAAAAATAGTCATGGATTGATTTTGTAGTAAATATAAAGGCAATAAAAATCTATCTGTTTGTATCAAACGTTCTGAAAAGGGCACTTTCTCTGCAAGTAATATCTTCCGATAGGTTTTTATAGAGTTATTTGTTTCAGAAATATAAAATTCTAAATCTCCATGTCCACTACCTATTTCTAAATACCATTCTTTAAGAAGAGTTTTGTTTTGAATAGGAATTTTCAACCAAAAGCCATTTTTATCATTATTGACAGTAATTATTTCCTTTCCTTCAACTATAAAATCAATTTCTTGTATAGACTCAATAGTTTTTTCTTGTTGATTTTCTTCTCTAAAAACACCTATTTTATCTGTAATGATATAAGATTGAGTAGAGTCTGATAAAAAAGTAGTAGAGACCGATTGAGCAAAAGCAGAGTTGGAAAAGCACAACAAAATAATTATTACTATAAAGTTAGTAATATATTCTTTTGTTTTTTTTGTAAAATAAAAAATACTTTTATAATAAAATTGTTGCAAGGTAATGGTAGTAGAAAGTAGCTAATATATAAGTAGTGTAAAAGGTAATTTACTAAAAATAATTGTATAAATTAAATCAAAAATTCATACTCATATCCAAAAATAATTAATTCATTTGTGAAGGTTTAAAACCAAATATTAGTATGTCATCAATTTGTTGAGTTTTATTTCCCATCCAATCTGTAAGTGTATTTTTTAAAAAAGATTTTTGTTCTGAGAAAGGTAGTCTAGAACATTCTAATAAAGTATTTCTGAATCTCTTTGTTGTAAATTTCTTATCGTTTTCTCCTCCAAATTGGTCTTGAAAACCATCTGTAAAGAGATAGAAACTTATGTTTGGATTTTGTTTCAAATCTATAGTATGTGTTGTAAATGGCTTTTTATTGAATTGATTCTTAATAAGACTTCCACCAATAGACTGTCTGTCTGCCTTTATTATGTTTACCTCTCCATTTTCCACATAAATAAGAGGATTTTTTGCTCCAGAATATTCCAAAATCTGTGTGTCTAAATCATATACACAGATGGCTGCATCCATTCCATCTCTAACCTGTGTATCTGTTTGACGCAATGCTTTTATAACACCTTGATTCAATTTATCTAAAACATGGGATGCTTTGGTAACTGATTTATTCTCTACAATTTCATTTAATAAATCATTTCCAATCAAAGACATAAATGCCCCTGGAACGCCATGTCCTGTACAATCAACAGCTCCAATAATTACTTTTTGATTAACCTGTTTGAAATAATAAAAATCTCCAGAAACAATATCTTTAGGTTTAAAAAACACAAAGGAGTCAGAAAAAACACTTTCAATCTCTTCCAAACTTGGTAGCATAGCATCTTGTATGCGCTTGGCATAGGTTATACTTGAAGTAATATCTTGATTTTTTTTCTCAATGACTAAGTTTTGCTCGTGTAGTCGCTCAAGATTTACAGAAAGTTCTTCATTAACGACATTCAATTCTTCTGTACGTTCTACTACTCGTTCTTCTAATTTTTTGTTTTGATTCTCTACAAGTTCTCTATGTCTTTCTGATGCCTCTAAAACTTCTTCTTGCAGTTTTTCTTGCCCTTTTTTATAAAAATCTATCTTAGCAGCTAATGCTACAGAAAGCAATATCATTTCTATTGCCGAACCGAATAAAATGCCATTAGAAGTAACATCATTATAAGGAATTATCTCTGCTCCTGCTAAAACAAATAAAAGTGTTCCTATTAAATAAAATGTCCATCCTACAATAATATATTTGGCTGGTTTATACCCTTTATAATAAATAAAAATAGCAGCAGCCAAAGCATTTATGGTAGATAAACCTGCAACAATTTGGTTGATAAGTGATGCAAGAGGTTTAAAGCCTAATAAACTTACTAGTAAACCTAACAAAAAAGTAGCTAAGACAATATGTAGTGTGATATGAAAAAAGCGTGAATTCTTCTTTGTATTTAGAAAGTCTATCAAGAATAAACTTGCAAATGTTCCTGATAAAGAATGAATAACAGGAGCATAGTGATTTAGAAAAGGAAAATCAAATAGAAAAAACTCAAACAAATGTCCTCTTAGTTGCGACATCGCCAAACCAAGAAACAATAAATAACTTAAATAATATAAATATCCTTTTTCTTTAATTGTAAAGAAAATAAATAAATTATATAATACCATTACAATCACAAAACCATAATAAATCCCCTCAGCTAAATCCACTTTATGATCCCTTTCAAGATAAAATTCAATAGGAGCAATGCGAAAAGGAGCTTGAAAATAATCACTTTCTATGCGTAAATAGATTGTTTTTTTCTGATTTTTAGGTAATTCAAGAGGAATTAAAAATACATTGGTTTGAATAAATCGCTTTTCAAATGGCAGTGAAAAACCTAAAGAAGTTTTTTTGAAGGAATTGGTAGTATTATTTTCTATTGGAATAAATACATCAATATCAGCTAGTCCGTTTCCAATTTCTAAATACCATTTTTTGAGTTCAGAATTGTTTTGTAAAGGTATTTTGACCCACATAATGTGAGCTCCTTTATTTAGAGTTACAATATCCTTTCCCACTATTTTAAACTCTTTGGCTTGAATAGTTTCTATTGTTTCTTTTTTATTTGAATCTTCTACTACTTCTTCGTACAAACCAAGTTTATGTGTAATGACATATTCTTTATCAGCATCCTTTAATACAACAGAAGGAATAAGCTGAGCAAAAACTGAATTTGATAGAAATAGAAAAGCTGCCACTACTATAACAACAGTAGTATTCATTTTTTTAAGAGCAGAGTCTTGGATATTTTTATAAACAGCTTGCTTCAAAACAGTAGTAATGGGTTTGTTAAGTAGCTAAAATACTAAAAATAACTGTACCAACAATAATTGTAATTACTTTTTTCGACAAGTTTAAAATTGCTTATTATGAATCCAGTCTAATAAAAAGTTATTTTTTTTCTAAAACAGGGTAGAAGTCACATAAGATAAAAATGTTATTTTTTATTTCTAGACACCTTGTCTTTTATCTAATTTGAAACAACGTAAAAAAAAATTAATCTACTTGTAACAGAAAAATAATAGTTTCACTTTTTAAAGCTTAATTAGAGATTTTTATCAAAAAAAAGCATTTTTTTTAAATTATAATTTACTGATTCACAGAACTTTGGATTATTGTGCAACTTTTTAAAATTGACTTTTTAGCAAAAAAACATTGGTTTTGTATTGCACTTTTGAAATATTTCCAAACATTCTTTTTTTTATTAAAAATTTTGCAAAATTAAACAGATATTTAGTTCAAAATGAGAGGGTTAGCTGCTTGCATACAAGATTTTGTAGTGTCAAAAATACCTCGTACATTTGAATTGTGCTTATTTTTTACCAATTAAACTTTTTAATATACTATGGCAAACGTAATGGATTCTACGAAGGAAATGTTAGATTTTTGGGCAACTACTCAAAACAAAATCGTGGAAAACTGGGTAGGTTCTACTCGTCAGCTCCAAGAAGCAGCTAAAGAAGGCAAAGTCATGGAGCAAGCTACGGACATGTATAAAAATTGGTACGACAACCAAAAAAGCATCATCTCTGAAGCAGTAGAAAAAGGCAAAACAATTTCTGCTGAAACTATGCCAGAACAAGTAACTCAACTTATGGAACAACAATCATCACTTTCTAAAAAGTGGATGGATACAATGAGTGAAATGGCTGACCGTCAGTTGAAAATGGCTCAAATGACTAATGAAGGTGGCAAAAACGTATTGAATATGCAAGAAAATGCTACCAAAATGCAAGAAATGATGACTAGCTCTTACAAAACTTGGTTAAACTCTACTACCGAGATGATGAATGAGAGCAAAAAAATGATGACTTCTAATCCTGCTTTCAAAGCGATGCAACCAATGCAAGAAGCGTTTGAAAACATGACTAAAGGAGCAAAATCCTATTTCGATGCCTACGAAATGTGGAAACCATTTGTGCAAATGACCAATAACAAAAATTTTGATGTACAAGAATACTTCAAAATGATGAACATGGACAAATTGCAAGAAATGGCAAAAGGAATGTTTGCTCAAAATCCTTCACAGTTTGGCTTTGCCAACTTCGGACAAATGAGTGAGCAGATGAACAAAATGGTTGAGCAATATCGTACTACGATGACTAATAACCCAATGTTCGCTACTTATACTGAAATGATCGAAAAATTCTCTTCTATGATGCCAAAAATGGACATGAACAACTTTGACATGTCTAAAATGATGGGTATGATGAACATGGAAAACATGAACATCTCAAACCATCAGTTTGGTAAAGAAATATATGAGCGTATGGAAAAATTATATGCTCCGTTTTATAAATTAATGCCTCCAAGCAAAGAAAAAGAGTCAATCAAACTTTTCTCTCAAATGCAAACTATTTTATTTGATTACCAAACAAAAATGGCTGATATGAATGCTATTATTGGTAAAACAGTAAAAACTAGCTCTGAAGAGTTTATGACTAAAATGTTTGAGACAGCAAAAGACGGAAATGTAAATACATACAATGAGTTCTATATGAACTGGCTCAATCATTTAGAAGGAAATATGATTGATATTTTCAAAGGCGACGAATTTTCTAAATTACAAGGCGAAGTTTTGGCTCTTCAATTAGATTTGAAAACAAGCTTTAATAAAGGAATGGAACAAGTTCTTTCTCCTTATCCTGTAGTTTTGAATTCTGAAATTGATGAACTTGCTAAACAAGTACACGCATTGAAAGCTCGCATTCGTGAGCTAGAAAACAATGCAAATTCTTCTGTTTCGTCAGAAGCAAAAGATAAAGCGTACCAAGCAAGTGAAGCTCCTGTAAGCAAATCAGAAACTTTAGTTCCTACTGAAGAGTCTAAACCTGCTACAAAAACTACAACTCGTAAGAAAACTACAAAATAGTTTTTGAGTTGAAGAGTTAAAATCATTTTGGTACTACCATTGGTAAAAACCAAAATTGAATCAAAACCATTCTGAAGTTGAGTAGTTATTCAGGATGTAAGTATAGTTTTTTTAGTAAAACTGTATTTTAGTGAAATCTAACATTTCCTTCAATAAAAACCCTGACTTCATAGTGAAGTTGGGGTTTTTGATAAAAAAAGATTTTTAAATTGTATATTTATAGAACGTCTTTTTTTTTAGAAGTAAAAAATATACAACATAAAATATTCACACCCTAAAGAGAGTGCTACAAATACACACAAACTAAATTTTATTATGGAAAATCAAAACCAAGAAAATACACCTACTAATGTATTTGAAAGTTTTACAAAAGAAATTACTGAGCAAACTGAAAAGCTCGTAAAAGGCTATCAAATGCTCAATGATGTAGAAGAAATTGATGTCGCAACAGCTCAAAAAGAACTTGTTTGGAGTGAAGATAAAGTAAAATTATATCGTTATTCTTCTTCTAAACGTAGCCTCAAAACGCCTTTATTGATTGCTTATGCACTCGTAAATCGTTTTGATATGATGGATTTGCAATCTGATCGTAGTTTTATCAGAAATCTACTAGATAATGGCATTGATATTTATTTGATTGATTGGGGCTATCCTTCTCGTGTAGATAGATATTTGACGATGGAAGATTATATCAATGGTTACCTTAATTCTTGTGTAAATTTTGTTAGAAATGAACATGGAATTGACAAAATAAATTTGCTTGGTGTTTGTCAGGGTGGAACATTTTCTACTATTTATACGGCTCTTAATCAAGACAAAATCAAAAATTTGATTACCCTTGTTGCTCCTTTTGATTTCAATACAGATGATGGTCTTTTATTCAAGTGGTCAAGAGATTTAGATGTTGATAAAGTAGTTGATGGAAATGATGGACTTGTACCAGGGGAGTTTTTGAATATGGGTTTTGATATGTTGAAACCACTTAGCAAATTCAAAAAAATGGCTACCATTACAAATATGATGGAAGACAAAGGTAAAATGATGAACTTCTTACGTATGGAACAATGGGTAGGCGATAGTCCTTCTCAAGCAGGAGAATGTTACCGTAAGTTTATCAAAGACTTGTATCAAGAAAATAAACTCATAAAGGGAGAATTTACTTTAGGAAAGAAAGCAGTAAATCTGAAAGACATTAAGAATCCAATTTTGACTATTTATGCTTCAGAAGACCATTTAGTTCCACCTTCGGCAACTAAACCATTGAATGATAATGTAGGCTCAAAAGACAAAACATTATACGAATTCCCAGGTGGACACATTGGAGTTTTTGTAGGTGGACGTTCTCAAAAAGAACTTGCTCCTAAGGTTTCGGAATGGTTGAAAGAGCGTGATTAATTTGTGATTTTTATGTCGTCGGTGGAGACACCGACAACGGCAATATTTTAAACACAAAAAGCATTTATTCTATTTTTTTGGAATAAATGCTTTTTGTGTTTTATCTGATTTTCTGTATCATAAACAAAAAATATTTTTTCAATGCCACAGAGAATCAATATCCTCTTCCTCTATCGTTATTGTATCATAACTTGTTCTGACAGATTTTCCATTTTGGATGATAAATTTTTCTATAGTTTTTTTACCTGTTATATCAATACTTTTTTGCCAGTATTTTGTTAGTGTAAGTGAATCACCTATCCATTTATAAAAATTCTTTTCATGCATACCAAAGTTTCCACCATCTCTAAAAGCTATAATTTCTTTTTCTGAAGGATAAATATATAATGAATCCGTTGCTAACAAAGAAGCTACATTTTTGAAGTCCTCTTGAACAATCAAATGATAAAAAGAAACTACTCTACTTCCACTCCTATGATGAGATTTAATAATAATATCTTTTTTGTTATCAAAATTTATGTCCTCTAAATAGATATTTTCTATACTTCGCATCTCATCATATATTAGGCTATTTATTACTTTATATTTTTCCTCTATTTTTTTAGCTACATACAGATATGGATATTTTGTTCCATTTACTCTATGATAAAATGTAAAAAAAGATGGAAATCTATCTTTTTGAACAAAAAAATCTACCACAGTCAGTCCAAAAACAAACATAGTATCCTTCTGTATTTCATTCTGATTAAAAAAAGTCAATGTAGAATCTACAAAATAAGCATTGATAGAATCAAGTTGAATATCAGAATAATCTAGTGGATTAAAGTTTTGTTCTATTTTCTGATGTTCAGAAGTTTCTGTATCCACAACAGATTTTTGATTACACGAAAAAAATAATGGAAGTAATAGGATGGATAAAATGTAATGTTTCATTTAGTTATAATTTTCAAAATACTGTTCTGCTTCATCTTGCTTTAATTTTTGGCTTTTAACCTTTATTTCTTTTCCATTTTTAATTACAAACTCTTCTAAAATCTCGCCCCCTTCTTGATGATTATATGATTTTTCTAAATGCTTTATTTCTACCAAACTATCACTTTGCCATTTATTGATAGTTTTGTAATGTGTACAACAGTTTCCACCATCTATAAAAGAAATAACTGTTTGGTTCTTTTCATCTGTCAGCAATTCGTAAGTAGAAGACGTTTTCGTTATTCTCTTAAAATCAGAATCCATAATTATTAAATATTCGGCTATCATTCTATTTGCAAACCAAGGACGCTGAAGTACGATATCTATTTTTCCATCAAAATTCATATCTCTTCGCTGAATTTTTGAACCTCGCCAACTCATTTCATCAAAATTAAACTGATCTTTTAGCTCAAATTTGTGTCTATTTTTTATATACAAATAAGTTGGAGTTGTTAGAGAGTCTAACAAATCTGGATACATACTTTCTATAAAAACAAAGTCAGCAAATCCATTTTGTGCTTTTCCATACACTGCATACGTGAATTCATTTCTTATAATAGTATCTTTTTCAAATTTCGCAACATTCAAAAAATCTATTATAGAATCTAAGGACAAACGAAAAATAGAGTCAAGTCTAGCGTCGTCGTAACTATAAATATCTATAGGTTTCTGTTTGTTTTCTTCTAACTCTTTCTTTCTGACTTCCAATACTTCTTTCGAAAACTCTGTTTTATCGCTTTTAGAAATAGGCTTTGGATTACAAGAAAAAAGGCAAAGAATTGACAAGAGTGATAAAATATAGAATTTCATAATTGGTAGAATAAAAGTAATAAATAGATATTTTCCCTTAGCAATCGTCTGTAATCAGAAGTTGATAATGGAAACTACAACAACTCCACCACCGTTTCCAAGCCCATTCCCCTAGAACCTTTTAATAGAATGATACTTTCTGTAACAGGGTTTTTCTCCAGATAATCAGCTAATTCTTTTTTATCTACAAAACTCAAAATCAGACTAGAAACAATATTTCCAGCAGTTTTGGCTGTTGAAAAGTCTTTTCCACAAACTATTATTTTATCAATTTTGAGTTGTAATGCAAAACCTAAAATTTCTTTGTGTTTGATAAATGATTCTTTTCCTATTTCAAACATATCTGCCAAAATAGCGACTTTCTTCTTTCCATTTCTTGGCATTGCTTCTAAGTGTAACAAAGCAGCTTTCATACTATCAGGGTTTGCATTGTAGGCATCAAGGAGCAAAGTATTTTTTGTTTCTGTTCGCTCTTCGACTTGTGAACGGTTATTTTTTGGAAGATAATCTGAAATTCCTTTATTCATTTGAGAATAAGAAAGACCGAAAAATTTACCAAATGCTAAGGCAGCTAAAATATTTGGAAAATTGTATGCACCTGTAAGTTGAGTCTGAACTTTATTATTGT
Source organism: Bernardetia sp. (assembly GCA_020630575.1). Lineage (GTDB taxonomy): Bacteria > Bacteroidota > Bacteroidia > Cytophagales > Bernardetiaceae > Bernardetia. Next base: position 70,244 of record JAHDBD010000004.1, read on the forward strand.
CCTCGTCTTTATAAATAATTATAGGTACAGATTCAGAGAGTGTAGCCGAATAATAATTTTCTATATTCTCTGTTCCATATTTCATTACTTTTCCATCTTCAAAACGCTTTTCCATGTTCATCAAAACAGAGTCATTACTGTTTATAAAAACAGTTCCATTATTTTTTATTAGTGATTGATATAATTCTGTTTTTCCTCTCAAAACTCCTTCATAGCTACCAAAACCCTGTAAATGAGCATTTCCAATATTGGTAATCATTCCATAATTAGGTTCTGCAATGCTGCAAAGCTCTTGAATATCGCCTACCTTATTTGCTCCCATTTCTATAATGGCAATTTCTGTATTTGTCGGCATTCTAAGAATAGTAAGAGGAACACCAATATGATTATTCAGATTTCCTTCAGTAGAATATGTCTTAAATTTCTGAGAAAGAACAGAACGTAAAAGCTCTTTTGTAGTTGTTTTTCCATTACTTCCTGTTATTCCGATAAAAGGAATAGTAAACTGTTTTCTATGGAAATTAGCTAGTTTTTGAAGTGATTCTAATACATTTTCTACCAATAGATATTTGTTCTTATAAGCTAATTTCTTTTGGTCATGTTCATCAAAACTAGGAATAACACTTGAGTCATCAATAACAACATGAGAAGCTCCTTTTTCTAAGGCTTGATAGGCAAATTTGTTTCCATCAAAATTATCTCCTTTTAAAGCAAAAAAAAGTTCGTTGTCTTTTACATGGCGAGTATCAGTCGAAACACCAGAAGATTCTAAAAAGATTTCGTATAAGATAGGAAGAGTAGTCATTTGAAAAATAATTAAGAATAAAAATGATAGAAAGAATTCAAGAAGGAATTTAATAATTTGTCAGAACAAAAATACAAAAACAATAGTAGCAACTAAGAGTTATGCCCTCTAATATCAAAGAAAAAAAAATCTTTCGATTTTAAATCAAAAAAAAGTAGTTGAAATAGTTGTACCTACAATTATTTTATTTACATTTGTCTTTTCAAAACTTAACCTCACTTTATTATGAAAAGTATTTCTTTATTTGCTAGTGCTATTTTAGTAGCAGGTTCATTATCATTCCTTTCAAGTTGTAACAATGCTCCTAAAAGCCAAGAGGCTGAAGTAGCTGATACAGTTGCTGTTGTTCCAGAAGAAACTCAAGGTACGAAAGAACTTATGGTTGACCCTTCTGCTAGTGCAGTTACTTGGATTGGTTCAAAACCAGGTGGTCAGCACAATGGAACTTTAGGCATTTCTCCAGATTCTAAATTAATGGTAGAAAATGGCATGCTTACAGGTGGTACAATTACTATCAACATGACAGACATTAAAGTATTAGATATTGAAGAAGCTGAAGATAATGGTAAATTGGTAGGACACCTTCAAAGCCCTGATTTTTTTGCTGTTGAAACGTATCCAACTTCTACTTTCACTATCACAAATGTTGAGCCTGTTGATGCTTCAACAATTGAAGTAGTAGAAGGAGAGCATTCTACTGAGAACCCAACTCACAAAATTACAGGTAACCTTAAAATGATGGATGTAGAAAAAGCAATTAGCTTTTATGCAAATGTAACTATGCCAGCAGAAGGTGAAGTAAAAGCAAGTGCAAAATTTAACCTTGACCGTACAGAATTCAACGTTAGCTTTATGGCAGAAGGTACTGCAAAAGTAAAAGACAAATTTATCAATAATACTGTAAATGTAGGATTTGATATCACTGCTAAAGCAGGTATGTAAAAATCGTTTGTTTAGAGAAATTTTTGAATTCATTATCGGAATGAAATTCGAAAATCAAGTTTAAAGACAAGCCGACAAGACTATTTTAGTTTTGTTGGCTTTTTTTGTGGATTAACGTAAACTCGGTATTAGAATTTATGTATTTATCAGTCTATGCTTCTTTATTAGCTGATTTGCAAACTATCTTGAGTACACCTTCAAGGTGTCAGACAATTTAGTGCAACATAGCTGTCTGAAACTCTGAAGTGTATGACAAGGACACACATAAAAGAAAGAATATAATACCGAGTTCACATTGGATTAGTGTTTCTTATAGAAAAAATAAAATTAGAAGATAAATATTTTAAATTTTTGATAAAAATAAATCTATTAATCACCTTGTTTTAAAATTTTAATATCGAAACAGGCTTTTTTTTGCAAAAAATCTATTTTTTCAAAACTATTCAAAAAAGGCTTTTTTTCTACAACTAATTTCTCATTTTTACGTTCTTATTCAGCATAATTTTATTTAATTATTAGTAGATAAAATTTAAACTTATTGCTATCAAAGCAGTAAAAGTCTATTAATTAGTAGAATTATTAAATTAATTAATTTTGTTCAAAATTCTTTCAGTCATTCATTGTTTTTATAAACTTTTTATAACACATGATTCATCCCTCTACCGAACTTCGCTTTGTAAGTCCTGAAATTGGCTATGGCGTTTTCGCAAAAGAATTTATTCCTAAAGGAACAATTGTCTATGTAAAAGACAGTTTAGAAATTGAGGTAACTCCAAAAAAATACGCAAAACTAGATGAATATGCTCGTGGCGTAGTAGATAAATATTCATATCGTGATGAGCGAGGATATAGAATTGTAAGTTGGGATTTTGCAAAATATGTAAATCATTCGTGTAGCCGAAATACAATTAGTACAGGCTATGGATTTGAAATTGCACTTCGTGATATTGAGCCTGATGAAGAAATTACAGATGAATATGCTATCTTCAATTTAGAACAGAATTTTGAGTGTGGATGTGATTCAAAAGATTGTAGAAAACATATCAGTCCTTCTGATTTTGATGTTTTGTTTGGGAAATGGGACGAAGAAATAAAAGATGCTATGAAGCATTATAAAGATTCAGAACAAGCCTTAGAAAAATATATTGATGAAAATCTATTTCAGAAACTCAAAAATTATTTAGACACAGGAAAGAATTACAAATCTGTTTATTCACTACGTTTAAAAAAAAGTGAGAATAATGGAATTCTACAGCATTCTTAGAGACAAAAGTATGTAGTTTTCTTGTGAAATTATATCTAATCCTTTTCAATATAATTATGGAAAGGATTTTTTTATTGACCTCACTTTTGCCTCTTCTGACTTTTTAGCGTTCTTGAATTTTCCTTATTCCATAAAATTAGTTTATTGATTTTTGATAAATTTACACAAATTACATTTTAAAAATAAAAAAGTCTTTCCCAAAATTAATTAGAAAAGACTTTTCTTGAATTTATTTATATGTTTTCTAGTTCAAGCGTCGACGCTTGAACTAGAAAACATATTTTAAAACTCAGCATTTTTAGGAGTTCTAGGAAAAGGAATTACATCTCTAATATTCCCCATTCCTGTAACAAACAATATCAAACGCTCAAAACCAAGTCCGAAACCTGAGTGTGGAACAGTTCCAAACTTACGAGTATCCAAGTACCACCAAAGCTCTTCCGTAATTCCCATTGCATCAGTACGTGCTTGTAATCTTTCTAAACGCTCTTCACGCTGCGAACCTCCTACAATCTCCCCAATACCTGGGAAAAGTACGTCCATTGCTGCTACGGTTTCTTTTCCTGCTTCTTCGCCATCGTTCTGACGCATATAGAATGCTTTTATGTCTTTTGGATAGTTATAAAGAATAACAGGCGTTTTGAAGTGTTTTTCTACTAAGAAACGTTCGTGTTCAGATTGCAAATCAACTCCCCATTTTACATCATATTGAAACTTTCCTTTTTTGTAATGCTTAGAATTAAGTAGAACATCAATCGCTTCTGTATAAGTAATTCGCTTGAAATCATTTGCCAAAACAAATTCTAATTTTTCAATTAGTCCCATTTCTGCACGTTCTTCTTTTTTCTTCATTGAATTTTCTTTTACAAATTTTGCATCTAAAAATTCAATTTCTTCTCTGTAATTTTCTAAAGCATATTTGATTAAATACTTCAAGAAATCTTCTACCAAATCCATATTATCTTTCAAATCATAGAAAGCCATCTCTGGTTCTACCATCCAAAATTCAGCTAAATGACGAGCAGTATTTGAGTTTTCAGCTCTAAAAGTAGGACCAAAAGTATAAACTCTTCCCAAACCTAAAGCTCCAAGTTCTGCTTCTAGCTGTCCAGAAACAGTAAGGTTGGTTGGTTTTCCGAAGAAATCTTCTTTGTTGTCTATTTTTCCTTTGTGGTCGCCTTCTGTAATTTTTGGAATTGAATCAAAATCATCAATATCAAAATTAGTTACTCTAAAAATTTCTCCTGCTCCCTCTGCATCAGATGCTGTAAGGATTGGAGAATGCCAGTAATAAAAACGACGTTCATTGAAATAATTATGAATAGCAAACGAAAGCGCATGACGAAGACGGAAAATTGCGCCAAAAGTAGTAGTACGACTTCTAAGGTGTGCATTTTCTCTCAAAAATTCCATAGAGTGTGCTTTTGGTTGAATCGGATACTTTTCAGCATCAGCATCCCCCAAAATCTCTATCGAATCAGCTATAATTTCTACATTCTGTCCTTTTCCTTTTGATTCTACTAATGTTCCTGTAATAGAAACAGAAACACCTACATTAAAACGTTTTCTAAGATTTTCATCAAACTTTTCGGCATCAGCCACTACTTGAATATTTTCAAGGCTAGAACCGTCATTAAGTCCTAAAAAACGAACATACGCATTTCCACGTTCTCCACGAATCCATCCTTTTGTATGGACAGGTTGGTCAAATTCTTTTGACTCTAATAAGTCTTTTATATCTTGTCTTTTCATAATGTAGCCAATAGCTTCCAAGCTATCGTTTAAAGTATCATAAATTAAAGTCTTTGTATTTTTCTGACAGCTTGGAAGCTGACAGCTACGTAGTACAAAACAACGTCATTTTTTTCAAAATATAAAATTGAAACCCAAAATAGTCGCCGTAAGGTTCATTTTTTTATAAAAATAGACTTAATCTACTAAGTTTCAAGTTTATTTGATTATTATTTTGCCAAAAAAATTTGTTTCTTTGAACTAAAATTCAATTTATGTTCGTATTGCAACTAGTAAACTCTATTTTTCTTATAGATTTATCTAGATACACAACTGATTAAAAAGTAAAATTATAAATACTAATTGAACAATTTTAGAACTCGTTTTTTTAATTACAAAAATACTTTTCGGGAACGTTACCAAAATCATGTGTATGAAAGTAGGGACAGAATTTTATTACTGATAAAGACTCTTTCAGTAATCTGTTCAGCTATTGCGCTTGGTTTTTTGGTATATCGTTATGGTTTTTATGTAGATGCTGCTATAGAACGAGTAATTTTTGGAACACTTGATATTATATTTTTTGCCTTTGCTATATTTTTTATCTTTCGGGTTGTTTATGATTCGCATTGGATAGATTTTTTACGTAGAAATTGGTTTGAAGCTCTTCTGATAGCTTTTGTTATTTTTTGTGGCTCAATTAATTATATTCTTAATTTTAGAATAACCTATTATTACTTTGAGCTTTTGGGTTTTTCTAATCCAGAGTTATCTAATCAGCATTTTCTGTCAATCTATATGCTTTTAATGGTGGGATTGGATTTGACACGAATTACCACACATCTTTCAGAAATAAGTTATAAGCCAGCCACTACATTTCTTCTTAGCTTTGTTCTTTTGATTTTGATGGGAGCAGGAATGCTTATGCTTCCTACAATGACTCCTGGGAAGAGTAGTATGGATTTGATTGATGCCATTTTTACTTCTACAAGTGCCTCTTGTGTTACTGGACTTATTGTAGTTGATACAGCAACTGCTTTTACACTAAAAGGACAAATTGTAATTCTTGTGTTGATACAGCTTGGAGGAATAGGAATGGTCTCTTTTGCTACATTTTTTGCAAGTTTTCTGACACAAGGCGTAGGTATAAAACATCAATCTATTATTCAAGATTATTTAAGTAGTGAATCACTAGTTTCTGCTACAAAACTTCTTCGTAAAGTCGTTTTGATTACTCTTTTTATAGAAATTTTGGGTACAATAGGTATTTATTATGCTTGGGATGAAGAACTATGGGAACAAAGTCAGCAATTTGAAAATATAGGTGAAAAGATATTTTTCTCCTTTTTTCATTCTGTTTCAGCTTTTTGTAATGGTGGTTTTAGTTTGTTTTCTGGTGGAATGGCAGATACAAATTTCAAAATCGATAGAATGTACAACCTGCATTTTGTTATTATTTGGATTGTAATTTTGGGAGGATTAGGCTATACTACTATTGAAGATATTTTTTCATTTAAAAATATAAAAGAACGTTTTGTAAAACCTTGGAAACAATGGAATGTAGTAACCAAAATCAATGTTTATACGACTTTTACATTACTTGCCATTGGTACAATTGGTTTTCTCTTATTAGAAATAGAAAAACTAACAGACAGAACAATTATTCAAGCCTTTGTAACAGCACTTTTTCAGTCCATGACAACAAGAACGGCAGGTTTTAATACAATGGATTTTGAAGCTTTGAATCCTGCTACAATTATGATGTGTTTGGTTCTGATGTTTATTGGGGCATCTTCTGGTTCGACGGCTGGAGGTATCAAAATCACTACTTTTGTATTGGTTTTTGTGGCTGCTGTTGCTAGTATTAGAAGACAGGAACGTATCGTAATTGCAAACCGAACTATTCCAGAAGAACTGATAAGAAAAGCATTTGCCATCTTCATATTTGCAATTGCTTATAATATCTTGGCTATTTTTCTTTTGCTATTGGTACAAGAACCCTCCTCTCCAAATGATACAAAATTTATCCTAAAGATTATTTTCGAACAGGTTTCGGCGTTTGCGACTGTTGGAATTAGTATGAACTTAACAAGTGAACTTTCTTTTTGGGGAAAAGTAATTATTATCGCTTCTATGTATTTAGGGCGTGTTGGAACGCTTACGCTTGCTCTTGCACTTAGTAATGCCGTTGTTACGAACTCGTACCGTTATCCAAATGCTCACGTAATGGTGGGATAAACTAAAAAGATAATGCCTCACACTCATCATTTAGATATAGTCAATCATTCAGCTTTCTTAAAACAAGAACGAATTGACCCTATTACAGGAGAAAAAATAGAAGAAGGACATACGATTGTGATTTGTGCTGCATGTAAGTCTGCTTTTTTTATAGAAAGTTGGGAGTATTTGGGAAATACTCATTGTAATCAAGAAGAAACACTTTCTGAAGTTCCTATTGCTAAATCTTTACAGTTGGTCGCAAAACCTTTAGAGTATTTACCTTTTTTGTTTAGAAAAGGAAGTTATTTTGCTAAGGAAGGCAAAGAAGGAAATAGAGAGTTTGCCAAAACTGCTATGATAATGGTTTTAGGAGGTATTTCTTTTATGATACTCCTGTTGGTTTCTACGTTTTGGCTTGGAGCAAATACTTCTCCGATATTTGGTGCTTTACTTGGTTTTCTAGAGTTAGGAGTTCTTGGTATTATAGCAAAAATCTATAAGAAGAAGCAAGCATTTCAGATAAAAGATAATCCTAAAAAAGCTACTTACATGGTGCTTGATTCAAAAAATCAATCCATCAATTATAAAAGAAATAATAAAGAGATTAGAGTTAAGTTTGATGAAATTAAAGAACTAAAGTATTCACTCAGATTTATGTCTTCTATGTATGCCAATGCAATAGCTGATAGTCATATACTTTCTTTAGAGATTAGCACAACACAACAGCAAAAAATAAGTTATCATACAATGGTACTTGCACATGAAATCTCATATTGGAGTAAATTTTTAGAAGAGTTACCTTATACTATTCCTGTATTAAATCAAAAATAGCTACATACTATTTTTTATTTTCTTTTTTCATCTTTTTTGCTTTCAAAATCTACGTTACTTTTTCTGTGATTTAATTCTATTAAAAATTTGATAAATCAAACTCCTACAACAAAGCATAGAAGTTTAATTTATCAAACTGTATTTACCACTTATCACTTACGACTATTAAACACTCATTTCCAATTCTTTATATAAAGGAAAATCTTTCATCCAGTTATTTACTTCTGCACGAACATCAGCAATTATTTTCTCATCATCAGCATTTGTCAAAACTTTATCAATTAGCTCAACAATTCGTTCCATATCACTTTCCATCATTCCACGAGTAGTAATGGCAGCCGTTCCGACACGAATTCCTGAAGTAACAAAAGGAGATTTGTCATCAAAAGGAACCATATTTTTATTGAGTGTAATATCAGCTGCTACCAAAACACCCTCAGCTTTTTTACCAGTAATATCTTTATTACGAAGGTCAATAAGCATTAAATGATTGTCTGTTCCACCTGAAATAATTTCATATCCTCTATCTACAAATGCTTTTGCCATTGCTTGAGCATTTTTTGCAACTTGCTTGATATAAGTTTTAAACTCTGGCTTGAGAGCTTCACCAAATGCTACTGCTTTTGCTGCAATTACGTGTTCTAAAGGACCTCCTTGAGTACCTGGGAAAACACCTGAATCCAACAAAGAAGACATCATTCTCAATTCTCCTTTCGGTGTTTTGATACTAAATGGGTTTTCAAAATCTTTGCCCATCATTATAATTCCACCTCTTGCTCCACGCAAAGTTTTATGAGTAGTAGAAGTTACGATATGACAATGAGGCAATGGATTAGCCAAAATTCCACCTGCAATAAGTCCAGCAGGGTGAGCAATATCAGCCAATAAAAGTGCACCAACACTATCAGCAATTTTACGCAAACGAGCATAATCCCACTCACGAGAATAAGCAGAAGCACCACAAATCAATAATTTTGGCTGAACTTCTTTTGCTTTCTGTTCTACTTTATCCCAATCAATAAGACCTGTTTCTTTTTCTACTCCATAAAACGAAGGCTCATATAACTTTCCAGAAAAATTAACAGTTGAGCCATGTGTAAGGTGTCCACCATGAGAAAGGTCAAAGCCTAAGATTTTGTCACCAGCATTCAAAACAGCTAACATAACAGCTGCATTTGCTTGCGCTCCAGAGTGAGGCTGTACGTTTGCCCATTCAGCACCAAAAAGTTCTTTCAAACGATCGATAGCTAACTGCTCTACTTTATCAACTACTTCACAACCACCATAGTATCTTTTTCCAGGTAATCCTTCAGCATATTTATTTGTCAGAACGCTTCCCATGGCTTCCATTACTTGTGGCGAAACAAAGTTTTCAGAAGCAATTAGTTCGATGCCATGTTCTTGTCTTTGGCGTTCTTGCTCTATTAAATCAAAAATTTGAGTATCTCGTTGCATAGTGTTCTGTTTTATTCTGAGTTTATTTGAGTATTAAATCCAAAAAATTAGGTTTTCCAAAAATACGGAAAATTTAGGGCATTATTAATTTTTCGTTCTATAGAATTAGGTTAATCTCATCAAATTTTGAATGTTTTAAAGTTTTTCAAAAGGTATTATTCATTCCATGAACTAAAAAGTCTTTAGCTTAGCACTAAAATGGAAAATAAATGAAATAATATTCATTTAATATTTGATAGTGAATAAATATTCACCTATCTTTGTATCATCAAACAAATTAAGAAGTAAATAACATTATGGCAAGAGCAAGAGATGAAAATAAAGTTTTGGCAATTTATGAAGCAACTCTGAAATTAGTTTTAGAAAATGGGTTTACTGGGTTGAAAATGAACAAAGTAGCACAGCAAGCAAAACTAGCCACAGGAACACTCTACATTTATTTTAAAGACAAAGAGGAGCTAATTAGTGCGCTTTATCTTCATATAAAAAAAGAACAAACGAAGCAATATTTTTTGGATTATAATGAAAATGATAGTTTTATGGCAAACTTTCGCAAACTTTGGTTTAGAGTAATGGAAATAAACACCCAAAATCCAGAATATGCCATTTTCACAGACCAATATTATCGTTCACCGTTTATAAAAGAGGAATACAGAAATCATGCTGAAGAGCTTATCTCTCCTATTTATCATCTTCTAGAAAAAGGAAAAAGTGAAGAACTTGTCAAAGATTTACCCTTAGAACTTCTTGTTTGTCAGCTTATTGGTGTAATATCAGCACTCGTAAACTTACAACAAGAAACAAAAACAGAGCTTTCTCAAACACACGTAGAGGCGATGTTTAAAATGTCTTGGGACGCAATCAAAAATTAATTTTAGTAGTATTTTATCAATTATTCAGTCTTATAGCCATTGTTGGTGTCGCACCAACAACATTTTAATAAACTATTTTTTATTCAAATAATGAATATTTATTCATTTAAAATTATCAAAACTATGAAAAAGACCATTTTAATTACAGGTGCATCAACAGGAATTGGAAGAGAAGCAGTTCTTTATTTTGCCGAAAAAGGCTGGAATGTAGCAGCAACAATGCGTACACCTTCAAAAGAAACAGAATTACAAAAAAACTCTTCCATAAAACTCTATGAGTTAGATGTGACCAAAAATGAAACTATCGAAACTGCTTTAGCCTCAGCAAAAAAAGATTTTGGTAGAATGGATGTCGTGGTAAATAATGCAGGTTTTGGTGCAGACGGAGTTTTTGAATCGATGAGCGATGAATTTATTGAAAGTCAGTTTAATACCAATGTTTTTGGATTGATGCGAGTTACTCGTGAGGCTATAAAATTGATGCGTGAGCAAAATGGAGGTAAAATTATTCAGATTGCTAGTGTGGGTGGACGTGTTGCTTTTCCATTGTATAGCATTTACCACGCTACAAAATGGGCTGTTGAAGGGTTTACAGAATCGCTTCAATATGAAGTTGCACAGTTTAATATTCAACTCAAAATTATTGAACCAGGTGCAATAAAGACCGATTTTTATGGTCGTAGCCGAGCTTTTAGTACGCCAGATTATACAGATGCGTATGACAATTTTGTCGAAAAATGTGAAAAAGTAAGTCAAGATGCAGGCGATAAAGGTGCAGATTCGATAGAAGTAGCCAAAATAATTTTTAAAGCTGCCAATAGCAATTCTAATAAAATGCGTTATCCAATCGCTTATCCTGCTAACATACTTTTACCTGCAAAAAGATTACTTCCAGAAACTGCTTTTTATTCGCTTGTAAAATCTTCTTATAAAATTTAATTCTTCTTGAAGCTAAAAATGAAAAAGGAGAAATCTCAAAAGTGGAAATTATAGGTTCAGAAGCCTATTTATTTACAGTTCAAGCTCTGCTTTTTATTATTAAAGTGATGCAAGAGAAAAAAGATTTTCCTGTTGGTTTTCACACTCCTGTAACTGCATTTGGAATCAAAATACTTCAAAAAATTCCGTCTCTTCAAATCAAAATTATTTAATTTCCTACCACCTGCCTTTGTTAGTGTTTTAGCGCAGCGACACCAACAAATACATAATTCAAAAAAATGACACCTTTTATTCAAGAATATTTTAATGCCGAACGCTTCGAAAGTTTATTTTTTGTAGCTGTGGGAATTGTGGTGACACTCATTTCAGTCTATTTCGTATTTGTACTCAAAAAGCCATTTTTTTATGGAATGGCAATTTCTCTTATTTTTGTGGCTCTAATCCAACTTGTTGTTGGTACGACTGTTTTTTTTCGTTCTCCAAAAGACATAATAAAAGTAGAAAATATTCTCAAAAATGAACCCTCCAAAATCAAAACAGAAGAAATTCCACGTATGGAAGTTGTGATGAAAAACTTTATTATCTACCGTTATGTAGAAATAGGATTGACTATTTTAGGAATTATCCTTTATTTCACTTTTTCTACTCAGACTTTTACAACAAGTCTTTTGAAAGGTTTAGGATTGGGTTTGGCAATTCAGGCAATTTTAATGTTAAGTTTGGATTTCTTTGCAGAGAAAAGAGGACATGAATATTTAGAATATCTTATTCAATTAGACAAAAATTAAAACCTATTTGAAATTTTATGCAACATCAATATTTTATTTCTGCCATCGGAACAGATAGTGGAAAAACATTCGTTAGTGCAATTTTGGTAGAGGCACTAAAGGCTCATTATTGGAAACCCATACAGGCAGGTTTACCAAAAGATACAGACCAAGTAAAAAATCTAGTTTCGAATACAGAGAGTATTTTTTTGAAAGAACGTTTTTGTCTTACAGCTCCTATGTCGCCTCATGCAGCTGCCAAAATTGATAATATAAACATTAATCTCTCAGATTTTGAATTGCCAAAAGAAAGTCAGGATAAAAGTTTGATTGTTGAAGGTGCAGGAGGATTGTTTGTTCCAATTAATTACGGACAAAATGGAAAAGCTGATTATGTAATTGATATAATAGAAAAATTAAATTTACCTCTTATTTTGGTATGTAATCTTTATTTGGGAAGTATCAATCATACTATTTTGAGCTTAGAATCTATCAAAAACAGAAATATCAAGTTAAAAGGAATTATTTTTAATGGAGAATCTAATACAGAATCAGAACATATTATCGAAAATTATATTCTTCATCAATTAGATTCTAAAGTTCTTTTAAGAATAAAACAAGAAACGGAAATTACGAAGGAAACAGTAAAAAAATATGCACAACAAATTGGATGGTAAATCTATATTTTTTTTCTATTCTGAAAAAATCACCTTTCTATTTTGAAAAAATATTTTCTATGTGTTTATTTTTAAGAAAACAAAATATGCCTTTATAAGCTGTAAAAGCTATTTTTTAGTAGAATGAAATTATTTCTAACTATTTTTTGGCATTGGCAAGCCTATTGAAATATATAAGTCAAGTAAGTAAGTATAAAAGTAAAACAGGTTCTCAAAGTAACTGATTTGTAGGTTTAGATTTTAGAAGGAAATCATAACAAGCAAAAATTTTTAACAGTAACTTTATTTTTTCAGAACCAGAAATAGAAAGTTAAAACAGAGTAATCAGTAGTTTGTCTCATTAGCTAATAATGAATATTTTTTGCAACTGCTCATTTTTAAATTACTCAGTTATACTTTTAAAAGAAACAGATGAAAAATCCCTTTTTGTATAAAGAAGGGATTTTTTTTGTCTAAATTTTTCAAAAAATAAGCATCAAAAAACCGTTTTACTATTCTATAAGAGATAGTAAAACGGTTTTCTTATTTTGATAAAATCATTTAGCAAATTTCTACCAAATAACGATTTGTTTTTCTCTACGCATTTTGTCACCTTCTTTTACATCAAAAGCTGTAAAGAATGGATCAAAATTACTTAAAGGTCCGTTTGCACGGAACATTCCTGGAGAGTGATAATCTGTTTCAATTCGGTTACGAAGTTCATCATCTGTGAAGTTTACACGCCAAATTTGCGCCCAACTTATAAAGAAACGTTGTTCTGGTGTAAATCCACTTTCATTTTCTGGCTTTCCATCTCTTGCCCACGCCTTTTGAAGTGCATCATAAGCAACAGCCATTCCACCCAAATCAGCAATATTTTCACCTAGAGTAGCATCTCCTTTTACGTTAATATCCTCTAAAACTTTGTATTCGCTGTATTGATTGATAAGTGAAGTAGTACGCTCCTTGAATTTTTCTTTGTCTGTATCTGTCCACCAGTTATTCATGTTTCCTTCTGCATCGTACTGACTTCCTTGGTCGTCAAAACCATGAGAAATTTCGTGTCCGATAACTGCACCAATTCCACCATAATTGACAGCATCATCAGCGTATTCACTAAAGAAAGGAGGTTGAAGGATTCCAGCAGGAAATACAATTTCGTTGCTTGTTGGATTGTAATACGCATTTACAGTTGAAGGTGTCATGTGCCATTCTTCCTTATCTACAGGGTGACCTACTTTTGCTAAATTATCTTTTAGCCACCAGTTGCTTGCATTCATAAAGTTTTGAGCATAATTGTCTTCTGAAAGCTCAAGACCTTCATAAGTTTTCCACGTGTCAGGATAGCCAATTTTTGTAGTGATAGCAGAAAGTTTTGTAAGAGCTTGTTTCTTTGTGTCTTCTCCCATCCACTCTAAACTTTTAATGTGGTCTTCAAAACCTGCACGAACGTCTTTTATCATTATTTCAGCACGTTCTTTTGCTTTCGGACTAAATGCTTCTTTTACATAAAGCTGACCTAACGAATGACCTACACTTCTATCGATTACATTTAAAACAAGTTTCCAACGCTCTTGCATTTCATTTTGTCCACGCATTGTTTTGTTGTAAAAATCAAATGCTTCTTTCTCAAAAGCACTATTTAAGAAATTGGAAAAGCTACTTGCCAATTGATATTTTTGATAATCTTTAAGAGCATCTAAAGAATTACTCTTCAAAATTTTACTCAATCCTGTAAAGAATTCAGGTGTTCCTAAAATAACATTTTCTACACTTTCGATATTTTGAACTCCAACATCTGACAAATGCGCTTTCCAATCCACGTTTGGAGAAAGTTTTTGAAGTTCTGCAAAAGTCATTTTATTATAATTCTTTTCTGTATCTCTGCGTTCTGCTGGTGTACGAGAAACTTTAGCCAATGCTGTTTCGATAGCAACTACATGTTGCGCTTTTTTTGCTGCCGTTTCTTCATTTTCTCCCATCAAAACAAACATATTAGCAACATGCTTTTCAAAAGCATTGAGTTTTTCTTTTAGGTCTGCAACTTCATAATATGATTTTGGAAGAGAAGTTCCACCTTGATTAAGATAAAGAGCATTTGTAGAGCTATTTTTCTCATCAGCAGTTACGTATATACTAAATAATCCACCTGCAACAGACTTTTGGTCTGCCGAAACTTTCAGAAATTCTTCTAAAGTAGCTGCTTTATTGATTGCTTCTAAGTATATTTCCATAGGCTTTAAACCCATTTCTTCACGCTTTTCTTCGTTCATTCCACTTTTATAGAATGCTGCCACATGTCCTTCAGCAGAAGTAGGCGAAGCAGAAGTATTATTTGCTGCATTCTCTGCAACACGCTTCAAAATTTCTCTGTTTCTTTCCAATATTTCGCTAAAACTAGTCCAACGAGTTTCAGAAGCAGGAATAGGGTTGTTTTTCAACCAACTACCATTGACATACATAAAAAAGTCATCTTGAGGACGAACAGTTGTATCAAAGTTAGCCAAATCGATAGCTAAATAATCAGTTGGTTTTTTATCTGTTGCTACTTCTTCAGTTGCTTCCGTAGCTGTTGATTTCTTAGGTTCATTGCAAGAAGTTAGACCTAATCCGATAGTCAGACCAAGCGTAACAGCTCCAATTTTGTAGATAGAATGTTTCATAAATTTGAAATAGGGATAAAATAAAATGTGTGTGTATGTCTAGTTTAAGTTATATATCATAGCAAGATACATAATTCATAAATTCACCAAAAAATAGCGATGAAGTTTTAAAGATTATTAGTAAAATAAAGCAATTCCTTTTATCTTTTTATAGAAAAAAAATAGAAATTTAGTTTTTTTTAAGAATAACTATACTCTATAAAGTAAATAATTTTAGAAATTTTGGAGGCAATTTATCTTCTATATAAATCTTTTCTTTTGTAAATGGATGAATAAATTCTAAGGAATAAGCATGTAGATAAATTCCTTTTCCATTCAGAATTAGATTTTCAATTCCATATTCTTTGTCTCCCAAAATTGGATTTCCTCTACTTGAAAGATGGATTCTGAGTTGATGTCTTCTTCCTGTTTTGGGTTCTAGTTTTACCAAATTCAGAAAATCAAATCGCTGAGAAATTACAGATTCTATAACCTGATAGGTTGATTGTGATTCTTTTTCATCCACTTCTGTGTTTATTATTCCATGCTTTTCTTTCATTTTTCCAATCGCAACAGCATAGTAGTTTTTTTGAATTTCTTTATCTTCAAATAATTTATTCAAAACACGAATGCTACTAGCCGTTTTTCCGACAAGCAAAACTCCTGTTGTTCCATAGTCTAAACGATGAACAGGTTGAGGAATGGTAGCATCATCCAGATTACTGTTTTTTAAGTTTTGAGGTAACGCATTTGCAATCGTTTTAAAGCTATTTCCACTTACCAAAATACCAGCAGGTTTATGAATGATTGCCAAATATTCGTCTTCAAACAAAACCTTGAGAGGAAAAATAAATTCTCTTTTTGGTTTTTCTTCTTTTGGGAGCGATAAAATAATAGTTTCCCCACCAGTTATGAAAGTAGCCGTCGTGGCAGGTTTATTATTGACTGTAATATAATTTTTTTTCAACGCTTTTTTGAAAGCTGATTTGGTAGGAATGAGTGCAAAAATACCTACTCCATATTCTTGAAGACGAATAGGAGAAGTTAATTTTTGTGGAACAGTATGTTTTTCGGTAGTGTAGATTGTAACTATGTCTTTTTCCAATAAGTTTTAAAAGAACAAAGGTAATTAAAGAAATGACTTTTAGATTGATTTTATAGTCTATGTTCACTGAAAAGAAAGTGTAGATTATAGCATACGCATTTTTTTTATAATAAATCAATATTTTAACAAAAAATTATCTAAATTTTAAAAATCTATTTGTGTTTTTTAAATAAATAATTACCTTGTAACAGATTGGCTTAAAAAAATAAAATTATTTTAATTATAATCAATTTAACTTATCATTCTTCATGAAAAATTTAAAGAATTTCAAAAAGTTTGCTATTTCTCAGAAAACAGCTTCAATCGTTTCTGGTGGAAAAGATACTCCAAACGAGGTTAATGGAGCTTGGGGTGGATCAGGCACTAGATATTGTTGCATGGACTGTCAGTCTCTTATTTGTGGAACGAATGCTAAAAGTGTTCACATACAATGTTTGGATGCACAAGCACCAAATCGTGCTATTGTAGTTGCGTGTAGTTAAAAAGATAACTTCTATTGTATTCTATTATTATTTGCTGTAATGTAGAATATATTTGTAAGTATTTTTGATAAAAAACATTTGGTTTTATCAAAAATCAAATGTTTTTCATTAACTAACCTTGTTTTTATAAAAATGGATGCTCAAAAAATTTTTATTGTAATAGCTCTTTTGTTTACTTGGCTCTTTTCCATATCTTTTAGTTTTGCACAAGAAGATAGTTTGCAGAGGAATAGACCGTATGGAGTAGTAAATAGAAATTACTCTTCATTAAATTACATTTCTCTTCGTTTTGGAACAGGATTACAAAAAGACTTTTATTCAGAAGCAGGTGTAGCTTTTCAGATGCGAAACTTTGGTTGTACAGGTTATTTTAGTCGTTCTTATTATACTGCTTTAGAAGTTATTCCTAATTTTCAATTGAATGAGAGTCAATCCAGAAATGTCTATGGAATAAAGACAGGAGTAGAAGTAAATGCTATGTTACTAGCTCTAGCATTAGAAGCAAAATATCAAACGGATTTTTCCAAAAATGCTTTTGTAGTTACTCCAAAAGTAGGTCTAGGAATGTTTGGAGATGTGCTGTTATATTATGGCTATAATTTTTCTACTCGTCGGAACAAAGAACGAGTATTTCCATTTATCTCAAATCATCAATTTTCTTTGATTTTTAATATTCACGAAGATTTTCTCAGAATTCGCTAACCTTAATTTTAGTTATTTATAGTTTAGCTTTTGTTTTACTTCGTTTGGGCTTGCTTACCTTTGTGGATAATTTATACAGAAAATCTACAAAAAATATATTCTTTGGAAAATTCTACTCCTTCTTCTTCCGTTTCTACTTCAAAAATTGATAGTTTATTTGCAAAAATTGGCATTTCAAAAGGTATCATATATATGCTTTTTGCTATTTTTTGTTTTGCTATTATGAATTTGATAGTAAAAATGTTACCTCATATTCCTGCAATGGAAATTATACTTTTTCGTTCTTCTGTTTCCTTTGTGATTTGTGTAGTTGGACTCAAAATGCAAAAAGTAAAAGGATTAGGCACAAATAAAAAAATTCTTTTTTTGCGTGGTCTTTTTGGTGGAATGGCTCTTTTTCTATTCTTTACCACAATTCAAAATATTCCTCTTGCTTCTGCAATTACGTTACATTATTTATCTCCAATTTTTACGGCAATTATTGCGTGGCTTATTTTGGGAGAGCGTTTAGTGCCTCTTCAATGGTTATTTTTCTTGATTTCTTTTATTGGTGTAACGATGGTAAAAGGTTTTGATGAGCGTGTCGATACAATTTATTTTGTGATGGCAATTGCAGCAGCTTTTCTTGCTGGTTGTGCATATAATTGTATCAGAAAACTCAAAACTTCGGAACATCCTCTTATGGTAATTCTTTATTTTCCACTTGTAACGCTGCCTATCGCTAGTTTGTATTGTATTTTTTATGAATGGACAATGCCTGTGGGAATAGATTGGTTATATTTGCTTTTGATAGGAATTTTGACACAAATTGCACAATTATATATGACAAAAGCCTATCAAGTTGAAGAAGCTGCAAAAGTTGCAAGTGTGAGCTATACAGGCATAGTGTATGCACTTGGTTTTGGTTTTTTATTTTTTCACGAGGTCTTTAATATCTATGTTGCTATCGGAATTGGTCTTATGCTGCTGGGAGTAATTTTGAATGTTACTTTTAAGAAGAAAGAAATAATAGAATTAGATGATAAAATTTTGGATAGGTAAATCTTATTCTAGCATATCATCTTCATACTCAATCATAAAAATATTACACCAATCTTGTGTATATTTTCCACAAGGGCAAACAAAACCTTCATTTGTGGCGATTAATCTCCCTCCATAGGGTATTCTGTTACAATATGCCCCCATACAGGTATAAGGATGAAAAGCATTAGATTCTTGGAATTTGTTTATTCGCTCTACTTGCTCATTTGTAAAAGGAGCTTTTACTCTGTCTTGATCCATAATATTATTATTTTTCACTACATTTTGAAACCCATTCGACGCTTGCCAGTCAAATCTTCATAACTAAAATTTACTTTTTCTAAATCAATTTTTTCTAAAGTCTGCATTATAATTTCTGTTCTTTCAGCTTCTGAAAGTGATGCCATACGCAAATGTTGTTGTCTGACAGCTTCCTGTGCAATCGTACGAATGGTTCGTGCATTTCCGAAATATTTATCTCTCTGTGCGTGTAAAGTTTTCACTTGCTGCTCTAAATATTCTTTCGTTTCTGCTGTCAAAACTAATTTTTCTTTCTCAAAATATCCTTCTGCTACTTCTAAAAGTTCTTCTGTTGTCAAATCTTTAAAAATAATGGTTCTATCAAAACGAGATTTTAACCCTGGGTTCATTTCTACAAATTGCTCCATATTTTGAGTGTAACCTGCTGCAATGACAATAAATTCACCTCGTTTGTCTTCCATTTGTTTCAAAATAGTTTCTAAGGCTTCTTTTCCAAAATCATTTTGAGTTTTTGAATCAGAAGTAAGGGCATAAGCCTCATCAATAAACAAAATTCCACCAATGGCACTATTGATTTTTTCTTGTGTTTTGATGGCTGTTTGTCCTACAAAACCAGCAACCAAACTTTGTCTATCACATTCTACCAAATGTCCACGTTCCAAGATTCCTAAGGCTCTATAAATGGTAGCCAAAATACGTGCAACCGTAGTTTTTCCAGTCCCTGGGTTTCCTTTGAAAAGCATGTGCAGCGAAAACTGATTCAAGACATTACGACCTGTTTGTTGATAAAAACGAACCAAAGCAATAAGTTCATCAATACGCTTTTTGACATCTGATAATCCCACAAGGGCGTGAAGTTCTGCCATCGAACGTTGTAATTCTTCCTCATCAATAGAAAGTAAAAGAGGAGTAACTGTTTTTCCTGCTGTCAGATGCGCTACATCAGCCACATGAACGGTTGAAAGTTCGGTTTTTGAAAGTTCTTTAGGATTTTCGATTTTCATAATCCTGACTCCCAAATTCATTTTTGCTTCTCTAATGGTAGTTTTTACAAAGCGAGCATTTCCAAAAGTAGTATCTCTTTTGCGATATTCTTCTGTAATTTTTTTACTCAAAATATGAAGAGCTTCAGGCGTAAACTGCAAATCACTTTCTTTTTCTGTCAGTTGTGCAATTTCTAAAAGTTCATGAGGAGTATAATCTGGAAATTCAAACTGAACAGGGAAACGAGATTTTAATCCTGGGTTTGATTCTAAAAGTGTTTCCATGGGTTGTGTATAACCTGCCAAAACAATAGCAATATCACCTTTTCCGTCCGAAATTTCTTTTACCAAAATTTCAATTACTTCTTGTCCGTAATCTTTGCTATCTTCTCCTGAGCGAACTAGCGAATAGGCTTCATCAATAAACAAAACTCCTCCTCTTGCTCTGTCAATTATTTCTTTTACTTTTGGGGCAGTTTGTCCAATATATTGCCCAATAAGTTCAGCTCTTCCTACTTCGTGTAATTCTCCTGTTGAAAGCAACCCTAAATGATGATAAATTTTTCCCATCATTTGAGCTATTGTAGTTTTTCCAGTTCCTGGATTTCCTTTAAAAACCAAATGTAAATTTAGATTTTTATCTTCTTTAAGTCCTTTATCTTGACGTATTTGAGTAAATTGAAGATAAGAAGTATAATCATGAATTCTTTTTTTGAGGTCTTTGAGTCCAATTAAATTATTTAATCTTTCTATTACTTGCTCGTAGGTTTCTTCTTCCTCTTCTTCATTTTCTTTGGTAGGATTCGAATAGGCTCTTCCTGTCAAAAACGATGATGGAGGATAGATAACCGTATTTCCGATTACAAATTTTTTACCCACCTCAAATGGAACAATTGCAATAAGTCTGTCCATAAAGATAACTTCTAATGTATAATGTCCACAAATCCATGAACCTTTTACATCAGAACCATAACCCGAAATTATTTCTACAAAATCTTCATCTTGTTCTACCTTTTTTATTTCTATGGTCTGCCCTTTTAATTGGCGAGTTTCGTTGTATATATTAAAAGTTAGTTCACAATAAAAGTCATCTTCTTGCAGATTTTCAAAATTAAATTCTACCCAAATATATCTAGCCTCAGTGGCTGAAAATTGTTTATGATACACTCTGTTTTCTTCATCTACTCCATCTTGTGTTCCTTCATAGAGTTTTATAGTTTGCATCTCAAAATAGGGATTGTTTTGATTTGTTACAGGACCTCCACTTTCTATGTAAAAAGGTTTTGTGCCAAAAATTTCACCATCGATATAGGCTTCCCAAACATAATCTCCTCGTGTCCAAAATGTTCCTACTTCATCATTTCCCCAACCTTCTCTAATGTTTACTATATTATTCTGAGGTGAAATAACCTGATTTACATTTATCTCACAAACGATTTCTCGCTCTTTTCGACTGCTCAAACGGTAACATTTGAGTAAAATAGCTGCTTCCCATTCTTCTACATCAAATAATTTGTTGTAAAAAGAAAGTTCTACATACAAATAACTCGTTTCGATGCTCTCAAAAACAGTTCTGTATTTTCGCATTCCATTAGCGAGCCATTCAGGAGAAGAATAGATTTTTAGGTCTTTAAATTTATAAAGTTTTTCTTCACTTTTTTTATTGCGAAACATCATTTGAAAATGTAGGGTAAAATAGAGGAAAAATACGTAACGAAATTTTAAAAAAAATAAACTGGGACAGGTTTTTCAAAACGAAATTTTGAAGAAAATAGTTTTCGTTTAGTTATAAAAAAACATTTGAACAATTAAAATACGAAAAATATAATTAAGGACAATTAATACAGTGTAAATAAAATTTTGTTGTGCAATCAAGTAGATAAAAGACAATGTATTTAAAGTAAATATTTAGAATAAACAGTCAAATTTCTTATATTTAAAAGTAAATATCAAAACTTACTACAAAACTTATGGAACAAATTACTCCTTTACTCATTACAGGACTTTTAGCAATCTTAGGAACTGTTGTTGGAAATATAATTAGTGGATATTGGGCTACGCAATTAGCTAAAAAAAATACACAATCTGCTCTTATTCAAAAGGCTCTAGAATCAGCAGACCCCAAGATAAGAGCCAAATCATTAGAGTTTTTGATAAAAGTAAATCTTATTGACGATAAAAAAATAAAAGCAGGAGTAAACGAAATTCTTGCATCTAAAGAATTAGACCTCTTACCTCAATTTAATGCCCCAAGTATTGTACAAACAGACAAAATTGGTGTAACAGAAATGAAAAGTGCAAAAAGTCAGTTAGTGGATAAAGAAAAAGGGGAAGGAAATCCGATTGAACAAGATAATTTTTTAGCTCTGACTGGTTTTGTGGTTCGTAGTGGAGATATTATTGATGGCTTTACACCCATTTTTAGTGAAATAGGAACAAAGGATAAATTATTTAAGTCTAAAAGAATGGGCAAACATTTTGGAGGCGATGGTGGAAGTGCGACTGAAATTTATCAAGAAGGTTATCTTATTACAGGAATTGAGCTTATTCGTGGATATTATTTTGGGCGTGAAGAAGTTATTCATGTACAGGTTACTTGGCACAAACTCACACCAAAGGGGATTGATTATAACAATAAAATTATTTCTGAAAAGATAGGAAGTGGTAATTTTGCTGAGTTTAATGAACAAACTCCTTCAAGCGTTTTTCAAGCAAAAGCAAATCATTTTATTACTGATTTTGCAGCCCAACAATCTTATCATTCTGACGGAAGCACATTTTTGCATGACATGAAAATCAAAGAAGAGGCTTTACCAGTTTAAACTTTAATACAATTCACTATTATAAACTTTATAAGCTCAAATTATGTCAATCTTCTATTTTCTCAATGAAGTTGTTTAAAATGAATGCTTTATTTGTGTGTCACAAAACACGGATTTTTCTATTCTTAAACAACTTCAATTATAACAGAGTTTTCTTATAAAAATAAAAATGCTGTAGTTGGTGTTTTAGTGATGGCAATACCAAAGTTATTCTATGAAGGGGGTGATTTTCACAAAACCAGAAGGTTTGATAGAATTCACAACAGCATGTAAATGGATAAAAGTAAATTAAAAAATCTCTAAATATTATAGTTTGAAAATGAATATTGACGTACAACAAGAAAAAAAAACAGATGAAGCATTTGTTTTTGAAATTATAAAAGAAGCCTTTCAAGATGAAGAATATAGCGACCAACAAGAACATTTTTTGGTAGAAAGGTTGAGAAAATCTGATGCTTTTATTCCTCAATTATCTTTGATTGCTAGGTTTGAAAATCAAATCATTGGGCATATTCTTATGACAAAAATTAAGATAAAAAATCAAGGAAATACGTATGATTCTCTTGCTCTTGCACCTGTTTCTGTATTACCGAAATTTCAAGGAAAAGGAGTAGGCACACAACTTATCAAAGAAGCTCATAAAAAAGCAAAAGAGTTAGGTTTTGATTCGATTATTTTGCTGGGACACAAAGACTATTATCCAAAGTTTGGCTATAAACAAGCACATACATTTGATATTGAGTTACCTTTTGAAGTTCCAAAGGAAAACTGTATGGCGATTGAGCTTACAAAAGGAGCATTAAAAAATATAAGTGGAGTTGTAGAGTATCCAAAAGAATTTGGATTGTAATTGATTTTGAAGTATTTCTACTCAAAAAACAAATACATTTCATTTTTATTGTTTCGAAAATCGGTATGAATGACAGGTTCTAAAGAATATGCTTTTTTAATATTTTCTTTTGTCAAAACTTCTTCTTTCGTTCCTGCTGCTAAGATTTTTGAGTCGGAAAGTAAGACAATTTGGTCAGCAAATTTTGCAGCCAAATTCAAATCATGCACTACACCAATAACTACCAAATCTTTTTGTTTTAAAAGCTCTGTAACCTTGTGCATAAACTCAAATTGATAACGAACATCTAAAAAAGTAAGAGGTTCGTCCAAAATTAAATATCTGTTTTTTAGCTTAGACTTTTTGGTAGAATTAGATGTATCAGAAAAAGGAAAATTCCAAATCTGTGCCATTACTCTAGCAAAATGAACTCGCTGTTTTTCGCCTCCACTAAGTGTCAAATATTCTCTTTCTGCCATTTCAATTACGCCAAAAAAATCCATTGCTTCTTCTATGGCTTGGTAATCTTTTTGGGTTGCTGCTGCTCCAAAATGTGGATAACGCCCCATCATTACGACCTCCTTTACTTTTAAGGGAAAAGCAAGTTCTATATTTTGAGAAAGAACAGCTCTATTTCGTGCAAATTCTGAAATCGAAATATTTTTGTTTTCTTTATTTTCATAAAGAATTGTTCCTTGATTTGCTTTTATTTGATTACAAATCAATTTTATCAAAGTAGATTTTCCTGCCCCATTTGCCCCAATTATTAAATGAAGTTTTGAAGGTTCAAAATTTACCGAAATATCTTCTAAAATCGTTTTTTGTCCTATTTTGTAGGTTACATTTTTTAGATTAATCATTTTTTTGGGATTAAAAGTAGCTGATACTTTCCAAGTGTCAGTAAACTATTGTGTATTTCTGACAATTGAAAACTGTCAGCTACATTAAAACAAATAATTCTTTTTTTGCAGTAGAATAATAAAAACAGGAACTCCGACTAATGAGGTAACAATCCCAATAGGAAGTTCAGCAGGCGCAACAATAAGACGAGAAATAAGGTCAGCCAAAGAAAGTAGCAAAGCTCCCAAAACAGCACTATTTTTTATCAAAAAACGATTATCTGAGCCTTTCAAAATGCGTAACAAATGAGGAACTATCAATCCAACAAAACTAATAATGCCTACAAAAGCTGTCGCAACAGCTACCATAACAACGTTGATTAATAAAACTTTCCATTTCAAGCTATTCAAACGAACACCCAAAAATTGCGCTTCTTCTTCGCCTATCATAAGAGCATTCAGTTGTTTGGCGTAACGCAAGGCAATCAAAACACAAACAAAAGTAACTGCTCCTACCAAATTAACTGAAGACCAATTTGCACCAGAAAGTGTTCCCAAATTCCAAAATGTAATCGAACGAGCTTGTGGGTCTCTAGCAATGTAAGACAAAAATCCTACTCCACTCAAAAACAAAGCATTAATAGCAATCCCTGTAAGAAGTAAAGAAACAATAGCACTTTTGCCTGTTTGTTTGGAATGAGAAAGTAAAAAAACAAGTCCTGTGGAAATTATTGCACCCAAACAAGCAGCCAAAGGAAGCGTATATTCTCCAAAATCGGCATCTTGAAAATGAAATGTTGCGCCTAAAGTAAAATATAAAGCTGCCCCAAATGCTGCTCCACAAGAAGTTCCCACTAACCCAGGTTCGACAATCGGATTTCTAAATAAAGCCTGTAACAAAACTCCTCCTACTGCCAAACTAGCTCCTACAAAAACACACAAAATGGCTCTTGGTAATCTGATTTCTAAGAAAATACGTTCGGTAAGCATTTTGTTTTCTGTATTAGAAAACCATTTTTGAAATGATGAAAAAATCTCTTCTAAAGAAATTTCTATTGCACCATAACGC
Source organism: Bernardetia sp. (assembly GCA_020630575.1). Lineage (GTDB taxonomy): Bacteria > Bacteroidota > Bacteroidia > Cytophagales > Bernardetiaceae > Bernardetia. The sequence goes on from JAHDBD010000004.1 coordinate 95,480, forward strand.
ATTGAAAAAAGCACCGTCAAGGCAAGCAAAATGAGTAAAAAGGGAAATATAAATACAGAATTAGAAGGAGAAAATTTAGTTTTATTTTTTTGCATCTTGATGAATTAATTTTTGAAGAAGAAGAACATTTTCGCCTGTTCGTGGTCCTAAATAAACCATGTCGTGTTCTTCCACTCTATAAATCTGATTATTTTTGAAGGCTTTTGTGGTACTGATTCCTGCTAATTCTGAAATTTTTTGGGTTGAACCTAATCTATCATAACCAAAATCAGTCAGTAAAATAATATCTGGGTCAGCTTGTGCGATTACTTCTGGTGAAAACTGTTTCATTCCTCTTTCTCCTTCTACTGCTAGTTGCCCACCTGCCCATTCTATCATTTTGGCTGCTGTGCTATTTTTTGTCATAACCAAATAAATATTAGAAGCTCTACCAAAATGAATAACCAATACTTTAGGAACAGTTTTATAATTAGAAACTTCTTGTTTTGCTTTTTCCATATCAGTATCTAATTTTTTACATAATTCATCAGCTTTTTGAGAAGCATTAAAATAATTTCCCATTTCACGTATCAAAGAATCTGTTCCTGCAATGGTAGATTCATATTTTCCAAACTGTTTCATCGGAATTTGTAGCTCTTTAAGTTGAGTTACGACATGTTCGGAACCAATATTATTATCCTCTAAAATCAAAGTGGGTTTCATAGACAAAATAGCCTCTGCACTCAAAGCACGATGATAACCTACCATCTGTACATTTTTTATTTCTGGTGGATAGGTGCTTGAAAGATCAACGGCAACAATATTTTTTTCTGCATTTAAAGCATAAATAATTTCATTGTATTGTTTGGAAAGACTGACAATTCGCTCTTCACTTTTATTTGAATCTATAGTTATAGAATCAGTTTGATTTTCTGTTTGTTCTTTTTCTTTGTTTCCAAATCTTCCACAAGAAGAAATAAAGATGAGAAGCAATAGATAATATATTTTATTCATTTTAGTATAAGAAATAAACCCTAAGGATTTTTGAAATCCTTAGGGTTTGATGATTTAGAATGTATATTTTAAGTTAATTCCACCAAAAGTTTGTGTTCCTTTTGGAGCTGGTAAATAGGCATCAGGTAATTGATTCAAGAAGACCATATAATAATATTGAGTTCCTGCAAGGTTATTTGCTGCTATATACAAATCAACTGTAAACTTCGAAATTGCTTTTCTGAAACCTAATTTTGCATTGACTAAACTATACGCATCAGCAACATTTTCTCCGTCAGAGGTAAAAGGCATAGCATCACGGTACGAATAAGCTACATTTCCATAAAATCCTAGATTTGTTGTAAAATCTACACCTGCATTAGCTACCCAAGGAGCAACGCCCACAACAGCATTTCCACTATAATCAACTTCTGCAACTTCACCATTTGCAAGTGATTGATATTTGAAATTATCATATTTAAAATCTGAATAAGTAACATTTGCATACGGATTAATTCCACTAAAGAATCCACTTTCAGCTTGATACGCATTGTATTTTATCAAAACTTCTACTCCTTTATTTTTCTGACTTCCACCATTAGCGATATAAGTATAAGCTGTTGTGTTGGCATCTAAAGGTACAGCAACAGAAGTAAATTTATTTTCAAAAATAGTTTCAAAAATAGCTACTTGATAGTTTAGTTTTCCATTCAGAATACTTCCTTTAGAACCAATTTCAAACTGACTTCCAAACTCAGGAACTAGACCTGTATTCAGTTGTCCACTTGTAGAAAGTACAATATTTCCACTTACAGGAGCTTTGTAACCTTTGCTATACGAAGCATAAACTGAAACAGAATTATTGAATACTTTATTGATAGCAATTCTAGGAGAAACCATATTGTCATAGTTAGCAGAAACATGGGTAGGTTTGTCGCTATTTGGATTATATAATCTATTGTCTAAATCTATTTTCAAATCGCTACTTCCAACACCTGCCGTAATTGAAATATCACTTGGTAAATGAAGTACCCATTCTGTAAAAATAGAACTGGTTCTTGAATTTGAATATTGATTGCTTTTAAGTCCTCCAATGATATTATAACCCAATGTATCTTTTGGATTTGTTACCATACTATATCCTATGATTTGGGCAAGTTGTTGTTGAGTTTCAATTCCTGCTGTTCCTGTAAGACTGACGTTTTGAGTTAAATTAAATTTAAAATCAAAAGTAGAACGAAGACCATAATTAATTGGGTCTTTGTCTGTCCAACCACCAGCCGAACTTACATTGCTTGTCAACCCTGTTCCAAAAATAGTTGTAGTATTCGAAATCCAATTTTTGAAATCATATTTATGACTAATTCCTGTTCTGAAACTGACTACATCTGAATGAGCGTTATTTTTTATATAACGAGCATTTCCACTATAATCTTTGGCTTTATATTGTTCTTTAGAAAGCTCTCCACCTCTATCATCGTGGCTATTGCTGTATCCAAAATAAGCTGTAATGGTTTGTTTTTGACTAAGTTTTGTATCAAAAATTAAATTCATAAAATCCTTTTTTGAAGAATTATGAGTCATATATCCATCAGATTGTTGGTGTCCATAATTTACCAAAAGTGAGGTTTTATCAGTTGCTGTTTGGAGTGTTGTTGTAAAACGCATCAGTCCATAGTTACCCAACATGGCACTCTGTCCGATAGATATTTTATTATTTTCTGGACGAATAGTTTTCAAATTAACTACACCAGCAATTGCCAAACCATACAAAGAACCAGAAGGACCTTTAATTACATCAACATTTCCAATCGAACCAAAATCAATATCGTCCATTAAAGTAACACCTTCGGCATCAGTAATTGGAATATTATTCAAATAGACTTTATAACCTTGTCCATCAAAATTATTAGAAGCTCCTCTAAAGCCAACACCATTTCCATAACCACGAATATTAAACTGCTGTCCAGAAGAAACAGCACGTCTTTGCATTGTAACGCCAGTAACATTTGCATTGATAGCATCATCTAAATACAGCCCCAAACCACGATTTAGTTCTCGTGTAGTAAGATGAACCTGCGAAACTGGTTTTTCTAAAAGCTCTTTATCAGAATTTATTGTTGATACAACTTCTACTTCATTTAGATTTTCAGTAGCAACAACCAAAGAAATAGTCAAAAATTCTTCACAATTCTCTACGTTTATTGTAGAAGTTTGGTAGCCAAGAAAGCCTACCGAAAGAGTTATTTGAGACTCACAATCAATAAAAAACTCTCCTTCTGCATTTGAGATGAAGATAACTTTTCCATTTTTCTGAATTTTTGCTCCCGAAATAGCATTTTTGGTAGTTGCATCAACTACTTTTCCTTTTAACTTAGTTTGAGCAAATAAATTTGTAGCACAAAAAACAAGTCCTAAAAAAATTAGGATAGAAGATAAATATATACGTTTCATTTTTTTTAAATTAAAATAAGGTCAATATTTTTTAAAATTAGACGCACCAAAAAACCTAAGCAGAAAATTGTTTTTTGCTTATTGATAATATAAATGGAGTTGTCTGTAAAATTGAATGAGGAGGATAAAATAGAAGTTGATTGTTTTTGCTATACTTCGCTGTTGTTGATGTTCCCACCAACGACAGAATTATAAAACACAAACAAAAGCCTTCAACTTATAGACTTATATTCGCAGTTGTTGGTGTCTCCACCAACGACAGACTAAGTAAGTCGTTTATCCAAAAATTTAAGAAAATGAAACGTGCCTAGGAGGTGGGCTATGAATATCTAAATGAAGTGAATGATAAAGGTTGAAATAATAGCCCAAGATGGTATTTTCTTCTTTTAAAGAAATGGCTATCCAATCAGCATTTAAAATAGTAAATTGAGTATCTGACACATATTTAGCTAGTGTTTTATATAGCGTTTTGGCAGATGTGGGAGTTTTTTTTCCGTTTTTAGAAGATAAATGTAGTGCTAATTCTTCCTCTAATCGTTTTTCTAAATCTTTAAAAAGGATAGTTTCTTGCCTGTCATTTACACAATGAAAAATTTGTGTAGAGTCGTTTACAAATTCTGTTCTTATAATATCATACATAGTTTCTCCATAACGGAATTCAGCTTTAGTTGTCCAATCAAACTGATTCTTAATGGAAGGTTTATAAATAATGTGTGCTAACTCTTCTTCTGGAACGCCTTTTTTGATGCGTCTCTTAATATCTTTTTTGATATAGTATTCCCTTACTTGGAAAGAAACATAAACACCCAAAATATGGAAAGAAAACAGAGAAAGTAGCAAAAGGGTAATTATTTTTTTCACTACAGATATAACAGGTAGAATTTTGAATTACAAGCAAATTTAGACAAAATTTGAGAATTACAACTAAAATTTTAATAAAATCAAAAATATTATTTGTATTTCTCTGCAATCCACCTTATTGTATCCTCTAAACTTCTAAAATCTGTATCTAACTTGTCTTTTATTTTTTGACTAGAATAAGTAGTAGTTCGGCTTGCCGATTCTAAAGAATCCTTTGTAATAATAGGTGATTTTCCACTAATAAAACTCCATACTTTAATTAATCTCCAGCCATATTTATTTATCCAATTTGGAATGGGTTTATAAGGAGGCTTTTTGTTTAATGCGATAGCAATTTTTGGCATTAGTTCCGAATAGGGAACTGTTCCACCATTCAAAATATAACGCTCATTATACAACTCTGAATTTTCTAAAAGTGAAACTGTCATTTTTACAACATCACGCACATCTACAAAATTACTAAAGCCACTTCCATAGTATGGTTTCTCACTTTTTATATAATCAATTAAAACAGTACTACTTCTACCATTTTCATCGTAGCCCAAAACAAAAGAGGGATTAACAACCACTACATCAAGTCCTTCTGCTTGTCCTCTCCAAACTTCTAGTTCTGCTAAATTTTTTGTAAAAGAATATGCACTAAAACCTGTATATTCGGGTGTCCAACGTGCTTTTTCATCTATGAAGGTAAGTTCATTTATTTTATCATTAGCATTTATTTTTATGTTTTTATTTTGCTGTGATGCCAACGGCTGACCAAGCGCAGCAATTGAACTTATCTGACAGAATACCTTTACATTATTGGCTAGAGCTGCATTTACTATATTTTCTGTTCCCTCTACATTGGTTTGGTGCATTTCTTTTTTGTCTTTTGGGTCAAAGGAAACAATAGCTGCACCATGAATTATTCTTTCAATTCCTTTTGTGATTTTATCCAAAAAGACAACATCCAACAAGTCACCTTCTACCCATTCCAAAACTGAAGAGGGATACTCTTTCAGTTTTGTAGGAATTTGACTGTTTTGTCGTTTTAAAGCGATTATTTTGATGGTTTGCTGATTTTGATTACTTGTAGTTATCAATTCCTCTACCAAATAACTTCCCAAAAAACCTGTTGCACCTGTGATAAAATAATTCATCTTTATATAGTGGTTAGTGATAAATTATTAGTGATTAATGAATTTCAAATTTAGAAAAAATGATTTGATTTTTAATCAATTAATAATTTACAAAAATACGAAAATTAAAAACACCATTTTTAGAAAAGGAATTTTTGAATTGTACGCTTTTTTAGTAGTTTCGAAAAAACAAAACTCTACTTATGAAATACGTACTTTTTTATACTGTAAATGGCTTGGGATTAGGACATCTTACTCGCTGTTTGGCTATTGCTCGTCAGCTCAAAAAACAAGATTCTTCGCTTGTACCACTATTTTTTACAGCTTCGGAAGGTTCGCATTTGTTGTATCAAGAGGGTTTTGCCTACTACAAAGTACCTAGTAAAACAATTGCTAGAGACTCTAAACTTTTAAAACGAGATTTAGCTATTTCTTATTCTGAAATTCTAACTTCGATTGTAAATACCTATCGTCCTGTGGCTTTGGTAGTAGATACTTTTCCTTTGGGTTCGATGAACGATTTGCTTTCTGTTTTGGGACTTCCTCTAAAATGGAAAAAATTCTTTATTCATAGAGAACAAATGAATATGGACAAAAATAAAATCGAAACACAGAGTTTTTATGATTATATAATTGCACCACATAGTCAAGGAATTACAAAAATTCCTGTTCCAGCCAATAAGAAAGATAGTTTGTTTTGGAGTAATGAAATTTTGATACGAGAAAAATCAGAACTACAATTAAGAGAAGACATTAGAAAAAACTTAGGAGTGGCAGAAGATGAAAATTTACTTTTAGTTAATCTAGGAGGAGGAGGAGACACCACTACAACAGAAAACTACAAACAAATTTTTGATTTGATTTTAAATTCTTCTTCTTTACTACGACAAAAAAAAATACGATTATTTGTTCCCAAACCTCCTTTAAATTCTACAAATGAGCTGAAAGAAATTTTCTCAAAACTTCCTGCTTCTACTATTTCATTTTCTCATTTTCCACTTATGGAATTAATGCCTGCTTTAGATTTTGCCATTTCTGCAACAGGATATAATACATTCAATGAACTTCTTTCTTGTAGAATTCCAACTATTTTTATTCCAAAAGCAAGGGGATATGACGACCAATATGGAAGAGCAAAAAGAGCTTTTGATGCAAATGCAGCCTTATTTTTGGAAGAAAACCAAATTCAAACTCATTTAATGAAAGAATTACAACTTTTATTCGATAAGAAAAAAGAGATGTCTCAAAGTATGTCTATATTTCTTCAGGCTGATGGGGCAGACCGAGCAGCTCAATTTTTATGCAAAAATATAAATGCATAATGAAAATATAAGTGATTGGTTTTTAGTGTTTTATTCGATAAAAAACTATTATTATCAAATAAAATATAGTATATTGACGTTCACTTACCCTATAAAAAGAATACTCAATTTTTAATATGGATAAAAAAATTATTTTATGTGTTGATGATGAACCTATTATTCTAAATAGTTTAAAGCAAGAGCTATCTCAACACTTTGCTGATTCTATGATTATAGAAGTAGCTGAAAGTGGAGAAGAAGGACTAGAAATTATTGATTTCTTTAAAGAAAAAGGAAAAGAAATTGTCGTTATTATTTCAGATTATATTATGCCTCAAATGCGAGGAGATGAGTTTTTGATAGAAACACATCGGGTGTTACCCAATTGTATGAAAATCCTTTTGACAGGACAAGCAAGTCTTGAAGGGGTTACAAATGCAGTTAATCGTACTAATTTATACAGATATATTTCAAAGCCTTGGAGTACCAAAGACTTAATGATGACAGTTGAGAGTGCCATTGAAAATTATGAAAAAGACAAAACATTAAAATCTCAAAACAGACAAATACAGTCTAGTATTCGGTATGCTGAGCGCATACAATCGGCTGTTTTGCCCTCTTCTAGTTATCTTAAAGAATTACTTCCTAATCACTTTGTATTTTATAAACCAAAAGATGTAGTAAGTGGTGATTTTTACTGGTGTAGAGATGACGATAACAAAATAGTTATTGCTGTTGCTGATTGTACAGGACATGGAGTGCCAGGAGCTTTTATGTCTTTGATTGGACATCAACTTCTCAATCGGGCTGTTATAGATAAAAAAATATATTCACCTGAAAAGATTTTAGAAAACGTAAATAGAGCAATAAGAGCAGTTTGGAATGGAGAACGTGCAAGTATTCATGAAGGGATGGAAATCGCTATTTGTGTAGTTGACAAAGAAAAAAACAAAATATCATTTGCAGGTGCAAAAAGACCTATTTGTATTATTCAAAATGATGAATTGTACTATATAAAAGGAGATAGAATGGGAATAGACGGAAAAGAAAATGCTATTTATACCAAACATGAATTCGAAATATACCCCAACACTCAAATCTATCTTTATTCAGATGGTTATCAAGATCAGTTTGGAGGAAAAGAAAATAGACGTTTTATGAGTAAAAAACTTAGAGAAGTATTCCAAAGAATAGAAAGTAAAACATCTCAAGAGCAATTAGAAGAACTTTCTAGTGAATTTGAAAGTTGGAAAAGAAACTATGATCAAATAGATGATGTGCTTGTATTAGGCATAAAATTATAATACCAATCAAGATTTTATTTCAATAAGTTTCTACCAAAAAGAAAAATATCTAATTGAGGCTTTCAATAAACAAAATTAAAAATAAAATAACAATTGTTTAGCTTATAAGTGTTTTTAGAGATTAAAGATTCAACAATAAGATGTTATGTTTATTTTTTGAATAATTCTTAATTACTAAATAAGATAGTTTTTTTTGATGAAAAATAAAATTATTTGAAAAGTACACGATTTTTGTACAGCTATCTATATCATAACTATAATCAACTACTGTCATTATAATTAATGAAAAGTTATCTTTTTATTTTCAAATAAAAAAGTAATTATTTTCTTTAGTTTTTTTTTACTAAAAAATATTATGATTATGAAGAATATAATATTCTTCGGTGATAGTTTGACAGAGGGATATGGTTTGCAATTAAGTCAAGCTCCTCCTGCTCTTATTCAACAGAAAATAGATAAATACGGCTTACTTTACAATACCATTAATGCTGGTGTGAGTGGTGATACTACACATAGTGCTATCATGCGTTTGCCTAGTGTACTTCAACAGCAAGAAGTAGACATTTTTGTACTTGCTTTAGGTATAAATGACCTTTTTAGAGGAATTACTCCTGAAAAAATGGAACAAAACCTTATGCAAATTATCGAACGTACAAAAGCACAATATCCGAATGTGATGGTTGTGATAGCGAAAGTCAAATTACCTATTGAATTACTTGTTGGTTTTGGAATGATGGGACAAATTGCTGCACAATATGCTGTTCAATATCAAAAAGTATATGAAAGGTTAGCTAAAAAATACAATTCTCCTCTTATTCCTTCTTTATTAGAAGGTGTTATGGGAGAAGTAAATCTAAACCTTTCAGATCGTTTGCATCCTAATGCACAAGGTTATGAGATTGTAGCAGATACAATATGGCAAACTATTTATCCTCTTTTACGTCAGACTTACGCTAATTAAAAATCACTCTTGTTTTACTTTCTGCTTATATACTACTTTAAATTTTTTATTCATTTACCCCTAAAATAATAGTAGAGTAATAAATAATGGTATTAATTTTTAATTCTATTATTACTCTACTATTTTTTTTCCATTGGAGGTGTCTTACCGACGAAAAGATAAAACAAAAAATACCCTTTACTTTTCAAAGAAAATAAAGAGTATTTAGTTTTTATCAAAAAAAGACAAATATTATAAATCTTGCGCTCCTACAATAAATTCAGAAAGGTCTAATACTTTAATTTCTTTTTCTTTATTGAAATGCTTGATTCCATCTCCCATCATTGTCATACAGAAAGGGCATCCTACAGCTACATAATCTGGACGAACTGCAACAGCTTCTTCTGCACGTTCGATATTAACTTCTTTTTTGCCTTTTTCAGCATCTTTGAACATTTGTGCGCCACCTGCACCACAACAAAGCCCTTTAGATTTACAGCGTTTCATTTCTACCAACTCGGCATCTAATTTTTCCAAAACTTTACGAGGAGCTTCATAAATATCATTTGCTCTTCCCAAATAGCAAGAATCATGATAGGTAATTCGTTTTCCTTTAAATTCTCCTCCTCCAAATTTCACTTTTCCTTCATTAATTAGTTTTTGAAGATATTGAGAGTGGTGAATAACATCATAGTTTCCACCCAATTCTGGATATTCATTTTTTAATGTATTGAAACAATGAGGACAAGCCGTAACAATATTTTTGATATTGTAATTATTCAATACCTCAATATTCATAGCTGCCTGCATCTGAAAAGTAAATTCATCACCAGCACGACGAGCAGGATCACCAGTACAACTTTCTTCTGTTCCCAAAACAGCAAAGTTGATATTTGCTTTATTCAAAATACGAATCATTGCACGAGTAACAGCTTTATAACGGTCGTCGTACGAACCTGCACAGCCTACCCAAAATAATATTTCTGGAGATTTTCCTTCAGCAGAAAGTTCTGCCATTGTAGGAATTCTTAATGTTTCTTCGCTCATATTTTTATATTTTTTAGACCCTAAGGGTTTTTAAAACCCTTAGGGTCTTTGATTGAATCTTTATTTTAGAAACTATTGTAAAAGTCAGACTACTGACTATTAGCAAAGTTTTAATTCTAACAAAATTGTATTAACTGTTTACTGATTTTTCATTTCATCAGCCCATTTAAAACGCTCTGTTGGTGCAAATGCCCAAGGCGCACCGTTGTTTCCTACATTAGTTAGCATTGCTTTCCATGCATCAGGAACGTCAGCTTCTTCCATCGCTACATAACGACGCATTTCCAAAATTGGCTCTAATGGATTGATATTTACTGGACATGCTTCTACACACGCATTACACGAAGTACACGCCATTAATTCTTCTTTTGTTACATAATCGCCATACAACATTTTATCATCTGGCTTGTAGTATTCGCCCATTTCGTCCATACGTTGTCCAATTTCATCTGCACGCTGACGGACATTCATGACAATCTTACGAGGAGATAGTTTTTTACCTGTCATGTTTGCAGGACAAACATCTGTACAGCGTCCACATTGCGTACAGGTGTAAGCATCTAAGATATTTCTCCATGTCAAATCTGTTACATCTTTTGCACCAAAAGAAGGAATTTCGTCTTCCATACTTGCGTCTGCTGCTGGTTCTTCCATTCCCATTGTAATTTTGACTTCTTTAGTGATAGAAGGCATGTTATTCATTTCGCCTTTAGGCTGCAAACGAGTAAAATATACATTTGGGAAAGCAAGGAAAATATGAAGGTGTTTTGAATAGGTTACATAAATGGCAAAACCCATAATTCCTACAATATGAAACCACCAAGCAGCACGTTCTAACAAGACAAGTTGAGTAGTTGTAAGTCCATCATAAAGAGGAATAAGTGCTTGGCTTACTAAAAAACGCACAGGAGTATTTTCAAAGACACTATAGTGTGCAGCATCTATATTATTTACCAAATCTGTTGCTCTCATTTGCAAAATAGAATCTGTTGCATTCATTGTAAATAAGAAAAACATTAATACAATCTCAAAAATTAAGATAAGATTTGCATCAAGATGCGCCCAGCCTTTCATTTCTGGTTTATCAAAACGTTCTACTTTAACTATATTTCTTCGAATCAAGAAAATAATACAAGTAGTCAAGACACCAAGAGCTAGTAATTCAAAAAATCCAATTAAGATTTGATAAATAGTTGCACCAAATAAAGGAGCAAAAATACGGTGATGTCCTGTAATTCCATCAATTACAATTTCTAGAATTTCAATATTAATCAAAAGGAAACCTGCATAAATCACAAAGTGCATTAAGCCTACAAGCGGACGTGCAAACATTTTTTTCTGTCCAAAGGCAATTAAAATCATTAATCGTAGGCGTTCAGCAGGATTGTGTTCTCCTTTCCAAGATTTTCCTAATTCGATGTTGCGTCGAATATATTTGTAGCGACTGAAAATTACGCCTGCCGTAACTAAAAGTGCAGTTACAAAGAGCATAATTTGAAATAGAGACGTAAAAATTTCTAATTGTTTCATAAAAAATGGCTATATAAAAATGAATATCTAATTAAATATATGGTTATTGTCTTAATTTTTTTGTTCTAATTTCCTATTCTAATTTTTGTTGCAATTATTGAGTATGCAACTTCAAAATAAACCTGAAAGTTTTGATAAGAAATTAAATATAGATAATTGTAAAGACAATAAATAGAGAGAATTAACAAATTTAGTCGGTTTGCATAACAAATTTGCAAATAAAGAACTGATTTTGATAATTTAGAGATAGAATTAACTCGTTTTTATATTAATTTAGAATGATTCTATTTTTTATTTTTTTTGTGAAAATTACTTCTAAATCAAAAAAAGTCTACTTGATTAAATTATCAAATAGACTTTTATAGTATAGACTAACAAATTTTAATTTATAAACTTTATTGTTTATAATAAATTCAGTTTTTTCATAAAACGATTTTTGTAAGATGCTCCAATCGGAATTGTTTTGCTAGGCATTACTACACTGGCATCTTCAATGCTCATTATTTTAGTGAAATTGACAATATAAGAACGATGTACACGTATAAAATCAGACTCAGGCAATTTTTTCTCTAATCCTTTCATTGTCGAATGAATAATATATTTACGTGTCTCTGTATTAATAATCACATAATCAGACAGTGCTTCAATAAAAAACACATCACTCAAACGCAAACGAACAATTTTATTATCAGCTTTGATAAATACTTCATCTTGATTCTCAACAGTTACATTTGAGGCTTTTAGATTGGCTTCTGCTTTTCCTACTGCCTTCAAAAAACGAGCATAATTTACAGGTTTTACCAAATAATCAGTTACATTATATTCAAATGCTTCAACAGCATAACTTGCACGAGAGGTAACCAAAATAATTTGAGGCATATCATCAAGTGTTTTCATTAGGTCAAGGCCTGTCATTTCAGGCATCTCAACATCTAAAAAAACAATATCAACTTCTTTTGTTTTGATGATTGTAAAAGCGTCAGCAGCATTATCTGTTTCTTCAAGTACAGTCAAACTCTCTGTTTTGTTAGCAAAATGCTTTATTACATTGCGAGAAAACTCGTCATCATCTACAATTAAACAATTCATATATATAGGGTCTGGTAGTTTTTACTTAGGTTAGGAGTAGGTTTGGAACAGTTATGAATTACGACTTTTTGAAAGCAGTGAAGCTAATGAGAAATTATAAGCTTTAAAAGTGAATAATATAGCTCATCAAAAGTGTTTTTTTAATAAATTGAAAGATACGAAAAATCAGTTACGAATTAAAAAATATACTTACTTTTACTGCTAAATAAAAATGCGTGATTTTTAACTTTTAATTGCTGATTCTCCGATGTGTTTTTCAAAAAGTAATTTCATGTATTTTCCAACAATATCAAATTCAAGATTGATTGTATCACCTACTTTTAATTTATGGAAGTTAGTGTGCTTATAGGTATAAGGAATAATAGCAACACTAAAACTACCTTTTTTAGTTTCTCCATTTATTTTTGAGCCACTCTCTGAATCTACAACGGTAAGGCTAACTCCATTTGTACAAATAGATCCTTTCTGAACAGTAAAGTTTCCTTTATCTTCATATTCAAAATAAAAACGCCAACTTCCATTCTCATCAATTATTTTTGTACAAACAGCTGTTTGATCGACATGTCCCTGTACAATATGTCCATCAAAACGACCATTAGCAGGCATACAACGTTCTAAGTTTAGTTTTGAACCTACTGTCCAACTTCCTAAATCTGTTTTTTGAAGAGTTTCTTCAATAGCTGTTACAAAATGTCTATTTTTGTTCTTTTCAACTTTTGTCACCGTTAAACACACGCCATTATGAGCAACACTTTGGTCAATCTTGAGTTCATTAGAAATAGATGATTCTATTTCAAACATCTGGTTTGTACCTTCTTTTTTTATAGAAATAAGTGTTCCTATTTCTTCAATAATTCCTGTAAACATACTATATATCTTATGTTGATTTATAACTTTAATTTCTAATTACGAAATTCCAAAATACTTTCTCAAAATACAAATAGAACTTATTTTAGTCAAATTCGTTTACTCAATTATAATGATAAATATTTTATTTATTGACTAATAATTCTTCTAAAAACAGGTAACACTTTGTAAGTAAACGTGTTACTGTAACAAAAATCTATCTTTATACACTATTATTCTATCCAAACAATTTGACTTTTTTTACTCTATATTTTTTAAATTATTACAACTTTACTATAAAAATTCATAAAAACTATTCTTTTTCATTATTTAAAATGAAGAATAGTTTAGTAGGTATTTTGTGCCTTATTTTTTTGTTTTCTACTTTTGCTTCTGCAACAAATGTACTGACTAATACAGTAGATGGAGATAATTTGTTTAAACTAATTGGTAAATCTAAAACAGACCCTTTAGTAAGAGATTTTTTGAATAAATTAGGACTCAAAGATGAGTCTCTTAGCTCTACTTCTACCTGGACATATCCAAGCAATGGAATTAGAATAGGTTTTTATAAAGGAAATATTATTGATAAAATAATGCTTTATGATGATAGCTATTCCGTAAACGAAAAGCAATTTGCAGCTTATTCTAACAAATTACCCAAAAACTTGACTTGGAATGACACAAAATCTTCTACAATAGTCAAACTAGGTAAACCTTCAAAAGACAATGCAAATTATATGGAATATAGCAATCTTCCCGTCGAAGTAGTGTTTTATTATACTGGTTCACGAATAAAATCAAGATTGAGAGGAGTATTATTACATTTCAAAAATTGTATTTCTGGAGATTGTCAAGAAGGAGAAGGAGTTTATGTAGAAAGAGATGGCTCTCGTTATGAAGGTGAATGGAAAGATGGAAAAAGACACGGAAAAGGACAACTTGTATATCAAAATGGAGTAACAAAAAAAGGGTTTTGGGAAGGTGGCATTTATAAAGGACAAGATTTTTTTGAATCAAATGGATTGTACGACTTATTAGGAAAGCATAAAGATAGTGAAGAAGTAAAATTAGCAAGTAAGAGACAAAAAGAAGGGTATCAACAAATTCACCTTGCTTATGACCATTTTCAATATGTTTTTAATAATAATAAACTCCGTTTTTATTTTAATGATTATGGTTTTTTGTATAAAGTGGCTGTCAATAAATCTGGTTTTGGTGAAGTTTCGCATCCTCTAACTGAAAAAGTAACTCCTTATTCAGATCAAAATTATGTAGCTTATATTATGGGAACTCCCTATAAAAAATATAATTATCGAACAGGTTCGACGTGGCTCTATAAAGATAAAAAATTTGATCTGCGTATTCGTTTTACTAAAAACGGAATTATGGATGGAATTGATGTAACAGTAAATGACGAAGATATTTTAGTAAATGCTGAAGAGGGAAATTGTAAAACTGGAAATTGTGAAGATGGTTTTGGGGAACTTCTATCTGAATCTGGAAGGTATATAGGCAAGTTTAAAAATGGAAAGTTTGATGGACAAGGCACTATGTATTATGCCTCTGGTGGATATTATAAAGGGAATTTTTCGGCAGGAATGCGTGACGGACGAGGAACTTATATTTGGTCAGATAACAGTAAATATATAGGAAATTGGAAAAATAATCAAAAACATGGGGTAGGTTCAATGCACTATCAAAATAAAAGTCGTTATGAAGGACAATGGTATCAAGACCAAAGACATGGAGAAGGATCAATGTATTATCCTAATGGTGAACATTATATTGGAGATTGGTCATACAACTCCCAAACTGGAAAAGGAACTCTCTACAAAACAAATGGAAAGCAACAAACTGGAATTTGGCAAAATGGAAGACTCAAAACAACTTTATAAAAAAAATAGAATAATAGTTAAAAATAAAAAAGCTATTCCATTATGTATAAAAGGAATAGCTATCTAGTTTATATCTCAAATTGGCAGTAAGATTTTTTTTAATCTTCTTCTTCCATTTGGTTTAAGACAATTTTTACATCTATGATTTCTTGAAAGTCTTCTCCAGATTCTTGCATGTCTTCATCATCCTCTTCATAAAACCAGTTGATAAGAACATTGTCATTTTTTTGTTGTAGAGCTTCTAACTTTCTAAATATCTCTACTAAACATTTTGAAGAACTTGTATTAAAGTATTCCAACTTCACATCTAAAATCGTATTTGATTTTGCTTGACTGACATAATTATCTAACCACTCAAAGAGAGGTTTGTAAAACTTAATAGAGTTTTCTGGAATAGAGCGCCCTGCTATCAGGAAGCGTCCTTCGTTAGAGTTAAAATCTAGTTGAGGTGTTTTATTAGTACCTTCTAAGAAAAAATTTTCCATTCAAATATATTGTTTAAGCCGAAACTTTTACTTTCAAACTAAAAAAAGAATTATCCTCGCCAGTGTCTTCAAAAGCATAAACGAGTTTTTCGCCCGAACGACGTGCGATGTCAATTATTCCTAATCCTGCTCCACCTTTCACAGAAACCTCTCCACCATGTAATTGTTCACGGTAAAGCTGTTTGATTTGTTCAGCAGAAGACTGATTAATGCGTTCAATATGTGCTTTCAAGGTATCGACAAGAGAGGTTGGAATGTAATTTCCAGTAGAAATTTCATATCCTGTTGTATTTTTGGAAAGAACAAATAATACTGTTTCTGGGCTTTCAGACTTTTGCACACCTTCTCCCTGCGTGTGATGGTAAACGTTTTGAAGAGCTTCTATCATAATGTGATAGACCTTTTTTCGAATTTTAGATTTTTGTTCGAGGGCAGCTAATCGCTCGTCTGCTACACTCAAAATCCCATCGAAAAGAGGCTGTGATGGAGCTCCTTTGTACGATACAATTACTTCGCCTTCCAGCATTTCTCTATAGTAATCATTCAGGTTCAAGATTTTTATACTGCTTTAGAGTGGAACTAAAATTTTTTAGAGTTTTCTAGTCTATTTTATAATTTAGTAATTAGACAATTTTGATTCTGTTTTGTTTTTCAGAATTTTATCAAGACAGACTAATTTTTAGAAATATACACAAAATAGCTGGTTTACAAAAAAATATATCAAAAAAAGCAATTCTATAATTTTGTCTTAGCTCTATAGCTTTGTGTGTTCTTTAAAAAATAAAGAGAATTTTAAAATACCCTACATATCGTAAATATATAAAATAATTTTAAAACACAAACATTATTTTTCTGTTTTTTGAATTCCTTTTTTATCGATACTAATTTTTCGTTCCCTATAAAGATTTCCAATTAACTTCTTAAATGTTTTCTTACTCATATTAAAATAATCCATAATTTCTTCAGGACTGCTTTTATCAGAAATAGGCAAAAACCCATTGTTTTCTTCTAGTTTTTGCATAATCAGAGTGCTTTGGTCAGCAATTCCATCAAAACCATCTTTGCGAAGTCTTAAATCAATACGACCATCTTCACGTACTTTTTTTATATAAGCTGTTCTTTTTTGTCCATGCAATTGCTCTTCTCCAAAAATTTCATTGTGATAAAGCATTCCATAATAATAAATACCATCTTTTTCTATAATACAACGATAACCAATTTCTGTATCTGCACCAATAATTGCTGTTACTTCTTCATCTTCTTGCAAATCAATATCTTCTCGTTCTACAAAGCTTCCTAGTTTTCCTAAGCCGATTACACGGTTTGTTTTGTGGTCTAGTACAAGTTTGACGAACATATAATCTCCTATTCGTATCGGATCTTGGGTTTCTCGTGCTTCTTTATTACCTTTTGGTACTTCATCATGAGGAAGAAATAAATCTTTTTCAATGAGTCCCCAATCCAAAAAGAATCCAATTCTTGTAATATCCACTACTCTTAAGGCTGCAATTTCTCCCACAACTGCAAATGGTTTTTCGATAACTGCAACAGGACGGTCTTGTGTATCTGTATAAACAAAGACCTCTATTTCATCTCCTTCTTTTGCCGTCTCTGGAACATACTTTTGAGGTAAAAGTACCTCATCTAAGAGTGAACTCCCAACATACACACCATTAGGAGAAGTACGTAAAATGGTAAGTGTATTATATTGACCGATTTGTATATTTTTGATTGGCATGATTTCTTTTTTTACTGTGTAATTTGAATTACAAATTTAGCTTTATTTTAAGGCATAATAAAATTATTTTATTCCTGCTTTTTATTTCGCTCTATTTTTTATCATTTCTATTTTTAGAAACAGCTATCTCTATTTCTGTCATTATAGCTTGAGACTCATTAAAATAAGAAAAACTTACTCAGCAAGTTATTTTGTATCTATCTCAAAACCTATTTACTTTACAGGCGTTTATCCTTTATCAACTATTGTCAGAGTTGTTTTGGATTACCAAAAAACTACTTACAAAGTTTCAATTCAAGTAAAAAAACTTTGACAGTCCTTGTAAGGCTATCAATAGTTTGAAAACAAAGAGACAAAACTGTTTCTTTGTTATTTCTATTCGAAAAAATATATCACAGACTTCCTAATCTGTGCAAAAAATATAATCCTAATTCACAGACTGGTAAGTCTGTGGTACTCTATTCTAAGATGAACCAGCTAGAAACGAACGAGCAAACAGAAGAAAAAGTATTAAAACTCTCTCCTAGAGATTTTGTCAAAAAGTACCAAAAAGACGGTATCATTCAGACCATTTCCTCAAAATTAGAAAACGAAAAAAATAAAACTGATTCGGATTCTGTTAGAGTTCATTTGAAAGGACTCATGGGAAGTCAAGATGCCCTTGTTTTGGCTGCTTTGTATCGAAATAATCCTGCACTTTCTCATTTTGTAATAATGGATGATGCCGAAGAAGCTGCTTATTTTTATAATGATATTCAGCATTTTTTGGGAGAAACTTTGTCTAGTTCGAATCCGAATATTTTATTTTTTCCTACTTCCTATAAAAAGCCCTACAAATTTGAAAAAATAGATAATGCTAATGTTTTGCAGCGTTCGGAGGTTTTGACAAGGTTGAATAATCATCATTCAGAAGAAAATGGACTTATCATTGTTACTTATCCATCTGCACTGACAGAAAAAGTGATTAATAAACAGGTTTTGGCAGCCAATACGTTTGTTGTCAAAATTAATGAAATCGTTGAGCCAAATTTTGTAATTGAAATATTGAATGAATATGGTTTTAAGCGTGAAGAGTATGTTTTTGAGGCAGGACAATATTCGGTTAGAGGTGGAATAATTGATATTTTTTCGTATTCAAATGAATATCCATATCGAATAGAATTTTTTGGAAATGAAGTAGAAAGTATCCGAACCTTTAAACCAACCGACCAGCTTTCTATCGAAAAGGTAAATCGTGCTGTCATTGTTCCCAATGTAACCGAAAAAGTACAGAAACAAACTAGAGAGAATTTTTTAGAATTTGTACCAAAAAGAACTCGTCTTTGGCTAAAAGATTATGCCTTGACAGTTGATGTAGTAGAAAAATATTTCGAAAGAGCAACAGAAGATTTTGATACCATTTTGCAGGTTTCGAATTATACTCAAATTATTTCTGACCCAGAAGAATTATTTATTACAAAAAAAGAATTTAAAAATCAGATAGAAAAATTTATTCAGATAGAATTTGGTAGAAAATTCAGACGTATTACAGAAAAGACAAAAGACAACTATACCATTTTTGAATTTGATGCCAAGCCACAACCAACATTCCATAAAAATCTTCAAAATTTAGTTTTTGATGTAGAAAATTATAATCAAAAAGGCTATCAATGTATTATCGCTGCCGATTTACCCAAACAAATCGACAGAATGCACACTATTTTTGAAGAAAAAGGAGTTGGCGTTCAATTTTATGGTCTCAATATTGGTTTGCGAGGTGGATTTATCGACCATAATCAACAAATTGTTTGTTATACCGACCATCAAATTTTTGAGCGTTATCACAGATATAGCACGCAAGAACGTTTTACAAAATCAAAAGCTCTTACACTCAAAGAACTCAATACACTACAAGCAGGCGATTATGTTACACATATTGATTACGGAATTGGGCGTTTTGCAGGACTTGAAAAGCTAGATGTAGGTGGAAATGAACAAGAAGCTGTTCGTTTGATTTATAGAGATAATGATGTTTTGTATGTTAGTGTGCATTCGTTACACAAAATTTCGAAGCATTCTAGTCAAGATGGAAGTTCAATGTCGCTCAGTAAACTCGGTTCGCAAGATTGGAATAACAAAAAAAGTAGAGTAAAAAAGCATTTAAAAGATATTGGTACAGAATTAATTGCTCTTTACGCAAAACGTCAAACTGCCACAGGTTTTGCCTACCCAAAAGATAATTATATGCAAGCCGAAGTCGAATCTTCATTTTTTTATCAAGATACGCCAGACCAAGCCACAGCAACCAACGACGTAAAAGAAGACATGGAAAAACCTGTTCCGATGGATAGATTGGTTTGTGGAGATGTTGGTTTTGGTAAAACAGAAATTGCCGTTCGTGCTGCTTTTAAAGCCGTTTCGAATGGAAAACAAGTTGCTGTTTTAGTTCCTACGACGGTTTTGGCAGCGCAACACCACCGTACTTTTAGTGAGCGTCTTTCAAATTTTGGTGTAAATGTAGATTTTATTAACCGTTTCAGAACTGCAAAAGATGTACGAGAAATTCTAAAGAAATTAGAAGAAGGACAAATCGATATTTTGGTAGGAACGCACAAAATCGTAAGCAATAAAGTAAAATTTAAAGATTTGGGTCTTTTTATTATCGATGAAGAACAAAAGTTTGGTGTCAAGACAAAAGATAAAATCAAAGAAATGCGTGTCAATGTAGACTGTCTTACCCTCACAGCAACGCCAATTCCTAGAACGCTGCAATTTTCACTTTTGGGAGCGAGAGATTTGTCTGTTATGCACACGCCACCACCGAATCGCCAACCTGTAACTACAGAGGTTCATAATTTTAATGAGGCTTTGGTTAGAGATGCCATTAGTTTTGAGCTGCGACGAGGTGGACAAGTGTTTTTTGTTCATAATCGTGTCATTGATATTTATGAAGTTGCAGGGATTTTGACTCGTTTAGTTCCTGATGCAAAAGTGGTTGTCGGACACGGACAGATGAAAAACGACCAGTTGGAAAAAACGATGATGACTTTTATAAATGGCGATGCTGATATTTTGGTTTCGACAAATATCATCGAATCGGGTTTGGATATTCCCAACGCAAATACGATTATTATCAATAATTCTCATTTGATTGGTCTTTCGGATTTGCACCAAATGCGTGGACGTGTCGGACGTTCGAATAAAAAGGCGTTTTGTTATTTGCTCATTCCTTCACAGGCTACTTTGCCAGCCGATTCTAGAAAAAGGTTGAAGGCTTTGGAGGAATTTAATGAATTGGGCGACGGTTTTAAAATTGCGATGCGTGATTTGGATATTCGTGGTGCAGGAAATCTTTTGGGGGCAGAACAGAGTGGTTTTATCAATGATTTGGGATTAGATACCTATCATAAAATGCTAGAAGAAGCCATTTCAGAACTCAAAGAAGAAGAGTTCAAAGAGCTTTTCCAAAATCCAAATGCAAAACCTCAACCTCTAAAAATTACGTGTTCGATAGAAACCGATTTAGAAATTTTGATTCCAGAGAGTTATATTTCCAATATTTCGGAACGCCTTCAACTCTACATTGAAGCTGATAGATTGAAAAATGAAGAGCAGTTAGAAAAATTCAAAGAAACTGTAAAAGACCGTTTCGGAACTCCTCCACCCGATTTTGATAATTTATTACAAGCTGTTCGTCTGCGTTGGATGGCAGAACAAATTGGTTTTGAAAAGCTGATTATCAAAAATGAAAAGATACGAGGTTATTTTATTGCAGGAAGAGAAGATTATTACAAATCGGATGCCTTCGGAAAAGTTTTGACGTATCTTCAAAAACGTCCAGACCGTTGCAAACTCAAAGAAAAAGGCGACCGTGTTATTTTTATTATGGAACAAGTCAAAACCCTTGATGGTGTGATGAATGTTTTTAGGGGGATTTTGGAGGGATAGATTTTTTTATTTATTTTAGCACAAATAATTATATTTTAATAATAAATACTTTACTCTTTTTAAATTATGCCAACATTACCTCCTTATAAATTTAGTCCAAAAGACATTTTGCAAAAAATGTTCGATATTAGTTCAAAATATCGCAAAAAGATGGAATTACTTTCAACAGACTTAACTAATGAAAGCGATGCGAGAATATTCTTTTTTGGAAATATTGCTCATTTATTACAAAATAAAGCTATCTTTTTAAGTTCATATTCTTTTTTGAAAGAGAATAATTTAGTTATATCTCAAATGGAAAATATAGATTTCTATGGTGTAGATAAATTATATAAAAACTTGAATAGCAATATTGAAAAAAATATTATTAACGAATTTCAAACTTGCCTACTCTTAGAAACTTTCATAGAATTAGAAGGCTTCATGAGACGTTTAGGAAAATCGCTTTCTCCAGCAATAAATATCACAAAAGCAGAGCCTTTATTTAATAAAGTAATTGATGAAACAACTGCAGATACAGCACACAAAGAATTTTTGAAGATAATAAGATACTTACGTAACACCATCCATAACAAAGGAATGCAAACTATAAGTACTCCTGCGATTATTTATAAAGATAAAAAATATGATTTCATAGTGGATGAAAATTCAATGACTGTAAGTAGTGTTGATGCCAGTTCTGAACCAACTATGTTTAATATTGAGATTATGTTAGATTTAATTGACAATTTGTATGAAGTAATGGAAAAAATAGTATCAACATCTGTAGTTTCTTCTATTTCTGATATTTCGTTCTACTATAATGTAGAAGATTTAGATTAATTTCCTCTGTTCGGCTTAGAATAAATCGTAGTTAAGCGTTGTCTATTGACTACGATTTATCAGTTTGGCAAATCTTCAGATTTGCGAGTGATAGGTATTTATTTCTTTTTCTGGTTTATCTCTTTGGGAAGCACATATTTGTACATAAATTATTTTTTATTATCTGCTTTCTTGTTGGTCTTCCAAAAATAAAGAATAAAAAAAATGCCGTTGCCTTTGTCTTTAATTTCGGCTTGCCGTTGTGATGACCAACAACAAACACTACCACAAATCTATTCATCGTCTCTCAAAAAAGAGTTTTTAATTCAAACAATAAGAAAGCAGTCACTTTGGCTAAGTCGTGCGTATTTCTATTGTTGGTAACGGCAAGCCGAAACTAAAGACTAACAACGGCAGGAATATTTAGCCAAAAAAGAAAAGAATTCTAAAACCCCTGACATACTGTTGTCATAACAGCAAATTACTTTTGCAATTTAAACTTAAAATTATATAAAAATGAATTTACAATCAACTCGCATTATTACTGCCAATATCAACGGATTAGTAAAATTCTATGAGCAAGTAACAGGAATGTCTTTGGTACAATATACACCAGACTTTGCCGAACTAAAAACACCGACTGCAACATTAGCAATTGGAAGCACCAAAACGCTACAATTTTTTGGTGGAGACGAAGTAGCACAGCCAGCCCAAAACCATAGTGTTATAATAGAATTCAAAGTTGATGACGTAGATAAAGACTACGAAAGGTTAGCGGACTATCTTCAAAATAGCGTAGTTCAAAAACCTACAATAATGCCTTGGGGAAATAAATCTCTGTTATTTCGTGACCCTGATGGAAATCTTGTAAACTTATTCACACCAATTGCAACAGAAGCAAAGGAGAGATTTAAAGATGGAAAATAAGCCTTCGTTCGGCTTAATAAATCGTAGTTAAGCGTTGTCTATTGACTACGATTTATCAGTTTGGCAAATCTTCAGATTTGCGAGTGATAGGTATTTATTGATAATGCAAACCGTATCGATGATGTTTTATTGAATGCTGTTGAAAGTAACCATTTTGAAATCTTTTTTAAGTCATTACATAATCAAGAATACAAGCCAAAACCAGTATCCAAGCAAAAAGGCAGAAAAAGTTATTTGCGTATTTACGCCCTCAAAATAGATACAAATTGTTATGTAATTACAGGAGGAGCAATCAAATTTATATTATTGATGGAAGAGAGGCTACATACAAAACAAGAATTGATAAAAATAGAAAAGTGCAGAAACTACTTAAAAGAAAATGGCGTATTAGATATAGATTCATTCTACGAATTTTTAGAAGAATTATATTAAACAATTTCAATTATGACAAACAAAGAAAATTTTTTACAATTAGTAGATGAAAAACAAGCTACTACTTTAGAAAAAGCAAGGCAGCGACAAAGAAACCGAGCTATGCTTAGAGCATCTCAAAAAATAGCATCTAAGATTTTAACAAGACTAAATGAGTTACAGTGGTCGCAAAAACAACTTGCTGAAAAAATGGAAGTTAGTCCACAGTATGTAAAAAAAATTTTGAGAGGAAAAGAAAACCTAACACTTGATACGCTGATTAGATTACAAGAAATATTGAATATTGCTCTTTTAGCTAGTTTTTCGAAAGACATAGCTTCGTAACTATCTTTATTATGGAACAAGTCAAAACACTTGATGGTGTGATGAATGTTTTTAAGGGGATTTTGGAGGATTAGATTTTTTTATTTTTAGTGAAAGATTCTATCTTTTACTAGCTTTTTTGTCAGTATATACTAACGAAATGATAGACACAAGGTAGAACCTTGCGCTAGAGTGGGTAGCAAATTAAACATAAAACTATAAAAGTTTGTATAAAATTAATTCAAGATTTATTAAGAAAACAAATGGCAAAAAACATAAAAGTATTGAAGTGTCCTAATTGTGGAAGTGTTGATAAGAGAGAAGTTAAGCTAGATTTCTATAAATGTACTAGTTGTCAAACAGAGTATTTTTTAGACGACAATGATATAAATATCAATCATAACCATACTTACAACTACGAAAAACAGTCTGCAAGTGGTAATGTAACACCTATAAAAATTGTTAGTATTATCATTGGAAGTATTTTTGTTCTGCTTTCCTTTTTGTTTATAGTGTCTTCTATCTTTGGTGATACAGAACCTAAAAATGATTATATTTATTCCACTTCAACACCATCTAAACAGGAAGAAAATAAAGAAGATAATGAATTTTATACAAATAGACAGTGGTCATCCACTTTTATACATCCAAGCAATCAGCAACCCATTGTAGTAATGTTAGAAAGTAGAAGATATAGAGCAAATATAAGCGAACAAAAAAATGGAACTTATGTCGCTTTCTATAATCTTATAAAAAGAGAACAACTTGCAGAGCAGAAAGTGAGTAATAAGTCATTGACATCTTCAGATTTTGAATTTCGGACATTCTCTGATGACAATATTTACATGATAAATAATGAAGCAACACTTTTAAAACTAGACAAAGTAAATCTTGAAATCAAAGAAGTAGGTCAGATTTTTTTTGAAGCTAATAACGAACTAGAGATAGGCATTGCAACTATTGAGTTCTTGCCTGAAGGTGCTGGAGATGGTTTAGTTTTGATGACAAATGATGGTAAGAAAAGATACTATTATCCATTTATACATAAATTGTATACGGAAGAGGAGTATTACAAAGCAAATCAAGGGTTCAATAGTTTATTGCCAGATGCAAAGGAAAGAACATATTATGTCTTTACTTCAAAAAGTAGAGATTATCCAGAGGAAAAATTACAACTAATAAAAATAATATATAAAGACAACGGTGCTGGACCAAAATATGTTAAAGGAGGATTAAGTTGGTGGAGAGATTTTGGTGGAACAGGAATATTTACAGAAAATGACCCTTCCAAAAAGGTTCTTTTAAATAGATGGAATAAGGAAAAAGGAAGGATTTTGAGTTGGAAAGATATTACTCCAGATAGACTTTATTTTGATCCATCTGTATTAATAGACAATTCAGAAGCTCTGATTATACAGTTTAGAGTAAACGCAAACCCAAAAAGTGGATTCAAATTTCAACACTTAGATAGAGAGAATGGAAATGTACTTTGGACTTCTACATTAAATGAGGGTAAAGAAATTGAATACTTGATTGAATACAAAGACGGTTTCGTCGCTATTGATAGTGACGATTCTATAACTGTTTTAGATAAGAAGGGAAATACGATTGATCAATACAAATTAGATTAAAATAATATTTGTATTCTGCGTTCTATGTTCTTGTTGGTCTTCCAAACCCAAAGAATAAAAAAATGCCTTTGTGATGACCAACAACAAACACTACCACAAATCTATTAACCGTCTCTCAAAAAAGAGTTTTTAATTCAAACAATAAGAAAGCAGTCATTTTGCCTAATCTCGTGCGTATTTCTGTTGTTGGTTATCGTAATGGTTAGCTGAAACTAAAGACAAAAGCAACGACAGTAAAAGATTTTAATTCCCATTATTGCAGTTTCAAACGACACCCTTTATAGTAAATCTTCATATTTATAATCATATATTTATTGCTTTTCAAAAAAGATATTTCAAAACTCTTTATTTTTATAGATAAAGAGTTTTTTTGTATTCAAAATTACTTATAAATTTCCTACCTTGTAGGAACTCACACAAAATGAAGAATACCTGAATAAATATATTACGGCTACTGTTTTGAATGGATATTTTACAGTAATCTAGAACTTTTTACTCTTTTTAAAAAACATGTTATGACTTGGTATTTGTTTCTCTTTAGCTTTGTTATTTGTCAATTTAACTTTTCTGAACCTTCTGAAAAAAAGCTGTCTTTTGATATGATTTGGAGAGGGAAATCAGTTGGTACTTTGTATGCAACTCAAAAAAAGACTGATTCTAAAACTCATTATCAGAGTTCAACCAATATTCAGATAAAATTTATCAAGACCTTTGATATCAATTATGAATATGATGTGCTGTTTGATAATGACATATTACAAAGCGCACATGTAGATATAAATTATAATGGAAATAATCATGCTCAAGCTGATACAAAACGAAAAAATAATGAGTATCAAGTAATGAAAGATGGCAAACTTGAAACGACA
This sequence comes from Bernardetia sp., assembly GCA_020630575.1. GTDB lineage: Bacteria > Bacteroidota > Bacteroidia > Cytophagales > Bernardetiaceae > Bernardetia. The sequence goes on from JAHDBD010000004.1 coordinate 121,953, forward strand.
TTTAAAGAAACTATTCGTTATTCTACCATTTCCATGTATTTTGAAGAACCTGTAAATATTGGTCGTTGTTACTCAGAACAAGAAGGAGATTTTAATACAATTGTTCACTTGGGAAATCACAAGTACAAAAAAACAAATACAAGTGGTAGAGAGAGTTTCTTTTTTTATAAAAATGGTAGTTTAGAAAAAGCAGTCATTGATGGAGGGATTGTTAGTTTTGAAATGGTTGTTAAAGAGAATTGATTTTATACAAATATTGTGAATATTATCGTTGGTGCAGACACCAACAATGGCATTAAATATAAAAATTCAAAACCCTCCCTACTAGACAAAAAAGTGAGATTTTATTACAATGAATAAAGAAATTAACCGTAGTAAAGCAAAAGAATTAATTGCAGAAACAATTCTGAATGAGTCAAACTGTAATTTGACTGAGCTAAAAAATAATTTTCCTTATTATGATTATATTGATGAAATTAATAAACATATAATTAACGGTGATTTTAAGGAACTTACTAAACAAAATCTTAGTAGAATAAAAAAAGAGGAATTATTTGAGATAGAGTTTGATCTAATTTTTAGACCTATATACAAACTCTATTTTATTGATTCGTTTAATCATGTAATTAATGAATATCTTCAAATGAAATTGCAGGAGTTTGGAATAGAAATGCAAGTGATAGGAGAAGTTGAACCGACTGGACAATGTCCTTGTTGTCTTTACTATTCAAATGAGTACGGGGAAGACGGAGCTTGGGATATTTGTATGGTTTGTTTTTGGGAAGATGGTGGAGATGCTCCAAATCATATGACATTACAAGAAGCACAACAAAATTTTAAGAGATATGGTGCAATAAGTAAAGCTGCTTTGGAATTTATTGATGTAGAAGGAAAATTGAAGTATAAAAAAGGAAGATAAAGATAAAATAAAAAAAATAAAAACTATTGCCTTGTAATAACTGTTAGTCTATTTGTAATATATATTAAATTCAAATAAATTAAAAACTATTAAAATGAAAACATTAGTTATTGGAGCAAGTGGAAGAGTAGGAAGTTCATTAACTGAAAAACTTCTAGCCAAAGAACATGAAGTGATAGGCACAACTAGAAAAGATAAAAATCTTTTTGATGCAAAAAATTATTCGCAAATAGAATTAGACTTAAATGCTTCTGTTGAAGAAATGGAAAAGCAATTTCCAAATGATGTAGATGCTGTATTTTTTGTTTCAGGTTCTAGAGGTGAAGATCTTTTACAAACTGATTTACATGGCGCAATCAAAACAATGCAAGTTGCAGAAAAGAAAAATGTAAAGCGTTATATTATGCTAAGTACTGTTTTTGCAACAGATACAGATAAATGGAGTGAAATTCCAAAAGATATGATGGATTATTATATTTCAAAGCATTATGCTGATCAGTGGTTGATGAAAAATACTAATTTGGATTACACCATTCTACAACCAAGTACACTCAAAGAAGAAAAAGCAACAGGAAAAATAGAAGTTAACATTGATAGTGCTGGCGAAAATTCTATTGAAGATGTCGCTGAAACATTACTTAAAACATTGACTAATCGCTCTGCCTCTAAGAAAGTAATTACAATGCATAGTGGAGATAAGAAAATTGAAGAAGCTCTAGCAGAATTATAAAAATAATATTGTTTTTGTTGGTGTTTTAGTATATCAATAAAACAGTTTACATGACTCATACAAAAACAGGTCAAAAAAGAGTAATTATCTATTCTTTTTTGACCTGTTTTTATGTTAAAAATAATTTGAAGTTAGAATTCAGATTTTATTTTCTTCTACCACTACGAGGTTTACGAGATTTATTTGAACTTACATAATTTTCTTCTTCTGTTTCCATCAACAAATCTATCGTTCTTTTTTCCATATCAACACCTTTTACTCGTACTTCTACTTTGTTTCCTAACGTATATGTTTTTTGAGATTTACGACCAATTACTCGTTGATTTTTTGGTTCATATTCAAAATAATCTCCTTTCAAATCTGATAGACGAATCATTCCTTCACAAGCCGTTGAGGTAATTTCTACATATAGTCCCCATTCTGTAACACCTGAAACCATTCCTTCAAAAACTTCTCCGATATGATCAGCCATAAATTCAGCTTGTTTGAAGCGAATAGAAGCACGTTCTGCATCAGAAGCACGTTTTTCCATATCTGAAGAATGACGAGCCATACTTTCATATTTGGCTGGGTCGACAGATTTAATATTGTTTTTTAGATATTTTTCAATCAGACGATGCGCCATCATATCAGGATAACGACGAATAGGTGATGTGAAGTGAGAATAATGCTCAAAGGCAAGTCCAAAATGTCCTGTTGGCTTTGTAGTATAAACTGCCTTTGCCATCGAACGAATAGCTAAAGATTGAAGTGTTTCATATTCGGGTTTTCCTTCTGTATCTTGAACCAGTTTAGCTAAAGAAGCTGCAAAATGCTCTGGTTCTACATTTATATCATAACCAAATGTTTTTGCCATAGCTTTCAAATTTGCTAATTTATCTGGATCTGGATCATCATGAACACGGTAAATCATTGTATTCTTCTCTTTTCCATTTTTATAACGATAGACAAATTCTGCTACACTTTTATTAGCAAGCAACATAAACTCTTCTACAAGTTTGTGAGCATCTTTTCGAACTTTTGGAATAACACCTAAAGGTTTTCCATTTTCGTCTAACTTAAATTTTACTTCTTGCGTTTCAAAACTAATTGCACCATGTTTAAATCGTTTGGCTTGTAGTTTTTTTGCAAGGTCATTAAGTACATTTATTTCATCGGCATAATCTCCTTCTTTTGTTTCGATGCGCTCTTGTGCTTCTTCATACGTAAAACGACGATCTGAATAAATAACTGTTTTGCCATACCAACGTTTATGAACACTTCCATTTTTGTCCAATTCAAAGACAGCCGAAAAAGCTAATTTTTCTTCTTGTGGACGCAATGAACACAAGTTGTTTGAAATTCTTTCTGGTAACATCGGTACAACTCTATCCACTAAATAAACAGAAGTTGCACGTTTTTGAGCTTCTTTTTCTAATAAAGTATTCGGACGAATATAATGAGTAACATCTGCAATATGCACACCTATTTCATAATTTCCATTTGGTAAATAAGAAAGTGAAATGGCATCATCAAAATCTTTTGCATCAACTGGGTCAATGGTAAAAGTGAGAATAGGACGGAAATCTCTACGTTTTTTAAATTCTTTATCTGTAAGGTCGTCTGGAACTTCTTCTGCTTTTTTAATTAACTTTTCATCAAACTCCATTGGCAAACCAAACTCTACCATAATGGCATGAATTTCGGCTTCGTTTTCTCCTACTTTTCCTAAAACTTCAGTTACTTCTCCAACAGGGTTTTTACCTTTTTCTTCCGACCATTTTACAATCTTAACGACTACTTTATCGTCATTAGTTGCTCCATTTAGATTATCCAAAGGAACAAAAATATCCATTTTTAATTTCTTAGATTCTACCACTACAAAAGCAAAGCGATTGAGTAATTGAACATTTCCAACAAATTCGGTTCTTCCACGCTCTACTATTTCTATTACTTCAGCTTCTGGATTTTTACCTTTCTGTTTTCCTGTTAATCTAATTTTGACAATATCTCCAGTAATTGCTCCTTTTATCTTATGTCCTCCTACCCAAGCATCTTCTTCTAAGCCTTCACAGATAATATATGAAGAATCACGTCCTGCATCAACAGTACCAATATATTCGTTTTTTTGTAATTCAGTATGTGATTTTACTTCTTTCGCTTCGTCTTTTTGTTCGTTTTCTAATCGATTAGATTTGTTAGAAAGAGCTTGTTTTTGTACAGTTACATCTCTAGTGGTTTCTTTTGCAGCATGTTTTTGTTGATTGTTTTGTTTTTGCTGCTGCGAAGAGTTCGTTTTAGGTTCTTCCTTTTTTGTCTCTTGGGATTGTGTTTTAGGCTCTTCTTTTTTTGTAGTCGTATTTTCAGCAGCAGAAGCTGTATCTACAATTTCTCTTAAATTTTCTTTTTGTTCTTTTTCTGTCAAGCCAATTCTTTTATAGAGTTGGCGAAGTGTAAAACTTTCAGATTTGCTTTGAGCAAGTGTTTCTATGAGTCCTGTGGCTAATTTTTGTATTTCTTCACGGCTCAGACGAGGGTTTTTCTCGTTTTTTGTTTTTTTTCTCTTTGTCATATAATAAAGTTAGAAGTTAGAAGCTAAAAACTAAAGAGTTAAATCAGAATTAGTCATTCTAATCTATTTTTAGATTCTTCTAATTTCGTAAGTGTTTAAATTGTGTTTGTTTGAATATATAGTTTAAAAAATGATTGTTTTATTCTCTCTTTTTTCTCTTTTCTGTATTATTAGGAAATAAATAAAAGTCTAAAAAATAATTAATTGCAAATTACATGAAATAATTGCGATTTGAAAATTATAACTATCTAACTACAAATGCCTAACCAATAAAGAAGCTAATAAAGTTCAAAAAGACTTTTTTTGTAAATATGAACTTAATTTATAAGAGATTTTTGATTTGGAATACTACTACCAATTCCCTTATCTTTATGAATTAAACATAAAAAGACGAGCAAAAGTTTGTTTTTATGTATTTTAATTTTAATCGTTTAATAAAAAAATAACAACTACTTATGGATTTTGACATCAAAAATATAAATATTGAAGAACTTCTAGTAACCTATGGACTTAAAGTAGTTTATGCTTTAATTGCACTTGTTATTGGCTGGGTAGTCGTCGGTTTCATTATCAAACTTATCAAAAAAGCATTGCATAAAGCCATTAATGATTTAGCATTAGCAAACTTTTTGACAAGCATTATTGGAGTTCTTTTAAAAGTTCTTTTGTTCATTGTCGTTGCCTCTATTGTTGGAATTGATACTACTTCTTTTGCTGCAATTATTGGTGCTGCAGGTTTGGCAATTGGCTTAGCTCTGCAAGGAAGTTTGTCTAATTTTGCTGGAGGAGTTTTGATTATCCTTTTAAAACCATATCGTATAGGTGAGTTCATTGAGGCTAAAGGAATGCTCGGAACAGTAAAAGAAATTCAAATTTTTTATACCCTTCTGAATACAACAGACAACAAACTTATTATTATTCCAAATGGAGAGCTTTCAAATAGTCCAATCACAAACTATTCAAGAGAACCAATCAGAAGAGTAGATATTACAATTGGAATTAGCTATGGAGATGATATAAAAACAGCAAAAGAAATTATGTCAAAAGCAGCAAATGCACATCCACTTGTTTTGAAAGAAGGTAATGCTCCTTCAAATCCAGTTATTGTAGTAACTAGTTTGGGAGATAGCTCAGTTAATATTGCTGTGCGCTCTTGGGCAAAAACTCCAGATTATTGGTCTGTACATAATGATTTGATTGAAGAATTAAAATATAAAATGGACGAAGCAGGAATTGAAATTCCATTTCCTCAACGTACAGTTTGGATGAAGACAGAAAATGCTATTAGTGAAGATACCAAAAACAGCTAGAGAATAGTTAAATTAATCTCTTTGGTCTCTCTGTTATTTAATCTTTAAATATCTTTACTAGAATTATGCTGATGATGATTATCAAAATCATTGTTCCGTACATAAGTGGTTCTACGTAAAGATATTTTTTGTATTTCTGATACCATTCTTGAAATGATTTTTTTAGATTTTTCATACTGATTTGATTTTTTTGTGAACTTCAAACTAAATTAATAAATTCAAGTTGTTTGAAAAATAGGTATTTTTATCAGATTAATCAACAAAGATAATTTATAGAAAAACTGATTCCTAAGTAACTTTAAAAAATATAGACAATCATTTATAATCCTACAATAAAAGCAGTTTAAATGAATTTTACATCTCAACTTTTAGAAAACTATTCTCTCTACAAAGAAAGATTACTTATATATAGACATTTTCAGCCTGAAGTGTTTAATCAAGTTTTATTTGATACAATAAAAAAGCAAAACTCTAATTTTGAACTAAAAAAGTTAGGAGAATCTGCCCAAAAGCGACCTGTTTATCATCTTACTTTTGGAAAAGGAAAAACACCTGTTTTGCTATGGTCGCAAATGCATGGAAACGAACCGACAGCAACCATGGCACTTTTAGATATTTTTCATTTCTTAGAAAATCCAATAACAGATGAAGATAAAAAGTTAGTAGAAATACTCAAAAGTCATTTTACACTGCATTTTGTTCCTGTTCTAAATCCTGATGGAACAGCACTTTTTACACGTAGAACAGCTCAAGGAATTGATATGAATAGAGATTTTCTTCAACGACAAACACCAGAAGCAAATTTACTCATAGACTTGGCAGCAAAAGTACAACCTCATTTTAGCTTTAATTTGCATGACCAACGCTCAAAATATTCTGTTGGTAAAAATCCAGTACCGACCACTCTTGCTTTTCTTGCACCTGCTTTTGATAAAGAAACAACTATTAAAAAAGAAGGAATGCGACGTTTAGAAGCAATGCAAGTAATTTCTTTAATGGTGGAAGGATTAGAAAAAGAACTAGGAGGGAAAATGGCAAAATATGACGATGAATTCGAACCTCGTGCTTTTGGAGATGGCTTTCAGAAATTAGGCTACGGAACAATTTTGATAGAATCGGGACATTATCCAAACGATTGGGAAAAACAAGAAGTTAGAAAGTACAATTATGTTTCTATTTTGAATGGGCTTTTGTCAGTTGCAAATAATTTACACAAAGACAAATCAATAGAAGCTTACGAAAAATTACCTCTAAATGGAACACAATTTTATGATGTAATTCTGAGAAATGTAGAAATAGAATTTCCTCAGTTTGTAAAATTCAGAGCAGATATAGCTTTTGAAAGACATTCTAAATTTGATACAAAAGAACATCAATATCTTTTCAAAAGTGAAATAGTTGATATTGGAGATTTATCCACCTTTTACGGACACGAAGAACATAATTTTGAAAATTATGCTCTTGTAATGCAAAGTGAAAAAATAGCACTTGAAAGTAATCCAAATTTAGTATTTGAAAATATAGAAAATCCACAAAAGCGTTTTGTTGTTTTGAATGGTGTGGTTTCTGGATTGATATAGATTAATTTTATGCAATTTAATTCCGTTTTGCATCATTTAAGAAAGAAAATTAGTAATTTGATACTTGTATAATATACATCTCTTTCTGTTGAATAAAATATAAAAACTATGAATCCATTTTTGCATCCTCGTTGGATATTTTTTTCTACTATCCTTCCACAACTGACTCTTTTTATTGTTTACTACAATGCTTTTCAAGTATTTGGAATGGAGTTAGATGAAAATATAGTAAATAATTGGTATGTCTATGGTTTTAGTTTTTTGGGGGTTATCATTGTTCAAACTATTTATGCTGGATATTTGACCTATCACTCAAAACCTGTAAATGGTATTTGGTCGGTCGCTACAATTGCTATTTATTTGTTTTTAATGCTTTCTTATTATCTACAAGCAAAAGATTTAGTTCCTCGTTCTGTTCCTGATTGGATTCAAGGTGTTACTGATGTTCAGAGTTTTATGGGAATGTTTGTTTTTCCTGCTATGTTGCACGCCATTATTGTAGGTGTTGTTGATTTTACAGGAAAGGAAGAGAAATCAAAGTATCATTTTTGGGCAGTTTTGGCTATTCCATTAGCTATTTACTTGTCTATTACACTTCTTGTTCCATTTTTAAATAAGGCTTTTTCTTATAAGTTTACAGAGTTTGCCATGACAGTCTTGATGTCTGTTATTATTATTTCTGCACTTTTTTGGCTTTTTAGAGTGGTTTATTTGGCTTATCAAAATAATAAATTTCCTCATCTTCGCAGAGTTTTAGAAATTCTCTTTATAGGAGTTTTTCCATTATTAGGACTTTATTTGAGTAAAGAATTAGATAATCCATTAGGAAATTTTCAAAGTGTTTGGTTTTTTGGGTTTGCTATTTTAGCTGCTATTATTCTGATTACTCCTTCTTCTTCTTTTAAATTATACAAATATCGTTTTGTTCATTTTCTTCTGAAAGCCTTTGTTTTTCCTTATACCGTTTATTTTATGGTTGTTTTTATGCCATTTACGCCTCTTTCTGTAATTATGGTAATTATTGGCTTTGGTCTTTTGATGCTAACTCCTTTGGTTTTGTTTCTCATTCATGCTCAACAACTCTATCAAGATTATGATTATCTAACTAAAAATTATTCTACTTCTTCGCTATTTATTAGTTTTTTAGTTGCCGCCCTCATTGTTCCTTTAGCTTTTTCATTGAATACTTATTATGACAGAGTTCAACTACATAAAGGCTTAGATTATTTGTATAGTTCGGATTATGATGAAAATAAAAGTGTTCCAAATCCAAATTCTATTTCAGCAACTTTGAGCCATATAGAAAATTTTAAAGTGCGTAGAAATAGAGATTGGTTGAGTATTGGAAATGATGGAATTCCGTTGTTAGATAGTTTTTATAAATGGCTTGTTTTGGATAATATGACACTTTCAGAATCAAAAATAAATCTTTTGAATAATGTTTTTGTAGGAGAAGATATGCCCAAACCAACTGATACATGGCGTTTTTGGCAAGGACAAATTAATCAAAATAGAAATTTCGAAACAGGAAAAGGAGACAATACAGTAAAAATAGATAAGACAAAAATTACTTCAGTTTTTGATGAAAAACAAAATGCTTGGGTAAGTCAAGTAGATTTGGTTTTACACAATGCAGAAGAAGGATTTGGGCAGCGAGAATATGCTACTTTTTTTGATTTGCCAGAAGGAGCATTTATCAGCAATTATTATTTGTATGTTGGTAAGGAGAAAGTAGAGGCACTTTTAGCAGAGAAAAAAACGGCTTTGTGGGTTTATCGTCAGATTGTAAATACTCGTAAAGACCCAGGGATTTTGTATTACAACGACAAAGGCAAAATTGGCTTTCGTGTTTTTCCATTTCTAAGAAATGAATATAGAAAGACAGGATTTGAAATTCTACATGCTGAACCGTTTGAGTTACAAATTGATGATTCTACAACTGTTTTTTTAGGAGAAAAAGAAGATTTGACAGATAAAGTATTGATTACGGATACAAATGGAATTGGTGTCAATGTTCAAGATTATTCAAAAAATAATACGGCAAATTTCAAAACTACATCAAATTCAAATTACGTTTCTGCTAAAGAATTAACAGATTTAAAAACTATTACAAGAAAACCCTATTATCATTTTGTCTTAGATAACTCGAAATATGGAGGAATAGGAAAGGAAAAATACATTGAACGAATAGAGAAATTTTTATCAAATAATTCATTACAAACTAATTTAGAGCCAAAATATACGCTCGTTGATTTTGAAGTAAATGACTTACAAACAAATTGGAAGCAAGATTACTTAAAGAACACAAACAAAGGTGGATTCTTTTTAGAGAAAGCTGTCAAGAAAATTTGGCTAGAAAACTATCTACAAAACTTGAATCTTGATAATTCTGATAAAGCTACTTATCCGATTATTGTAGTTGTAAGTGACGAGCTAGAAGATGGAGTTTGGACAGGTTCTTTACACGAATGGAAAAAGTATGTTCCAGAAGGATTTGATTTTTATGAATTGGCTTCAAATAATAGAATTATGCTTCAAAATTTTGAGCATTTTAAAATGTTAGGAGAACCAGTTGATAAAATCTCAATCAAAGAAGTAAAACAGAAAGGGAATTATTTTTTACCTATTTCTATTAAAAATGGAATTACTTTGCCGATTACAGAATTTGATAAAAAAGAAGAAATCACAAGTGCAGATATAGAAGCCTTTGAAAAACTACCAAAATATGCACAGGCTTTATCTTTGCAAAATCTCAATGAAACAATGGCTTTATATCCTACTCAAGCTGAAAAACGTTGGTTAGAGCAAGTTCAAAAAAGTTTTACAGCTCGCATTCTCACACCTGTTACTACCTTTATGGTTTTGGAAACAGAAGCACAACGAAATGCACTTTTGAAAAAACAAGAAGAAGTTTTGAGTGGAAAAAGATTATTAGATTTGACAGATGCCAGACGTTCATCAGAACCTAGTCTTTGGATTTTTATGGCAATTTTTGGAGTTCTGTTTTTGATAAAATGTAAAATCAAATCTTGATTCAATGAATATAAATTTATGAACACATCACTTACAGAGTTAGAAAAATATATCAATTCTTATTTTGGCATTCGGCAAGCTGAAAAGTTGCGTGAGGTAAGTGACTTGTTTAAACTAACAACACTGAAAAAAGGAGAGTTTTTTCTAAAAGAAAATAAACGTTGTGATAAACTTTGTTTTATCAAAAGTGGGTTGTTACGCATTTATGTTTTAAAAGAAGACAGAGAAGTTACACAATGGATTTCTACAAAAGGTTATTTTGTGACAGATATTTCAGGCTTTATGTTCGAAAAACCATCTCGTTGGAATATGCAAGCCTTAGTAGATACAGAAATTTATATCATAAAAAGAAGTGATTACAACAAAATTGAAAGTATAGAACCCAAGTGGTTTGATTTTGAAAAAATGTTTATTGTAAAATGTTTTGAAATGGTAGAAAATAGAGTTTTTAGTCACCTTTCTATGAATGCAGAAGAAAGATACAATGCCTATTTTGATATGAATAATGAAATTTTTAATCAAGTTCCTTTGCAATATATTGCTTCTCTTTTGGGAATGAGTCCTGAAACATTGAGTAGAATTCGAAAAAAACAACTTGAATTATAATCTATCTAACAAATAAAGGATATCATTTTCTTGATCTATATCAAGAAATTGAATTTTGATAAAACGGATATTTGTCTTATTCAACTAAGAAACAAACATCACTCATATCAAAACATTATGGCTTATCAAATTCAAACTTCGATTATCATTCATTCTTCTGCTCAAAAAATTTGGTCAATTCTGACAGATTTTAAAAATTACCCAAATTGGAATCCATTCATAAAATTCATAGAAGGAAATCCAAAAGTAGGAAATAAAATAACAGCTAAAATTCAGCCTCCTGATTCTAGTAAGATGACTTTTACACCAAAAGTTATTGTTTTTGATGAAAATAAAGAATTTGTTTGGTTAGGAAATTTACTTTTTAAAGGATTGTTTGATGGAGAACATCATTTTAAACTCATCGATAATCAAGATGGAACAACTACATTTATTCAAAGCGAAAACTTTAAAGGTTTGCTTGTTCCTCTTTTCAAAAGTCAGTTAGACAAAAATACTAGAAAAGGCTTTGAGTTGATGAATAAAAAGCTAAAAGAATTAGCTGAAAAAATATAAAATAAGACTGACAAATGCAATGTTTAAGAAATTGAATGATTAGTTTTTTACTCAAAAAAGCCTTATTAATCATAATTAATAAGGCTTTTTCTAACTTTAAATTACAATATACTACTGATTAGAAACCTAATGAACAAGCATTAGGTGGATAATTTGGCAGATCTCTTTTATCTACAATCTCATATTGACCTGTTTCCTCATTATAACAGTAATACAAAGCTCCACCAGTAATTTGTTGTGTTTTCTTAGTAGTTAAGGCGAATTTTTTAAATTTCTTTAAGTTCATAATAGTGTAATAACTTAATGTTTGAAAATGTAAAAAATCTGTCTATATTTTTGGATAATTTCTTTGTTATTTTTAGAAATTATTAGTTAGCAGGAATCATACAATGGTTAGGTGGATAATTACCTACTTCACTTTCATGTACAAGACTAACAATGCCTGTTGCTGCATCATAGCAATAGTAGTAATCTTCTCCACCAGTAATTTGTTGTGTTTCCTTAGTAGTTAAAGCGAATTTTTTAAATTTCTTTAAGTTCATAATAGTGTAATAAATTGATAGTTGAAAATATGAAAATAACATGATTTGCATCACATCGCAATATAAATATAATTTTGCATTAAACTAATAATTCAATTAAATAATTTTGTTTTTAACATATTTTTCATTGAAAATACCTACATTAATACAGTTATACTTAATAAAAATTTTTTCATAAAACATGACATATACGACTGTATAGGTTTTATTTTAATTTGGGTAATTTTGAGTAATAAATCTATTGAAACAAAAAACTGAATAAATAACAAATGAAAAAAGCAGCCATCATAGGAGCAGGAATAGCAGGAATAGCAACAGCTATTCACTTAGCCAATAAAGGATATAAAGTAGAAGTTTTTGAAGCCAATAGTTATGCAGGTGGAAAACTGTCAGAGTTTTGGAAAGATGGGTTTCGTTATGATGCTGGTCCTTCGCTTTTTACATTACCAGAGCGTGTCGAAGAATTGATTTTGAAGTCTGGAAAGAAAGTAGAAGATTATTTTTCGTATAAAAGATTAGATACCATCAACAAATATTTTTGGGAAGATGGAACAAAAATAGAAGCTAGTTCAAACATAGAAGAGTTTGCACAACAATTAGAAGACCAAATAGGCGAACCCAAAGAAAATGTGTTGAAATTTCTTAAAAATAGTAAAGAAAAATATGATTTGACGGCAGATTTATTTCTTACTCGTTCGCTTCATAAAGCAGAAACTTATTTTAATAAAACAGCACTAAAAGCTGTTTCACAAATTTGGAAATTAGAGCTTTTCAAGACGATGAACCAAGCAAATAGTTCTAAATTTGAGAAAGAAAAAACAGTTCAGCTTTTCAATCGATATGCCACTTATAACGGCTCTTCGCCTTATGTTGCACCTGCACTTTTGAATGTAATTCCTCATTTAGAGTTTAATAAAGGAGCTTTTTTGCCTGATGGTGGAATGTTTGATATTACTAAAGCTCTTGTGAAATTAGGAGAAGATTTGGGGGTAAAGTATCATTTCAATAAAAAGGTAGAGGAAATAATGATTAATAAAGCTTATAATAAGATTACAGGAATAAAAGTAAAAGATTCTAAAACAGAGAATTCAATTTCTGAAAATTTAGATTTTGATGTAGTCGTTTCGAATATGGATATTGTGCATACTTACAAGAAGTTATTACCAAAAGAAAAAGCTCCTGAATTTTTATTAGAACAACAAAAATCGTCTTCTGCTCTTATTTTTTATTGGGGAATGAATGCCGAATACAAAGAATTAGATTTGCATAATATTTTCTTTACAAAAGATTATAGAAAAGAATTTAATGCACTTTTTCATGGAAAAACGCTTTACGAAGACCCAACCATTTATATTTTTATTTCTTCTAAACATATCAAAGCCGATGCTCCAAAAGGCTGTGAAAATTGGTTTGTGATGATAAATGCACCTCATAACTTAAACGACGGTACGCAAGACTGGGATAGTTTGATAACTAAAGCAAAACAAGATATTATCAAAAAATTGGAACGAATACTCATGCGAAATGTAGAAGAAAATATTATTTCTGAATCCATTTTAGACCCACGAAAAATTGAACTAAGAACGTCGTCTTTAGGGGGTTCTCTGTATGGAAATAGTAGTAATAATCGTTATGCAGCTTTTTTGAGACACGCAAATTTTTCCAAAACAAAAGGTTTGTATTTCTGTGGTGGAAGCGTTCATCCAGGAGGAGGAATTCCACTTGCTTTATCGTCTGCCAAAATTGTGGGAGAAATGATCGAAAATGCTTAGTTTTAAGGATGTTATTTCTTTTTTTTGTTTCAGGAGTGTTCCAAAACCTTTTACTTTTGAATTGGTTTTGTGTTTTATCACTAAACAAAATGAAAATTATGGTTTTATATGAAGTAGAAAATGCCTTCTTGTTTTATGATATACAGTATGATATGATTACTTTTAAATGGTTAGGAGCTGTAGCTGACGAAGAATACAGAACAGCAGTAAAAATAGCTTATGAGAAAACAGTAGAACTTGAAGTTACTCGTTGGCTCACTGATACAAGAGAAGGAAAAGTAGTTTCAGCTGAGGCACAAAAATGGATGATTACTGATTTTATACCTAATTACATTTCTAAAAGTTCGCTTCGAAGAGTTGCTTTTTTAGTTTCTAAAGATGCTTTTAGACAAGAATATATTGAAAAAGTCAAAAAATCATTTGGTGATTATCAAATAGAAGTTTTTGAAGACCCTAAAAAAGCCAAAAAATGGCTAATCAAAATGTATAGCAAAAAAGAAGACATAGAAAATGAATTGAGAATAAAAGCAAGACAAGGTGGAAACTAAAGTTTGAGTTTAGAAGAATAATCAATAATTTGTATTATAATACATCTATTGAAGCAATAACAAACACAAATGTCAACTTCTTCCAACGAAAAAAACAAACTCACAAATCGCAGAGATTTCCTAAAAAAAGGCTCACTTACTGCTGCTGCACTACTTACAGGAGGTTTATCTAGCATGACTGCTTGTTCGCCTGAAAATATCACAAAAGAAAAACAATCTGATGTTCCTATTACTTCTGATGAGGTTTTTGAGTGGCAAGCAACCACTACTTGGCCTCCAAATTTTCCTGTTTTGGGAGAAGGTGTTGTAAAGATGGCAAAGGAAATTGAAATTTTATCAGCAGGAAGACTCAAAATTACTGTTTTTGGTGGTGGTGAACTTGTTCCTGCTTTGGAGGCTTTCGAAGCCGTTTCTTTGGGTGGTGTTCAGATGGCGCATGGTGCAGCGTATTATTGGGCTGGTCGCTTGCCTGCATCCTCGTTTTTTACGGCTGTTCCTTTTGGAATGAATGCCCAACAAATGAGTGCTTGGCTTTTTTATGGTGGTGGTTTGGAGCTTTGGAGAGAACTCTATGAACCTTATAATTTGATTCCTTTTCCGTGTGGAAATACTGGCGTACAGATGGGAGGTTGGTTTAATAAAGAAATCAATACACCAGATGATTTGAAAGGCTTAAAGATGAGAATACCTGGTTTGGGTGGAAAGGTGATTTCTGCTGCTGGTGGTTCGGCTGTCACAGTGGCTGGTGGCGAACTTTATACAAGCCTAGAGCGTGGCGTAGTGGATGCAGCCGAATGGATAGGACCTTATCACGATTACAATATGGGTTTTCATCGTGTTTCAAAGTATTATTATTACCCTGGTTGGCACGAACCTGGTTCTGTTTTAGAACTCATTGTAAACAAGAAAGCCTTTGAAAAATTACCTTTAGATTTACAAGAAATCGTAAAAACGGCAGCATTAAAATACAACTCTTTGATTTTATCAGAATTTGAAGCAAAGAATAATTTTTATCTACAAAAAATCCTTACAGAAGCTCCAAATGTAGAATTAAGACAATTTCCGAAAGAAGTATTGGATGTATTAAAAGAAAAAACTATAGAAATTTTAGATGAAATTGCTGCAAAAGATGAGTTTGCTGGACGTGTCTATGAGAGCTTTAAAATCTTTAAAAAGCAAGTCAAAAAATGGGGCGAGGTTTCGGAACAGTCTATTGTGGATTTTTTGTAGAATGAATTGAAACAGTTTGTATACTAATAGTTTAAATCTGTCAGACTCATAACCAATGTATTTTTTATCCTTCTCTGTGTCTATAATGTGAGGTGTTGCATATTTCATTCTACTATATGATTCCCCTTTATATCCTTATCAAATAATACAATGTCTTCTAATACTCTAATAGCTATTGTGTAATTTGCTGTATTTTGTATTTACTAGAGATTAAATCTGTTTTTTTTATTGTTTCATAATTACCATTATATTCACTTATGGCTTTATTTTTTTAGTAAAAATCCAATTTTTAGTTTTTGATAATTAATAAACTTGCTTCATTTTTGCCAAAATCTGATGGTATGGAGATACTCTTTTCAGTATGTTTATATATTTTTGCACTATTTTCTAATAAAACTAAGCTAATTTTTTCCTAAAAAAGTCCTAAATAACAGATTGTTTAATTCATCCTTATGTAATTTTATTACTTAAAGCGTACATTTTCAGCGTGTTATGACTTTGTTAAAGAAGCTATTTTTAAAATTAAACTAAATTAATAGTATCTTTCAAATGATATAAAATTGGATTTTTTATATAAATAGTAAGGGTAATTAACCTTTATTACAAGTATGATTGTATTATTTTGATAAAATTTAATTTTACCAAATTTAATTTTGACTTATTAATCACAATCACACAACTCAAGTAATAAAAGTATATTAATCAGTATTTGATTCTGCAACCTTAAGCCCTATATTTGGAGTATACTAAAACAAGAAATTATACAAAACTTCTTTATCACTCTTAGTTTTGTCTTTTCATTAAACTATTTCAAGAACCTTGTTTTTTTATTTATAATTATAATATACTTTTACACTTCAAAATTTTACGCTATGAATACTCAAAATAACTCACATCAAATTGATGCTCAAAATGAGCTTTTTGCAGAATTAGAAAACGAACTTCTTACTGAAGAGCTAGAAGAAAGACTAGAAATGACTACTAGTGCAAGTCTAAAAGATAACGATCCACCAAAACTTCCTTATTAATATAAGTGTTTCGAAATAGATCAAAACTTTTTATCTATACTTTCAAAAAATAAAATATGTGTTTAATTAATTATTGAGCCTTATCTAGTGTAATTAGATAGGGCTTTTATATTTATAAAATTTAATTTTTCATAAAAGACTTCTTTTTAACCATCAAAACGAACTATTACTTTATTAAATTTGTTTTTAGTTCTATTATTTCATTGGAACAATTTTGTGCTTTTATTTAATTAACTTTTTTATTCAAAATCATGTTAGAATTTGATCAAGACGGATATTGTATTGGGGGCATTTCTGCACTCTCACTTTCAGAAAAATATGGAACTCCTTTGTATGTATATGATGCAAAGAAAATGGAAACACAATACAAACAGCTTTGTAAGGCGTTTTCAAAAACCAAAATGAAGGTACACTATGCTTGTAAAGCTCTTACAAATATTTCGGTTTTGAAATTCTTCAAGTCTTTGGGTGCAGGATTAGATACTGTGTCTATTGAAGAAGTTCAACTTGGTCTTTTAGCTGGTTTTGAGCCTTCTGATATTTTATTTACACCAAATTCAGTTGCGTTAAGTGAAATAAATGAGGCAGTAAATTTGGGTGTACAAGTAAATATTGATAGTATTTCAGTTTTAGAAGAGTTTGGACATCAATGGGGAGGAAAAGTTCCTGTTTGTGTACGTATAAATCCTCACTTGATGGCTGGTGGAAATGCAAAAATTTCTGTTGGACATATAGATTCCAAGTTTGGAATTTCTTTATATCAAATGCGACATGTTCAGCGTATTGTAGAAGCCTATAAAATGAAAATTACAGGACTTCACATGCATACAGGTTCTGATATTTTAGATGTAGAAGTATTTTTGAGAGGATTAGATATTTTATTAGAAACAGCAGAAGATTTCCCAGATTTAGAATATATAGACATGGGAAGTGGTTTTAAAGTAGCGTATAAAGAAAATGATATTACAACCGATATTGATGCCTTGGGTGAGCAGGTTTCAGAGCGTTTTAATGAATTCTGTGCATCATATGGAAGAGATTTGACACTCGTTTTCGAACCTGGAAAATATTTGGTAAGTGAATCTGGAACATTTTTAGCTTCAGTAAGTGTTCTCAAAACAACTCCTACGGCTGTTTTTGCTGGTCTTAATTCAGGTATGAACCATCTGATTCGTCCTATGTTTTATGAGGCTTATCATCATATTACAAATATTTCTAACCCAACAGGAGTTGCTAGAATTTATAACGTGGTTGGTTATATTTGTGAAACGGACACATTTGGTGCAAATCGAAAACTCTCAGAAGTAAGAGAAAATGATGTTCTTGCTTTCCAAAATGCAGGTGCTTATTCTTTTATGATGTCCTCTAATTATAACTCTCGTTTTCGTCCTGCTGAAGTATTAGTATATGAAGGAAAAGATTATCTTATTAGAAAAAGAGAAACCTTTGAAGATATTACAAGAAACCAAGTAGAGATGGATTTTTCAACTATTTCTGTTGCAAATAAAAATAAAGAGGAAGTAATTTCTTAGGTGATGGTAATAATAAACCAAAAAATGATTTGTCTACTATTATTTATTATTAGGCAAATCATTTTTGTACAGACACTTTTAAAACTCAATAATCTGAGATAACAAATATTCAATCGAAGCCCAAGTATTATTCAAAATATAAGGAATTTCAATTTCTTTAAGCCACGTTACTTTTTCTATTCCTTCTTCAATTTGTGGTTGTGGTGTGCTTTCATCTTCTGTGCTCATCTCAAACCAGTAGGTTTTTTTGATAATTTCTTTTCCTTCGTATGTATAAATATGGTAAGTAGTAGGCAATTCTTTTACAATTTCTGCTTTTACTCCACACTCTTCCTCCACTTCTCTAACAGCAGCTTCTGCATTGGTTTCATTTTCTTCTAAATGTCCTTTTGGCAAATCCCATTTTCCATTTCTAAAAATCCAAAGTTGTAGAGTATTACGAATAACCAAACCTCCAGCAGCTTCTCTGATTTTGAATTTTTTGGCAAACTCTTCAAATGACTTTGCTATATCATCAGTTTTTATATAAGCTCTAGTAAAATCAGTTCTTGTTTTTAAAGAAAGGTATAATTTATAACTGTCTTTTATTTTTTCAGTTTGCAAAATACGTCCTCCTGTTACTTCAGGATATTCATTGACAAATTCTAAATAATTATTTTGAACAAAAATACGCATCGATTTTTTTATTTTTTTTGATAAGATAATAGAGAACTTTTAAATGCAAGAGTTAAAAACTAGAGGTTATACACTACAAAAGTGCAAAAAAAATCCCTTTTAGACTAGTATTTTTTCTTAAAATATAAATATAATCAAATTTTATATTTAAAAAATTACATAAATACTATTTAGTTCTTCTTGATGATTAGTAACCACATAAGTAGCTTATTTGTTGATTGATAAATATATTTTTTCTAAAGAGTTAGAATATATGGAATAAAATGATTAAATTAGTTTAGCTACTTATCTAGTTAATTGACTTACTGAATAAAAAAATGATGTAAAAATAGATAAAGAAGTAGTTTAAGAATTAGGAACTTAAATAAAATAACCAAAAATAAACTAATAATTCGATTAAGATTGTATTTTAATTTACTGAAAAGATATGTCCATACCAGAAAAGGGAGTAGAAATTCCCAATAAAACAGAAGAAGCAAAAAAAGAACAAGGACTTACAGAACAACAATTAGAACAGGAAAAAAATGATATTTTGCAACGCTATCGCCACTTAATGCGATTAGCACGTCCATATATGCAGGGAGATGATGCAAAAAAAATCAAAAAAGCATTTCAGATAGCAACCGAAGCACACGGAAATGTACGTAGAAAATCAGGAGAACCGTATATTTTTCATCCTATTGAAGTTGCACGAATTGTTGTAGAAGAAATGGGGTTGGGAACAACTTCAATTATTTGTGCTCTCTTGCATGATGTTGTTGAAGATTCCGATATTCCTCTCTCAAGATTAGAAAAAGAGTTTGGAAGTCGTGTTGCCAAAATCATTGATGGACTTACAAAAGTTCCTAGTGATATGTTTGGGCAAGAAAAATCTCAACAAGCTGAAACATTTAGAAAAGTTCTCTTGACAATTTCGGAAGACATTCGTGTTGTTCTTATCAAAATTGCAGACCGTTTGCACAACATGCGTACACTAGAAAGTATGCCAAGTGCAAAACAACTCAAAATAAAAGCAGAAACACAATACATTTATGCTCCTCTTGCTCACCGTTTAGGGTTGTATAACATTCGTTCCGAACTCGACGATTTGTCTTTAAAGTATTCCAACAGAAAGGCATATAACGAAATTGTTGAGCATATTAAAAGAACTAAAGCTTCTCGTACTCGTTTTATTAATGAATTTAAGAAGCCAATTGAAGAAGAATTAGCACGCCAAGGATTGGATTTTGAAATTAAAAGTAGAATGAAATCTATTTCTTCTATTCAAAAGAAAATGGTCAAGCAGCAAATTCCTTTTGATGAAGTTTATGATTTGTTTGCTATTCGGATTATTCTAAACACAGGAGTAGGAGAGGATGAAAAAGCTGCTTGTTGGCGCACGTATTCTGTCGTAACTGATTTTTATCAGCCTAGTCCACAACGTTTGAGAGATTGGATTAGCGCACCCAAAACGACAGGTTATGAATCACTTCATACGACTGTTATGAGTAAAAGAGGACAATGGGTAGAAGTACAGATCCGAACACACAGAATGGATGAAATAGCCGAAAAAGGATATGCAGCACATTGGAAATACAAAGGAGGCACAGATAAGAGTGAATCTAGTATTGAAGGTTGGATTGCTAGAGTGAGAGAGAGTATTGAAAACAAAGACCTGTCTGCATTAGAGTTTATTGATGAGTTTCAGAATAACTTCTTTAGTGATGAGATTTATGTCTTTACACCAAAAGGAGATTTAAAAGTTTTGCCTCAACAATCTACTATTTTGGATTTTGCTTTTGATATTCATTCAGAGATTGGTGAGCGTTGTATGGGTGGAAAGGTAAATCATAAACTTGTTCCTCTTAATTACGAGCTTCAAAATGGTGACCAAATAGAAATATTAGTTTCCTCTAAAACAAAAGTAAGTGAAGATTGGCTATCTTATGTTCGTACTTCAAAGTCAAAACAACTTATTCGTCAGGCTCTTAAAAAAGACCAAAAACAAGTTATTGAAGATGGAAAAGATATTGTAAAACGAAAACTCAAACAACTCAAGCTTGAATTTAATGACGAAACTGTCAATCAACTTTTAGATTATTTTAGTTATAAATATGCTTCTGATTTTTATTATGCTGTTGGCAAAGGAAAAATTGAGCATACACAAATTAAAAAGTTTAAAGAAGAAGATGAGCAATACAAAGCTTCAAAAGTAAAACCAAAGAAAGAAACTAAAGCACATAAAAAGAAGAAAAAAGATGATATTCTTCTTATTGGTGGAGATTCTACCATAGAGTTTCACTTATCTAAATGTTGCCACCCAATACCTGGTGATGATATTTTTGGACTTACTACAAGTGGACGAGGAATTCGTATTCATAGAACAGACTGTCCGAATGCTGTTGCAATTATGGCATCCTATGGAGATAGGATTATTTCTGTAAATTGGGCTAGTCAGAAATCACAGACATTTGAGGTTCTTCTTACCATTATTGGAGCTGATAGAATGGGACTTGTGAATGATGTTACTCGTATTATTTCTAATCAAAATAAAGTTAATATTTGTGGAATCAGTTTTGATATTCATAAAGAAACAGTATTTGAGGGAAAAGTTCGTTTGCGTGTCTTAAATACTGAGCAAGTACAAAAACTAATTATGGAACTCAAAGAACTTGATGGAGTTGTACAAGTTATGAGGCAAGATGAAGATGAAATTTTGACGGATTAGATTTTTTAATAAAATACTATAACCTTAGTCCAAAAAAGACTAAGGTTATTTTATGCTTCTTTTCCAAAATAGAAAAACAACCTTTCCAATTTGGAAAACAAGATGTTGTAAAAATTTTGTCAAAAAAATAAAATACTCTTATTTGGGCTTTAAACGGTTATTTTTTATAATTAGAAATTATTTTCTTATCTATTTTGCTATTGGCAAGCCTATTGAAATATATAAGTCAAATGAATGGTTGTCAAAGTAACTAATTTGCAAAACTGAAAAGCTAAGCAAAAATTTTTTAACAGTAACTTTATTTTTTAGGAATCATTTATCAAGAAAGTGAAAATTGAGCAGTATGTGGTTTGTCAGTCAGAAATGATTATTTTTAGCAAATCCTTATTTTTTAACTACTCAGTTATACTTTTATCATTTTAAGAAATAACAAAATTCCTTTTTATTGGTTTAGTAAGGCAAATGTTTCCTACTATTCTTATTGTATCTAAAAATATATAAATCTGAAAGAGCAACCTCTTTATTTTCTCTGTCTGATTTTTTTATTTGAATGTAAAAGGTATGAAAATATTCTTCATTAATTTTATCCAATAGTTTTACAGCTCTTTCATTTCCATCATCAGCAATATAATTCCAAAAATGTTCTCCAAAAGGTGTTACCAAATGTTCATATATAGAAGAAGTAGTATCAACATGAGATAGAAAACAAGCATTATTTAGTTTTATAGCATTTATAACTGCATCTGCATCATCATAATTGATAATAGTTATTCCATTTACTTGAAATAACATTTTATCTACTTTTCCTGTACTGTAAAAGTTTTCTTTAGAAGAATAATCTCCATTCAAAAAACCGATTCCCATAGGATATATAATTTTACTTTTTGTTTTTCCATTTTTGTCTTTTATGTAAGTCAAGACTTTAGGAAGTTTTATTTTTATCCAATCTCCTTCTTTCTCTTTCCAAACCGTTTTTGGGTCATTATCAATCAAATATTCTGTATTTTCGGTTGATGAAGAAATTGATGTAATTGGAAAAAATTCATATTCTCTCTTCAAAATATTTGCAATTACTCTTCTATTGTAAATAACAGCTAAATAAGAACGTTTTTTAAGGTATAAATTCCCTTTTCATTTTTCAGATTTTCTAATCCCTCAATTTTTGGATTGCATTCATGTTGATATAAATCTGATAAATCCATTGTTATAGAAAAGTCTTTTACAATTCCATCTGCCCAACTACTTGAAGGAAATAAGTCATAAACAAATCGCCTTTCAGAAGGTGTAGGAATAAAACCAAAACCATAATAATAATCACTAGCATAATTTCGGACAGCGTATTTTATAGTTAAAGTTTGTGTCTTTTATTTTTCAAAATCTAATTTTAGTGCATACCATTGTCTATCAACTTTGGAAGTATACTTTTTATTATTTTCTTCGTTATATTTATTACTTTCATAGGCATCATTCACTCTCCAATAAGCATATTTTTTAGGTATATTATTAAGCTCAACATCAAAATACAAAACACCTACATAAGGATTTACTGTGTACTCCGTTTCGTAAATATCGACAGGAAAACCATAATGTACAGACTGCGTATTTCCATTATTTTTCAAAAAATAAGTAACTTCAATAAACGTAGTATCACTTACTATTTTTATTCTCAAATCTTCTTTTAAAAGTGAAATATCGGCTTTTTGAAGTAAACGAATATTCCCAGTTTTTTTGAAATAATTTTCATCTACAACTCCTCCATTTGCAAAAGCTAGAGAGAAGGTTTGGAAGAATAAAAGGAAAAGTAGAGTTGAATTTTTCATAGAAAAATAATTGATAGGGTCATTAAACTTTGATAATAGTTCTGATTGTGTTTGAAACTATTGTCAGAGCCAGAGTACAGACTACTGACAAAGTTTTTATACAAAAGAAAAACGTTATAAATAATTGAAAATTTCATTTGTATTCTCCTCGCCGTTGTTTGTGTCCCTACCAACGACAAAAGAATCAAAAAATAAACCCAATCAAAAGTCCTATCAAAATCAAGAAGGGAGCAGGTACTTTTGTAAATTGAAGAATTAGAAAAGTAGTGAGCATGATGCCGATATTGATAGATGATTTTTCGATAGGTTCTAAAAGCAAAAAAGCTCCTGCAATTACTAAACCTGCACTTGCTCCATTTATTCCTTCTAACGATGCCTTTACAGGACGGTATTTTTTGAGTTGTTCCCAAAAACGAATAACAAAGAAAATCAAAAACATTCCAGGTAAAAAAACGGCTATTGAAGCTGTAAAACCTCCTAGTATTCCACCCAAAATTCCTCCGAAAGCTCCTCCAAAAGCACCACTAAAGAAAGTTCCAAAATAGCCAGAACTAGCTAAAAAAGAGGTTTGCAACCAAGAAAGACGCTTATACATCGTCAGCGCACCCACAAAGGCAGCAAACGAAAATACAGGGCCTGGCACGGCTTGTACAAGCGCATAACCAGACAAAAACTCATCGGCAGTCAAGAACTGTTTGAAAGTTACAAACTCAGTATAAAGCACAGGAATAAGAACCTGTCCACCACCAAAAATAAGGCTTCCATTTCTATAAAAATTTTCAAAAATAAGTAATAAAACGCCTTTTGTAGCATTTCCTAAAATAGCCACACCAATAAACACACCGCCATACAAAATCAAGAAACGCCATCGAATATCAAACTTTTGTTTTTCTTCTTTTTCTTCTTTATCAAATTTTATAGCTGTTACTAACCCACCAGCAATCAAAATCAGAGGAAAAACCCAAGGCGTTCGATAAAAATAAGAAGCTATTCCAGCCAAAATCATGAGTATGAAAGCAGTCTTTGTCTTGACCACTTTACGAGAAATTCGCAACGCAGCAAAAGACACAAAACCAATTGCCATAGGTTGAATAAAACGAGTAAAATCTAATGAAATTTCTTGTTTTTGAATATAAGCCAGTCCAATTGCAGCAGTAGTCATCAGAATTGTTGCAGGCAAAATCCAAACTAAAAGTGTCCAAAAAGCAAGATATGTTCCTCCTCGTTTGTAGCCTACAGCCATCAGAGTTTGAGTAGAAGTAGGACCTGGCAAAATCTGACAAAGGGCATTTAGCTCAATGAGTTCGGCTTCTGTTAAATATCCTCGTTTGACTACCAAAATATCCAAAAACATAGCTATATGTGCTTGAGGGCCTCCAAAAGCAGTTAGAGCAAGAAGTAAAATATCCTTCAAAAAAATATAATTGCGTAATTTTTTCACGTTCAGCTACGTCTATAAAAATAATCAATACTAATTTCTGACAAAAATACAGTTTTTGATTCGAATAAGAATGTTTGGGCATTTTAGATAAGTTAAACTATAAAGCTAAAATAAAACGGTATTTTTGCAGTAAATACGAAAATTAAACTCAAAATATAAAATTATGAATCCAATTTTGGCGATGATAAAGTCGCAAGAAGGAAAAAAACTAGGAGCAATGAACCCACCTCTTTCTCAATGGCTTGACGGAAGACTTATTTCTGCAAACGAAGGAGAAATGGAAATGGAATATGAAGTACGTGAAGAAATGACAAATCCTGTAGGTATTTTACATGGTGGAATTCATTCGGCTATCATGGATGACCTTATCGGAATGTCTTGTTTTTCATTGGGTCTTCCACAGGTTTATTTGTCAGTAAATTTGACTGTTGATTTTTTAGGACAAGCAAAAATAGGTGATAAAGTAATTGCAAAAACTATTTTGGTCAGAAAAGGAAAAACAATGATAAATTTTTCAGCAGAAATTCATCATTCAGAAACAGGTCAGCTTATCAGTCGTGCTACTTCGAATATGGTAAATTCGGGTATGCAATCGGCTTGGGCAAAAGAGGAAAAGTAAAAGCAAACTATAAAAGTATAACCATTTCAGGCTGTTTATTTGGATACAAGAAATAACAACAACTTTTTAAACTAATGTGAATACAGTGTTTAAAAAGTTGATTTATATTGTGAGATTGGTTCATTATTATATTATCAGACACTTTAAATTTGTTAAGGAACAAAGTTGTTCAAAAGTGTCTGACAGTTGGTTTTATTGATGAAATTTTGCCATAAACAAGTTTTTTTTAAACTCATTAAGACTTCATCATCAATGCTTCTTGATTTTCTTATCTTTAAACCGTCAACAAGTTATTACATAATCACTTATGAATCCAATACAAATCCTCAAAGAAGCAATAGATAGAAAAAACCCTGACTTATGGGATAAAGATATGATTCTATCAAGAAATGAAATGCTTGTTCAGACAGGCAGTATTGATAATTGGATTTATTATGTAGAAAGTGGTGCATTAAGAATTTGTGTAGAAAGTGAAAACGAAATCCATACTACTCGTTTCGCATATCGTGGTTCGCTTGTTACGGTTCTGGATTCTTTTTTTAGAAATGTTCCTACTATTTATTCTATTGAAGCAATCCGAAAATCAAAAGTAGTTCGGATAAATGCAACTGATTTTAAAGACTTCCTTTTGTCAAGTACAGAATACACAAACCTTTGGCGTATGCTTTTAGAAGAACTTGTTTTACAACAACTGGAAAGAGAAGTTGATTTATTAAATAATTCCCCTGTTGAACGTTATAAGCGTGTTTATGAACGAAGTCCACAACTTTTTCAAGAGATTCCTCATAAATATATTGCAGCTTATCTTCGAATGACTCCCGAAACATTTAGTCGTTTGCATTCAAATCATAAATAAAAATCACTTACTTTGCAGGACTTGTCCATTTATTGTTTTTGACACGAAAACGCCAAGGTAAATCTTTATCTTCTTGAGCATAATCAATATTGACACGAGCAGATGCAATAATTTCATTCTCTTCAATTATTTCTCTTCTATCTTCTATCCAAATACGATTTTCTGTCAAATCTTGTCCATAATCAAAAAGGTCAATTCCCATTGCAATAGAAAGAACTCCAGGTCCTGCTGTGAGGTTTCGTTTTAATTTGAGCTTTCCATCTTTATCTTTGATTTTCTCCATTTTTCTGCGTTCTAACATCGTTTCTACTCCCTCAATAGGTTCAACAGCACGAATCAAAACAGCATCAGCTTTTCCATACTCATTAGTTACAATGTTGAAAAGTTTGTACATTCCATATACTAAATATACATACGCCACACCACCTTCCTCAAACATAATTTTGGTACGCTCTGTTTTCTTATTCAAATGCGCATGACAGGCTTTATCAATCGCACCACAATAAGCTTCTGTTTCTACTATTTTGCCAACTGTAATTTTATCATTTATGTCAGTTACTAAATACTTTCCTAACAGCTCTCTAGCAATTTGAACAACATCAGAACGAGTATAAAATGATTTTGGGAGCTTTTTGGCTTGTGACATATCTTTAAAATAAATTAATTTTTAAAATATTTAATGTAAACTCGGTATTAGCAATTATCATATATTTTTACTTTACTCTATACCAAAATTACTAAATAAAAGCTGTAGATAATCAGTAAACATAACCTCAAACTTAAGTGAGTTGTTTATTACATTTGTAATCATTAAAATACACAAAGAAGAAATCATTAAATAAAAACCTATAAAAAGAAAAATCAGACAATCTAGAGACTGTCTGATTAATATATAATGTATCTAAATACTTGTACCGTTATTTCAGTACTAAAAACTTTATCTCATAATATATATTTTACCTATATTTTTCTTGAACAGATTATCTTTTGCTGTTTCTCTGTGTTCGAAATTAAGTTGACTGTCACGAATATCTACTTTATAAAGATAGACACCATTAGCGAGTTTATCGCCATATTCATCTGTTCCGTCCCATGTAAAGTCAGTAACATTATCTCCGATTCGGATTGCTCCTAGTTCGTCTTTTGTAATCGTTCTGACTATTTTCCCTGTAATAGTCATAATCTGAATACGAATATCATCAGGAACTTCTGCACCTGTTAGTGTAAATACAAAGTGCATTTTGGTAGAAAATGGATTTGGGTATGGGTAAAAATGAGTTAGAGTTGATTTATTAATTACCTCAAAATTAACTTTATAATCTTCTGCACCTGCTTTATTTCCACTTACATCTTGTGCTTCTACGGATAATGTATATTTTCCATCTTCCAAACGCTCAGGACGGTATTCTAAACGGAAATTATTATCCTGTGAAGCAAAATACTGTACATTTTGTCCATCATAGTTCAACCTTACTCGCTCACAACTATCACATTTACTCAAATAAAGATTTATTCCAACAGTATCTTGTCGTACTAAAAACTTATTTTCATCACGAAGTTGGATAGAAATAAGAGGTGTTGGTGAAATTACGTCTCCATCCATAATTTTAATTCCATCAAAAGCAACATCTAAAACTGGGTTTACATTATCAGGTATTACAGTAAAATTAGCTTGCAAGATATTGTTTTCATAAAGCTGTTCACCCTGTATTCTTGGATTTATAAATACGGTCAATAAATTATCTCCAAAATACTCTAATGAATAAAACTTTGCATCAAACAAAAGCTCTTCATTCCTAGCTAAAGAACTTAATGTGTCATAAGATTCTGTTGTAATTCCTGTTGTAGCGTTTCTGACAGTATAACGAACAACTAAAGGACTTACAAAGTCATTACCCGAAATATTACGAAAACGGAAACGAATATCTACCGAATCTCCAGCCGAAACTTGAAGGTTTGTATTTTGACGATAAGAAAGTGTATCATACAATAAAATTCCCTCAGGAACTTCTCTATAAATAACTTGCCAACGATCTAGTTGTGGAGAAGTTTGATCTATTGAATCGCTAAGAGTTGCACGTAATCTCAAATATGGATATTGATTAGCATTTATCTGACTAAGTTGAAAATTGTCTTGAGTTACATCTTGAGCAAGAATACTTTGAGAACCTGTGAAATTTTCTCCTAATACATCTATTTTCCACTTGTCATTTCCACTTGCACGTACTTTTCTAAACATGTTTCCCCAGTCAGCAGCAGGACCAATTAATGATGATGTTACAATTCCTTTATCTGAAATACCTGAAATTGTGAATGTTTCATTGATTACATCATTACGAGTTTTCAGATTTACAATCATTGCACTTCCTGCTGGTGCACCTTTTCTACCTACTATTACAAATGCAGAACCATCTGGCAATGCTCTCAATGTAGCATTTTGTTCAGCAGACAGCCCTAATTCTACAAGACGATTTAATTGTGAACCCGTTCTACTAACTGTTACAGAGTTCATCATGATTACATAACTTCCTTCTCTAAGATTATTAAAATAATCATTAAGTTCATTGGTCTGAAAGAAAATAGGAGGAATTCCTGTAGCTGCTAGTGAAGCTCCACAAGCTTCGTTAGGATATGGATTGTATATCGTTCCTGTACGTTGGTCTATTGCAAGTGCAATTAATCTGTTATCATAACAATCTCCATTCACTAATTCGACACCATTCATTTTGATATAATAATTTCCTGCTTGTGAAGAAAACCATCCTGCTGCTTGTATTTCGAAATTGAGTTCATAAGGTTTAAACTCCCATTTGCGAGTCTGTTCTGTATAAGTAACTCCTTCAAAAGTAGCTTTTTCAAATTGAGCTACATGGCTTTGAGACCATCCAGCAGGACTATTATTAATGTAAATAAAAGATGAAGTTGCCCATTCAGGATTATCATCTCCTTCTGGTTCTGCGTAACGAACACGCCAATAATAAACTGTACTATCTCTCAAAGTAGGTAGACTTACATTCCATTCAGTTGTGATATAGTCTTGTAATACAATCGATTTTTTCACGCTACTATTGAATAGATGGGTTGTGTCAAGCTCGTATTCATAACTTCTTACATCTGTAAATGGGTTATTATTT
Source organism: Bernardetia sp. (assembly GCA_020630575.1). Lineage (GTDB taxonomy): Bacteria > Bacteroidota > Bacteroidia > Cytophagales > Bernardetiaceae > Bernardetia. The sequence continues at coordinate 151,141 of JAHDBD010000004.1, forward strand.
TGAGCAATCAGTGTAGGAGAAGTCGTATTTACAATGCTATACTCTTTTGGCGCAAGTGTAATCATTGTTCCACGTTGCATAAAATATTCAAAAGAAGCTGAGTTATTTGTTTCGTCGGATTCATCAATTTCCTCAAAATAATCTAAAAAAACTTCAAACTTATTTAGACCAATTGATTTTGCTTTTACATCTTCTCCTATGAAAATATCATAATAGAGTGTATCTTCACTAGCAATAGATGGATAATCTTTAACAGCATAAAAATCTGCTGTTCCGTCAGGAAATGTCCTTCTGACACGAACAGTTATTCTTTTGTTATTAAAATCCATAATTCCTAAATTCTTAGCAGCAATTTTGACTCTAAACTTATCGCTGTTTGCATTGACAAATGTTTCGTTCTCTACAGGTACAAGGCTTACACGAGAATTATCTATCATATAATCTGGCTTAGTGATAGGAATAAGACGAACTGCTGGATCACCATGTAATGTAATTTGTTGTGCTGCTGCTCGTGCAATTTCATTTTGTACTCCATTTCTTGCCATATAAGTACGTAGCATTTTTTGCATCACTTCTCCTATGGGAAGATTTAGATTTTCTTTTTCTGTAAAAGCCTCTTCATAAAAAGTTTGTGTATAAAGGCGAAGTTGTCCACTAAACCCTAATTCTCCATGAGAAAGGAAAAGAATTGCTCCTTTATCAGCTGTAAGTGTCCAGTCTTCAGCTAAAGATGGTTGCGCACCATAAGGGTTTCCTGTTCCACAACCATTGACTAGTAACATTGGATAACGCCCTTTATTGGCATATCCTAAACGAGAATCACTTGCTTTTCCTACTTCTATATCTGTAAAGTTTACACCTGCATGTCCGAAAAAAGTAATTAGAGAAAGCCCTTCATTAACTTCATCAGAAATATCAATAAATTCTACAAAATCAGTGGTTTTCTTGGAAAGTGTTGTTACTTCTGCACCCAAGTATTGTCCTTCTGCTATACTTTCAAAACCTTCTACATATCTTTTAAAACTAGCATGTTCAGAAGGAGAATATCCTCCACTAAGATGAAGAAGTCTTTTTCTCCAACTTTGATCACCTTCAATAGTTTCGTGTTCTTTTACCTTATTGAGATAATCTATCACTTGTTTTGGAGTGATAGCAGAAAGACGAGCTGTAGCTAGTGCAGGCTCTAAACTTGCATTTCTGAGTCCTGCTGTAAGCATATGATCAGAACCTGGAAAGCCATAAGGCAAAATACTATTACTATTAGGGTTCGTAATGAGTATTCCTGTACTTTTTCCTAAAATAAATAAAAATTTAGGGTCTCCATTTGTCAGCATATAATTTGCAAAACGACGAATAGACAGAGGGCTTGTTTCACCATAAGAAAATATATTATAAAGCTGATCTATTTCTACAATAAGAGGTGTATAACTTCCTCCCTCTTGACTAGCACGATAATCTGCGTATGCTTGTGCAGCATCAGGATATTCTCCAAAACCTTCTCTTAAATTTTTAGCAGTAAGAATAATATAATCTGCATCAAATATATTAATAGGTCTAAAATTAGCTCTTGATATTGAAGCTAAAGAAACAGATTTGGCAGTTGAAACAGCATAAATAGTTCGTCTTGTTCCTGTATTAGGAACAATCATTGTTCTTTTATCTTCTACACTATCTGCTTGAATCTCTATTACATTTTGAGGATTAGTAATATCAAAAAAGCGAACTGATGAAGTAGGATTTTCTATTTCAAGATATGATTTACCTTGTAGGTTGGCTTGTAAATTAAATCTTTTGGCATTTTCTCCATTCATGCGAGTGGCTTGTGGATACTTTGTCCAACCTTCACAATAACTTATTCTACCTCTTCCTGTCAAGTTATATAAATCTTCTGTAATAGTTGTTATTGAACCATCTTGAAAAACACCCAAAGAATCAGGTACTGACTCTGAACGCTCTACTACTTGATAATTTTCAAATTCAACCTCATCGATTACCCTTCTAATTGAATTCATATTATAAACTAGTCGTACTTTATTAGGCTGATTGATACGTCCGACTATTCTTATGCCCACTTCTGCTTCTACCAAACTATCTCCCACATAATCTACAACAGGTAGTACATCAATACGACGAGGATTATTCAGACCATTTGTAAGCATTATACTTGCAAAGCCTTTTCCCTCTTCCCAATCACTCACTAAACACCCTCTCCCATCAGTCGAAAGAAAACTTAGTGGGTAAAGAGGTCCAAAAGTATAATGAGTTGCGAGTGACTTTTGAGTTTCTTGAATATGAAAACGTTCAGCTTCTAAGCCTTGTGTATTTTGTTCATAATACTTTTGAGTACGTAATCCTTGTTCTGAAACACTTTTTGTATAAGTAAGAAAATAAACAGACGTATTTCCATATAAAGAAAATTCAGGCGTAGGTCGTCCATTCGGATCGGGGTAGAGAAGTTTATCATGTTCGCTATCTCTTTTTTTTCCATAAAACTCTACATAATCTAACGAATCCAAACGTCCATCAATCTCACCTTCTACTTTTATTGGAATCTCTTTTCCGTGATAATACATTTGAAGACGACTAGGGTTTAGAGAAACGGGAATTCCTGCATCTACTAATTCTTGAAAGTTAATTCTGTATATACCATCTTCATTGACAGTAATTTTATAATATACTTTATCATAATCTATCCAATCCATATACTGACTAAAATCAGATGGAGGAAAATAAAGTTGTGCATTTGCTTTATTAGAAAAGGAAAATAGTATTCCCAATACAAATAAAAATGAATATATATGTTTGTTCATAGCTATGAATGAATATTTTGTAAACCTTAAATTTATTTTCGTTGTGATATTTCTTTACTTGCTAATACTATAAATTAAAATACCTATAATTTACTGTCCTTTTTTACTAGATGTTTTCAAGGAATTTATTTGTTGTTGATTAAACATAAAACGAAGTGAAAAAACATGTGAATAAGGAACAACAGATTGGTCAAAAGCATTTGTAATTGCATAATCAATTACAAACTGTTTAACTACAATCCCTACGCCAAAGTTAGGTTGATATGTCCAAGATTTACTACGGTCAAAATCTGTAACTTGCTGAAAGTTACCTATTCCACCACGCAAATAAACTGTATTTTTGTAATCTAGCTCTACTCCAAAGGTGGGTGCAACAGAGGCAAAATCTCCTTTAATGACTGTATTTCTTTTTCCATCAAAAGTAGTTTCTAATCCTAAACTTCCCATAGCTCCAAATTGTTGATTTTTAGTGCGCCAAGGATAAGAAACTCCTAGTGTAACACGTGGAAGAGTTACTTCTAATGAGTTTGTCGGAATTTCATTTCCAGTTCTAGAAAACGTTTCTCTAACAGCATCACTATTGAAAGAATAGGCATTATATGTTCCTGTAATATCACGTCCCATAATTCCGATTTGCCAATTTTTTATTTGTGTTTGCATTCCTATATCAATTCCAAAGCCCCAAGAAGTAGCAAAAATCCCAGCCGAGCGATGTACTACTTTTGCATTTGCACCCAAATAAATAGGATATTTTTTTTCTGCTCTATATTCTTTTTCTTCTGTTGCCTCTCTTTCTTTTATTTTCAAACTCATAGCCCGAGCATAGGAAAACATAAAAGCATAAGAAGCCTCTGCAAATGAACCTACATTATTATAATCTACATTTCCATTTTCATCTATCAAAAAACGTGTATCAGGAATATCATCAATACCAAAACGAATAACTGAAAAAGCAATTCTGTTGGTAGAATCAATCGCAGCCGAAAAGCCTGCATAATCATAGTTGGCAATTCCTCCAAAATAAGAAACATGCATGAGAGAGAGTTCGTACTGTTCTCTTGAGCGTAAAAGCCCTGCTGGATTCCAATATGCAGCTGTTACATCATCTGTGAAAGACACAGGGGTTCCTGACATAGCAAGTCCTCTTGCCCCTACCCCAATAGCTAAAAACTCATTACTATACTTAGGAGCATTTTGAGCTGATGATGATGAAAAAAATACTAGTGCAATCAGAAGAGAGCCAAATAACTTTATATACAGAGTAGAAATAGAATTCATTAATTAATTAAAAAAATGGAATGATAATAAAAGACACGAATAGCTTTATAACTAGTTAGTTATTAAGGTAAATACCTTATATACAAAGATACACAAATCATTAAATTTTATTTTCAATGGAAAGAATTAATAACTTATTTAACAATTTAAATTTTTTGTGCACAATTTATTTTAAATAGCAAAAGGCTTTCCAATACGAATAGTAGAAAGCCTTTTTTTGTATAAAAATAGAACAAAGTAGGATTAATCCCATTCTTTGTCTGAAAATTCTTCTTTCGCTTTACCTTTTGCATCAAACCATTCTGGTAAGCCATACGCATATCCTTTTTTACCAGGTACGTTGTAACTCTGAATACGGTCTTTGAGTTTGTAAAGTGCCGCAGACAATGCTCTATCTACTTGTATTGCACTACGATCACCAATACGGTCATCTTCAAAAGCTAAATCACGCATTTCATATTTGAATAAAAGCTCATTTTTTTCTTGTAATTTGTCTAGGATAAACTTCTCCCATTGGATACGTCCACGACGCATTCCTCTATCACCACTACCACTAAGGCTACTGTGTCTTTCTTCTCCTTTCAGACGTGCAAGCACAGCACGAATATCCTCTGATTCTTTGGTAATTGCAGCCAAACGACGCTCATAACGAGCAGTAATTTCTGCAAGTTGTTGTTCACTAAAATTGACAGATCTTGTCATAACGGTAAAAAATTTGTGTGAAAATCAAGTTATTTTGGGTAAAAAAGCAAAAATTTTTCTCTTACTAAAAAATAACTGGGAATATTTAATAGAGACATTTGTATTCAATTTTAAATTCAAATTAAATATTTCTTTTTTTGCCTGTGAAGACACTTTATAATTCTATTTTTGTTTTTTTAATTTCGATAGTTTGATAAAAATATAAGGGGTATTTTCTCTCTTTTTAGAAATTAATCAACTAATTAAAGCAATATCATTTTTTATGTTTTATATAAAAATGATATTCAAGAATATAATATATAAAATGACTTTGTTGTATGGCAAAAATAACAAAGTTTTTCTAATAACAATAGATTTTGTAAAATTTTTTTAAGATTTTTGATTTTTATTTTATTTTCATTAAATACAACCTAGCTTTTATACTTTAGCTATACATACATCTATTCTTTTATATTTTAATAGTTTTGTGAAACCAAAATAGAAAAATCGCCTTTTATTTTAAATTTTCTATAACAAAACTCCTGTTTTTCTAAAGTGCTTTAGCTGACAAGAACATATTTATTTACCTTATTTAATGATCGATAGAATATCTTGCCTCTAAATTAGAAGTGAATAGAAAAATCTGTCTATTTTAATATACTAATTCAGGAAAAAAGAGATTTTGAAAATTTATTCATAAGCAGTTTTATAAAACTTTTTCTTATATTTTAGCTTTATTGTAATGGGATTTAACAATTCTATTTTTTAACCTTATTTTTTCAAGATTTAATTTTTATTTTTCATTATGGGATTATTTTCATTTATTAAAGAAGCAGGAGCAAAAGTATTTGGCAAAAAAGAGGAAAAAAGACAAGCTCCAGACCCTCAAATTGCAAAGCACATAGAAGAAGAACAAAAAGTAGAAAAGTCTAAATTAGAGTCTTTACGAGATCAAGTATTAGCTCTCAATATTCCTATCGAAAACATGAATCTTTCTTTTGGACAATCTGTGACTGTAACAGGAAAAACACAAACAAATGCAGAGCGTGAAAAAATTATTTTAGCTATCGGAAATGTAGAAGGAGTTTCTATTGTAGAAGATAAAATTGAAGTTGTACAAGCAGAGCAAGAAGCTCAATTTTATACTGTCAAAAAAGGGGATAGCTTATCCAAAATTGCAGGAGAGTTTTATGATAATGTAAAAGCATATCCTATAATTTTTGAAGCAAATCAACCAATGCTTAAAGACCCTAGTTTGATTTATCCAGGTCAAGTATTGCGTATTCCTGCACAATAATTTCGAATCTTTTTTCATTAAAAAAAACGTAGTAGTATAATTACAAAAAATATTAAAATTGCAAAACTAATATTTTTTTATATCAATAAAAAGACTATCATAAAACAGGCTGATTTAAAAAGTTAGCCTGTTTTATTTTATATAATAATCAATTATAGATTGGGTTTTAATAATACCTAATCTTATATTTAGAAATTTTAATACCTAAACTAAAAATAAAAGCGTTCCCAAAAAACCATTTAAGTCATTTTTCTCTTATATTTATCTTACTAAATTTCTATATAGCTCACTCATTTATACTATTTTACTTTGAAAACTACTTATTTTACTTTCTTCATCATAATTGCTATAATTTTCACTTCTTCTTCTTCTTGTGTTGCTCAACAAGTTAGCGATATTCAAACTGTTGTGCCTATCAAAATACCTGATACAGTTATGTTTGCAGGGGAAAGAATTCCTTTAGAAGATGAAGACATAAAAGAACGATTAGATAGAGAACTTATTTCTATTGTATATGGACATGCTTATACGATGCTTTTATTGAAGCGTTCGGGTAAGTGGCGCAAACCACTGGAGGACAGCCTTACAAAATACGGAATTCATAAAGATTTTTTCTATTTAGCAATTGCAGAAAGTAGCCTTGAACCAATGATAAAATCGAATAGAGATGCTTTAGGAACATGGCAGTTTTTGGAAGAAACAGGAAAGCAGTTTGGACTAATTGTAAATGATAATATTGATGAAAGGCAAGACCCATTGAAATCTTGTGTAGCAGCAACTAAATATTTTAATCAAGCCTACAAAAAATTTGGGACATGGGCAGCCGTTGCAGCTTCGTATAATAGAGGAATGGCAGGTTTAGAAAAAGCAATGGATAATCAGGGAACACGAAATTATTATGATTTATTCCTCAATGCAGAAACTTCTCGTTATGTACTTCGAATTGCAGCCTTAAAAATGGTCTTAGAAAATCCTAAAAAATATGGTTATTGTATAGAAGAGTATGAATATTATGATACTTTTGAGTTTGATGAAATAAAAATTACAGAGAATATTGAGAGCGTTCCAGAATGGGCAAAAAAACATGGAATGACTTACAAAGAATTTCGTTTGTACAATCCTGCCATTGCAATTAATGACAATGAATATAATTTTGTAGTTCCTAAAGGGGGTTATGTCTTTCGTGTGAAGAAAAAGAAATAGTTCTTAACCTTATCAATATAGGTTTATAGAATATTGATAAGGGAAATTATATTTTCAACTATCTAATCTGTAATCTTCCACCTACTCTCCCCTCTTTCTGTATGTGCAACTATTTCGTTGCTTTCCAAATCAAAATAGGCATTGTTTAGAAAAGGTTGATGTTCATTTGTTCGTAGAGATTTGATTACTACTTTACTTCTAGTATCATACAAATGAAGTATTTTATCTTCGCTTTGAGTTAGGAAATATCTTCCATCATCACTCAAAATTACTTTTTCATTTTCTTTAAAGTGGAATGTAGAAAACTCATTTACCTGTCTTGCTCCTCGTGTATCTAAAGTATAATAATAAATCTTATTTCCTTTACTGGTTACAGAAATAGATTCATATCTAAACATTTTTTCATCTATTTTTTCCTTTTCATTATCATTTAGTTTTTCAAATTCCCTCAAAAATAATTCTCCATAAACAAAAACTGCTTGTGGCATTTTTGCACCTTGAAAAGTATTGAGAAGTTTTCCTATTTTACTATCTTGTTCCTTTATTTCATCAACTCTTTTAAATTCTTCCTTATCTAGGTGTTTATGATTTGATTCTATAAGCCATTTTGGTTCTTTATCATTTTTTAATCCTTTTTCTTTCAAACTTCTAAGCTCCACAAGTCCACTTTCATAACTCAAAAGAAGCTCTGTTTTTTGTAAATTCTCTACCCAAAAATAGAGTTTTTCATCTTTATTTATAAACTCTTCCCACTCTTTTGGATATTCTTTCAAAATGGAATTTGATAGTTCTGTTTCTAAATCTTCTTTGTTTATAAATGACGTTGGAGGCTCAGCTTGTGCTTGCGTGATAAGAGAAAGCTGTTTTGTCGGATAATCTGAATTGGGTTTATACTTTACAGCTTTTTTATACCAATATTTTGCATCTTTATAATTCTGTATTTTGAAAAAACGATCTGCTTCTTCCAAAGCTAATAAATACTCATTTTCAAGTTGCTCTAAAAGATGCAAAGCTTCTGTATTACTTGGGTTTATGTTTAGAGCTTTTATATAAAAACTTTCAGCTTTTGTGTAATCTTGTACCTTATAATATTCTTTTCCATTATTTATATAGTGCTTTTCTGTAATTGTAATTCCCTGAACACTCATTGATTTTGCTGGCGAAGTAAGTGCATTGATTGCCATTCCCATCATTCCAAAAACACTACCCAAAACAAAAATAGCTATCAAAACTCCTCCAGAATGTTTTTTGTAAAAGGCTACTTTTTTCCTTTTCTCAATTTTCTTTCTGTCTAACGAAAGCGCACGCAAAGCAGGCACTTTTTTGAGAGTCTGAGACTGATGACAGTGTGAACGACCAATATATTCCCAAGAATCTACCATAAAAGCCGACTTACAGACACTACAAAACACTACTTCATCACCTTCTTCTATAATCTCATGGGTGATAGAATCTTGTCTTTTTTGAGCAAGAAAATGAGCATGTTTATTTTTATCTATAAAATGAGAATAAATTTTTGACGTAGATTTTTTCATAATGGGGATATTTTTTCAATTCCTTTTCTACTAGCTCTGACTAAAACACTAACTTTAATCTCTTAATTAGTTTATAGACAAAGAGTTAATAAAAACAAAACGTAGTAAATTAGGTACGATTTAATACAACTATCTGTTTCAGTTTTATTAAAAATAATGATTTTATAATAAAAAGCGACTTCTAAAATACTTCAATAAAATAATTATATAATCAAAATTACTCTTAAACCTTCCTAACTTTTTCCCTAGCTCGTGTCAGCGCAACATAAAGAATATTTATTTCTTCATTAATGGCTTGTTTTCTTGCTTCCGAAATTGGCTTTCCTGTTTTTGTTTGTATCGCTTTCAAGATTTGTTTTTCACTTACAAAATCATTTTGAAGATAAACTGTGTCCCATTCTAGCCCTTTTCCTTTATGTGCTGTCGTGAAAGTAATATCAGCCTTGTGAGGTTCTGTAATTCGGTTTTGAAGTCGTTCTAAAAGATTTGGAAGTTCATTTCCATATTTTTTGACAAGCTCTACTAATCTTTTCAGTGAACGGTCTTGAGAAGCTGCTGCCGTTTCCTCAATCTGTTTCCAGTCATGCCAAAAGGCTTTTTTCCGATTTGCTTTGTTATTCAGGTTTACTAATTGAGAAATAGAAGAACCATCATCTAATTGAAGATATTGTTCAAAATTCCCTTCAAAGGCTACTGAACTTACCTTTTTAGATTCAAAGAGCCATTCTATTGCTGTCTGAATAAGTCCTAGATGCGTTCTTGCGATGACTGCATGAGTTCTCTTCTGATTATTTGTTTCTTGATTTGATAAAACGGAACGAGGAATCATTTCAAAGTCATTACTATCAAAATCTGGAAAGATGTGTTTTTTCCATGCTACAACTTCCTTTGCATAATCAGTTACAGCAACAGGACAACGAAAACTTTTTTGTAAATTTAATTTTGGAAAATCTGTATTTGAAAGCGAATTAATAGCACTTCTCCATCCATAAATCTGTTGATGTTCATCGCCTACAATCAGTTTTGTAGCTTCTTGATTCATGAAAATATCCAGCATTACAGGCGAAGCGTCTTGTCCTTCATCGAACAAAATCCAATCAAAGGAAAGTTTAGGGTTTGAAAGTTGATATTTTTTGAGATAAAAATCGTGTGTAATTGGAATTTTGGTATCACTCATTTTATCAAAAAGCCATTTTACTTGTTTTTCTAATTGGTCATAATTTTTCTGAGCATAAGAAAGTCCTTTTCGTGGTGTGAGCTTTTCAGTATAATCAAATGATGAAATTGTTTTGTGTGTACTCTGACAAAAGGTATCAAAAAAATCTTTGGTATGACGAGCCGAAAGGTAACTATTTGTAGTGTCAGTATCTGATAAATGAAAATAATTTTTGATAGAAGAAAGAGATAAATCCAAAATCAAAGGCGATGTTTTTTTCTTAAAAAGACTTCTATATGCCAACGAATGCGCTGTCTCTACCCAAAGTGTCGGAATATGATTTTGATTATTTAGTCGTAATTTTCTTAAAATCTCTTCTTTTATAGCTCTATTAAAAGCTAGATACAACATAAAGCCTTCACCTTCTCGTTTTTTGGCATATTCTAAAAGAGCTGTAGTTTTTCCAGAACCAGCCACAGCTTCGACTTTCAAATCACCTTCTGATTCGATGATTGATTCTTGTTGAGAAGTAAAATTGGGGTTAATTTCTAAAGGCATTTATCTAACAAATAATCTATTAGCTATTAATTTTATTCTAAATTAAAGTAGTTTGTTTTATAAATCAAATTTTATTGAAGCTAAAAATTGATTCTAAAAAAATATTTTAAAGGGTAACAAAAGCGATTTTTTTTCATAAATTGAAAGATAAAGAAACTTTTCTAAAAATAATGGCGTTTAGAAATTCATATAACAAATATCCAATTTATTTATCAAAAAATTAAACACACACAACTTATGTCAAACAAATTACACGAGCTTTTAGCTGTCGAACAAGAAAGAAAAAATAAAGCCAATCAAGCAATTGGTGAAGCAAAAAAGACTTTTACTAAAAATGACCCTTATTTTGATGGAATGGTAAAGCATTATGTTTCTTTAGAAGAAAACTCTGATGAAATTCCTGACGAAACAAAGGAAATGGTAACGACAGTTAAGAAAAAATTGGAGGAGGCAATGGAACTTATCATTGCAGGAATTGATGCTAATATTTCGAAAGAAGAAACCAACTCTGCCGATGTTGCCAAAGCTGAACTAACAATTGGAAACAAAAAATTTGGTACATTTTCAGCTACTTCGCTTTTGGCATTGGAAAGCAATATCAACCGTTTGAAAGATTTGTATAATGCTATTCCTACACTAGATCAAACTCGTAAGTGGGAATTTGATACCAAAACAAATGTTTATCGTACACCAGAAGAAGTAAAGTTTCGTACTGTTAAGCGTCCAAAAGTTATTGTGAAATATGAAGCTACAAAAGAACACCCAGCACAAACTGAACTTTTAAACCTTGATTTTCAAGTAGGTAAATACGAAACAGTTTATACCTCAGGAAAAGTTACTTCTTCTCAAAAAGGCGATATGATTGCACGTATTGATGAGCTTTTAGAAGCCGTTAAAATTGCTCGTTCGAAGGCAAATAATGCAGAAGTAAAGAATACAAAAGTAGGAAAAGATATTTTTGAATTTATCCACAAAGGAATTTTGAAATAATATCCTAGATATTAAAAATGATAAAAGGTTTTGAAAAATAGTGTTTTCAAAACCTTTTTTAATTCTAAATTTGTAAAAAACAAAAAAAAGAAATTAAATTGGTTTCACTTCTGATTTCAGACTTAGTTTATCTTCCTTCATTGCCTTTATGAAAATAAATAACATCAGGTTTTTCTATATCAAAATCTTCAATCCGTAGTCGTGGGACATTATCAATAACAGTTTGAAGGTAATAAGGTGCATCACTAAAACCTGTATATACACCAAAACGTATTTGAAGAGTACGAAATGAAAAACGTTCATTATACATTCTAAATCCAACATTATAACCCTGAAAAATAGGACTTTGCGACACAGACCCTCCAAAAGTAGCGACACCAATATCTGCCCGAAGAAAAAATGCCCACTGAAAATCTAGAAATCGCCAAGGAGTAAAAAAAACACTCTCTGTTCCAATGAACCCTACTTCTGTTCCTTTTAATTGGTCATCACTTATCCCCCAAATGCCTTCACTGCTATTGATGTCATTAAACTCTCTCTCAAATCTATTAAATCCTTTAGTATAACGTCCTCTGACAAATTGCCTTAAACGCCACCTTCCCAAACACAATAAAGGGGTAAAGTAAGTAAACTTTGATTCAAATATGCCTTGTTCCAATTCTTTTTCAGTAGTCATATAAGAACCTAAAGCCAAAGAAGCTCGCACATAACCTATTTTTTTAGTCCTTATACCCTTGCTAAGTTCTAAACCTGTATAATATCTTGTTTCAAGGTCTGTATTTGACTTTCCAAAGGTAAGAACGGCACGTCTACCAATAGGAATATCTTCTGTTCTTCCAAAACCATAAATCATATAATCTCTTTCATATTTACGAGTAGAAAGTCCGACACTCAAAAGCAGTTGAGTTTGATTTTGATACAAAAGATTAGTGTCTGCACTTATTTCGGGTCTGTCTGTATAATAATAGTTCGTAAAGCGAGCAGCTGTGATAATTGATGTTCTTCCTCCCTTATTTATTTTTTTATTTTTGATGGGAAAAGAATAAGCTCCCCAACCATCAGTAAGTAAATAGCTATAAAAAAAAGTGGGTGTAATCGTGTCATTTTCAGATAAAGGAAGAGCTAACCAACGCCTATAACCAGCCTCTATACCACCTGCCCAACGCATATCAGGCGAAAGAAAACGACGTTCTAAAGCTGCATTATAACTTTTTCGCTCATAAGTATTCCAATATTCAGCACTCAAAACTGAAAATGAATTTCCCAAATAAGCAGATTCAAATTTTGATCGGTGTCCAAAAGGTTGTTTAGAATCTGGCGAATACATCAACTCTCCTTCTACATTATGTCCAAAACCTAGTAAGTTTCGCTCCTGTAACTGAATCCAACCACTATTTATTCCTGATGCTCCTGCACTTGGAACAAGCGACCAAATATCGTGAGTAATTACTTCAATATCAACAGTATCACTTACTGTTCCATCTAATCGTAGTCTTTCTTTTACATAAATACGAGCATCTCCAATGGCTCTTAATTGTCTCAAAACTCGCTCTGTATCTTTTATCAAATCAGGATTCAATTCTTCTCCTTCTTTGAAAAACAAATAACGTCTTTTTACTACACTACTTTGTGTTTTGATATGAATGGTATTTGCAGCTCTTTCTAACCAATTTCTTGTTTCGTGTAAAGTATCAGTTGCTTTTGCTCCAAAAACATCTAAAGTAAGAACATCAATTTTTCCTATTATTTTTCCTTCTTGTGCCTTCCAATCTGGATAATGCAGAACATCAGCAGGAGGGCAAAAACTAGGTTCTTTCTTTGAGCTTATAATCCAACTGACTACTTCTTTTGTCCATTTTCTCTTGGCTGCCCAATATCTAATTTTATCTGTAGTAGTAGTATCATTTGTTTCTATGTAATAATTATCAACTATTCTCTCAATGCTATCTTGTGTAATTGTAACTGAATAAGAAGGTGTATAAGGAGCTTTTTGAGCTTTAGTTTTTTGGCAGAAAAACAAACAGGAAAGCACAGTAAAACACCCTATTCCTATATTTTTATTAAAAAAAACATTATGAATAGAATTTAAAAAGTACCTAAAAGAAGCAATACAACTGAAAAAAAGAGAATTTAGTAAATCTAAATCTAGTCTAAAAAATGAAATTCTGTTTTCCTCTAAGTTGCTGTTAGATTGGTCAGAAACCAGTTGCTTATTCATAAACTTGGGAATAATAAGCGAATTATAATACACAACTCAAAAAATGGAGGAATGTAGTTTATCAAAAACTACGTAACTCTGTCTTTATAATCAACGTCATTTATGAGGCGAATGTTTTTTTTCAACATATTTTTGTTGAAGAAATAATATTGGGTTTGTCAAAATTGGCAGACAAATAAATTCATTACCCAATCAAAGTATTCTTATTTCTACTTCAAATATTTACTCTTAAATTATAAATAACCATCTTTCAATTGAAAAAATCAAGCTATCATTATTTTCATAGTTTTATTCTAATAATTTCTAGATTATATGATTTTCATTTTTTATAATTCTTATTTTAAGATAAAAACATCTTATAAACCTACTAGCGTAAAAAAAAGTCCTTTATAGTTTGCAATACAGACTTTTGCCTAACTTTATTGGCTGTTTCTGCGTTATACTTAACAAATAAGCCATTTTTTCAGAAAAATTAGAAAACTGCTATGTCAATTCTATTTTTTTAACTAAAAAACACTGCATTTTTAGTAGAAAACACACATCAAACTCTAATTTTTATTCTTTCGCTTATTTGCAGTTTACAAACTTTAGGGTTAGTTTTTGCAGTTATTAGACTGGGTAGTTAGTTGATTAGCAGATTTTTAGCTTCTTTTTTAGAATTTAATTTTCAACGACTGTTCTTCAAGACACGTGATAATTAAATAGTGTTTTCAAACATTATTTTATATTTCACAATCAAATAAGTCACAGATATTTCCTTTCCTATATATTTTTATGAATAAATACTTACGGTTCTTTTTTCTCTTCTCTTCTCTATTCTTGATTATAACTTTTTCAGTTTATGTAAAAGCTCAAGAAGTAGCGACTGAATTTTCTGAAAATGAAAATAATGAAATCTTTCCTTATACAGAACCTTTCCAACTTCTTAATTATGATTGGGATATTTCTCCTAGTGCTGCAAAATCAAGTACAGATAAGAATAACGAACCAACTACTTTTGAAAAATATCATTATGGTTTAGAGTATTTTTATGATGAAAAAGGTGATTTTAAAATGTGGGAACTGACACATCATATCGTAAAAATTAATTCAGAGAATGCACTAAAGCAGTATAATAAAGTATTTGTTTCTCTTCAAGAAGGCGAAAAATTGGTGAGTTTGAAAGCTAGAAGTATTCAAACTGATGGAAAGACAATAGAAATAGACCTTTCTCAGATTCGTAAAATAGAAGAAAATGGCTTTTTTACTTCTTCTACTCGTTTTCCTATTGAGGGAGCGCAAGTAGGAAGCAATATTGAATATTTTTATGTGATAGAGCGTTCGGCATCTCTTTCTGGACATTATATGTATCCTGCTAATGTAGTCTTGAAAAATGTGAGCTTCGAACTTATTACTCCTGCAAATATTCTTTTTACAAGCAAAAGTTATAACGGACTTCCACAAGCAAAACAACAGAGTGATGCAATGGGAAGAAATTTACTTTCTATATCAACTGATAAAATAAATACAGTTTCTTCAAAATCTATTTTAGGAGAAGGAAATTTGATGCGCTTGCACTATCGCTTTTCACACGTTTTGGCTGACGAAAAATATGCTGATAATAGCTGGGAAACTATTGCAAACCAACTTGCTTCAGTAGTTTATCCATTGAGTTTGAAAGATGAAAACAGACGAATTAATTCTATTTTAGAAGAATTAAATGCTCAAAAAACGTCTTTACTTCCACAGGAACAAAAAATAAAAGCAATTGAAGATTATATCAAAAACCACATTCGTATAGATGAAAATGTTAGTCACGATTCGTATTCTCTTTTGGCTTCTTTAGAAAATGGAATGAGTGATAGTTATGGTGTTTTGCGTTTGTTTGGAGCTTTTTTTCAAAATGCAGGAATAGATCATCGTTTGGTAGGAACTTCTGATAAAAAATATTTTGCCTTTGATGAGAATTTTCCTTCGTGGGATTTTATCCACGCCTACTTGTTCTATTTTCCTTCTTTAAAAAGCTATTTGATGCCTACCGAAATTAGTTACCGTTATGGCTATATTCCGTATTCGCTTATTAACAACAAAGGTATTTTTGTAAAGCCACCTGTAATTTTGGGAGAAGATATTATTGCCTATTCAGATATTCGTACTATCAATTTTAATCCATCTCAAAGTCATACTAATACATACTATAAAGTAAGTTTTGAAGACGAATTAAATACTACAAAAATCAATTTAAAGAGAGAACTGACTGGATATTCTGCCATAGATTATCACGCTTATTACTATTTATCTGACGAGCCTGAAAAAGCTGTTGCTAGTCGTTTTGATATTCGTGCAGGAGAACATGCTATTACAGAACGTGTAGATATTACAACTATAGAAAATAATTATTATGATACTGAAACAGTTCGTATGGATTTGTTTAAAGTGGAAGGCAAAATATCTTCAAATACACTTGTAGAACAAGCCAACGAAACCTATTTATTCAAATTAGGAAGTCTTTTAGATGCACACCCAAAATCATATTCACAAAAAGGAAATGTAGAGAAAGGTTACCCAGAAGAGTTCAAGACAATCATTGAAATACAAATTCCAGAAGGCTATTACATCAGAAATTTCGAATCACTCAAAAAGCAGGTTTGGAATGCAGAAATGGGACAAATGCTTATGCACTTCAAGACAGAAGCAAATATTAAAAATGGAACTTTGACAGTAGAAGTAACCGAATTTTATAGAGATGCCATTCAAACAAAAGAACAATTAGCAGCCTTCGAACGTATTAACTCTGCATCAGTAAATTTTAGCAATGCTGTTGTGATGCTTCAAAAAATGAAATAAAATAAAAACAGGAAAACATAAAGGTAAACTCCCCTTTTAATTTTATTATAAAACTTATAAAACCATCCTATGAGATTAATTTTTCATAGGATTTTTCTTTGTTTTAGTTCTTGTTTTTTTGGTGCAATGATTTAGGCTTTTAATGAGATAACTTGTATCTTGTTTTCTATTTTAAAACGCTACTTCTTACTCAAAAATCTACTATGGAACTCCTTTATCTTTGGATTGAAGACTATAAAAAACTATCTCTTTCCAAACTTACCCACGACATCGCTAAAGAATTGAGTATGTTGGAGTAATAGTACATTATAATTTTATTTTTTTATGTAAAAAAAAGCATTTGATTTCATTAAAAACCAAATGCTTTTGATACTAAACATTATCGTGGTGTTTAGTTACATACTACTAAAGCTCCAGGATTTGTTGAGTTTAAACAAGCCATTTTAACTGTCCAAGCATTGTAACCACAAAGAGCAGTATTACAGTTTTTACAACAATAGAGTGTTCTTGTGCCACCACCAGCATTGCCACCACCACCACCATGATTATCATCATCTCCATCGATAGGAGCAACAGCTCCACCAGATACATTTGAAGCTATTTTTTGAGATACAGCAAACTTTTTAAAATCTTTTAGACTTTTCATAAAAATGATAATTAGATTGAATAATGATTAATTAATATTAGTTCTGTTAGTTTTAAAAAAGCTAATTTAGCTATCATGTAATATAAATGAATTTAAAACAAATTTAACTTCTAACAAACTAATCACAAGGTAAGTATTTATTTGAATAATGCAAATATTATTTTCACTATTTAGGAAAATTATTAGCTGTGTTTTAAAATTATAAATAACTTATTTATTTTTTGTTCCTTTAACAGTTTCTTTCAGCAGGCTCTCAATAGTTTACAAACACCGATAAGATGATCCTAATACAATACCAAGGTGTAGAGAAAATGGTACAAAGGCATTGGGAGTTAAGATTAAAAAGAGATATTACTGAATTCTCTAAAACGGATTATTAAAAATGTTTTCAAATGGTATAAAGATAGAAATGTAGAATTTGAAACTCTTGTGAAAGCAAAGCCACGAGAACTAGAAAAATATGTTGTTAAATTAAAAGAAGAAAAATACCCTTCTAAAATTGAAAAATTAAAGGATTGGTATGGTATTTCCTTAAAATCATTAAGTCAATACGGAACAACAAATCAACCTTATTCTGCACCCACTTTCCACATTTACCTACTATATTGCTAAGGAACTGGGTTTGTTGGATTAATGAAAATGGTATTTGTAGGTTAAAGGCTTGCCTTTTAAAGTATTTATTAATTTGTAGAGTTTGATTTTAGTTTAATGTTTTGAATATCAATTTTTTACATTAATTTGATTTTGCAAAAGGTCTAGTATTTCTTTTTTAGAGCAGAGTATTCTTTGTAAAGAAATAAATCCTTTTTGTTTAAATTGTTTACATTTTCTTGTAATAAATCGGACTATTTTTTGAACTTCAATCGCCAAAAATGCAAATTGTAAAAGTTTGTTTTCAAACTCCTGTTTATTTTTTGTTCTAGGCTCACTAATTTTTAATACGTGTTTGAGTGTTTTGAAAAATTGTTCTATATAGGTTCTATTAAACCAATGTCTTCGTAATGTTTTTGCAAAAATAGTCAAATTTGAGGTATATATAACACTTACTTTTTTTGAGCCATTTAACCTAAAAAATAATAAAACAACTTCTCTTTTTTGGCATTGATAGAATACTTTTAGACGTAAAGTAAAAGGTATTTTTTCTTCTTCTTTGAGGTGTCTTTGCGCTTCTTGATGCTGTTTTTCTTTTGCTAAAAAAGTATTGTTTATGTATTCACTTAATTTTGTTTTTTTATTATTTATATAAACAATATGACTTTTTACTGGTACACTAATATAAATTAAGTTGTTTTCTTTCTTGGCACATTCTTCACTCAATGAGACATCACTATAGCCACTATCACAACTAAAATGAATAGCAGGTAATACACTATTTTGCTTAGCTAGTTGTTTTTGTAATTTACCCCAACGATTCACTAATTTTTTGGCTATTTGAATAGGTTCTTTTTTATCAGCTTTTCCTTTTTTTCTAACAAAATCAAAAAATAAAGGATAAAAAACATCGTCAATATATAATCCAAAACAAACTACTTTAAAGCCTAGAGTAACAGCACAATACTGTCCACTAAAGAAACGTCCAAAATAATCATTTTCTCTACCTAATTCAGAGAGCCACTGACGAAAAATACTATCATCTAAAACTGCTGTAACTCTTTTTTTTGACCAAATACTACTATCTTTTGAAGCCATTTCTTTCAATAAATGAACCACTTGAATTTTAAATACATATTCATAAAGCAAACGTATTTTGTTGATTGTGAGTTTTTTATACAACTTTTTGTAATTGATAGAGACTTGACTACTTGTGATACCAAATTTGACTAAAATACTTTTCAAGGTAGGCAAACCTAGTAACTGACCTAGAAAAAATACAGTCTGCATTTTTTCAAAAAGTAATTTATCAGATTCATTTACATGAGAAATATCTAATTCTGAAAAAGAGTTTTGAAAAAGAGTAGAAGTGATGGAAAACTTATGTTCAAAATATTTTTTTGTCAAAGAAACTATCTTTTTGGCTACTTTTTTTTTATCATTGTAGTGTATTTTACAAAGTCTAATTATTTATTTTGTGGTAAAAACAAATATAGGGATTTTGCAAAATATAATTGCCGTAAAGAGTTGATATTCAGCAAAATACGGCAATTTTAAACTCTACAAATTAATCACAATTTATCAAAAGTCAAAGGCGAGCCTTTGACCTACTCTGTCTCCTCCTCCCAAATATCCACATCAATCACATCAGAAAATGGAATCGCTGCATCTAGCATGTTTTCTACTACTTTCTGTAAAAAAGTTTCTACTTCTGCCAAAAATCCATCTAAAGTCAAATCTTTTTCGGCTTTTAAGTGATATGGCGTAAAATTGGAACTTAGCTTTCTAAAAAACCAAAACCCAGAAACAATTTGATATTCTTCTAAGCTAAAGTCTGTTGGCAAATGCTTTATTTGTCCTGCTTGATAGGTTTTGATAAACAAATATTTATACAAAACGAGTTGAATGATTTTGGCTTTTTCATCACTCAAAAGCTGTTCGAAAGTATCGGCTTTTAATGCTGCTGCATCCATCTTTCCAGTTTTATAATCGATGACTTGTAGCCTTTTTATTCCTTCTTTTGTCGTGATAATATCAATTCTATCAGCCGTTCCGATGAGTTTTAAAGGGATTTTTCTGATTTGTCCGTCTATTTTTATATCAAAAGTAACAATATTGGTTAGTTTTTGCTCTAGCGCAATCAGACGAATAGGAGCTTCCTCTTTCTGCAAACGCATAAATTCGGGAATCAAAGACTGTGTAACTTCTTTCAATAAAAAATTCTTTCCTGTATCGTGCATCACACCACCAGCCAGTTTTGTGATGAGTTTTTCTACCAAAAGTTTCAAGTTTTCTTTGTCTTTTCGTGTTTTGTCTAGCCATTCTTCATTGATTTCTTTTCCCACCAATGGTTCAAAAAGTTCCTCCAAAGCCTCGTGCATAACCTGTCCATACGTGTGTTGAAACAAATCTTCTTCCATCATTGGAGGTTCATTGAGTTTCAAAACTTTCTGCTCATAAAAACGCATCGGTTCTTCCAAATAACGACTAATATAACTTGGTGAAAGTCCTTCTTGTGTCAAATATTTTTCTAGTCTTTGAATAATGGCAGGTGTTTTTTCTACAATTCTAGTGCTATTTTCGAAGGTAGGCAAAGGCAATTCTAAACGAGACTCATAAAAACTAATATTCTCTAAATGAGCTAGTTCGCTCTTTATTTGATTGACATAACGGCTCGGTTCTCCTCCACGCATTCCCTCCATATCAGAGGCATAAATCAATGTTATTTTTTTGCTTCGCTGCAAAAGTCTGTAAAAATTATACGAATAGGCAGCATCGTCTTCGGTGTGTGTCGGAAGATTGAACTGTAAACGAATATCAAACGGAATGCTAGAAGTCAGCACTTTTCCACGAGGAAAAATCCCTTCATTTGCCGAAATAATAATCACATTTTCAAAATCTAAGGCTCTACTTTCCAACATTCCCATAATCTGAATAGGCGCAATGGGTTCTCCAGTAAATGGAATTTTTCTATCTCGCATCAACTCTAAAAGCAGTCTTTCAAAGGATTCTATCTTTAGTGGAATTCTTAGTTTTGCTTTTTTGGTTTTACTTTGACTTTCAGATTCATTTTTAAATTTATTTTTATTTAATTTTCTATCCAATTCTTCATCAATTTCTCCAAAAATAGAATTTCCAATATGTGTTTCTTCGTTTGGTGCGTAGGTAATTATCATTCTTTCAATCTGTTTTAAGAGCTTATAGAACTCAAACAAATATTCACTTTCCAAAGAATGTTCTTCTTGTGTAAAACGATGTGCCAAGGCTTCAATAATCTTGAAAAAAGAACGAAGAGCTTTATGAATATTTCCCGAATTATTGGTGTCTTTTTCCTTCGGATTGCGTTCATTTTTGCCCCAGTCTTCGAAGAGCTGTCCATACAACCAACCATTTTTCTTATAATCAGATAATTCTTTTACAGAAAAATAAATGATATTTTCTTCGTGCATTCGCTTCAACGGTGGATTTTCATCTTCATCAATCGGACGAATATAAGGATGTTGAAGAATTCTTTGTAAGTCTTTATGATAAACGCTTAGAGGTTGGTCTTCATCACGCAACATATTTTCCTGTGCTTGAAAAAGATTTTTGATAAGCGAAAATAAAGGCGTATTTCGCAGCGAAACACCCATCGTAATATTGACCAGTTTTTGAATATTTACACCTTCGCTACTTTTTGGGAGAGAATAAAGCATCGGTAAAAGCATCGTTTCGTCAGGCAACAAAACGGCTGTATGATTTCGTGCTTCTGAAAATTTGAAAAATTCATTTTTATAAATCATTCTCTCAATCATTTCATTAAGAAGATGTCCTGCAGTTTTGGCTTGTGTAATTGTATTGACTACACTAATTACCTCAATTTCCTTTTTCTGAGTTTGTATCAAATTTTCTACAAAACTAACTTCTTCTCTTCTACCTTTTATAAATCCATTTTGAGTAAATTTTCGAAAATAATTTCCTGCTTCGTGCCATTTTGCATCGATATAAAAGGCATCCATATCCCAAAACGTCTTGGCTTTTCCTAGCTTTTCTAGTTTTCGAATAATTAACTCTTCAGCTTTATAAAGCTGGTTGAAACCTATAAAAACAGTACATTTTATATTTTGGTCTTCAATTACTTGTTCCAAATTTTCATAGACCCAACGAAAAGCCAAGCCACTATAGGCACGACCCGAACTTTCTAATTTTTCTCTAAAATGATTATATGTTTTTTCTACATTTTGCCAAAAAAGATAATATTCTGTAATTCTACTTAACGAACTTATGGCTTCTTCTTGCCCTTCTTCTCCAAACATATCGCCCCAACGTTCTAGCGTTTTTACTTCGTCCAAATACTCAAAAAGTTCGTGTGATTTTATCAAATTTCTATCAATCAAATTAAAGTCTGATAGCATCGTAATAGCCATTGGTGCAAAACGCTCTAAAGAACCTGCTACACCTTTATCAAAATTTTGGTAAGAATCATACAATTCAAAAACAAGTGCGCTTGTATCTTCAATTTCCAAACCCGAAGCCCCCACAATAAAGTCTTCTAAAGAAATTACTTTTGGAGAAAAAATAGTTTCTTCTGCTATTTCAGAAAGAAAAGTCTTGAAATACAGACACGCTCTTCTAGTCGGAAGAACAATATGCAAATCAGAAATTTCTGTTTTCCATTCTTGGTATAATTCGGTGGCTACTTTGTGGAGGAAAGAAGGAGAAGATAAAGACATATATTTATTTTATAAAAAACTACTTTTTGTTGATTTGGAATTACAAATTACGCATATTTTTTAATTGAGTTCTAATTATTTTAGATTCATTGATAAAAATTAGCAAAATATGTTTTTTCAAAAAAAATTCTTATTTTTAATCAAGTTTTTAATTAAACTTCTATTATTACCAAATTTATTTTATCATTTTAACTTAGAAAAACTATGAATATTATTTCATTCAAATCAATTTTGATTAGTGCTTTTTTAGTAGCAACACTCGCTTCGTGTGGAGGCGAAAAGAAAGAAGAAACTGTAGAAACAAACGTAGCTGGCAAAGTTACAGGAGAATTGAGTCTGACACAGACAAAATTTAAGACAGGAGAGCCAATTAATGTTACTTTTAAAGTCAATCAGAAATTAGATAAACATCCTTGGATTGGTATTATTCCCTCTGAAATACCTCATGGCGATGAATCTAAAAATGACCAGCATGATGTTTCTTATAAATATTTTGATAATCAAGAAAGTGGAACATTGGAATTTTATACACCTAAAAAAGCAGGAAAATATGATTTCAGAATGCACTCTAGTGATAATAATGGAGTAGAAATTACTTCTATTTCTTTTGAGGTAGAAGACACAAATAATTCTGAGGTAACTGGTGAACTAAGTTTAGAAAGAACTATGTTCACACCTGGAGAAAAAATTATGCTTACTTTTAAGGTAAGTCAGAAACTAGACAAACGTCCTTGGATTGGCATTATTCCATCTGAAATAGAACATGGTGACGAATCTAGAAATGACCAACACGATGTTTCTTACCAATATTTTGATAATCAAGAGAATGGAGTTATAGAATTTATGTCACCTACAAAAGAAGGAAAATATGATTTCAGAATGCACTCTAGTGATAATAATGGAGTAGAAATTACTTCTATTTCTTTTGAAGTCGCTCAATAATTCATTCATCTTAATCAATAAATAGCAAAAACAACATTTTTCTCCTTTAAGGAAAAATGTTGTTTTTTTTATATAAAAACTTACAAAATAAGATTTTTTTTGTATTTTTGCGTTCTACTACTACCCAATTACTACTTTTATGTTCTTCTTAACAAATCTAAAATTAAACTCTTTTTAGATTATTGACAGACTTATTTCATTTTTTTATGAATTTGTGCTGCACTTTTGTTTCTATCTTCGTACCAGATATGATTCAATTTATAATCAAAATTAATTCTTTAGAGAAAAAAAACTACGAATAAAAATCTATCCCATTCATTTTCAACAATTTACACTAGCAATGAGTTAAGTTAGTATAGATTTTGTATTAGAATAAAGTTAGACTAATTAGTTTATCTTAAGTAAATAAATATAATTATTTAAAGAAAAGTAATAGTATCGATTAAGTGAGCTAATTTATTTTGGCTATTTTAATTTTTCGTGCAACCATTTTATACTCACTGTGGGTCTTTTATATGAGTGAATTTCCTTTTATGTCAAACATTTCTGAACATAACGGAAGTCAATCCATTGAAAATGTTGAAAATCAACAAGAAAATCAGGAACTAGATAATGAGAATACGACTACTCGTACTGCTCATATTCCTTCTTCTGAAGAATCTCAACTTATCAATGATTGCATCAAGGGCAAACGTCAGGCGCAACGTACTCTGTACGAACAATTTGCTCCCAAGATGTATGCTATCGCAATGCGTTATGCCAAAACGACACTAGAAGCTGATGATATTTTGCAAGAATCTTTTATCAATGTTTTCAAACATATAGATAGTTTTGCACAAGATTGTCCAATAGAATTTTGGATTCGTAGGATTGTTGTCAATCAAGCACTCAAAACAGGTAGAAACAAGTATGATAAAGCCTTCAAAGAAGAAGTAACAGATGTAAATTATAATTCAGAAGAAAATATAATTTTAGATCAATTTGACTTAGAGGAACTTTTACAAATCATTCGTAGACTGCCTGATGGTTTTCAGCAAATTTTCAACTTGTATGCTATTGAAGGATACAAACATAAAGAAATTGCAGAACTATTAGGAATCAGTGTAGGAACATCGAAATCACAGTACGCACGAGCAAGAGCACAATTACAAGAAATGCTCTTGAAAGAAGATGAAAGCTATGAACAACTTCGGAACTAATAACCGAAAGCAGTTGGAGGAGCAATTTAAGAACAAATTCGAAAATGCTCAATTTAGTCCACCTGCTCACTTATGGGAACAAATAGATGCAGCTTTAGATGCAAAGCCTTGGTACAAACGTCCTTTATTTTATTGGACTTCTGGGCTAGTGGCAGCACTCCTATTGGTGGTTATGTTTTGGTTTACGCTAGTTTATGATAATTCAAATACGCCTTCAAACAACGATGTTGCAAATTCTGATAAAATTGAAAATACTCAAAATAATATAGATAATAATACAGAAAATTCTTCTTCTTCAAAGAATGAAGGAATTCGTACTATTCAAACGCCTAATGATACAGCTTTTGGTAATGTAGAAGCAAATAATCCAACTCAAAAAACTGAACGGGTTAGTAAATCTGATACAAAAAAAATACATTCTAATTCTTCTCACAAAAATAATTCTGATAAAAACTCTACTTTCTCACAAAATACTTCTACAAACACAAGTAAAGAAAATACTGATGTAGCTATTTCTATTTCCTTAAATGATAAAAACAAGAATAAAAATGAGGATTTAGATACAAATAATAATTTGGATGACGTAATTGCAGAAGCAAATGATACACTAGAACTTGTTGTCTTAAAAGAAATTGATTGGTCAAAATATTTACCTGTTGGAAATCCTTACTTTGAAAAAGAAGTTATTCTAAAAATGGATAGTACAAATGAAGCTATTGCAAGTAATCAAGAGAGTGAGAACCCAACAGAAAATATAAAAAAATCATCTGGAATAGCCATCACTTTTGGTATTAATCATACCCAAGGAGTTTATAAACCTTCTTTCAGAACTGATTCTCTCTATTCTGGACTTACTGTTATTGAGGCGTATAACTCAAACCTTGCTGACACGCTTCCACAGATGAATATTGGTGGAACTTATCAACAAACAGGTTTTGATGTCGCTCTACAGTTTGGGAAAAATCAGCACTGGAGCTTGAATATAGGAGTAGGAATGGGTAAAGCTAATTATTCTTTTGGTTCTACCAACTATACTTTAGTTGGAGGAGGAATTCAAGGAGACCAAATAGTTCCCCATTACAACACTCAAGTAGAAGTAAATTATGAGTGGATGCAAGTTCCGATAGCAATTGGTTATCAATTTGGAAGAAGTAAAGCTAAAAAATTTAGTGGTTTTGCACAACTTGGAACTGCCATAGAATTTTTAACTAGCTATTCTTATACAAGTGCTGACCCACAATTTACTTATGCTTTAGGTACTCACAGAACTACAAATACACACGTTTGGACACAAGCAGGTGTTAATTATCACATTACAAACCGTTGGACACTTTGGGGAGGAGGAACATATAAATCTTCGCTCTCTTCACTAATAAATGAAAATGGAGTTACTTTTTCTTCACAGGCTTACGGCTGGCAAGTAGGAACTCGTTTTACAATTTTTAAGAGTGGAAAATAAAAAAAAAAATAACTGGTTCAAGCGTCGACGCTTGAACCAGTTATTTTTTTTAATACCAATTCTTTTTCAAGAACTGTATCGTTTTCTTACGAGATTCTTTAGCTGCCGTTTCATTATAAGCTGGTGAACTAGGATTTGCAAAAGCATGGTCTGCTTCATATCCTAAAATAGTGATTGTTTTACCAGCTTCTTTCATTGACTTTTCAAATTCCTTCATTACTTCTGGTGTAATCCATTTGTCTTTATTAGCATAGATTCCCAAAACAGGTGATTTAATTGTCTTTATTCTTTCCATATCTTTTTCAGGCATTCCGTAATACATAACGGTTGCTTTTGTATATTCATTTGAGATAATAGAACCTTGTAGTGACCAACCACCACCAAAACACCAACCAATTGTAGCAATTTCTAAAGGTGCGCTTGCATCTTCAATAGCTTTTTCTTTAGCATGTTTTGTCACAGCTTCAATAATTGAAGTTGCACGAGCATTGTCCATTCCTTGCATATATTTTTGAGCATCTTCTCGTGTTGTGGCAACCTTTCCATCATACAAATCAATAGCAATTACGTTTACTTTTTTTCCAAAATTTTCGTAGTATTTTTCTACTTCTTTTTTCACATAATCATTAAGTCCCCACCATTCGTGAAAAACAAATAAATATTTTCCTGTTGGTTTTTTGGCCTGTACCATAAAAACATTGGCAGCTTCGCCATCTTCTACTGCTATTTCTGACATTTTGCCATATTGAGGAGTAAAATCAAATGCAATAGGATTTGGATGTTTGTTTACAAATTCTTTATCTGTTGTAAATTTAGCAAACTCATCAACAGCACAACATGCTTTATTTCCTGATTCAGAATCATTGAATAACAAAAAATAAGAACCTATTCCTGTAAAAACAGCAATAAGTGATAGAAAGATATAATTTTTTGAGAATAACATTTTGTAGTAGTTTAGATTATAAATGCAAAAAAGATAATTGAAAAATAGTGTATTTTTCAGAAATATGTAGTGCGAACAAAAAGTAATAGCAAGTTGTTTTGAAACAGAATCTAAAACAATTATCTTTTATAAAAGCAATACAGATGAGTAAGCATATCAAAAAATCAGATTTACCTCAAAAAATATGTCTTGTGTGTCAAAAACCATTTACTTGGAGAAAAAAATGGGAAAAAGTTTGGGAGCAGGTAAAATATTGTAGTGAAAGATGTAGGAGAGCAAAATAAATTAACTCTGTGTTTAAATTTGTAATTTTGTTAAATCATAAGTAAAAAATAAAGCGAACTTATAGTGGTTAAAATAAGTTGAAGAGAAATACTCACTAATAATTAAATCAATTAAATATGTCAGGTAAAAAGAAAGAAATACAAAAGTCAGTCAGTATCAAAAATCGTAAGGCTTCTCATGAATATCATTTTATAGATATTTATCAAGCTGGAGTAGTTTTGCAGGGAACAGAAATCAAATCTATCCGAATGGGAAAAGTTACGATAAGTGATGCCTTTTGCTTGTTTATTGGAAATGAATTGTTTCTCCGTAATCTACATATTTCGCAATACGATATGGGAAATGTACATAATCACGAAGAAAAAGCAGATAGGAAATTACTTTTGAAGCGAAAAGAACTAAAAAAACTTCAATATGATGCTCAAGATGTTGGTCTGACAATCATTCCGACAAAAGTATATGTTAATGATAGAGGGCTTGCAAAAATAGAAATTGCGCTTGCAAAAGGTAAAAAACTATATGATAAACGCCAAGACCTAAAAGCAAAAGATGCAAAAAGAGAACTTGACCGTTTTTAGTAAGTAATCAGTTACCAATTAATTTCAAATACTTTTTTTCCAATTGAGCAGGGTTTTAACTCTGGTTTTCTTATATGTTTATGAACAAAAAATCCATTTTAGATTTAATAAAAAAACATCAAACTTCATTTGATGAAGAAATAGAATTTCAAAAACAGATAATTAAATTTTTAGAAGAGAATGACGATTTTGCCTTACGTTCTAATCTAATTGGACAGATTACAGGTTCGGCTTGGATTGTCAATAAAGAACGTACAAAAGTTCTTTTGATTCATCATAAGAAACTAAATAAATGGTTACAAATTGGTGGACATATAGAAGATACTGATCAGACTATTGAAGAAACTATTTTGAGAGAAGTAAAAGAAGAAAGTGGTCTTAAAAATTTAAAACTACTTTCTTCTTCTATTTATGATATTGACATTCATACTATTCCTCCGAAAAAGGAAGTTACAGAGCATTTACATTTTGATATTCGCCTAATTGTAGAAGCAGATGAAAATGAAGATTTGACTCCTCAAAATGACGAAATCTTGGATATTAAATGGTATAATTTACATGAAGTTCAAAACTTAGCAGAATCAAACACTTCTATAAATCAATCTATGAAAAGAATGGTTGATAAGATGATAACTTTGTAAGCTAGTTTACTTCAAAATAGCCTGTATTTTCATTGTTCTGATAGGTTTTCTAGGGTCATTGCAAATTACGGTCAGAGAACGAATATATGTTCCTCTGTCTTCTGGTGTTTGAAAGATAATTTTTACAATGGCATTACTATGAGGTGCAACCTCGTTCCATTCTGTTTTTTCTGTAAGTAGTTTGCACCCATATCCTTCTATTATCTTATGAATTCTCAAAGGCATATTACTTTCATTTTTGAGTACAAAAGTAGCTTCTAAAGAATCTTTTCCTTCTAAATTTTTTAGATAATGACTGCCTAAGTTTATGTAATCGTCTTCTATTTTAAGCTCTGGGTAGGCTTCTAACATTTCAATATTTAGGGCAGGAAAATACTCTTCTACATTGGCTGTTACTTTGAACTCTAACTTAATTGTTTTTTTATTTTGCTCCCCAAAAAGCAGTACAATATCTTCTAAATAACCAAAATCATTCTTTAAAAGTGGATCATAAATAACATAGATAGCACTAGTTTCTCCTGCCTTTAAAATATGCGTAGAGTCAAAACGCACTTGTAAATGTTTTGGCATTTCCATCTTTCCTGTAAATACAAAATCATCTTTACTTGAATTATAAAACTCAAACTTTTTAGTCATTGGAACTTTATTCAACATATTTCCAAAATGAAGATATTTAGTTCGTGTACGAATTTGTGGTGTTTTTTCTAACTTATATTTAAAATCTCTATCCTTATCCAAAACAGGTTGTAGTTCTCCTTTCAGCATTAGTGTTTGTGTCCCTGCATTGTCTGTCTTTACTGTAAACACTTTAACAAAGTTACCATAGTTATAAGGTAAAAAAACTAGTTCTACAAAACTACGCCCATCTTTTTCTATACTTCTATCTGAATTTTCATTCGAAAAACTACAAGCACAATCCGTTGAAATATCTAATATTTTAATTTCATTTTCTGAATTGTTTGTAAAGTAAAAACGATGAGTAAGCGTATCTTGAAATTCTATTTTTCCAAAATCAAATTCTGTTTCTTCAAAATCTAAGGTAGAATTTTGAGCCAAAAGCTCTGTTGAAAATAGAATAAAAGCCAAACTAAAAACACAAACAGAGAAAACTTTAGAAGAGAATTTTGAAAACATAGAAGATAGAAATGCTTCTTTTAATGCAAATTGAATTTTGTACATAGCTGATTACTTATTAACTTGTCTTTATAAAATGAGTATAAATTATTATTTTTTCAGAAAAAGAATAGAAATAGAACTGGGAAAAATATTTTAAAATAATTGTAAAACTTTTATTAGAATATATCCTATAAAAGCTGACACAACTAGTTTTCTTCTAAAGCAAAATTATGGATTTGAATACAAAAGTAACAAAAAACAACTTTGAAGGTGCTAATTTTTTATTAGTAAGTTGGGTAGATATGGTAGCTAATTTTTCACTTCCTGAAGATAAAAACATAGAAATCTTTACACTTCTAGGTTCTCAATACAAAGAAAATACTCGTTATTATCACAACTGGACACATATCAAAACGATGATTAAAGGCTTGTATGATTATCCAGAAGAAATAAATGACATACTTTCTATTGAGTTAGCTATTTGGTTTCACGATGCTATTTATGTCCCACTTCGTAAAGATAACGAAAGCAGGAGCGCAAAATTTTTTCACGAACAGTTATCTCCTTATTTACCTATGGAAAGAGTGCGAAAAGTGATGAATTATATTGAAGCTACCAAAAATCATTCTAAAACAACAGATAAAGATTTACAAGTGCTTTTAGATTTAGATTTAGCAATTTTAGGGCAATCACCAACTGTATATCAGAACTATTCTAAGCAAGTAAGAGAAGAGTTTGGTTATGTTCCTAATTTTTTATACAAAAGAGGTCGAAAGCTAGTTTTAAAAAACTTTTTAGATAGACCTACTATTTATCAAACTACATTTTTTAAAGAGCAATTAGAAAAACAAGCACGAGAGAATATTAGAGAAGAATTAGATAGTTTATAAGATAAAAAAATCAAGCAAACTTTAATAAGAGTATCTTCTAAAAAAACATGCATTATCTATAAATAGTGCAGTTTTTTTTTGTCAAATTTTGCGTACCACCAAGATATAAAACTTTATTTTCCAATAAGTTAAAGAACTTTTTAAGAATTTTAAAAGAAGAAATAATTGTTTTGAATTGAAATATTTGAAGTTTTTATGATACAATATTCAGACAATAATTTGAAGTATCAAACTATTAGCAAAAATGTTTAGTGCTTTAGTATAAAAACTGATTTTTAGGTAACCTTTTGACCTGATTTACTCGTTTAACAAAGTAAACACAACAACTATTTGTAATCATTACTTCAACAAAAAAAATATCTATATAAAATACTACTACTCATCAATTCAATAAATAACTAAAAAATTATGAAAAAGACGATTTACTTTACACTTATTTTATTAGGTAGCGTCTTTAGTTTTACTACTTTTACTAACTTCGCTTATGCCCAACATGAAGGTTTAGATTGGTTTGCTAATGGAGAGCGTCATAAACAACAAGCTCGTTATGACTTAGCTTTACAAGAATATGACAAAGCTGTTCAGAGAGAGCCACGTAATCATCTTTATATTTACTCAAAAGCACAATGTGAATACCAACTCAAAAAACCAAAAGAAGCAGCACAATCATTAAGTTATGTTATTCGCTTAAACAGTAATTACTCTCCTGCTTATGCTTTGCTTGCCAAAATTTATGCAGATCAGAATGACAATGAAAAAGCTGCTCAACTCTATGATATTGCAGCACGTTATGAGCAAGAAAAAGACAAAAAACAATTCTATCGTTTCTTTGTGATTAAAGAAAGTTTAGCTAAAAAAAATTGGGCAACAGCTTATGAAAAAATCAAAATTACCAAAACTGAATTTCCTGAAAATCTTGAACTTTATTATTTAGAATCGCAGGTAGCTAATTATTTAGGAAAATATAGAGAAGCTATTGAAGCTATCGAAACTATTGAACCCAAAATTACAACCTTACATCCTAGCGAAAATGCTCGTTATTATTATCAAAAAGGATATGCTTACTATCATTTAGATAATTTTGAAGAGGCTTTCAAAACGTGGTCAAAAGCAAGTTATGGTAACTTTAAAAATAAGATAGAAGAATTTTCTCCTGCTCGTTATGCATATCTAGCAGAGGCTTATGTAGAAGTTCGTCAGTTTAATGAAGCGCAAGCCTATGCTCAACAAGCTCTAAAAATAGACCCAAATAATGCAAGTGCTTATTTTACTCTAGCTAATTTACAAGATAACAAAGCAACAGCAAATGTAGACAAAACGCTAGAACTCTATTATAAATCAGCTAAGTTTGAGAAAGATTTGAAACGCAGTACACAGATTTATGAGCAAATAGCACGACTAGAACTCTCTAAAGATAATTACGATAATGCACTTAAAGCATCACAAAACGGTTTAACATTTAATTCAGCAAATAAAAATTTGCTTTACTTAAATGGACTTGCTCTTTTTCATCTACACAAACATCAAGAAGCTGCTGAAGCACTTCAGAAAGCTCTTGCTCAGATGAGAGACCCTATTGAACATTCTCGTTGTATGTTTTTATTAGGATTAGTTTATCGCAATGGAGACAAATTAGATATTGCTCGTAGAGCATTTGCAAATGTACAAGCACAGCCTTTTAAAATGGCAGCTACCAATGAAGTAAAACTAATACAGCAAGCTACAGAAGGCGAAGAAGAACTATAAAAATTTAAAGATAAATTTCACTTACTACTATTACTATCTAAAGCCATTTTATATAATTAAATCATTCAGATTTTAAATATATAAAAATGGCTTTTTTATTTGTGCCATAAAAAAATTCTACTTTTTTTTATTCTCCTTCTACGAATTATAGAAAAAACATTTCTTGGTCATCAGGTTTTAAATCAACATAACATTTTATATTTTGTAAGATATTTTTGGATGAATTGTTGTCTTTTGTTAGAAGTAGTCTGAAACTGATTTTATTTATTTTTTTCCTTCTAAATATAAAGTAGTAACTTGATTAAGAAAGTTATAATCAGTTAATAACTGCATAAAATAGAATTTGGTAAAACTACTGTTGCATAAAATAGTTAGTTTATCTCAATTTGTCTAAACTAAAAAGTGTTTATATTGCAAATAGCACACTTTTATTTTTTAATTTGATAAACCCCTTATGAAAAAGCGATTTTATATATCTATTTTTATATTTATCCTCCAAATAACTGTAAATACAGTATTTGCTCAAAATTTCTCAAAAGAATATTGGCACAAAGGAGAAGTCTATTTGTTAACAGAAGAAAGTATAAAAGGAAGTATTAGATATGACCTAGACCAAAATAATATTACTATCCGAACACCTGATAACAAATTGCGTTCTTATAATGCTTCACAAGTAGAACAGTTTTGGATTGAGGACGAACTTCAAAAACGGGTTCGTTATTTTTACTCTCTTCCTCAGATTACCAAAGATGACTATAGAGTTCTTTATTTTTTTGAATTATTGACTGAAGGAAAAATTACCCTTCTTTGTAGAGAAAATTTTGTAGTAAAGCAAGTAGGTTACTATTCGCCTTATATGTGGGGAGGTTGGACAAATGGAGGAAGTTATGTAGTTCAAGAAGATGATTATTTTTTATTAAATAATGAAGGAAATGTAGTGGATGTAGAGGAAGATAGAGAAGCAATTATGAATATTTTTGGAAAGAAAAAAGACGTAATGGAACTTTATTTAATAGACCACAACAACAAACTGCGTAATAGAGAAGATTTATTACAGATGATTCGTTATTACAATGAGGTTTATAAATAGTAATTTTAGACTTATTTTTTGATAATTTACTGAATTAAAGGCTTTTTGATTCTTGTAATTTGGAATAAAATGTTTAATTTTGCAGTTCGTTTTTTAGAGTTTTGTAGTTTTACACGCTCTAATTAGAAAAATTTAAATTAAATTTATAGGGTAAGTGGCGCAATCCTCTTACATTAAACTGTTTATAAAATGAAAAAAGAAATTCACCCAGATTATCGTGAAGTAGTATTTTTAGATACTTCAAGCGACTACAAATTTTTGACTCGTTCTACTATCCTTACAAAAGATACTATCACTTGGGAAGATGGAAAAGAGTATCCATTAGTTAAAGTAGAGGTTAGTTCTGCATCTCACCCGTTCTATACAGGTGGAAAAGGAAACTTTGGACGTACTACTGGACGTGTTGAGCGTTTCAATCGTCGTTATAAGCGTACTGATAAAAATGCAGAAGCACAAGTAGAAACAACCGAAGAGTCTACTGAAAAGTAATCTTTATTGTTCTTTAGCACTAAAAAAGCCTTCAAATTCTAAGTATTATTTAGAGTTTTGAAGGCTTTTTATTTTTAGAAAATTTTACTTTTTTATTTCTTCTTATAAGTAGTTACTGTCATTAAACTATTAGAAGTATCTGTCAGTTTTAGAAGCTCTGGACACACATCTACATAATAGCTACGATCAGTATTTCCTGCATCTAACCAAACAAAACTAAATGCCCCTAAGGTAGTATCTGAAGAAGCAGTTATTCTATACTCCCAAATTCCTGTTGCTTGACCATTTTCAAGTTCTTCTACTGTTGCACCTAAGTTAAAGACTAAAGACATCGTTTTTTGGTCTGTCTCTGGCGTACTTACTACTTCACCATTTCTTGTTTGACGACGAGATTCTACCCATTCCCATCTACTTTCAGTAAGAATAGCATTTGCTTCTGCAACTTGACTAACTGAGTTTTCACAACTAATTATAGGTTCTACCTCTTCTTTATCATCTTTACACGCTACAACAGAAAGAAATATAAAAAATAGTAGTATAAAAGAAACGGAATAATTTATTGATTTTTTCATTTTTGTTTTAAATATTGGGGGATTGAAAATAAGGGAATAGCAAATAACATATTAAATAATAATGTTCAGAATAGTATTACTCAAAAGTTATAGCAAAAAAACACCTAACTACTAGAATAAACTAGGTTAGGCGTTTTTTATTTTATACAAAGATAAATAATTTTACTTATTTATACTTGAATTATATTTTGAGTTACTCTTTGATAAATTTCATTGTTTCTATCTCACGACCATTATTAACGCTCAAGATATACATTCCTTTAGGAAGTTTTGAAACGTTGATAGAAGTTTCTTGAGAAGTAAGTGTAGTGTTTAAAACTCGTGCACCTGTTACACTGTAGATAACAACTTCTGATTCTAAGCTAAAGTATCCTAAGCGAATATTCAATGTTTGGCTTGCAGGATTAGGGAATGCTACAAAAGCAACATCTCCATCTTTAGTTCCACCAACTCTAGCATCTTGAGCTCTATCATTATGATAAGCCATTGGAGAAGGATTGATTCTGTTTGTATTACCAATTACTACTGTATAATCTTCAACTTCACCATAAGAGAATGTTTCACAAGGAGTTGCATTTGCATTATATTTCATAGATACACGCATACGAGTAGAACCGTTTGCAGCAGAAGAAGGAATCGTGAATGAGCCACTTACAGAAGAGCTTGTACTTCTTGTACGAGTATAAACTTTCTCGCCAGAGTCATCAAAATCGCCATCTTGATTATAATCTACCCAAACATCATATGCTTCGCTATAAGTACGACTTGCCCACGCTGGAGTGATTGTGATTGTATAAGCAGTTCCTTTAGCAAATGTTGTAGAAAGATTTGTAAAGTCAGCATATCCACCATTTGCACCCGAGTTGTTGTTGATAGAACCAACTTGTACTCTTTGAATCCACTCATCAGAAACACTATTTCCTTTAGATGCACAGTAAGAAACAACTGGAGCAGAAGAAGTAGTTACAAAAGCACTAGAAGAGTATGCACTACTTACCGAACAGTTTGCACGAACTTGGAATTCATACTGAGTAGAAGCACTTGCACCAGTAAGACCAAGAGAAGTAGAAGTAGAGTTAAGAACATTCCAAGAACCACCACCTGTACGAACACGAACATCATACGAAGTTGCACCTGATACAGAAGACCAAGAAGCTGTAAATGAAGAACTTGTTACAGAAGAAGACGATAAACCAGCAGGAACACCACAAGAAGGAGTAGAACCACTAGTGATATTTATAGTATAATCTTCAACTTCACCATACGAGAATGTTTCACAAGAAGTTTGTGCGCCATTATATTTCATAGATACACGCATACGAGTAGAACCAGTTGGAGCATTTGAAGGAATAGCTAATGTTCCTGTACGAACAGCACTTGAAGCAGAACCAGCATCATAAACTAACTCACCTGCATCATCAAAATCATTATCTTTATTAAAATCAACCCATACTTTCCAGTATTCATTGTATGAAGTTCCAGAAAACCCAGGAGTAAGAGTAAGAGCATTAGAGCTTCCTTGAGAAAGAGTTACAGAATTAGAAGTAAAATCTGCATATCCACCATTAGCACCACTTGTTTTGTTTAAAGAACCAACTTTTACACCAGCAATCCACTCATCAGAAACACTATTTCCTTTAGATGCACAGTAAGAAGTTGTTGGAGGATTTGTTGTACCACCTGAAACTAAATCAGAACGAAAACCTGTAAGAACAGCACGCATACGAGATTTTTGACCTTCTGTGAACATATACATACAAGCATCGTTTGTATAATCCATATAGTTCATAAACATATCACTTGAAAAACCTCCGTTGTTAGAACAAGATTTTGAAGGATAAGAAGGGCAACCACCATTTGAAGCTGCTGCAATAGGAGTGTCACTTACAAAGTCATCAGCTCCACAAGCACCATCTCCCCAAATATGACGAAGATTTAACCAGTGACCTACTTCGTGAGTTGTAGTACGACCTAAATTAAAAGGAGCGCCTACATTTCCAGTAGAACCAAAACCAGTAGTAAGGATTACAACACCATCAGTGTTTGCAGCACCACTACCTGGAAACTGAGCATAACCCAAGATTCCACCACTCATATTACATACCCAAATATTTAAGTATTTTTGAGTATTCCAAGCATCTTTACCACCTTGAGAAGTAAATTTCATTGCATCATTTGTAGAGAAAGATGTTTTGCTAGTTTGAGTACGTGTAACACCTGTTGTAGGATTTCCATTAGGGTCAGTAGATGCTAAAACAAACTCTATTTCTGTATCAGCTACTGAACCAGCAAATTCAGAAGGTGTAAGTGTATAATCACTATTTGTTCTTCTAAAATCTTGATTCAATACATCAATTTGAGATTGAATTTGTGCTTGACTCACATTCTGAGCTGAAGTATTATAAATTACGTGAACTACAACAGGAATTGTATAAACTGTAGCTTCTGTACGCTGATTTTTTTGATTTTGAATATAATTCTGCGTAAATGTTTCGATGTTACGCATTTTTTGTTTTGCTTCTGGGTTGATAGAAAGCAAACGCTCTAAGTTGTGGTCTGTAGTACAAGAACGACCATCTTTGTGACCATGTGAATCTTGAGCAAATGATGTTGAACTTGCAAGCATTCCTATGCCGAGTCCAAAGCTAAAAAGTGTGTGTTTGATTGTTTTTGTAAAAGTCATTGTATATCTATAAAAGTGTTAAAGGGGAAATGAATTTATTAATTAGATTGTGTTAAATCCTTAATTAAACCTTACTCTTGAAAGGTGTTGCAAACATACGACGCTTTTTTAGAAAAACAAAATTCTGCCAAATCATTTTTTAACAACACAAAACACACCAAAAACACACAAAACCAAATATTTAAAACAAAAACAACCACTTAAACCAAATAATATTCTTAATTATTTGTATATAACACAACATTCCAAATAATATTTTATATTGAATAATCTAAATTTAACCAAAATAAATTTCATTTTTTTTAAAAAAATCAAAATTTTAAACTTTTTAGATAAAAAACATACTCAAATTGGTAGAGTTGCTCTCAAAAAACACCTCTAAATGCAACAAGGTTGCAACAAAAACGCAACTTTTTTTAGTTAATCTCGTAAAGCAATTTCTATAACTTACTGAATGACATTATACAGATAGCTACAATCACAAAAAACAATACTTCTCAGCTAAACTTTATAGTATACATTTTATTCTAAAAATAGTTGCTAAGGGCTTGCTCAATTATTGGTAAACATGAGTTCTATTTTTACTTCATCTGTTGGTCTGTTGTACAAAATTGTTTGGTTGTTGGTGTCACTTCGCTAACATCAGCAACAGTATTGTGGAATTTCTACTTACTTTTTCAAAAAAATCAATGTTAAATTCATTCATAAATAAAAAAAATGCTCAAATTTAGATTCGATTGACATAACTACGTAATATCAGTAATTTATTCTCATTCTTTTTTTAGTATATTTGCAGTTGATTTTATCAGATTTTGATCTAATCTTTTTTCTTATTGTCTTTTGTTATATTAATTGTCAATCCGTTTATTTTTATTGCTATGTTGTTAGATTTTGAAAAGCCCATTTTTGAATTAGAAGAAAAACTACAGGAAACAAAGAGTCTTGCTGCCAAAAATAATATGGATGTGAGTCAGGCTGTAAAATTATTAGAAGACCGTATAGTTCATTTAAAAAAAGAAACTTTCAAAAATCTTACTCGTTGGCAACGTGTACAACTTTCTCGTCATCCAGACCGTCCTTATACACTTGATTATATTGCTCACTTAACTGATGACTTTGTGGAATTACACGGAGATAGAGGTTTTGGTGATGACAAAGCTATGATTGGAGGTATTGCTCAAATTGATGGACAGTCTGTAATGATTATTGGACAACAAAAGGGACGAAATACCAAACAAAGACAATATCGTAATTTTGGAATGGCAAACCCAGAAGGATACCGTAAAGCATTGCGTTTGATGCAACTTGCAAATAAATTTGGAATGCCAATTCTTACACTTATAGATACTCCAGGTGCTTATCCTGGTATAGAAGCCGAAGAGCGAGGGCAAGGAGAGGCAATTGCAAGAAACTTGAAAGAAATGTTTTTATTAGATGTTCCTGTTATTTGTATTGTTATTGGTGAAGGAGCTTCGGGTGGTGCGCTTGGTATTGCGATTGGAGACAGAGTTTGTATGCTTGAAAATACATGGTATTCTGTTATTTCTCCTGAATCTTGTTCATCTATTTTGTGGCGTAGTTGGGATTACAAAGAACAAGCTGCAAGTGCATTACGACTTACTTCTTTAGATATGCACAAATTTGGTTTGATTGATAGAATAATTGAAGAACCTCTAGGTGGAGCACATCGTCATCAAGAAGAAACAATGCACATTGTAAAAAAAGCCGTTTTAGAAATGATAGAGGAGCTTTCAAAACTAGATAGCAAGACATTAAAACAACAACGCACAGAGAAATTCTCTAAAATGGGTGAGTTTGAAGAAGCACAAATAAATAAGGCTAGTTAAGGAGAAATAGTATAACCTACAAAGGGAAGATATATCAATAATGAGTATATGATTTTATCCAGTTTCTAATAAATTAGGATTAAAACTAAAGCCAAATACAAACGAAATGAAAAAGTTGCAAAATTTTCATTCTCATAATTGGAATCTTAACCAACGAACTTATGTCTTGCCCTTTGAAAAAAGCCGTTTGCTTACTTATATAAAACAGCTAACAAAACCTTATGGAGATAAACCAAAACGCAAAAAAGATTATGAGCGTTACCGTTTTACAGGTAAAATAGAAAAAAATAAATTTCGCCTCTCAAGAACAGTTCTAGAACCCAATAATTTTTTGAGTATTGCAGAAGGAACAATCGAATCAACTTCGAAGGGTTGTTTTATTCAAATCAAATACAAAACATTCAAATTCACTAGAATACTTATTTGGTTTTGGGGAGTTTTAGGTCTTTGCCTGACTTTATATTTTAGTTTTTATAAAATAAATGTTCTCTACGGCATTTTAGCAGGTATTTTTACGTTGGCTCATACGGCTGTTTGTATTTTGAGTATTCAAAGACAAAAAAAAATACTAGAAGATATTTTTGATGAAGTATTCAATTCATATAATGATAATGAATTTTTGAATTAACTTTTATTCTTAAAAAAAAAGGAAGTTATTTCAAACTTCCTTTTATCAGTATTTAATATTTCTAGATTTAAATATGAATAAATACTCAACTTACTCCTCTTCATCATTTGTATCTTCACTATCAAAAACATTTTGAATATAGAGTGAAGCCTTTACTGTTCCTTCGTCAGAATTATATTCCATTACGAAACCTAATTTTTCACAAATCCTTCTCATGGCTCTATTTTCTGACAAAATATCGGCTGTTAATAGTTCTATTCCTTCACTACGACATACTTCGACAGCTCTATTCAAAAGCTCAAAACCTAGTCCTTCACCTTGATAACCATCAACGATAGTCATTCCAAATTCGGCTTCTTTTGTTCCATGCACCTTTATTATTCGGATTGCTCCTATAATTTCGTTTTGAGTAGTATTTGTATTTAGTAGCTCTTCTTTCTCTTTTTCTATAATAAGTGTAATTTGTCGGTCATAATCAGCAAAACAAATTCTTGAAAGTCTTTCATGAGATGTTCTTTGGTCAAGACTAACAGCATGAAAGAATCTAAAATAAACACTTTGAGGAGAGAGTTTTTTGTGAAACTCTGCCATTGAAGGTTCGTCTTCTGGGCGAATAGGACGAATCAAAACTTGCTGTTTACTTTTTGGTAAAATCCATTTTTCTTCATATTCTGAAGGGTAAGGACGAATTGCTAAACGAATGAGTTCTTTTCCTTTTACTTCATTAGGTTGCAAAATCATGACAGCATCAAGAATCGAAACTCCATCTGCACGAGAAACGGAAATCGGGTTAAGATAAATTTCTTTTATAAAAGGTTGCTCAATAATCAATTGACTAAAACGAACCATTGATTGCTCTAAAAGTACCAAAGTAGGTTCATGTAAATCTTCTGTTTGTACAAGGTTTTTAAAAATTGTTGTTTGTTCTATTGCTCTTCTTGCTAAAGTAGCATTGAGAGGAGGCAAAGCAACAGCTCTATCTTGATAATATTGTAATGACTTTCCACCATTTCCAAAGAAAATAATAGATCCAAATTGTACATCGACTTTGCTTCCCATTAACATTTCAATAGAATCATGTGTGTTCATTTCTTGAACAGTTACACCCAAAAATTCATTAGGACTTACCCGCTCTTCTATATTTTTCTTAATTTCTTGATAGGCACTTCTAACTGCTTGTTCCTCTTTAAGATACAGACGCACTCCACCCACTTCACTCTTATTAATAATAGAGTAAGAGTGAACTTTCAAAACAACTGGCTTTCCTATTGCTTTTGCTTGTTGCCATGCTTCATCTTCTGAAAGAGCCAAACGAGTATCAACAATAGGCAAATTATAGGCTGCCAAAATCAACTTTGCTTCCCATTCTGTCAAAATTGTACGTCCTTCTAATCTTGCATTTGCTATAATTTGAGTTACTGCCACTCTATTTGGTGGATTTTTTTTCATTGAATCCGAAATACGAGGCGTTTGATAAATTCCTTTCAAATTATAGGCATATTTCCACAAATAATTGAAAATATGTGCTGCTGCATCAGGATATTGAAAATTAGGAATTCCAGCTTTCGAAAGTAATTTTCGTCCTTCTTTTGTTGTGTCTCCTCCCATCCAACTAACTAACAAAGGTTTCTTTTTGAGAGAAGCAAAACGCAATAAGTTTTTGGCTGTTTCAGTAGGTTTACTAACTGCTTGAGGAGCAAGAATTACCAAAAGCCCATCGATAGCTGTATCTTCTAATAAAACTTCAGTAGCTTTTTCATAGAGTTCAGGCGTAGCAAACTGATGTAAATCTAAAGGGTTTTCATACACCCAACCTTTAGGTAGAAATTCAGAAAGTGCTTCAATTGTTTTCTCTGAAAGTTTTCCCAACTGCCCACCACCTTTTGTGAGCATGGCTGTTGCAAGCTGTGCTGGTGCATTTGCATTGGTTAGAATGGCTAAATTCTTTCCTTTTGGACGAGGTTGTTTAGAAATTACTTCTACCATAAAAAATACTTCTGCCATTGTATCAACACGAAGCATTCCCGAACGACGAAAAGCAGCATTAAAAATTAAGTCTTCATCTATTTCAAAACGAATAGGAGAAACTGCTTGACTAGAACTATCATTTTCTATTTGTTGTCTTTTACCTGTTTTGAGTACAATAATGGGCTTTGAATAAGAAACTTCTTTAGCTGCTGACAAAAAAGAACGAGCATAATTGATTGTTTCCATATATAAAACAATTGCCTTTGTTCTTGTGTCATCACCCAGATAATGAATTACGTCTCCCCAACTAATGTCAATCATTCCACCAATCGAAACAAAAGCACTAAAACCTACATTCTGACTATTGCCCCAATCTAAAACACCTTCTCCCATTGCTCCACTTTGAGAAACAAAACCAATACTTCCTTCTTTTGGTCTTTGATTGGAAAAAGTAGCAAACAAATTGAGATGAGGACGTATAAAACCGATAGAGTTTGTACCAATGACACGAACACCAGATTTTCTTGCTTCTAATAATACTTCGGCTTCAAATTCTTCTCCTTTTTCACCTGTTTCTCTAAACCCTGCTGAAAGAACAAGTGCATTTTTTACATTGGCTTGTCCACATTCTCTGATTATTTCGGCAACTGTTTTGGCAGGCGTAATGATAATTGCTAAATCTATAAACTCATCTATATCTTCAATTCTTTTATAACAAACAGAACCATTAATTTCTTCGTACTTTGGATTAACAGGAAACACCTCTCCTTTGTAATCTAATAAAGTTAAGTTTTCGAATAATCTTTTTCCTAAAGAGCTCTCTCTTTTACTTGCTCCAATAACTGCAATAGTTTTGGGATGAAAAAGAGCTTCCATTTTACTTTTATCGTAAGAAGGATGAAAATGATGTGCCGAAACGCCTTCGCCCCAAGAGCGAATACCTTCCAAAACTCGTTCTAAAATACGTTGAAAAGAATGCTGCATGACAGTTTGGATTCCGATAGCCAATTGATTGGCTAGGTAATTATAATTTCTTTTTAAAGGTAGAAAAGAATTTGGTTTTTTAGGGTTATTTATCTCAAAAATATTTATTTTATTTTGAGATGATCTTAATGATTTAGATGATTTAACTTCCTTCCTTTTCGAATCTTTATTACTCAAATATACAACAGGCATCTGTAAAAAATGTAATGTAAACAGATAAAAATTAATGAAAATTGCTATTTGTGAGTGTTTTGTGTATGTTTTGTATTCCTATCAAGAAACCAAATTTAATTGGTTGCTACTGTGTGCTTGCTACTTTGTTTTATAAAAAGTTGTTAAAAAATGACCATTAGTCATATTAAGACTTTTTTTTTAAATCAAATAGAAAAAACCTTACGCTCATTTTTTATAGGTAAATATAGTTACTCTCAGACTTTATTCAATTAAAGTTATATTTTTTTGAATTTTTTGACTGCTTTTACTACTTATAAAGTTAGAAACGCTATTTTTGCAAATAAGTTTTGTTTGCCGTACAAAAAACGTGTAAATTAATTATTAACAAATTACTACCAAAAAAATGACTACAATTCAGAAAACAAACAATGAATCGATTGTGCTTGCTATAATTGAAATAGCTGCGCAAATGCTCAAAAAAGGCTCAAACCTCACTAACATAATTGGTTTAACTACTCAGCAGTGGATGGTTCTCTTGTATGTACAAGGAGATCAAAATATTCCTTATGCTGAAGAACGCCTTCAACAAGGAGGAATTTTGGCTTCTGACATTGCTGAAGCATTGAATGTTTCTCGTCCTAATATTACAAATCTAATACAAGTTTTAGCAGATAAAGGACTAATCAAACAAGACAAAGACCCAAAAGACAAACGTCGAAAAGTATTGGTATTGACAAGAAAAGGCAAGGATGCTATTGGAAAAGTTGCTCCATTGAGAGAAAATGCAAATATGAGATTATTGCATGATTTTACAGAGGAAGAAAAAGACGATTTGCTTGCCAAACTTATGCATTGTCTTGACCGTTTGCACGGAAGAATATAATATTTATAAAGTTCTTAATTTTGCAAAAAAATTCTAAATACAAATATGAGCAAAGTATTCGATAATAAAGTTGTTATTATTACAGGAGGAACTTCTGGAATTGGTAGAGCTTGTGCAGAAGCCTTTGGAAAAGAAGGTGCTAAAGTAGTTATTACAGGTAGAAATAGTAAAAAACTAAAAGAAGCACAAGATTTTTTAGAAAATCAGCATATAGAAGTTTTGCCTCTTCAGCTAGATGTCAGTAAGGAAAGTGATAATAAAGAATTAGCAGAAAAGACAGTTGAAAAATTTGGAAAAATAGATATTTTGATAAATAATGCAGGTATTTCGATGCGTGCTTTATTCAAAGATTTAGATTTATCAGTTTTGAAAAGCTTAATGGATATTAACTTTTGGGGAACTGTTTATGCTACTAAATATTGTATTCCTCATATTATCAAAACAGAAGGTTCAATAGTAGGAGTTTCGTCTATTGCAGGATTTAGAGGCTTACCAGCTCGTA
Organism: Bernardetia sp.; assembly: GCA_020630575.1. Lineage (GTDB taxonomy): Bacteria > Bacteroidota > Bacteroidia > Cytophagales > Bernardetiaceae > Bernardetia. Next base: position 195,261 of record JAHDBD010000004.1, read on the forward strand.
CGGGTTACTCAGCTTCTAAATTTGCAATGCAGGGATTTTTGGAAGCATTAAGAACAGAAATGAAGGCTGAAAACGTACATGTTTTGATTGCTTGCCCTGGTTACACGTCTTCTAATATCAGAAACACAGCTCTTTTACAAGATGGCAGAGCACAAGGTGACTCACCCAAAGATGAAGGTAAAATGATGACTTCTGAAGAGTGTGCCAACCATATTTTGAAAGCCACTAAAAAACGTAAAAATATTTTAATACTGACCCTACAAGGCAAAATGACAGTTTTTTTGAATAAATTATTTCCTTCTTTTATGGATAAATTAGTTTTGAATGCTATTGCAAAAGAAGGCGAAATACCTAAGTAAAATTAGCAAATAAGCATTTTCGAAAATAAAATACAATAAACAATATTTTTATTCTTCTGCATTCTTTGCCATCTCTCTGTGTTTAATATCATTTTTAGAAAAATAAAGCATCTTTATCAATTTCATTTATTAAACAAAAAAACGTACCTTTGCAAATCATTGTCTTTCATTCAATTCTGATTTTAAAATTAGATTTGAATGAAAGATATTCCAAAACTCATTCTACAATCACCTGAGTCCCAAACCGATTTTATGGAACAACCTACTCCAGTAGCCAAACGAATAGATGCCCTAGTAAAACTTCAAGAAGTTGATTCTAAATTAGATGAATTACGTAAGATAAAAGGCGATTTGCCCGAAGAAGTCCAAGATTTGGAGGACGAAATAGAAGGGTATCAGACACGAATTGCAAAATTCGAATCTGAAAAGAAATCATTAGACGACCTTGAAGCAACACAAGATAATTCTATTAAAGATCATAAAAAATTAATCGTAAAATACGAAGAACAGCAAATGGACGTTCGCAATGACCGTGAATTTCAAGCCATTGCTCGTGAAATAGAAAATCAACAACTTGATATTCGTCTTGCTGAAAAAGCTGTTAGAGATACACAATACAAAATAGAACGCAAACAAAAGCAAGTCGAAGAAACAACGGCTACCTTAGAAGAGCGTAAAAAAGATTTAGAGAACAAGAAAAATGAGCTAGAAGGTATCGTAAAAGAAAGTGAAGAAGAAGAAGCAAAATTAATGAAAGAGCGTGAAAAACGCAGAAAAAATGTTGCTGATAACTTATACTTATCCTACGAGCGTATTCGTGAAAATGCTCGCAATGGTCTTGCTGTTGTTAATGTAAAGCGTAATGCTTGTGGTGGCTGTTTTAATATTGTTCCTCCACAACGTCAAGTTGATATTAAAGAAAGAAAGAAATTAGTAGTTTGTGAACACTGTGGACGTGTTTTCGCTGATGTGGAAGCTGTTGAAGTAGTAGAGAAAAAACGTACTACTCGCCGTAAACGTGTTACTAAGAAAGAAAAAGAAGCAGAAGAAAAAGCTGCAAGCAAAGAAAAATAATTCTAGTATTATTTTTTGTAGCAAAAACTCCTATTTTGTTTATTTGACAGAATAGGAGTTTTTTTATTTAGTTTTTTAAGTCTTCAAGTTCCTTTAATTCTTCTTTTAGCTCTTCCACATAGTTTCCGTATAAATTTTTGATATACCATTTTATAACAAAGTAATAGGCAGGAACAGCAACTAAAGCACTTATCACAATCAAAAGCACTCTAGTCAAAGTAAAATCTTCAAAAGATACATTTTTCCAAAGCAAGGGTAATATGGCAGCAAAAACACCTAATGCTAATGAGCCATATAAATATACCTTTAGGTACAAATCTAGTGTAGAAATGAGTTTACTTAGAGTTTGTTTGAGATTTTCTTGTAAATTTATCTTTCTGATTTTGAGATATTTGAAAGTGTACCAAATTAGGGAAAGCACCATCACAAAGCCCAAATAAGGAATGACAAAAGGCGAATAAAACCATTGTTGATTAAACATTAAAAAAACACTTAATACAACTACAAATGCTGCTTCTATCAAGATACTGCGTTTGATTTTAGAAATGCTATCATTTGCTTTTCCTCTCAGCAGTTTTCTAATTTGCTCATTTTCAAGAACAGGTTCTGACTGTGTTTGAAGAGCTTGCCAAGTAGATTTTAGGTTGTCTATATCCATTTTAGATTGTACTTATCTTTTATAAAATGATTTTTTTATAGTTGTGATTTTTTTTCTATTGAGGCAATTTTTCCAATGTTTCTTTGAGTTTTTTCTTTATCCGATTGATTTTTACACCTACATTTGTTTTGGTAATACCTATAATTTCGGCAATTTCATCATAACTTTTCTCCTCTAGGTAAAGCATGATGATTCCTTTTTCTACTTTTGATAATTTCTGAATAGCGAGTTGAAGATTTTTGAGTTGTTCTTCTTTTTCAGTATCTGTAGGAGTATCAGGAAATTGTAGTGTAGAGTCTGAAATAGAAAACTCGGAAGGTTTACGTTTGACTTTACGTAGACGTGCAATTGCTGTATTAAGAGCGATACGATACATCCACGTAGAAATTTTGGAATCACCTCTAAACTTTGGATAGGATTTCCAAAGTTGGAACAAAACTTCTTGAAACAAATCTTGCCTATCATCTTCAGAATCACAATACATGCGACATACTTTATGTATGATACCTTGATGTTTCTGAATAAATGTTACAAAATCTTTTTCCAAAATGAGTAAGAAGGTTTATTTTTGGTGAGAATGAAAATAGATAAAATGAAATTCATTCAAAATAGAACGTCTAAAGTACAAATTTATAAAATCAGTTTAGTAATTAAAGTTAAAGAAATAACTATTTTTACAAACTTTCATTTTTTTTTGAAAGAAGTGAAACTTCTATATCTTCTCTTCGTTTAGTAAAACTATAAAACGATTTAAAATTAATCTCAAATAGTATAATTATGGTCTCTCCTTACAAAAAAACTTTATTACGAATAGACTTAGTTATTCAATTATTTTTTTTAGTAATTCTTTTTGGTGGCTATGGACTGACTTTTTTGGGTTCGCAAATATCTGCTTTATCAGAATTTAGTTTTGCTTTTCTTTTTCCTGTTTTAGCTTTAGCAGTTTTGGGTTTGACAAATCCAATAATGAATATTTTGCATTTAATTTTGGGAAACTATTCTGATGAAACTCATGCACTTCGTAAAAATTACACCTTTGCTATTCTAGCCTATTTAGCTATTGGTATTTTAGGATATTTAGTTGCCCTTACTTTTAATATGATGTGGTTATTGGGTGTTGTGGGTTATTTTTATATCTATGGAGTTAGTCATTTTTTTGCGATTGGCTATGTTTATATTACTATTTTAGAAAATAGAACTCAAAAAATAGTAGAGAGAAGATTGTATTATTAATAATTAATAATTCCAATTTTCTTGTCTTTGAGTTTTACATTAATAAAATTCTTCAAACGGTCTTCGTATTTTTTGCGTGTATATTTATTTCTTGCTGGTTCGCCTTCCCATTTTACCAATAACATAAACGCCAAAGAATCATTTTTAAAATCAGTTTGTCTTACTCTAGCCACACCAATTTCTTTCAGTTCTGGATAGATAGCTTTGAGTTCGTTTTTTATAGTTTCAAAAGGTAATGTATCTCCTCTTGCATACAAAAGCTCTTGTTTTAGGTCTTCTATTTCTTTGTCTTTTCCTGTTATGATTTCATCTTTTTGCTTATATGTTCCCATTTCTTCTCTAAATTTTATCTCAATATAACGCTTTGCATTGTTCATAACAGTACGTTCTACACGAGTTTCAGAGTCAGCAGGCTCTTCTGATTGCACTAGTTCAATATGTATACTATCTTTATCATCAAAGCCTGTGAGTTTCCAAGAATTTTTGACTTCATCATTAAATGTTTTTTCTAGGCTAATCAAAGAATCATAATTGATATAACTTCCTGCTCCAAAACTAATCACACGAAGTCTATAGATATTGGTAGAATCTAGTTTTACTTTCCATTGTACAGAATTCAAATCATAATTTGGATTTATATTCTGAGTAATAAAAGTAGCAATACGCTGATTACGGAAGTTTTCTGTCAGTTTTCTGAATAAAAACATCACACTCGGAATAAGTAAAATTGTCAGAACAACATACGCTGTAAGTCTTGCTCGTCTTGCCAAAACAGGATTTAAAACCTCCACATACGGAAATTTCAAAAAACGCACAATCATGTAGGTAGACAGACTAATAAAGACAGCATTAATGAAAAACAAATAAAATGCTCCTGCAAAAACATCCCATTTTCCTGTTGCCAATCCAAAACCTGCAGTACACAAAGGAGGCATCAAAGCAGTTGCAATTGCCACACCTGGTATAGCATTGGTTTTTTCTGTGCGAGAGCCTGCAATAATACCAGCCAAACCACCAAAAAAAGCAACCAAAACATCTAATAAATTAGGTTCTGTACGAGAAAGCATTTGGTCTGTCAGAAGTCCTAGAGGAGTAATTTTGAAATAAACAACACTTGTTACTAAAGTCAGAATAATGGCACTCAAAAAATTTCGAACCGATTTTATTAGTGTTTCTCTATCATTAATTGCAGCCCCCAAACCAATTCCCAAGATAGGCGACATCAAGGGAGAGATAAGCATCGCACCAATAATAACGGCAGCCGAATCCAAATCAAGACCAATAGAGGCAATCATGACCGAACAAATCAACACCCAAAGGTTTGAACCTTCCAAAACAACACCTGATTTAATACTCTTTACTGTTCCAACATAATCTGTGTCAGAAGCCAAATGAGTCAGACGAAAGAAAAAATCTTTGATAAAGTTCCACGAATCACGAAAACCATGTTGCCATTCAGGATAACCATGATTTATGCTTTCTGAATCGTAATCACTTTTAGGAGTAGAATTTTGTTCTTCATTCATAATAAAATAACTTACTAATTTATAAATCGTTGTGTTATAATGAGTTCTTGCTATTTTGAGATTCTAAAATACTGTTTTCTAATTAAGAACCGAAATTTAGTTGGTTTTTAGGCTTCTAACAAGTATTATTTTTCTAATAAAGATTTTTTCTGTTTTTTTGAGAACATAAATTTGAATAATCTCAGAAAAAACAATTATTTTTATTTTCTGATGATTCATTTTTTGTCTTTTCGTTATTTCATTTTTTAAACTATTTCAATTATGCGCCATTTTTTTGTTTTTCTATTTCTATTCTTGAGTTTTACTACTGCGAAAGCTCACTTTTTATCTGAATACTCTTCTAGTTCTTATTCTGAAAAACCTAAATCAACTGTAAAGAAAAAAGATAATTCTGCAACTGTGCCTACAGAAAAAACAGTAAACACTGAAAAGCAGACTTATAAGCCAAACTCAAAAATAAAGAAAAAAGAGCAACGCAAAATAGCCAAAACACAAAGAAAACAATTGAGAAAAACAGTTTGGAAAGCTCTTAAAGAACAACGCAAAGTAAATAAAGAAAATAAAAAAGCAGGAATCAAAAATACAAAACCAAAGATACATTGGGCTGCTTATTTGTCTTTTTTTGCCACTTTACTTGCCTTAGGGATTTTTGTAGCAGCTTTTTTCTTTGCAACTATGTATGCTATTTTTAGTTTTTTAGTCCCTTTTGCAATAGGGTTATTAGTTGTTTCTCTTATTGCCAGTATCATTGGTATTTCAGTTGTAGCAAATGATGATACAACACTTTATCACAAATCACACACCATTACTTTAGCATTAATTGGAGGAATTTTGGCTTTTTTATCGCTTCTTGCTATTGGTTTTATTATACTTGCTATTTCTGCGCTTAGTTTTTAGAATAAAAACATTTATGGTACTGAGAGTGTATATCTAATTCAAGTTGCAGATTATAAGTAGTTCAGATTTCTTAGTCTGAATAAACATATTTTTCACGCAAAAAGCTCTCTTTTACTTCTTTCCTATAGATTACTTTTTTTAGAAACAGAATGAACAAATTTGTCTTAGATATAGAAAATATGGTTTGCCCACGCTGTGTGTTGGTTGTAGAAAATCTATGTCAAGAATTAAATATTGATTTTGAAAAAGTAGAGTTAGGTAAAATTTATCTCACTGAAAACACAGATATTTCAGCAGAAAAAAAAGAAAAATTAAATCAAGAATTACAAAAAGTAGGATTAAAATTAATAGAATCAGATAAAAAAGCTCTCATTTCTGAACTCAAAACAGCTATCATCAATCAAATTCATTATTCAGAAAAACCATTGAAAATTAATTTCTCTGAATATCTTTCTGAAAAACTGCATCACGAATATTCGTATTTGAGTCGTCTGTTTTCTGCTGCTGAAAATACAACAATTGAAAAATATATTGCACTTCAAAAAATAGAAAAAGCAAAAGAACTTCTGACACTCAAAAAATATAGAATTAGCGAAATAGCCAATTACTTGCATTACAAAAGCACCTCTCATTTTTCTACACAGTTCAAAAATATAACAGGACAAACTCCCTCTGCATATCAAAAAAAGACTATCAAAGAGCGAAAAACTATCGATATCTTGTAAAAACTAGTCAAAATTGTATAATTTTTTTCCAAAATTCTACAAAACAGCTAGGTTTCGTATGCGTTTAATAAAGTGAAATTATTTTTTAAACTCAATTTTTTAATCCGAAAACCTAAAAATTATGAATGATTCAAAATTTCAATCATGTATCGAAGCCTGCCAACAATGTCTTATTGACTGTCAAAGTTGTTTGTATCAAATGGCAACCAAAGAAAGCATGAATGACTGCCCTCGCTGTTGTATAGAATGCGTTGATGCTTGTCAAGTTGCTATTAAAGCAATGATAAATGACAGTAAATGGGCAAAAGACTATTGTAAAATCTGTGCAGAAATTTGTGATTGGTGTGCCGAACAATGTGGACAACATAGTGGCGACCATTGTAAAAAATGTGCAGAATCGTGCCGTAAATGCGCTGAAGAGTGTCATAAAATGGCAGCTTAATATTTATTCCTAAACCCCAAGGGTCGCTAAAGACTCTTAGGGTTTAAAAATGATAAACATAACAACCACTATGAAAACTTTACACCAAACTCAAACCAAAGAGAATACAAAAGAATATCAAATTACGGGAATGACCTGTAAAGGCTGCGAAGCAAAAGTAAAAAAAACGTTAGAAGCATTTCCAGAAATAGAAAAAGCAGATATTAGTGTAGAAAATTCTGATGGAAAACTTTATCTTGAAGAGGATATTCCGACAAATGTTTTACAAGAAAAACTCTCTGAAATAGGAAATTATACCATTATAGAAAAAGAAAATTTACCAAGTCAGAATGAAATCGTTTATGAAGAAATAGAAAAAAAAGATGCTAGTAATGTTGAAGAATTAGATTTACCAAACAAATCATTTTCTACTTACAAACCACTTTTTATTATTGTCGGTTTTATTTTGGGAGTGAGTGTTTTGGTTCAATATCCTTTTCAAGATTTTTCTGCTCTGCTTTTGATGCGTCATTTTATGGCAGGATTCTTTATTGTCTTTGCCTTTTTTAAGCTCCTTAATTTAGAAGGTTTCGCTAATTCGTATCAAATGTATGACATTGTAGCAGCAAAATGGAAAGGTTGGGGATTGATTTATCCGTTTGTCGAACTTGCCTTAGGTATGGCTTATCTAATCAATGTTTTTCCTTTTTATGTCAATCTAATTACAATTGTAGTTTTAGGAATTAGTAGTATTGGCGTTATAAAAAGTAATTTAGATAAGAAAAAAATCAAGTGTGCTTGTTTGGGCGATGTTTTTAATTTGCCGATGAGTACCGTTACGATTATTGAAGATTTATCAATGGTAGCAATGGCTGTAGTTATGCTTTTTGTGGTTTAAAATTAAAGAGAACTACGAAATATATTTGATTCAAATTAGTGAGACAATAATTAAACACCTTATTAGCAAAGCCTAGTAAGGTGTTTTTTTGAAATTTTTAAACTGTTAGGAACTATCAAAACTGAATAGAGGTTTGTAGTAGTATATAAGATTATAGCTCAGTCGGTCAGAGCGTCTGTCTGATAAGCAGAAGGTCATAGGTTCGAAACCTATTAATCTTACAAAAAGGGAACTTTGTAGATATGGCAATCTGCACCAAACTGTAAATCTAGATTTGTGAAACTTTCTAGGTTTGAAACAAGTATTCAGCGAAGCTAATCCTAGTGTTCACACAAAAGAAAGAGAGTGTAGCTCAGTGGTAGAGCAATTGACTGTTAATCAATTGGTCGTAGGTTCGAAACCTACCATTCTCGCAAAAAACAACTATTGCCTTGTGGTGTAATCGGTAACACATCAGATTTTGAGTCTGATTTTTCAAGTTCGAATCTTGACGAGGTAACAAACTACGTTCTTATCATAGTGGTAATGTATCGGTCTCCAAAACCGACAACAGAGGTTCGATTCCTCTAGAACGTGCAAAAAAATAGAAAGGTAACTCTGACAGGTAGAGCGACAGAATGAAAATCTGATGGGCATTGGTTCGAATAAATATTCAGCGAAGCTAACCCAATCTTTTCCATAACATATAGCAGGATAACGGTGGTAGTTTACTTCATTTGGAATGAAGAGGTCGCAAGTTCGAATCTTGCCTGTTATACTAAACTAATTTGGTCTTATTTGAAATCTTCATTCAATGGAGTGAAAAATCCTTAGGGTAAGAAGAGTTAGTTTTTTAATTAAATAGCGATATGACGGAACTGGCATACGTATTAGTTTTAGAAACTAAGTTTTAAGGGTTCGAATCCCTTTATCGCTACAAATTAGGTTTTTAAGTACTATAGAGCTATATTTAGCATTATTATCGCCAAATAATTGCCAACTACTATTATTACTTAACTCATTGGTAGTTCTGACAACCTTTGATTTGTACAAAAACTTAGAAATGAATAAAGATAAACAATACCCTTATAAAGAAGCTCGGTTTGTCAATGCAAAAAAGCCTTACATAGATTTTGGAGCTTGGGACATAGACAAACAGAAAATTATCAGAAAGAGAATTTATAAAAATGCTAGTGAAGAGTTAGCAGAACAGATAAATAAAGACTTAAAGCATGGTTTACGTATTCTTACAAGTAATGATAAACTACTTATAGAAAAGGAAAAAAAGAAACAGTCTGAAACAGCTATCAATGCTTTCGAGCTTGCTTTTAATAATGCAATACCACGACTTCGGAAAAGGTCAATAAGCAGTTACAGAAGTCATAAAAAATACTTTTGTTTGTTCCTACATCAAAACTACAAAGAACTCAATATAAGAAGCCTACAACAAGTTCATGTCAAAGAGTTTTTGAATGATTTGCAACGAACAAAAAATGTCAGTAACATTACTAGAAACGCATACGCTTCAACTATATCTATCCTTTTATCTGAATTAAAAGAACTTGGTTATGTAGATAGTAATGTTATGGAAAATTTCAAAAAATTAAAAGTACAAAAAACTATGGCTCATAAGTTTTATGATTCGGATCAGAAAAAAATAATACAGGATACCATAAGTAAAGAAAATCCAAATCTATGGCTAGTATGTCAAATCATATTCTATACTTTTGTAAGACCTAAAGAAATACGATTTTTGAAAGTTGGGTATATAGAGACAGAAACCAACAAGCTATATATACCTGCTGAAATTTCTAAGAATGGAAAAAGTGAAAGAATAGATATACCCAACCATTTGATGCGTGTTTTTTTAGAAAGTGGCTTTTTGTCTTATCATTCAGATTTCTACTTATTTGGATTAAATGGGATTCCTTCAAATAAATCAACTAAAGAAGGTCAGTTTACAAAGGAGTATAAAATAATAAAAGATAGATTAAAATTTTCGAAAGAATACACCTTATACAGTTGGAAACATACTGGAGTAATGGCAGCGTACAAAAACGGTTTAGATATAATGGAAATTAGCCAACAATGCAGACATTACGATTTAGACCAAACTAGGACATATATGAAAGATTTAGGGCTTTACTCAAGTGAAAAAATAAAAGATAATTTCCCCAAACTATAAATAAAAAAGCCTATAAAAATTAATTTATAGGCTTTTTTAGTGTAAGAAAATAGGCTAAAATTAACTACTCAAAAAATAGCTAAATTTTAAAAAGTGCATTTGTAGTAAATAAAGCTACTTTTATAAAATTGTCATGCGTTCAGCTCGTTATGCTCCTGTTTGCATCAAAATTTTATTCCTGTGTAATAAATGAGCAATTACTTTGCTTTTTTGGTATTAAGCAAGATAATTTTTTTCATTAGCTCATCATTCTTTTTGTTTTTTGCTTTCCTACTCTTTCCTAAAACATTTTTCCTGTAATAAAATATCCCTACGATGAGCAGGGATATTAATAGAATGTATTTTGCCTTGGTTAGTATGTTCATGAGTTTCATTATTTACGAGTAATTCTCAAAGTTCCTTTTTGGTCTAAAGGTGTTATCTTGAAATGCTTTGATATAAAATCATTTTTTCTAAGTTTCTTGATACCTTTTTCTTTAAGTTCACTAATTGAAGTATTTACGTGTTTTAGTGGCTTTTCAGTTAGCTCACTAGCCTTTTTTACTATATCATAAAAAGACTTTTCTACATCACTCAAAGTATCATAAAACTTAGATTCGTTTATAATACCACTTACTTTAGAGTTGATAAAGTCATTTACACTATTTATATCAGTCAAATCAATTTCTTTCTTTTCAGTAGGTTTTGCGCCATCAGAAATTAACTTAGTTTCTTCTACTTCTGTAAATGCTTCAATAGGTAGTGAATTGAGTGCTATCAATTCATAAGAAAAAGGATAATCGTTGTGTACTCGTCTTATTTCAAAATACTCTCCTTTGTGTCCAAAAACTTGGGAAAAGTCAGACCAAAAACCAGTAGGAATACCTAGACTTTTTAAATCATCAAAAGTAAAAATAGGTTCTATACCTTCTTGTTCTGCAAACCTTAGAATACTATAACAAGCTGTTTGAGTTTTACCTATTTTCTTGCAGAATGTAGTACACAAAACGCTCACTTTCTTAGGAAGAGTATTTTTTTCTACTTTAACTAAAACATCGTTCTTTTCGGAATGATTCGGTATATAAACATATTTTGCAGCTTCTTGAGTTGTTTTAGGCTCATTTTCTGTAAAATCGCTGTTTATTTCGGAATGATTCGGTATAGGAATGTTTTCTATATCTTTTTGAGGTATTTTTGGCTCATTTGGTGCAAAATCATTGTTCTTTTCGGAATGATTCGGTATAGGAGTGTTTTCTACATCTTTTTGAGGTTCTAAACTACTTTTTGTTTCTCTTTTGTGTGTAAACCCCATTGTATTAGAATGATACGGTATATTTACATTTTCTATACCTTTCTTTACAGTATTTTGAGGTGCTGTATTGATTTTGATTTCCTTTTGAGGAGTAAACCCTATTGTATGCGTTTTATTCGGTATAGTTACCTTTTCGGTTTCTTTATATAAGTTTTCTATATCCGATTCGATATAATTTTCTATGCTTCTAGCAATTTTTTCAGATACAGGAACATATTTTGAGTAATAGCCTTTTTCTTTATTGGCTCTCCAAATGTTGATTTGCTCTTGAATTTCTATTGGTAAATCAGAAATTTTCAAACTATTTACTTTTAATAGTTTTTCGTGAGGATAATATCTAGTTCTCATAAGTGTTGGTTTTAGTTTTAAATATAAAATTAACAGTTAGACAATTTTAGTTTTTTGTCTTACAGACAAAAAAAAGCAATTAATTTATAATTAATTGCTTTTTTAGAAATGAAAAAAAGTGTATTTTTTATCCTTTTATTGAATACAACCTATTCTATTCGGTATTTTTTGCCGTATTTTTCATTTAGTATAGGAGTAGGTAAAATTTGACGTTCCAGTAGAAACCATTTTTTGAAGTTTGTTGGTGGCTTTTGGTTGCTGTTCTTGTGGCTGATTGCTACGAAAGACTTTGTTAAACTCGTCTTTTACTCTCCATTTATCCACAATTTTAGCGTAATGCTTCTCTGTCATTTTATAGGAATTATGCCCCATTACTCTAGCAACTACATTAATATCTATTCCAAAATTTAAAAAGAATGCACCTGATGTAGTACGTCCCAAATGACTATGTAAATGCTTATCTATTTTCGCTCGGTAAGCACAAATACGTATATTTTGGTTATATCTATGATTTGATGTTACCTCTAAATCAAAACTGTATTTTTCCAAAATTGCCATTGGTTCGGGAAGAATAGGAATTTGTTGTAAAGTATTTGTTTTTCCTCTCCTTATATTTATCCAATTCCAATCCTCATCAAATTCTATATTTTTAGAAAAGTTAAAACTTGCAAGTTCATTATAGGCTAGACTTGTATAACATTGCAGCAAAAACAAATCTCTATCTCTTTCCAAATGCTGTTCTTTTTCTGTAAAAGTTAGATTTGCTAACCGTTCTAACTCACTCATTTCTAAGTAAACGTACTCTTTACCTGTATTACAATAATGGAATAATTTATAATTCTGTATGTAATTTGTTTTTATTTTTTCTAAGGAAAAACCAAAATTGAAAGCAGCTTTTACCATTCCTATTGACTTTCTTATAAATTCCTCTTTGCACCGTTTACGCATTTCTGTACAAAGGTTTTCAAGATGCTTTGGTCTGAATGTATCAGCATAAAATGGTGTACCTACACTTTTGCAGAATGGAACTAACCAAACATTACGAAATGATTTATACACCTTTATTGTTCCTAGTTTCCAGTTTTCAGATTTTTTACGCTCTAATAATAAATCATAAAGCTCCAAAACTGTTATCCTATCAAAACCTTTATTATAAATAGTAGCAATTTCTTGAATATGGCTAATGTCTTCATTGTATTGATTGAATATATTTGTCAAATCTGCTTTTAGATTTTCTAAGGCATCATTGATAGGTTTCGCATTAACTCCTATTGCAAATTTACTTTGCCAATATTTTTCATGAATTTTTATTCCTGATGATAATCTTTTTGACTTTTGACCATTGTATGACAAATACCAATAAATTATAGCTTCGCCGTCTTTTGACTTTTGGTCTTTTCGAAGAGAAAAAACCACATTCATAAATCTTTTTTTCTTAAATTTATGGCTCATAATTATTTTGAATTTTTGAAAGGTTTGATTAATTGTGATGTATGGTAGGAGCTGCGAACTCCTACCATTTTTTTTATTGAAAATTTTTGGTAATGTTTTGAAAAGAAAAAGGGCTATTTTTTGCCTTTTATAAATGTCTTTCCTGTCTTTTTTTCCCACGCTTTAATACGGCATTTTTCAGAACAAAATTTGTGATTCCAAACTTTGTAAACAAAGGCTTCTTTGCATGTTGGACATTCTCGGTTTCCGTTTCCTAACTCTTTTATTTCGCTTTTTTCTTTGGCTGTTACGACTGCTGTATTACGACTGCTGTTAGCTGTACGAGTGTCGTTGTCCTTTTTGGTGTTTTGTCCAAACTGAAAACCGATACTAGGCTGTGAAGGATTAGCCGTTGTAAGTGGTGTAATTTGCTGTACGTTTGGTATTCCATTGTGAAAAAATTGTTTGAGTATTTCGGCTATTTCTGTTAGTGGCTCATTGACTGGTGCAACTTGTGAAGGCTTTTTTGTGATGACTTCAAAACTAATCCCTTCACGTTCAGTATTTCTCAAATAAATGAATTTGAAACGGTAACAAATGATAGTTAGTATCTCTAGTATAAAAACAACAAAAGCAACTATAAACGCTGTGTTTTTGCCTTCTTTGGCGTTGTTTAAGATACTTTTTGCTGCTTTATCAGATTCAAGAGTAAGACGGCTATCTAACTTTTCTAAAAGGCTATTTTTTGCTTCTGTGGCTGCTTGTAAATCCGTTCTAGCATTGTTTGCTCTCCAACCTTTTTGATATTTTTTGAGAGTTTGTTTTGAGCTATTGATACTCATTTCATAGCCTTCTAGCTGGGAGCTGTATATATTTTTTAAACTATCGGATTGTGTGGCTAATTCGGATTGAATGATTGTACTTTTATCGTTCATTTCTACTGTCAAAAATGCACCTCCTACGGCTGATATAAGAACAGATAGTATGAATGTTCCTAAAAGTCCAAATTGTACGCCTTTGCTTGCTGTTTCGTCTTTTGCTATGGACTTGAATAGTTCAGTAGCTGAATGACTTTTGAACATTTCCAAACCTACTAACAATCCTATCAATAAAACGCCTATAACGATAGCTATTAGAACATTGATAATATTTAGTTCTCCAGTATAAAATGCTTTTGATACTAAGAAAACCGTTGCTATTCCTAAAATAAAACTTACTATATGGTAGGCTATGGCAAATCCTTTTGAGAATGAAAATAGGTTTCTGTTTCTTTCTGCATAAGGTTTTGGCGCAAGCTCCCTTTGTGCTTCCAAATAATAACCTTTTTTGGCTGTTTCATTTAGAGTTTCGGTAAATACGTCTTTTTGGTGTATTTCACTAGGACTTTTCACGGTTTGTGGGCTTTTGACTGAATTTTGCATAACTTTGTATAAGGTTTTATGAAAGTGGGAAAACTGATTAAGACCAAACGCTTATCGCTTCATGTGATAAGCGTTTTTTTTGTTGTTAAAAATTGATTGAAGTCTTTGCACTCTCCAAATAGAGAAACTTTGTCTATCAATGGAATGCCTATATTTTCTAGCTCATTTGTTGCTATTCTACCTGCTGCATCATTATCTAAGAAAGTGAATATTTTAGTAGCTGATGATGATTTTAGTAGCTGTATAGCTTTATTGGTATTGACTACTGAATTAAGAACTAATACATTTCCTTTGAATGGTTTTTGATAATAAGTAATGGCAGAAAGAAAGTCGATAAAGCCTTCAAAGATGATCCAAATTGTAGAGTTTTGATACAAAATTGTCGTAATGTCTGATGTACCCAAACATCTAGGGCTTTTCATTGCCTTATTTCTGATAACATAGCCTTCACTATCATTTTTGAAGAATAGGGCATAGTACCAGTTATTTTTTCTTTCGTATTGTCTGTACTCAATGTATTCTTTCACTAATGTAGGACTTACTCCACGTTCATTTTTTAGATAGTAATTGAGTGCGCTTTTTTGAATTGGTGTAGCTTCTTTATGGTTTGGCAATGACTTGAAAGAATTAGGTTTTGAAAGAAAAAATGATTTATCCTGTGGCAAACTATACTCCTTATTAAATTCTAAGAGAAAATACATGGCTTCTACAAAAGACTTCTTTTTGTACTCCATTGTCAGAGTTAGAACATTCCAACTTTTGCCAGTAGATAAATCTTTTGCTAACCAAATTTTATTTGTTCTATGTTGGAAGACAGAAAAACTATTGCTTTTTTTTTCGGTCTTGAATGGATTTTCGAAAAGATTATTTGATAATTGTTTAAAACCAAAATCTTGTAATAAAGCCCTCAAATCTGTTTGGTTTGCTTTCTGTATTTGAGTATGTGAAAATTTATTATTCATAATATATAAGTTTGTGTACTTTTTCTTTTCAAAACCGAATTTCTAAAAATCTATTATTTCACTTTGAAATTCAGAATCAGAATCATTAATTTATCTTAAAATAATTTTATAAATAATTGATATACAGTTAATTAAAAGCTAAAAATAGATAAAAACATAAAAAAGCTGTGGGGAATGAGAAAATTTTGTTCCATTGTTCCAAAAGTCTAAAAACAGTACATAACTATATGATATACAGAAACTTAACTATGGAACAAAGTATGGTACAAAGTTGGAACAAAATGTATTTTTTTGACTTTTGTTCCAAAAATTCACAAATTAGCGTTTTACGTTTTGTTCCGTACTTTGTTCCTATTTTGTTCCAATATTTTAGTTTAAAAAAATAGTATAATGATAGCATAAAGGCACATTTTATAAAGTTTGGAACAAATGGAACAAATGGAACAGTTTTTTTATGACACTCTTTTTTGACTTGTAATAAATATCATTAAATAATAGAGTTTTAGAATAAGTTTTTAGTCAGATTTTTAGTATTCTGTTCAGTAGAATCAATAAAAGGATTATCAATTTCATTATTAACATATTGGTTTTCAGACACTTCTTTTTCCAAAGTTATTTTTTCAGTAAGTCCTAAAACTTCTCTAGTGAATTTGTAACAACGCCCTTTCATTTTTAAAGCTGTTCCTTCAGTGTTTTCATTGTAGAAGGAATACCAGTTGTTGCCTTCAACTTCTAAATCAAAGTCCTTTTGTAAAATATTCTTTAGATAGGCTTTTTCTACTGTTTTTAGTCCTTCTTCTTTTAGAATGTCCATCAACTGACTAAGATTGTAGCACACATAATCAAGGTTATGTATCTCCATTATTTCGCCTATATAGCTTTTCAATGCCTTATGAACTTTTGGCATATTAGCCTTTTTTAAACGTTCTAAGGCTTCGGTGTAGATTTGCTTTTCAGTAAACCACATACGAGTTTTTTTAGGACTTACTATATTCCTTTCTTTGAGAAAATGAAGAAAATAAGGAATTTCGCTTGTTAGAGTGGCTAACATATTTACATTTTCTTCTACTCCAGCAACTTCAAAAGTTGGAATCTTACGCACCCAAAAACGAATTTCCTTTGAATCAATAGGAATAAAACTTTCTTCAAAATTGGAACACAAAATAAATTTACCGAAAAATTTACCTTCTGTTTTATCTTTTCCTTTTGCTTCTGTTTTATGACTTTTTGCAGTAGAAAGGCTTTTAATACGTTCATAAATAGTACGTTTTTCAATTAGTGTTTCTTCTACTGAAATAAGTATTTTTGCTGTCCAATCACTATTAAAACGCCCCTCAAAATCATTATTATCATTGATAGTAGCATTTGAACCAAATAACTCATTGAGCCAAAAAATAAAGGTACTTTTACCAGTTTTACGCTCATCACTAACAAGACAAAGAATAGGTAAAATTTCGGTAGGAAGTAGATACAAAATTGCCAAATAGTCTAAACCCAGTTCGTACTGTTCGCCAAAAATATGTTTTACAAACTCTAATGTAGTAGGGCAATCGCCTTTTATTGGTTCATACTTTAACTTATGGTACTGATTATAAAATCCGTTTATATCCTGTTGATAATCAACATGTGAGGGGATATTTATGAAAGCCTTATACTTTGGTATTTTATATAAAAACTTCTTACTATGGTCGTCTGTAATGGTTACTTTATCCCATTTTAGCAAAACTATTTCTCTTATATATTTTCCTGTGGTAGGATTTTTTGTTGTTGGCATTTCTGCAATATGATAGTATTGCGTACCTACTCTCAAATACTTTATTGCTTCTTTCTTTTGTTCTGTTGTTTCTTTTCCAACTAACTCATTTTCAGTAGCTTTAATTTCTGTTGATTGTCCATTTTTTGATGGATATTTTTTAATATCTGATATATTTTTCATATATTTGTACTGTTGGTTTTGGGTTTTTAAGCTGCTAAACGATTAAAAACCATTAAATAAAAATTTATAAAAAACCGTTGGTAAGTAGGAAAACCAACGGTTTTTTTGTGCCTATGTAGTTTTTGCTATCTCTAAACAAAAGAAGATGTTATAACCAAAAAAATTGAAGTCTAACACCTTTTCGAAAGGTATTACATATTCCTTTTCTGTTACTTCTATTTCTGTTCTTTCACTAGCTTTTTCGGCTTCATAAGCTGCTATTTCAACCTCACGATACCAGTTACTACTTTCTCTTTCTATGCGTTCTTTTTCCCAAATTTCCTTTTGTAAGTTATTGGTTATTTCAGCTTCGGAAACAGCAAAATCCCACTTAGGAAATAGCCATTCAAGGAAAGAAGCATAGTAGTTGAATAATTCTAAATCGTTGTCTTTATAGCCAAGGCAAATAGCTTGTAGTTCCCTACAAGTCATTCCTATATCTGATAACTCAAGAACTTTTTTTGTGGAATCAAGCATAATAAATAATTTGATTTTTGATAATTAAAACTCAAAAAAAAGTGAATGCCTATGCTGCGAACATAGACAAATCACTAAAGGAAAACTGATTGAGTTTGAAAGTGAAAGGTTTGATTAATTGTATAAGGAATTATGATGTAGGTTTGACAAGACCTAAACTATTATAGAACTCATCTTTTTCTTGTTTTATCTTGGCAATTCCTTTTGGTATATATTTCATAGTAAAATCGTGTAATTCCCAAATATGAACTCCAAAATATTCAGATAACCGTTTTATCTCTAAAAGAGTAAGGTTTTTTTCATTCCTTACTAATTGCCAAAAACGTTTCTGACCTATTTCAATCTCCTTATAAAACTGCCTACTAGGTTTAAAAGAAACATTTTCTTCTCCTTCTTTGATTTTTATAATTTTGGAAAGGTTATTTGATAATATAGTATTCATAGGCTTTTTAGTTAATTAATGGTTCAAATCTAAAACAAATATAATTATAAAGCAAACTAATCCCAATATTTTTAACCTTAAAAAGACTATTGTGTAAAAAAACCTGCATATTTTTTTAAAAAACCTTGTTATTTAACCGATAAACGACTTTGTTTTTCTTGATTTACGGTTTACCTTTGACAAAAAATAATTATATGAATCTGAACGAAGAAGAGACTCACGAAAAAATATATCGTATAAGGAAAGAAAAAAGGCTATCACAAACAGAAATAGCCGAACTTTTGGGCATAAGTCAAAATGCTTATAGCCGTATGGAAAGAGGAGAAACAAAGCTAACCGTAGATAGAGTAAAACAGATAGCAGATGTTCTTGAAGTACCTTATGAGAGTTTGATGGGTTTTAATCCTTTTGCTATACCTGAACAATTTTTAGATGAAGATGGAAATACAAAATCTAATTCTAAAAGTCCTACGGATATACTAGGAAATGCACTTGTAAAGGCTACAATATACATTGCAATACTTGTTTCAGAATCGTATCACGCTGTTATACAGTTGAGAAAAGAGAAAAATTTATCTCAGTCAGAAATAGCCAAACAACTAGGTATAAGTAAAGACGCTTATAGCAGAATTGAAACTGGAGAAGTAAAACTAACTTATGATAAGCTCACACAAATAGCTAAAATACTAGGTACAGACTATGAAACTATTGTAAATCTTAGTGCCAAAATTATAACCTCAAAAGGTGGTAATAAGAATATAGCTAACTCTATACTAGAGAGAGATAACAATGCAATAGAGGAGTACAACGAACTAGCAGAGGACTATAAAGAGTTAGAAGAAGAATGCAAAAGTAAAGATATTATTATCAAATACTTAGAAAACAAAATAAAAGACTTAGAAAAGAAAACAAAAAAGTAGATTTATAAAAAAAACTAATTTATCATATTTCAACTAAACTAACACCTATTAATATGAAAACAGTAGAGGAATTATTGTTGGATACTGCATTGTATCAAGAAGAAAAGTTCACTTCGGATGATATTGAAGTCCTGTATAACCTCACAAACTATAACGATACTATTGACTACTACTGTACAGAATGCAAGATGAATAGCACTTTTGTTGGCGAGATTCCAAGAGATATTCACTACCCTGAAGGACGTATTGTAGAGTCTTATTCAGATAGACTTTTGAAGAGAAGTAAAGAAGATATTCATAAAAGCCTTATAAATAGAACTTGTTATTTAAAAACAAAATGTACAAGAAATAATCGTCATAAATCTGTTTTTATATTTAGGATTACAGATAATACCGTTACAAAAATAGGACAGCATCCTTCAATAGCTTCATTAAGTCAAGAGGGAATAAAAAAATATAAAAAAATATTATCAGATGAGAAGTATAGAGAACTCAATAAAGCTGTAGGCTTGTTCTCTCACGGAGTAGGTGCAGGCTCTCTTATCTATCTAAGAAGAATATTTGAGGACTTGATAAAAGAAGCACAGAAGTTATCTTTAAGTGATGATGAGTGGGATAATGATAAGTTTAAAAGTGCAAGAATGGATGAGAAAATACAAATGCTAAAAAATCATCTACCATCATTATTGGTTGAACAAAAAATAATTTATGGTGTGCTTAGTAAAGGAATACACGAATTAAGTGAAAAAGAATGTGTAGAGCTTTTTCCAATTCTAAAAATTGGAATTGAATTGATATTAAATGAGAAAATAACAAGAAAAGAAGAAGCTGAAAAAAGAAAAGAATTTGAAAAATCTTTATCTGCAATTCATAAGGACATAAAAGCAAATGAAGAATAATAAGCTCACTTTTTTACTTAAACTATAATCTCAGCATATGCAATTCAAACCAAACACACATAACCCTAATGCCATAAGTAATAATGATTCTAATAAAAAAAATCAGAGAACTGTTGGCGAAATATTAAAAATAGGTTGGAGCATTTTTGGTATGGTTGCTATTACATTAGTAGGGGGGCTTTCCTTTTTTAAGTGGTATTTCCCTGATGGTGGTATTCCAGCAGAAAATTTACTTGCGTTATTGTCATTTCTTTTGGCATTTTTCTCAATAGGGTTGTCAGTTTTCTTCTATTTTCAAGCAGATAAATCTGCTAATTCATTTTATGATAATAGCTATAAATTCACTAAGGAAATGTCCGAACTTTTGGGACGAATAGAAGCAGGTTTTGGGGAGAAATTGAATAATATACAACAGTCTAATATAGAACTTAGAAATAAAATAGATATTCCTAAAAAGGCAGAAGAAGAAATAAAAAAACAAATAAATAAAAATAATAAAAAAATAAGCGACATAGAAGAAAGCAAAGATAAATATATTGATGAAATGCTAGATAAAACTAACCTAATGAAGGAAGATAAAGACATATTTAAGCAACAATTTAATAGTTACAATGAATCATTTGAAGCTATTATGCAAGAAAATGATACTCTCAAAAACCTCTTAAGTGCGCTGAGTTACTTTGAGGATGAAGCAACTGCTCGTTTTTTTTATGAAAAATATGAGGAAGTTATGGGCAAACCATTTCATATTGAAGACCTATCAAGAGCAGTAGGTTGAGATTAAATCCAAACTTTTTTCTAAAATCAGTAAATATGATTCAAAAACAGTTTTTTTTATATGTTACCAAAATCTTTACAAAATAGCTTTTCTCTAAAAATATATTCAATACTGTTTTTGAGTTTTCTATCATTCTTTTGTTGCAATATGTCTGTATTTGCTATAAATGAAGATAGCTTGAAGATAGAGAAACTAAATCGGCAAGTAACCACACTAGAAAGCGATATATATCAGTTAGATGGCAAAGTAAGTATGTTAAAAAGTCAAGTAAAAACACTTAACGAACATAAAAAAAATGTAGTAGATACCATTAATAAGACTTATACAGCCAGTCTCACGACTTTACAAGGAATTTTGACATTTGTATTTGGTTTTGGAAGTTTATTGTCTGTTGGCATTGCTATATGGGGTTTTAAAGGAATTTATAAAACTAAACAAGATATTAAAACAGATTTAAACACATTAAAAGAAAAGAAGAAAAAGTTTGATACAGAATATGATGACTTTAAAGAAAAAACTAAAAGTATTACTGATAGAATAACAAGAGTAGAAGAGAGTAATTTGAGACTAGATAGAAAAGTTACCATTTTAAATCTTTTAGAAAAAATAATTGAAGCTCATGATAAAAAGGATTTTAAATTAGCACTTACTTATTTAGATACTGCTTTATTAGTTGATGATGAAACTGAAATGCTTCTTAATTACAAATTAAAATCGCTTAAAGCTCTATATAGATATGATGAGACTATTGATATATATTATAAGCTATTAAACTGTGCTTATGAAGAGCTAGATTATTTATTTCAATTATGTGAAGTTTTATTATGCGAAAGTAAAATAGAAGAGTATGAAAAGTTAGTTAGCTCTTATTCAGAAAAATTTCAAGAAATTGATGAATATGAAGTTACACCTTCTTCAGGAAACAAAGATATATATGTATATTATCTCTATATTAAAGCTATGTACTGTTACATAAAAGACGATGAAAAAGAACTGTTTTCTATTTATGAAAAATTAAAAAAGATAGAATGGAAAGATAATGCCTTTCAAGCTGAACACTCTAATCCATTTTATCCAAAAAATAAATTATTATTATCAGAACTAATTAAACTAGACAAGTTTGATGATATGAATGATGAGCTACGAAATACTATGAAGGACTTTATAGACCTTCTTATTAGTGAAAAAGTTTAAATATTTATTCCTAGAATAGTGTAAAATTTCATTTGTCGTTATTACTAAAAAATAGCTCAAAACAGTTTTTTTCTATATTATTAAACTCTATGCGAAATACATCTTTCCTCAAAACACTTTTAATATTATTTTTGAGTTTTCTATCATTCTTTTGTTGCAATATGTCTGTATTTGCTATAAATGAAGATAGCTTAAAGATAGTACTGCTAAATAGTCATTTAGAGATACTACAAAATGAAGTAAAACAAGTAAGAGCTAATCAGTTGAATTATAAGATAGAGAAAGAAACCTTAAAAGAAGTCTATGCTTCCAACTTAGATAAAGCTGAATACGGCACGTATATAGTATTTGGTCTTGCCACCTTATTTTCCATCAGTTTTGGTATAGCAACTTTCATTGGTTTCAGAAGTGCTGATAAAACTAAGAAAGAGATTGAAAAAGAACTAACAGTTTTAAAAGTTCAAAAACAGGAATTTGATGTAGAATATAAGGAGTTTAATTCTAAAATTAAAAAAGTAGAAAAATTTAGAGAAGAGCTAGATAACCTAAAAAACCAGAAAAAGGAGTTTGAATCAGAATATCAAGATTTTAAAAGTAAGAGAGAAGAATTTGATGATAGAATCACAAAAGTAGAAGAAAATAATGATAAGCTAGATAGAAAAATTATATTACTCAATCTACTTGACAGAGCTATTACAGCTTATAATGCTCAAGAATACCTATTAGCTTATTCTTATTTAGAAAATTTGACTGATGAGCAAAATGAACTAATAATTAGTTATCAAATTAAGTCTTTGAAAGGATTAAATCGAGATAATGAAACTATTAAGTTGTATTATAAACTATTAGATTTTGCTTATCATAAAAAGCAGTATTTATTCGAATTATGTGAGTTATTACTTATAAATGAAAAAGTAGAGGAATATGAAGTATTGACAGAAAAATATAGGGACATTTTTCAGTATATGGATGCTTATTTGGGGGCAAGTAATTCACCCAATAAAGGATTACATATTCTTTACTTATATACTAGAAGTCTTTATTTTCTCAAAAAAGAAGATAAAGAAAATCTTAAAAATATCTATGAAAAACTTTCTCGTTTTGAAGGAGGCATACATACACTAATGCCTGGCCCTCATCCAAACCCTTTCTTTGGATATTATGATTTGAAACATCTAGCTTTATTACTTGATACTTTGTCTGATGATGGTAGTGAAGTAATATATAATTTTAAACAAATAACCTCTCTTTTAATGTATAAACGTGTGTAAAACATACTAATAAAATGAAAAATATAAAATACGCTTTACTCTTTCTTGTTCTTTGTGTCTTTGCTTACTACTTTGGTAGTAAATCTAGCTAGCTGCTGTGTACGAACACTCACAACAAACTGGAGTAGAAAATGAAATAAGCAAGTAGAAGAACAAGATCATCAGCAATATTTGAGAGATTCTATTAACGAAAAAAGCAGCTCATCTTTTGATAAAGAACAGTTCTAAGCATTGAAACAAATAGTCAAATTCTTAGAATAATACAATTAATTAAAGATAATTTTTATTTTTTTGTCGCCAAAAAATAGCCATTCACGCACTCTAAACGCACTTTTTATGCTGTCGCCAAACCTTTACCTAACAAAAAAACACGCTTACGTGCTTGTATGCGTGTTTTTGTTGTTTTTTGTTGTATTCCCTTTATCGCTACAAAATTAAATAACATAATCCATATTTTCTATTCCTACAAGCATTCAGGTATACCATTAAAAACTCATTCTTGAAAGTGGGGCAACAGTTTGATTACTAAATTCCTTTTTCAAAAACTTATAATGAGCAGCCATCGCAATCATAGCAGCATTATCAGTACAGTATTCCATTTTGGGAATAAAAATGTCCCAGTTTCTTTCTTCTCCTAACTCTGTCATTCTTTTTCTAAGTTCGGAATTGGCAGAAACTCCTCCAGCAATTGCAATTTGATTTATCCCTTTCTGTTCAGCAGCTTGAATAATTTTTCTCAAAAGCGTTTCGATAAGTGTGTGTTGAATGGTCGCACAAATATCATTTATATTTTCTTTTATAAAATTCGGATTTTTCTGTTCTTGTTTTCTTATAAAATAAAGAATTGCTGTTTTGAGTCCAGAAAATGAAAAATCAAGATTTGGTAAATCTACTTTTGGCAAACCATAATCTTGAACTGTTCCTTTTTGAGCTAATTTATCAATTTCTACTCCCCCTGGATAAGGCAAACTCAACATTTTAGCTGTTTTATCAAATGCTTCTCCTACAGCATCATCTTGTGTAGTTCCAATAACTTCCATTTCTAAATAATCTTTCACCAAAACAATCTGTGTATGTCCACCCGAAACCGTCAGACACAAAAATGGAAATTTTGGCTTTGGTTCATCAATAAAATGTGCCAAAACATGTGCCTGCATGTGATTAACTTCAACGAGTGGAATCTCTAAACTCAGAGCCAATGATTTTGCAAAAGCCGTCCCGACAATCAATGCACCCAAAAGACCTGGTCCACGAGTAAAAGCAATTGCATCTAAATCTTTTGTCGTAATTTGAGCTTCTTTTAAGGATTCCATCACAACAGGAACTATATTTTGTTGATGCGCTCTTGATGCTAGTTCAGGCACAACACCACCGTAAGCACGATGAATTGCCTGTGTAGCAATCAAATTACTTTTTACTTGTCCATCTATAATTACAGAAGCCGAAGTTTCATCACAACTTGACTCAATAGCTAATATTTTTGTCATATTTTCGTCAGTATAGTATTCAAACCCTAAGGATCTTTGAAGACCCTTAGGGTTTTAAAACAAAGAAAATGAACCATTCAAAAATCAAATCAGTATTAAATTCTATTCAAAAGCCGATTCATTCAAGAATTGCGCCCACACCTTCTGGTTTTTTACACAAAGGTAATGCTTTTTCTTTCCTTTTGACGTGGATTTTGGTAAGAAAAACAGGTGGAACACTTACTTTACGTATTGATGATATTGATAAGACCAGAAAACGACCAGATTATTTACAGGATATTTTCGAAACACTTGATTTTTTGGGAATAGATTGGGATAAAGGAGCAAAAAATCCACACGACTTCGAATCCAATTATTCACAGCATCATTTTTTAGAAATTTATAAAAAAGAAATCGAAATTCTTAAACACAAAAATGCTGTTTTTGAGTGTTTTTGTTCTCGTTCAGAAATTCAGCAAAGGAACTTATATAACAAAAATATTTATGATGGCTTTTGCTTAAACTCACTACATACAAAAAATCAAAAAAAGTCTGCTCTTCGAATAAATACAACCTATTTTGATAAAAAGAATATTCTAATCAATGATTGTAATAGAGGTAATTTTGAAATTAATTTAGAAAAGAAAATGCCTTTTTTTGTTGTGCAGAAAAAAGCTCAGAGAGATATAAAACTACCAGCTTATCAACTCACTTCTTTGATAGATGATGTTAGAATGAATATAAATTTTGTAGTCAGAGGTTCAGATTTGATAAGCTCAACAGCAGCACAGCTTTTTTTAGCAGAAATTTTAGACAAAAATTCTTTTTCAGAAATTATATTTTTGCATCATGATTTGATTGAAGACACAGCAGGAAATAAAATTTCTAAATCAGCAGGAAGTAAGTATAATTCTTTTTCTGTTAAGTATTTTAGAGAGAATGGAGGAACAAAAGAACAATTTTTAAAACAGTTTTGTGAATGGATAAATATAGAACCAAAACAAAGTTTGCAAACGATTCTAGATTTACTGTAACTGACTCTTTAGAAACAGTCGTATAAAAAATTGATTTTCTGAAATAGAATTTTGAAAAAAGATTAGTTATGAGTAATTTGATAAGCAAAAACTTTACTTTTGCTTTGTGATTGCTTTCTGTCTTTTATTTTCCTAAAAATTGCTCTTGATTATGACTAAAAATTATTACTTTCTTACTTTTTGCGTCTTTCTTTTTTTTGCAAAAATAAACCTAGCTTATAGTCAAGATAATATTATAAAAGCAACTCCAGATTCGACTATGAGACATTCTTTTGAAGCAAGTCTGCAAGAACTTTTAGACGAAGAAGTTGATTATGAAAATCTTTGGTCAAATGCACGAGTAATGACAGCCAGTAGAAGTGTAGAGCGTATTGGAACTGCTCCAGCTACAATTTATGTAATTACAGAAGATCAAATTAGACAGCGAGGCTATACATCTTTGGAAGATGTTTTGGGAGACATTCCAGAAATTGAAATCCAACAAAAGGCAAATACTTATACCAATAGTTATTATTCCATTCGTGGAATTGGTGGCAACGAGCGTTTTGTTATTTTGCAAGATGGAATCCGAATTAGTTCAATTACTGGCGTTTTGCATCCTGTTCAACATAATTTTGCAATTTATCATGCAAAACAAATTGAGGTTATTTTAGGGCCTGCCTCAGCTCTTTATGGTGCAGATGCCTTTTCAGGAATCATAAATATTATTACCAAAAATGGAGCTGAAATAAAAGGAGCTGAGATAAACTCTTCGTTTGGAAGATTTAATACGGCTGACAATTCATTCGTTGCAGGTGCAGCTATCAAAGATATTTCAGTTATGATTTATGGAAAACAGTATTATTCTGCTGAGCCAAATTTTCCAGAGTTTTATCAAGAAGATTTTGACTGGTATATCAATCGTTATCAAACTAATGGCGAAGTTTTGGCAAGTCAGTTTGTGCCAGATGTAACACGAACAGTAGAAATAGAGCCTTTTGCAATGCCTACACAAGCCTATAATGTGGGTGCAAAAGTAAGTGTAGGAGAAAATTTTACAGTTGGTTTTACACATCACAAACAAATTCATTCTACTTCAGTAGCTAATCGTCCAGAATATACTTTATTCAAAAAAGATATTCGCTATGGTACAAATCTGACAAACATTTATACTTCCTTTCAAAGAACAATAGACAAGTTTTATTTTCGAACAATTGCCTCTTTTAACTCTTTTACAGTAGATGAAGATTCTAATTTTGAAAATGTATATTCAGGTTATCAAAAAGGTTATAAATATGCCTCAGAAGCAGCTTTTCAGTTTGACCAACAATTTCAATATTATTTTACAGAAAAAACAAATCTTACTGTTGGCGTTCTTTTTCAGAGTTCGAAAGCACTTCCACAAACAGGAGATTTGCCTTTGCCTTATGATGGAAATATACCTAAGTTTTCGACACAACAATATTACATTGGAACAAATGTAACAGATTCTTTAGGAAAAGATTTGACGATTTTTCAAAATTTTTATTGGACACAATATCAAAATTATGGCGTTTATGCGCAGTTTAAAACTAGTTTTGCAGACCGTTTGTACATGACTTTAGGAACTCGTTACGACTATAATACTCGCTATCAAGGAGCTTTCAATCCTCGTGTAGGTTTTGTTTTTTCGCCTGATGCAAAATTCAATATCAAACTTTTATATGGACAAGCATTTTTAGCACCTTCTAACCAAAAGACATTTCAGCAGTTTGGTGATTTTATTCCTACCACAAATGATAATAATCAGATTACTGGTTTTACGTTACCTTTTTATCATCTTCCTAACTCAGAACTTCGCCCAGAAAGAAATCAAACTTTTGAAGTCAATGCCTCTTATGCTCCAATGACTACTCTTCGTTTTAGTGCTGATATTTATTACAATACACTTACAGATTTGATTACAGATGTTATTCAATCAGGTAAGACATTTAAAGGAATTGAAGTCAGTGCTGCTGAAATATCCATAAATCAAGGAGATGCTACAACCTATGGAGGAACTTTTCAAGCTATTTATCATCAAACATTTGGAGATTGGAAAGTACATACAAATCTAGCCTATTCCTATTCGGGTGGAGAATTAAATGAAGGACAACTTCCTCTTAGTGCTATGCACACGTTGAGATTGATAGGTGAGTTTTCTTATAAGAATTTTGATGTTACACCATCTATTTTGTATCGAAGTACAAGTTATCACACAACTTTCAAAGATGATGCAGGAAATCCACTTGGAAACGAGCCTTTTTGGGTAGCTTCTTTATACGCAGGTTATCACATCAAAAATAACTTTACAGTCTTTACTCGTTTCAGAAATTTATTAGATACTCGTTATTACAATACCTCTGTTCCAAATGTAACTACTTTTGTAGGCGTTCCACAAGACCCTTTGAGATGGAATATTGGAATTAATTGGAAGTTTTGAAAATAAATTTAGAAGGTAGAATTATTTTTCTTTTTTAGCTATACTAACTTTAAATTCTAAACTTTACCTTTGTATTTACTTCTAAGTTCTGATTTATAAACTCTGACTTTTTTTCATGATAGACAAAATTATTCCTTTCGATACAGGATTATTACTAACCATTATTTTGATTCTCATTGTTTCAGGGGTTACTTCTCGTTTGGCAAAATCAGCTATCAATAAGCATTTGCGAAATATTGCAGACTCTCAAGAATCAAAAGACTATGACAATGCGACTCGCCTTCGTTTTTTCAAAAATGGCGTAAATTTTATTATTGTCATTTTGGCTATTTTATTCATCACTTATACTATTCCTTCATTACGTGCATTAGCTGTTACACTTTTTGCTGGGGCTGGAATTTTTGCTGCTTTTATTGCTTTTGCTTCTCAAAAAGCATTTAGTAATATTGTGAGTGGAATTTTCATTGTTTGGTTTAAACCCTTTAGAGTGGGAGATATTGTAGTAGTAGGTACTTATTTTGGACTAGTAGAAGACATTACACTACGTCATACAGTCATAAAAGGACTTGAAAACAAACGTATTATTATTCCTAATTCCAATATTAGTAGTGATGTAATTGTTAACTCTACTATAGAAGACCCCACTATTCAACGTTTCGTAGAAATTTGGATTACCTATGATACTGATTTGAAAAAAGCAATATCTATAATGGAAGAAGAATCTATGAAACACCCTGACATGATAGACGGAAGAACATTAGAAGAAAAAATAAAGGGAGAGCCTGTTGTTTTGGTAAGAACTACTGGAATGGATGAGAGAGGGATAAAAATAAGAGCAAGCGTTTGGGCAAAAGATCTTTCAACTTCTTTTGATATGTATTGCGACTTGATTAGAGATATAAAATACCGTTTCGATGAAGAAGGAATAAAAATAGGCGTTCCTCATCGTCATTTAAGCCAAAGTTTCAATTCAGAAGTAGAAACTTCCAAATCTCAACAAAACAAGTCAGAAAGTTCAGAAAAGCAGTAAATCAAACAATTTGAAGTAGAGCTTGTTAATAGTATAGAAAATAGCTAAAAGAGAAGTTAAAAAAAGTAACATCGATTTTTTGGCATTAAATTTTCATATATCATATTGATTGTGTAATAGACACAGTCATTTTGACATATCAAAAATCTGATTTTAACAGGCAAAATCATCAAAAATGTCAATTTGTCACTTTTTTATTACAAAATAGCTTAAAAGCATTTTGGTTCATAATTTGAATAATATAAGTCAAATGTAACTACGAATAATATAATTATTTACTATAGGTAGTCACATTTATTTAAAGAATCTTTTTATAATTTATTCCTTAATCACTTAAATTTTTATTATTATGACACTTATAAAATATAGACCTAGTAATTCTTTTTTGCCTAACTCTTTTGCAGAGTTTTTTGACCAAGATTTCCTTTCAAATGGAATGACTAAATTTGGAGCTGATTTTGGTTCAGAGCTTTCATTGCCAGCCGTTAATATCAGTGAAAATGAAAACGAACATTTGATTGAAGTTTCGGCAGCAGGTTTTGAAAAAGACCAATTTAATGTTGAAATAGAAGATAATAAACTTACTATTTCAGCAGAAATGAAAGAAGAAAAAGAATCAAACGAAGATTCAGATAAAAAATCTGATAATACAGCGAAAGAGTCAAAAAGACAGAACTATTATACTCGTCGTGAGTTCCGTTCTTCTTCTTTCAAACGTTCATTTACACTTCCTAAAAATGTAGATGGCGAAAATATTGCAGCTTCTTATCAAAACGGAATTTTAAAACTCGTTTTACCAAAGAAAGCTGAAGTAGTTAACAAGAAAAAAGTAAGTATTTCATAAACTTGTTGAGAAAATTACCAACAAGTAGAAATACTAGAAAATATATAGACATTAGAAAATACTAAAAATATTTAAGATCAACAGTAGTTAAGTTGTGAAATCCAAAAGAACCGTTTCCTTGAAACGGTTTTTTTGTTCGATTTTTGTTCGAATAGCTCTAAACAAATAGCCTTTGTTTTTGTAATCTTTGTTATTATTCTCACAAAAAACACATTTCAAATGACTTTAGAAGAAGCTCAAAAAACAGTTGATGATTGGATAAACCAATTTGGGATACGATATTTTAATGAACTTACCAATATGGCAATGCTGACCGAAGAAGTTGGAGAAGTGGCTAGAATAATTGCACGAAAATATGGTGAGCAGTCTTTCAAAGAGTCTGATAAAGACAAAGAGCTTTCTGACGAATTAGCTGATGTTCTTTTTGTAGTTATTTGTTTGGCAAACCAAACAGGCGTAAATTTGACCGAAGCATTACAGAAAAATTTGGACAAAAAAACACAACGAGATAGTACAAGACACAAGGAAAACAAAAAATTGCAATAGTTCAAAATTACTCTCTAATCAAATAATTATTTTAATTATCTATTAATAATTTAATTTTATGAATCGCTTTCTAGCGAATTTCTCAACTTTTTTTTTATTATCCTTCATTTACAAATATATTTCTAAACCCAAGTTTGAGAAAGTATATTGTTATGTATTATGGTTTCTGGCTTTCTATTTCTTGACTTCTTCGCTGTCTGCACAAGAGCTTTTTCTGACAGCCAAATACAATGAAAACGGAACTGCTGACCCAAATTATACTAGTAACGAATGGAAAATTGATGCCATTGAAGGTAGTTTTTTGTATATCTTGTTTAGAAGTGAAAAGCAGATTACTGATCCAAAACTATATCTTTTTATAGATAAAAAAGTAGTTTCTAAGCAAGAAAATGAAACAACATCTAGTTTTGAAGAATATGACAACAAAAAGATTTATATCAATAAAAAGCGAAACTGGGCAGTTCTTCAATATACTTTTTTACAAGCAGGTATTTATAAAATTTCGATTGCAGATGCTGATAAAAAAATTATTATTTCTAAAGAAATTACGATTAGTTATAAATCAAAAATTTTATTTAGTAATGATTTAAATCAACAAAAGTATCCTATTTCACATCAAAAAACATTCAAATTAGATAAGGCAAAAGAAGGAATTTATATTTTTATAAAAGATGAAACTCCCTTTAATTCGCAATCCTTAAAAGTTGTAATTGAAAAACAAAATAAAGAAGGAATCTATCAAAAATATACAGAAGAAACTTTTTTTATAGATAAACAACTACGGTTTTCGTTTTTTGAGCAAGCCTTTGAGTTAAAAGGAACTTATCGCATTTCTATCTTTAAAGAGGAAGAACAACTTTTAGCTGTTGGTTTTTTGAATATTGTATAAACTCTTAAATGTAAAAAAAACCGTCAATAAAATAATTATTAACGGTTTATATTTGTTTTTCTCAAATAATTAAGCCATTTCTGCCTCAAATATTTTGTATTCGTAGAATTCCATAATCAAATTAGCTAATAATTTTTTACATGCCAATTCTACTTTTTGTTCGGCTTCAGCTTTATCAGTTGCTTCAATTTCCAACTGAATATGTTTTCCGATACGTACGTCATGTACTTCTTTTACTCCCAAATTATCCAAGCCTAGTTTTACAGCTTTTCCTTGTGGATCTAAGATTTCTTTGAGTGGCATTACGTCAATTTCTGCTCTGAATTTCATAGTTTTATGTAATTTTGAGTGATGTTAATTATTGATGAATAAGGTTGAATCAGCAATGTTTGTACAAAACCATTTATGACAACAAATATACGACTAAGTTAATAACTTACCTTTTTTTCATAGATTAAAATAAACCTAATTAAACTCCTAAAAGTAATTTTACGTAAAATTACTCTATGACATACACACATACTATTAGTTCAGAAACTCATCAAGATTTTTTGAATCAAGACAGAACTGACCCCATTACAGGCGAAAAAATAGAAGAAGGACATACTATCGTAATTTGTGCAGCCTGCAAATCTGCTTTTTTTATAGAAAGTTGGCAATATCTTAATGAATCACATTGTGAACAGTTTGATACACTCAAAGAAATTCCTATTTCAAAAAATTTATTTTTAGAAGCTAAACCAATGGAGTTTTTGAATTTTGGTTTTGCCTATCGTCCTATGTATGTTCCCGATAGTGGTTTAAAGGTTTTAGGTTTTTTAATGTTAGTAGTTTCTCCTATTTTATTTCCCATTGTAGGAATAGCATTGGGTTGGGCTATAGCTATTTTATTTTTCTTATCTGTGATAGGTTTTATTGGTTGGATAGAATGGCATAATGGCAAACCTTTAAAACTCAAAAATCCAACAAGAAAACAAATAGAGAATACAAAATCACATCTAAATATTGCAGTAAATCTAAAAAAACAAGGAATAGTTATAAAGGAAAAAGATAATAAAGAAAAATTAATTCTATTTGAAAATATAAACGAATTGAAGTATTTTATTAATTATCATCCTACTCAAGATCTTAGTTCAAAATTATTTTGTCAATTAAAATTAAGAATAGATGGCTACACAGTAATAACTTACTACGCTACTATTCATAAAGAAACTATTCCAGAGTGGAGTAAATTTATTTCCCAACTTCCCTATAATCTAAGAGTAATTAATACAGATTTTTAAATTATACAAAAAAGAAATTAATTCGAAGAAATATAAATTAATATTTATTAACAATTTCAGAAGTTTTTTATACCTAAAAAAAAAAATATTTACTTATTAAATATCTGAAAATCAACAAGTTAAAATAAAAATTTAAAATTATTCGAATTATTTTAAAAATATTCTGTAATGATTACCTACTTTTTGACATTAAGTAGTAACAAGGGGATATATAAGTCCTTCGTTTGGAGATATTATTATTTCAAACAGGCAGTAGGTCAGAGAATGTTTCTTTTTTTGTTTGAGGAAAATTTTAAGGGGACGAGTACTCAAATAAATTGAATATCAGTATTTAATTAAATAAAAAAGAAACGTATGCAGAAGTAAGGGGAATACTGCTGTATACATTCAATTTCTCTGACCTTCTTAATTAAAAAAATCAGAAAATCAATGCTATATATAAACTAACAAAAAACATTTTTAGTTGGTTACATTAAAATCTGTAAAAATCTCATTGTGAAAATTATTATGGGTCAAACCTATCAAAAACGCACTTTTCATGTGAAGGGTGTGTTTTTTTATTGATGGTATGTATACTAAAACAAAAAACACTTATTTTTTTAGAAAAATAAGTGTTCTTAAAATGACTTTCTTGCTAAATAAAATTCTTACTTCAAATCTTCTACTTCTAACATTGCATTTTCCCATTCAGCAGTTCTTATTTCCAAACTCTTTTTGAGAGAAGCATGTTTTTTAGATAATTTTTCAGCTTTTTCTGGGTTTTCGTAAGTGCTTGGTAAGGCAAGTTCTTTCTCCAATTCTTTAATTTCGGTTTCCAATTTATTGACTTCTTTCTCTACATTTTCAAGATTGCGTTCAGCTTGACGAACCTTTCTTTGAAGTTCTTTTTGCTCTTCTTGTGAAAGATGTTGATTATTTTGTTTACTATTCTTGTACTCTTCCTGTTTTGCCTGCTTTTCTTCTTTAGCTTTTTTTGCTTCTAAGCTAGTTGATTTATTTTCTTTTTCTTCTGCATCTCGTAGCTGTTTCCAATACTTAAACTCGTCATATGTGCCAGGATATTCTTTGATTTTGCCCTCTTCAATCCACCAAATTTTATTTGCTATACTTTGAATAAAATGACGATTGTGAGAAACAACAATACAAGTTCCTTCGTAATTATTGACAGCTTCTATCAAAATATCAACCGATTTCATATCCAAGTGGTTGGTAGGCTCATCTAGCAAAAGAAAGTTTGCTTCTGAAAGCAACATTTTTGCAAGGGCAACTCTTGATTTTTCACCACCCGAAAGAACACGTATTTTTTTATAAATATCATCTCCAGCAAATAAGAAACAACCCAAAACAGCTCTCAATTCGGCTTCTGTTCGGTCTGCTCCTGCACTGCGAAGTTCTTCTAAAAGGTCATTCTCCAAATGTAAGGCTTCTAATTGATGCTGTGCATAGAAAGACTGTCTTACGTGGTGTCCTTCTTTGAGTTCTCCAGAGTTATAGCTTTCTGCATCTGCCAGCATTCTCAAAACGGTAGATTTTCCTTTTCCATTTGCACCAATTAAGGCAATTTTGTCGCCTCTTTCTATCATGGCTTCAGCTTCATTTAAAATCTGAAGTTGACCATAACTTTTTGATACATGGTCTAATTCGGCTACTATTTTTCCAGATGGTTTTTGGAAGGTAAAACGCATTCTCATTGTCGGAGCATCAGACTCTACAGCTTCAATTCGTTCTACTTTATCCAGTTGTTTTACTCTTGATTGTGCTTGTTTAGCCTTTGATGCTTTTGCTTTAAAACGCTCAATAAAACGCTCTGCTTCTCTTATTTTTTGTTGTTGATTTTCGTAGGCTTTTTGCTGCAAATCTGCTCTCAATGCTTTTTCTTCTCTATAAAAGTCATAATTTCCAGAATAACGAATCAAATCTTGTCCCCAAACTTCAACAATTACATTACAGCAATTATTCAAAAAATCTTGGTCGTGAGAAACAATCATTATCGAACCTTCATAGTTATTCAAATAACTTTCTAACCATTCAATAGAAGGCAAGTCCAAGTGGTTGGTAGGCTCATCTAGCATCAAAAGTGCAGGTTTTTGCAACAATAATTTTGCAAGCATTACACGCATACGCCAACCTCCCGAAAACTGTGCAAGTGGTTTTGTAAGTTCTGCCGTTTTGAAGCCCAAACCTTCCAAAATTTCTTCTGCTCTAGCTTGAATAGAATATCCTCCCAACGTTTCAAATTCTGTTTGAAGGGTTGCGAGTTCGTCTAAAAGTTTGTCGTTGTATTCGGTTTCTATCTTAGATAGAATTTTATTGATCCGTGCAGAAAGTTCATTTTCACGAGTAAAAGCCTGCATTGCCACATTAATAATTGGCTCATGACTTTCATAAGAGAGCAAATCTTGATTCAGAAAACCAAGTGTACAGTCTTTAGCCTTACTAATATCGCCTTCATCGGGCGTATATTCGCCATCGATAAGACGCAAAAGTGTAGATTTGCCAGTTCCATTGGCACCAATAAGACCGATACGTTCTTTAGGTTTAACGTGTAAAGAAGCCTCAAAATAAATAGGGCGATCGGCAAAATAAAACGAGAGATTGTTGATACTAAGCATAATCAGCAAAATTACGATAGTTTCTTGTCAAAACAAAGGGAAATGAATTTGTGTGTGTTAAATTCTCTTATGCTTTTGAATTGTATTGATATTTTTTTCAAAATTTACTCTTTCTCTTCCTCACTTTCCACCCCAAAACCCACTTTATTATATATTTTTTCTATTGGAATTTTACATTCTCCCATCAAAACATCATCGTTTTCTGAATAAGTTTTTACTTTAAAATCTCCGTCTTTATCTTTTGTATAGGTGATAATTAGCTTTCTTTCGCTACTCACAATAACATATTGCTGTAAACTTTTAAGTTTGAGATAGCACATCATTTTTTCTCCCATATCATATTCTGCTGTATTTTTATCTAACACTTCTATAATAATTTGGGGATTCGTAAGAGCATCTAGTCCTTTTTTTGTCTTTCTCCTTATTTTTGGTGTATCATAAACTATACTCAAATCTGGGTAAAAATAGCTTTTGTCCTTTGGTAAATAAACAAGTAAAGTCAGCATAAAAATCTGACAACTTTCAGAAATCTGCTTGTTCAACGCCAAAAATAAGTTCATTGTTATTCGGCTATGACTCATAGACTTTTGAGAAACAAGTTTTACTTTTCCATCTTGAAATTCACTTCTTATTTCCATGAATGTTTCTCTTTCGAGAAATTGTTCTTCTGAAAAAATATCATTCGTAATAAAACGTTTAAACCCACTATTAATATCTTCTTCTGTAATTGCCATAATTTAATATCCTAACTTTGATTAATTTTGTTTTCTATAAAAATACATTATTTTCAGAGAGTTTTAAAATTACCAACAGTTAAATTTAATCTATTTCCCTTGAAATACCTCCTTTTCCCTTTCGCTATTTTGTACGATTTAATTACTAAAATCAGAAATTATTGTTATTATAAAAAATGGTTTGAGTCTGTTCAGCCTTCTGTTTTTACTGTTTCAGTCGGAAACTTAACAGTAGGAGGAACAGGAAAAACACCACACATAGAATATTTGATTCGATATTTTTTAGAAAAAAATGAAAACGTAGAAAATTATAAACTAACTACCCTTTCAAGAGGATACGGAAGAAAAACAAAAGGATTCGTTTTAGCAAATCAAGAAACTACAACTTCTGAAATAGGAGATGAACCAATGCAGTTTTATCAAAAATTTGCTCAAAATAATCAAAAAGTAAATATTACTGTTTGTGAAAAACGAGTTTTGGGAGCTCAGAAAATCCTTGAATTATTTCCCACTACACAAACGATTTTATTAGATGATGCTTTTCAACATAGAGCCATAAAACCTCATTTTTCGATTTTGCTTTCTGATTATAATCGTCCTTTTTATGAAGATTTTTTGTTACCAATGGGCAGAATTAGGGAAAGTAGAAAGGGTGCAAAACGTGCTGATGTAGTTTTGGTAAGCAAATCGCCTTTAGATTTAGCAGAAGAAAAAAGAAAATTTATTCGGCAGAAAATAAATAATTACACAAAATCACCTATTTTTTTTACGAGTTTTGATTATGATAAGCCTATTAATTTATTGAATAATGAAGTTTTGAAATTAGAAGGTAATAATAATGATAACGAAAAAAATTCTTTTGGAATCTTGACAGGAATTGCAAATTATAAACCTTTTCAAAAGTATGTAGAAAAAACATTTGGAAAAACAGAAAGCCATAAACACTTTCCAGACCATTACAATTATACAGAAAAAGATATTGAGTTTCTGAAAAGTTCAGATACTATTTGGTTTACCACAGAAAAAGATGCCGTCAAACTTCGTCCTTTGTTAGAATCATTTAGTCAAGAAGAACAAAATAAAACTTCCATTTTTTATATTCCTATAAAAGTTGTTTTTTTAGATCAGAATGAAGAAAAACAGTTTCAAAAATTGATACAGCAAAAAAAATAAAACTAAAGTAAATGCCTATTTATACAGACCAGCTCAATCGTAAAGTAGAGGTAACAGAATTTCCAAAACGTATCATTTCGCTTGTTCCTTCTCAAACAGAACTTCTTTTTGATTTGGGAGTTGGTGACAATATTGTCGGAATTACAAAATACTGTATTCATCCAAAAAAAGGTGTAAAGAAAATAACTAAAGTTGGAGGAACAAAAGATTTTGATATCAATAAAGTAATCGCACTAAAACCTGATTTGATTATTGCCAACAAAGAAGAAAATTATAAGGAAGGAATTGAGCAGTTAGAACAAAAATTTCCTGTGTGGATAAGTGATATAAATGATTTGAAATCCTCTTTTGAAATGATTTCAGAAATTGGAAAATTGGTAGGAAAACAGAAAGAAGCTAAAAATTTAGTTGATAAATTGAATCAAGATTTTAAAGACTTAGAAAATATAAACTCTGAAAGGTATAAAGTACTTTATTTTATTTGGAAAGACCCATTTATGATAGCAGGAAAAGACACTTTTATTAATGATATTTTAGAAAGAACAAATTTAGAAAATAACACAACTTCAAATCGTTATCCTATTCTTGATGAAGAAAAAATAAAAGAATTGAATCCCCAAATCATTCTTTTGTCGTCTGAACCTTATCCTTTTAAAGAAAAACACATTCAAGAAGTTGCTCAAATGTTACCAAATACCTATATTAGGGTAGTGGATGGCGAACTTTTTTCGTGGTATGGAAGCAGACTAAGTTATAGTGTAGAATATTTAAAAAATCTACAAAAAGACATTAAATTGCACTTTAGTAAGTTTTAATTAAATTAAAACCACCTTTTTCCCGTTTTTTTCCTTCAAAAACTAATAGTTGGCGTGGTTTGTGTTTTTTAATGAAGTACATTGTTACAAAAAATTAACAAAGTAACAAAAAGATTTTATTCCACTTACTTTTTTCATAAATTACTCTATCAAAATATTATTATTCTTTCCCCAAATCTTATTTATAAAATGACAAAAATGATTCAAAAAATTCAGACAATTATCTTAGCTTCTATTTTTGCTTGCTTTGTAGGAAGTAGTTACGCAACCACTTCATTTAATGAATATTATAATTCTATTTTTACTGATTTGAATGCTAAAAGTGAAATTAATAAAGTAAAAGACAATCCTCGTGGTTATTTAGTTCGCAAGGGCGTAAAATATAAATGGGAATTAGAGAGATCTGCACGTCCAGGGCAATATACTTATTTTGTACACAGAGAAAGAGGAGGAAAATCCAATCTTGTTTATAATACAACAATGGTTGCTATCGACAAACGTAGCTCAACAGGAGAATACATAATTAAAATATTTTATTCTGTAAATAAAGGCTATAAATGGGATATGGACAGAAATACAATGCTTAGAATCACATATAAAAAAGATGGTTCAGTAGATTATCAAGCAACAGGACAGATGTCTAAATTTGAAGATAATGGACACGGACTTTCAGCATCACAGTTCAAACAAAAAACGGATTTAAATCCAAATTTCACTGATACATTTGTACGCCATGCTGCAGCTTCTATTGCTTATGCAATTTACAAATATCCAAAAATGATGAAATTGTAAAAGAAAATACGTTTCACTTACTTACAAAAAAAGGGATTTCTTTAGCTAAAGAAGTCCCTTTTTTTATTTTATAATTTTAACCCAATAATTTTACTTCTGGATAACGTTCGGCAAAACAAACTTCTTTTCCTTGTATTTGCTTAAAAATAAGTGAACGATTGAGATCAGATAAATCTGTACAACCTGTTGCAGAAAATAAAGCTAAGAAATCTTTTAGAGTTTCTTCATGATAATTTTTCACCCTTTTATACTTTTCTGAAACTACTAAACCTCTCATTTTGGATTTATCCATCGTAGCTACACCTGTCGGACACGTATTCATGTGACATTCTAAGGCTTGAATACAACCAACAGCCAACATCATAGCACGAGCTGAGTTACATAAATCTGCTCCCAAACAAAGAGCTTTAAATACATCAAAGCCATCGATTATTTTTCCTGATGTAATTACTTTTATGTCTTTTCTCAAATCATATTTTTTGAGTGTATTATCTACAAAGACAAGGGCATTTTCCCAAGGCATTCCAACGTGGTCAGAAAATGTAATTGGTGCTGCTCCTGTTCCTCCTTCTGCACCATCTACAGTAATAAAATCAGGCTTTATTCCTGTTTTTATCATGGCTTTACAAATATCTTCAAATTCCATTTTGCTACCAATGCAGAGTTTAAAACCAATGGGCTTGCCTTTTGAGA
The DNA here is from genome assembly GCA_020630575.1 of Bernardetia sp. Lineage (GTDB taxonomy): Bacteria > Bacteroidota > Bacteroidia > Cytophagales > Bernardetiaceae > Bernardetia. The sequence continues at coordinate 234,976 of JAHDBD010000004.1, forward strand.
GTTCTCGTAATGTATGTACAAAATGTAGTAATCCTTCGGCAGAATGAAATTGTTTATGAGAGTTAGGCGATTTTACGACAGTATTAGGTTCTATTCCCCTAATTTTGGCTATTTCTTCCGTATTTTTCTTGGCTGGTAGTACACCTCCATGACCTGGTTTTGCACCTTGAGATAATTTTATTTCTACCATTTTAAGTTCTGGAAAATCAATAGTTTTAATAAATTCTTCTGCTGAGAAATTTCCTTCTTTATCTCTACAACCAAAATAACCTGTACCAATTTGATAAGTTACATCTCCCCCTTTTCTGTGGTAGTCAGAGATTGCTCCCTCTCCTGTATTATGGTAGAAATTTCCTTCTTTTGCTCCCAAATTCAAAGATTCAATAGCTCTGCTACTCAAAGAACCATAACTCATTGCTGACACATTTAATAGACTTGCTTCATAAGGTTGTTTGCAATCTTTTCCTCCTATTTTCACTCGTGGTGGAGTTTCTAGTTTTTCAGTAGTATAAATAGAATGTGCTGTCCATTCCATTCCTTCAGTTTGTAAATCATGTTCTGTTCCAAACGGATGATTATCATTTTCTAGTTTTGCTCTTGAATATACATACGTTCTCTGATTTTTATTGAGTGGTTTTCCATCCGTATCTGATTCGATAAAATACTGATGGATTTCAGGGCCTATACTTTCTAAGATATATCTAAAATGTCCAATTACAGGAAAATTACGCAGAATGGCATGTTTCTTTTGGTTCAAATCATAAATACCTACTAAAATTATTAAAACTAAAATTCCTATAAGTGTATAAATAGGAAAGAAAAATAATAAATAAGCAGCTATAATAACAAAAAATATAGCTCCTATAAAAACAACAACATGTTTCATTGAGAAAGTAATAAAGATAAATTAGATGAGATTTGTTAATTAATAAAGAAACAACCTATACTAAGATTTGTTTTTTTTTGGATTTGATAGATTAATGACTATCTTTTGTGGACAAAACTTAAAACAAAATTATTTAAAATAAATTTCATGAAATTAGCTATCTTATCAGCAAATAAAAATCTTTACTCAACCAAAAGACTTATTGAAGCTGGAGAAAAAAAAGGGCATCAAATGGTAGTTATAGATCACACAAAATGTGATTTAGTAATACAAAAAAAGAAACCAAGTGTCATTTATAAAGGTGAAGAAATGTCTGATATTGATGGTGTAATTCCACGTATTGGTGCTTCTGTCACTTTTTTCGGAACTGCTGTTGTGCGTCAGTTTGAGATGATGAAAATTTTCACTTCTACTGAATCCCAAGCATTAGTTCGTTCAAGAGACAAACTAAGAAGTCTTCAAATTTTGGCTAGAGCTGGTCTTGATTTACCAAAAACAGTATTTAGCAATTATTCAAAAGATGTCACAAGTGTAGTAGATAAAGCAGGTGGTGCGCCTTTAGTTATCAAACTTTTGGAAGGAACACAAGGATTAGGAGTAGTTTTGGCAGATAATAGAAATACAGCTGAATCTATGCTAGAAGCATTTAATGGCTTAAAAGCTCGTGTTATTGTACAGGAATTTATCAAAGAAGCAGGAGGTGCAGATATTCGTGTATTTATTGTTGATGGTGTTGTGGTAGGTGCAATGAAACGACAAGGAAAAGAGGGCGAATTTCGTTCGAATCTTCATAGAGGAGGAAGCGCAAATGTTATCGAACTAACAGACCAAGAAGAAAATGCAGCCTTAAAAGCTGCCAAAGTATTAGGTTTAGGAGTTGCTGGTGTAGATATGTTGCAATCTGCAAGAGGACCTCTTATTTTGGAAGTAAATTCTTCTCCTGGATTAGAAGGAATTGAAGCAGCAACAGGAAAAGATATTGCAACAGCAATAATAAAATATATAGAACGTAATGTATAATAAAAAAGAATTTTTATTTATAGAATCATAAAAAAATGGTTAATGAAGAATATTTATTCTCTCATTAACCATTTTTTATATTATAATTACTACTTCTCCTCTTTTACTTCAGGATATTTGTAACCATATTCTTCTGTAATTTTTTCTTTAGAAATTTCTTCTACTTTGAAATTAACTACAATTTTCTCTACAGGACGGTCAGGATATTGTGTTGTTTGTTGTGCCACCTTATCAATTACATCAAATCCATCAATGACTTGTCCGAAAACGGTATATTGTCCGTCTAGGTGATTTGCGCCATTGTCTTTCTCTACAATATAAAACTGTGAACCACTAGATTCTCTTTTTGGGTTTACATTATCTCCCATTCTTGCTGCTGCAACTGCACCTTTACGGTGTGGATGATTATCTTTGATTTCGGCTGGAATTGTATAACCAGGTCCACCTGTTCCATATTCTCTAGGGTCTTTTGACTCATCTTTCGTAAATGGGTCTCCTCCCTGAATCATAAATCCTTTGATTACTCGGTGGAAAATTGTTCCATCATAAGTTCCATTTTCTACCAATTTGATGAAATTTTCTTTGTGAAGAGGTGTGTCATCAAAAAGGATAAGTTTCATATCGCCAAATTTTGTAGTAAGGGTTACTACTTGGTCTTTGTCTGGGCTACATTTGCTGCTCATAAGTGTTGAAATTAAAATAAATGAAAATAGTAAACGAATTAAATTATTCTTTTTCATTGTAATAAATGATTTTAGTATGAATTGTTTTTTAGAAAGTCTCAGAACTTTTATAAAATTAGATTTGTAGTTTATACACTAAGTAAAATTTACATTCAAATTTACCACTAAAAATAGTTTCATTAAAATTTCCTTTAAAAATGATTGATGTATATGTTTTAAATCCGACACTTGTTTCTAATCGTCCTCAACTTGGAGCTTTTACAGCTATGAAAGGCTTTGAGTTTATGGGAGCAAAAAACATTCTTGTAGATAATATTGCAGGAATGAAAAATTTAAAAAATAACCAAGAAACTGATATAGATAATAAAGAAAATATTGCTGTTGGTGGAATAGGTTTTGTAAAAAGCAGATTAGAATATCTAGGTTATAGCCATAAATTAGAATCAGATTTGGATTATCCTCTTGAACTTAGAAATTATTTAGGAAGAGAAATTTGGACTTCTACCATTGATGAAATCAGCCGAACACTTCCAAATATTTTCATTAAACCAAAAGGAGAAGACAAACAAAAATTCTTTACAGGTTTGGTTATCAGTTCTTCAAAAGATTTGATAGGAAAAGGTATTCAAGGACAAAATTATGAAATTTGGTGTTCAGAGCTTATCAATCCTGTTGCAGAGTTCAGAGTTTTTGTCAGATATGGAGAAATTTTAGATATACGAAGATACAGAGGCAATTATGACATCAATCCAGATTATAAAATCATTGAAAAGTGTATTCAAGATTTTAGTTCTAGTCCTTTGGCGTATGGAATTGATTTTTGTGTAACTGACAAAGGCAAAACATTACTTTTAGAAGTAAACGATGGTTTTTCATTGGGAGATTATGGACTTAATTTTTTAGATTATGCAAAACTGAATTATACACGTTGGAGCGAATTGGTAGAATGTAAAGATTATTTCAAGTTTTGATAAAAATAAAAGGAGTTTGAAAACAATCAAACTCCTTTTTGATATAAAAGAATATTATAAGCGAATACCGATAAGTGTAATATCATCTCGTTGTTCGGTATTTTCCATGTAATTTTCTAGTTCTTTTAGTAGGGTTTGTTTCTGTATTTTCATAGATTTGATTTTACTTATAGATTCAAGTAATCCTATTAGTCTTCTAGAACCAAATTTTTCTAAATCTTTATCTGCTTGGTCGCTAAAACCATCACTAAACATGTACAAACATTCTCCTTTTTTGAGCTGAACTTTATGGTTTTTAAAAGTACGTTTGTCTTCTCTTTGAATTCCTCCTACAGAGCGTCTATCTCCTTTAATATTCAGAAAATCACCATTTTTTGAATATAATAATGAACGTTTTGCAGCTGCCATTTCTATATTTACTAGTTCATTTTTTGTATATTCTACTCTTGCAATAACCATATCCATGCCATCTCTATTTCTTGTTGTGGTTTGTCGTAATGCTTTTCGAATGGCTTGGTGCAATGCTTCCAAAATTAATGAGGGTTTTGTTATTTCTTTTTGTAAAACAACTTCATTGAGTAGGGTATTTCCTATCATAGACATAAACGCCCCTGGAACGCCATGTCCTGTACAATCAATGACAGCAATAAATACATATCCATTAATTTTTGTTGTCCAATAAAAATCTCCACTTACAATATCTTTGGGCAGAAAAATAAGAAAAGAATCATCAAAATATGAGTTAAATTCTTTTTGATTTGGAAAAATAGCTTTCTGAATTGTTTCTGCATAACGAATGCTTGATGTAATGCGTTCTTGAGAGTGTTTGAGTTCAGTAGTTCGTTCGGTTATAATATGCTCAAGATTTTCATATACTAAAGCATTATCAATTGAAACAGCAATTTGTGCAGAAAGAAGATTAAGTATATTTAATCGCTCTTTATTAAAAATAGTATGTGATTGGTTATTTTCTAAAAACACTAAAGCTAGTATTTCTCCTTGTTTTATAATTGGCATACAAAGCAAAGACTTAACTTCATTTTTTTGAATATAATTGTCTTGCTTAAAGGTCATATTTTTATGTGCATTGTCTAAAATGAGGGTTTCTTTAGTACGAATTACATAATTAAGAACATTTTTGGGCAAACTTTCATTGTCTGTAACAGATTCTGATTGCATTACTTCTATAATCTTATCAGCTAACGAATAATAGGCATCAATTTGAAATCCTTCCTCTTTTTTCAGAATCAAATATCCTTTTTCAGCTCCTGCATTTTCTACAATAATATGAATCATTTTGGCAAGTAAATTTTCTAATTTTATTTCACTAGAAATAGCTTGACTTGCCTTTAAAATAGTGTTTAAATCTAATGAATTTCCTATTGATGTTCCCTTTGACGAAGAAGTAGAAGAAATACTAGAAGATGATTGGATAGTAGGAGATAACAAAAATACATCTCCATTTCTAGTATCATCAAGAAGTAATCTATATTGTTTCTGACATAGAATTACTTTCTTGGTTGCTCCCCAAATTTTATATAAATAATGTGCTTTTTGAATATAAATACGTGCGAATTCCTTTTTTTCTAAACTCAAATAAAAATTCCCTGCAAGTTCATTTGAAAGTGCTTCATCTTGTACAAACTGATTTTGTTGTGCAGCAAGAATAGCTTTATCATACAAATTCATAGCAGCAAGAATATCTTGGTTAATTTGAGCCAATTGTGCCTTAATTATCAAATACAGATGAGAAAAATTTTCAGGACAATTCTCTGCCCAAATCTTCATTTGTACTTGATTATATTCTATTATGCCTAAATATTCTTTTTTCTTGGGATGATCAGGATTTTGGATAATTATACCACACAAAGCCAAGCTATAATTATTATTATGAAACCAATTCCATTCTGAACCAAAAAGAGCTATCATTACAGGTATTGCTTTTTCAGAATGTTCAATGGCTTTTTGATAATCTGCTTGATACAAATACATTCTTGCTTTGAGAGGTTCGTAAATGGCTGCACCAATCGGAAGGGTTTTGAAACCTTCTAAATACGCATTCTCATCAAACTCATCATTATCAAAACTATCAGGACTTTTACTTTGTCCTAACATATTTTTCACAAAAGCATTTACTACTATTCCAAGTTGTGCAGTGCCTTGATTTTTCAAACTATATTGAATAGCCATATTTGTATCTGTTTCAGAAGCTACCTTTTCCAAACTCACTCCTGCCACAACCTGATGTCTTGCCAAAACACAATGTGCATAAGCTACATATCCATAACTTCCTACAGCTAAACTTGCTTCAAAAGCTGTTTTGAAATAATGAAAACCATTTCTTATAGGTTTTCTGTGATGATGTAAAAAAATCCCTATCAAATGATTCAAAGATCCTTTAGTACGCAAATCTTCAAATTTTTCATTTAGTTTGAGTGACAATTGTCCTAAATCATAACCTAATTTATAATTTCCCATTCCTGAAGAAACAAAAATTGCATAAGCTGTATAAGCCCAAGCAGTTTCAGCAGTATTTCCATATTTGATACCTAAAGAAACCATTTTAGCAGCCGTCAGTACAACCAAATTCATATCTCCAGACATATAACAAGATGACCAAGTAAGATAAAGTATTTTGAGAGCTTCATCAATTTCTTCATTTTGCATGATAGGAAGATTTTCTAAAAACTTTATTCCTCCTTTTGCTTCTAAATTAGAATTGATAAAAGACACTTCATTTTGAAAAAACTTTATTTTTTTATCTTCTTCTCTAGGCAACTCTATATCCAAAATGGCAAGAGCTTTTCGGGCTAACTCTACAGCTTCTGCAAACTTAAGCGAACTTTCTAACAGAATAATCTGAGTACTATAAATCTTAATTGTATCTAATCTAGATTGAGACTTTTCTAATAATAGGTTAAAAATTTCCTCTGCTTCTTCTTTTTTTGCTTTTAAGAATAAACAATCAGCCAATAGTTTATATATTTCAAAAGTTTCTTGGTAAGTATTCTTCCAAGCATCCTCTTCTAATAATGAAACAGCTATTTTTAAATAATTAATTGCAGGTAGATAAGCTAATGATTGTTTTGCTTTTTTTGCAGCCCTTAAATTTACCTGAATGAGTTCCTTTTGTTCTTTTTTATCTTGAATTAAACCTCTTGCTTTGTTGTAGTGATTTGCAATATCACAAATCCATTCATTGATATATTTTTGACTTCTTTCATAATAAACAAAACGAGCTATTTTCAAGTTTATCTCCTTTTGTTCTTGTTCATTTATCAAAGAATAAGCAGCTTGCTGAACTCTATCGTGCAGAAAATAAAAAAGAATACGTACATTTTTAGTAGCTTCATCAATTCCCTTATAGCTATCGTCTTCTGAACGAATCAATTCTTCTTTAAGAGCTGGAATAAGTTTTTCAACTGTTTCTTTGATTGAATAACCCAAAATATGAGCAAGGATTTGAAGGTCAAATTTTCCTCCAATGCAAGAAGCATATTGTAAAGTTTTTTGAGTTTGTTTGTCTAATTTTTGTATTTTTTGACTCATCAACTCCACTACATTAGAAGTACTATCTTTTTCTTTTATTTTATCAATATTCCATATCCATTCTTTTTTATGATGAGAAAACTCTAGTAAGTTTTGATTATAAAGGGATTCTAAAAATTGATTTGTAAAAAATGGATTTCCTTGTGTTTTTTTATAAATTATTTCAGCTAAATAATGGCTAGATTCATTTTTTTGATGGAGGGTTTCATTTACCAAAACAGAAAGATTCTCAAAACTTAATGGTTCTAAAACTATATTAGAAAGGGGAATATTTAGCTTTTCTAATTCTCTTAGTTGAATAGAAAAAGGATGAGAAGCATCTACTTCATTATCTCTATATGTTCCGATGAGCATCAAATGTGTATTACTTGTATCTGTCATCAAAAGCTCTAGTAAACTCAAACTTCCACTATCAGCCCATTGCCAATCATCTATGAAAATAACTAAAGGATGTTCTTGCTTACTAATTGCTCTGACAAAACTTTGAATAACCAAATTAAAACGATTTTGGGATTCACTAGGACTTAATTTAGGAACAGGATTTTGTTTTCCTATTATTAATTCTAATAAAGGAAGAACGTCTGTCAGTACGCTTCCATTGACATCCAAAACCTTTTTTATTTTTCTTGACCATGCCGTTATTCTTGCCTGAGTTTCGGTAAGTATTTGATTTATAAAACTTTTAAAACTCTCAATAATAGCACTATAAGGAACATCACTTTGAAATTGGTCAAATTTTCCTTTTATAAAATAGCCTCTTTTTTGAGTAATTGATTTGTAAAGTTCGTTTACTAACGCTGTTTTTCCAATTCCTGAATACCCCCCCAAAAGAACAAGATAATTTGCACCCAAACTTACTTTATCAAATGTTTTAGTGAGTAGTTGAATTTCTTTTTCTCTTCCATATAGTTTTTCAGGAATTTGAAAAGTAGTTGTAAAATCCTGTTGAGCTAACTCAAAATCAATTATTTCTTTTCCAGTTGCTAGACTATCAAGAATTTTTTCTAAATCTTTTTGTAAGCCAAAAGCTGTTTGATAACGTGCTTCTGCATTTTTGTATAGTAATTTTTCCAATACCTTAGAAAGCATCAAAGGAATTCTTGGATTTTTTTCGTGTGCAGGTGTAGGAGTAAGTGCAATATGTGAGTGTATAAGCTCCATTATATCAGAAAACTGAAAAGGCAAAACTCCTGTAAAAAGCTCATAAAAAGTAACTCCTAAAGAATATAAATCAGTACGAACATCTATCGAACGGTTTACTCTTCCTGTCTGTTCGGGCGAAATATAGGCTATTGTGCCTTCCATTGTATTGGCTATTTCAGCATTTTTTTTTTGACGTTTGAACTGTGACGCAATCCCAAAATCAATAATATAAATCTGATTATCTTTTCCAATGAGTATATTTTTAGGATTAATATCTTTATGAATGATATTAAACTGATGTACTTCTTGTAAAGCAATTGTTATGGCTATGGCAATATTTAGTTTTTCTTCTAAAGAAAGTCCATTGTTTTCTATATATTCTTTCAATGAATAGCCATCTATATAATCTAAAACAAGAACATGTCGGTCATTAATTCGATGCTGACTGATTGCTTTTCGTATTATATTAGATTTTATATTATTTGTAAGGACATACTCTTCATTAAATTTGGCAATATTCTTTAGTGATGGCAGGCTATCACGCAATACTTTTATAGCAACTTTTTTATTTAACTGTTTATGCCAACCTTCATAAACAATTGTAATTTGTCCGACATGTATTTCTTTTATATCTTCTGCAAAGGGAAATAAATTGTACATATAAATATTTTTTTACTAAAAAGAGGATTAGTTTTTTGAAAGTACAAGAGACAAGCAATATAGATATCTAATGAAAATAGCTAATATCTAGTCAATATACCATTTTTTTGCAAAAAATAATGATATAAGAAGAATAAATATGAGTTTATGAAGGACAAAAGGTATGTTTAGAAAATCAGAGATTCGTTTCTAAGAACAATACTTATATTATTTTCTATACTTCTTCTTACTAAACAAAAAAAAGGATACTACATAGAGAATCCTTTTTTTTGTTTAATAAAGAAGAAATTTGTTTGGGTAACCTACTCCTTCACATTCTCAATACGTGTTTTATATTTTTGATAGAGAACTTTTTGTTTGTTTGTCAAATCAATTTCTCGTCCTTCAATGAAAGCATGAATAACTTTGTTGGTAGTCATATCCAAAATATCACCTTCTGAAACCACTATACTTGCATCTTTTCCTACTTCTAATGTTCCAACACGCTCATTAATTCCTAAAATAGAAGCTGCTTTACTTGTGATAGCTGCCAAGGCTTGTTCTTTAGTCAGTCCGAAAGCAACTGCCATTCCTGCTGAAAAAGGAAGGTTTCTTGCACCCATTGTTTCCATATCACCAGCATAATTTAAACAATACTCTACACCTGCTTTTTGTAATAGATAAGGCAGTTTGAAAGGTGCATCAATATCATCATCAGTACGTTGAGGTAATTCTAAAGTACGTCCTACAATAACAGGAACTTGATTTTTTTTCAAAAACTCAGCTACTTGCCAAGAATCGTATCCACCCACAACAACAACTTTCTGAACTCCCATTTCTTTTGCAAAGCTAACTCCTTCAATAATATCTTTTGCCCATTCGGCATGCAAATACAGACGCATTGTTCCATCAAAAAGACCTTTTACAGCTGCCAGTTTCAAATTTTTTGTAGTTGGATTTTCAATTTGATTGTAGGCTTTTGCTTCACTCAAAAGAGATTTTATTTTTGCTATTTCTGCATTTCGTTCTTCCTCCTTTGCTTTCTTAGGTTCAGCAGGAGCAGCCCACCAACCACCTTGTTGCATATAAGCAGGCATATAAATGTGTAAACCATCATCTATTTTAAGCGCAGCATCTTCCCAATTCCAAGCATCAAGATTTACAATAGAGGAAAGTCCTGCTACTAGCGATCCACGAGGAGTTGCTTGTGCAATCAAAACACCATTTGTTCTGACCGTTGTGGTAACATCAGACTCTGCATTGTAGGCACTAATAGCTCTAATATTAGGATTCATATCTCCTACTTCAGCCTCATCTACTGAAGGACGCACTGCATCAATTTCTTTAAGCCCAAGTGTTGTATTTGCCAAAATAAGAGAAGGATAAATATGTTTTCCAGACAAATCAACAACCTTTGCACCTTCTTGAGAAACACTTGAAGATTCTCCTAACGCAGTAATTTTTCCATTCTCAAAACGAACAGAACCATTTTCGATAATAGTATTTCCATCGCCAATATGAAGTGTCGCATTTTTGAGTACAATGGGTTGATTTTGTTTTTGAGCTGGTAAAGGAGATTGAGAATAACTTTTGGGAGATATAAAAAAACAGGTAAAAAGTAAAAGGATAAAAATGAAAATGGGTATTTTTTTGAGTTGCATAGTTCTATATTTTAATAAAAAAGAGATGAGAGCAATTTTAATTCTTATTTAATAGCTTTGAGCTACTCTGCAATATGCGAAATTATTTTTTTGAAAGAATGTTATAAATTGTGAAAAGACATAGAAATGAAATAAGTGAAATTTGAAATTGGAGAATACAGCAAGAATTTATTAATTTAGACAAACATAAATAAGTGCTTTTTGATTAAAGTAGTATAATTTCATCTAACACACCAATTCTAAATTTATTCATGAAAAAACCTTTTAACCTTCAAAAATGGATCGATGATAATCGTCATCTTTTAAAACCACCAGTTGGCAATCAGCAAGTATATTTGGATAATGAAGATTATATTGTAATGGTTGTTGGAGGACCTAATAGTCGAAAAGATTATCATTATAATGAAAGTGAAGAACTTTTTTATCAACTAGAGGGAAATATTGTTGTCAAGATTATCGAAGACGGAAAATTTGCTGATGTACCTATTGGCGCAGGCGAAATGTTTTTATTACCTGCTAAAATTCCTCACTCTCCACAACGTACTGAAGGTTCTATTGGGCTTGTCATTGAGCGTTATAGAAGAGAAGGAGAAGAAGATGGCTTTATGTGGTATTGCGAAAACTGTGGAAACAAACTTTATGAAGAGCGTTTCGAACTGACTGATATTGTGGAACAATTGCCTAAAGTAATGCAAACTTTTTATAATTCAGAAGAATTACGAACGTGTAATAATTGCCAAGTAGTTATGCAGCCTCCTCAAAAATCGAAATAAATTAAAAATGTAACATAAATTCTAGAAATTAATTGGCTATATTTTATTTTTATATTCTCAAAAAACCCTTAAATAAAGAGTTGTTTGAAGTATTTCATAAAAAACACACGAAATACTTGAAAATAATTAAAAAATAATTGATACAAGTAGTAGTTTTATAAAAAATTTATTTGTATATTTGAAGTGAAGGAACAACTTAGATCCTTCATTTATTAGTTTTTTTCGTTAATTAGTTTTATGAATCTTTACGTATCAAATTTGCCTTATTCTATCTCAGAGGAAGAATTAGAGGCAGTATTTTCAGAGCTTGGTGTAGTTACATCAACAAAAATTATCACAGACCGTGAAACACATCGTTCAAGAGGTTTTGGTTTCGTTGAAATGGAATCAGAAGAAGACGGCGAAGCAGCTGTTGAAGAATTGAACGGTATCGAACTTAAAGGTCGTGAGATCCAAGTAAAAAAAGCCATTCCTAGAGAAAACAGAGGTGGTGGAAACTTCGGTGGTGGACGTCCATCACGTGATTACTAAACAAACAAATTGATTAGTTATCAATAGAAGTATTCGTACTGAATCTGTTTTTAATTGAATCAATATATGTTTAGCTCAATGTAAAAAATTTTATTTTATACATTGACGACACAAAAAGCAACTTTCATAAGAGAGTTGCTTTTTTTTATGATTAAATTTTAATCGTGTAGAAATATTTAGGCAATAATGAGCCTTTTTGAATTGCATTTTTGTATGTAAAGACAGAATTAATTCTATTTTTTAATCCAAATTTATAAAACTAACTCATTTTTGTTATGCAATTCACTAAAAATAAAATTCAATCACAGTATCATTTTTTCATTCTAGTTCTTATTTTTTCAATCAGTTTTTCATTCTTATTTTCATCTTGTAAAAAAGATGATGAAGATGAAAATCCAAAAGAACAAGGAAGTTATTTTCCTCTAACAACAGCTTCTACTTGGACATATCAAGATGAAGAAAACCAAACTTATATTCAAACTCTTACTAGCCAAACAAAAAGTGTAGGTGGTTTTACTTGGAATGTGATTAGTGTAGAACCTAATAATATAGATGAAGAGTTATTAGTCCGTATTGAACCATCTACTCAAAAAGTGTATTATGGATATGATTTTACAGATGATGAAGGCGTACTTTTCGTAACTGCTATTGCAGATTTAGATGCCAAAGTAGGAGATACTTGGAGTGATACATTTGAAGATGATGGATTTACTTTAAGCTACCAAATGACCTTACTAGAAAAAGATGTTACAAAAACTATTAACGGCAAAAGTTATGATAATGTAATGGTTGTTAAGCAAGATGAGAGTTTTACACCTTTAGTTGATGGTATAACCACAGATAAGTCGACGTGGTATTTTGCTAAAGGAATTGGTATTATTGCCATTGAATATGAAGATGGAGATTATTCTCGTTTGATAGATTATTCTATTAAATAGTTTTCATTTTGTCTCGTCCTGAAATAGCGTTACAGGTTTTTAGATAAATTTTATATGAATCAGACGGTTTCTAAACTGTCTGATTTTTCTTTTTTATAGTTTCTTATTTGAATGTTTTCTTCTTGATGGGTTTGCTTTGGTGTCTGCATAAGTAAAGAAAAATGTGGTCTTTCTTCATTATATATTTGGATACTTTGTTTTACCATTTTTTTCATCCATTCTAAATTAGGACTTTCGCATTTTATAAGTTGAACCAAATTTTATTCGGTTTATTTT
>JAHDBD010000041.1 GCA_020630575.1 Bernardetia sp.
TTTTAGACTCATTAGAAAACTCAAAATTTACCTATTTACAAGCTCCAACAGGAATTGGAAAAAGTTATTTTGTAAAACACCATTTAACTAAATACCTCAATGAACAGGGTTTTGTAGTTCTTTTTGCTGCGCCTAGAAATGCGATTGCTAAACAACAAGCCTTAGAAACTAATCAAAATGAGGAAAATGGAAGTGAAAATAAGATTGTTTTTACAGCAGATACGGCTTCACAAGCTATTGAAAGGCTAAAAACAGAGCAGCACGATATTATTTATACCAATTTTGATAAACTTCCAGATGCCTATCACATTTTGACACAATTTTACAACAAAAAAGTATTTTTAGTTATTGATGAAGGACATTTAATGACAAGTGATAGTACTTTTAGACCCAAAGTGATTGGTAATTTATTAGAAACACTACTCAAAAATGAACATAATTTATTGATGAGTGCGACACCTACAAAACTCTATTTGCCAAATTCAGAAATAAATCATTTTGAAATTGTCGCAAAAGATAAAAAAGACTATGCTGCACCTTCACTTATTTTTTGTCAAGATAAAAAAATGACTTCTTTTGCCTTTGAAAAATGTAAAACCATTGTAGAAAATGAGGAAAGAGCCATTATTCATCTTAATAGCATCGAACAGGCTCGTTTACTTCAAAATTTACTTTTAAAAGAAAAAATAGGCGTTCATTTTTTGGCTTCTACAGGACTTACTCCAACTGAAAAAGAAAATTTTGATAGCATTCAAAGTAAATCTACTTTCAACTGGAACGATAAAAAACCAATTATTATAACGACTTCGGTTTTAGAAGCTGGATTTAATATCGAAACAGATAGAAAAACAACAAATATTTATCTCAATAAGACTAGAGCAGGATTTGATACCACTTCGTACCGTCAATTTATAGCAAGAATTAGAAATTATGACAAACAAGAAGTAGAAAATATCATTGTAACACAAAATTATGCTCATTTCTTGCCTAATGAAAATTTGGTTTTAGAGTATGATTATGAAAAAACGATTGAGTTTGCTACTGAAAGTTTGGCTATTCACACTAAAAGATACCAAAATTCTAAACTAGAATATGGAGAGGAATTTCACGACTTCGAAACAGAAAGATTAAAAACAGAGATTTCTAAATACCTTTATTTTGATAAAGAAAAAGGGGATTTTCAAATTAATTACCAAGAAATATTTGCAGAATATACCCACGAAAAAAACAAACAGGGAAGTCCTTATTTTGAGAATCCGAAAGAAATTTTATTTTATGAACAAGATATTAATAAAGATGTGAGCCAGTACCAAGAGTTCCAAAAAGCCGAAAAAGACAAAGCAGGGCAAGAAATAGCACATTTGTTTGTCAATGATTTTGAAAAGCTGATTGTTTCAGTAGAAAAATATACCCAAGATGTAAAACTGAAAGCAAAACTAAATTTTGCTTCGGTGGAAGACGCTGTTCTGCTCACACCTGTACAGCTCGTTGTAGCTGAACAGCTTTTGAAACATTATTTGTATTTACTCAAAACAAGTAACGAAAAAGGAATTATACAAATTTCTGCCTTAAAATCTATTTTAGTAGATACAGAAAACTTGACCCTTCGAAAAACAAATGATTTGAGAAAACGAAAAATGGCGTTTATTTCCTATTGGTTGATGCTGAGAAGAACAACAAGCAAACGAATGGGAGTTTCCGAATCGCTACAAGTAGAAGAATTTAATAGAGTGCTAAAAGTATTTAGAGAACTCAAAGGAAAATTATTGACAGCAGAAGAAATTACAGAAGCGATTAATCGTTTTCAACATCAGAAAAAAAGGTATTCGAAACGGAAATGTTTAGAACTGGTACAGTTACTTTGTGAGGTCGAAAGAACTGCAATAGTTGAGCAGGGAAAGAAAACCTATTTTTATGCTTACAAGTGCGAAAAAGACTATAAAACGGCACTTTCAGAACTTTTAAGAGAACCTTATTTTGATTAATAAAGACATAGATTAGACCTACTTACCTATTACAATTCAACCTTAATTCATATCCATATAAAAGAAAAAAATAAGAATTACATATCGTTTTTCATGATTATATAATCTTACTGAATTACCTTTTTAATGTAAACGGCTGAATTTATCGTCGAAAAATAGATAAAACTCTTTGCTATTAAATACCGTGTAACAAAAGTTTATTTATATTTTTTTATTTTCACTATTTACCTTTGTATAGTATTTATTCAATTTTTTTCTTGCCGTTTCTCTGCTAAATTGCCAATCAATTTTGATAGCTTTTTTTGAACGTTCTTTGAAGTAAGCAATCACTTCATTTGATAGTTTAGAAATTGAAGAAATACATCTGTTTAAACATTGTCTTGACAATGCTGAGAATTCAATTTCGATCATATTTAACCAAGAAGCTGATTTTGGAGTATAAACAAAGTTAAATCTATCAGCTAATCTTGCTGCCTCTCTAACATCAAAAGTTTCGTAAAATGAACTCGCATTATGCGTATTTAGATTATCTAAAACTACTGTAATTATCTCTGCTTCTGGATAAAGACTTTCTAATTTTTGCATGTACAATGCAAACTCTTTCTTTCGTCTTCTACGTCGTATGTGAACACACCTTTTTCTGTCAAAGGCTTTATCATAGCCAACAAAGAACAGGCTTCATGTTTTGTGTAAGCATAGTTCTCTTTAGCCACTTGCCCAGACTTTATGGCTAGACCTTCAACTGTATCTCCAATCAAAAAACAGAGATTTTTATCAAAGTATAAAACAGATCGTAAAGGATTGGAAGGTAATAAATACAAACGAAGAATGAGGTTCATTCGTGCTAAAAATAGAGCATTTAACTTTCCAATATACCATTGTTTTTTTCGGTGAGGTTGTAATTCATTTTTTTTAAATACGACCCACCTCTGTATGAGAAATACTTTCAATGATTTCTAATTCAACTAATTTATCAGAAAGAAGCCGAAGAGACTAAGAAGAATAACCTATGGCAGGGCTGCTACATGCTAATGCTGTAACTTTTGCACATTCTTCTCCACTAAAACATACTGAACGACTTGAATGTGATTTATCATAAAGCATAGTAAGACCTTCTGAACTGTACTGTTTGGCGCATTTACTTAACAAAACATAATTTACGTTTAAATGGTCTTGAACTTCTTGATAAGACATACCCTTAGCTAACAGTTGAAGAGCTAGACCACGTTTGTGAACATGGTTTAGTAAGCTCCGTTTCTTCAATAATTCTTGAAGTTTTTTTTGTCTTCATTTGTTAGTTCTACGTGATTCTTTTTCATATATTTTAGTATAGGAGGAAGAAAAAACTAAGTTAAATACAAAGATAGTAATGTGAAATAACTTTTGTTACACGATATTTAGTTATAAAAATGAAATAAAAATGATAGATAATGATTAATTTTTGAAATAGAGATAAGTCAAAATAGTATAAATACTTTCCAAAATTTTACAAAACTTTATTGCACTTTATTAGGTTATATTTTATAGATAATAAATAATATTATCTATTTTTTAACCTAATTTTTACGACTTATGGAAAGTAACAAGAAGTATTTAAAATTTTTTGCAATGATTGCCACTTCAATGATTGCTATGTTTTTTTTAATGTACACACACTCTTATCAAGTTATAGACCACTTTTGGTTTAGTGAAACCCGTCTTTTTATGACTATGATTATGGGAGGTTCTATGATTATTATCATGTTATTGTTTATGCTTAATATGTATAAAAACACAAAAATAAATGTAGCTATTCTAACCTTTGGTGTCCTTTTGATTGTAGGTTCGATATGGTTAGTAAGAAGTCAAGTAACCGTTACAGGTACTGACTATATGGAAGGAATGATTCCACATCATTCTATTGCTATTCTGACAAGTGAACGTTCACAAATAAAGGATATAAGAGTTAGAAAACTGGCTAATGAAATTATCAAAGCACAGCGAAGAGAAATTATGGAAATGGAATGGCTCATCAATGATATTGAAGAAAATGGAATAGTAGAAACTGAAAGCGAAAGAAACAAACGTCCAATTCCGTCCTTTAAAGGCTCACTTGATAAGGAAACTAGAGAAGTAGCCGAATAAAGAGATGATATAATCTTCAAAATATTCCTTTTATTTAATTGAATTTCAATATTTTTTAATCTAAATTTTTAAACCTAAAATCCAAAAATTATGTCTAACTCAAAATTTCAAGCGTGTATAGAAGCCTGTCAGCAATGTTTTATCGATTGTCAAAGCTGTTTGTACAATATGGCAACAAAAGAAAGTATGAACGATTGTCCTCGTTGTTGTATAGAATGTGTTGATTCGTGTCAAGTGGCTATCAAAGCAATGCTAAACGATAGCAAATGGGCAAAAGACTATTGTAGAATTTGTGCAGAAATCTGTGATTGGTGTGCTGAGCAATGTGGACAACATAGTGGCGACCATTGTAAAAAATGTGCTGAATCGTGCCGTAAATGTGCAGAAGAATGTCGTAAAATGGCAGCTTAATTTTTCAAAACCTATTCAAACCCTAAGTGTCTTTGGAAATACTTAGGGTTTTGTATCTACATTTTTTAAACTTATTATTTTTATCAATTTATCTATGAAAAATCAATTACTATTACTCTTTTTCACGCTGCTTTTTAGTCAAAATGGATTTGCACAGCACACTCACAGCAACCATACAAATTCTAAATCAAACAAAGAAATAAAAAATAAAACGGTCTTTTATAATCTCACAGTAAGCGATACAGTTATGGAATTAGCAGGAAAAAAAGCAAAACTTTTGACTACAAATGGACAAATTCCTGCGCCTACTTTATTTTTTACAGAAGGAGATACAGCACTTATTTATGTAAAAAATAATACCAAAGGAACGACTTCTTTTCATTGGCATGGATTGCTTTTACCAAACGAACAAGACGGAGTTCCACTCCTGACTACCGAACTTATCAAAGCAGGAGAAACGCACATTTTTAAGTTTCCAATTATTCAAAATGGAACGTATTGGTATCATTCGCATACGATGTACCAAGAACAAAAAGGGCTTTATGGAGGAATTGCTATTTCACCAAAAGAACCACAGGATTTTATTAGGACAAAAGAAAAGGTAATTGTTCTTTCTGATTTTACAGACCAAAATCCACATAATGTTCTTCGCCTGTTGAAGCGTCATACAGATTGGTATGCCATAAAAAGAAATGCTATTCAGAGTTATGGAAAAGCGATTGCAACAGGAAATTTGGGCGCAAAAGCATGGTTAGAATGGAAAAGAATGCCTGATATGGATTTGGCAGATGTTTATTACGATGCTTTCTTGGCAAATGGAAAAGTAAAAGAAGAAATAGAAGACCTTAAAGCTGGCGAAACAATTCGTCTTAGAGTAATTAATGGTTCGGCTTCTTCACATTTTTGGCTACATTATGCAGGAGGCAAAATGAAGGTTGTAGCTGCTGATGGAATAGATGTTGAGCCTGTTGAAGTAGATAAATTACTTATTGCAACGGCTGAAACGTATGATATTGAAGTTACAATTCCTAAAAATGCTAAAGATGCTAATTCGGAAAAATATGAATTTCGTGCTACTTCGTGGGATAGATACAAATATACTTCGGTTTGGTTAGGCGACAAATCTGCAACTCAAAAAGCTGCAACAGATTTACCTCCACTAGATTATTTTGCGCTAGTAAACGAAATGAAAGACATGATGAAAATGATGCCCAAAATGAAAATGGGTAAAGCTCCCAAAAATAGAATGGAAAATGGGTTGTATGAAAGCACAAAAGCTCCCACAAATTATGATATTCTGATGGAAGACATGAATAGAATGGGAATGAAAATGGGACAGGAAGAAAAGGGAATGGAAAATGAAGAAATGAAAATGGATTCTTCAAAAATGGATAACATGAATCATCAAAATCATGATAAAATGGACATGCAAGAAGGAAAAACCCATGACGCTTCAAAGGAAGGAATGATGATGAGTAAAGATGATCCCAAAGCAAATAGGATGAAATCTATGCTCAAGCCAATGGGTGTAATGATGACAGGTTACAAACAGCTCAAAAAACAGAATCCTGATGAAACCATTTTTGATTACACGATGCTCAAATCAGAAACCTCGACAAAGATAAATGAAGACCAACCTGTAAGAGTTATTCATTTATATTTGGGTGGAAATATGTTGCGTTATGTTTGGATGATAAATAATACGCCACTTTCAGAAGCTGACAAAATCAAGATTACAAAAGGTGAAACGGTTCGTTTTGTGATGCACAATACAACCATGATGAGCCACCCCATGCACTTGCACGGACATTTTTTTAGAGTAATAAATGGACAAGATGATTTTTCTCCTCTTAAACATACTGTAAATGTTGCACCAATGGAAACCACAATTATAGAATTTGATGCGATTGAGGAAAAAGATTGGTTTTTTCATTGTCATCTACTTTATCACATGATGTCTGGAATGGCTAGAGTAGTCAATTATACCAATTCTACGCCTATGATTACGACAAATGCAGGGTATAGAAGGTTTGCTAGTGAAGATAAAAACTGGTATTCGATGGCAAATGCAAGAGTGCAAAGTAATGGACTTTGGACAGATGCAAGTATTTTTAATTTCCGAAATGAAATTAGTATAGAAGGAAATACAAACTATACAGACCAAATAGAGATAGAAGCAAAAGCAATGCGTTACTTTGGATCAAAACAGTTTTTTGTAGCTTATGTAGGTGCAGAATTAGAGCAAGAAGAAACAAATATAATAAGTGAAGAACAGGTTTTGCCTGATGCAAAAGTAAAAGGGTTAGTCGGAATTCGTTATTTCTTACCGATGCATATTTGGTCAGATTTCAGAACTGACCATGAAGGAAATTTGCAAATCGAATTAGAACGAGAAGATTTTCCACTTACCAAACGCTGGAGAGCAAATGTAAGTCTAGAATATCTTATCAATCAAGATGAATTTAGATATACAGTAGGAACAAGTTATATTTTAGGACAATATTTTGGAATTTCTGCTAATTATGATAACCGTTATGGTTGGGGTGCAGGTTTACAAATTATGTACTAAAATAGTGATTAAGGAAGGAGAACTGTTTAGTTTATTATTTTAATATTCCTAACGCAAAAAAAAATAGTAAAAGTATTTTTACAAATAGAAAATTCTGACTAAAAGTTTAGAGTAACGTATGCAAACAACTATTAAAATTACATGAAAGAAGAACAGGAAAATTATAAAAAAGACAGCCTGTCCCTTAAAGGTGCAATAGCTCTTGGAACTGGAGTAATGATTGGTGCAGGAATTTTTGCTCTTTTAGGACAAGTAGCCGAATTATCTGGAACTTGGTTTCCTTATATTTTTATTATTGGAGCTATTATTTCTGGGTTTAGTTCTTATTCTTACATCAAAGTTTCTGATGCGTATCCTTCTTCAGGAGGTATTGCAATGATTTTGATGAAAGCCTACGGAAAAACAACTCTAACTGCTTCTGCTTCTGTGTTAATGGCATTTTCTATGATAATAAATGAAAGTTTAGTAGCAAGAACATTTGGTTCTTATACTTTACAACTATTTGAAGTTGATAACACAAATATATGGATTCCTACATTAGGAGTAGGTTTATTAGTGTTTGCTTATATTATTAATATCTCGGGAAATAAGATAATCGGAAAAACTTCTCAGTTTATGGCATTTATCAAAATTGTAGGAATTATAGTATTTGCTTTAGGAGGTTTATGGGCAGCAAGTTTTACCTTTCCAGACTTAATTCCAAGTAAAATTGATAATAATAGCCATTCTTTTCCTGAATATATAGGAGCGATTGCCTTGTCTATCTTAGCGTATAAGGGTTTTACGACCATTACTAATAGTGGAGGCGAAATTACTAATCCTCACAAAAACGTTGGTAGGTCAATTATTGTTTCATTAGTAATTTGTACAATTATTTATTTTTTAGTTGCCATTGCTGTCAATAGTAGTTTATCTATTTCTGAAATAATCAAAGCAAAAGATTATTCTTTAGCACAAGCAGCTAGACCTGCTTTTGGAGATTATGGACTTTATTTTACAGTAGCAATAGCAATTATAGCCACTATTTCAGGAATAATAGCTAGTATTTTTGCTGTTTCTCGTATGACAGCTATGCTTACTAAAATGAATTTGATACCACATAGTCATTTTGGAATGTCAGGAAGTATTCAAAAACACATGCTAATTTACGTTGTGGTCATTGCGATTACTCTAACTATTTTCTTTGACTTATCACGTATTGCCTCTATTGGAGCAATTTTTTATCTAATAATGGATATGATAGTTCATTGGGGCGTTTTTAAACATTTAAGAAAAGAGGTAAAGGCAAAGGGATTTATACTATTATCTGCATTATTACTTGATTTAATTGTATTAATAGCCTTTTTATGGGTCAAAGCTACTACTGATATTTTTGTAGTTATTGTTTCTATCATTGGAATAGCTCTAGTTTTTGCTAGTGAGAAATGGTTTTTGTATTGGAAAAAAACAGAACAAAATGAAGGAGAAAACAAAGACATGTAGTTTTTAGATAAGGTATTTAATCAAAAATAAATAGTGTATGTTGAGTTATTTGAAGCTAAATAGCAAAATAGTGTAAAACCTTGTCAAAATCATAAACAACTCTACTACTTTAATATCGTTTTATTAGTATAGAATCTAACTAATTTAATCAGATTTCTTTTCTAACTACAATTCATAACAGCCTTAAAAATCTGTTCTCAAACTATAAATATCAAAATCATGAAAACGCTAGAACAAATCCACATCAAAGAATATAAAATTACAGGAATGACCTGTAAAGGTTGCGAAGCTAACGTAAAAAAGACATTAGAAGCACTTCCACAAATAGAAACAGCAGAAATTAGTGTAGAAAATGGAGAAGGAAAGCTTTATTTCAAGGAAGATATTCCTACAACTATTTTACAAGAAAAATTATCTAAAATAGGAAATTATAAAATTACAGAAAAGGTAAGTGTATTAAACGGAAATGCTAAATCTATGACAACGCTAGAGCAAATAATGACAAAAGAATATGAAATTACTGGAATGACCTGCAAAGGCTGCGAAGCAAAAATAAAAAAAGCATTAGAAGCACTTCCACAAATAGAAAAAGCAGAAATTAGTGTAGAAAATTCTGATGGAATAGTTTATTTTCATGAAGATATTCCTACAACCGTTTTACAAGAAAAATTATCTAAAATAGGAAATTATATTATTACAGAAAAAAAAAAGCTCTTAAAGGAAAATGCTGTAGTTTATGAAGAAGTAAAAGCGAATTCTATTGAATCTGTAAATCAAAATCATACCGTTACAGAAACAAACGATTTACCAAATGAATTTTCATTTTCGACTTACAAACCTCTTTTTTTGATTGTCGGTTTTATTTTGGGAGTGAGTATTTTGGTTCAATACCCATTTACTGATTTTTCAGGAATGCTTTTGATGCGTAATTTTATGGCAGGTTTCTTTATTGTCTTTGCCTTTTTCAAACTTCTTAATCTAAAAGGTTTTGCCATGTCGTATAAAATGTATGACGTTGTGGCTGCCAAATGGAAAGGTTGGGGACTTATTTATCCGTTTGTCGAACTTTCTTTAGGAATTGCTTATTTGATAAATGTTTTTCCTTTTTATGTCAATCTAATTACTGTTATCGTTTTGGGAATTAGTAGTATTGGAGTAATAAAAAGTAATTTGGATAACAAAAAAATCAAATGTGCTTGTCTTGGAGATGTTTTTAATTTGCCGATGAGTACCGTTACCATTATTGAAGATGTTTCTATGGTAGTGATGGCTTTGGTAATGCTTTTTGTGGTTTAATTATTTTTTTAGAACTATTGTCAGAGTTATTTCGGATTACCGAAAAACTACTTACAAAGTTTTTATGAACTGCTGAAAAAAAATTGTATCTTTATCAAAAGACAAACTCAAATTAAGAAAGTGTCTTTTATAATTCATTCTATATTCTGTTATTTCAATGAAAAAGTTATTCGCCATTTTGTTGGCATTTATCTTTCTAGCGACAAATTTTCCTCTTGCCATTACTACACATTTTTGTAGTGGGCAGGCTGTAGAAAGTGCGCTAGTTTTGAAAGGAAATACGGTTGATTGTGGAATGAATAAGATAAGTAAAATGAAAACTACTTCTTGTACGAATATTTTTACTGCTCAAACCTTAAAAGACGAATTAAAAAAACCTCCTTGTTGTCAAAATCACTCTCAAACCTTTGAGATAGACGATTACAATAATTCATCAGAACTTTCAACTCCAACTGATTACAGTTCATTTCAAGTTTTCTTTGTAACTGCTTTTGTCAAAACATTTT
This sequence comes from Bernardetia sp., assembly GCA_020630575.1. Taxonomy (GTDB): domain Bacteria; phylum Bacteroidota; class Bacteroidia; order Cytophagales; family Bernardetiaceae; genus Bernardetia. The sequence continues at coordinate 10,374 of JAHDBD010000041.1, forward strand.
TTGATTGGCTTTTTGCTGATTTTGATTTTTCTGTTAGCTATTTAATTCCTTCTCCTCCTTTACTCAAGCAAGATATTGTCATCTTGTTTCAATGTTTTCTTATCTAAGAAACTTCTATTTTTGATACTCTTCTTTTTTCCTAAAAAGTAGCATAGACTTTTTATGTACTGCTTTTAATTTTTGGAAAATTTAGAAGGTGTTTTTCTGTGTTCATTACCAAAAAAAATAGATTTTCTTATGCTTTCTTCCATCATTAATTATTTTCTTCGAAATAGATTAGTTACCCTTTTGCTACTTCTTGGTTTTGTAACTTGGGGAATTATAACTGCGCCTTTTGGCTGGAAAGTGGGTGCTTTGCCTTCTGACCCTGTTCCTGTCGATGCCATTCCAGATATTGGAGAAAATCAACAGATTGTCTTTACACAATGGTCTGGACGCTCTCCTCAAGACATTGAAGACCAAATTTCTTATCCTCTTACTACTTATTTATTGGGAATTTCGGGCGTAAAATCGATTCGAAGTTCTTCTATTTTTGGGTTTTCTAGTATTTACGTCATTTTTGATGAAGACACAGAATTTTATTGGTCTCGTTCTAGAATTTTGGAAAAACTAAGTTCGCTTCCTATTGGTCTTTTGCCTGATGGCGTTCAACCTGCCTTAGGACCTGATGCGACGGCTTTGGGGCAAGTTTATTGGTACACCTTGGAAGGTAGAGATAAAAATGGAAATCCGACAGGAGGCTGGGATTTGCACGAGATTCGAAGTGTACAAGATTTTTATGTAAAATATGGATTAAATGCCGTAAAAGGTGTTTCAGAAGTCGCTTCTATTGGTGGTTTTGTGCAAGAATATCAAATTGATGTCAATCCTGATGCGCTAAAAGCCTACAATATTCCACTTCATAAAGTAATGCAAGCCGTTCAAAAATCGAATAAAGATGTAGGCGCAAAAACTATTGAAATCAATCAAGCTGAGTATTTAGTGCGTGGTTTGGGTTATATAAAATCAACCGAAGATATTGAAAAAGCTGTCGTAGCTGTTCAAGAAAATGTACCGATTCGAATAAAAGATATTGCTGTTGTGAGTTTGGGAGCTGCTACTCGTCGTGGTTTGTTGGATAAAGATGGTGCAGAAGTCGTTGGTGGTGTTGTGGTGGCTCGTTATGGCGCAAATCCGTTGCAGGTAATCAATGAAGTGAAGGAAAAAATAAAGGAAATTTCGACAGGACTTCCCAAAAAAACACTCGCAAACGGTACAGAAAGTCAATTAACGATAGTTCCTTTTTACGACCGTTCGACGCTGATTTATGAAACTTTGGGAACGTTGGAGGAAGCTCTTTTACTAGAAATTTTGATTTCTATTTTGGTGGTAATTGTGATGGTTTATAACCTTCGTGCTTCTTTGCTGATTTCTAGTTTGCTGCCGATTTCTGTTTTGATGGTTTTTATTGCGATGCGTTATTTTGGCGTTGATGCAAATATTGTGGCTCTTTCTGGAATTGCGATTGCGATTGGTACAATGGTGGATTTGGGAATTATTCTCTCCGAAAATATCATCAAGCATGTAGAAGAAGCTCCTGCAACTCAAAAATTAGTCGATACAATCTACAACGGAGCATCAGAAGTAGCGAGTGCAATCGTGGCAGCCGTTTCGACGACGATTGTTAGTTTTATTCCTGTTTTTACGATGGAAGCAGCCGAAGGAAAATTATTTACTCCTTTAGCTTTTACAAAAACATTTGCTCTACTGGCTGCAATGGTCGTTTCTTTACTTATTTTGCCAACTCTAGCCTATTACTTTTTTGGTATTAAATTTAAGACAAACAAACAATCTATCATCGGAAATTCTATTCTTGTTTTGATAGGAATTATTTCTTTGTTCTATAATCTTTGGTGGGCAGGTGTGATGTTGATTTGTTTTGGAGCTTTGGCTTTACTTCAAATTTTGGTAAAAGAAAAAGGATTTGAATTTTTTGAAGGAAATAATAATGAAGATAATGATGAAAATATTACTCAAAATACGAATCAAAACTTATTTCTCCATTATTCAAAATCTACTCTTCGTTTTCTCTTCGAAAAATCTCAACTCATTGTCGTTTTGATAGGAATTATTTGGCTCTTGGCTGAATATTGGTTGCCTTTGGGTGCTTTGGCTAGTTTTGGAAGTAATTTTTGGTTTGTTACGCTGCTTCTTGTTCTGATTTTGGGAAGTTTTATTTTGCTAGAATATTTCTACACGCCTATTTTGAGATGGTGTTTGGATAACAAAATTACATTTTTACTTCTTCCTTCTTTTCTGATTGTTTTGGGTGTTACTATTTGGTTAGGATTTTCTACGGTTTTTGGGTTTGTAGCAATCGGTTTTGAAAAGATTAATATTGATATAAAAACTACGTCCGTTTGGTCGTCGCTTACTCACACTTTTACAGGAATTGGAAAGGAATTTATGCCTTCTTTAGACGAGGGAAGTTTTTTATTAATGCCTACTTCAATGCCTCATTCTGGGGTAGAATACAACCGAAAAGTGATTGCTCAATTAGATATGATGCTCACAAATATTCCAGAAGTAGATTTGACAGTCGGAAAAGCAGGACGAGCAGAAACGGCTCTTGACCCTGCACCGATTTCGATGTACGAGAATATTATCAATTACAAATCTGAATATGTTTTGAATGAAAAAGGAAGAAAAGAACGCTTCAAATTTATTCAAAAATTAGATACTATTACAAATGAAGAAGTTCCATTTTTTATTACCTCTACAAAAGATACACTAACCAATCAACAAGCACTTGAACGAGGAATTTCTACTTCTCTTTTGATAAATGATGAAGACGGAAAATATTTTAGAAATTGGAGAGAAAATATAAAATCGCCAGATGATATTTGGGATGAAATAATAAAAGTAACCAAAATACCAGGAGTTACTTCTGCGCCAAAATTACAGCCTATCGAAACTCGCTTAGTAATGTTACAGACAGGAATGCGTGCGCCAATGGGAATAAAAGTGTATGGGGCAGACCTTCAAACGATTCAAGATTTTGGTTTAAAATTAGAAAGTATTCTTAAAAATGTTCCTTCTGTAAAGTCAGAAGCCGTTTTTGCTGATAGAATTGTAGGAAAACCGTATATACATCTCAAAATAAATCGTGACCAAATTGCAAGATATGGACTTAGTGTAGAAGACGTTCAGCAAACTATTGAAACGGCTATTGGAGGAATGAAAATTACTTCTACTGTTGAAGGGCGTGAGCGTTTTCCTGTTCGTGTGCGCTATCCTCGTGAGCTTAGAGATGACCCCGAATCGCTCAATAAAATCCTTATTCCTACGCCAACAGGCACTCAAATTCCACTTTCGCAAGTCGTCGATATTGAATATTTACAGGGAGCGCAAGCCATCAAAAGTGAGGAAACTTTTTTGGTGGGTTATGTTCTCTTTGATAAAAAAGACGGTTATTCGGAAGTTACAGTAGTTGATGATGCTCAAAAAGCCATTTTAGCGCAAATTGAAAACGGTTCACTTTCTGTTCCTGCTGGTGTGAGTTACAAGTTTTCAGGAAGTTATGAAAATCAAGTCCGAGCCGAAAAACGCCTTTCTATTATTGTTCCTTTGGTTTTGGGAATTGTCTTTTTGATTCTCTATTTCCAATTTCGTTCGGTTACGACTTCGCTAATGGTTTTTACAGGAATTGCGATGGCATTTAGTGGAGGTTTTATTTTGCTTTGGCTCTACGGTCAAGATTGGTTTATGAATTTTGAGATTTTTGATACCAATATGCGAACACTTTTTCAGATGAAAACCATTAATCTAAGTGTTGCTGTTTGGGTCGGATTTATTGCTCTTTTCGGAATTGCAACCGATGATGGCGTACTGATGGGAACGTATTTAGACCAAAGTTTTGAGAGAAATCCGACCACGACAAAAAAGGGAATTCGTGCAGCCGTAGTAGAAGCAGGTCAGCGAAGAATAAAACCTGCCGTCATGACTTCTGCCACAACTATTATTGCACTTCTCCCAATTCTGACTTCTACTGGACGAGGTTCTGATATTATGATTCCGATGGCAATTCCTTCTTTTGGTGGAATGCTCGTTGCCGTAATTACTTATTTTATCGTTCCGACGCTTTATTCTTTGCGTGAAGAATGGAAGGTAAAAAGGGAAAATTAACGTAGCTGACAGTTTCCCAACTGTCAGAGGTACAGTATTTTTCCGACAGTTGGGAAACTGTCGGCTACTTAAAACCAATTAAAAAATATTATGAAAAAACTACTTTTATTTTTGCTACTATTTACAAATACAATTTCCCTTTCAAAAGCACAATCTTTGGAAGATTATTTTGTAATGGCTGCCAAAAACAACCCAAAAGTACAGGCTGATTATAAAGAATTTGAAATTGCATTACAAAAAATAGCTCAAGTAAATGTTCTACCAGACCCTACTTTGTCTTTGGGATATTTTCTTTCTCCTATCGAAACTCGTGTAGGAGCGCAACGAGCAAGAGCCGAATTATCACAAATGTTTCCTTGGTTTGGAACTTTACAAGCGAAAGAAAATCTAGCTGCATTACAAGCAGAAGCCATGTATCAGCGTTTTCTAAATTCTAAAAATCAAATTTTCTATCAAGTTTCGGCTGCCTATTATCCTTTGTATGAACTTCAAAAACTCAAAGAAATAGAAAATCAAAATATTGAAATTCTGAAAACCTATAAAAATATTGCTACCATAAAATTCGAAAACGGACAGGGAAGTATGGTAAATGTATTGAGAGTGGATATTATGCTGAAAGAAGCAATGACTAATTTGGAAATTTTGAGAAAAAAAGAACAGCCTTTACTTTCAAGATTTAAGCAAATAGTAAATCTAAAAGAGGAAATAGAAAATAAGAAAGTAAAATTAAATTTTTCGCCTTCTGATTCTACTTTACTTCAAAAGTCATATTCTTTTACCGATTTGGCTCTTCAAAAAGATTCTTTGCTTATCAATAATCCGATTTTGGAAGAATTAGAAACTCAAATAAAAGCTAGTCAAGCAAAAGAAGAAGTTGTAATAAAGGAAGGTTTGCCCAAAATAGGTGTGGGAATTACATACATAGCTACTTCGAAACGTACCGATATGGACTTACCACAAAATGGAAAAGATGCAATTATGCCAATGGCAAGTATTAGTTTACCGATTTACAGAAAAAAATACAAAGCAGCACAAAAACAAGCACAATTAGAACAAGAATTATTTCAACTCAAAAAAGAAGACAAAACAAATGAACTCTTGACTTCTTACGACAAAATTTTATTTGACTTACAAAAACAGCAAGATTTAATCAAACTCTACAACGAACAAATCAAAGAATCTGAACAGATTCTACGGCTTTTATATTCGGCTTATAGCAATGCAGGAGTAGATTTTGAGGAAGTTTTGCGTATGCAGCAGCAAGTTTTGAGCTATCAAAAAAAGATAATTATGGAACAAACAGCCTATCAAATTTCGATAGCTGAACTTAATTATTTGACACATAAAAATTAAATCAGTAAAATTATGAATATGCAAAATCACGAAAACCACGACAAACATGAGGGACATGAAAATCATGACCATCATAATCACTCAAAACACAAATCGCACGACCATTCTCAACATCATGCTCACATGATAGAGGATTTTAAAAAGCGTTTTTGGGTTTCTCTTATCCTAATGCTTCCTATCGTTGTTCTTGCGCCTATGATTCAAGAATTGGTAGGTTATGAATTCCGTTTTGAGGGAGATAGATATGTTCAATTTGTTATTTCTTCTATTGTATTTTTTTATGGTGGTTTTCCTTTTTTGAAAGGATTGGTAGAAGAAATCAAGAAAAAATCGCCAGCCATGATGACACTTATCGCACTAGCTATTTCTGTGGCTTATTTTTATAGTTCGGCTGTAGTTTTTGGTTTGCAAGGAAAAATATTTTTTTGGGAACTCGCTAGTTTGATTGTCATTATGCTTTTAGGGCATTGGATTGAAATGAAATCTATCATGGGAGCTTCAAGCGCATTGCAAGAATTAGCCAAAATGATGCCTTCGACGGCAAGTAGAATTAATCAAAATGGAGAAACTGAAAATGTAGCTATCGAAAAATTAAAAATAAAAGATAAAGTGCTTGTCAGAGCAGGAGAAAAAATTCCTGCCGATGGAAAAGTGATAGAAGGAGAAAGTTATGTCAATGAATCGATGCTAACAGGAGAATCCAAACCAGTTGCAAAAAAAGAAGGAAACGAAGTAATTGGAGGTTCTATTAATGGTAGTGGTTCATTAAAAATTGAAGTAGAGCGAACAGGAGAAGATGCCTATCTTTCTAAAGTAGTAGAAATGGTACGAAATGCACAAAATACAAAGTCAAAAACACAAAATTTGGCTGATAAAGCTGCTGCATGGTTGTTTTATTTGGCACTAAGTGCAGGAATTATTACGCTTGTCGTTTGGCTTTCGTTGGGAAAAGATTTTGAATATGCGTTGGAACGTATGGTAACGGTTATGATTATTTCGTGTCCTCATGCACTTGGTTTGGCTGTTCCTTTGGTTGTCGCAATTTCAACGGCTGTTTCGGCTCAACGAGGAATACTTATCAGAAATCGAACTGCTTTCGAAAATTCTAGGAATATAACGACTATTATTTTTGATAAAACAGGAACGCTTACAAAAGGAGATTTTGGTGTAACTCGTTTTGAAACTACAGATACAAATTATAGCAAAGACGATATTTTGAAACTAGCTGCTGCCTTAGAGAGAAGTTCGGAACACCCTATTGCCTTTGGTATTATCAAAAAAGCAAAGGAATTGAATTTGAATTATGGAGAAGCTAAAAACCTTCAAAATAATACAGGACAAGGAATAACGGCTACTTTGGACAATCAAACTATAAGTGTAGTAAGTCCAGGAACATTAAAAGAAAAAAATATAGAATTACCTGCTGATTCATTTATAAATGATGCTGAAACAGTTGTTTTTGTTTTAGTTGATGACAAATTAATTGGTTTTATTGCTTTGTCAGACCAAATTAGAGAAGATGCAAAAGAAGCAATCCAAACTCTAAAATCTAAAGGAATAACTATAATTATGGCAACAGGCGACAATGAAAAAGTAGCCAAATCGGTAAGCGAACATTTACAACTAGATAAATATTATGCTGAAGTTTTGCCAGAAGACAAACAAAGAATTATCAAAGAATTACAACAAAAAGGCGAAGTGGTTGCCATGACAGGCGATGGTGTAAATGATGCGCCAGCACTTGCACAAGCAGATGTAGGAATTGCAGTTGGTTCTGGAACTGACGTAGCAGCAGAAACGGCTGATATTATTTTGGTTAATAGTAGTCCAAAAGATATTTCAAATTTGATTTTGTTTGGTAGAGCAACCTATCAAAAAATGATTCAAAATCTTTTTTGGGCAGCAGGATATAATATCGTTGCTGTTCCTTTGGCAGCAGGAGTTTTAGCTTCGTATGGAATTATTTTAAGTCCTGCGATTGGTGCTATTTTGATGAGTTTGAGTACCGTCATTGTGGCGATAAATGCACAACTATTGAAACGAAAAATAAAATAATATTGGTTTAATGTATTATCCTGCAATTATCATATTAATCATAAAACCGATAGCTCGGCGAAGCCAAATCACTCGCCAATCAAACATAAAACTATGAAAAAGCAATATATAATTTACGCTATCATTCTTCTTTTGGGAGGAACGATAGGCTATTTTCTAAACTCTTCTTCTGATACAAAGAATGAAAGTCATACGATAGAAGACGATATAAAAAACCAAATTTGGACGTGTTCGATGCATCCTCAGATTAGGCAACCTGAAGCTGGCGATTGTCCAATTTGTGGAATGGATTTGATTCCTTTAGTGAGTGATGATAATGAAGAAGGAAGTGAATTTGCAGTCCGAATGTCGCCTACTGCTATGCAACTCGCTGATATTCAGACGGCAAAAGTTGGAAAAATGAAACCTATCAAAACGATTTCTTTAAATGGAAAAGTACAACCTGACGAACGCCAAATTTTTACGCAATCGACTCATATTGAGGGAAGAATTGAAAATCTGAGAGTTAATTTTACTGGCGAATATGTCAGTAAAGGAACTCAAATAGCGACTATTTATTCTCCAAAATTATTGACAGCACAACAAGAGCTTTTTGAAGCGCAAAAAATAAAAGATACACAACCTCAACTTTTCAATGCAGCAAAAGAAAAATTAAAAAGTTGGAAATTAACCGAAAATCAAATCAATGGGCTTTTAGAAACAGGAAAGATAAAAGAAGAATTTCCAATTTTGGCTGATGTTTCGGGTTATGTGATTGATAAAATGGTAAATCTAGGCGATTATGTTAGACAGGGAGAAGGTTTGTACAGAGTGGCGAATCTTTCACAAGTTTGGGTACTTTTTGATATTTATGAGTCAGAATTAGCGTGGATAAAAAAAGGTAATAAAGTAAATTATACCATAGAATCGTTACCAAGTCAGAATTTTGAAGGTACGATTTCATTTATTGACCCTTTCATTGACCCAAAAACTAGAGTGGCACAAGCAAGAGTAATTGTTTCGAATTCAGATTTAAAATTAAAACCTGAAATGTTTGTATCTGGAGAAGTGAAAGCAGACTTATCTTCAAATTCTAAAAATAAAAACTCAGAAAAAATAACCATTCCAAAAACTTCTGTCATGTGGACAGGCGAACGTTCAGTTGTTTATGTACGACAAGAATCTGAAAAAGGAGTTGATTTTGTCATGCGAGAAGTCAAACTAGGATTAGCTTTAGGTGATAGTTATATCATCGAAGAAGGATTGCAAGAAGGTGAAGAAATCGCCATAAACGGAACATTTAGCATAGATGCAGCAGCACAATTAGCAGGAAAACCAAGTATGATGAATCCTAAAGGAGGAGCAGTCATGACAGGACACAATCATGGAGGAACAAACTCGGCAAACACTACTACTTCAATGACCGAAAGCAAAAAAGACAAAAATCCTATCAAAAAAACATCAATTAGTAAAACAGCCAAAAAATCACTTGAACCTGTTTATGATGCTTATTTTGAACTCAAAAATGCCCTTACAAAAGACGATTTACTAGCAGCAAAAAAAGCATCTGAAAAAATGACTTTGTCTTTATCCAAAATAAATATGTCGCTTTTTGGAGGAGAATCTCACAAACTCTATATGAAATATAGCTCAAATCTAAAGGAAGAATTACAGCATTTGCCACACGTAGAAAAAATAGAAGCAGCAAGACAGAAATTTCAAGCTATTTCTGAAACGATGGTCGCCATGTCGCAATCTTTTGAGCCGTTGGAAAATATAATTTATGTTCAGTTTTGTCCGATGGCAGATAATAATAAAGGTGCAAATTGGATAAGCAAAGACAAAGAAATCAAAAATCCGTATTTCGGAAAATCTATGCTTACTTGTGGGGAAGTGAGTTTAGAGATTAAGTAAAAACCGTTTTTTTTCTCCCTATTTATTTTATCAATTTTTATTTTTTTTTATTCTAACTCAAATTTTATTCTTTATGAAAAAGTTAATTTATGTATTCGCAAGCGCAACTCTTTTGCTTTATTCTTGTAACAACGCTTCAACAGAAAACAAAGAAGCAAACGCAGAAAATATGACAGAAGAAAACATGGCAGATATGAATCATGATGAGATGAACCATGATAATATGAATCATGACAACTCTTCTATGGAAAACAACGAAATAGCTAAAAACCAAACTATTTCTACTGTTTTGGATGCTTATTTTAATCTAAAAAATGCCTTAGTAGAGGATAACGATGAAAAAGCAGCCGAAGCAAGTGTAAATCTAACAGCAGCTTTTAAAGGATTGGATAAGTCAAGTCTAGCAGCAGACCAAACTACTAAATTTGATGAAATTATAGAAAGTGCAACCGAACATGCCGAACATATTTCTGAAAACAAAGGAAATATAGTGCATCAACGTGAACACCTTGCTTTACTTAGTAAAGACGTGAAGGATTTGGTAGGTATAATGGGAACTGACCGTACTTTGTATGCAGATTTTTGTCCTATGTACGACAACAACAAAGGTGCAATGTGGCTAAGTGCTTCTAAGGAAATAAAAAATCCTTACTTCGGAAGTAAAATGCTTTCGTGTGGAAAAGTACAAGAAGAAATTACTGTAAAATAATAATTTAATAGTAAAGTAAAACAAAATGAAATTAAAATATAAAATTATTTTTGTTTTGTTGATAATCGGAGTAGGAATACAATTTATTCCTACTCCAATTAATCAAGACAGAAAAGAAAATACTCCGACAGCTTTTGTAAAATTATATTCTCCTCCTTTGAAAGTTCAGAATTTACTCAAAAACTCTTGTAACGATTGTCATAGCAATTATACGGCTTATCCTTGGTACAACAAGTTACAGCCTATGAGTTGGTTTTTGGAACGTCATATAAAAGAAGGAAAATCAGAACTCAATTTTGATGAATTTGATACGTATTCTGACCGAAAAAAACGGAATAAACTCACTTCTATAAAGGGTCAAATTGAGGAAAACGAAATGCCTTTATCTTCCTATACTTTTATTCATAGAGAAAGTAAGTTATCTGATAAAGAAAAAGAGATTTTGATTTTTTACTTCGATAGCCTGTCGGCACTTTATTATTAATAAATGAGCGATTTTTTATAGAAACGATGAGTAAATTTATATTAAATGTAGAAAATATGGTTTGTCCACGTTGTGTCTTGGCAGTAGAAAATCTATGTGCAACCCTTTCTATTGAATTTGAAACTGTAAAGCTGGGAAAGATTTACCTTACTGAAAATACAGAGGTTTCAATAAAGAAAAAGGAAGAGCTAAATCAAGAATTACAAAAAATAGGTCTTCAACTTATAGAATCTGATAGGGAAAGACTTATTTCTGAACTCAAAATAACTATCATCAATCAAATTCATTATTCAGAAAAAGCATTAAAAATTAATTTTTCTGAATATCTTTCTGAAGAGCTACATTATGACTATTCGTATTTAAGTCGCTTATTTTCAGCTTCTGAAAATATCACTATTGAAAAATATATTGCCCTTCAAAAAATAGAAAAAGCAAAGGAATTACTACTACTGCAAAAATATAGAATTAATGAAATTGCTGATTATTTGCATTATAAAAGTACGCCTCACTTTTCTACACAATTCAAAAAAATAACAGGACAAACTCCTTCTGATTATAAAGAAAATAATTAAAAAATAATATATTTATTAAAAATAATTATTTTATATATTTTAATAAAGTATAATTTTATATATATTATAATATTACTTTTAATTTTAGCAATTCTATTTGTAACTAAGGAACAATTACAATTTTAATTTATTGATTATAAGTTACTTATTAAATAAAAATAGCAGTTTATTTAATTCTCATTTCTAAAAAAAAGTTTTGTGTTATTACAATTTTTTTTTATTTCTTAGGTTTATTAGTCAATTTTTTCTTTTTCACATCTTCAGCAACAGATAGATTTTCTAGAATAATTTCTCGTTCCATCATTAATCTTCTAATATCTTGATTATTGATAGAATGTTCGTCTGCAATTTGATCAATTGTATTCAATTCTTTGTTTCTAATATTTTCATTCGTCAAACTGGCAGCAAAGTCTTTACCTTTTATAAGAGGAGTTTGTAGGTAGTCAGATAAAGCTCCATTAGTAATGCCTAATCTTTCCTTCATTTGACTGGTGGTAAGTCCTCCAAATAAAGTCTTATCTCCAACAGAACGAATGTACCTAAAATTAGCATTTCTTTGATCGATAAGTTCAGATAATACTTTTTCAGTTTCTGTCAATTTTTCTCTAGCTGTTATCCTATTCCCTTCTAAATATCTCTTCTCAATAAGCTATTGTTTTCGTGTCTGTACAGCAAAATAACTTTGAGAAAATGCAATCTCTTTTTTATTTGGGTCTCCATTTTGGGCAACCAAATAACATGCGTACCTAGTGAGTGCATAATCACTAAGTTTGCGTTGGGTATTACTACCTATATCGACCATTTTGTGTGTCGACACAAAATGGTTTTCTATTTTCTCGGAACTATTCTCACAAGCTATAACAGCTTTTTTGACAATATTCTCAAAACCTAGCCATTCTTTGTACTCAAATAATTGTTACAAATCTCGTGCGCTCCAAAATTCCACGCCTTCAACTTCGTTCCTCAAATTTTCTAAATCTTGAAATAGGTTAGACTGATTACTCATAATGTTATTTTTTTAGATAAGTTTTATGGTTGCTCTGTATATCCATTTAAAAATGTATCAGAAACACTTTTCCACTCTTTTACAATGTCTTCTACTAATTTCAATAGCATATTTTTATCTATATGAATATAAGTGAGACCTAAAGCATAAACACCATGTCTGTTTGAGATAATCTCATATGGTTTTGATAGAGGAGAATCTCTTTTTTTTGCTCCGAAATAACCTATTTCTTGCATTTTTATCTGAAAGGCAAGAGTACTATTTGTTGGTTCATTTTCAATATACTGATCCCTTATGAAATTTCTACATTTGTATAGATTCTCATTTCTTAATAGAGGTTTTATTTTATCATCATCTTTTACACAAGTTGTAAAATAAAATTCACCACTACCTTCAGGTATTTCTATTTCTTTATTTGGTTCATAATCATCCACTCGAGAAATAGGATGGATGTCATCTATACTATGAAACTCTAGACTAAATTCAACTTTGTATGTATTGTGAGATGTTAATCTATATAGTTTTATTATTCTATTAGGATCTTCTTTTTTGAAATTTTTCCTAGCTTCTTCATCAATATCCTGTTTAGTAATAGAGATTAATAAGTCTATGTTATTAAAATAGTAAGTTATATTAGGCATTTTCTATTATTTATAGTGTGTTTTCTGCTAAAGATATAAAATCTATTTTTTTATATCAAATGATTATTTTACTGTCAAAAAAACGATAATCATAAGAACTAACAAAAGAATCATTACAGCACTTGCAATAGTAAATCCGTTGTCGTTTTGCTTTTCGGGTTCTGGAGGAACATTTTTATTTTCCTTTACTTTTTCTGACAAGAGCATTACACTATTATCAATCTTGTTTCCTATTCCATCAATCCGACTTTGAAGAGTTTGGATGATGGTGTTCTGTTCAAACTGCCTTTCTAATAATGTATCAATCGTTTTTTGTTTGTTCCCTATCTCATTTTTCAAAAACTCATTTTCAGATTTGAGCATAGTTACCAATTCTGATCCGATTTGTTCGCTTTCTAAATTTTTAGCTTTCGGTTCTGCCTGGTTAAAATTCTGAATTTCTACTGGTGCATGCTTTTCTTCTTTTTCAAAATTTGCAGCCAAAAGAGAATCTGAAATTAAAAACCGTCCTTTCTCTTTCTTGACTTGCTTAGTCTTTTGGTGCGCTCGTGCAAAACGAGTAATCGTTAAACTATTTTTATAACAGATTTTTTCACGCTTTCAAAAGTGGGAATTTATTTTGAATTGATAATCATTGACTAATCATAACTACTCAAATAATTTTAGTGTAATCTTTAGTATAACTCACAACAAATCCCACAAAACTTAATTTATAGGAAGTTATTTTCAGAGGAAGAATTGACTAAATACACACTAACCAAATAAAAAACAGACAAAGTACAGACAAGAAACAGACAAAAAACAGACAAAAATAGATAGAGTACAGACAAAGAAAGACAAAGTACAGATAAAAATAGATAGAGTACACACAAAATACACACTAACTACATTTAAAATAAATCAAAAACAGATCAAAGGCAGACGAAAACTATTTTAGTTGAGTAATTACTCAACCAAACAACTCCAAAAACAAAAAAACTAGCAAAAAATGGGGGAAAATACTCTAAAAGCGTGATGATAAGCTTTTTAAGCATTTTCAGCCTTGTTCTAACCAAATACTAAGGTAATTCACAATTATTTTAACTAAATCTGCATTTATTTTAACTTAATTCAACTCATTCTAATCCTATTCTGCGATTATTCTAACTAAATAGTAACACATTTTAAAGAAAGTTATAGAATAACTTAATAAAAGTTAGATTCTAATTCAAATTTATTTACATAAAAAATGGAAGGGATAATATCTTATTCCTTCCATACAAAGATTTGTAATTGGATAACAAATGCTACAAATCAAACCTGTCTAATAAGTCTTGATGTTTTTCAAAATAATCTTCTAAAGCCTCTTCTACTATCTCCCATTTTTTCTTATCAAAAGTCGCAGATAAGTAGGTTATATTTTTTATATAAGTAGGTCGGATTAAATAACCATGTTGTTTGCGTTCAATGTCCTCTTCCTTTTCTTCTTCTTGGTTTTGCTCATTAGGAGAGGTTTTAGAGTTATTTACAAAAGCATCTAACTTTTTCTTTTTATCTATACTGGGTGTGAATTTTTTGCTCATAATATAATTTTGATTAAAGATTATTTAAAATTTGTAGAACCTCATTTGCGATGGCATCTACTTCTGATATGGCTTTTTTAACAATTTTTGCTTCTCTTTTATTAGTCTTAATGGATTGATAGTATTCATTCAAACTCAATCCTCCACTTGAAAAATAAGTGTAAATATTTCTATCAATATGTACATTCTGACAGATATTTACATCTTCTTCATAGGGTTCGAATATCTTTCTATATGAATCCAGATTTGCGTTAGCATGTGCAAATGTAGGTAACAAATAAACATACTGATTTCCTCCTCTAATCTCATTTACCTGTTTGATGATGGGTAATAGATTATTTTCAAAAGCTCTAATAGCCTTGTCAGATGGTCGTATAGGAATGATACATAAATCACTATATGCCAAACCTGATTTTGTCAATTTTGAGGATATACTCTCTCCAGGAAAGTCTATAAAAAGAATATCACACTTTTTCTGCATTTCCTCCATAACTTCATCCATTTCACTAAATGGATCAAATTTCTCTACTTTAATAGGTAAAGGTTTCAAATCGTCAGGTCTTTCTTCTAACCAATCTGAAATAGAGTTTTGAGAATCAGCTTCTAAGATTTTGCGTGTGTATTTCTCCATTACTTTACTTGTAGAAATAGTTTGTATAAAAGTGCTTTTCCATTCGCCACCTTTTGGAAATACAGCAGAAATAATTTTTCCTTTTTTCATTGTATTTTTATTAAATTTTTTTAGCTAATTATGTTATTTAGCTATATAATATTATTAAGTATTTTAGATAGTAAGTTTACTTAGCTATTTATATTTTTTAATTGTTTATTAAAATTAGCTAAATAATTATATTTAAAAATAGATTTAATTTAGATTTAAAAGCACTTTTTACTAAATAATAATATTTTTTATTTAGCTAATTAAGTTAAATATCTAAATAATTTTTTAATTAAATATACTAATTAGCTAACTATATTAATTTAATTTATCAGGATTTTTACTGACTTGTTTAGAATTTGATTTTACACGACGTTCTAATTTTTTAATATCCTCTTCTGAGGGTAAATCCTCTGGCTTGATACCACGCTCTAAAAGAATTGTTCTGACAGATTTATTATTTGTAATGTGTTCTTGAGCTATTCCATCTTCTGTATTTAATCCTTTGTCTTTGCTATTAAATACTGTAATTTCGGCTGCGAAGTCCTTAGCCTTAATGGTAATTGTGGGAAGAAAATCTGCTAAAGCTCTATTTTTAGGCACATCTAAAATATCCTTCATTTGTTGGGTAGTGTGATTGAATAATGCTTTATCTCCTTTGCTACGAATGGTAGCAAAATTTTTGTTACTTCCTGTTTGTTCAAAAATAATTTGAGAAAGTTCCTTTTCAGATAAAGATAATTTTTGTCGTGCTTTCAATCGTTGCCATTCTTGGATATGCTTTTCTAATAATTCAATCTGACGAGTTTTTACAGCAAAATAGTTTTGAGCAAATGCAATTTCTTCTTTACGTGGATCTCCATTTTGAGCTATAAGATAACAAGCATAACGAGTAAGCATTATATCTTTGATTTCTCGTTTTGCTCCAGAACCTACTTCGACCATTTTTCCAACGTCGGAAAAATGGTCAGTAATTTCATGTCCATTAGATTGACAAGCTGTTTTTGCTTTATCAATAACTTGAATAAAATTCTTCCAACGTAAATAACCTAGTAAGTTCTGCAAATCACGAGCGTACCAAAACTCAATATCCTGTTGAGTTCTATGTACGTCTTTTTCAAACTGCTGCATCAACGTTTCTATATTTTCTTTTTTCATATAGCAAAATGATTTTGATAAGTATTAATTTAAAACAATGTAATTTAGCTAAAAAATAGTAATAGCTAAAATATTTTTTTAGCTAAACAAATAAAATTTATATAAAATTTATAAAAACTACTCATAGAGTATTTAAAACCATTTTTCCGACGTTGGAAAAATGGTTTTAGCTAAAAAATTTACTAAATAACATAATTATTTAGCTAATAAAATTAATTAGCTAAAATAATTTTTTAGCTAAAAAAATAACATAACTTTTGTAAAAATAGTAACCAAACAATCTAAAAAGCTACAAAGCAGCGCAACTTCACATTTTATCACAAATAGTAGAGTTGTATTGACTTGGTACTCCAATAAAGTTGGTTTTTGAGGTTCTACAAAGAATTTTACTTGTATTGTTAATTATGAAATCTACAAGACCATTTTTCCGACGTTGGAAAAATGGTTTTATCTAAAATATTTTTTTAGCTAAAAAATATAATTAGCTATTTATATATATTATATTTTTTAGTTTATTTAGCTAAAAATATTTTTAGCTAAATAATACAACAACTATATTTAATTACTTAGCTAAGTATTTTTATTAGCTAGATAATTAGTTTTAAATTTGTGATTTATTTTATAAAAACCCGTTTTAAATAGTATTTAAAGCATTTTTTATATCTAAATATTTTTTTAACTATAAAAATTATTTAGATATAAAACATATTTAGCTAAAAAATATATTTGTTTAATTAAACTTTTTAGCTAAAAAATATTATTAGCTATATAATACTTTTAGCTAAATATATAAAAAAGATTTTAATTTTTTTTTGTAGAAAAATAAAACAGAGGATAAAAATACCAAACTTTGAATAGTTTGTAGAAGATTAGATAGTAATTAGTGCTAAAAATGAACTTATTTCGCTTTCCACATGGATTAATTTCCATAGGAAATAGAAAAACATTACTTTTTTTGCTTACCTTTGCTTATATCGTTTGCAAAAAACTGTATTTATAGGCAAATCTATAAGTAAAAGGAGCAAATGAAGCAACTAAATTATTTTTTACAAATTCTCTAGTGAAGTAAAGACATAAAAAAAGCCTTCTGATACGGAAATATCAAAAGGCTTAGAATATTTTTAACGAGCGTGGCTGGACACCGTGTTTTTTAAAGACTTGTATAACACTCATTAAGGGATTTAACGAAGACACAGCACAACTATGTCAGTTAATACAACAACAAAGGTAGCAAAAAGTTTGCAATATTCAAACTTTGCTACCACTACACGCAATTTTTATTCATTAAGTAACTATTATAGTTACGTTAAAGGTCTTGCTTATTATACAGACCAACACGCCAAAGTGTGGGAAACGCTCGGTTTCTCCCACTTGGCAGGGAAATCTTCCTATCATAAAAGTACTTCACGCCCTCATAAAAACAAAAAATCCTTTGCTATTTCGGCAAGTGGTTATTTTCACGACTTCTATACTGGAGAAAAAGGAAATGTTTTTAATTTTCTGCAAAACGAAAAAAATTATTCAGAGCAAAAAGCATTTGATTTTGTGGCTCGTCTGTATGGATTTACAGATTATACCGTTGGAGAAAAAAATCAAAATTATCTATACCATCAAGAAATAAACGAGGAGGAACTGAAAAACGAGGTTTTGACTTATTTCCGTTCTCGTATCTACAAAGAACTAGGGCTTAAAAAAGAAGATGCAGAAACCTATTTTTCGCCTGCTCTTGGAAAGCACAAAGGTATTGCAATTCGATATACAGATATTGAGAAAAAAGCTATTTTTGATATGATTGAAAGTGAAAAACAAGTTTTTGAGCGTATTCGTTTAGCAAAACCTTATCGAAACAAAGAAGGTAAAACTACAAAATACCTAAGTCCGAAGGGAGCTAAAACCTATCCATATTTGACGGCTCTCGCTCATGCACCTGAAACTACACAAGAACAAAAAACACTTTTCATCACAGAGGGAGAGTTCAAAGCCTTTTTTGGGGTCAAAAAATTAGGACTTCCTTTTATTGGAATTGGGGGTATTTCATTGGCTGCAACAGCAGAAAAAGACCAAGATGGCAAAACAGACTATCAAACAGCTACTTTTGATGAACATACAAAATCTGTTTTAAAGAAACTAGGCTATCAAAACATTCATTTAGTTTTTGATGCTGATACATTTGATAATAAAGGAAAAGAAACTCGTCATCTTCAATTTTTTACAGCCATTAAAAAGGCATTTTTTGCAGCTAAAAATCAAAATTTAGGTTTTACTTTTTCAGTTATAAATCCAATTTCAAAGGCAAAGGGATTAGATGATTTGGGTAGAGATTATTCTACTTTTGAAATTCGTAAGCAGCTCACACAAACCAAAACTCACAATCGTTTATTTTATCATTTTAGATTAGATATACAAAAAACAGATAATCAAGCCTTTTTTGCCCTTCAAAAAGCATTTTTTGCTAGTAAAAAAGAAATAGAAAAAATACAACAGATTGAAATAAATGGTTTTTTGGGAAATCAGCTTTTAGAAAATCAATCGTTTTTAGACTCATTAGAAAACTCAAAATTTACCTATT
>JAHDBD010000005.1 GCA_020630575.1 Bernardetia sp.
CATATTTACGTTCCATAATAAAATTAGTTATGTAACACTATGTTAGGACGAGACAAATAATACATAAAAAATGCCTTATCTCATTAATTTGAAGTAAGGCATTTTTTGTGTCAGATACTGAAATAGATTGTGTAATTACGCCAAGTTCTGACGAATCTTTTCTGCTGTATTTTGAAAATCTTCTTGAGTAAATTCTGGTCGTTTTTTCTCAAAATTCAAATCTTCAATTTCATTAATCGGAACTAGATGAACATGAGTATGTGGAACTTCTAAACCAATAACAGCAACTCCAATACGATTACAAGAAATAGATTTTTTCATTGCTAGAGCAACTTTTTTCGAAAAAAGTATTAATTCAGAAAGTTCTGAATCGGCTAAATCAAAAATATAATCATTTTCTTTTTTTGGAACACACAAAACGTGTCCTTCTTTCAAGGGACGAACATCTAAAAAAGCAAGATGTTTTTCGTCTTCCAAAATTTTATAAGAAGGAATTTCTCCGTTGATGATTTTTGTGAAAATAGACATAAGTTAAGTTATAGGTTGTAAGTGGTAAATTGTAAGTTCATTGTGAATTCATTTATCACTTATAACTCACAACTTATCACCTGTGTTTTTATCGTGTAATTTCTAGAATTTCAAATTTCATTTTTCCTCTTGGAGCATCTATCTCTGCTGTTTCGCCTACTTTTTTACCTAAAAGTCCTTTTCCAATAGGAGATAAAACAGAAATTTTGTTTTGTTTTAAGTCTGATTCTTCTTCTGCTACAAGAGTGTATTGTAAAACTAGTTTTTTATTAGCCGAATTTCTAATTTTTACTTTTGAAAGAATAGAAACTTTTGAAATATCAATTTGAGACTCATCAAGAATACGAGCATTACTGATTGTTGTTTCTAGTTTTGATATTTTCATTTCTAGCATTCCTTGTGCATCTTTTGCTGCATCATATTCTGCATTTTCTCTCAAGTCTCCTTTGTCTCTAGCTTCTGAAATTTCTTCAGCAATATTTGCTCTTCCTTTTGTTTTAAGATATAAAAGTTCTTGTTGTAATTCGTCGTATTTTTCTTTTGTAAAATATGATATGTTTGCCATAATTCTGAAATGTTATAAGTTATTGTTGTCAAATTGTATGATGTACTTCCTTTTATAGTTGTAAAGGAATTTTTATCAAAAAAAAGAACACACCAAATCTATGAGAAGTTTGGCGTGAACCTTTTATGATTATACGTATTTTGCTAATTTCTATTTTAATTTTCTGTAATTACAAAGATACAAAAAACACATTGAAATTGATGTAATTTACTACTTAGGTAATTACATTTTTTTTGGGTCATCTGTCTTTGTTTTTTCCTTATTATTTATAGTTGATTTGGGTTGATTGAGTTGTATTTTTTCAACAGTTACAATTTTTCCTTTTTCATTTTTGTCCAATCTCCAACTTAATGTTCCATCAGACAAACGAATAAGTTTAGCTACACCCAAAATTTCTAATGTATTACGGTCTTTTACTTGTAGAGTGGCTGTATCAGCTTCTACTGTACCAGAAAGTGAATAGTTATATTGACAATCTACTCCGTAACAATGTGTTCCTAAAACTTCTTTTCCAACTTGATTGAGTTGAATCAATACTTTTTTACCATCAAAGTTCCATTCCCAATCTCCTTTAAAATCAGCATATTTAGGTTGATTATTTTGCATCAATACTATTTCTTCAAGCTGTTTTGTCATTGGCTTAAAGGTAAGGTTAATGATAGAAGGCTTTGCAGAATAGTTTATAAACTGTACAGTTAGAGAATCGGATGTTTTGTTTTGAAACTCAAACACCCAATAGTAGGCATTGCCAGCTTCATTACTCAAAACTAACGTATGGTTTGTTTCTATAAAAAAGCCTTTTAAGCTATCTAAACCTAATAAATTTCGTGCATCATATTTTCCATTTTTTTCAAATGAGATTTGTTGCGCACCTTGTTTGAATAATTTAGAGGTAATTTTGGAAGAAACACTTGTATCTTGTTCTGTCATTCTTTCCAAATACCATTTTGTGCCTTTTAGTGTGGAAAGGGAGGTAGCCCAAACATATCCATTACAAAAAAATAAAAGACCAATTAAAGATAAAAAAAATAAATATTTTGTAGTTTTCATTCAATAAAAAATAAAGGTAAAATTTAGTGTGCTAATATATTTGTGAGTATAACTTAAAGATTAGTTTAAGAACTTATCAAACAAAAAAGTTTTATGTGATAGTTCCCACAAAAATATTGTTTTTTATGTAGGATAAAAAATAAGTGTAAATAATTAATTATTGGTTGTAAGTGAATATTTATAAAAAAAAAATGTATTTTATTGAATATAAAATATTTTAATTTTGTGTGCTATAAATCCTAACTCTATCAACCACTTATTATAGTTCAACTGTAATAAGGCATATTTTTGTTAAAAAAGCAAAACAACAGAAGGTAAATTTATTATTTATAATCAACCATTTATAATTTGTTTTGTTTTATTCGTAACGCAAAGACTCAATAGGATCTAAATTAGAAGCTTTATAAGCAGGATAAACTCCAGCAGCTAATCCAACAAAAATACAAATAATGATTCCGACAATCATCCAAAGCCAAGGAATAACAAACTGAGCATCTGCACTTCCTATAAATTTGGCGACTCCATTACCTAATCCAATACCCAAAAAAATGCCAAATAATCCACCTAGTAAGCAAATAACGATTGCTTCAATTAAAAATTGCCTTCTTATCTGTTTGGCAGAAGCTCCAATTGCTTTTCTGATTCCGATTTCTCGTGTTCGTTCTGTCACCGAAACAAGCATAATATTCATTAGTCCAATAGATGCACCTAGTAAGGTTAAGAATCCTATTCCTGCTCCTCCTAAACGCAGTATTCCTGTAGTTTCTCCTAAAGAAGAAGACAGCGATTCACTACTAGAAACTTCAAAAGATGATTTTTGAGTAAGTTTGTCTCCTCTAATTATTCTCATAAGTCCTGTAGCTTCTCCCATGAGTGCTTCTGTTTGAGCAGGATTTTTTACACCAATTGTGATAGTATAAGAAAGTTGTCTGTCATTTCCCAAAATATTTGCCATAGGTAGAGGAATCAAAACGCTTCTATCTGTACTTGAAGAGCTTCCTATTCCTCCTTCTTCTTCCAAAAGACCAATAACTGTAAAGCCATATCCTTTTACTAAAATACGCTTTCCGATAGGTGAGTTTCCTTTAAAAAGAGTTTCATTTATTTCTTTTCCGATAATGGCAAATTGACTTCCTCGTTGAATGTCTATTGAAGTAAAATTTCTACCTTCCTTAATCTCAAATCCATTTACTAAGTTATATTTTTCATCAATACCAACAACTGAAGAGTTTGGGTTTGTTTTTTCGGATTGATATTTTACTTCTGTTCCAAAACTCACTCTTGTATAGATAGTTACGGCATCTTCTGAACTTACACTCTCGCTAAAACGCTTTTCAAATGCCATTACTTCATTATATTTCAATGGACTTTCTATTTTTTCTACTACACCACGACGACGAGAGCGCATGCTATTATTTTTATCTTTGACATCAAAAGAATTAGCTCCCAAATCGGAGAGACCAGCAGTAATATTTTGTTCGATAGCATCAATAGCTGTCAAAATGCCTACTAAAGCAGTAATTCCGATGGCAATAAGGGAAATTGTGAGAAGAGAACGCAACCAATTATCACGAGTAGCACGCAGAGCCTCGGCAGTATTTTGAGCTAAATTCATAAATTATTCAAAACTATTTTTTGGTAGATACTACTATTACTAAGAGATTATTCTATTAGTTTGAATAAATCGGATTTATTACAAAAATATAGGAAATTTGATTTATTATAAATGATATTGTAGCAATTTTATTTGACTAGATTATATTTTAAGATGCAATAAATAGCTCTAAATCCATCTTTCCAGTTTATTTTTTTTCCTTCTTTATAAGTTCTTCTATGGTAAGATATGGCTACTTCATAAATTCTTATTCCATATAATTTAGAGATTTTAGCAGTTATTTCAGGTTCAAACCCAAAACTATTTTCTTCTAGTTTTATAGATTGAATCATTTTAGTATTAAAAATTTTATAACAGGTTTCCATATCTGTTAAGTTGAGATTAGTAAACAGATTCGATAAAAAAGTTAAAAACTTGTTTCCTAGTGTGTGCCAACAGAAAACAAGCCCTTTAGAAGTATCATTCATAAATCTAGAACCATATACTACATCTGCAAAATCATCAATGATGGGTTGTAACAGAATATTATATTCCTGTGGAGCATATTCTAGGTCAGCATCTTGAATAATTAGATATTCACCAGCTGCTTTATGTATTCCTGTTCGTAAGGCTGCACCTTTGCCTTTATTGATACTGTGGGCAAAATAAGAAATAGACAAATCAGGATTTTCTGTAGTATATTTTTTTACTGCTAGTTCAGTATTGTCAGTCGAACAGTCATTTACTATAATTATTTCTTTTTGAATATTATTTATCAAAATTACATCTTTAACTTTATTCAGTAATGCTATAATTGTTCTTTCTTCATTATAGGTAGGGATAATTATAGAAAGGGTGTTTATGTGCATAAAGTTGATTAAGAGTGTGTTTTATGTGGATATTACTATAACAATGATTGCTTTTCCTTATTTTTGAACCATCAAAGAAAGACTAAAAAAATAAATTTATATTTTTAGCTATCTATAAAAACAGAATTTTAATCCTGTTTATTAATGAGTGAATTTTTCAAAGTATAAATTTATTCATTTTATATTCCAAAGAGATGTTGCCATTGTTGAGGAAAAAAATAGAGTAGTAGATGATTTTTGAGACAGTTTACTACCTTGTCAAAACAATATAATCCTGTAATACAGTATGTAAAAACTGTTTAGTTTGTTGTGGACTTGAAAATTTTTCTTGTGGAACATCTAGTTTTTGGGCAGCTAAAAGAGCTGTTTTTTGAAGTAATTTATAGGTTTCTTTTTGTTTTGGAAAACGACTTGCACGATTTAGAATTGTTTTGATGGCAAGCATATCCTCCTCTGAAAACACTGTAACACGCTCATAAGTAGGTTCATAGTTTCTAAAAGAACGAATATTAAGTAATTCTTTCATATTTACATGTTGAGTAGATTTTACTTTAATAACTGTTGTTCCTGCCAAAATATCTCCCAAACGCTGTCCTTTTTCAGTTCCTGTAACCAATAAAACAGCTAAAGCACCTGAGGAAAAAACTATATCTACCATTCTGAATGCCCAACGCATAAAGTAATCGGAAAGAGAAGGAATATCACCATTTAGCTTTACTACACGAATTCCCATTGCTCTTTTACCAATACTTTGCCCATTGAAAATAATTTCACAAAAGAGGGAATAAAAAAGCCATATAGGCAAAATAATCAGAAAACTAAAAAACATATATGCTTTTTCTGACCAACCAACAACATAAAGTAACCAACTAAATAATAGATACAAAACAATATTGACAAGAATAAGAATAGCCAAATCTATAACCCAAGCAATGATACGCTGAACGGTAGAAGGTAATTCATATTCAATAGTTACGTTTTGAGAAGTGCGAATAGAAATGGTTTTCATATATTTACAAAGTATTTTTTTATTATCTAACCTTATATTTTAAATTTCTTAGAACAAATAAAAGTTTTAGCTTACAAATTAGTAAAATAATTAGTATTTTGTAGTTTATTATATAAAAAATGATGACAAAATAATTGGCAGAGCAATTTTATAAAATTCATAAAAAATGAGAGAAAATACTTTTATAGAACAAAATAAGGAAAAATGGCAAGACTTTGAGCAATTACTCAAAGAAAAACAGCGTAATCCAGACAAACTTAGTGAATCTTTTGTCGAAATTACAGATGACCTTTCTTATGCACGTACGTTTTACCCTAATCGTTCGGTGCGTTTATATCTCAACGGAATTGCTCAACAAATATTTAGAGATGTCTATAAAAATAAACGAGTTAGGTGGCAAAAACTCCTAGATTTTTGGACAACTGATTTGCCTGCCACCATGTATATGATTCGAAAAGATCTTTTAGTTGCTTTTCTTATTTTCTTTGGTGCTTTACTCATCGGTATTTTTTCTACTGTACAAGACCCTGATTTTGTAAATGTTATTTTGGGAGAAAGTTATGTGCAAATGACAGAAGAGAATATTGCCAATGGAGACCCAATGGCTGTTTATAAAGGAAGTGATGAGATAAGTATGTTTTTTCGGATTACGTTTAATAATTTGAGAGTTGCTTTTATGAGTTTTGTTATGGGCGCACTCTTTTGTATAGGAAGTATTTTTGTATCTATTTATAACGGAATAATGGTGGGTTCTTTTCAATATTTTTTCTATGAAAAGGATGTTTTGATAGATTCTATGTTTGCGATTTGGTTACACGGAACACTTGAAATTTCATCGATTGTTATTGCTACAGCAGCAGGAATTACGATGGGAAAAGGGTTGCTTTTTCCAGGCACACTCAGTAGATTGGAATCTTTTCAGATTAGTGCAAGACGTGGAATGAAAGTAATGGTAGGACTTGTTCCTGTGATTATTTTGGCTGGATTTATTGAGAGTTTTCTGACTCGTTATACTGATATGCCTTTGATTATTCGTGGAACACTTATTTTGGTTTCGCTTCTTTTTATGGTAGGTTATTTTGTGATTTATCCATATATTTTGGTAAAGACTAAAAAAATAACATTACCTGCTCAGAAACTTCCCGAAACAAGTGAAGACAGTGAATTTGAGCTTTTTCAGATACGAACATTAGGTAATATTCTGACAGAGTCAATGATGATTCATAGAAGACATTTTGTTCCTATTTTTAATCTATGTGTTGTGATGTTATTTCCTTTGGCTATTATGATGTATCTTTTAGTTTTTAAAGATATTTCAAATTTTGATTTTCCTCGTGATTTGGAATATAAGATGGAGGAATATTATTTATTAATCGTAACAGGAAATTATATTCAAAGTATTCCCTTCATGATAGCGCATACATTAATTTGGACGCTTGGCATTACCTTTCCGTATTATTTTTTCTCTGAAACGGTCACTCAAGAATCTAGAAAGATAGAATGGTCTGTTAAAGGTTTTGGTAATTTTCTACTCAAAAATGGTTACAAATCATTTTTAGCTGTTCTTTTGGTAAAAGCTATTATTTTTTCTAGTCCGTACATGATTTTTGTTGCTTTATTAGTTACGCCACTATTACTTTTTTGGTTATTTACTTGGACCACCCAAACAAATAATCCTTTCAAAGCCTTTGGAAAAGCACTAAAACTATTTTTCTTTCAACCAATCGATAGTTTTATGATGATGGCAATTACTCTTTTGGTAGGCTCTGTTTATTATGTTCTTATCAATTCTCCTTTGAGTGGTTTCTTTATTGGAGTTTTGGAAATGCACTTTTTGGAAGGCGAAACGTTTGCACTCAAGATTGTACAAGTATTTTATTTTGCTAGTCTGATTACAGGTATGTTTCTCATTGTTCCTTTATTTATTTATTCTATCGGAATGCAGTATTTTAGTGTGATGGAACGTGCTGAAAATACAACACTCAAACAACGTATTGAAGCAATAAAAGTAGAGGAATAGAACATTATATGTCGTTGGTGGGACACCGACAACGGCATTAGAAAGTTTATATATTGTCAGTCTAAAACCAACCAACAGCAAAAAGAAAGAATTACTAAAAAATTAAATTACTTTAGAAACCAAAAACACCTTCAAGTTTATAAGATTTGAAGGTGTTTTTTTTGATTTATAATTTTATCTATTTACTTCTTTTAATTTACTTAGGATTTGTAGCCCAAACTGTGGCATCAGTAATAAAACCAACATCATTCATAGAAAGTAGAGATACGATAGTATGAGCAATTTCAGTTCCTTGGAGTTTGCTCTCATTTTCTTTGTCTTGTGTAGCTCCTACTTTATCAAAAAATGGTGTTACCACTTCACTAGGATTTACTTGCATTACTCTGACGTTGTGTTTACGAAGTTCTGCACGCCAACATTCTGTCATGGCAGCCAATGCAAATTTACTAGAACAGTAAGCTGTTCCATTCGCAAAACCTTTTTGAGAAGCTGTAGAAGCAATATTTATAATATTTCCAGTATTTTCTTTTTGGAAATGTTTGGCAGCTTCCTTTCCTACCATAAAAGCACCTTTTACATTTACTTCCCAAACTTTAGTAAAATCTTTCACTGAAGTATCTACCAATGCACCAAAACTACCAATTCCTGCATTATTTATAACTACATTAATTCCTCCCATTTCTTGAAGTGCTTTTTCGAATAAGTTTTTGACATCAACTTCCTTCGAAACATCAGCAGTTGTTCCTTTTATTCCTAGTTCTGAAATGGCTTTTTGTACGTCTTTTGCGTTTCTAGCACAGATAAAAACATCTGCTCCTTGTTCTTTCAGAAGTTTAGCTGTTGCATAACCTATTCCTGTACTTCCTCCTGTCAAAATTACTTTTGCGTCTTTGATTTGCATAAAAAATGAGTATGATTAATTTTTTGATAAATTGATTTAAAGTTTAACATGTAATCAAAGAACTACTAGATAATATTGTTTTAAATTTTAGAATAAACTAACATTTTTGAAAAAAAAATCAAAACAATAAACAAGAAATGAAAATTCATATCTAATCACTTTAAAACTCATATATTTCTTTCCAAGATTGTATAGGATTACGATTTGGTATTGGTTCACCTGTTTCTTCATCTACCTTTAATTTTATTTTTTGTCCTGTCGTAATTTTTTTAATCTTAAATTTGGGTAACTCTTGAGTGTAATAGAAAGGCTGATTAGGTTTGTAAACTTCTGTATCCATATTATAAAATGGAACAACTACATAACCATAGAGCTTAAACTCTTCTGGCAAATCCTTTTTATTTTCAGGATATACGTACAAGAAAAACTCATTTTCTAGATTTCTTATTGGTAATTTGGGATTATAATAAGTTAATTTTGTCTTATCTTCGCTCAAATATACCCCAAAAAAATCACCATCTATAATTCTTTTTCCATCTATATTTTTCACTTTATAGGTGTTTTTGGCAGCATCTTCTGTACTTCTACCTTGCATAATCATTTTATAAGTAGGCTTTTCTTCAATACGCCAATTGAAATTATTTAGCTCTGAGTTTTTCTTAGTAATAAGCTGAGGAGGAATTACTTGCCCTTCGGGTTGCTGTAAAAATAGGATTTCTTCTAGCTCATTATCTGCAATAAATTTCATGATAATATTACTACATTTTATGTAATTCATTCCTTTTAAGGTAGCTTCTTCTTCTTTTTTTTCTTCTATCATAAAATAAATACTCTCACCATTTCCGTTTACATTTACTCTTTTTATATAGCCACTATCAAAAACGGCAAGCAAATCCCGACCTTTTATTTGATTAAATTGTCCGAATACATCAGCCGAAATAACAAAAGCTTTATCGGTAATTGTCATAGAATCTACAGTATTATCTCTTAGTTTTGCTTGTATGCGTGTACCTGAAAGTTGATTTGCAGTATTCCATAAAACAGGGTCATAATCAAAATAAATAATTGAATCTTCTAAATCATAATTTAAAGAATCACAAATTCCCTGCAAATCTTGTTTATAAATCTTGACATTTCTGTAGGCATAAAAACGCTGTTCAGCTGCTACGCTATCATTCATTGCAATTAATGTATCAGCAGCAATATAGAGGGTATCCTTTTTGAAAGGTTTTACCAAAAGAGCATCTCCATAGGCATCTAAACGGCTTTTTATCCCATCATAGTAGGCTTCATCTCCAAAAATAGTGACATTTTCTTTTTTGTAATAGAGCTGGACATTCTCCTTAAAAACGCCTTTTTCTGTCAAATTATCATAATCGATAAAATTAGCAGAAATAATATAATCTCGGTTTTCAATGCGAGTAGCTACATTCGAACCTTCTGCTGTTTTCAAAATTCCTGTTTGAGCATTTATTTGAGTTCCTTTTACGGCATTGATAGTTCCATCTTTGTTGATTATTTTTCCTTCTGAATCAAAAAAGATTGTTTTAGTAACTGTATTATAAGCCACCGAATCAGCTATAAGTTGTTGGTCTGGACTAAGTGCTTGTACATTTCCACGAAAAGTAGCAATTCTAGAATTTGTATTATAATAACCTCTATCACTTGTCAGTCTTGAAGTTTTGTCTGTAACTATTCCACCTTCAAAATAAGCTGCCGTTTTTGTTTTGAGGTTATAATTTAATTTTCGTGTTCGAACTGTTTTTTCTTGGTCTTGCAAAACTACATTTCCTCTTACTTTGGCTAATTTTGTATATCCATCATAATAAAGTGTATCACCAGTAAGGGTAAGGCTATCCTGTTCTACAAAACGAATATTTCCAAATGCTTCAATTTGATTTCTGTCAATATATTGAAAAACACTATCAGCATACATGATTGTGTTTTTTTGTTTAAACTGAACTTGTCCACGTTCATCTTTTTTCAGAATACGTATTTTTTCACCATTTGGCAATACATCGCCTTCCAAAACTCCAGCTTTCAAAAGTTCTACTCTTGATATTGTTTGGGTGGTATCTTCAATAGTTTCTAAAGTAGGTTTTTTTTCTATGGTTTTGTTAGTTGCTTTTTGAGCAAAAGAAGAATGCGAAAATAATGCTGATGAAGATAACAAGAAAATGAAAAATGTAACAAATAAAAATCTCATAAATTCCTTTTTTTGAACGACTAGAAATGCTTTGAATTAATTCACAAAGTTAGTCTATTTTAATTCTATGTTGCATAAATTGATTCAGAAAAAATGGTATTTTGTGTTTACTTAATCTTTGCTAAAGCTATTTAACGGATTTTTTCAGGTATTTCTTATTGTAAAAGAATCAAGTACACTATGAATTACAGTCACTTTTTCTAAACTTTACTTTCTAACAGTCCGTACTTGTAAGAGAAAAATACTCTTAACAAAACATTAAACGACTCTTATGAATAATTTTAACGACGAAAATAACGGGTATTTACTTTTTTGCAAGCGATGGAATATAGAAGATGTCAAAAAAGTAGAAAGCATGTATCACTTAGAAGATTTAAAAGCATTTTTACCTGATGAGCCGAGCGAGCAAGATAAAATAGCCTTAAATAGTGTTTTGGGAGCTAGTTTTGATAATTTTTATGGATATATGGATTATCAAAAATCTACAAATACTTTCGAACTTATCATGCAATGGCGTGAAAAAACAGGCAAGTTTGAGATATAAACATCTTTTTGTTTGATTAATTCAATACTGTGCAACATAAATTATTTGTATTTCTTTGTATGTAATTCATAATTCTGTCGTTGTCCCCACCGACGACTATTTAGTTCCATGTCCAGTACTCTAAGACTTTTTAGTCTGTATCCACACACATAAACTCATCTTATACTAACTTCAATCCTGTAAATATTACACTATAGAAATAAAATAATCTATTTGAAGGAGCTGATAGCTGTGAAATGCCATCTATTGTAGGCATGTTAAAAAGCAAATTTTACTAGCTGTAATTTCTAAAAAAATAAAATAAAACTAATGTTTTAGGTGTTTTTTTGAATTATAATCTGTTTAATATCGTAATTTTAACGTTTAAGAAGCGTTATTTTTTTATAATAAAGATAAAAAATGTTACCTTGCATGAGGTTTATTCAATTAACTAAAATAAAATTTAGTTTTCGTTTTATCTACTATTATATTTTTGATAAGACTATTGATTATATCACTACCAGCTATAAAAATTTCAATCATATTTATATTACGACAATGAATTTAGGTTTATTCAAAAATTTTTTATGTGTAATTGTTCTATTTGCTTGTTTTGGACTTTCTCATAAAACTACTGCACAAGATTTACAGTTTTCACAATTTCATAATGCACCTCTTTATCTCAATCCAGCTTTTGCAGGAATGCACCAAGGAGGAAGAATGACACTTAACTATCGCAATCAATGGCCTAGCTTAGATGTCAATTATATTACCTACGCAGGTGGCTTTGATTATTATTTCCCAAATATTCGATCTTCTATTGGTGTAATTGCCAAAGTAGACGAGCAAAGTACAGGTACAACTCCTTATAAAAGTACAGATGTTTCGCTTATTTATGCGTACATGATTCCTTTAAGTGACAGGCTTACTGTCCAGCCAGCCCTTCAAGTAGGATATGTGCAAAAAAGCGCAGGATTTATCGGACTTACTTTTCCAGACCAATTTAGTGACAAAGGATTTTTAGGAACACCAACAGGAGAAAGTTTTGCTCGTAATCAACTTGGATATGTAGATATTGCAACAGGAGCAGTTCTTTTTGGTCAGAATTTTTGGGTAGGAGTTTCTGCTAACCATATAAATAGTCCTCCTGATAGTTTTATTGGAGATGAAAACCGTTTGCCTATCAAACTATCTTTTCATGGTGGATATAAAATAGATTTTGCAAATCGTTATGATAATCGTAGTAAAAGTATTACTCCTACCTTTATGTATAAAAAACAAGGCTCTTTTCAACAGTTGAGTCTTGGTGCACATGGAGAGTATGAACCACTTTTGTATGGACTTTGGTATAGAGGTTTTCCTATCGAACAATCTGTTAATAATTTTCCAAAACATGATGCTGTTGTAGCTATGTTGGGAGTAAAATTTGGTGGCTGGGCATTGGCTTATAGTTATGACTGGTCTATTTCAGAAGTTGCAGGAGCTAGAGCAAATTCACATGAAATTTCTTTAGTATTTAGCTTTGGTGGAAAAGACGATGTAGCTTGTCCAAATCCTTTTTCTGAACCTCGTTATAAAGGTGCACGTTATCGTTAGAAAAATATTCTATGTTAAATAGAAATCAAAATTTGTAAAGAAATTAAAAATCAGACAGTTTTCATATTGTCTGATTTTTCTTTTTTATAGATTCTTAGCTCAAACATTTTTACTATTTTAATTTTATATTCTAAATACTGTTCAAATTTGAAAGCTGACCAATTTCATGTTTTATTGATTCTTATTTCCTGCATTGTTGCATATTTGATTCCTTTCGAACTTTTTTTATTTAGTTATATTATTTTGGGTGCTTTACATTATCTGACTGAACTTGCTTGGTTGCATGAAAAAAAATATTTCACTTCATCTGCCAAAATAGAACTAATTATCATTTTTATATGTGCTGTGGGAGTTTCGCTAAGTTATATTTGTTATCGTTTAGAGTTTGATCTAAGTTCTGTAATTCCTTTTTGGAATTCAAAATCAGCTACTCATTTTATTTTTTTAGCCTTCATAATGGCATTTTCTGCTATTTTTCTTAAAAAGAGAAAAGAAAAAATAATTCTTCTTATTTTATCTCTTCTAGGAATTTATCTATTTCGAAATCAATTTTATTATTTATTTCTTATCGGACTTCTTCTTCCTACACTTATTCATGTCTTTATTTTTACAGGAATATTTATGCTTGTAGGAATTAAGAAAAACCCTACTTTTTGGACAAAGATTTGTTTTATTACTTTTATTGTCTGTGCAATCAGTTTTGCTATTGTTCCTGCTTCTTTGCCTGTTTTGTCTGAAAAAGTGAAGTCTAATTATTTTTTGAGTGGTTTTGATATGCTCAATAAAGTATTTATTGCTCTTTTTGATGGTACTGTTTTTAATGAAGCTAATAAACAATTAATTTTTGAATCTACTTTATCTATCAAAATTCAGCGTTTTGTTGCCTTTGCTTATACTTATCATTATCTCAATTGGTTTTCGAAAGTACATATAATTGCTTGGCATAAAGTAAACAAATTGCGTCTTGGTTTAGCTATTTTGCTTTGGATTATGGCTCTAGGAATTTATTTTTATGATTTCAAAACAGGAATACTGACGCTTTATTTTCTAAGTACACTTCATATTTTGATGGAGTTTCCATTGAATATGCAATCTTTTCAAATTTTGATTCAAAAATAATTCTTCGTATTTTTTATAAGTAATTTAGCCAAGTTGTTTCTGATTTATATCTTTGCCTTTCAATTATTTAAGGCTTTCTTTCTCCTATTTTTACTTACAAAATTAAACCAACTGTTATGAAAATTGATTTACTCAAAAAATATAGTTTATTTTCAATTATATTTGTGTCTTTACTTGTTTTTTCAAGTTGTGGTGCTTCAAAACGCTCTAGCTGCCCTACTTATAGAGATTCTGATCCAAAAGTTATTTTTGGAGAAATAACATTGAAAGAAAGAATGGATCAACAAGAAAAAGACCTTCAAGTGAAGTCAGATAGACAACGAAGAAAAGAAGCCAAACAACAAATTAAACACTCAAAGAAAGCGAGTAGAAAACGTAAAAAATAATTAAGACAATAGCTAATAGTTCTCAATAATTTTAATGGAAGAATTAGATAATCAACTAGACTTATTACACAAAGGTTATAAAGCCTTATCTTCAAAACTACTTGGATGGTTTGAAACTTTAATTTCAATGTTGCCTAATTTTTTCTTGGCAATACTTGTGCTAATTGTATTTTATTTCTTAGCAAAAGCTATTAAAGTTGGTATTAACCGTGCTCTTTCTCGTTGGGTAGACAACACAAACATATTAGACCTTGCTACTCAAGTTATCTTTTATGTTATCATGATTGTGGGTACTTTTGTTGCATTGGGAGTTCTGAACCTAGATAAGACAGTTACTTCTTTACTTGCAGGTGCTGGTGTGATTGGTCTTGCTCTGAGTTTTGCCTTTCAAGATTTGGCTACTAATTTTATTTCAGGGATTTTTATTGCTGTTCAAAAACCTTTACAAATAGGAGACCTTATTCAGACTAATGATTACATCGGATATGTAAAAAAAATAGGTTTGAGAGCCATTGATATAGAAAATTTTGATGGACAGTACGTAATTATTCCTTCAAAAGAGGTTTTTCAAAATCCTTTATTAAATTATAATCGACTTAATAATCGTAGAGTAAATGTTCCTGTTGGAGTATCTTATGGAGACGATATAGAAGTTGTAGAAAAACTACTTTATGAAACTATTCGTGATTTAGATATTACAAAGAATGATTTTAGCGATGTACGTATAGATTTTGATGGTTTCGGAGATAGTTCTGTTAATTTTATTGTTCGATTTTGGATAAATAGATGCGACCAACCTTCTTATCATAAGGCTTATACTAGAGCTGGAATTGCCATTAAAAAAGCATTTGATGCCAATGATATTACAATTCCTTTTCCAATTCGTACTTTAGATTTTGGAATAAAAGGAGGCGAAAAACTCAATCAACAGCTTGCCATTTTGGATACATTAGACAAAATAGAAAAGAAAAATCATTAGTTTATACTAAAACTATGCTTTGTGCTCAAACAAGGATATTTGTGTTTGATTAGATAAAAAACTGGTTTAAGCTAGAGTACTTAAACCAGTTTAGTAAAATAATAATTCTGAGAGTTTGGCTTAATCTTATAAAACTCCTTTTGTAGAAGGCAGTTCAGAAGATCCTGTATGCGTTTTTGCCATTTTGAGAGCTTTTGCAAAGGCTTTAAAAATTGCTTCAATTTTATGATGTTCATTTGCGCCGTCCATTGGTTCGGCTTTGATATTTATGTTTGATTTTGAAGTATCACTAAGTGATTTGAAAAAGTGCATAAACATTTCAGTTGGCATATCACCAATTTTTTCTCGCTTGAAATCTGCATCCCAAACTAACCAAGGTCTTCCACCAAAATCAAGTGCCACCTGTGCCAAAACTTCATCCATTGGTAAACAAAAACCATAGCGTTCAATGCCTCGCTTATTTCCAAAGGCTTTCAAAAGAGCTTCTCCAAGTGCTAGAGCTGTATCTTCGATAGTGTGATGTTCGTCGATATGCAAATCTCCTTTTGTTTGGATTTTCAAATCTACTTCTCCGTGTCTTGCAATTTGTTCTAGCATGTGGTCAAAAAAAGCAATTCCTGTATTTATTTCTGCTTTTCCTGTCCCATCCAAATCTATTTCTATGTCGATGTCAGTTTCTTTGGTTGTGCGTTTTACCTTTCCGATTCTAGAACCAAATTTAGATTGTGGTGTAGAAAGAAAATCTTTGATTTCTGTCCAATCATAACTTACCAAGGCACAAATAGAAGCCAGTTCAGGATTTTTTAAACTAATTGCTTTGTCATTTTCTGCAATCAAAATTCCTTTACAACCTAAGTTTTTAGCTAATTGTATATCACTAAATCTGTCTCCAATAACAAAAGAATTTTGAATATCAAAGTCAGGGTTGTTTAAATAGTGTTTTACTAATCCAATTTCAGGTTTACGGTTTGGTGATTTTTCGTGAGGAAATGTTTTGTCAATCAAAATTTCATCAAAAATGATTCCTTCATTTTCCAAGATATTGAGCATTTTATTGTGTGCAGGATGAAAAGTATGCTCTGGAAAACTTACTGTTCCTAAGCCATCTTGATTAGTTACCATTACCAATTCATATTCTTTGCTGGCTGCAAGTTCATATAAATTTCTCAAAACGGCTGGTAAAAATTCTAATTTTTCTAGTGAGTCGATTTGTTCGTCGGCTGGTTCTTTTATGATTGTTCCGTCACGATCAATGAAAAGTATTTTTTTCATGTGTTTTCTTTGTGTTATTACTCAAACAATTTAGTGTATGGTAGGAATTTTTTAAAATAGAATATAGCTTTCCTTGATTGGACAGGGTTTCAACCCTGTTTTGGATTTTTACAAAAATAACAGAATTTTTTGATAAAATTGTTTAGACTTATTCTAAATAATTCTTGTTTTTTTAAAAATAGAATTATACATTTGCAACTCTATTGAGAATTAGTCTAAATAAGTATAGTGATTTAGTTCTTATCATTTTATTAAAAAAAATATTCATAGCCATGAAAAAATCAACAACCTCTTTTCTCTTACTTTTAGTTTTATTTTGTAGCACTTTTTTAGTTTCTTCTTGTAAAGATGATGAAGATGAAGAGCAGGATTCAGAATTAAAATTAGATGAAAATCAAGTAAATAGTTTTCTTTCTAATTATTCAAATATTGTTTATGCTTCTTATGAAGATAGTTATAATACAGCAAAATTATTAGATGAGGCAATTAAAGCATTTACTCAAAGTCCTTCTCAAGCTACTTTAGAGGCAGCAAAAACAGCTTGGATAGCAGCAAGAGAGCCTTATGGACAAACAGAGTCATATCGCTTTTATGGTGGTCCAATTGATGGTGATGAAGGTGTAGAAGGTTTTATCAATGCTTGGCCTCTTGATGAGTCGTATATTGATTATGTAGAAGGTAACGCAACAACAGGAATAATTAATAATCCAACAGATTTTCCTACTATTGACAAGCAAACTTTGATGGATGCAAACGAACAAGATGGAGAAACAAACATCAGTACAGGATACCACGCTATTGAATTTTTGCTTTGGGGACAAGATGTTACTTTAGGTGCAGGTGGGGGAGACCGTTCGTTTACTGACTTCACAACAGCAGAAAATGCAGAGCGTAGAAAAACATATCTTTTGACAGCTTCTAGCCTTTTGTTAGATCATTTACAAACTGTTTTGAATGAGTGGACTCCTAATACAGCAGGAAATTACAGAGCTTCTTTTGAAAATAGTTCGAATCCAAAATCTCGTTTATTAGACGTTTTAGTAGGAATTTCTTCGCTTAGTAAAGGTGAGCTTGCAGGAGAGCGTATTTTTGTAGCTTTAGATGAACCAGATAGAGAAAACGAGCATTCTTGTTTTAGTGATAATACAGATAGAGATGTGGTAAATAATGCGCTTGCTGTTGATAATGTGTATTTTGGTAGATACAAAAGAACAGATGGTTCAACTATTTCAGGAACAAGTATTTCAGATATTTTTGAGCTTGCCGATACAGAAAAAACAGCTGCTTTAGATGCCAAAATGAATGAAACAATAGTAAATGTAAATGCCATTCAGAATCCATTTGAAACTGAAATGGTAGAAGCAGACGGACGTGCAAGACTTCAAGCATGTGTTACTTCTCTAACAGAACAAGCTGACATGATTTTAGAACTTGCTTCTTTGTATGGAATTAATATCGTTTTAGAATAATCATTTTAATTATTAGGAATATAAAATGAATAAATTTACACTTTGAAAAATTCACGCATTAATAAACAGGGTTAAAACCCTGTTCAATTAAAAAACTACCTTTTGTGATTTTTCACAAAGATGTGTTTTCAAAAATAGACTATGAATTATAAATTGTACAGGGTTTTAACCCTGTTTTTATAGATAGCTTCTGATACTTTTGTAATCAATTTAAACCCTAAGAGTCTTCAAGATGCTTAGGGTTTATGAGTAAAAATCTCAATCTAATTTTATAAAAATATGCGTTCTTACTTATTACTTTCTCTATCTTTTATTTTACTTTTTTCTTCTTGTAAAAATGAAGAAACAGAACCTCTTTTTGAAGAAAGTGAAATTTATGCAGGAGGAAATGCCACTACTTTTGACCAATCTCAAAATGCTTTTGGACATGCATCAAACAAACTTTCAGCAGAAGAAAACGGAAAATTTGTTACAGGAAATTCATTTTTTAAATCAAATTGGGTAGCTGCGCCTTCTTCTACTGTCGGACTTGATGGTTTGGGAGGATTTTTTAGCGCACGTTCGTGTTCGGGTTGTCATGCCTTTGATGGACGTGGAAATTTACCTCAAAATCAAGGTGATGATATTGTTGCCTTAGTGATAAAATTGAGTGTCAGAAATGGAGTAACGTATGAAAATGAGCCAACTTATGGTGGGCAGTTATCTAGTCAGGCTATTTTTGGAATGGAAGCAGAAGGAAATATTTCTATTTCGCACCAAACTATTACTGGAAGTTTTGCAGATGGAACAGGTTATACTTTAGAGAAACCTATTTATAATTTTGAAAGAATGAATTATGGAAATGTTCACCCAAATGTAGTTGTTTCTCCTCGTCTTGCGCCACATATTGCAGGTTTAGGGCTTTTAGAAGCTGTTTCAGAGCAAACTCTTCTTTCTTTTGCTGATGAAAATGATGCAAATAATGACGGGATTTCTGGAAAGCCAAATTATGTTTTGGAAGCTGAAACAGGGCAGCTAAAAATTGGTCGTTTTGGTTTGAAATCAAATCAAGTTTCTTTGAGAGAGCAAGTTGCAGGTGCTTTTAATGGAGATATGGGAATTACATCTTCTATTCATCCAATAGAAAACTGTACGGATGCACAACAAAATTGTAAAGATGCTATTTCGGGAAGTACAGATGAAGAAATGGAAATTAGTGAGTCAAAACTAGCAAAAGTAGTTTTGTATTGCCAGACACTTGCCGTTCCTGCTCGTCGTGATGCTGATAATGAACAAGTTTTGAGAGGGAAACAGATTTTTTCCAATCTAAATTGTAACAAATGCCATATTCCAAAAATGAAAACAGATTTTCATGAAATTCAAGCTCTTTCTAATCAAACCATTTATCCTTATACAGATTTGCTTTTACACGATATGGGAGAAGATTTAGCAGATAATCGTCCAGATTTTGAAGCAACAGGAAATGAATGGCGAACTGCTCCTTTGTGGGGTTTGGGAATGGTTCAGCGTGTAAATCCGTTAGCTACTTTTATGCACGACGGACGAGCAAAAACAATAGAAGAAGCAATTTTATGGCACAATGGAGAAGGTGCAAACAGTCAAGAAGAATATAAAAAACTATCAAAAAATGAAAGAACTGATTTACTCGCTTTTTTGAATTCTTTATGATTTAAGTTGTCTTTTATTCTAAAGAACTTCTTTGTCAGAGTTTGAAAAAACAAACTCTGACAAAGTTTAAATAAGTTCAATAATTCAAACTGTTCTATTTTTTCAATGATTCAGCCGTTTTGACAAGACGAATAAATTCTCCTTTATATCCTTCTTCATCGTTTGTTTTTGCGTTGGGTGCATTTTCCAAAATCCATTTATACAAATCTTTATTACTTTCTTTTTTGTATTTCGAATCAGTCAGAATCATTCCAAACATTGCAACAGCATTTGTCCAAACAAAATTTTCAGAGTTATCTGTTTTGATTTCATTCATAATAACTTCTTCAAATTTTACACTTTTATCTCCATCGGGTTCTTTATAACGAAACTTTACAGTCATCAGTTCTTGACTTCCTGCTGCCTCCGAAACTTCTGAAGTTTGGTATTTTAGTCGTTTTCCTTTTTTGTTTTCTTTTGGTAAAAAACTAGATTTTACACCAACAGGAATAATTTCATAAAGAGCTGTTACGCTGTGTCCTACACCTATTTCTCCAGCATCTTTTGTGTCGTCGTCGAAGTCTTCTTCATTCAAAAGACGATTTTCATAACCTACCAAACGATAGGCAGCTACATAATTTGGGTTAAATTCAATTTGAATCTTGACATCTTTTGCAAGTGTAAAAAGTGTTCCTGAAAATTCAGTAACAAGCATTTTTCTAGCTTCTTGAAAATCATCAATATAGCCATAATTTCCGTTTCCTTTATCAGCCAAAGTTTCTAATTTTGAATCTTTATAATTTCCCATTCCAAAACCCAAACACGTCAGAAAAACACCACTTTCACGCTCTTTTTCTATCAATCTTTTCATATCACCATCCGAAGAAACTCCTACATTAAAATCGCCATCAGTACACAAAATGACACGATTTGTTCCATCTTTAATAAAATTTTCCTTCGCAATTTTGTAAGCTAATTTTATTCCCTCACCTCCTGCTGTACTTCCACCTGCTTGAAGTTTATCTAAAGCTGCAATAATTTCTTCTTTTTTACTTCCAGAAGTCGAAGGCAAAACTACACCTGATGCACTTGCATAAACTACAATAGCTACTCTATCATTTTCTCGTAATTCTTTTACAAGCTCAGTAAGTCCTTTTTTGAGTAAAGGCAATTTATTATGAGAATTCATAGAACCTGAAACATCAAGCAGAAAAACAATATTACTATTTGGTAAATTATCTTTTTTGATTTTTTTTGCTTGTAAGCCTACCAAAACAAGTTTGTGGTCTTCATTCCAAGCACAATTTCCATATTCTGTCGTAACTCCAAAAGGGTGTTCATTTGTAGGTTCTTGATAATCATAATTGAAATAATTTATCATCTCTTCTACTCTAACGGCATCTTGTGGAGGCATTTCTCCATCATTCAGAAAACGACGAACATTACTATACGAAGCCTTATCTACATCAATAGAAAAAGTAGAAAGTGGATTTTGAGAAACAGAATGAAAGCTATTTTCTTCTTTGGTTGCATAGCTTTCTGTATTTGGTTCTTTGTAAGAAGTGTTTTTTACTTTACTTTTTTTTCCTTTGGTTTTTCTTCTTTTGCTGTTACTTATTGCATCGCCTTGAACAGATGAAATAGCATAACTTAAAGATTGAGGTTCTCTTTCCACATGTTTTCCTGTAACAACAACTTCTTGTAGTTGAGTATTTTCCTCTAACTTTACATCAATAATAGTTCGTGTTCCGATAGTAATTTCTTGGTCTTTATAGCCTACAAAGCGAAAAACTAAAACATCACTTCCTTCAGGAACAGTAATAGAATATTTTCCTTCCATATCAGTTTGTGTTCCTGTTTGTGAACCTTTTATCTGAACAGTTGCCCCAGGTAAAGCACCGTCAGCACTTGTAATTGTTCCTGTGATTGTTCGCTGCGAAAAAGCAACATCTGAAATAAAATAGCTTCCCAAAAATAAGAGAATTGTAAATACGTACTTGTACATCTTCATAATAAAAATAAATTAGTGAGGTAAAATGGATTTTTTATAAAATTATATTTTGTAGAAAGGGTAATTTTTGATGTAATTCTTTCCCTATTCGTAAAAAAACTTAAAAACGTTGCAAAGTAATTATAAAGAATCTTGTGAGTAGGATTGTAAAACCTTTAGAAATGGCTAATTTTGTTTTATAAAATAATATTAATTAGCTCTTCATTTTGATTATAGATGCTACTTTGCTGATTAATCCATAAAAATAGTTTACATTTAAAATAGTCCTTCATAAAAAGATATGAGTCAAAAAACAACTTTACGCCAATTTTTGAAAGATAATGAAGCAAATCTTCCTGCTCCACTTTCTGAATTAGACCATTTATTACATTCGATTGCTCGTACAGCAAAAACTGTTCATAGCCATGTTTCTCGTGCAGCCATTACAGATTTGTATGGAACGGCAGGTTCTAGCAACGTACAAGGCGAAGAACAGCAAAAATTGGATGTTCTTGCAAACACCCTTTTTATTACTACATTTAGAGAAAGTAATCTGGTTTGTGTAGTGGGTTCGGAAGAAGAAGAAGAAATTATTTTGACAGATAATAATGATGCTGAATATGTTGTGGCAATGGATCCCTTAGACGGCTCGTCAAATATTGATGTAAATGTTTCTATTGGAACTATTTTTTCGGTCTTTAAGCGCAAATCTCCAAAAGGAACAAAGCCAAAAGTAGAAGATGTTTTGCAAAAAGGAACTGAACAGCTTATTGGTGGCTATGTATTGTATGGAACAGCTACAGCTTTAGTTTTTACAACAGGAAATGGCGTTCATATTTTCACCTACGACCCGAAAGGAGGCGAGTTTTTGCTCACTCACAATAATTTAACTATTCCTAAAGACAGTAAAACCTATTCTTGTAATGAAGGTGGATTTTTAGGTTTTACGGAAGGTGTAAAAAAATACATTGATTTTTGCAAAGAAGGTGGAGAATACAAAGCTCGTTATATCGGTTCTTTAGTAGCAGATTTTCATAGAAATATGCTAAAAGGAGGTATTTTTATCTATCCAAGTACAGAAAAAACACCAAAAGGAAAATTAAGATTGTTGTATGAATGTAATCCATTAGCTTTTATTGCCGAACAAGCAGGTGGAAAAGCGTATGATGGACGTGTGCGTATAATGGATATTGAGCCAGATTCTTTACATCAACGAACTACCTATTATGTGGGTTCTGCAAATATGGTCGCTAAGGCTTTGGAGCTTATTGAGGCTAACGAGTAATTAAGTTATTTTGTAGGTTAAAGGTTTGCCTTTAAGCAGATTTAAAAGTCAGTTTTTTAAAATGCTATGAATACTATTTTGTATCTATAGCATTTTTTATGTGTTACTGTTTTGTTTTAAAAGTCAGTTTTTTAAAATATTTGTCGTCTTTAGACTGATAACTAACGTAAACTATAAAGTAGTCTGATGCAATTTGTATCTAAAAGACTTACTTTTTCCTTCTTATTGGTGCTTTTGCCATCACAGAAGACAATAGTAAAATATAAAATATTCAAAAAAAATGCGTATTTTTCTAAAACAAGCATTTACCAAACACCTACCTTACTTATGAATAAAAAACAACAAATAAATGAACTCTTCCGAAAACTTTCCATTGTAGAGTCAAAACAATCTGTTTTTGATAGAGAAATTAGAAAGTTACGTGTAGAAATTGAAGGTCTGCAAAATGAAACTTCTTTTGAAAAAGACAAAACGAAAGAATCAAGAGAAGAAGAAGAACCGATTTTAAGACAAAAACCAATTTTTAGAGATATTCCTTCTGACTTTCCTTCTCAATCTGAAAATGAGAAGAAAGAAGAAAATAG
Source organism: Bernardetia sp. (assembly GCA_020630575.1). GTDB lineage: Bacteria > Bacteroidota > Bacteroidia > Cytophagales > Bernardetiaceae > Bernardetia. The sequence continues at coordinate 23,593 of JAHDBD010000005.1, forward strand.
GGAGTTAAAAAGAAGAAAAACACCTGTTTTTGAAGCACCAACTCAACCTCAACAAACAAAAGTTCATCAAAAATCAAGTATCGAAAAATTCATTGGTGAGAATGTAATTTATATAGTCGGTGTTTCGATTATTGTTTTGGGTGTTGGCATCGGTGTAAAATATGCCATCGATAATGACATGATTAGCCCACTTACAAGAATAATTTTAGGTTATTTGGTGGGAGCTGGTTTGTTAGGTTTTGCTATTCGTTTGAAGGCAAAATATGAGAAGTTTAGTGCTGGACTACTTAGTGGTGCAATGGCAATTTTTTATTTTGTAACCTTTATGGGATATGATTTTTATAATCTTTTTCCTAAAGAAATGGCATTTGGTCTGATGGTCGCTTTTACTATTTTTACGGTGGTAGCTTCTCTCAATTATGACAGACAAATTATTGCTCATATCGGACTTGTGGGTGCTTATGCAGTTCCGTTTTTGCTTAGTGATGGCTCTGGAAAAGTGATGATTTTGTTTAGTTATATGGCAATTATCAACTTAGGTATTTTAGCTATTTCTATCAAAAAATACTGGAAACCTCTGTATATAAATGCTTTTACACTTACTTGGCTTGTCGTTTTGGCTTGGTATGGATCAAAATACAATCAAGAAGAGCATTTTAGTTTGACATTGATTTTCTCTACTCTCTTTTTTCTCATCTTCTATATTTCATTTTTGGCATATAAAATCAAGAAAAAGGAAATTTTTAATGTTGGAGATGTTATTTTGATGCTCATCAACTCATTTATTTTTTATGGAGTTGGCTTTGCAACACTTTCAACAAATGTTCAAACAGAGAATTTAGTAGGTTTATTTACACTCGGACAGGCAGTTATTCATTTTGGAGTGAGTGTAGTTTTATATAAAAATAAACTTGCTGATAGAAATTTATTCTATTTAGCTTCTGGGTTAGTTTTGGTTTTTATTACTATTGCTGTTCCTGTTCAGTTGGATGGAAACTGGGTAACTCTTATATGGTCGTTACAGGCTGCACTGCTGTTTTGGATTGGACGAACAAAGAAAGTTGGTGTTTATGAATCGCTTTCTTTTCCTTTAATGGTTTTGGCTTCTTTTAGTATGGCTCAAGATTGGGTTTTAGCAATTGATGCCTCCACAGGAATATATAGTTATGAAACAGGCAAAACTGTTTTGAATCAAATAACACCAATTTTTAATGTTATTTTTCTGACTTCTGTTATTTTTGCAGCTTCATTTTTCTTTATTGATTTTATCAATAAAAATGATAAATATATTTCTTCATTAAAAGATAAAGCAGGTAGTTTTTTGAGTTTTGTAACTATTGTAATCACTACAACATTACTTTTTGCATTGTATTTACCTTTATTGATTGAAATAATAATTTATTTCAATCAACTTTTTACCTTGTCCAAACTTGAAGTAATGGGAGAATATGATTACATGGAAACATTCTATAATTATGATTTGCAGCATTATCAAGCTGTTTGGGGATTAAATTATACACTTCTTTTCTTTATCGTATTGGGTTTTTATTGTATCAAAAAAGTAGAAACTCAAATGCCTATCATTCTCTATTATTTAGCTTCTGCTCTTTTACTGCTTGTTTTTATGAGCGCAGGATTATACGAATTAAGCGAACTCAGAGAAAGTTATATTTCACAAAATTTAGCCAAATACTATGAGGTAGGTAGCTTTAATTTAATGGTTCGTTATATTTCTTTTTCACTTGTTATCGGTCTTTTATTTATCCTTTTCAGACTTGCAAAACAAAAGTTTTTGAAATTTGATTTTATTCCCTTCTTCGATTTTATTCTTCACGTTTCAGCTTTATGGCTATTGAGTGCCGAACTTATTCATATTCTTAGCCTAACTAGCAATGCAGATGCTTACAAACTTGGTTTGAGTATTTTGTGGGGAGCTTATTCGCTTTTTGTAGTCGTTTTGGGAATTTTGAAAAAGAAAAAATATTTGCGTGTTGGTGGCTTAGTTTGGTTTGGAATTACGTTTGTCAAGCTCTTCTTGTATGACATTGCAGCTTTATCAACAATTTCGAAAGTAATTGTCTTTCTATCTTTAGGAACACTTCTTTTGATAATCTCATTCTTGTATAATAAATACAAAGACAAGATTGAGGGATAAATAATAATAAGTGTCATAAATTAAAAACAGCTTGTATTCTCTAGTTTTTTTGAGAGTACAAGCTGTTTTTATATAAGTTGAAATTGAAATTTATTTTTCCTCAAAAACAAAATATTCTGTATTATCATTTTCGTTTTGATGTAATGTAATAACAAAAGTATGTTTGCCTGATTCCTTGATTGGATATTCCCCTATTCCACACCAAAGACCATTACTAATACCAAAACTTTTCAACTCCTCTTCAAACTTTCGGTTTATTTTTGCAGAAAGAGGACTCATATATTCAAAATATTGTGTAGCTATATAATTTGATGTTTCACCATTTTTCAAAGAAGATATTTGAATTTTATCAATTTGAATATCTGTCAAATCATAACCTGTTTTGTTTTCAATTCTGATTTCTAAGGGTTCGACAGTATCTTCATCTCCACAAGAAAAAGCTGAAAAGCATAACATTATTCCTAGTAAAGAAAGGTAAGTAAAGGATTTTAGATTAAAATGAAGTATTTTTTGAGTTTTCATAATAAATTAAATTTTGAGTTTAATAGAAATTAAATTAAGAAGTCATTTTTACTATTACTCCAATAATGCAAATTTTGCTGCAATGAAATATAAAAAATCTAAAATTTAACATTTTGAATTAATTTTCAGCTAGAGTGAACTTTCTCTTATTATTACTTATTTTTACAAAAAAATAGTTGAGAATTTTTGTATCTTTTGAAAAAATAAATTTAGAACAAAATGGAAACTACTCAAAATTCTCTTTTTAAAGAGGAAAATGAAAAAAGACAAATTATAGTAAAAGATAAAGATACTACTGAAACAGAAGAAAATTTTATCTATCCTGAAAATCTTAGAGGTTTTGAGATAGGAATAAAAGATGGTAATTTTAGTGTTTATGAGCTTGTACGTCAATATCAAAATGGAAGAATTATATTAGATGCAGAATTTCAAAGAAATCTAGTTTGGACAAAAAAAGATATGAGTCGTTTTATAGAATCCATTATTTTGGATTTGCCTATTCCAGCTTTATTTTTTAATCAAACAGTTGAGAATAAATATATTGTAGTTGATGGAAGACAGCGAATATCTACTTTAATTTCCTTTTTAGGAAAAGCAAAAGAGAATGATGTTTTTGAACATCTTAATTTTAAACTTACAGGCTTAAAAGGATTACCACACTTGAATGGAAAGACATATCAAGATTTAAAAGAATATATTGGTTTACAAGCAAGAATTGAAGATAAAGCTCTCAATATTTTTGTAATAAAACCCTCTGTAAAACTAGAAATTATCTATGATATTTTTGATAGAATAAATACAGGAGGAACAAGGCTTAATAAACAAGAAGTCAGAAATGCGCTTTTAGCAGGAAAATCTAATCAATTATTAAAAGATTTAGCTCAAACTGATTACTTTCAAGAAGCTATAAATGAAGGCATTTCTGATAAAAGAATGAAAGCACAAGAAACTGTTTTACGTGTTTTGTCTTTTATGATTTTTGATTATGAAAAAGAATATAAAGGAAGTATGAGTAATTTTTTAGAAATGGGAATGAAAGAACTCAATAAAACAGATGATAATAAAATAGAAGAGTTAAAAAATAGATTTGAAAAAGTAATGAAGCTATCTTATTCTATTTTTGAAGAAAATAATTTTAGTTTGCAGTTGAATGAAAAATTTAAAAGAATAAATTTGTCTATAATGGATTCAATTTGTCATTTTTTAGATACTACAAATGAGAATTTTATAGAAGATAATAAAGAGAAAATAAGAAAAAATTATGAAACTCTAGTAAACGAGACTAATTATATAAAAGCTGTAACTTTAGCGACAAGTTCTAAAGAAAAAGTGCAAGAACGTTTTTATCTTGCCAAAACTATTTTATCAAACGTATAGCACACCTTTTTTATGCTCAAAGAAATTCGTTTAAAAAACTTCAAATGTTTTCGTGAAGAAACTACTTTTCCACTTTCTACCATAAACCTTTTGACAGGAATAAATGGAAGAGGAAAATCTACGCTTTTACAATCTATGCTTTTGATGAAACAAAGTGTAGAGCACAATGAATATACAAATAAACTTATTTTGAATGGTAGTTGTGTGAATTTAGGAACGTATGAAGATTTGCAGAATAGTGAAAGTGCTTTGGAGGAAGAGGTGGAAATTGAATTTAATAGTTATCTATATGACGATAATACATTATATAATTTAGAGATATACTATAAAATACTTAGTACTTTGCAAGTAGTAAGTATAAAGCTATTATTCAATATGGAATACGAAGACAAAAAGAGTAGTTATGAAGACTTGTTAGAATTAATTGATGCAAAGGGCAATTATAGTAATAGTATAGTAAAAACTACAAATGTTTACAGAGCGAGAAATATTCCAATGGCGCATAAAATGCCTAGTATGGATACTCGTGTTTTTATAGAAAACTCATATCTACATTTAATAGGGTTATTACCCTATATTAGCGAGGCAGCATCAATTGTAAACGATGCTATTAGTACAAAAGATGACAATAGTGCATTAGAATATAAGCAAATAGAAAAAATGAATTTTTATAATAAAATTCATTATACAGCAGCCGACCGATTAGGTTCACAAGAATATTATAAAAAAATAAATCTAAATGATTTTATAAGTGTAGACAAAAAAGGCGAAAACTTGGCAACGGTTATATTTGAGTTAAAAGAAAACTTAGTAAATGATAAATTATATTTAGGGAAAGATGCAAAGAATTTGGAGCAGCAAGTTGGCGAGTGGCTAAGTCAGATTTTTGATACAAAAGTAGAAATTGAAGTCATAGATAATTCTTATACTTTTGAACTTTTATTTACTATTAATGGAAAAACACATAAACCCACCAATGTCGGTTTTGGTTATTCTTATATTTTGCCAATTATTGTTTCTGGTTTGATAGCAAAAGAAGGCGAAATTTTGATTATAGAAAACCCAGAGGCACATTTACACCCAAAAGCACAATCAGAACTGACAAAATTTTTAGCAAAAGTAGCTTCTTGTGGCGTTCAGATTTTTATAGAAAGTCATAGTGAACATATTTTGAATGGTTTGAGAGTGGCTATTATTGAAGAAGAATTTGAAATTACAAATGAAGATGTAAATGTTTTATATTTTCATGATAATGAAGATAGCTATTTTACCAAAATTCCTATAAAACCGAATGGAAAAATAGAAGTGAGAAAAGAAGGTTTCTTTGACCAAACTACAAAAGATTTAGATACAATTTTAGGACTTTGAAAACTGATTATGCAGATTGTAGAAATATTTATCAATGAACTTTCTTGGAATATAGGAAACTACAAAGACAATAATTCTTTGAGAAAGAGTATAGATACTTTTCGTACTATGCTTTCCTTAATTTTAGATAAAAATAAATCCTATTCTAATTTGAATTTGTTTTTTAATGGACAAGGTTTAAATGCTTTTTTGAAAGATGAATTTATCACAGAATACGAATATGATAATTTGGAGCAAATAAAAAGACATTTATTATCTTCAAAAGATTGGCAAGAAACAGAATACAAATTACATAAAGGACAAGATAATTTTTATCATTTGAACCTACTTGATAATGCATTAGAGCTTGTCAATAATACTTCATTAGCAGAAATTACACATCGAAACATAGAAAAAGAAGATTGTACTTTTTTAATTCTTAATTTTGGTAATTCTCCTTACGGAAGAGAAAAATTTTTGAGCTTAATCAGAAAATCTCATACAAAACTTCCTCAAATCACACATATTCAGCAAATTGATAATTTTGAAGAACTCAAAAAATGGCTTCGTGAAGAAATTGAATGGAAAAACATAACAGAACAATATAATTCTATAACTGAAATTTGGGAAAATAGAGAAGAAATATTTCCGAATCTAATTTTTTGTGGAGATACTCAAAAGCAATTGGGAACTTTTGGGATTAAAGATAAAGAGCTAAGAACAATTTTTGAAAAATTAAATGTCTTAGATAATTATCTTGCAAATAATACACAATTAAATTTTGATGATTTGAATCTTGACATTAGCCCTGAATCATCTTCTACAATGCAAAAATATGGAAATTTGCGACAATTTAGATTGCTCAACGGAGATATTGAAACCTTTACACTTCATATAAAACTATCTAATTTACGCATTCATATTTTTCCAAATAACAAAGGCAAGTGCTACATAGGTTATATTGGAAAACATCTTCCAACTAAGAAGTTTAATTGATTTATAAAAAAAAACGAACCACAAAATAAATTGCAGTTCGCTCTTTGTATAAAACTCTACTTGCCGTTGTTTGTGTCCCTACAAACGACATTATTTAAAAATCTAAACCAATTCAGGTTTATAAATTTCAGCATAACGGAAGAAGAAATGAGGAATTGTACTTATTCCTTTGTAATAATTGAAAAGTCCGTAATGTTCGTTTGGCGAGTGAATGGCATCAGAATCTAAGCCAAATCCCATCAAAATACTATCAATTCCGAGTTCAGATTTAAACATCGCAACAATTGGAATACTTCCACCACCACGCATCGGAATTGGGTCTTTACCAAAGGTTTGTTTATAGGCATAACTTGCAGCTTGATATGCCTGTGAATCTGTTGGTGTTACAACTGGCTCGCCTCCATGATGAGGTTTTACGACAACACTAACTGAAGGAGGAGCAATTTTTTCAAAATGCTTCTTGAAAAGTTTAGTTATTGTTGCAGAATCTTGATTAGGAACTAAGCGCATAGAGATTTTTGCATACGCTTTCGAAGCAATAACTGTTTTTGCGCCTTCGCCTGTATAACCTCCCCAAATTCCGTTTACATCTAAAGTTGGACGGATAGAAGCACGCTCTAAAGTAGAATATCCTTTTTCACCTTCTACATCTTTAAGTCCAATAGATTTTTTATATTCTTCTAAAGAAAAAGGAGCTTTTGCCATCTCTGCACGTTCTTCTTTTGAAAGTTCTGCTACATCATCATAAAAATTCTCTACTGTAATTCTGCCTTCTTCATCTTTCAAAGAAGCAATCATATCACAAAGAACATTGATAGGATTTGGAACAGCACCACCATAAAGACCAGAGTGTAAATCACGATTAGGTCCTGTAACTTCTACTTCTACATACGAAAGACCACGCAAACCAACTGTTACAGAAGGAATATCATTGGCAATCATTCCAGTATCAGAAATCAAAATTACATCAGTAGCTAATTTTTCTTTATTATTTGCGACAAAAATTCCTAAATTGTCTGAACCTACTTCTTCTTCACCTTCTATCATAAACTTGACATTACAAGGCAAAGAATCAGTTTTCATCATAGCTTCAAATGCTTTAATGTGCATATACATTTGTCCTTTATCATCACACGCACCACGAGCATAAATTTTCTCATCTCTAACAGTTGGCTCAAAAGGAGGCGTTTCCCAAAGCTCTAACGGATCTGGTGGCTGAACATCATAATGTCCATATACCAAAACAGTAGGTAAAGAAGAACCAATCATCTTTTCTCCATAAACAATTGGATAACCTGCTGTCTGACAAAGCTCTACTTTATCCGCTCCTGCTTCTTCTAGTTTTGTCTTTATAAATTCTCCAGCTCTGAAAACGTCTTCTTTGTATTTTTTGTCTGCACTTACAGAAGGGATACGAAGTAAGTCTTTAAGCTCTTCTAAGAAGCGTTCTTTATTTTTTTCTATATAATCGTGTGTATTCATTAATAAGGGTATGTTTATATAAGTTTATTGAATGAGTTTTTACTAATATTTTTGATACAAATTTAGTAAAAATAAAAATTCTTCAACGAAGTTCGAATATACGGCTTTTTCTTCAAAAAAAGAACCTTCATCTATTCAAAAGGTAGGATAGTCTAAAAAACAAATGTTTTTAATTCCTTTGGTTCGTCGTTTGTTCTTTACTCAAAAAATAAAACACTGTTTGAATAAAAAGTTACAAAAATTTGAAACAGTTTAGCAAAACAATCAAAATCATTCCATTCCAATACTCATTTCATAATGAATTATCTCATTTTTATAGTCAGTGTTATTGTTCTTGTTAAAGGAGCAGACTGGGTTACTGACGGAGCTTCATCAATTGCCAAACGCTTTAATATCTCTGACCTTATTATTGGTCTGACGGTGGTTTCGATTGGTACTTCTGCACCTGAGCTGGTCGTAAATCTTTTTGCTTCTAGTAGTGGAAGCTCTGAACTTGCAATTGGAAATGTTTTGGGAAGTAATATTTTTAATACATTAGCTATTTTAGGAATTTGTGCCATGATTTCGCCTGTTTTTGTCAAGCGTGCAACTGTTCAGATAGAAATTCCTTTAGGACTTTTGGCAGCTTTAGTATTAGGTGTTTTGGCAAATGATATGCTTATTGATGGTTCTAGTAATTCTATTTTAACCAGAAGTGATGGAATCATTTTACTCTTTTTCTTTGTGGTTTTTATGTATTATACATTTTTCTCAGCACAAAAAGATAAAAAATTATCTATTGAAGAAGCTGAGGACATACAAAAATTACCTTTAGGATTGTCTATATTGATGCTTTTAGGTGGCTTTGCAGGACTTATTGGAGGAGGTAAGTTTATGGTAGATGCAGCTATCGAAATTGCACAATCTTGGGGAGTAAGTGAGGGAATTATCGGACTTACCGTAGTGGCTGCAGGAACTTCTTTTCCAGAACTAGTTGTGTCAATTATGGCTGCACGAAAAGGGAGTGCAGATATGGCAATCGGTAATGTAGTAGGTTCAAATGTCTTTAATATTTTCTTTGTTTTGGGTATTAGTGCAACCGTTAGACCTATTCCATTTAACCCCAATACAAGCAATTTAGATGTTGTCGTTACAGCTTTAGGTTGTTTGATGGTTGTCGCTTTTGTTTTTATGGGAGAAGGGCGAAAAATAAGCAGAGGTGAAGGTTCAATTCTTACACTTGGCTATATAGTCTATATTGCTTATTTAATTTATCAACAAATTGGATTAGCATAACTTCCTAGAACTACACCAAAAAGGGTTTTTTAGATAAGATTTTCATAAAAAAAATAGAAGAGTAAAATTTTGTTTTATCAATTGAACAGGGTTTTAACCCTGTTTATGCTTAATATTCCACCTCATCAAACAAAGGCAAATTTTTATCTTTTTCAGAAATAATAATTTTATCCAAATCCATTTGCCATTCTATTCCAATTTTTGGGTCATTATAATACATTCCTGTATCTGCCTTTGGCTCATAGAAAGCATCACATTTATAAAAAAATTCAGCATAATCACTCAAAACTAAAAAACCGTGTGCAAATCCTTTTGGTATGAAAAGCTGTTTTTTATTTGTTCCAGAAAGATTTATACTTAAACTTTTGCCATAAGTAGCTGATTCTTTTCTCAAATCAACAATTACATCTTGTACCTCTCCAACAATTACTCTAACTAGTTTAGACTGTCCAAAAGGAGATTTTTGAAAATGTAATCCTCTCATTACTCCCTTTGTAGAACCAGATTGGTTATCTTGCACAAAAGTAGGTTTCAGACCTGTGTGTTTCTCAAAATCATTAAGATTAAAACTCTCAAAAAAATAACCTCTATGGTCTTCAAAAAGGCGTGGTTCAAAAACCCAAACACCTTCAAAATCTGTTTTGTTATACATATAAATTAATTACGAATTAAACGAAGTAATACAAAATAACGTATTAATTTTAAGACTTGCCTAATTTTATCACTACTCTTTTCAAATTTTATAAAAAATGACCACACAAAAAACAATTTTATATCAGATTTCTTCTCGGGCTTGGGAACATCCAGCCGATCGTGCAGCCCTAAATTCACTCAAAAAAGTACCTGGATTGGATAAACTTTTGAGTATGTTATTTGGAGCAACATCAGAGCGTTCGCTTCGTCTTATGTATTTGGCTTCTGCTGTTAGAGTTTCTGATAAGCAGTTTGCAAGAGTAAAAGTACTGTTTGATGAAATTTGCAAAACGTTTGATATAGAAAAAAAACCAGAGGTTTATGTTTCTCAAAGTGAAGTGCTGAATGCTTTTGCTGTGGGAATGGACAGTCCTTTTATCGTTTTGAATTCAGCTTTAGTAGAACGATTTGATGATGAAGAATTGACAGAAGTTTTGGGACACGAATTAGGTCATATTATGAGTGGACATATGTTGTATCGTACTCTTTTTATACTTCTTCAACAAATGTCAAGGGCTGTTATAAAACTTCCTATTCCTGATTGGATTTTCTCAGGTGTTTATTATGCACTGCAAGAATGGAGTAGAAAAAGTGAGCTTAGTGCAGATAGAGCAGGTCTTTTGGCTACTCAAAATCCTGATGCTTCACTACGTGTATCGATGAAATTAGCAGGAGGAGACTTTGAGCAAATGGATGTTGCAGCCTTTTTGGAGCAAGCCGAAGAATATCATAAAATGGACAATGTGAGTGATAATATCTTTAAGTTTTTTAATATAATTGGACAATCGCATCCTTTTGCATCTACTCGTGCTTTAGAAATTGTAAACTGGGTGCGTTCGGGAGATTATGATGCAACTTTACAAGGAAATTACCCAAGAAGAACAGATGCTGAAAAAAATGCGTCTGTTTGGGAAGATGTAAAACAAGCATCAGAAGGTTATGCAAGTGATTTTAAGGAAGCAACACAATCGACAAGAAATACAGCACAATCTACACAGTTTAATGAACAGTTTAGGCAAACAGCTCAAAATGTATCTGAAAAAATGGATGAGACTACTAAAAAAGCAAAAGATTTTTTTGATGATTTTTTCAAGCCAAAAAAATATTAATCTATTATGAATTACAAACAAAAGTAGAAGTTTTCTAAACTATTGATAACACTTCACTAAGAGCTATCAATAGTTTAAAATAAAAAATATATGACTTAAAATTAAATTTAGTGTAAGTTTTGATTGAGTTGAACAACTTACTTGACTGAACTGTTAAATCACTCTATTTGAATAATTAATTTTACTCTTATATTTTTAATTCATACTTCTAACTTTGTATTATCATATGTCTAATAAAAAACTTTTTATAATCATTGGTGCTGTTGTTTTGCTTGTTATCTTAGGTGTTGCAGGAAAAAAGCTAGGCTGGTTTGGTGCAAAAGATGGAATTGAAGTAGAGTTTGCTCCTGTTAAGCGTATTCAGATTGTAGAAAGAGTTAGTGCATCAGGCAAAATTTATCCAGAAGTAGAAGTCAAATTATCGCCAGATGTATCAGGGGAAATAACAGAATTATTAGTAAAAGAAGGAGACTCTGTAAAAGAAGGACAATTACTTTTGAAAATACGTCCTGATACGTATCAAACAGCTGTGGATAGAACACGTGCTTCTTTAGGCTCACAAGGGGCAAATATTGAACAAGCTAATGCAAGATTACAACAAGCTAAAGCACAATATTTTAGAGCCAAAGCAGATTTTGGAAGACAACAAAAACTTTATGATGATAAAATAATTTCTTTACAAGATTTTCAAGCTGCCGAATCTACTTTTAAAGTAGCAGAAGCAGAATTGCAAGCTGCCGAAAAAACAGTAGAAAGCGCACGTTATTCTCTTCAAAGTGCTAGAGCAACATTAGAAGAAGCCCAAGCAAATTTATCTCTAACTAATATTTTTGCTCCTCAAAGTGGAATTATTTCTTCACTCAATGTAGAACAAGGTGAACGTGTAGTAGGAACTGTACAAATGACAGGAACAGAGCTTTTACGCATTGCAGAATTTAAAAATATGGAAGTGAGAGTTAATGTCAATGAAAATGATATTATAAGAATTGAAATGAATGATACAGCATATGTTGAAGTGGATGCTTATCCAGACCAAAAATTTATAGGAATAGTTACTTCAATTGCAAAGAGTGCAAATAATTTGCAGACTGTTACAGCTGATGCTGTTACAGAGTTTGAAGTCAAGATACGAATGAGTAGAGAGTCATACAAAGAATTATTAGTAAAAAGAAAGTTTCCTTTTCTTCCTGGTATGACAGCAAGTGTTGAAGTTATTACTAATCGCAAGGATGGTGCATTAGCTGTTCCATTGGCTGCTGTTACAGTTAGAAAAGAAAATGAAAATAATGAGAAAGAGGAAGATTCTCCAAGAGGAAAACCTAAAAAAGAAACTACTCAAAATGCAAAAGTAGAAGAAGATAAAATGAAGGAAGTGATTTTTGTTAGAGATGGTGATAATAAAGTCAAGATGATACAAGTAAAAACTGGAATAAGTGATTTTGACAATATAGAAATTTTGAGTGGAGTCGAAGAAGGCCAAGAGGTAGTGGTTGCGCCTTACAATGCAATTTCAAAAACTTTAGAAGACGAAAGTAATGTCAAAATTGCAAAAGACAAAAAAGCGAAGTAACTTGTAGGTTATTAATGTGAAACTTGCTTAGTAATTTATATCGTAAGTTTTGTGTTAAATTAAAATTTATTACTACTTGATACCAAATAGCCTATTTTTTTACTTCATAATGCAATTATGACTTTAGCTAACATTAATTTTTATAGAAATATTCAGATAGAAAAATTTAAGGAACTCGCAGGAGTTACAGGTTTTGATACAGGAGTAGATATTGACCAAATTTATCCTCAAATAAAAGATGCAAAAGCAATTGCAGAACTAGGAGTAGGATATGGAAGAGCCGTCGAACAGCTTTTAGAACGTGGTTTTGAAGGTAAAATCTATGGTATCGAAAGAGTAGAGTCTTTTGTAACTTATATGGAAAAAGAGTATAAAAATGAAAAATTGTTTATGCTTCATCAAGACATAGAAGAGTTAGAGCTACCTGAAAAAGTAGATGCTGTTTTGTGGCTTTGGTCTGGAATATTAGAACAAAACCTCGAACAACAAAGAGATTCTATCTGTAAAATTAGAAAATACCTCAAAACAGGAGGTAAACTATTTATTGAAGCTCCTCAAGACAAAATTAAGTTTGTCGGAATGAAAATTAATAAACATTATATCCGTGTAGAAATGGATTGGGGAACACTTGATGCATATATGCCTTATGAGGAAGATATGCATCTCATAAAAGAATCCTGTCACTACAAGTCTTTAGAAATGATCAAATATCAATCTGTTACAGGATTAGATAGAGTATTTTATGTTTTTGAGAATTAAATAATTGATTTTGAAAAAGAAAAACTCTCTAAAAAAATTAGAGAGTTTTTTGTTGGAAAAAAGACTAAATGACTTTTTATTTTTTATTGGCTTCACAGCAACATAAAAAGTCAATAATAATTCACCATTTATAATTCATAACTGATGTTAAGCAGTCAAAAAACGAGACCCATAACTTTAATTATGAGAAAAACATGCTTTTACTACTATTCTTTGCGTGTTTTACTACGATTTTAAGCATGGGTTTTGTTTATGCAAGAAATTTGCAGAAATTTTATTGTTATGTAATATCAGTTCGTAATTAATTTTAAGCATCCATATCTACCTTCACGTCATCTGTAAGTGGGTGGGCTTGACAAGTCAGAATATAACCTTCAATAATTTCGGCTTCACTTAGAGCTTCATTGGAATCCATAGTCACTTTTCCAGACAGACAGAGACCACGGCAAGCCGTACAAAGTCCACTCTGACACGAGTAAGGCATATCAATTTCATCATCTAAAGCAGCTTCTAAAATTGTCTTTTTGGCATCGACAGCAATTTCAGTTTCTTCACCATTCAAAATAACTTTTACTGTTTTTCTTCCATCAGGAACGATTGCTCCATTTTCATCATCAGAATTAACAGGTGCAAAAAAGTTTTCTTTATGAACAGTATCACTAGGTACATTCAATTCTGATAAAGTTTCTTCTATAGTATCCATCATTCCTTCAGGACCACATAAGTAAAAAATTCTATCTTTTATCGTTGGTAATTTTTCTAAAGTTGTTTTAATGAACTCTTTTGTAATTCTACCTTCAAAATGATTTTCTTTAGTTGATAAATCTGTTTTAGGCTGTGTTAAAGAATAAATCAAATTAAATCTATCTCCATGTTTTTCTTTGAGTTTGTCTAATTGATTTTTGAAAATAGTGCTTTCTTCATCTCTACACGTATAAATTAAGGAAACAATACTATTTTGCTCATAACTTAAAGCCACTTTTAGCATCGACATCAATGGCGTAATTCCACTTCCACCCCCAAAAAGAACAATATGACGTTTATTATCTGGATGTGTTCTCAAAACAAAATTACCCATTGGTTCCATAATTTCTAGTTTTTCTCCAGCTTTCAATGTATCATTCAAAAGATTTGAAACTACACCACCCTCTACTCGTTTTACAGTCACGGCAAGCGTACTATCTAAGTGAGGAGCAGAACAAAGCGAGTAAGCACGACGATATTTTTTACCATTGGCATCTTTAACAATTAATGTCAAAAACTGACCTGCATAATAAGGAATCTTTCTAAAAAGAGGTTGTTTGAGATGTATAGTAATTGTGTCAGGTGTTTCTTTGACAATTTCTTTTATTTTTAGTGTTTGATAGCGATTAGATGACATAAAACAAATTATATTTATTAGTTGGGTGTAAATTGTATATGAATTGGCTAAGTTTTTCTTTAAGGACAAATAATTAAATTAGTTGTATTTTTTTCAAAATAGCTTGTTAGACTATCCAATAATTTCTTAAATTGATGCAAAGTGCAAAGATAGTCATTCAAATAAATTTAAGATAGACTTAAAGGCTAAAAAAAGCAAAAACCGATTTTATATGATAAATGTTGAAATTTTATCTCCTACTACTACTATTACTCCATCTTCTAGTTTTTCTGTGCCTTCTCAAATACAGGCACAAACTCTATTTTCATTTCTCAAATCAGCAAATAGTTGTATTTCTTTTAATGCACTTTATGATTCTATTTTCGAACATCTAAATAAAGTCTTTGAAATAGATTTTAGTGTTGTAATTGCATCTCATAAAATTATTTATTCAAAAAAATATTTAGAAAATACGCCTTTTTTGAGTGAAGAAGAAATAAATGTATTAGAAAAAGAAAGCAAGCTACAAAAGCTAGTTTTTACAAAAAATGACGACAATCATTATTTTCTATATATTCCAATTCAAAAGTCTAATCAATTATTAAATATTTTTGTTTGTCTTTCTCAAGATACTTATCAAAATATAGATAATCAGACTATTAGTTTTTTAGACTGTTTTTATCAAATGATTTTGTCGGCTTTAGTGCGCCTAGACAAACAAGAAAATGATATAAAATTCAAAACTATTTTTGAATCTTTTCAAGATATTTATTTTCAAGCTACCCCAGATGGAATAATAACAAGCATTAGTCCGTCTGTAAAAGCTATATTAGAATATGATCCAAAAGAACTTGTTAATAAAGCGATTCATTCCTTTCTTCTTTCCAAAGAGAAACTTGAAAATCTTCTTTTTATATTGAAAGAACGTAAAAAAATAAAAAACTATGAAATACATGTCTTATCAAAACTAGGTCATTCGAAAACGCTACTCTGTAACTTTCAAGTATTAGAAGACAAGACAAATAAAAATATATTGGCAATAGAAGGCATTGCACGAGAAATTAATGAAAGTAAAAAAGTAAGCCTAGAAGTACAAAAAACAAAACAGAATATAGAGCGAATTTTGGAAAGCAAAAAGCAATTTTTAGCTGATATGGGACATGAAATAAGAACTCCCATGAATGGAATTATTGGAATGATTGATTTGCTGCGTACAACTCAGCTCAATGAAGAACAAAATAATTATTTAGATACAATTGAAGCCTCTTCAAATGATTTATTAACTATTTTGAATAATGTATTAGATTTATCAAAGATGGAAGCCAATAAAATGCTTCTAAAACCAGAAGTATTTGAGTTAAAGTCAGTATTAGAACAATTTTTATTGCTTTTTACCAAGGAAATTAGGCAAAAATCATTACAGCTTTCTGTCAAAATTACAGATAAAACGCCTAGAAAAATTATCGCTGATAAAAGTCGCTTATTGCAAATTTTTGGTTCTTTAATTTCAAATGCTATCAAATATAATGTTCAGAATGGAAAAATTTCTATTTCATTAGATACTCTCAAAGAAGAAGACGGAAAGCTACTTTTGAGAGGCGAAGTAAAAGATACAGGAATCGGAATTTCGGAAGAAAATCAAGAGTTTTTATTTGATTCATTTTCTAAACTACAACATCATTATCAAAAAATAGTAAGTGGAACAGGACTAGGACTAACAATAGCCAAACATCTTGCAGAAATAATGGGAGGAACTATGCAAGTTTGGTCAAAGGAAAAAGAAGGAAGTACATTTTATTTTTCTTTTGAAGCACTAAGAAGTACAGAAAATAATAGAGAAGATGAATTGACTAATCAAAACGATTCTGAAATTCAAAGTGAGTTAGAAAGTCAAAAAACAACTACTCAAATACAATCAGATTGGGAAAATTCATTTATTAATAATCCTTTGATTTTAGTAGTCGATGACAATACAACAAATCTAACAGTAGCCAAAAAAATACTAGAAAAATCGGGTTGTCAGATAATTACGGCAGTAAATGGCAAAGAAGCAATTCATAAAATAAAAAATAATCAATTTGAACTCGTCTATATGGATATTCAGATGCCTGAAATGGATGGTGTAACAGCTACTCGTTTTATAAAAAGGCTCAAAATTTCTGTTCCTCCTATTATTGCCTTAACTGCTTTTACAGTTGCAGACGAAAAAGAACGTTTTATTAGTGCAGGAATGGACGATTATTTGCCCAAACCTGTAAAAGCAGAAACACTGATTCAAAAAACAAAACAATGGATAGATGTTAAGTTTCACAATTTGGATGATGAAAACTCAAAAGAGAATAGATCAAAAAAGAGTCAAGAATCTATAAATAAAGCTAATCTAGCCAGTCACTCTTCGACAGAATCTTTAAAATACCTGCCTATTGTAAATACACAAACAGCCCAACAGCTTCAAAAATGGGGAGGACAGGAACTTGTGGATGAATCCTACGAACTTTTTGAAACTGAAACAACAGGGCTTTTGATTGAGGCAATTATGGCATTTAATAAAAATGATAGACAAACTTTAAAACTCCATGTTCATACTATAAAAGGAAGTGCTGCTACTTTAGGAATTGATAGAATGGCAACCATAGCCACTGAAATTGATGCAATGC
The DNA here is from genome assembly GCA_020630575.1 of Bernardetia sp. GTDB lineage: Bacteria > Bacteroidota > Bacteroidia > Cytophagales > Bernardetiaceae > Bernardetia. Next base: position 40,895 of record JAHDBD010000005.1, read on the forward strand.
TAAAACATAATATTGATTCAGATGTAGTCGAACAAATGCAAGCCTTCGAACATTCTTTTGAAGAATATAGATTGAATTATCGTATTATTTTGAATTTGTGATAAAATTATTTCAGCTAACAGAAATTACATGACTATCAACAATTTTCCACTTTTTATTATTTTTTTCTAAAAAAAGAATCGATCTAAATCCCCAATTTCTACCCTGTACGATACTTACTTCTAAAGAAGCTTTATTTTTTATATGATTGAACTCTATGTCAGAAAAAGATATTATCAAAACATTTAGAGTGTCAATTTTCTGAAACTCTTTATATTTTTTTAAGCGATATTTATTGGTGTGTATTATCTTACTCAAATCTAAATAATCATAACTTATTTGTTCTGAATTTGGGTTTTGATAACAACCTGAATATTGAATATCTACTAAAATAGTTCTTTTTCTGCTCTTAATTTTTTTTATCCATCCTTGATTTCTAATTTTTTGTTCGTTTTGAAATTGTACAATAATTAAAGAATCTTCATAAGTTGTTTCAATACTGTCATTAAGAAAACTTTCAGGATATTTTGGTGGAGATGGTGACATTTCTCCTCCCCATTCATAGTTTTCTATCATTTCTACATAGACAAGAGATAAAATATCATATTCATTATTTGTTTCAGTGGAAGAGTTACAAGAAAATAAGCAAATAAAAAGTAAAATAAATGATAAAAAACGAAGCATACTGAATCGATTCAAAAATAAGAATAAGAGAAAAATTAAATTCAATGTTTCAAATTACGCTTTTTTGACTAATTTAGTGTAAAAATAGAATTACGTACAACAGACTTCCTAATCTGTTCAAAAAACATAAAATTTATATATGAGTACAGTTGATAATAAAGTTATATTTTCGATGGCAGGTGTAAGCAAAACTTATCCTCCTCAAAAACAAGTATTAAAAGATATTTATCTTTCATTTTTTTATGGTGCTAAAATCGGTGTAATTGGTCTGAATGGTGCAGGTAAATCTACCATTCTCAAAATTATTGCAGGTTTGGAAACGGAATATCAAGGCGAAGTTGTTTTCTCACCGGGATATTCGGTGGGTTATTTGGAGCAAGAACCAAAACTTGACCCAACCAAAACAGTAAAAGATATTGTACAAGAAGGCGCACAAGAAACGGTTGATTTACTCAAAGAATTTGAAGAAATTAATCTAAAATTTGGCGACCCAGAAGTTTTGGATGACCCAGATAAAATGGACAAACTCATCGAAAAACAAGCAAAAGTGCAAGAAAAACTAGATGCTTTAGATGCTTGGAGTTTGGATACAAAATTAGAAAAAGCGATGGATGCACTTCGTACACCTCCAGAAGATGCCATTATTGGTAACCTTTCGGGTGGAGAAAAAAGACGTGTTGCACTTTGTCGTTTGCTTTTGAAAGAACCTGATGTTTTGCTTTTAGATGAGCCTACCAACCACTTGGACGCAGAATCTGTACACTGGCTTGAGCATCATTTGAGAGAATATAAAGGAACAGTAATTATTGTTACTCACGACCGTTATTTCTTGGATAATGTAACTGAATGGATTTTGGAATTGGATAATGGAAAAGGTATTCCATGGAAAGCAAATTATTCAGATTGGTTGGATCAGAAGCAGAAAAAAATGGCTGAAAATGAAAAAACTGCTTCTCGTTACCAAAAAGCTCTTCAAAAAGAGTTGGAGTGGTCAAGAATGAATTCAAAAGGCAAACAAGCAAAATCTAAAGCTCGTATGTCTTCGTATGACAAAATGATGAGTGAAGACCAATCACAAAAAGAGGAAAAATTAGAAATTTTTATTCCTGCAAGTGAGCGTTTGGGAGATGTCGTTATTGAAGCAAATGAGGTTTCAAAAGCATTCGGAGATAAATTATTATTTGAAAATCTTAATTTCTCATTACCTAAAGGTGGAATTGTAGGAGTAATTGGACCAAATGGAGCAGGAAAAACAACCCTCTTCAAAATGATTATGGGAACTGAAAATCCTGATGGTGGAACATTCAAAGTTGGAGAAACTGTACAAGTAGGTTACGCAGACCAAGAACACATCCATATAGACAACGAAAAAACAATCTTCGAAACCATCACAGGAGGAAGCGAACTGATGATGTTGGGAGGAAAAGAAACAAATTCTCGTGCTTATGTAAGTCGTTTTAATTTTGGAGGGTCAGACCAACAGAAAAAACTAAAAGAGCTTTCAGGTGGAGAAAGAAATCGTGTACATTTAGCCTTGACATTGAAAGAAGGTGCAAACTTACTTTTACTAGATGAGCCTACCAATGATTTGGATGTAAAAACTCTGCGTGCCTTAGAGGAAGGTTTAGATAATTTTGCAGGTTGTGCCGTTGTTATTTCTCACGATAGATGGTTCTTAGATAGAGTAGCAACACATATTTTGGCTTTTGAAGGCGATTCGCAAGTGCGTTTTTATGAAGGAAACTTTAGCGAGTATATGGAAGATCGTCAGAAAAGATTAGGCGATGAAATTCCTAAGCGTTTGAAATATAAGAAATTAGTTTAAAATAACAACAGGTTATTAACTTTCAACCCTAAGAGTCTTTAGCGACCCTTAGGGTTTTTACGTAAAAAATAAATTTAACATTTTCAAGACTTTTTACGTACTAGGTAATACCAACTACTAAAACTACTTTTTCATCAACTTACTCTATGCCTACTCAACTTCCTACCAAAACGGTTTGTCTTAATTGTGATTACGAGGTTAAAACAGAAAATAAATATTGTCCGAATTGTGGACAAGAAAATGCTGATAAACGTATTTCTTTATACCTTTTATTGAAAGATGCTATTGCAACAGCTTTCAATTTTGAGTCAAGAGTATTCAAAACCATTCCTTATTTTCTTTTCTACCCTGGAAAACTAACCAATGAGTTTTTAAATGGAAAACGAGTGCGTTATATGCACCCTTTCAAAATTTATTTGCTTTCTAGTTTGCTTTTTTTCTTTGTCGTTATCAAATTATTTACGCCAAGTATTGAAAAAGCTATAAGAGATATTAGTACTACAAATGAAGAGAATCCAGATAGTGAAATTACCTCAAATCACTCTGCTATCACAAGCAATAAAATAGATCCACTCAAGGATTTAGAAACAGGATGGAATAATTATGAATCAAATGATAGTATTTCAGAAGATTCTCTAGTAAATACATTATCAAGTCAATTTGCTGAAAAACAAATAGTTATAAGAGATTCGTTATCTAAAGTAATTGCTGCAATTAGGGAAGGAAAGATAAACGACTCTACTATAAATATAGATTCTTTAGAGAATTTAGTCCAAGATAGTGCAGTTTTGGCAGAAACGATTATGCTTTTTGACAATAAAGTTAAGGAGAAACAAGGCAAACTTCATAGGTTTTTTCGTTTGATACAAGATAGAAGAATGACTGCTGAATCATTATTAGACTCTATAAATATAGTTGCAGTTGGAGATAACAAAAAAAATGTTATAAATATGCAATTTGCTGAACAGCTGCTAAAGATTGGCAGAAATGATCCTGCTATATTTTTGGCAAATATTATCAATAATATTGGTACACTTATGTTTTTTACGCTGCCTTTATTAGCATTTTGTTTTATGCCTTTTTATATAAGACGAAAAAAATATTATATAGACCATCTTATTTTTACGCTTCATTTACAAGGATTTACATTTATAATTCTGACACTTGCAGCATTATTCTTTCATTGGAATTTGTGGATAATTAGCTTGCTTATGTTCTTAGTACTGGTAATTTATGTTTGGCTTGCTTTTAAAAATGTATACAAACAAGGGTTTATCAAAACAACTATTAAAGCATATATTATTTCTATGCTTTATGCAACTATACTTATGTTTATGCTTTCTATTAATTTATTGTATTCTTTCTTTATGTTTTAATTTTATATCAAAACTCGTCTTCAAATTCCATCAAAAAAAGCTCATGCGCCGATTTTAATTCTTGAAGTGATTTTAAAGTTACTTTATCAATTTCTATATTTTGCTCTTGAGCTTTTTGAATTGTTGTTTTACAAACTTCAAGACCTTTTAAATACGTTTGATTTGCCTTTTCATGGTTGCCTAAATTGGTATATAATTCGGCTGCATGATAATAGGTAGGAACATAATTAGCGTGATTTTGAAGTAAATGTTCATAATAACTTACGGCTTTTTGGGTATCTGTTTTGAGGTATTCGGTTGCGACTGCATATAATAAAAATGTATCGTTAGGTTCTTTTTCTAAGAATTTTAATAGCTGTTCTATGCGTTCCATATTTGTTTATGAATAGTTGTAAAATTATTTTTTTGATTACAAATTTAGTAATTTTGCAATATATATTTTTGACAAAAACTAAAGAAAGTATAATGCAAAGAGAAAAAGATTATTTAAAGAAAAAAATAGACAAACTTGCTGTAGTATTAGCAGAACTTTTAGCCAAAGTAACTAAAACAGACGTAGCTTTCACAAAACAAGAGTTTGCAGCCGAGTTTGATAAAGTTTTAAACGAAGAATCAAATCTCACTATTGCTATGGTTTTAGAACTAAAAGCTGAGGTTTTTTTACAAGTCTTGAGAGATGAATATGAATTTAATCCAAATCAACTCTATATTTTAGCAGATTTATTATATCAATATTCCTTAAATTTTGAAGAGAGTAGAGAAAATTTGAATAGTAAAATAGTTGCTCTCTATGAAAATTGTATTGATGATGGAATTGCACTTTCATTAGATAGGTATAAATTGATAGATTTTTTAAAAAATAAAATGTAGCATACTCTTCAGAGAGTGAAAAATGTACCATACCTTTTAAGGTGCAAAAAAAATGATATGAATAAAATAGACATACAAAAAAACACCAAAAAGTGGTTTGAAGAATGGATTTTGAAATTAAATCTTTGCCCTTTTGCTCATTCTGTTTATGCAAAAAAGCAAATTCGCTTTGAGATAGAAGAAAGTGATAGTTTTGAAAAATGCATACAGAAAGCTGTTTCTGAAATTGAACTTTTACAAGATAATGATAATGAACAAAGTCAAAATTATATAGACACAACACTTTTAGTTTTTCCAAATATTTTTTTAAACCTTTCTGAAAAGATAAATAACGAAGAAAATACGCTGTTCAACGACTTTCTAGACTTTGTTGCTGTATTGGATTTATATTTGGAACAAAATAACCTAGAAGAAAAATTTCAACTTGTAGCTTTTCATCCCAATTATATTTTTGCAGGGGAAGATATAAATTCAAAAAGTCATTTTACTAATCGCAGTCCTTACCCAATTTTACATATTTTGAGAGAAGAAAGTGTAGAAAATGCAATTAAAAATTATAATCAAGTAGAAGCTATACCTCAAAAAAATATAGAAAAATTAGAAAAAATGAAAGATACTGACTTTGAATGGTTAAAATCTTTTTCTTCATAGTTTTTGAAACTTTAAGGGTTTAAATAAATATTTAACTTATCACTAATAGTTACTCATTAATCACTAAAAATGTACGGTTCTTCCTCCTCTTCTCGTTCGCCTTTCTCTCAGTTAGACTGGATGACAATTTTATTGTTTTTTGGACTTCTAACTTGGGGTTGGATTAGTATTTATGCAGCCATTTACGATGCTGAAAAAACCTATACCATTACTCAATTTTTATTTAAGACCAATGCAGGAAAACAAATCGTTTGGATTGGACTAGCAACAATGTTGGCTTTGGTTTTGATGCTTTTAGATGTTCGGCTTTTCGCTTCTGTTTCCCCCTTTTTTTATATCGGAACAATGGCTTTACTGGTCGGAGTTTTACTTTTTGGAAGGGAAGTAGCAGGGTCAAAGTCGTGGTTTGATTTTGGAGGAATTCGCTTTCAACCTGCCGAACTCGCCAAAGTTGGAACGGCTCTAATGATAGCCTTTTTCTTAGGAAATAAACGGGTTAGTGCCGAAAAATGGAAGTATATTGGTGTTTTGATGGTCATTATCAGCATTCCTGCCGTTCTTACTATTCTACAAGGCGATACAGGTTCTGCGATGGTTTTTGCTAGTTTTTTTATCGTTTTTTATCGTGAAGGATTACCTTCTTTTATTATGGTGGCTGGTCTTTCTGCTATTTTACTTCTGGTGGCTACACTTGTTATGCTCTCCGATTTGTGGGGATTGATGCAGCGCATTATTGTCATTGGAGGAACAGTTTTACTCTGTATTCAGCTCATAGATTTTTTTAGAAGGCGAGCAGAAGACCGTCCAAAATGGTTTGTTTTTGCAATAGAAATTGGCTTGAATGTTATTCTTTTAACTATTCCTTGGTGGCTTCCTGTTCAAGAGTATCAGTCAGAAGATATTGCTCTTATCAAATCTGAATCTTTCAAACAAAATTTGATGTGGCTAAGTGGTGTTTTTGCTGTTTGGTTATTTATTAAAGGAATTTTTTCAATTACAATAGACAAAAAATACAAACCCATTTGGCTTGTTGGTTTTATCGTAATTGCTGCTGTAGCAATTGTAGGAGGATTAGACTTTTTTGTGAAAGATGTTTTGAAGGAATATCAACGCAAAAGATTAGAAGTTTTGGTCGATCCAACACAAGGAAAACAAGATTTTGGATGGCAGGTTTACAACTCAAAAAGTGCCATTAGCTCAGGAGGACTAACAGGAAAAGGATTTTTAGAAGGAACACACACAAAACTAAATTATGTACCTGACCAAAGTACCGATTTTATTTATTGTACCATCGGAGAAGAACAAGGCTGGGTCGGAAGTTTTGGTGTTTTGGTGTTATTTGTTTTGCTGTTTTTTAGGCTCATTCACGTAGCAGAACGGCAAAAATCAAAGTTTTCTAGGGTATATGCCTATGGCGTAGTTTCAATTTTATTCTATCATTTTGTAGTAAATATCGGAATGACAATCGGACTTTTTCCTGTAATTGGTATTCCGTTACCGTTTTTTAGTTATGGTGGTTCGTCGCTTTGGGGTTTTACGCTATTACTTTTTATTTTGGTAAAACTGGATATGCACCGTAAAATTGAAGTCAAAATTGACTAAAATAATGATTAGTTATAAATTATTAGTGATTAATGAAATTCAAAATTAATCACTTATCACTAACCATTAATCACTAGAAATATTGAAATTAAGCATTATTACCGTCGTTCGAAATGCAAAAGAACTTTTCCTTCAAACGCTTGAATCGGTCAAAAATCAAACCTATCAAAACATAGAATACGTAGTTGTTGATGGAAATTCTAGCGACGGAACAAAACAGCTCATTGAAGAAAATCAAGAGTTTATCACAACGTGGATAAGCGAAAAAGATAAAAGCCTTTATGATGCAATGAATAAAGGTTTGAAACTTTGTACAGGAGATTTTGTGTGGTTTTTACACGCAGGAGATACAATCCCAACGCCTCAAACTTTAGAAAATGTGATAAATGATGTTCTAAATAAGGAAACAGACTTTCAAAAAATAGATTTCATTTATGGAAAAGTAAAAATCAAACATTTGGATAATTCTTTTACAGATTATCATAAAATTGCTCCCACAGAAAAGCAGTTATCAAAATTAGGCTACAAAAATTTCCTAGAAGGAATGGTAATTTGTCATCAGGCGATGCTTGTTCGCAGAGAAATTGCGCCTTTGTATGATTTGAATTTTAGATTAGCTGGAGATATAGATTGGTCTATTCGTCTTTTTAAAGAAATAGAAAAACGCAAAACGAATAAACAGGAAATAAGAGTAAAACAAACAGAAATAGTTATTGCTCATTTTTTGGCAGGAGGAATTTCGACTTCACAAAAGAAAAAATCATTACAAGAGCGTTTCAAGATTTTTCAAAAACATATTGGTTTTGTAGGTGCAGTTTGGCAGCATTTCGTTATTTTTGGAAAGCGACTTTTTAAATAAACTTTATTTTATATGCCACAAAATCCATTAACAAGTAAAATATCTTCAATTATTGGAATCATTTTACTTCTTTTAGTAATCGCCTTTACTATTTTTATAAATTTCTTTGTTGAAGAATCTGTTGAAGAAATAAAAGAGGAAGCAGTTATGAAGAAACTGGTATCTTCCATAGAAATAGTAGAGGTAGATTCAATAAAGTTTCAATCCAAAGCCTTTCATACAAAAGATTTTATTAAGCTTTGTAAGCTGAAAAATATACATACTAATTATATAAGCGTAGGAAGTAGCACTAAAAAAGCATACATTGATTTTTATGAAAAAGTCTCACAGAGAAGGTATTACCCTGATTTGAACACAACAATATCTTATGGTAAATTAGAGTTTGAAAATATATATCCTACTAAAAAGAAAGGAATTTTTGCATATAAAAGTTTCTCAATTGACCTTGAGAATCCAAATGTTGATAAACTAAGAAGAATAGGAAGCCTATTTCTTGATTATCAAATCAATTCAGTTATTACTAAATATGAATATGGCGATTTTACTTGTATCTATTTTAAAGATGGAAGGAGAGTTTTTTTAGTAAACAAGAACGCCAAAATAATAGATAAATACTACTACAAACTTATCAAAGAAGCTGAATATATAAACGATAGTACAAAAGTAGCATCTCCAGAAATGGTTCGTCGATTTAATAGGGAAAATGAGTTTTAATATAAAATAATAGAACTAGTCTTTTAAAAATTGATATGTCACAAAATCCAACATCGAATAAATTTTCATCAATCATAGGCTTCCTTTTACTGATTGGAGTTATAGCTTTTACTGTTTTTATAAATTTCTTTGTTGAAGAGCCTATTGAGGAAATTAAAGAGGAAGCAGAAATAATAGAAATAGAAAAGCCAAAATTTAGAGTTTTTGATTCAACAGGTTTAGCTAATTTTTGGAAACTAGAAAAGCTACAAACTGATTCGATAAAAATAAGTTATAATAAAAGAAGAACATATGTAAAAATAGATGAAAATCTAGGAACTACAACTTATAATCCTCTAAAAAGTGCTAATTTTAATAAATTGGATGATTCTATAAAAAGATATTTTGAAGAAGCATATAAAGATTTTTCTAGTGGAGAAGTTATTATTAATTATGGAATATTAGATTTCAAGAACTCTTATATCAAAAATTCTGTAACTACATTTGGAGACGTTGAAATAAAATATCTCAATACTAATTCTGCTGATTCAGCCAAATTAATGGAAATAGGAAATATATTTCTAGAATATCAAATTGAATCTATTACTACTGAACCAACTTATGGAGATTTTACTCAGATTATATTGAAAGATGGTAGGAAATTATTCTTAATCAGAAAAGCTACAAAAATACAAGATGATTACAACAGAAAAATACTAGGGAATGCAATATATTTGAATGACAGTACAAGAATAATTTATCCATCACACAAATAAAATATGCGACAAAGTCTAAAAAGTAAACTCTCTTCTTTTATTGGAATCATTTTATTGATTGCAATTATAGGTTTTACCGTTTTTATAAATTTCTTTGTTGAAGAACCGATGGAAGAAATAAAAGAAGTTGAAAACGTAGTTTTTGAAGAGGAAGCTGTATTAGAAGATACTTTAGTAAATTTTAAAGACAGGTATTTTACAGAAACTGAGTTATCTGATTTGTGGAAGTTAGAAAATATACACACAGATTCTATAGTAACAAATGAAGTAGAAAACCGAACGTACATGAAAATTTATAAAGAATTAGGATTTACAAAACTTAATCCTTTTAGAGATTCTGCATTAATTGAAATACTCGGCGAGTCTGAAATGCGTGAATTATTTATAGATGTTTCATCAAAATATACAATTTACAACGGAATAATTTCATTCAAACACGTAGAACAAGATGATGTTAGTTTATCTAATACAGATTCTTTTATTGAATATTTCGAATATTTTTCAATAGAATATACAAAAGCTAGTGATTTCGAACCAGCAATGAGAGAAATTGCTCACTTAATTGTAAAATATCAAATTGAATCTATTACTACATTGCCAGAAGTAGGTAATTTCACCAAAATTGAATTCAAAGGTGGAGGAGCTTTATTTTTAGTAAAGGAAAATGCAGAAATAATAGATAATTCTTATAAGAACACAATCAACAAAGCACGTTATTTAAACGATAGTACAAAACTAGTCTTACCTTCTGATTATTAAAATGTTATGCCACAAAACCCGACAACAAGTAAATTTTCGTCTTTTATTGGAATAGCTCTTTTGCTGGTAATTATTGCTTTTACGGTTTTTATAAGTTTCTTTGTGGAAAAGCCTATTGAAGAAATAAAAGAGGAAGTAGATATAGTAGAAGTAGAAGAACCAGAATTTAGTATTTTAGATTCAACTGATTTAGTTATGCTTTGGGAATTAAGATATTTTCAGTCAGAAGGACATACTTACGAAAATCGTCAAAAAACCTTCATGTCTATCAATGAAATAAAAGGTATTTTAAATCACAACCCTTTGGGAGGTGCTAATTATAATGAAGCATCTGATTCTGTAAAGCAACTATTAGAAAAAATATATAATAGTAGTTCCAAAAAAGAGTTTGTTGTCAATTATGGAATATTAGCTTTCAAACATAGTGATTCTGATAAAAATAATGATAAAATAATATTTGAAAATTTTAAAGCAATTCCCTCTGACCTTAGTCGCTCCGATTCTATTAAACTCAAGAAAATAGGAAATATAATCTTAAACTATCAGATAAAATCTATTTTTACCGAATCAAAGGCAGGAGATTTTACTAAAATTGAACTAAAAGATGGAAGACAGTTATTTTTAATAAAACAAAATGCCAAAATAAAAACTGAATATTCCAAAAAACTCATCGAACGAGCAGAGTATCTGAATGATAGCACAAAAGTAATTTACCCGTATTAAAAACAGAGTATGCCTCAAAATCAATCTATAAGTAAATTCTCGTCTTTTATTGGAGTAATTTTATTACTTGGAGTTATTAGTTTTACTGTTTTGATAAATTTTGAGAAAATAAAAAAAATGGTACGACGAGCAAATAAGGCGATAGAAGTAGAAAATCATGTTCCTAAATCTATGACTGAAAAGGATTTGGAAAATCTTTGGAAACTAAAAAATCTGAATACTGATTCTATCAATATTAATTATAACAAACACCAAACTACCATAAGAATCACTAAAAGTATAAAAACAGATATCACTACTAATAAAGAAAAACAGAGTATTAATTATGGGACATTATTATTTGAACATTTTTATGCAATAGGTAATTATAATGATTATAAATTTGAGACAGTTAGTATTTATGGCAACTCTATAAGACCTGATTTTTTGAGACAAATAGGCGACATTTTTTTGAAGTATCAAATTAATTCTATTACTACTGAATTAGAAAATTTTACTCGTATAGAATTGAAAAATGGTGGAAAAGTATTTTTAATAAAAGGAAATATTGAAGTAAAAGATAATACAGGTTTTTTAGAAGAAGCTAAGTTTTTGAATGATAGTACAAAATTATATGGTTCTCTACACATAGAGTAAAATTTTTCTCTTAAAAGTCTGTTCAAATGCCACAAAATCAATTTACAAGTAAAATTTCTGCTTTTATTGGGTTTACTCTACTTCTTTTGATAGTAGGTTTTACTATTCTTGTAAATCTTTTTCCTATAAAAACGAAAGAAGAAATACTGCAAAGTAAAACCTTACAACCATTTACTCAAGATGAATTGGCTGATTTATGGGAGTTGGATAGCATACAAACTAGTATAACTTATCCAGTTGAGGGAGAACAAAAATGCACAATTCGTACCACCAACAATTACTACTTAGGAATCTTAAATTTTCAAATAGATATTGATCAGAATGTGAGCGAGCCATTAATGATAATTGAAGAATCTGAAATTCTGTATTCCAAAAATGAAAAAGATCCAATATTCTTAAATAGAATAGGACATTTATTTATGAAATATCAAATAAAAAATATTGTTTCTAACTCTTACTATGGCGATTTTACAGCAATTCATTTAATTGATGGAAGGATAATCATTTTGATGGAAAAAAAAATAGAAACAGAAGATAAGTATTATGAAAAAATCATTGAAAAAGCAGATTTCGTAAATGAGACCACAAAAGTAATTTCGCCATTAGAAGCCGCAAAAATCTATAAAGAGATTTATGTTAATTTGGAAGTAAATTAATGGTTGATTATTCTAATCAAAACTTTCTATTGTAAAATAGCAAATAAATCGTTTTTTTTGTAGAACCTAAAAAAGAAAAAACAGAAAAGTAAAACCTAGCACACACTACAAACTATGGCAGAATCAAAAAGTCCTGATAAAACTAGCACTCATAGCAGCCCTTCAAAGTCTGAAAAGGAAAATGTACAGCTTAATATTAATGAAGATGCAAACAAACAGCTTGTTTTTCAACTTCAAGCAAAGCTAGACAAAGTAAAATTAGGAGGAGGACAAAAAAAAATAGACAAACACAAATCTAAAGGAAAGCTAACAGCTAGAGAGCGAATTAACTATCTTTTAGATAAAGACGAAGAAGGAAATACTACCTATTTTAATGAAATCGGAGCTTTTGTAGGCGATGATATGTACAATGAGTGGGGAGGTTGTCCGTCTGGTGGCGTTGTTACTGGTTTGGGACATGTAAGTGGACGACTTTGTGTAATTGTGGCAAATGATGCAACTGTAAAGGCAGGAGCGTGGTTTCCAATTACAGGAAAAAAGAATTTGAGAGCGCAAGAAATAGCCATGGAAAATCGAATTCCTATTATTTATTTGGTGGACAGCGCAGGAATATTTTTGCCTTTGCAAGACGAAATTTTTGCAGATAAAGAACATTTTGGTAGAGTTTTTAGAAATAATGCTCACATGTCAGCAGAAGGAATTGTACAAGTTTCTGCTATCATGGGAAGTTGTGTGGCAGGTGGCGCATATTTGCCAATCATGTCCGATGAGGCTTTAATTGTTGAGGGAACTGGTTCAGTATTTTTAGCAGGTCCTTATCTTGTAAAATCTGCCATAGGCGAAGATATAGACCAAGAAACACTAGGTGGAGCTTCTACACATTGCGAAATTTCGGGAGTAACTGATAATAAATATCCAAATGATGAAGCATGTTTGGATGCTATTCGAAATATTATAGATAAAATTGGAGAGCCTGATAGTGCAGGTTTTAATCGTTCAGAGCCAAAACTTCCTACCAAAGATATGGAGGAAATTTACAGACTTTTACCTGCTGATCGTACCAAGCCGTATGATATGCGAGATATTATCGAAAGAATTGTAGATAATTCTGACTTTGAAGAGTATAAAAAGGAGTATGGCAAAACTATTTTGTGTGGACATGCAAGAATAGATGGTTGGTCAGTTGGAATAGTAGCCAATCAGAGAACGATTTTGAAGAGTGGTAAAAAAGAAATGCAAATGGGTGGAGTTGTTTACTCAGATTCTGCTGATAAAGCTGCCCGTTTCATAATGACGTGTAACCAAAAGAAAATTCCACTTTTGTTTTTGCACGATGTTACTGGATTTATGGTAGGAAGTCGTTCCGAACACGGAGGAATTATTAAAGATGGTGCAAAACTAGTTAGTGCAATGGCAAATAGTGTCGTTCCTAAGTTTACTATTGTAGTTGGTAATTCGTATGGTGCAGGAAATTATGCCATGTGTGGAAAAGCGTATGACCCTCGTTTGATGTTAGCTTTTCCGACGGCTAAAATTGCTGTTATGAGTGGTGCTTCGGCTGCAAAAACACTTTTACAGATAAAAGTAGGTTCTGAAAAAGCACAGGGAAGAGAAGTTTCTAAGGAAGACGAAGAAAAATTATTAGCAGAAATAACAGAGAAATACGAAAAACAAACTACTCCGTATTATGCTGCTGCACGTCTTTGGATTGATGCTATTATTGATCCATTAGAAACACGTCAGACTATTTCGATGGGAATTGAAGCTGCTAATCAAGCACCAATTACGAAGCGTTACAATGTAGGTGCAATTCAAACCTAGAATTTTTAGTTATCAGTGAACAGTAATCAGTTACCAGTTAAATGCAAAAGCCAATCATTTTTATAAAACGATTGGCTTTTTTTGTAGCTTATGCTTTAGCGTGAGTATAACTGTACTGAAAACTTTAGTTTTCGTAAACTGAATAGTGAAGGTTTAAAGGGAAAATAGTTTTTATTTTGGTATTAGTTTTGGTTCGCTGAGAATTTTTGCACTTTATCCTAACTATGAGGTATTTGAGCGTTCTTCATTTTGGTCAATGAATTAAATTAGCTTCGCTGTTTTAACAAGTCGTAATTCGTAATTGTTCCTAAAGATTAAACCAATACGAAATCTTTGCTACAATAGCACGGTTTTTCGAACCAAAACTTTCAGGTAAATAATTTTCTGAATAGACTAGGAAAAAGTCCGAAACAGGTTTGAAACGCCATTGAAAACGGGCATTCAAATTGACATTATCAGCTTGTGTATTATATTGTAAAAAAGTAGTTAGGAAAAGACTGCGAGTAAATGAAACATCTAAACGAGGACTAATAATCCAAAAATTAGCATCATTATAAGGCTCAGGCAAATCAATAATATTATGGTCAAAACTAACAGCTATTTGTCCATAAGGCTGAAAACGGTAGCGAATTGTTCCATCAACATTAAAACGAGTTCCTGTAAAATAACTTTGATGCGTAGCTGAAGTAGATAAGTTAAATCGCTTACGAGAATCAGAACTAAAATAAACATACGCTCCTGTATTTGTAAATTCTTGTCCCTCTTCAAATTGTTTTCCTCCAGAATTAGTAGGGTCAAAGGAAAAGAATAAATACGTATAATCATTGAAAACACCTGCTCCAAATTCACTGGTATTAAATAAAGTAGCATTGTATTCTAAAGAAATATTTCTGTCTGTCATTTTCCAATTCAAATCAGTATAAGTATTGAAATAAGCATAAAAATTATGACGCTGTATTTTTCCTTTTTTAGGATAAATATTATAGCCTGCCCAATCTTCAAAACGCCAAAGTCCTTTTCGAAGAATGTAACCAATATCATCGATATTATAATCTTCTCCTACCAATTCGTGATTCCAAGCAGCATAAAACTTACGAGTATTGTAGGCAAAAAAAGCAGCATGAGCAAATGTTCCTTTTGTTTGATTGGGCAAAAAAGCATGATGATAAAATACTTTTCCTCTCCATTTACTATCTTTTGATTGCATGTTATAATCAATTCCTGCCATTCTTGTATAAGGCTTGTCAGAATTTTCGTTTCCTGTTTCCTGACGATTAACAAAAATCCCTGCAATATTCGAACGAGAGAAAATCTGTCTTTGAAAAGCTGCAACGGTGTAGTTATTACCAATAATTCCTTTTTCTTTATCTTGTCCTGTCTGAATATTCAAAAGACCTACACGCCAATCTTTATTGACTTTTCCACTTAATCTTGCTCCGTATAAAATAGGATTCTGAACATTTTGGTTAATAGTTGTATCATAAGCAATTCCAACACGGCGAGAGAAAAAAGGTCGCATTCTACTAAAACCAAAATTGGCAAACAAATCACTATTTTCTAAAAAAAACTGTCTTCGCTCTGGAAAAAATATCTCAAAACGACTCAAATTAGTAACCTGCTGATCGACTTCCACCTGCGAAAAATCAGGGTTTACAGTCAAATCTAAATTTAGAGAAGGAGTAACAGCAATTTTTGCATCGCCCCCAATATTTCCTTTGGTTTTGTAAGGAGTATTATTGATATTGTCTTTCGCAGCTGAACCTGCCAAATAGGGAATAATAGAAATATTTGAACCTGCTTTTTTTAAGTTTTTATCAAATATAAGTTCGCCTGTAAAAGCCAATGAAACCGTCGAAAACTGAATTGGAACAGGAATCCAAGTTGAAATTTCATTTCTATACGCATCATTACGAGCAAAATTTACTTTCCATTTTGATTTGTCTTTTGGATAGCGAAGTGTTTTGAAAGGAATTGCAATTTCACAAGTCCAAGAACCATCAGGTAAGTCTGAAACAGCACTATACCATTTATTATCCCAATTAGAAGCATCTCTATCACCCTCAAAAATAAGTCCTTCCAATTGCGCTCCAACAGGTGAAACTGTAAAATAAACACCATTCAAGCCATCTCCAAAAGGGTCAAGATTAACAGAAAAATTGTCATTTTGTCCCCAATCATAATCTCTTCGCATGGAAGAAATAATGTATTTTTTTTTTGGATTACCTTTACAAATTGCAGCGACATACAAATAATTTTCATCGTATGCCACTCGCACTTCAGTTTGAGAAAGAGCAAGTAATGTATCAGTAGGGAAATTCTGAACAAAACCTGTTGCTACTTCAGAGATTTGCCAAATTTCTTCATCTAATGCGCCATCTACACGGATAGCAGCTGTTTTTCTGACTGAAAGGCGATAAGGAGAAGTGGAAAGTGAATCTATATTTTTTTCATTTATGATACTTTCCGTTTGATTAGGAGTAGTTTGACAAAAAATAGGAAAATGAAAACAATAAAAACAGAAAGTAAGAAAGACAGAAGAATAAAAGTGTTTCATTAAAAGTAAAATTGAAGTTGTGAACTATGATTGACTAATCAAATTAAACAAAAATACTTGCTAATAACTTTGTTACTTGTTAAGAAATTCAAAAATCAGATTTCTTTAAGAGAATTTAATAAAATTCAAACGAAGTTTTGAGCAGCTAATAAAAATAAATTTAATTTTTTTAAACCTTTTCGAATAAGATACGTTTTAAATACTGAACTTAAATAAAAAGAAATTTTTGCTTTATTTTTAAAAAAGCATAAGTTTCTAGCTCAACAAATCAACTTATATTGTATCATTTTTTCATATACACATTTTTTTTTATGATTTGTTTAATAAAATTATTAAATTTACCCCATAATTATTTCAGTTTTTAAACAATTTTTTGATAAAACTGTATAATACACAAAGACAAAACTGAAAATCAAAACCAAAAAGATTTTGATTTTTAATTATTAATTTTAACCTTATTTTTTCAACAACTATTTTTTATTATGAATACTAAATTCTCTGTATTTTTATTTGCCCTTTTATTGTCTTCAACAACACTTTTTACAGCTTGTTCTCCTTCTGAAAGAAAAGAAGCTCAAGCAGAAGTAAATGAAGAAATGACTGAAATGAACAACGAAATCAATGAAGCTAGTGCTGAATTTAAGCAAGAGCGCATGGAGTGGAAAAACGAATGGAACACTAAAATGGCTACTTGGGATGCTCGTTTGGCAGAACTAGATGCTAAAATTGAAGCAAAAGGTGATAAAGCATCTGAAGAACTTAAGCAAGAGCGTGAAGAGCTTCGTAACGAATATGCAGAATTTAAGACAAATATGGAGCAAGCTGAAAATAAAACGGAAGCTGAATGGGCTGAGTTCAAAGCTGACGTAAATAAAACAGCTGATAAAATTGCTTCTGATGTAGATAACTTTTTTGCTCGTATCGATGTAGATGGCGACGGCAAATAATCCAACGCCAAACTAAATAGACTTTAACACATCTGTTTCTAACAAGAAACAGATGTTTATTTTTACAACGTATTTAATTTTTTAAAACTTAACTGTATTTTTATTATGAACACTAAATTATCTGTATTTTTATTAGCATTATTAGTTTCTTCTTCTTCTCTATTTTATTCTTGCCAGTCTGCAACTGAAAAGAAAGATGATGCTGCTGAAGAAGTAGCAGAAGCGAAAGAAGAGCTTGCTGAAGCAAATGTTGAATATGCTAAAGCAAAACAAGAATGGCAAAACGAAATGAACGTGAAAATGGCTGAATGGGATGCTCGTTTGGTAGAGTTAGACAAAAAAATTGAAGAAAAAGGAGATGATGTTTCTGCTGAAATGAAAGAAGAACGCAGAGAATTAGATAACAATTATCAAGCATTTAAAGCTGATGTAAATCAAGCTGAAAACAAAACAGAAGCTGAATGGGATCAATTTAAAGCTGACGTAAACAAAACGGCTGACCAAATTGGTGAAAACGTTAGTAATTTCTTTGACCGTTTAGATGGAAAAAAAGATAACTAATAAGTAATTTTTAGGATACTATTTGAAAGACCTGTCTTCTTCTTAAAGAAAACAGGTCTTTTTTTATAAATTAATTTGTGATAAATTAAGATTATTTTTACTACATTTGATTCAAAATTAATTTAAAATACAGAATAGATGAGTTTCTACTATTTTTGTATCAAAACTATTATTTTTATTACTAGCATTTTTTACAAAAAACTTTTATTATGACTACTAAATTCTCTGTATTTTTATTTGCAGCTCTTCTTTTTTCTTCTACACTTTTTTATTCTTGTACTCCTGCTGAAAAAGCAACAGCAGAAGAAGATGCTACTGAAATGGTAGATGATGCACAAGCAGAAGTGAACGAAGTAAATGCTGAATTGGCACAAGAGCGTATGGAATTGAAAAATGAGTGGAATGCAAAAATGGAAAAAATGGATGCTCGTTTGGCAGAAGTAGACGCTAAAATGGAAGCTGAAGGTGATAAAGTTTCAGCAGAACTAAAAGAAAGACGTGAAGCACTTCGTAAAGATTACGCAGATTTTAAAGCAAATTTAGAAAATGCTGAAAACAAAACAGAAGCTGAATGGGAACAGTTCAAAACAGAAATGAAAGCAGCATCAGATAAAGCAGATCAAGAAGTAGATTACTTCTTTGCTCAGTTAGGTATGTAATTTTTATAAATTCAGCGAAGCTATTTCTTTCCAAAAGGAATAGCTTTTTTGTTTGACTCTTTATTATTTAAAACTCTTTTCCATGTGTCAGACTAACTACTTTACGAGCCAAAGAAGGAACATATTTGAATGTATTTATCAAAAGTTCACTAGATTTTCTCCCTCCAAAAAAATGTTGAACAGTTCTACCTGCCTTTAATCGCAATTGAAACTGCTTAGTCCAGCGTTTTTGATAGTGTGTTTTTAAATCTTTAAAATCTATTTGATTGTCAAAGTATTGGATTAGTAAATCACTCAAAATTTTTGAACTATGAAGAGCCATTGCCATTCCATTTCCACATAAAGGAGTTATCATTCCTGCCGAATCTCCACACATCAAAACATCATCTTCAATTAGTTTTTTGGGAGAAAAAGAAACTTGGTTGATTATTTCGGGCTTATCATACAAAAATTCAGCTTCTTTCAATATTTCACTTAAAAATGGATTTTCTGTAAAAAGCTGTTTTTCAATTTCTTCTACCTTCTTAAAATCAGTAATATTATCTTTATGAGAAAGATAACAGAAACAAAATTTATTGTCTTCAATTCTTGAAATTCCACAGTAGCCACGCCAAAAATTATGAAGTGCAATTACATTATCAGGCATCAAATTAGTTTTTAAATGGTATTTTACACCGATATATGGAAAATTTTTATTTGAAAAGTCTCTTTGTAGTTTGTTGTCTAAGTTGCTTCGTTTTCCATAACTTCCTATCACAATCTGACTTTCAATAGTTCCATTTGAAGTTTCAATCAAGAATTTGTTTTCAGCCTGTGTTTTTTTACTTGTTTCATTCAATTTATCATTTTTCAGAACATCTTTCACAAAAACTCCTTCCCAAATCTGTACGCCTTCTTTTTTGGCAATTTTTGATAATTCGTAATCTAATGTATAACGGCTAATTCCGAAACCACCCAAAGGCAAATTTAATTCTAGTTTGTTTCCAGAAGGCGAAGAAAGCCAAAATTTATCTAAAGAAACTGCTCCAAAATCAAAGGGATTTACGCCTAAAGATTTTACATAGTCTAAGGCTTCATTCGAAATATATTCTCCACAAACTTTATGAAATGGATAGGTGTTTTTTTCTATTAAAATTACTTTTATTCCTGCTCTAGCTAACCGAATGCTACACGCCAAACCAGCCAAACCACCTCCAATGATAGCTACTTGAGTAGAAATAGGTTTTTTCTCTTCTTTTAGGATAGCTTCTTTTTGTTTAATTTTTATCATTTTGTTTGTAATATATTTCTGACCTATGAACCCAAATCTAATCTATTATTTTGAGGTGTAACTAAAGGAATATTTTGAGTAGGATTTTCAAAATTATTTAGAGAAGAGTATTTTTTTAGAATATTAGTTTCTAGTTCAATTCGTTTTACTTCGTGTTCTGAAACAAAAATTTTATGAGTTTCGCCAGTCTTTGTTTCGATGATTAAATCATAAAATATTTCTCCTTTATTAAATAAAATAGAATTAGCAAGACGAGAGAAAAACTTTGCTTTTTCTACTTTTATAGATTGAACATTTGAACTATTAATAATTACTTGATTTTTTTTGTCTTTATTGATTATGAAATATCCAGAATCTAAGATAAGCGTTTTTTGTTTGTACATTTTTTTTCCTGCACCTATTCCCAATAAAACAGCTCCTAGACCAAAAAGAAAAAAATCCATATCAAGAAGATACGTTGAATAAGATATAATTCCACCTATCAAAGCAAAAAAACCAGTATAAATACTAGTTGCTTCCGACTGTTTTACTGTTCTGAACTGATAAAAAGCCAAATTATTCAGTCGCTCATTTCTTGATTCTCTATCAATCTTTACAGCCTCTTGTTTTGGTATTTCTCTTAAAGTATGTGTTTGATTGCAATGTTTGTAATCCATATAACTCCAAGAATCAGCCAAAAAAGCAGATTTGCAACTTGCACAAATCACAACTTGATCGCCTTCCTGTAAAATATCTCCTGTAATTGGATCAACTCGTTCTTGTTTTAAGAAATCGTCGTGTTTTTCTTTTTCTAAAGTGTGGATTGTCATTTTTTGCTTTCTTAGTTGGCTCTATTTTGTTCAATTTTTTTACTAACGGAAATAGAAGGAGGTAGGTTTTTATTGAATTTTTGTAGAAGGTTGGTTTCTGTTTTTATATTTTCTAACTCTTTTTGTCTAACTAAAATTTTATATACAGATTTGTATTTAGCTATTATTTTTATTGTGTAAAGAGAGTTTTTTGGAGAAAAAAAGTCTCTTATTATATTGTCACACCAATGTCGCTTAGATTTATATAATTCTATATTTTGAATTTCTTCAACTTTTAGCTTATTCTCTTCGTTTTCTTTTAAGTCAAAAAACAGAGTATTATCTTCTATTTTAAAAATATTTGTGTAATATGATTTTTTAGCACCGAAATGAACATAATAATAATAAATACACATAACTAGAAATGCACTATAACTAACATGTACGAGGGAGTAATGGTCAAGCAGAAAACAAACAAAATAGCTTAAGAAGAAATAAGGAAAAATGGTTATACGAGCTTCTTGAGAATTCGGAAATGTTTTCACATTTTTTAAATCAGTCAAATAAGGTCTTTCAATCCTAACAACTTCATTTACAGGGATTTTCTTCAAAGTAAGCCCTTGATTACAATGTTTCCTATCCATATATTCCCAAGAATCCACCAAAAAAGCAGATTTACAACTTGCACAAATCACAATCTCATCATTTTCTTTTAATAAATCTCCTGTAATTGGGTCAATTCTGTTTTGAGCTAGAAAATTACTGTGTTTTTCTTTTTGTAAGGTGTGAGTGATCATTTTTTATAAAGTTAAATTAACCGTCAACGAGGACTATTTTAAAATCCTCAACGACGGCTTTATGCCTCGTTGACGGTTTCAAGCAGTCAAAATTTAATAATATTCTCCTAAATATTCTATCAATCTTTTTTTTGAGTTTGGAAGTCCTGCATCTCTCATCATGAGGCTAAAATTTGCAAAAGATATATCTTCTCCCCAACCTTTTGAGTTTGCAATGGCTCTTAGTGCAATTATTTCATTTTTTTCTAAGTCGTTTACATCAGTTTCTTTGATAGGAGTTGTTCTATTTCTATTCAAAATATCTAAAACAAATCCAGTTGTTTCAGTGGCTTGATACATATTCAATTTTTCCAAAACTTGACAAAAAGCTAAAAGTATTCTCTGTTCTTCTTCTTGAGTTTGTGCATAGCCAGAAAGCATTCCACTTGCATAACCGTTTATATTTCCGTCGTTAAATGGAATTTCATTTATTTTTCTTAGTTCCTCATTTGAAGTAATTGAATCAATCAATATTTCGATAATTTGATTTGTTAGAGGATATTTTACTAGTGCAATTGTTGCTGAGGTTTTTAAAAGTACAGAATTAGAATCTAAATAGGATTCTAAAAATGAAATATCTAGTTTTGGTTCTGTGTTTTTGGAAAGCAAACCAATCGCTAAAATACAATTTGCTATGTCGTTTTCATGTATCAGAACAGGAATTTGATTTTTGATAAGTTCTATCGATTCTTTTCCATTTTCGGCAAACCAAGACAACGCATAAATAGCTGCATTGATTAATTTTCTGTTTTCAACATTATTGTTTTTAGGTGTTTTTTCTATTATTTTCCATAAAATAGGAATTCGTTCCTCTACAAAACTATAACAATCTAAAAGAGCCAAATAACTATATCCATAATCCTTGCTGTTTTGGATTTCTTGTTCAGACATGTGTTCGTGTGTATGTCTTAGTTCTGCTTTTATTTGTCGTGGATTTATTCCTTCTAACAAATACGAATTTTCGTAACCTAAAGCCAAATGAACAACATAATAAATAAGTTTGTGTCTCTCTTCAATATATTCACTCTCAATAAGTTCGAATAAAAATGGAATGGCATAAGGAGTAGCCTCATAGCGTGTTCCTTGATGAAAAATATTTCCATAAAGAACCCAAAGAGCTTTTTTACGAAGTTCTTTATCAGAAAATGTCAGGCTACGTATAGTATCAGGCACATCAGCAGCCGAGCCATAAGCATGTTGCAGTTCCTTCCAAGGAATTGTATCTAGTTTTTCCAGCATTTTAGTGAAATTTTAATGTGGTTGAACAAAACTTTTACGAAAATCTTATTGAGAGGTTATTTTTAAACTCTCTCTAATGCCATTTCAGAAATTGTTTTTCCAATAGAAAGTGAAGACGTAGCTGCTGGAGAAGGTGCATTGACAACATTAATAACTCCCTGCTTTTCCAAAATCTTAAAATCATCTAAAAGTCCTCCATCTTTATCACAGGCTTGCGCTCGCACACCTGCGTCGGCAGTAATCAAATCTTGTTTTTCTACTTCTGGTATAAGTTCTTGTAAGGCTTTTGTAAAGGCATTTTTAGAATAAGAACGATGAATTTCTCCCAAACCTGTTTTCCAATACTTGAAGGCTACCTTTTGAAACCCTCTGAAAGTCAGAGTTTCTAATAGTTCAGAAATTGAAATATCTGTTTTTTTGTATCCTTCTCGTTTATATGCCAAAACAGCATTCGGTCCTGCTTCTACTTCGCCATTTATCATGCGTGTAAAATGAACACCCAAAAATGGAAAATTTGGATCTGGAACAGGATAAATTAAGTTTTTAACTAAATGTTTTTTCTCTGGAACAAGTTTGTAATATTCTCCTCTAAACGGAATGATTTTGATAGGTGCATCAGGCATTGTCATTTTGGTAACTTTGTCTGAATATAGACCTGCACAATTTATTACTAAACCTGTTTGATACTCTGAATTTGAAGTAATTACTTTTGCTAAAGTGATATTTCCATTCGTTTCATCATTAAGTTTTATATCTTCTACTTTTTCGGAAAGATGAATATGTCCTCCTAGTTGTTCTATTTTTTGTGCTAATTTCTGACAAACCGTTTTATAATCAATAATTCCTGTTTGTGGAACAAAAATTCCTGCTACTCCTTTTACATGTGGCTCATAATCAGCAATTTCTTCTTTTTCTATGTTTATTAGTCCAGTCAAACCATTTTCCAAACCTCTATCATAAATAGTTTTGAGTGCTGGCAATTCTTCTTCTTTTGTGGCTACAATTATTTTCCCACATTTATCAAAGGCAATATTTTCTTTCTCACAAAAATCCAAAAGCATTTCATAGCCACGAATACAATTTATAGCCTTTAGACTTTTAGGTTTATAATAAATTCCAGAATGAATAACACCACTATTATTTCCAGTTTGATGTTTTGCAATAGAGTCTTCTTTTTCTATTAAAAGTAGTTTTATAGAAGGACGAGCCAAAAGAAGTTGATAGGCTGTCGCAAGTCCGACAATTCCACCTCCAACAATGAGTATATTGTATTTCATTTTTTATATATAATTTTGTCGTCGGTGGAAACACCGACAACGGCAAAGAGATTAATTTTTATGATGAATTGCAGGATAAAGACGAAAAAAATAACGTACAAGTTTTTATTGAATTTCCTTATCCAAATGATATTTTCTTCTAATATCATTGATTAAATGTAGTTTTTGCATGAGAAAACTTTTTGGATGAACAGCAGAAAATAAAGTTTGCCATTCCTCAAAACGTTCTTTTTCAGCCTCTTCGAATAGTTTTGGACTAATTTTTTTTGATTGTAAGAATTTTTCGAATTCTTCTCTTAGAGATTCTTCCATGGTGTATGTATTCCTATTCCCAATGAATTATCAAGGCAATATAATAGTTTGTGTATCAAATCATTATTAAAAACTATGATTTTAGCAGTGATAAACAAAACAACAATTATCTTTGTTTTACGTAAAATTAAATTACAAATTTGCACTTAATTAAAATCAAATTCAAACAAAATGGAAACTCTCATTCAAGACCCAACACCAAAAAAAGTAAATTTTCAAGAAGTAGCTAAAGACAAAACAGTCATTTTGTTTGATGGTGTCTGTAATCTTTGTAATGGTGCAATTAATTTTGTTATCGATAAAGATACTAACAATAATTTTTATTTTGCTTCTCTACAATCAGAGTTTGGACAAGCTCTTTTAGCTCATTTTGATAGAAATACAAGTCATTTTGATTCGATGATTGTTTATGAAAATGGAAAAATAAAAACCAAATCTACAGCAGCTTTACGTATTGCAGCAGGACTTTCAGGAGGTTGGAAGTTGTTTAGCATCTTCAAAATTGTACCTGCTTTTTTAAGAAATGGAATTTATAATTTAGTGGCTAAAAATAGATATAAATGGTTTGGTCAGAAAAATGAATGTAGAATTCCTACGCCTGAACTGAAGGCTAAATTTATAGAGCAGTTACCAAGTCAGTTACCAGTTACTAATAATCAGTAATCAGTTGATTTCAAATACTTATTATACAGGAAAAGGCAAGCCATTTTCCCTACAAAGTATTTCATTATTGCCCTTATCGGTGTTTTAGTGCAGTGACACCAATAAATACGCTAAATTCCTTTTTTAAAGAACTTCATAAACTAGTTTCATATCTCCATCTACTAGAATTTTGTTTTAGAAGAAATTTTTATGTAAATTTTAAATTAAAATTATGAATATTCGAATTTGTAATTCAAATTTGTAGTTTCTACTAAAAAAATATTTTATTCCTTTTACTTCTAGCTTTTACGATTATGAAACAAAAAAATGTAGTTATTCTTGGTGGTGGAGAAAGTGGTATAGGCGCAGCTCGCCTTGCAGCTGAAAAGGGGTATAATGTTTTTCTTTCTGAGAAAAATAAACTTTCGGACGAAAATAGATATGAGCTACAACATCATAAGATTTTTTATGAGGAAGGACAGCATACTGAGTCGATAGTTTTGGGAGCAGATTTAATTATCAAAAGCCCAGGGATTCCTGAAAATGCACCTATTATGGAAGCTATTCGATTAGAACATATTGATGTAGTTTCTGAAATAGAGTTTGCTTCACGTTTTGTTTCTGGGAAAATAATAGCCATTACAGGAACGAATGGAAAAACTACAACCACACTTCTTACTTATCATTTACTCAAAAGTGCTGGACTTAGTGTTTGTTTGGCTGGAAATATAGGAAAAAGTTTTGCTCGTGAAGCCATTGAAGATAATTATGAATATTATGTTATTGAAGTAAGTAGCTTTCAATTAGATGATATTGATGAGTTTCGTCCTCACGTAGCTGTTTTACTCAATATTACACCTGACCATTTGGATAGATATGATTATCAGATGGAAAATTATGTAAATGCAAAATTTAAAATCAATGAAAATCAGAGTAACAAAGACTTTTTTATTTATAATGAAGAAGATATAGAATCTCTCAAGCACATTCGTTTTCATCGTCTTGCAGGAAGAATGCTTCCTATTAATATTTCTAAACAAAAAGAATATTTATCGCTACAAAATAAAATAAGAATTTCGGCTACACCTGCCCAAATGTTAGATATTCCTATTTCAGATTTGCCACTCAAGGGAGCGCATAATTTTCTAAATATAGCAGCAGCAGGAATGGTAGCACAAATTATTGGTCTTTCAGATAAGCAAATTATGAAAGGTTTAAAGTCGTTTGTCAATGCACCTCACAGACTAGAAAAAATAAAAACAATAAAAGGAGTTACATTTATAAATGACTCAAAGGCAACCAATGTAGATGCTGTTTCTTATGCTCTTGAGAGTTTTGATAAACCTCTTATTTGGATTGTTGGAGGAGTAGATAAAGGAAATGAATATGAACTTATTGAAGAGTCTGTCAGAAAAAATGTGCGTGCAATGGTTTGTTTGGGAAAAGATAACAATAAACTAACTACCTTTTTTAAAGGAAAAGTAAGTGAAATTAGAGAAACCAAGAGTATGAAAAAGGCAATCGAAACAGCTTTTAGTTTGGCTGAAAGTGAAGATATAGTTTTGCTTTCTCCTGCCTGTGCTAGTTTTGATTTATTCAAAAATTATGAAGATAGAGGTGACCAGTTTCGTCGTTATGTACAAGAATTAGCACTCAATACAAGAGAAAGACAAGAACCTGAGAATGTGTAAAATCTACAAGTCGCTTTAAAGTCTATTCCATTTTAATAAATGGACAAAAACCGATACGAAAAATAAAAAATAACTTTTTAACAAATGTTTACGTTAATTGACTTATCCATTTGAGTTTTTTTAATAAAATATATACTTTTATAAAATATAAAAGTGTAAAGCTCTTTTTTAATTTTAATGTATTTCACAATTTAACAACTTTATTTTTTAATTATGACAACAGAAGAATTTTATAGTGATGAAACAGCAGCTCTTCATGTAAACGATGATTTTGCAAAAGTACGCCAACAAGGTTATAGTGTAGAACTAGGAGATACTATTTCTAAAGGTTGGGATTTTATGAAGCCTCAACTAGGTTCTCTTATTGGTTTCTTAGTAATAGCAGTGATTATTGTGGTCATACTAAGTATGATATTAGGATTAATTCCATATATAGGAAGCATTCTGAATGGTGCTATTAATGCTATCGTTTTGGCAGGTTTTTATTATTTCTTCATTAAACTCTACCAAGATAAATATGCTACTTTTTCTGATTTCTTTGAAAGTTTTCAGGATGCTGTACCTCTTGGACTTTCAGGTTTGTTAATTAGCTTATTCACTTATGTTCCTTTTATATTATTGGGTTTAATAGGTTTTTTTGCTTTTGACTTAGCGAATGTTAATTTTTCAGATCCTAATGAAATAATTCAAATGATGCAAGGAGGAACAATGAGTATTTTGTTTCTTATCGCTATAATACCTATGGTTATTATTTCTACATTATACACATTTACTGCTGTTATTATTGCTACTAATAAATCTGGAGCTTGGGATGCTATGGAATCAAGTCGAAAGTTAGTTATGGCTAATTTTAGTGGAGTATTTGGATTTATATGGGTTTTGGGATTGATTAATGCAGCAGGAGCTTTACTTTGTGGTTTAGGACTTCTTGTTACTGTTCCACTTACCTATGCTTCTATTTTTATTCTTTATACAAAACTGGTAGAAAAAAACGGGGCAGGAGAATTCTTCTATGGAGACGAAAAAGCTCCTTTAGATGCTATTTAATGTCTTATTGTTCTAATATAAATTAACTAAAAAAAGTCTTTCTCGTTATGTAGTAAGACTTTTTTTGATTTTTACTATTCCTCTATTTATTATCGCTATTTATGGAAAATCAAGACAACGAAACTTTTTATACAGAAGATGACCTTCTACAAAGTAAAACAGGACTTACTCCTACTGACGAATTTGCTACCATTCGCATGGAAGGATATAGTGTAGAGTTTTCAGACACATTTAGCCGTTCTTGGGATTTTATGAAACCTCACTTGGGGCAATTATTAGCTTATTCTCTATTATGTTTTTTTTCTTATCTCACTTTATCTTTTATAGTTCCACAAATTGCAAATTATATGGGAACACTTGGTTATTTGGTGGGAGCAATCGTTAATTTGACAATAATATCAGCTCTTTTGGCTGGTTTTTATTCTTATTATCAGAAAATATATGAAAATGATAAGGTTTCATTTCAAAATTTATTTGATGGTTTTCAACATATCAAAGAACTAGCTTTATATCAAATTTTAGTTGTTGTTATTTTAGTAATTCCATTTTTAATTATTTTTTTTATAGCTCAAAAGTTGGGAGTTAATAATACAGTTGATATTTTTGATACAAATACCTACGAAACTTTCACTATTGGTTTTTATCTGTTTTTTGTGATTCCGTCGTTTCTTATTTTTACACTTTATATTTTCACACCTATTTTGATTGTAGTGGCAAGAATGAATTTTTGGTCTGCTATGGAAACAAGTCGTAAATTAGTAATGGCAAACTTTATAGGTATTTTGGGGTTTGTTGCTGGGTTTGCTTTGCTTAATTTTTTAGGCTTACTTTTTTTAGGATTAGGATTAACTATTACTCTCCCTCTGACTTTTGCAGCTACTTTTATTCTCTATACCAAACTCATTGAAAAAAACGGAGGAGGAACTAATTTTGGTGGAGATTTCTATGCTGATGAAAATGCTCCCTTAGATGCTTTTTAAAAAACAGAATATGATAAAATTAAACTCAAAGAATTTCCAAAAGACAAAAGACTTTTTAGAAGAAAAATATGAAAAATACAACCATACTGATTTTATAGAAAATGATCCTATCCAAATTCCTCATAGATTTACAAAAAAACAAGACATTGAAATTTCGGCACTCTTTGCAGCCGTTTTAGCGTGGGGATTGCGAAAGACAATTATCAATAAATGTAACTTGATAATGGAATTAATGGATAATTCGCCTCACGATTTTATCCTAAATCATAAAGCGACAGATTTGAATAATATAGGTTTCCAAGAGTTTAAGCACCGTACTTTTAACTCTACAGATTTACTTTATTTCTTAGATTTTTTACAGCGATTTTACCAAGAAAATGATTCTTTAGAAATTCTTTTTTCTTCAAAAGAAACTCAAAAAGAAAATATAGCTCACTTTCACAACACCTTTTTTGATATAGAGTATGCTCCACAAAGGACAAAAAAACACATCAGTACACCTGAAAGAAAATCGGCTTGTAAGAGGTTGAATATGTACTTGCGTTGGCTTGTCAGAAAAGATGATAAAGGAGTTGATTTTGGAATTTGGGAAAATATTTCATCTTCTGTTTTGATTTGTCCATTAGACATTCACGTAGAAAGGGAAAGTAAAAAACTAGGACTTTTAGAGAGAAATATTTCTGATTGGAAAGCAGCTGAGGAGCTTACCCAAAATTTGAGATTATTTGATGCAACTGACCCAGTAAAATACGATTTTGCTCTTTTTGGTTTGGGCGTGGAAAGCAAAAGGAAATAAAACATAGAAAATAAAAGACTCTAACTCTAACATAAAAAACTCTAACAGAAACGATTATTCTGTTAGAGTTTTTAAAGGAATGACTATGTTAATTAGTTATTCAAAATGAAATAACAATGATATTTTGTGCGTAGTCATTCTATCAATATTTTTATAATAAACACTTTGATTACGAAGATTCATATTTGCAATGCCGTGCGAAAAACGGATTTCGGGTGCAAATTTGAAAAAACTAAAGTAATGATCCCAACCCAAACCATAGGTAACTTCTAAGTTATAATCTTCCATTCCAAAGGCTTCTTGGTTATTACGCTGCTTTCTTCCTCCGACTTTTATACTTGGAACAATTCCACCTACCATATACATACGGTTGTTGTTTCTTCGTATTGATTTGTATTTCATTAGGATAGGAAAATCAAAGAATACACTTTCTACAGGAACTTTAGTATCTACATATTTCCCAGTTGAGCGTTCAAGCTGTTTGTGATTAATACTGTATTCGTATAAACCTACTGTTGGCGTAAAACGAAAATTCCATTGGTAAGCCAAAGGAATATCTATAATCATCCCAACAGCAAAATTACTAAAACTACGTTGAGGCAATAAAGCAATAGTTGTATCTGTATTGTCTGTAAAATAGTCAGAATAATTTATTCTCATAGTAGCATAATGCAATCCCAAAATAAAACCATAGTGTAACGGTTTTGAATCATAATCAGGAATATTGAGGCTTTTGTCTTTTAGCTTTTTGTCCTGATTAACAGGCTTTTTCTTGTTCATAACTTGAGCTGAAACAGAAAAAGTAATTCCAAAAAATAATAAAACAAAGAGAACTGAAAATAAAGTGTTTTTTTGTCTGATTTTCATAGAGTAATTTTTTGTTGTCGGTGGAGACACCGACAACGGCAAAGAATAAAATAACAAAAAGAAAAATTTATTTCTTTCCGTAATAAATCGAACTTATTCCAAAAGTAAGTGCTTCATCTCGTGTAAAAACAAAACCTACCTTTTCCATAATTTGAAGAAAATCTTGTCCGTACGGAAATGCAGCAACAGATTCAGGCAAATAGGTATAGGCTGAAGTATCCTTAGAAATCGTTTTTCCGATTCTTGGAAGTATCTGTGCTGAATAAAATGAGTAGAATTGTTTTATAGGAAATGCTTCTGGTTGTGAAAATTCTAGTACAACAAGTGAACCACCTTTTTTTAAAACTCGGTAAATATCTCTCAATCCTTGTTCCAAATTTTCGAAGTTCCTTACTCCAAAAGAAACGGTAACAGCATCAAAAGTATTGTCTGGAAATGGTAATTTTTCAGAATCTCCAATTTTTAAGTCTATAATATCTTGAAGTCCTAATTTTTCTATTTTTTCTCTTCCATAAGATAGCATTCCTGTAGAAATATCTACACCCACTATTTTCTTAGGTTTGAGTTTTTTATAGGCTTCAATGGCAAAATCACCTGTTCCTGTTGCTACATCAAGCATCACTTGAGGGCGTTCGGATTTGAGGTATGAAATGGCTTTTTTTCTCCAAATAATATCTATTCCACCACTTAGTATTCGATTGAGTAAATCGTAGTTATTCGATATATTATCGAACATTTGTGCTACTTGGTCTTTTTTAGAAGCTGTTTGGTCTTTATAAGGAATAACTGTCATAATCTTTGTGTTATATTTGTTAAAAGAGTTTGCAAAGTTAAGTAATTCTTTAGTTAATTACGACCTGCTAGAGCAGCGAAGCTAATTACAAATTATATTATTTGTCAATGACTGATGTTTAATCCAATTTATCAGAAAATAATTGTATTTTGCCCTGTCTAAGCTAGGTTATTAGTTTCAAAAAAAACAATCCATTCTATTAAAAGTGTCTTTTACTTCTAACAAAAAAAAATCTTATTTTTCTTTCAATTTACAATTTGTAAAGGGTTTTTGTTTGTGGTTTTTATTCTGTTTTCTTTTTTTCTTTCTTTCTTTTGCTTTCAGTATTTCTTCTCAGGCTCAGTCATTTCTTTCTTCTTCCAAAAAAATCACACAATATAGCCAAAACACGTGGCAAAAAAGAGATGGACTTCCTCAAAACAGCATTACTTCAATTACTCAATCTGCTGATGGTTATTTGTGGATAGGAACACACAATGGACTTGTCAAGTTTGATGGCAGGGAATTTAAAGTTTTTTCTGCACCTACCGATTTGAAAAACAACGTAAATACTGGAATTCCAGATAATTTTATTTCGGTAGTACAGAATACAGAACAAGATGGTTTATGGATTGGAACAAATGGAGAAGGACTTTCTAATTATAACTTTCTAACTTTTAAGAATTTTAATACTCAAAAAGATTTAATCAATAACACTATTCTATGTTTGGAAGAGTGGGAACAAAGTATTTGGATAGGAACACCAAAAGGACTTAGCCGTTATCGTAGAAATGTATTTAGGAATTATACACAAAAAGATGGTTTTTTAAATATAAAAGTAAATACACTTTTAAAGGATACAAGAAATGGACATAATACGCTTTGGATTGGAACAGATGAAGGACTCGCCAAGTTTGATTTAGATTCTGGAAAAGTTATTCCTATTTCTATTCCTTTACCTGATTTGCAGATTTTGATACTAGAAAGCGATGCCGAAAATAATCTTTATATAGGAACTGCAAATGGTCTTTTTTATTGGAATGTAGAAACAAATGCGCTCAAAAATTTTAATATTTTATCAGAAAATGAAGTAACAAAGCAAACAAATACTTATTCTGATAAAAATCAGCTTATTAAAAGTGCCACTATCAATACTCTACTTATCGATAGATTAGGTTCACTTTGGATAGGAACAAATAGCCGAGGACTTTTGCGTTACATTCCTAGTTTAGAAAAATTTGAAGCCTTAACTACAAAAGAAGAACTGGCAAGTAACAGCATTACAGCACTTTTTGAAGATAAAGAGGGAAGTTTGTGGGTTGGTATGAATAGAGGTGGACTTTTACGATTGAATGATAGCAAGTTTACTCCTTATTCTACTTTAGAAGGACTTTCTGATAATTTGACCAATTGCGTTTTTGCTTATTCTGATACTCAAACTACTACTTCTAAACAACTTTGGATAGGAACACAGAGTGATGGAATTTCTATTCTAAATCAAGATAATACATTCTCTTATCTGACAATCAAAAATGGTTTGCCACACAATCATGTCAGAAGTATTACAGCTACAAAAAATGAATTAAATCAACCTCTTTTTTGGATAGGAACGTATGGAGGAGGAATAGCAAAATACAACGCTGAAAATAAACAAATAACTACTTTCGATACAAAAAATGGATTAGTAGGAAATTTTGTAAGAGCAATTAGAGTAAGTCAGAAACAATCCAAAACACTTTTAATTGCCACAACAGAAGGACTAAGTATTTTTGATGATACTAGATTAGGAACAAATAAAATTACAAATTATACTACTTCAAATGGATTGGCTTCTGATAATCTGACTTGTGTTTTGGAAACTCATGACGGACAAATTTTAATAGGAACAGAAGACAACGGTATTTTATTGATAGAAAATCCTTATTCAGATACCAAAGGAAACATAACACCTTCTTTTTTTTCATTTACTACACAAGATGGATTAGCTGATAACTTGGTTTTGAGTTTGTATCAAGACCCTTTGGATAATACGATTTATATAGGAACTAAAAATGGAATTTCTACTTATGATAATGGAAAAATAACTACTCCAAAATCGACAAGTCATTGGTCTAGTGATGCTATTCATTCTATTTTAAAAGTAAGTTCGACGTGGTGGTTTACAAGTAATGATGGCGTTTGGACAGTTTCGAATGATAATTTTACAAATTGGATTACACAAAAAACAGATAATCTAAAAATTACTTCATTCGATGAAAATGACGGACTTCGAAGCAGTGATTGTGCATCACTTTCATATCCTAACATCACAACTGACCAAAATGGAAATATTTGGATTCCGACAGCACAAGGCGTTTCTTCTTTTAATTATACTACTCTACATAGTCTTTTACCCAAACCAAACGTAATTGTAGAAGGTGTTTTTGATGAAAATGGAAAAAATTGGAGTTTGAAAGAAACAGATGCAAATGGGAAAGTAGTTTTTCCTTCTGAACTAAATAATTTAGAAATTCATTTTGATGCACTTACTTTTGTGTCACCTCAAAAAGTAACTTATAAATTCAAGCTAGAAGGATATGATGAAGAATGGCGATTTACAGATAAAAGAACTGTTTTTTATGGCGATTTGCCTCCCAAGAAATATATTTTTCAAGTAAAAGCTGCTAATAGTGATGGTGTTTGGAATGAAGAAGGAACAAGTTTTTCATTTAGAATACAACCAAAACTAACTCAAATTATTTGGTTTTGGCTGGCATTAGTTGTTCTTATTCTTGTTGTTGCTTATTTTATTTATAAGTGGAGAGCAGGAATAATTGAAAATCAACGCAGAAAATTAGAAGAACTTGTAGAAAGTCGTACAGAAGCATTATTAGTTAAAACAAGAGAAACACAAAACCAAGCCTCAGAATTAGAAGTCATTGATAGAATTGTAGCAAGTGTAAATCAGCAAGTTACCTTTGAAAATGTTTTGGAGACGCTTTTAGAACAAGCTCTAACACTAGTAAAAGATACCGATAAAGGTTATTTTCTGTATTATCAAGAAGATTATTTCCATGTAGCTGTTCCACATGGCTATACGCACCGTTTGCCCGAAAAACTATCTTTTGATAGAGTAATTAATTATTTCAAATGGGGAGTTCCGTTGGCTCGTTATTTTTATAAGGTGTATCCAACAGATAGAGAATATTTACTTGCACCTTATCTTCCTCGTTTTTCGCTTGTTATTCCAATTTTGATAGGAAATTTTCCAGAAGCAATATTAGTTTTTGATTTTGAAAAAGAACGTTCTTTTTCGCTTACAGAATCTCGTCAGTTGCAGCGTTTTACCGAACATGCTGTTTCTTCTTTCCTAAAAGCAAGAGCTTACAGAGAAGTTCATTTGCAAAAAGAGGCCTTACAAGATACTGTAGGACATCTTTCAGATAGTATTCAATATGCTTTCAGAATTCAGCAAGCAATTTTGAAAAAACCAATTGAAATAAAATCTCATTTTGAAGATGCTTTTGTTTTTTATCGTCCTCGTGATGTAGTAAGTGGTGATTTTTATTGGTTTTATGAAAATAAAGAAACAGGTATTATTACTTTTGCCGTCATTGATTGTACTGGTCACGGTGTTCCAGGGGCATTTATGACAGTAATGACAAACTCTATTCTGAATCAGATTATTAGAGAAAGTCATATTGAAGACCCTGCTCAAATTCTTACTCTTTTGGATAAAAGATTAGAAGAAACCTTTTCAAATGATTCTAAACGAAAAGATGGAATGGACATCGGAATTTTTAGTGTCGATAAATCTAAGAAAATTCTCAAGTATGCTGCTGCAAAACTAGATTTGTGTTTTATTAGAGATAATGAAATTCATCAAATAAAGGCTACTCGTTATCCAATTGGAAATATGGGAACGAAAAGAGTACAAGAAAAGAATTTTCAAACTCATTCTATTGAATATCAAAAAGGTGATGTTTTTTATCTTTATACAGATGGTTTTCCAGACCAGTTTGGAGGAGAAGAAAATCGTAAATTTATGAGTCGTCGTTTTAGAGAATTTTTATTAGAATATCATTATTTATCAGCAGCAGAGCAAGAAGAAAAACTACAAGCAGCTTTAGAAATGTGGCGTGGAAATCTAAAACAAACAGATGATATTTTGGTAGTGGGTGTGAGAGTAGAATAGTTATCTGAATTAAAGTATTTACACCTATTTATTGTTATAGGAACAATTACGAATTTAATTTATTGATTACCAGATAATTAAATTTTTGAGAATAGAAGTTCATTTAATTCTTATTGCTTAGTCAAAGTCTATGATATGCTTTTTAAAACGTATAAAAGTTCTACTAAAAAAAATGATTTTTTTGATAAATTATTTAAAAATGTAAGTTGTTGATTATCAATAATTTATTCTATTCATAATTAGCTCCTCTGAATAAATATTTCATAATTTATAATTTGTCTTTATTCAATCCTATGTATTTTTCATTTTTTTAACTAGATTAGGGAACAAAATAATTTCACTCTAAATCTTACTTAATTTTTATGAAAAATCGTCGCTTATCCAAGCCTATCGAAAAAATGCTTCCTTATTATGATGTGGTTGTGATTGGTTCTGGTTATGGAGGCTCAATTACTGCCTCTCGTCTTTCCCGTGCAGGAAAAAAAGTCTGTTTGTTAGAGAGAGGAAAAGAATATCTCACAGGAGAATTTCCAGATACACAAACAGAAGCTGCTTCTGCTATGCAGTTCAATTTAAACAATAAAAGAATAGGTTCTCAATCTGCTCTTTATGATTTTTGGATAGATGATGATATAAATGTTTTTAAAGGGTGTGGACTGGGTGGTACTTCGCTTGTCAATGCAAACGTTTCTATTCGTCCAGAAAAATGGGTTCTCAAAGAAAAAGTATTTCCTAAAATACTACAAGATGAATCAGAAAACCCTCAGAGCGATTTAGAAGAAGGCTATCGTTTAGCCTATCAAATGCTAAAACCAAATCCATATCCTGATACTTTTCCTAAACTAGATAAGTTAGAAGCACATCGAAAGTCTGCAAAGGCGATGAATCAGCCTTTTTATAAAACAGATATTAATGTAAATTTTGATATTGATGGAGAAAATCATGTTGGCGTAGAACAAAAACCTTGTAATCTTTGTGGAGATTGTGTTTCGGGTTGTAATGTAGGCGCAAAAAATACGACTATGATGAATTATTTGCCCGATGCTGTAAACTTTGGAGCAGATATTTTTGTCGAATGTTCGGTTTCTCATTTAGAAAAAAATGGAGAGCAATGGATTGTACATTTCGAACTCTTGGGAGCGCAACGCACAAAGTTTGATGCACCTGAAATGTATGTAACAGCAGATACAGTTGTTTTGTCGGCAGGAACACTTGGTTCTACTGAAATTATGCTTCGTTCTAGAGATAAAGGATTAGAAGTATCTAACAAATTAGGCTTTCATTTTTCTGGAAATGGCGATGTTTTGGGCTTTGGATATAATACAAATGAAAAAATAAATGGAATTGGGAGAGGACAACATTTAGATAAAGACAATCCTGTTGGACCTTGTATTACTTCTGTGATTGATTTGCGAAAAACAGAAAATAAAGAAGAGGGAATGATTTTGGAAGAAGGTTCTGCACCTTCACCAATGGCAAAGATTTTTCCTGAGTTTATGATAACAATGGCTAGTCTTGCAGGAAAAGATGAAAATAAAGAAGGATTTGTAAGTGAAGTAATAGAGAAAAAACGAGAGTTAGAAAGTGTAGTACGAGGACCTTATAAAGGAGCAACACAAAATACACAAACTTATCTCATCATGACCCATGATAAAAGTGCAGGAGTTTTGACTTTGAAAGACAATAGATTACAAATTTCTTGGTCAGGTGTGGGAAATGAAGAAATATTTAGAAAAGCCAGCGACCATATTGGGGAAGCTACTAAGGCTCTCAACGGCACAAGTGTTCCGAATCCTACTTGGACAAATTTATTTAATAAAGATTTAGTAACTGTGCATCCTTTGGGTGGTTGCATTATGGGTGAAGACACTCGTGAAGGTGTGGTCAATCATAAAGGACAAGTTTTTTGTACAAAAGCAGAAGAAGATGCTGTTTATGAAAATCTCTATATTGCTGATGGTTCAATTGTTCCTCGTTCGTTGGGTGCAAATCCACTCTTGACGATTTCGGCACTTTCAGAGCGTATTTGTAAAATTATGGCTAGAGAAAAAGGGTGGGAAATAAATTACGATTTGCCTTCAAAAGCTCCTATCTTGAAAGAATTAGAAGAAATGCCTATCGGAATTCAGTTTACTGAAACCATGAAAGGATTTATCAATGAAAAAACAGCTGAAGAACCAAAATGCAAAAGTGAAGAAGAATTTGATAGAGAATATAAATTTGGTAAATCTAAAAATCAAGAATTCAAAATTACGCTGACAGTTATTTGTGAAGATTTAGAAAAAATGCTACACAACAAAGAGCATTTGTCTAGAATGGTCGGAACAGTAGAAGCTCCTTCACTTTCAGCAGACCCACTTTTGATTAGCGAAGGAAGTTTTCAACTCTTTGTAGAATATGAAGGCGAAATGGAAACCAAAAGAATGGTTTATAAAGCAAAATTATTCAATCCAAGTGGAGAAAGTTATAACTTTGAAGGCTATAAAACCATACGAGGAGACAAAGGTTTTGATATGTGGAGTGACACAACAACACTTTACACGACTATTTATGCAGATATAGAAAGTGTAAAAGAAGAACTGTTAGATAAAGATAAAGACTATATTAAAGCACAAGGAATTATTCATGTTCATTTGACCGATTTTATCAAACAAATGACAACTATGAAAGCTCTTCATGCTGATACAAATACCGAAAAACTAAAAGCTCTGTATAGTTTTGGAAAATATTTTGCAGGAAATCTTTATGATACGTATGGAGGTGTTTTTGCTAGAGATTCACCGTTCAATCCTAGTGCACCACCACGAAAAAAACGACCTTTACGTGCGCCTGAACCACAAATTTATCCAGTTACTACTTCTGATGGTGTGGCTTTACGACTTACTCGTTATGATGGAAGAAACAAGGACGCATTGGAGATGGGAGTCAATAAAGGTTCGGTAATGCTTGCTCATGGATTTAGCGTTTCAGGACTTATTTTTGAAATTGATACACCTGATACAAATTTGGTAGAATATCTTTGCGCTCATGGCTACGATGTTTGGGTAATGGAATATCGTACAAGTATTGCGCTTCCGTCTGCAAAAGACCAAGCTACAGCTGACGATATTGCACTCAAAGATTTTCCTGCTTGTGTAAATAAAGTATTAGAAATTACTGGCGAAAAAGATATTCAACTCTTTACGCACTGTGTTGGAGCAGTTACTGGTGTTATGGCAATGCTTGCAGGATTAAAAGGAGTTCGTTCAATGGTTTGTTTTCAAGTAGCTACTGATATTATTGGAGGCGAACAAATCAAACTCAAAGCTGCTGCACACGTTCCGACGCTTCTCAAAAAATTTGGAGTTAAGACGATGACTGCCTACACAGATTCAAATTCGGGTTGGTTAGATAAAGCCTTGAACACAGCCGTAAAAGCATATTCTGCTGTTTTGGGTTCGGATACAAACGACCCAATTGCTAACCGAGTAACATTTATGTTTTCTACGCTTTATGAAAAAGAAAATATTGATGAGAAAACATTTGATTCTTTTCACGAGATGTTTGGAGTAACCAATCTGACTACTTACGAGCAACTTACTCTCATGTCAAGAGAAAAAGAATTGAGAAATGCTGAGGGAGAAGACGTTTATTTACCTCACGCAAAAGAGCGTTTGAATATTCCGATGTGTTTTGTTCATGGAGAAAAAAATGAGGTTTTTGTTCCAGAAGCCACAGAAAGAACCTACAACCGTCTGAAAGCTCTCAATCCAGAACAGCATTACGAACGCCATGTAATTGAAGGCTACGGACACCAAGATTGTGTAATCGGAAAAAATGCCGATAGAGATGTTTGGCATTTTGTAGTAGAGTTTTTGGATAAGAATAATTGATTTTATTTTTAAATAACAAATCACATAAAAAACTCAAGCTAAATAGTTT
The DNA here is from genome assembly GCA_020630575.1 of Bernardetia sp. Lineage (GTDB taxonomy): Bacteria > Bacteroidota > Bacteroidia > Cytophagales > Bernardetiaceae > Bernardetia. The sequence goes on from JAHDBD010000005.1 coordinate 80,198, forward strand.
GAGTTTTTTTATGCAATTGTTTGATAATTTTTCAAAATCTTGTTATACCAAACCAACTTCATTAAAATAAATTTCGTGTATTTATTGCTTCTATAAAGACGGGTGTTTTTCACTAAAGTATTTCAAAAATGCTTTCAAATCTTGATTAAACTGCCCTTCATAAATGGTTTTTAATGTATCTTGACTTGAATTATATCTTCTTACACTCATAAAATTAGTATTATTGAGTTCTCTTTCTTGAAAATGTTTTGCCCAGTTTTTATTTGACAATGAAACCGTATCTATTTTTGATTTGATTAGATTAAAATGTTTTTGTTTAGCTATTTCATTTTGTGTATCTGAAAGACTGTTTTCCATTCCATAGCGATAAACTGAATCTAAGGAAGTAGAAGCCAAAAGCATAAAGTTTCTATATTTTTTAGAATCTTGAAGTGAAAAAATATAATCATTTAATTCTTCTGAATCTTTGCCATATTTTTTTGCTAAAAATAGTTTTGCGCCTTCTTCTCCTATAAAATTAGCGAGGTTTTCATTAAAGTTCACACTGTCTTTTACATAAAGTGTGGCGTGGGTAAGTTCGTGTAAAATCAGTTCTACCAAATCGCCTTCATCTCTTTCTAAATTATTGGAAAGCAAAACATCTTCAAACCAACCAAGTGTCGACCAAGCTGAAACAGAACGGATATTTGTGTCAAATTTAATTCCTTCTTCACCTTCATTTTTCAATCTATCTCTTTCCTTTTTGGCTTTTTCTAAATCAAAATAACCCTTGTAAGAGAATTTTCCTACTATCGGAAATTCCCATTCATAGGCTTCTAATTTATACGGATAAGAAGCCGAAACATTCCATAAAATATTTTCTCCCTTTTGGTCGTATATTTTGGTGTAATTTTGAGAAGATTTCATTCCCAGTTTTTCTATTCCAAATTTTCTAGCTTCTTCAATAATTTTTATTTTTGCTTTTAAAGAATCTGGAAAGGTTACATCTTTTTTTAGTTCTTCAAACGAACGAGCATTATTCATGACTTCTAATTGTCCGTTAAGCTGCAAAAGTCCGTAAGCTATAAGTTCTCTTTGCCAAATTGCTAAGACAGAAAGAAGTAAGAGGAAAATACCTGTGTATTTTAGTGTTTTTTTTCGATTAAATTTAAAGCATTTCATTTTACTCATATCATTTGTTTTTTTTTAAAAGAAAAAATCCTTATACTTCAACTTTTAGCTGTTAAAAATATAAGGATTAATTTTCATTTAATGATAAAACTATGCTAATTCTTTTTCAATCCATTTAGCTAATCCTTTTGGTTGAGCATCTGGAACTCTGTGAACTGTAGGTAATATTTCTACATTACTTTTTACAGTTGAAGGAATTTTATTCCAAAAAGCAAGGTAATCTAATACTGAAGTATATTCATCATATTTTGGAATTAACATGCTTACAGATTTCTTAGATAATTTTTTAAGGTCACTAGGGTTTATATGAAGGTGTTTTATTCCTTGTGCCAAACGAAAAGTACCTTCATTATGAACATGAATATTATCCAAATTTCCTTTTTCTAATTTGTCTTTAAAAACTTCTATACCCATTAAATTTTTGAGATGAAAATCAAAACAATCAGAAAAAGACATATAAGGTACAAACAAATTTGTCCAATAAGATTGTTGTTCTATAATCGATTCTAACTTATTTATAGGTTGTATGTAGGGAGCAACTAACAATATTTTTTTTATTAAATTTGGGTATTTTACACCAAATTTTTGAGCTACTGCACCTCCATAAGATAACCCAACTAATATAACAGGTTTATTTCCTACTTCTTGAATTATTAATTGATATAAATCTTCTACTTGATTATCTAGTGAAATAGGTTGTGTAGGTATATCATTATTTTCTACCGTTCTTCCTTGTCCATAGAAGTCAAAAGTTAGTAAATTATACGAAAGTTCAGAAAGGTATTTACAAGTTTCTCCCCATCTATTTTGATCATACAACAATCCATTCAAGAGAATTATTGATGGTAATTCCTTTTTAATAGAATTATGACGTTTAAAAATAATTTTTTTTGAGTAATCAGTAGAACATACAGACTCCGTTTCAATAGAATTGTGATTCATTTTTCGCTTAAATAAGTATAATCCTAAGTTGGATTAAGTAAATAACAATATAAAAATGGAAAGTTTGTGTGTTTTTAAAGTTTTTTGCAAAGTTAATGATTTATTATTTATAATATGCAAAAAAAAATGTAAATTAAAACAATAGTAATGTTATATTTGCCTTTTTTACATTCTTTATTTACTCTAACCCTGTTAAATTGCAGAAAACCAAATTATATTTTATATAAAATTATCTTTACGAAATTTCTACGTGCTAAAAAATTATTTTTACACTGTTTTAAGCCATTCAGTAGCTTCTTGCAAATTAGAAAAAAACGAATTGTATATTTACTTTTATCCATTTTATCTGCTATTTTTTTGACTGTAATTTGATTAAATATACTTTTTGAGGCAATAACAGCAGAAGTTCTATATCCGTGTTCGTAAATTCTAGGAAACCATACTCTATCTAACCAATCTTGATTTTTTGGACTTACAGCTTCTGATTTCAAATTATTAGCAATCATTTTGCTGCTTTTGTGTTTTATCAATAACTCTAAAAAAAAATCACACGCATCTACAAATTCTTCATGGGAAGCATGACCAAACCATTCAAACTGAATTGCATTTATATCCTGATGATAATAAATTTTGCATTTAGGTTTATCATATTCAAGTGTAATTTTTTCGTCAAGCATATTTTTGTTTAATTGGAGTTGTTTTTTTCTAAAAATAGAAATTTAACAGAACTCTTTTTACGCAAAAAACGCTTAATTATTACAATCAAGCGTTTTTTATGAATTTAGCCTTTAAAAAAACTACATTTAATAACTTTCATCTTTACTAGGAAAATTCTCACTTTTTACATCCTTGATATATTCCTCAACAGCCTTTTGCATAATGTCATTCAAATCAGCATAACGACGCAAGAAACGAGGATTGAACTCTTTTGTAATTCCCAGTAAATCATGAGAAACCAAAACTTGTCCATCGACTCCACCACCAGCACCAATTCCGATAATTGGAATGTCAATTGCTTTTGATACTTTTTCAGCAAGTTTGGAAGGAATTTTTTCTACCACAATAGCAAAACAACCACATTCTTGTAAAATTTTGGCATCTTCAATAAGTTTTGCAGCTTCTGTTTCTTCTTTTGCACGAACGGTATACGTTCCAAACTTATAAATAGATTGAGGAGTAAGTCCTAAATGCCCCATTACAGGAACACCAGCAGAAAGCACACGCATAACAGACTCTTTAATTTCTTCTCCACCTTCCATCTTGACAGCATGTGCGCCCGATTCTTTCATAATTCGGATAGCAGAATCAAGAGCTTGACGAGAATTTCCTTGATATGAACCAAAGGGAATATCAACCACCACAAGCGCACGTTTGACACCACGAACCACACTAGAAGCGTGATAAATCATTTGGTCAAGCGTGATCGGAAGAGTTGTTTCGTGTCCTGCCATAACATTTGAAGCAGAATCACCAACTAACAAAACATCAATATTAGCAGCATCAAGAATTTGAGCCATCGAAAAATCGTATGCTGTAAGCATAGAGATTTTTTCATTTTTATTTTTCATTTCCTGCAACGAGTGCGTAGTAATACGTTTGGCTGAGGAAGAATTAGCAACAGACATAGGTTTATAATTATGAACTGAAAGACGACGAACGTCAATTAAAAATTGACAATTACGATTTTAGATTCTAAAATTAACAATTAAACTATTCAAAAACTACTCATTTTCTTCAAAATGATTCCAACCTTGTGCTTTTATATCCATTAGTTGCTCTGAATTCATAACTACTTTTACCCCTTTTTCAGCTTCCTGAATATAACCAATCAAATGAACATCGACTATTTTTTCAATTTTTTCTAAATCTTCTTGTTTGATGGTAAATAAAAGTTCGTAGTCTTCGCCACCATTCAAAGCACATGTTAGAGGACTAAGTTTTAGCTCTTCTGCTGCTATTACGGCTGTTTCTTCAAAAATAGGAATGTTTTTTTCGTACAACATGGCTCCTACTTTCGACTGACGACAAATATGGTGAATTTCAGAAGCCAAGCCATCCGAAATATCCATCATAGAAGTAGGCAAAACTCCTTGTTCTTCTAACTCATAAATAATATCCATACGAGCTTTTGGTTTGAGCTGTCTTTCAATGACATGTTCTGCGTTATCTAGTTTGGGCTGAGCTTCTGGCGCATCCATAAAAACTCTTTTTTCTCTTTCCAAAATCTGTAAGCCAACAAAAGCAGCTCCCAAATCGCCTGTAACACACAAAACGTCGCCTTTCTTTGCTGTATTTCGATAAACAATTTTTTCTGGACTGGCTTGTCCAAGTGCAGTAATTGAAATAACTAAACCTTTTGGAGAAGAAGTTGTGTCACCTCCTACCAAATCAATTCCGTAATCTTCACAAGCAAACTTTACACCTTCATAGAATTCATCAACTGCCTCAACTGAGAAGCGATTACTAAGAGCAAGACTAACCGTAATTTGATGAGGAATACCGTTCATGGCAGCAATATCGGATACATTTACCGAAACGGCTTTATAGCCTAAATGCTTCAAAGGAGTGTAAGACAAATCAAAATGAATTCCTTCAACAAGCATATCTGTCGAAACTAAAAGTTGTTTGCCATTTTCAATTTCTATAACAGCTGCATCGTCTGCAATTCCTTTTTTGGAAGTGTTTTTTTGAAGTGGAAAATTGGAAGCTATACGTTCGATAAGTCCAAATTCGCCAAGTTTATTTATTTCTGTACGCAATTTTTATTCGTTTTTAAGTTTTTCTAGTTAGAATTAGAGTACAAAAATAGGGAATATTGAGGGAAAAAGATAGTAGGAAAGTAGAGAAGACAGAATTATATTTTAGACTTGTTTTTTTGAGTTTGAATAAAATTAAATAAGGTCTAATTTCCAATTTAATAGTGAGTTAGTTTCTCCAACTATAACAAAATTATTCTTTTTAAGCACTTTACAAGAAGCTATATTTGATTTTTCTGTCGAAGCTAAAATACTTTTTACTTTGGGTTGTGTTTTTGTCCATTCAATGATTCCTTTCACAATTTCAGTCATAAATCCTTTGTTTTTAAATTCCTCATACGTTCCGTAACCAATTTCTATTTCTCCTTCTTTATTGGGTTCGCCTACGATGCATAAATCGCCTACCATTTTATTTTCAGCTATTGAAATGGCAGTCCAAAGTGTTGAATACAAATAATTTTTACTTTTATTGGCCACATTTGGAAGAATAGTTTGTTCAAGAGCTTCTTTCAATTCTGGGGATATTGTCCTTGAATTTGGTTTTAAGTTTAGTTCTTCTTCCAATGAATTATTACAATTTATATACTTTATCAACTGATTATAAGTCAATGGTTTTAAAATAAGTCGTTGAGTGGTTATCATTTCTTTTTTTAGGAGGCTTTGTTCTGTTGGTGCTTTTTTCAGTGGTTTTTAAAATACTTACAAAGATAAGGTGTAAAGATTTAAAAAAATATACTGATTTGAATTTATGATAAATTACAGTTTTTCTATTCGGATTGACATTCATTATTTTTGTTCTAAATCCCAAAGATTTTGGTAAATTTATACTTATTTCTAATAAAGCAAATTGCAATAGTGTGCCTTAAGGTGCGAATCTGTACTGTAGGCTTTAGTCTTCGGAGGAAAAATGATCTTTCTTTATTTTTATTTTAAAGGCTAAATCCAGTGTTTCATCATTTACCTGCTATTTTATTTTGTTGCTCAACGAGATTTTAAAAAAACTTATTTATGACAAAATTCTATCAATAAATCAACTGTCAGACACTTTTGAACTTAATACCTCAACAAAGTTAAAATGCCTGATAGTAATAAAATAATCTCAATATACAGATAAACTTTTGAAATATGGTACTAAAATCTTTAGTGCATTTATCCCATTCTAAAGAGTAATTTACATATGCAACATCGCAATTTACCTCATATTTACCCAAGAGGAGCTACCTTTTTCATTACATTTTGTCTGTATAATGCCCTTCCAAGTAAAGTAGTAAAAGAAATACAAGAAGAGTATGATTTAAAGATAAATAAAATTAAAAAAGAACAGAATTCTAAAGATGAAAGAAACACATCTTTTTATAAGTTAGGAAAAAAATATTTTGCAGATTATGATATTCTATTAGAACGTTATTCAAGAGATGATGATTTCTTAAAAAACACGAAAGTAACTCAAATAATTATCAATAAAATGAAAGAATATGATGGGAAAAGATATGATTTATTAGCATATTGTGTGATGTCTAATCATGTACATATATTATTTTGTACAGCAGGTTATGAAAATGAAACAGTAAGCAAAACAATGCAACTCATAAAAGGAGGCTCTGCTTATGAAAGCAATCAAGTTTTGAAACGAGAAGGGAAATTTTGGCAGAAAGAAAGTTACGACCATTATATAAGAAATGACAACGAACTCAAGAACATAGTTCATTATATTCTAGAGAATCCTGTAAAAGCATCAATTGTAAAAGAATGGAAACAATACCCATTTTCATATCTAAAAGATGAATTAATGTAGCGTACCTTTTAAGGTGCGAATCTGTATCGTAGGCTTTAGCCTTCGTAATGTTTTTAATTTTACCCGAAGGCTAAAGCCTTCGGTACAATTTTACTCACTCTAAAGAGTAAGCTACAAAAAAACCTGTTAGATTTTCAAAAAGAAAATCTAACAGGTTTACATAATTTGTAATTGAATTATTTATTCAGCCAATTCAGCATCAACAGCACTAACAAAATGCTTCATAAACTCTTCAATATTCATCGAACCCAAATCGCCTTCGCCTTTCTTACGAACCGAAACCATATTTGATTCAACTTCTTTTTCGCCTACTAAAAGCATATAGGGAGTTTTGGCAACTTCTGCATCACGAATTTTGCGACCGATTTTCTCGTTACGCTCATCTACACTACCACGAATATCATTCTGACGTAATTTTTGTACAATTTCTTTTGCATAATCATTGAAACGCTCCGAAATTGGCAAGACAACAAGCTGGTCAGGCGAAAGCCAAAGAGGGAAATTTCCTGCTGTACTTTCAATCAAAATAGCTACAAAACGCTCAATCGAACCAAAAGGCGCACGATGAATCATAACTGGACGGTGTGGCTTATTATCTGAACCGATATATTCCAATTCGAAACGCTCTGGAAGATTATAATCTACTTGAATTGTTCCTAATTGCCATTTTCTACCGATTGCATCACGAACCATAAAATCTAATTTAGGTCCATAAAATGCAGCTTCTCCGTATTCAATGACAGTTTTCAAACCTTTTTCTTCGGCTGCTTCTTTGATTTGACGTTCTGCTAAATCCCAATTTTCATCAGAACCTACATATTTAGTTTTATTTTCTGGGTCACGAAGAGAAACCTGTGCCGAATAATCAGTAAAGCCAAATACTTTGAACACGTAAAGCACCAAATCAATAACACTTTTAAATTCGTCTTTTACCTGCTCTGGCATACAGAAAATGTGAGCATCATCTTGCGTAAATCCACGTACACGAGTAAGTCCGTGTAATTCTCCACTCTGCTCATAGCGATAAACCGTTCCAAATTCTGCCAAACGCAAAGGCAAATCACGATACGAACGTGGTTTTGTCTTATAAATTTCGCAGTGATGAGGACAGTTCATTGGTTTCAAGAAAAATTCTTCACCTTCTGCTGGTGTTTTGATAGGCTGAAACGCATCTGCACCGTATTTTTCGTAATGTCCAGAAGTAATATAGAGATTTTTGTGTCCAATATGAGGCGTAACAACAGGGTCATAACCACGTTTTACTTGTTCTTTTCTCAAAAACTGCTCTAAACGCTCTCTAAGCATTGTACCTTTTGGCAACCACAAAGGAAGTCCCAAACCAACACGCTCAGAAAAAGTAAATAATTCTAGTTCTTTTCCTAATTTACGGTGGTCTCGTTTTTTAGCTTCTTCTACTCTTTCTAAATATTCTTTTAATTCTTTCTCTTTTGGAAATGTAATTCCGTAGATGCGTGTAAGTTGCTGACGGTTTTCATCGCCACGCCAGTATGCACCTGCCACATTCAAAAGTTTGACTGCTTTTATACCAGAAGTATTTGGAATATGAGGCCCACGACACAAATCTGTAAAATTACCTTGTGTATAAAAAGTGATTTTGCCATCTTCTAAGGCATCAATCATTTCTAATTTATATGGGTCAGCTTTTTCTGTGAAATAAGAAATTGCATCGGCTTTCGAAACTTCTTTTCTTATAAATTCGTTTTTTTGTTTGGCAAGTTCTTTCATCTTTGCTTCGATTTTTGGCAAATCGTCTGATGAAAATGTTTTTTCGCCAAAATCAACGTCGTAATAAAAACCGTTTTCGATTGGAGGTCCGATAGCAAATTTTACGTTTTCGTAAAGTGCTTCTAAGGCTTCGGCTAAAAGGTGGGCAGAAGAATGCCAAAAAGCCATTTTTCCGTTGTCGTCATTCCACGTGAGGAGTTTTAAAGCTGTTGTTTCTGGCAATGCTCGTGTAGAATCCCACACTTCGCCATTTACTTCGGCTGCAAGCACATTGCGTGCGAGTCCTTCACTGATACTTTTTGCTACCTCAAAGGCATTTGTGCCTTGTGGATAATTTCGGATACTTCCGTCTGGAAGAGTTACATTAATTTCGCTCATAAAGTTTGTTTAGTTGCTACCTACAAACGCAACAACATTTTGGGTTTGGAAATAAATCAAAGCTACAATTCCTTGATTTTTTTATTTTAAACCGTCGTTTAGGTTTTAGAATTATAAACGAGGATTTGGTTACAAATATCTATAAAATAAATGTAGAATGATAGGAATATTTTTTAGAATACCTTTGTTCTATTGGTTAGGTAAAACTACATCAATATCAAAATTTATCTTAGATATAGCTTTATTGAGTTCTTTAGCATTATAATCACTCTTAAAACTAAGTAGCTCAAGAACTTTTATACCCCCACCAACTTTAGCTCCTTCTTCTTGTGATACTGTTACAGCTATATCAAAGTTTACTTTTGTTACAGTACGGAAATTGCTACCCACTTTTATATAATTACCAGTTGGATAATTTTTGTTTATTGGATTAACCCCTGCGTTATGTTCTAAAGCAAATTCCATTGCATCTGAAGTTCCCTTTATGCTTTTAATGTTTCGCTAACGAATTTATCTAATTCCATTATATTTTTGTTTTTATAATTAATTCTTAATTTAATACCATCACAAGTTACGAACAACTTATTTCTCTTCCAACAAACTCACTGTACTTGCATCAGCATAATTCCAAGAAGCCCAAGTGTACTTTTTTTGTTCTTTCAAATACTTTTCAATACGTTTATCTAAATATGTTCCATAAGTATTTACATTTGTCGAATTACGATAAGAAGAAATACGTCTTTTATCAGTTTCAAAATATTGTCTATTTTTCCTTAAAATCGGCAAAGTTTGGTCTGAGCGACTGAGCATAAATTCTATATCAATTTTAGCTTTTCTTTCTACTGTTTTACATTTTTCAATATTATATTTGACAATCAACATATCCCAATTTATACAAGCCATAAAAACGAGCATCGCATAAGTTGCCCAACTATTTACTCTCCATAAATAAAAACTTGATTTATGTTCCTTAATTTTTACAAATAAAGAATACAAACCATAGGTTGTTAAAGCTAAAAATAGCAAAACACCAATTCTTTTGTAAGCCAATCCATGTTCAATAATATAATAGTATGTTCTGATAACTACCGAAATTACTAAAATGGTATTTTGGAAAATCCACAGATAAGCCAGTTTTTTAAGTAATTCATTTTTGAGGTAGAAATTTAGATTTTTACGAAAAAAATACATCAAAATCCCCATAGAAAGAAAAATACTGACTATTAACATATACGTTCCCTCATGAACTAATTCTGCTAGATTTCCAGCTTCACTCACATCAAAATTTAGCCACAAATAATTAATATCGATACCATTTACAACCAATAGTAAAGCATTAACCATCGCAATCAAGAGTATTCCGATTTGATATTCTTGTTTCAAATCCATTGTTTTGAAAGTAGCTTCTTTTTTTGTTTCTAGCAATTCCATTTCCATCACTCGTCTTTCTCTGCTTGACTCTCTTCTTAGTACGTCTGTTTTCATACTTTCCCATAGAGCAACTATAAGAGTAGTTTCACGTTTGACAAGACTTACCAAAATTATAACAGCTCCAAGAAGTAGAAATGGAATTTTTAGAAATGAGAAATCAACAAACAAATTACTAAAAATATCAAATAATTGATTGCCTAAATTATTCGTCATTTTGTTAAAAACTGGATTAGCTATCTTAAAAATCATGAAAAATATGCTAAAAGCAATTAAAGGAATGAGCAAAAGACGAAGTTTGCGAGTAGAGGATTTTGAAACAGTAGAAGGTGTCTTAATAAAACTAATTTGCTCTAAAAAAGAATGATGTATAGACACAAGAGCCACTAAACTACTCCAAAAAGCAGAACTAAGTAAACGAAGATTTCCTTGTTGGAAAAAACCTAGCATCAAACAAAAAGATACAATATGAGCAATTTTGCTAATCAGAGAGTTATGAATAAGTACCATAATTCCTGTAACGAAAGTGAAACCAATAGCTATTCTAACAGTTTGATATTTAAAACTCTTCCTATGAAAGAACAAGAAAGTTCCTATCAATAGATTCGAAAATATAAATAGATTCAAACCCAACATTTCATTCCAAAAAAGAGCATTATAAATCACTAAAAAAAAGAGCGTTAAAGCACTTTTTAATCTTTTTATTTCTATAATACTTTTCATAATAAAGAGAGTTTTTGGTAGTTAAGTTTTCAAAAGTAAATAAACAAATCCAAATTATATAGAATTTGTATGGCGTGCAACAAATGTAAGTTTATTTATACTATTTTTATGTTTTACTTATCAAAAACAAAATCTATATTATAGTGTAATTTTAAAAAAATGAGAATAAGGGTTAATTACTAATAAAACAAAAAACTAAAAAAACACTTTATATCTATGGCTTACAAAAAATAAACTTTACTATAATGAAAGACTACAATTTTACTCGTCCAATAGATACAAATGAATTTTCTGATGCTACTTCACTTTTAAAAAATTTTGAAAACGGAAAAACTACTTCACTTGATTTGGTAGAAAAATCGTTGCGAAACATTGCAGAAAATCATGAAAGACTAAATGCAATGATTCAACTTTTTGCAAAAGAATCCTTAGAAGAAGCGAAAGAAAGCGCAGAAAAAGATAACTCTATAACACAAAAACGAGGGAAATTAGAAGGAATTCCTATTTCACTCAAAGAGTCTATAGGTTTAGAAGGACAAGAAGTAACAGGAGGTTCAATGCGAATGCCAGCCAAAATAGCCGAAAAAGATGCTTTAGTAGTTCAACGACTGAAAAAAGAAGGTGCAATTATTATTGCTCGCACTAACACACCTGAGTTTAGTTTTGGACACGAAACAAGAAGTCCACGTTTTGGAGTTACAAATAATCCGTATGTAGAAGGATATATCCCTGGAGGTTCTTCAGGGGGAGAAAGTGCCTTGATTGCTTCTGGTGGGTCGGTTATCGGAATTGGAACAGATGTCGGTGGTTCTATTCGTTATCCTGCTCATTGTTGTGGTTTGGTAGGATTTAAACCTTCTGGAAGAGCTGTAAGTAAAAAAGGAATTTTTCCATTTATAGAAAGAGAAGATTTTTTCTTAAATGACTGGTTGGCAGTAGGACCAATTACACACTCTGTTAGAGATGCAAAAATAGTTTATGAAGTAATTGCTGATAAAATCCCAACAGATAGCAAAGATTTAAGTAATGCAGAGCTTATCATAAGTACAGATTTTGATACAGAAATAAGAAACGAAATAATAAAAGAGGTTTTGATTAAAGCCAAACAAAGTCTTCTGAACGAAGGTTTACAACCTAAAAATATAACTATTGAAAACATCGGAAAAATTCATTGGAATTTTGGTAAAATGATGATAAAGGCAATGAAACTAGGTTTGAAAGATTGGTTGAGAAATGAGAAAGATGTTGGTATTTCTGTTTTTGTGGAATCTTTACGTAGAGTAATTGGAGAAAAAACCGTTTCAGGTGAGATTTATTCCGTACTTTTAGCTTCTAAATTTTTAGAACCTTCGGATAAAGAATTGAATAAAATGATTCAATTTTATCAAAAGGAAAAAGAGAATTTATACAAAAAAATAGGTCAACGAGGAATTTTGCTTCTTCCAACTTCTGGAGATATTGCACTCAAACATCAGCAGACAATGCAAATAGATATGTCGCCCCTTGTTCCAAACATATTTTCGCCTATGATTTTTACTAATGTTATGGATTTGCCTTCTATTACTATTCCTGCTTGGAAATATAGAGATAGAAAAACAGGTTTGCCCACTTCGGTAATGCTTTGCTGTCTGCCAAATAGTGAAAACTTACTTTTTGAAGCTGCATCAAAACTGGAAAGTATTTTGAACTAAATTTTAATTCTCTCACTAAAACAAAATAATTAATACAGTCTATCTAATGTTACAATTTTTCAGATATATAGCAAATTCTAAAATTTTAGTTGTGATTCTTCCTTCTATTATATTTGTAGGCTTGTTTGTCTTTTTAAAATTTTTCTTTGTTCTTTTTTCTGACCGTCATCAGCTTAAAGTTTCTACTCCTTCTGAAAAAATTGTTTCTACTATTCGTAAAAATATCGGAAAAAAAGATTCTTCTAAAAACAAAGTTGAAAAAGATACGCTAGTAAAAAAAGATAATTATTACGACCAAAAAGGAACTTATCGCACACAAGCTATAAAAAAAGATACAACACTGAGGAAACCAAATAAATAATTTTTTATGGGCAAAGAAATAGAAAGAAAGTTTTTAGTAAATCATAAAAAGTGGGAAGATAGTGAGAAAACAGTGGGGCAATTTTTCCGACAAGGTTATTTATTGACAGACCCAAACAAAACAATCAGAGTAAGACAAACTACTGAAAAAGCCTTTCTGACAATCAAGGGATTATCAATTGGTGCTACACGTCCTGAATATGAATATGAGATTCCACTTCAGGATGCGAAAGAATTATTAGATAATTTTTCAATTTCTGAATTATCAAAGATTAGATATGAAATCTTGTACGAAAATAAAATTTGGGAAGTCGATGAATTTCTTGGAGAAAATACTGGACTGATAGTAGCAGAAATTGAATTGGAAAGTGAAGATGAAAAATTTAGCATTCCGTCTTGGTTGGATGTAGAAGTTACAGGAGAAGACAAATATTACAATTCAAATTTGACTATTGAGCCTTATAAGAATTGGAGAAATAAAGTTTAAACTATTTATAAAAAAAGGATTTTATTTAGTCATAACATTTGAAAAAATCGCTAACCTTCATGACACAAACAGAAACTATTTGTTTCTCCTTTGGATAATTGAAGAGGTAAAAAATATTCTAAGGGATAAAATTTATCAGCAAAAATAGATAGTTTCAACATCAATTCTTCCTCAGAACTTGCTTTTATATGACTGATTGTTTTATATACTAAGTCTTTTATCCAATCTATTTTAAGACTATTAGCAACTATATGCCTAGGAATTATCTGTTGTATATGTTTTTTAGAGTTGTAATAAATACTTTCAAAAGTAGTAGCTTTTACAACAAAATTTTTCTTTACGATTTTGTCTTCAATAGTATACGAAACGGCACAATTTACATTGATATCAAAGTTTCTGTCAGATCTATAATTATTATCACTAACATCTACAATTTCAAAAGAGAAATCAAAGTTTTTATCTCTCTCAAAACTCATTATACAATCTGTATATACTGTGTAGCCATTTTCTATTGAAAACACATGATAATTTGAAAATAACCTCATTTTTGTAGCCAACTCTAAGAAATCCTCTCCTACTTTTATTTGGGATATATATTTCTCTAGTATATTTACTGTTTCTTTTATTGCTTGTTCTCTTGATGAAAATGATATATAATCACATCCACCCCAGCCAACCCAACCAGGTCTAGAATTATAAAAATTACTCTTTCTATACATATTGTAGTAATCACCAATAAAAAATACTTGAACAGTAAAAAAATCTTCCATGAATCTAAAAAAAGGATGTTCATCTTCAACAGGAAAAATTCTTAATGTATGAGTTGATTCTACAAAATCATAAGTCAATTTGATTAATGCCATATATTTTAGTTTTCTGTATTTTTATTAAAGTAGTATAAATACAAACCCAAGAAACTAAAGTTCAAACTTCAAGTAGAAAATTTACCAAAATTTTAATCTTCAAAATTGTTACAATCTCTATTCAAAAGGCTTTTTTAAAGAACATTAATACAAAATTTCAAAAAAAACGAGAAAAAGATAAAAACTTTTGAATTTTTTGCTACACCTTTGCAGCACTTCCAAACTTACTTGCGTAAGGACTTTGAAAGCAACTTAAATATTACCCTAAGAACACATTAACTACTAATTGTTGGTGAAAGCCATAGAGCTAACAGATATTGAACTTCGCCTAATAGAAGGCTGCCGAAATAAACACGCAAAAAGTCAAGAAATGTTATACAAGCATTTTTATGGTTATGCGATGTCGGTATCGCTACGTTATTGCAAAAGCAAAGACGAAGCGAGTGAGGTTTTAAATGACAGCTTTATGAAAGTATTTACAAAAGTAAATCAATATGACAACAAAAAGTCGTTTAGAGGTTGGCTTCGAAGGATAATCATTAATACAGCAATTGATTTTTATCGCAAAAATGAAAAACATACCAATCATTTAGATGTAGAATATGCCGATAGAGAAGAAGATTCGACAGGTGATGTAATAGACCAAATGAGTGCAGATGAAATTTATGCACTTGTACAATCTTTACCAGATGTTTATCGAATTACCTTTAACCTCTATGAAATTGAAGGCTATTCACATGAAGAAATTGGAGAACAAATGGGAATTCCAGCAGGAACTTCTCGTTCAAACTTGTCAAGAGCAAAACAAAAATTACGCTTACTAATAAAAGAGCATTTCGGAAAAAAGTATGAAGCATATATACGATAACCAAAACGGGAATCACAAATCATCGGAGGAGCGTTTTACAGAACGGTTTAAGGAGGTGGCACAGAGTTATGAGCCTACTTTTCAACCTGCTGATTGGTCGGCTATGCAATCAAAATTGGCTGCTCATAATGAAAAAGACCGTAAAGCAGTAGTATTTAGACGCTTGGCAGTTTTTGCAACTATGGGAGCAGCAGCAGTAATCTTGTTATTTGGAGGGTATCAATTTTTAGATAATTCAGCAAATAAAATTTCGAATAGAGGAATAGCTTTTCAAGAAAATTCTATCAAAAATCAAACTTCTACTAATCAAAAATCAATTAATAATAATTCTACGGATGACAAAACACTTACACAAAGTAATTTAGAAAACAATAATAATTATAATAAAGATATAGCTAGTAATTTGAGTGGTAGTTCAAATACAGATTCAGCAAAAAAGACTACTAATTTCACTAAAACAAAATCATATTCTAATTCAAAAACAAAATTAGAAACACACAATCAAATAGCTTTTAATCATTCTTTAGATAATTCAGAAGAAAAGATAGTTATCACAAATAATTTATTAACTGATAATGATACAAGTAAAGATGTAGAATCAAATCAAGTGCTTAGTGCATTAAAATTGGAAAAGGCTACCTTTGATTTATTTGCTGATGTTAAACCAAATGAAGTGGTATTACCAGTATTAGAAATCGATGAAATGCTTATTGCTTCTAATCAGAATGAAGAATTAATTAGAAAAAATCCAGTAGCAAGTGCTATCGGAAAATGGAGAATTGGAGCTGCTCTTATGGCAATGACAAACATCTATAAAAGTAATGATAAACAGCGTATGAATTATGCAAATGGATATGGTGTAATGGCTGATTATCAGGTTGCTAAACGATTTAATATTTCAGCAGGAGCACTTTATACAAAAAAGCAAATTGATATAGAAGAATCTCTATCTATACCAAACATTACAAATTATTTAAACCCAAATGATAACGCTTGGGTAAAGAAAAACAAAACAAAAATTAATTGGCAATTAATAGATTTACCTATACATTTGCGCTACAATGCTATTGAAACAACTAGAAATAAATGGTTTGTATCAGCAGGTACTTCAAATTATTTCTTTTTAAAAGAACATTATGAATCGGATTATACCGTTTCTTATCAAGATATTTATGACCCACGTCTTACTCGCTCACAAGAAATAGTCAGACAAAGGGAAACACAATCAGCTTTACAGCTTTTTGCAACCATTAATGTTTCTGCAGGACTTGAAACCTCCTTAGGAAAACATTTAACGCTACAAGTCGAATCGTATTGGAGGTTTCCAGTACGCTCACTTGGTTCGGAAGGGGTATTTGTTCAGACAGGTGGATTACTTACACGCATTAACTTTGCATTGTAACAATCAACGTTACTGAATAAATATTATCATAAATTGGCAATCTTCTTTGAGGATTGTCAATTTTTTTTTGCGTTAATTTGTGATTACTTTTAATAAGAGTATTTTAGATTTTACTAATTACAGTATTGATTGCTATTCACTGGTAATTGAGTACTGGTAACTGATAACTGAAAAAATGAATTTATATACTATTTGGTGCATTTTCTGGTTTATGCTTGTTTTTTTATCTTTATATCCTTTTTTATGGCTCTCAACCCAACGTAAAGAATGGCATCACTGGAACGGATTCTTATATAGAATTTGGGCAAAGGTTTTATACTTTGGAATAGGAATAAAAATGAAAACAGAATGGGAATTTGAGCCAAATCCGAAGCAAAACTATATTTATGTGTCTAATCACACCTCTTATATGGATATTGCTGCTATGGTAATGACTGTGCCTAAGTTTAGTGTTTTTATGGGAAAGGCATCGCTCAGTAAAACTCCTTTGTTTGGTTACATCTTTAAAAAGATTCATATTCCCGTCAGCCGTGGAAAAGGAACAAGTCGTTTTGAAGCCTTTGAGCAAGTAAAAGAAGCTTTAGCCGAAGGCAAAAATGTTTTGATTTATCCAGAGGGAGGAATTATTGGTGATAATCAGCCTGAACTAAATCCTTTTAAAGATGGTGCTTTTCGTGCAGCTATTCAAACAGGTATTCCTTTAGTTCCCGTAACAATTCTTTATAATTGGATAATTTTTCCTGATAAGCAACCTTTCAAATTTACTCGCCATCATTGTAAAATGATTTACCATAAACCGATAATAACTACAAATCTAACAGAAAAAGATATCGAAGATTTGAAAAACAAAACCTTTCAACTTATTGACTCTACGATAAAAAAGTATACAACTTAACTTACGCTTTAGAGTAAAAAATTAAAGACAACATAATTGGAATTACAAATTATCACAGTACAATAATACTATATTTGTAATTGACTGCACCGATCTAACGGTTAGCTTCGCTGCTTTAGCAAGTCGTAATTTATAATTCGTAATTGATTCATGGACATTATCTCAGCTCAAACTTTTTTTGTAAAACAACTCATCCCATTTTTTAGAGAATGGGGATTTGAGTATATAGATGTTTATAGTCAATTCAGGAAAACAGATAAAATAGGTTTTCAAAACGTAATTTTGTCTATTTCACAGTATGAGACTGAAATTTGGATTGAAGTAACTTTAGGAATTAGAAAAGATGAAGTAGAACGTATTACTCAACCTTTTTTATCTAACCCTACTGATTTTCAAAATCAAACAACTACTATTTCAGTTTCTGTGGGAAAATTAAATCAGAACCCTTACTTTAGATACAAAGCCGAAAACGAAGAAGATTTAGAAGTTTGTGCTGAAGAACTTATAAAATTTATGAGTGAAGAAGGAATGATTTTTTTGGAAGAAAAAAATTCAATGCAAGAATTAGATTCAACTTTCAATAGAATTCCTAAACGTCCAATTTTATATATTTATAATCAACACCATCGCTTTTTTAAAGGAATTGTTTTAGCCAAGATTACTAACAATCCAAGATATGAAGAGTTAGTAGAGCTTTATTACCGTTCTTTGGTTATTCAAAAGGCAAACGAAACTATTCAAGCTAATTTCAAACGTTTAGTCAATTTTTTAGTTCATTACTCTGTAAATTGATTGGTTAAATTTGTCGTTGGTGAGGACACCAACAACGACAAAATATAATAAATTTACCAGAATTTTATTTTTTAACTTATAAACAGCCGTTGTCGGTGTCTCTACCGATGACTTATTCATAACATTTTTTATGGCAACAGTACTCATTACAGGAAGCACAAGTGGAATCGGTTTAGGAATTGCAGAACATTTTGCAAAAGCAGGATATAATGTAGTTTTTAATGGTTTGGAAGATAACGGTGCAGAAATAGCAGCCAATGTAGCAAAAGAACATGGTATACAAACTATGTTTTCTAATGCAAACATGCTTGACCCAGAGCAAATCAAACAAATGATAGATGAAGCGAAACAAAAATTTGGAACTATCGATGTTTTGATAAATAATGCAGGTATTCAATATGTTGCGCCTATTGATGAATTTCCTGCTGCAAAATGGAATGCTATTATTGGTATCAATTTAAGTTCTGCTTTTCATACTTCACAAGCTGTTTGGGCACACATGAAAAAACAAAAATTTGGTAGAATCATCAATATTGCTTCTGCACACGGTCTTCGTGCATCTGAATTCAAATCAGCTTATGTAGCTGCCAAACATGGAATTGTCGGACTTACAAAAGTATTAGGTTTGGAAGGTGCGCCATATAATATTACTGCAAATGCTATCTGCCCTGGGTATGTCAAAACACCTTTGGTAGAAAAACAAATTGCAGACCAAGCCAAAACACATGGAATGAGCGAAGATGAAGTAGTAGAAAAAGTAATGCTCAAAAAACAAGCTGTCAAAGATTTTGTGTCAATTGATGCTCTTGCAGGAATGGCTTTATTTTTAGCGTCAAAAGAAGCAAGTACATTTACAGGAACTGCTATTCCTATTGATGGAGGTTGGACAGCACAATAATTAAAAAAAACAAGACCAAAATAATAAAGGGAATAGACAAAAAATGTTTGTTCCCTTTATTTTTATAGAAGTTCTTTATGATACCTTTAGAAGAAAAATACTGGAAAAATTTTAGTAGTCCTTATGGAGATTCGTCAGAATTACCAACGCTTTTGAAAAAATTAGATAGCAACTATACAGAAGAATTATCAAATGAAATATTTTGGGAATATATTTATCATCAAAATACGCTATATCAATCTACTATTGCTTCTTTTCCTTATCTCTTTAAAATAATTACGAAAGAAGAAAACAAATCCATACGTTTGGATGGCTATATTTCATTAGGAGTCATAATTGCAGAGTTGGATGAGAATGAAGTATATCTCAACAATATAATAGAAGATAATACATATAAATTAGATAATCAAACGAAAGAAGTTTTATATATCTCTTTTCAAAAGAGTTATAAAGAATTTAAAAATTTGCTACCTAAACTTATTAATGAGGCTAAAAATCTATCAGAGGAAGAAAAACGCTATTTTTTGGCAGTAATAGCTTTATGTAAGGGGAATTCTCTTATAGCAAAAATTTTTATCTTGTTTAATGGTAATGATGAATACATGAGTATTTGTCCAAATTGTAACTCTGAACTTTATCTTTGGAATGAAGAAAACAGATTAAATGTATATATAGAAGATCCTGTTTTTAATAAAAATCAAACTCCTTTTGAAATTATTCCCAAAAATATAGACCGAAAAAAAGCAACCATTCAGTCTGATAATTATCAAGAGTGGATGATTGCTTATATAGATTTACTAGAAATAGACTCTCTAAAAGAGATTATAACTTTTTTATTTGGAGATACCATCTGTCCAAATTGCAAAGTTAAATATTCTATTTTTACTTCTGTTTGCAATGCTTAAATTATGATTCTATCAAGACAGCTCTTTTAGTTCTTGAGTTTGAATTATTTTGTTGCATAGAAACTGCTTTTATTTTATCTCTTTGCTCTTGTAGCTGCCTAGCTTCTACTTTAGAGCGCATTTTTCTAAAACGGTTTTTTGCATGAATATCTCTCACAGATTCTTCTACTCTTACTTTATCGATTACTTCTGTATATTTTTTGATAATAATCTGTTGATCAAATTTGGTTTCGGCAAGCCAACGACTATTTACTCCCATTTCTTCTAGTTTTCCTTTTTCCAAACAAATCATTCTTTGCATTTTGTCAGCTAAGTCATACGCATTTTTTACTTCACATAAATAACCATTAAAATTATGAATAACTGTTTCTCTGCACCCTGGAACATCAGTTGTAATTATTGGTTTACCAAGGCAAGCAGCTTCCAAAAGCGTACGTGGAGTTCCTTCTCTATAGGAAGGCAAAACGATACAATCAGCATTTGAGATAAGAGGACGCACATCTCCAGTAGTACCAAGATACTTCAGAATTCCTTCTTTTTCCCATTCTTTGATTTGCTTTTCAGGAACACCTAATCCTTTTGTTTCGTCTATCTTACCTAAAAGTTGAAAACGAGCATTAATTCCCTTACTTCTCATAAGTTTGATAGCATCTGCATACTCTGCAATTCCTTTGTCATATAATACTCTAGCAATTAAAAGAAAAGTAAATTCTTTTTTGTTTTTTTCTTTTGGAATAGATAAGGTAGGTGTATTAGGCACAAAATGCGTAGTATCTATACCTGACCCAGGTAAAAGACGGGCAATAGATTCATTAATGAGATTCTTACTAACAAAAAGCTCTCTATCATCTTTATTTTGAAAAAATACAATTTTAGGAAAGCGAAATGTAAAACGATACAGATATTGAGCAATTTTGGAAGAAATACCTTCTCTTAAAAATACAGTTCCTAATCCTGTTACATTATTGATAGAGGGTATTTTTAAAATCTCAGCTGCCATTGTACCATAAATATTTGGTTTTATGGTATAATGCAAAACTACATCAAGTTTGTGTTTTTTGTAAGCAGTTACCAATCTTTTGACAAGCAAAGCATCATTAATTGGATTTGTGCCTTTACATTCCATAGGCACAGGCTCAAACTTACACCCCATTTCTTCCAATGGTTTTCTATATCCATCGTCTGGAGCGATGGCAATTACTTCATGGTTTTGCAAAAAGGCTTTTATCAAACCTGCTCTAAAGTTATAAATGTTCCAAGAAGAATTGACTACAATTCCTATTTTCATCTTATGTTGGTTATTTCGCATTCAAATAAATCTCGTAAATTTCTTAAAGAATCTCTCATCAAATGAGTTAAGAGCTGCTTTAAAAGGGAGGAGTAGAATTTAATTCATATAAAAGAGGTATGCGTAAATTAAAAAATTACCAGTTAAATAAATATGTCTGATTTGAGTAATCAAAAATAGAAAAAAGTATTAATAATCATGTTGATACTTTGTTGAACCAACAAAAACATCTATATAATTACGTTGTATTTTTGAATTTCTACCTTCAATAATTTTCTTTCAAAAAATCAAATTAGAAGCTAATTTATCTAAAGTATAAGCAAACGCAAGACCAAATTTAAAAAAATCTTAAAACGCTTTTCGTTTTACACTACTCTTGTATGTTTTTGTTCGTAAAAAATAGTTTTTTAGATAGAAAAATAGTTGTTAATA
Source organism: Bernardetia sp. (assembly GCA_020630575.1). GTDB lineage: Bacteria > Bacteroidota > Bacteroidia > Cytophagales > Bernardetiaceae > Bernardetia. Next base: position 102,017 of record JAHDBD010000005.1, read on the forward strand.
CCTTATTATTCTGTATTACGATACAGACATCAAAGTCATTTTTCTAAAATAAAGAAATTACTCAAAATATCTATCAAATATGTATTCTGATACAAAAATCTTTAAAAAAATAGAGAATAAAAAATATATATCTAAACTTTCTTTAAACCTTAACTATTTGCTCATCAAAGAATTACCTCTAAAAAAAATAGAGCTGTTTTGGGTGCTAAAAATAATGATAACTAAAAAAAACACTCAAAATAGTTGTAATTACATCTTTTTGTATTTAAAAAACAGTATTGCTTTAAATATTAGATTTTTATTGTAATTCTAATTGAAATCAATAAAAACATATCACTCAAATTTGGCTTAATTCTGAGACATCTCATAAACGCTTTCAAAACAAAATAGTTATACATTTTTTTAGAACTAAAATTTTTATTTTTTTTTAACCAAGTTGTCTAAATTAACTATTTAAGTAAAATAAACTCAAATAGTTAAATTATAGCAAACAGTCTTTCTTTTTTATTTTCACTCTAATTTTGATTCAAACATAAGTCTAAGGATATTTGTAGTAGCATATCAGAATGATATATTTTGTAACTTTACACTATCAAAAATGAGTTCGGAATTTACTTTATAGTCTATCTTAATTCATTAGAAAGTTATTCAAAATTTACTGCATTTCTATATTAGGTCTTTTCATATTAAGTCTTTTCATCTAGCTTACCTTTAGTATACCAATGAAAATCAATATCTTCAACCAAACCACCTTTGAGAGTCGCCACAACGGAAATCTTGATGATTCTGTTACTGAAATGCTCAAAAAAGTAAACGCTTCTTCTATTGAACAGCTTATTTCAGAAACTGTTCCTGCTGATATTCGTCTTAAAAAACCTTTAAACTTGCCTTCTGCACTTACAGAAAGTGATTTTATTCATAGTCTTCAAAAAATTGCTTCAAAAAATAAAGTATTTCGTTCTTTTATAGGAATGGGATATTACGAAACGCTTGTTCCAAATGTAATTCTAAGAAACATCTTAGAAAATCCAGCTTGGTACACAGCTTATACACCTTATCAAGCCGAAATTGCACAAGGACGTTTGGAAGCTCTTATCAATTTCCAAACGATGGTCATTGACCTTACAGGAATGGAAATTGCAAACGCTTCTCTTTTGGATGAAGCAACAGCAGCAGCAGAAGCAATGCGCCTTTTGGATGCTACAAAAGCAAAATCTAAGAAAAAAGCAATGAAGTTTTTTGTTTCTGACAAATGCCATCCTCAAACACTTTCTCTTTTAGTAGGACGTGCTGAGCCTTTAGGTATTGAATTAGAAATTGGAGATATTACAAAACTAGATGTTACTGACGAAAATTTATTTGGACTCTTGATTCAATATCCAAATACAGAGGGACATATCAAAAATATAAATTCGTTTATTGCTTCTGCAAAAGAAAATGAAGTTTCGGTTGCTGTTGCTTCTGATCTGTTAGCTCTTACAATGCTTACTCCTCCAGGGGAAATGGGTGCAGATGTAGTATTTGGTTCAGCCCAACGTTTGGGTGTTCCGATGGGTTATGGTGGGCCTCACGCTGCATTTTTTGCGATTAATGATAAAGACAAGCGTTTTATTCCAGGTCGTGTAATTGGTCTTTCGAAAGATGCTGAGGGAAACCCTGCTTATAGAATGGCTCTTCAAACTCGTGAACAGCACATCAAAAGAGAAAAAGCAACTTCAAATATCTGTACTGCACAGGTTTTACTTTCTGTAATGGCAAGTATGTATGGCGTTTATCATGGCGCAGAAGGTTTGAAAAACATTGCTCACAGAATACACGGTTTTGCTAAAATTACCCATAAAGTTGTTGAGAAATTGGGTTATGAAGTGGTTTATAATCAATATTTTGATACACTTAAAATTAATACCACAAGCGAACAAGCACGTATTATTAAAGAATTAGCAGAGAAAAATGAAATAAATCTCCGTTATTTTGAAAATGGAAATATAGGAATTTCGTTTGGCGAGCGTTCAGAATATGAAGACCTTGAAATCTTGTCAGCTATTTTTGCAAGAGCCATACACAAAGATTCTTTCAAAGAAGAAATTAAAGAATTTGCTCAAAACTTAGAACTAGACTGGGAAGATGCTGTAGTCAGAAAATCTGATTTTATGACACATCCTGTTTTTTCTTTGTATCACACCGAACACGAAATGTTGCGTTACATGAAGCGTTTGGAAAACAAAGATTTATCTTTAGTTCATTCGATGATTTCTTTGGGTTCTTGTACCATGAAACTCAATGCAACAACAGAAATGATTCCTGTTACGTGGTCAGAGTTTGGACAAATTCATCCTTTTGCCCCACTCAATCAAGCAGAAGGTTATAAAGAACTTACAGATAATCTGCGTACTTGGTTATGTGAAATTACAGGTTTTGATGATGTTTCTTTACAGCCTAACTCTGGAGCGCAAGGCGAATATGCAGGTCTTATGGCTATTCGTGGCTATCACGTAGCAAAAGGAGATACACATAGAAATGTTGCTATTATTCCTTCTTCGGCTCACGGAACAAACCCAGCGAGTGCAGTTTTGGCAGGAATGAAAGTTGTCATTACAAAATGTGATGAGAATGGAAATATTGATGTAACTGACTTAAAAGACAAAGTAGAAAAAAATAAAGAAAATTTATCGTGTTTGATGGTAACCTATCCTTCGACACACGGAGTTTTTGAAGAATCGATTATCGAAATTTGTGATATTATCCATCAAAATGGTGGTCGTGTTTATATGGATGGAGCAAATATGAATGCACAAGTTGGTTTGACTTCTCCTGCTAATATCGGCGCAGATGTTTGTCATTTGAACTTACACAAAACGTTTTGTATTCCTCACGGTGGTGGAGGTCCTGGAATGGGTCCAATCGGTGTAGTAAAAGATTTAGCTCCTTATTTGCCTTCTCATCCAGTTGTTGAGATTCGTGGAAAAATTGGAGAAAATGGTGCAAGTCATCCTATTTCGGCAGCACCTTATGGAAGTGCTTCTATTTTGCTTATTTCGTATGCGTATATCGCAATGATGGGAGGCGACGGACTAAAAAGAGCAACAGAAAGAGCTATTTTGAATGCCAATTATGTCAAATCTTTATTGGAAGAACATTATCCAATTTTGTATGTAGGTAAAAATGGTCGTTGCGCTCACGAGTTTATTTTGGATTGTAGAGAATTCAAAAAAACAGTCGGAATTGAAGTGGTAGATATTGCTAAACGTCTGATGGATTATGGTTTCCACGCTCCGACAGTTTCTTTCCCAGTTGCAGGAACGCTTATGATTGAGCCAACTGAAAGCGAAACAAAAGAAGAACTAGACCGTTTTGCACAAGCTATGATTCAGATTCGCAAAGAAATTCAAGAAATTGAAGATAGAGATTCTGATGCAAATGATAACGTACTCAAAAATGCTCCTCACACAGCAGGAAGACTTTTGGCTAATGAATGGAATTTCCCTTATTCTCGTCAGAAAGCAGTTTATCCATTAGAATGGGTAAAAGAACGCAAGTTTTGGGTTTCGGTTAGTCGCATAGATGATGCGTATGGAGATAGAAATCTAGTTTGTAGTTGTATTCCTGTTGAAGAATATGAAGAAAGAGAATTGGCTGAAGTGAAGTAATTAGATTTTCTGTTTGAAATTATGAAAACCTACTAAGTTTCTTTTTTGGAAATTTAGTAGGTTTTTTGTATGTATTTATTAGTTTATTTTTTCATACTTATCTACTAATTTAATACACTCTTCTATAACGTACCCATACCCTCCACCTATTGTACCACTTATCAGAGCATCAGTAGCTAAAATAAAAAAGGGTATATTTACCCCTTCTATGCTAAAATATATAGGTGCTAATTCATCAATATGAATACATTTTTCATTTTTAAGATTTGTTTTTGACAAGTCAATATTATGAAATAGGTTACTAGTACTGTTAGGTAGTACTACATTGGATTTAGGAGTACTAACTAGTAAACTCTTCTTTTTTCTTAAAATAGTTTTAATAAAACTAGGAGGATAGTAAAACTTCCAACTTTCTAATAAATCTTCGCTAGACCCTACTTCTGGCGTAGCTATAGAATATCCTAATATATTGTATTTCTTAGTTATAGAAATTTCTATTTCATCTTTATATTGAGAAAAACTTCTTACCGTTGTTGGTGTTTTAGCGTAGCGACACCAACAACTCATCTCTTGTTTGTGTCGTAACGGCAAGCCGAAACTAAAACACCAACAAGGGTATTGAATTAATTTGACTAAAAATCAATTTCCTACCATTATTAGTGTTTTTAGAAAAACGACACCAACAATTCAAAGTAGCTGACACAATAAAGACAAAACAAATAACCGAAAAAGTCCGTAAAGAAGAGGAATTATCAAAACATAAATAAAAAAGTATGACCTCAGCTACTGACCTCTACGAACATAGGTATATTGCTTTCTTTACAGCCACAATACTAGATTGGAAATATCTACTGCGGCCTGATAAATACAAAGAGTTGATTGTGAAAAGTTTGGAGTTTTTGGTAACCAAACAACGGATAGAGCTATATGGATTTGTAATTATGCCAAATCATATTCATCTGCTTTGGCGTATTGTTCCTCCTTACACAAAAGAAGAAGTACAAAGAGATTTTCTCAAATATATCAGTCAGCATATAAAACAAGATTTGAAGGCTTATCATCCTGATGTTTTAGAGCGTTTTAAAGTGAATTTGAAAGATAGAAAATATCAGTTTTGGCAACGAAACCCACTTACCGTTTACTGTTACGATGATAAAATGATAGCTCAAAAACTAGATTATATTCACGCTAATCCGATTAAAGAGAAATGGAATCTTGCTTCTACACCAGAATCCTATTATTATTCTTCTGCTAGTTTTTATACAGATAATAAGGAGGATTTTAGTTTTCTTACTTCTTGTTGGGGAGAATGGGGTGTGTTTCTTGTTGGTGTCGCTTTGCTGAAATACCAATAAGGTTAGTTTTATAGTTTTCTTGCTTTTTGTTGGAGAGAATAGGTGTGTTTTCTTGTTGGTGTCGCTTCGCTAAAACACCAACAAGGGTATTTGAGAAAGTTCTATTAATCTTCAATCTTTTCATCCAAATCATAACGACAATAATATAGAACAATTACTTTTTGAAAAAGAAATTATTGACGAAGGTGGTGTAGAGACAGGTATAGTTTTAAATGAGGATTTTGAAGAGTTTTCTAACAAATTAAGAAAACCTATTGAAGAAATAAATTATATCACTGATGAAGCAGGTTACGATTTTCTTAGAAATTTAGCTCATTTATATTACAAAACTCCAATTTTTGTGGAAGAGTGGCGAAAATATTTGAAAGAGTAAATTGATAAGAAAATTTCCACCATTGTTGGTGTTTTTAGTTTTCGTACTTCTTGTTTGAGAGAATAGGTGTGTTTCTTATTGATGTCACTTCGCTAAAACACCAAAAAAACTAGATTTTTTGCTTTATAGGAACATTTTTAAAATCTATGCTGTTTATTTTTTTGTCAATTATTGCAAAAGATAAGTTTTAGCGAAGTAACACCATCATTCTATGAGGAAATCAACGCATTATACATCAACTACCCAAAATGAAGATTTTTTATAATAAACAACAAACAGTCAAGTCTTTTGTCAGTGATTCTCCCAGTGCAGCAAAACCTAAACTTGTTTTGCAATCTTGGAAAAAGTTGGGGTGTCCCATTGAAATGATGAAAGTGCGCCCTTTAACTGTAGATGAGTTGTGTTTAGCTCATGATCCTTCTTACGTACAAGGCATTTTGAAAGGACGTATCAAAAATGGTTTTGACAACAAAAGCATAGAAATAGCAAAGAGCCTATTATGGACTACTGGTAGTTTTGTCAGTGCAGCCGTTCATGCACATCAATACCGTGAATCAACATTTTCACCCACCTCTGGCTTTCATCACGCTTGTTATGATCAGGCAGCAGGGTTTTGTACTTTTTCTGGTTTGACGATTGCAGCTATTTTGCTAAAAAAACGTTTTGGTGCAAAGAAAATTGGAATTCTAGATCTTGACTCACACTCAGGCGATGGTACTGACCAAACTTTACATAAAACAGGATACACAAGTTTAGTTGAGCATTATTCATTAGGATACAATGATGTTACTATTTACAACAACAAACAATGGCTTACTGATCTTTCGGACTTGATTCGCAATCGTTTTAGTGATTGTGAAGTTCTTTTTTATCAAGCTGGTGTCGATTGTCATATTGATGACCCAGAAGTAGATAGTGGACACTTCACCACTGAGCAAATTGCTGAACGTGAACGAATTGTGTACACCACTTGTCGTGAATTAAATCTACCAGTTGTGACAAATTTGGCAGGAGGATATCAAAAACCAATTGAAAAAGTAATTCATCTACACAATCTAGCAGCAATTGCCTTTCACGAAGCAAATTAATGAATATAAAGAATTGATTTTTTTGATAATGAATGACTTTATAAAAAAATAGCAGAGTGTTAAATGGTTTCCCACATTTATTGGTGTCACTAAAATACTAAACACGGTAGCAAAGTTTTAAATTATGAAAACCTACTAAGTTTCTTCTTTGGAAATTTAGTATATTTTTTTGTAGCTTACTCTTTAGAATGAGTAAAAATATACTGTAGGCTTTAGAGTTCGGAATGAAAAGTATTTTAATTATCTGAAGGCTAAAGTGTACTGTACAGTTTTGCACCTTAAAAGGTACACTACAAAATAATATTCATAAGATGAATTTTCTCTCTGAATCAAAAAACAACGTCAAGCCTAAGTTATTTAATCCAAAAGCTATGAACAACGAACAGATTGCAATAAAAGCAACTTACTTTAGTATTATTGGTAATACTAGTTTGGCTTTAATTAAAGGATTAGCAGGTTTTTTTGGAAACTCGTATGCGCTAATTGCTGATGCCATTGAATCTACAACAGATATTTTTGCTTCTTTATTAGTTTTATTTGGACTTAAATATGCACAAAAACCAGCCGATAAAAATCATCCGTATGGTCATGGCAGAATTGAACCGTTGATTACTTTTACTGTGGTTGTGTTTCTTATCATTTCGGCATCTATAATTGCTCATGAGAGTATTCAGAATATCCAAACGCCACACAAAACGCCTGAATCTTGGACGTTAATCGTTTTAGGAATAATTATTTTATGGAAAGAAACTTCTTTTCAAATTGTGATTAAAAAAAGTAAAGAGACAAATAGTTCATCTCTAAAAGCAGATGCTTGGCATCATAGAAGCGACGCTATTACCTCTGTCATGGCATTTATAGGAATCTTAATTGCAATTGTTTTTGGAGAGGGATACGAAACAGCAGATGATTGGGCTGCTTTACTAGCTTCTGGTTTTATTCTTTACAATAGCTATTTAATATTCAGACCTGCCCTAGGTGAGATTATGGATGAACATGTATATGATAGTTTAATCTTAGAAATTAGAGAAAAATCTATGCAAGTAGCAGGAATAGAAGGAACAGAAAAATGTTTTGTCCGAAAAGCAGGAATGAAATATCATATTGATTTGCACGCTAGAGTAAATGGAAATATTTCAGTACGAGAAGGGCATAAATTAGCTCATAATTTGAAAGATTATCTAAAAGAAAATATTGAAAATTTAGAACATATACTAATTCACATTGAGCCAAATGATTGATAATAAAAATGTTTAATTTTTTTGTAAAAAAAACATTTCCTTAAAAATATAATTTTTAAAAAACTATACTTCCAAGGAAATGAAAAGATATAAAATTTTACATGATGCAAGTAATGTGAGCAAAGTAAAATTATTGATATACAAATAAACTTTGTAAATTATTACAAATTAGTTTTTTGAATCATTTACTTTCAAATCTATTTTCTCAAAGACAATTTCTTTATCTGTCTTTTTTATGGTTACGGCATGCAGAGGATAAGTAAGTGCCATCGTAAGCATAGCATCTTTTGCTGGATTCATTTCTTTATAGAAAACAGTTATTTTGTCATTTGCTTCGATGATTTTTTCGATTTCTATATCAAACCCTCCTGTATTCTTCATTCCAGACATAACCATTAGAAGTGTGTTTTCTTTCAAATTTACTTCTAAGAGTTCTTTTGGCATATCATTGCCGTTAGCTATCTCAAAACTTTTCAAATCAGTTTGTGCTTGAACTACTTTAGTTCCTGCTGTTTCGCTTCCAAAAGTCATTGTTTTTAAGACTGTTTCGAAGGGAATTGATTCATTTTCTTGTTTGTCTTTACTAGATTTACAAGATAAAAAAGTTGAGATTAAAATTGATAAGACAGATAAAAAAATAAGTTTCATACTATAATTACGAGTTAAAAAAAATGAAAAAAAAATAGTTGATATTCAGATATCAAAACAACATATAAATAGACTAAAAGGTTACTTTTTTCTTAGCCTCCTGTTTGAAAAGTGATTTATCTATTGGAACAACTCCTAAGGATTCACAAACTAATCCACCACCCAAATTAGCTAATTCGGCTACTGTTTTTAGAGGTAGTTTTAGAGCCATGCAAAGTCCTGCAATACTTACCACAGTATCACCAGCACCCGAAACATCAGAAATTTCTCGTTTGTGGGCAGCAATTTTATGATTTTCAGATGAGTTGGCAATATAAACACCATATTCAGAAAGTGTAATCAAAACCGATTTGAGTTGCATTTTTTGTGCAAGCTCTTGAACAGCAAGAGCTATTTCACTTTTACTTAAATTATTTAAATCTGTATTTTTTACATCAATGTCCTTTCCTAATCCTTCTTGAAGTTCTTTCAAATTGGGCTTAAAAAGGGTAGCATTTTTATAATGCCAAAAGTTACGTTTTTTAGGGTCAATGACAGTAGGAATATCTTTTTGATTGGCAAAATCAATTAGTTCTGAAATTACTCTTTCAGTCAGGACACCTTTATCATAATCTTCAAAAATGATAACATCAGCTTCAAGAGCCAATTCTTTTACTTTATTGATTAATTCTTCGCTTTCATTTTCTGAAATAGGACTCGTAGTTTCTGAATCAATACGAAGAAGATGCTGTGAACCTGCCAAAATACGATGTTTAATAGTAGTCGGACGGTCTTGACTATGAATAATACCACGAACATCAATGTTTTGCTGCTCAAACATTTCAATGAGGTTTTCGCTTTCTTTATCATTACCCACAACTGAACACATAATCGTTTTTGCTCCTAAAGATTTGAGATTCAAAGCTACATTTGCAGCTCCTCCAAGTCTACTTTCTCTATCTTTCAAACTAACAACAGGAACAGGGGCTTCTGGCGAAATGCGTTCTACTTTTCCCCATAAATAGGAATCTATCATTACATCTCCAATAACGAGAGCTGTAAGGGTATTAAAATTTTCAAAAATGGAATCCAATGACATGTGGCAATAAATAATTAAGTTTCCTTATTGTTTTTATATTTGTTTGATGTTTTTGTTTTAATCAAACTGATTTGACAAAGGTCGTAATTATTCAAGTAAATTAATAAAGAATTAGTTAGATAAAAATTATAAATTTGTATTTCCTTTCAATTTTGCAATTATTTTTTACAGCTAAGTTTTTAAGAATTCCTAAAAAAACGTATATTTAACATACAGCTTAACTTACTCATTCATATCTATTATCTTATTGATTTGCCAGATTCTTCCATTCATATTGATTATTTTGAGGCATTAGCCAAACTTACTCGTAGCCAAAAAGCTGAGCTAAAAGACTTTTCGGAAGCCGTAGAGGAAGTAATTCAGACAGCTATTAATATATTAAAAGTAGCTAGTATAAATTTATGGTTAGTAGACAAAGAACAAAATAAAATAAAATGTGTAGCTCATTCGCAACAGGATAATACGATAGCTTCGAATAACAATTTGGATAATGAAATAATGCCTACCTACTTTCAAACTATGAAAGAAGGCGAGTTAATTATTTCAGATGATGTTTATAAAGATGGTCGCTTAAATGAACTAAGAGAAGTCTATTTTCAGCCTAATTCGATTACCTCAATTATTGATATGCCTATTTATATTGAAGGCGAATTAAAAGCGATTCTGTGTGGTAACCATACTGGAAAACCACGTAAATGGCAGATTAGAGAACAACAATTCATGTTAGCTATTGGAAATATTATTGCCCTGCTTTTAGAAATTTGGGAACACAAACAAACTGAACAGCGTCTTATTCATAATGATAATCTACTCAGAGGAATCAACTCTTGTATCTTTCAACTTTTTACAAATCCTGATTTTCAAGATGGACTAGATACTACAGTTTCCACAATTGGAAAGGCGACAAAGACAGATAGAGTGTTTATTTTTCAAAATTTTTTAAATGATGATAGAGAGCAATGTTGTAAAATTATTCATGAGTGGACAAGCGAGCCTCAATACAAACAGATTCATAAAAGTGAATGGAAAAATGTGAACTATAGAATAACAGGTTTAGAGCGTTGGAAAAGTCAACTAGAAGAAGGAAAAGGAATTAAAAATATAGCTGACAAACTTACTTCCTTTGATGAATATTTTTTGTGGAGCAAGCATGCAAAATCTACACTTATTGTTCCTATTTTTATCAATGAAAAAGAATTTTGGGGGTTTATAGGACTAGAAGACTGTTCTGGAAAGCATATTTGGACACTCACAGAAGAGAGTTTTATTTTTAATCTCGCTATTACCATTGGAGGAATACTGACAACTCAGCACGTTGAAAAATTACTAAAAGAAAAAAATGAACAACTCAAGAAGACCAATGATGAATTAGACCAATTTGTATATAGTGTTTCTCATGACCTGCGTGCACCTCTGACCTCTGTAATGGGACTTCTACACCTTCTCAAAACAGATATTGCAAGTGTTGCTAACACTCAAATGTACCTTAAACTAATTTCCAAAAGCATTACACGCCTAGATAATTATATTCGGGAAGTGTTGAGTATTTCAAGAAATAGTCGTACAAGAGTAGAGCGGGAAGAAATTAATTTTGAAGAGATTATAGAAGAAATAAAAGAAGATTTAGCTTATTTAGAGGAGTTTAAAGAGGTAAGAATAGAATTAGATATACATCTAGAAACAAAAGAAACTATTTTTAAGAATGATAAAATTCGTATTAAAGCTATTTTTGATAATCTTATCTCCAATGCAATTCGTTATCATAACCCTTATCAAGAAGATAGTTTTGTGAAAATAACGATTCACATAAATGAGTCAAAAGCTGAAATAACTGTCAAAGACAATGGCTTAGGAATAAGCAAAAAACATATAGGGCATATTTTTGATATGTTTTATAGAGCAAATGACCAAAAAATGGGTTCAGGATTAGGACTTTATATTGTTAAAGAAACAATTTTGAAACTCAAAGGTACGATGGAAATTGATTCTGTACCCAATGCAGGAACTACTTTTACTATTGTTTTGCCAAATAGAAAGTAAATTTTACCTTAATTTTCTAATTTGAAATAATATATGTTTTGTTTATATTTATGATATTCCTAAGACAGATTAACTGTGAAAAAATTATTGAAATGAGAAAAGTAATTCTCTTTCTATGTATAATGATTTGTTTTTCGTGTTCTCAAAAGCCAAAAACAGAAGTTTCTTCTCAAAATTTTTCAAGAGATTCTATCAATCAAATTTCTCAACAAATAGCAGAAATAAAAAAAGACACGTTGCCACTTCTTGACACAACTATTTTTATAAAATCAGCAAAGCAGAAAATAAATTCTCCAAAACCAGTTTACAAACAAATGGTAATTGATGATTTGTATGCTTATTTTAAGAAAAAGGGAAGATATATTGAACACAATATTCCACTAGATTTAAATGAAGATTCAAATCCAATTTGTATAGATACAGATACCACAATGATTTATTTAGCTGATTTAAATAATGATAATCAATTAGATGCAATCATAGAATATTATGATTTTGCTTGTTATGCAAGTAGTCATTGTAATCAGCCTTATAAGTTAATTGCTGTGAATTATGGAAATAAATTCGTTTTTCAAAGTGAATATTTAGATTTTATTCCAACCTTTTACAACATAGACAGCATAAAGACAAATAAAGAAGAAACTATAATTTACGGATACGAATATTTTTGTTACGACCATAAAGTAACAGGCTATTTTAAAGCCCATTTAAAACATTCCCCTTAATCAAGCTATTTCAATTCTCAATCTTTATTTGTATTTTTGTTAATTAATTTAAGCTCAAAAGGTAGTTATAATTGTCAGACACTTTCAAAGATTTCAGACAATTGTAAAAAGAGAAATAAAATAATAAAAGACTTCTAGCCCAGTAATTATATAAAGGGAATAATCTATATAGAACAACGTATGAAAAACATCAGAAATTTTTGCATTATTGCACACATTGACCACGGAAAAAGTACGCTTGCCGATCGTCTTCTCCAAACCACAAATACTATTACCGAACGCCAAATGCAGGCGCAAGTTTTGGATGATATGGATTTGGAACGTGAGCGTGGAATTACGATAAAAAGCCATGCTATTCAGATGAATTATATAGACCCTGAAACGAAAGAAGAATACATTCTCAATCTAATCGACACTCCAGGACATGTAGATTTTTCGTATGAAGTTTCTCGTTCAATTGCTGCTTGTGAAGGTGCTTTACTTATTGTAGATGCAGCGCAAGGTATTGAGGCTCAGACAATTTCAAATCTTTATTTGGCTTTGGGAAATGATTTGACAATTATTCCTGTCATGAATAAAATTGACTTGCCAAGCGCACAGCCAGAAGTTGTGGCAGATGAAATAATGAATTTGATTGACTGTGAGCGTGAGGATATTATTTCTGCTTCAGCAAAAGAAGGAATCGGAATTACAGACATTTTAGATGCGATTGTAAAACGCATTCCTGCACCAGTTGGAAATCCTGATGAAGAACTTCAAGCACTTATTTTTGATTCTGAATACAATACGTACAGAGGAATTGAGGTAATTTTTAGAGTGATGAACGGCACAATCAAAAAAGGCGATAAAGTAAAATTTATGGCGACAGGAAAAGAATATGAAGCTGATGAAATTGGTATTTTAGGATTAGAGCAAAAGCCACAAAAAGAAATAAAAGCTGGAAATGTAGGTTACCTTATTTCTGGTATCAAACAAGCCAAAGAGGTAAAAGTAGGAGATACAATCACACATATTGCCAAGCCATGTAAGAAAATGATTGAGGGTTTTGAGAACGTAAAACCAATGGTTTTTGCAGGAATTTACCCAGTAGATACAACAGAGTTTGAAGAGCTTCGTGCTTCAATGGAAAAACTTCAACTCAATGATTCGGCTCTTATTTGGGAACCTGAAACTTCGGCTGCCTTAGGTTTTGGTTTCCGTTGTGGATTCTTAGGAATGCTTCACATGGAAATTGTACAAGAGCGTTTGGAAAGAGAGTTCGATATGACAGTTATTATGACTGTTCCTTCTGTTCGTTTTCAAGTTACAACTAAAAAAGAAGGTGTTTTCAATGTCAGTGCACCTTCTGAAATGCCAGATCCAGGATTTTTGGAGAAAGTAGAAGAGCCATTTATTAGAGCTTCCATTATCACAAAATCGGATTATATCGGACAGGTTATCAAAATTTGTATGGATAATCGTGGAATTTTGATTAATCAATCCTACTTGACACCTGACCGTGTAGAGATGACTTTTGAAATGCCACTTGCTGAAATTGTATTTGATTTTTACGATAGATTAAAAACAGTTTCTCGTGGTTATGCTTCCTTTGATTATGAGTTGATTGGTCTTCGTCAGTCGAATATGGTGAAGCTAGATGTAATGCTCAATGGAGAACCTGTTGATGCACTTTCTGCTATCGTACACCGAGATAAGGCATACGAGTGGGGGAAACGTCTGTGTGAAAATTTAAAAACATTACTTCCTCGTCAGCAGTTTGAAATTGCTATTCAGGCAGCTATTGGAGCAAAAGTAATTGCTAGAGAAACCATTTCAGCACTTCGTAAAAATGTAATTGCAAAATGTTATGGTGGAGATATTTCTCGTAAGAGAAAACTTTTGGATAAGCAGAAAAAAGGTAAAAAACGTATGCGTCAGATTGGTTCAGTAGAAGTTCCTCAAGAAGCATTTATGGCTGTTTTGAAAATTAATAACTAATCTTTCAGTTACCAGTTAATTTCAATTTTACTAAAAAAAAGCAATTTCAAAATAATGAAATTGCTTTTTCCTATTTATCTTTTCTTTACTAATCGTATTCCTAGTAGTTTATCAAACCACGAATAATTTTTTTCTATATTCTGTTTGATATAAAAAAAATTGGTAATAATAACTGCTAATCCTATAAAGAATACAGAAAACTCGCCAAATTCATTGTGTAAAGCCCTTGCAATTAAAAATGCAAGTGCAAAAATACCATTCATTACCCAATAAAGTAAATTTCTACCTAATGTTTGCCCAACTGTGGCAGGGAGATTTGTAGTTACATCTATAAAATATATTTCCTGAGCTGCTTTTCCAATACTTGTATTTATTAAAATACTATCTCTAAAAGTAAATAATACAAAACCAAGTAAAAAATAAAGATAAGGGTTACTTATTGATTGACCTTTAAAACTTATTGTAACTATTGCAGCTAGAGAAATACAAAAAAGTATCAGAACAAGTATATCAATAAAAAATGCTGAACTACGTTGGTCAGAACTTACAAAAACGAAAGGTAATTCAATTGGTTTTTGAAGTTTTAATTTTTTGGATTTTGGAAAAACAGGTAATGTTGAACGTTGGTCACAATGTTTGCTTCCCATATATGCCCAAGAGTCTTTCAAAAAAGCAGATTTACAGACACTACAAAATACCACTTCATCTCCTTCTGAAAAGCTATCACCTGTAACAGGATCGTTTCTATCTTCCAATAAAAAATGTTGATGACTTTCTTCTCTAATCTGATAAGAATTAACTGACCTAAAACGCATTTTGGAACAAATTGTGAAGTAATAATTAATTTTTAGGATGAATTGAAAAGTTTATTTTTTAATTCATCCATTTTCTGCCAAATTACATGTTTCTGACTATCTAATATCTATCTTTCTAATTTTTTCTATGAAAATATACAACTATCCATTCTTAACTGCACTAATCTTCTTAGTATTTACGCAGATTAGCTCTAGCAGTTCTGTTTTTGCTCAAAATTTTTCTTCTAATAATTCTGATAAGATAAAATACTGGGTGTTTTTTTCTGAAAAAGATACAACCAACTACAATTATACGGCTGCAATTTCTGCCAAAACTATTGAAAATAGAATATTACACAATCTTCCTGTAAGGCAATATAGTGATATTTCAGTTTCTGAAAAATTTATACAAAAAGTAGAAAGTTCAGCAACTGACAAATCAATCATAAAATCAAAATGGCTCAATGCAATTTCTATTTATCTAAATGAAGATGAAGTAAAAAGAGTTCAAAACCTTCCTTTTGTGACTCATCTGCAAGCATTGACTACAAAATGGAAACCTTTATCTTATACAACCAAACAAAAAAGAGAAATGGGAAAAGCTATGGAACAGCTAGAACTTTCTGTTTTTCAAAAAGAAAATTTGACAGGAAAAGGAGTTGTAATTGGTGTTATTGATGCAGGTTTTTATGGAAGTGATAAAAGTAATTATTTGAAACACCTAGACAATAGTCGTATTTTGGGAATGCGTGATTTTGTGAATCCAAAACAAAAAGACCTTTTTAGAGAGAAAGAAACTTCTGATGATGCACATGGAAAAACAGTTTTGGAAATGATAGGAGGATACAATGATGACAAAGATGATTTGAGACAAGTGGGAGCAGCTTCAGAAGCTCAATTTTATCTAGCAAGAACTGACCATGGAGTAACTGAAACACGCTCAGAAGAAGATTTTTGGGTGGCTGCTATGGAATGGATGGATAGCTCAGGTGTAAAACTTATCAATACTTCGTTAGGTTATTCGGTTGGCTTTGATGATGATAAAGATAACTATGACATAGAACAAATGGATGGCAAAACGAGTGTTGTCAGTAAGGCTGTAAATAAGGCTTTCAATGAAAAAGGTATTTTGATTGTCGTCTCAGCAGGAAATGAAGGTTGGGATACTTGGAAAATCGTATCTACACCAGGTGACAGTCCGTTTGCACTTTCTATTGGAGCAACAAATGCAGCAGGTCTAAAAATGGGTTATAGTAGTATAGGAGCAGAATTTGTGGAGTTTTTGAAGCCAAATGTTGCTTGTTATTCGCTTACAGGAACGTCTTTTTCTGCACCAAATATCACAGGATTTGCAGCTTGTTTATGGCAAAAAAATCCAAAGGCAACCAACAAAGAAATTTTTGAAACCATAGAAAAATCAGCTTCTTTATATCCTTTTGGTAATAATTTTATAGGATATGGAATTCCAAAAGCATCAAATGCAATCAAAATTTTGGAGGGAAAAACAATAAAGCCAACAATCAAAAAAATAGAAGAAAAAACAAATTCTTTTAAGTTTGATTTGAAAGCTGGACAACGTTATGTTGTTTTTCATAAGCAAGACAAGCGTATTGCAATAGAACAAGATTCTGAAAAAGCTGCTAGTAAAAAAGATATAAAAATCACTATCAAAAGACCTAAAGATACCAATTTTAGTACAATCTATATAGAAGATATAGGTGGTTTTGAAGTAGAATGGAAATAGAATAAAAATAAATTTTCTAATTCTACATTTATTCCTCTAATCTCTTTATCATTAAAGCTGATTTTCTATAATAGTTACTTGTTTCTAGCTGCTGTTGGTTTTTCCAAAAAGCAGCTAGATTTTCGTATCGTTGTGAGAAAGGTAGGTTTAGATTTGAGATAACTTTCGCATCACAAATTGGACAAAAATAAGAAGGATGTCCGTCTATTTCTGTCAGGTTATTTGCACCTTGCATTGCACAACGATAAAAAACACAATGTTGAAGTGAAAAAATATGACCAATTTCATGTACTGCTGTTTTACATGTTCGTTTTAAAGCCAAATTAAAAATATCAATATCATCTTTCATTGCTTCTACATCTCCAAAACGAGCCATCGACCAAACTCCTACTCTGTTATATAGTCGTGCTTGCCCGAAAACAAAACTCCATTTTTTATTTGGATACAAATCATTTGTAGTAAAACTGACTAACAAAACACCATCCTCAGGCAAGTTTTTTTCTAAAGAGTCCAAAATAAAACCTGTTTTTACTTGAAAACCATTTCGACTATGAACTCTCCAATTTGTAGTATCTAAGTTTGTAGAATCAAGCTTTTTGTGTGCTAGTCTTTCAATTGGTAACTCATAAAAAATAGATAAAAAACGTTCTACCGAATCCATCAAACAAAGCTGTGTTTTATCAAAACTTCCATAGAGTTGGAGATATATTTTTTTTCTTTGTTCTGTTGCTCGTATAGGCGAAATATTTGTATTTTTATTCCAGTATTCTGTAAAAGTTTGCCCTCTTTCTTTATTTCTTTCTAGCCATTCTCCAGACTTTGGTTCTTCTATATAAAATTGATTTTTTTGTAAAACAAATTCCATAGAATCAGCTAAGTTATTCAATCCTTGACTTGGAAAAGGTTTTGGTTTTGGCGTACAAGCAACAAAAAGGCAAATTGAAATAAGAAGATACAAAATATTTTTTTTCATAGGAATAATAAACGCTTGATAAAATAATACTTGAGGTAACATAGTTATTTCATTTTTCATTTTCCAAAGCTATAAAAACAAAAAGAGCGATACAAACTGCATCGCTTTTTTTCAGCTATCTTCCAAAACCCGATCACTCGGTTGTCTTTAACATCTCAAATTACTTTAATGGTCTAAAAGGTGTAATTGATACCTTTTTATAATCTTCTTCAAAAGTTCTCCATAGAGTGGGGAAGTGGCATAACCTACTCCTCCAGTTCGTTCTGAACCAATTTTGTCTGCCCAGTCTTCATAATTTTTACCTTTTGTAAAGAGTGGTGCATATCTTTTATGAGTAGATAAAAATTCAGAATGTCCTCTGAATGATTGCCAAGCACTACCATATTGTGTAAAATAATCTTGCACTTTACATTCATACAAAACATTTCCTTTTTTGATAAATGGCTTTTGAGTAAGTATAATATCCTGATTCATGGATGCCTCTTCGGCTGTAAAATATTCTGTAGTAATCGTTTTTTCGCCTGTTCTATTTTTATCTTTTATTCCAAAATAATTATTATGAATTACTCTTGAACCATACGCTGTTTCTAAAGCAGATTGAGCTAATTTTATCGAAACAGGAACATTGTATTTTACTTGTTCCATAAGTGCCGTTTCTATTTTGCGAAGATGAATTGTATCTGCAAAATAAGTCAAAACATGAGCAGGCGCACCTAAGTTTTTCAAAACCATTTCCATAAACATTCTACTAATATCTCTATTCATTACTAAAAGAATGCTATCATTGAGCTGGTCAAGACGAGAAACTTTATTTTCAATAAGTGCCTTTGTAATGCGAATTTGCTTTTGTATCATAAATTCTTCCATCATATTTTCACTCTTGGCAAGGCTTGCTAAATTATCATAATCAGCTACCGAATGAACAAAGATAGGAAGACCATTTTTTGTGTCTTCTTTTAACGAGTTTTCATCCTTTAAATTAGAGGAAGTAAGTTTTACAAGCTCCATAGTAGCAGATTCTTCATTTTGATTTGAGGAAGGAAAAATACTGGCAGAAGCAGAAGTCATTATACTTTTTTCATCCATTTCCCATAATTCAAAGGGTGTTTCTTGTCCTATCTGTACCCACAAATTTTTGATATATGTGTTTTGAGTTTCTCCCCAGCTTCCATAAAGAGCAACCATTCCCAAAAATAAAGCAGCTACAACAAGCATATACTTTTCTATAACAAAAGAAATAGTATACTCAAAATATCTCTTCCCTACCATAAGTTTGATAGGAATTTCTATATGTCTATGGTTTATTATCTTCTCCAAGCTAATGGAAATAGGTAAGAATTTATTGGTTAATTTATTTTTCATTGTATTTTTCATCTATTGGCTATAAAGTAGTAAAGATTTGTCTATATAATTTCTGTTTGATTGCACGTAATTAAATCTTAATGAATGCTATTTGTGCTAATTTTATTTGTAATTAAATTGTGTATTCAAAATTACTTTCAATAAAATCTACTTTTATTAGCTAATGGATTTAATTGTGCTATTATTTTTAGCAAAGTTAAGTAACGCAGCGAACATTTCCAATAGTTAGGGGAAAAATAAACTAAAAATTTGAGCAATTCTGTTAAAGCCTTAGAAACCAATAGCATAGGTATAAATGAGGAAGTATTTTATTATTTCAAAAAAAATGAACATAAAAATACCTGTAATTCTGAAGAACTACAGGTATTTATTTTTTTGAAATTTTTATGTAAAATGCTTAGTTTCTAGCTAACCATTTTTTAAGTTCCATGACCTTTTCAGGATTCTCTTCTATCCATTTAGCAGCCTTTTCATTTGAAATCTGACTAATCCAATAACAAAAAGTATCTATATGTTCGCTTTCTCCAAGCTGATTTAAGAAAGGAGCATAAAGTGTCCACCAAATATTCTCTTTTTTATCTTTTGCATCTAAAAAGCTAAAGAAGGTTTGTGTGTTATCTCTAAAAATTTCTTCTTCTGTTTTAGGTGTATCTTTCATAATCACTACTTTTTCAGTAGTTGTGGTATCTTCGTTTTCCATTTCTTCTTTTACTATTTTTTCTATCTCCTCTTTACTGGGTTTCATAAAATTTGAAGCCTGTGCTAGTGACATAACCATTTCAATAGCTGCAAATTCGTCATCTTTTCCACCAATACTGATTGTGATTTCATTGTTGTCTCCTTTTTTTATGTTAGCCAAAAGTTGTTTTTGCAAAACCTCAAATGCTTTTTCTGACCTTGCTGAACTAGGTTCTAAAAGTAAAAAATAATTAAGAGCCATCATACTAGGTATTTTTCTACCTTTATCGTATTCTATAAAACCAAGCATCAAATGACTACTTGAATGTTCTGGATTTGCTCCAATAGCCTGAATTAGATTGTCTTCTGCCTTGTCTAACTTTCCAACTTTATAGTAATTTAGAGCTAGATTGTAATGCAATAAATAATTTTTAGGATTTTCTTTGATTACTTTCTCAAAAAATGAAATGGATTTATCTGTTTTTCCCATCATATCTAATGATGAACCTTTTATTATATAAGCAGGAACGGTACTTTTAGATTTTGATTTAATGACTTTATCACTATATTTGACACACATTTTATAATCCTCTTTATGAAAATAAGTCAATGCCATTTCATAATAAATAACTGAAGAATTAGGCATCAATTTGAGTGCTTCTTCATACTTTTCTAATGCTTTTTCGTATTTTCCTGCATCATGAAAAGCAACTCCCTCTTGTAGAAGTTGGTTTGCATCTTGAGCAAAAGAACTAGAAAAATTAGCACAAAATAAAATTAGAAAGACTATAAAAAAAAGTGGTTTTTTTGATAATAATTTCATAGCAAAGTAAAATTTAAGATTAAAAGTAAGTAAAAAATATTTTGAATTGTAAATAGTTAAAACTATAATATTCTATTTTTATTGTAGGTTTTTGGTAATTTAAAAAAAATAAAATGAAGTATTACAATTTAGTTGCAGAGTGCAAAGATTATGAATCGGCTCACGAATTTTGTGCTTATTTTAGAGAAAATATTCCTGTTTTGTCTAATGGAACACGAATAGCAAGCGAAGCAAATGCAATGCGTAGAGGAGATGGATATTGGATAGCTTGTGTTTCTTTTGAAGGGCTTTTTTCCTTTGATAGTGAAGAAGAATTAGAATATGCTCAAAAAAATGCTGTTTCTACTACTGTAAACTCTAATTTTTTGGAAGAAGCTGTTTCAGAAATTTTTTCTTTGCTTTCAGTTGCCCCTTCTTATATGGCTGCTGCTTTTGGAGTGGATGCTATTGATGCTTTTTCTCAAATGGCAATTGAAGAAATTATTTTGCAAAATGCTTCTTTTGGGTATCTTTTTTTGAATGATACAGCGTGGGAACGTTTGGGCGAACCAAAAGGGTTTGAAGTTTTTTCAGAAGGGTATTATTGGAATCCCAATTAGATTTATATACAACTAAACAATTGATTCTAAGGAAAGTAACATTATTATACGTTTAGAGCATTTTTATTTATTAGAAAGAATAGCTATTTTTAGGTAATCAAAACAAATTTAGAAGTCAGAATTTAAAATTCAGAAGTAGTAAAATTCTTTTTTCATAAATCAAACTTCTTGTTTCAAGCATTTTAAGAATTGTATTTCCATTTCTTACCTCAACAATCTAAATTCTTACTTTATTTATGCCTGATAATCCTAATTTAATTGAAATAAATAATCTATCTGTTATCTTCAAGGGAGAAAATGGACACCATAAGGCTGTACAAAACGTAAATCTCAAGCTCAAAAAAGGAGAAACAGTAGGTATTGTAGGAGAATCAGGTTCTGGAAAAACAGTTACTTCTCTTTCCATGATGCGTCTTTTACCTGATGCTCCATATTGTCAGACAGAGGGTGAAATTTTATTTAATTCAAGAGAATATGGAGAAGTAGATTTACTCAAAATACCGTTTGATAGACTTCGACAACTTAGAGGAAATGAGATTTCTATGATTTTTCAAGAACCCATGACTTCTCTAAATCCTGTTTTTACTTGTGGAAATCAAGTAGTAGAATCTATAATTAGGCACGAAGAAATTACTATAAAAGCTGCAAAACAGCGAGTTATTCAACTTTTCGAAAAGGTTCATCTAAGTAATCCAGAACGTATTTACAACGCTTATCCCCACGAAATTTCTGGAGGACAAAAACAGCGTGTCATGATAGCGATGGCACTAGCCTGTAATCCGTTATTACTTATTGCAGACGAACCCACAACAGCACTTGATGTAACTGTGCAGGCTGCTATTTTGGAGATTTTGAAAGATCTCAGAGAAACTGAGGATATGTCTGTGGTCTTTATTACACATGATTTGGGTGTTGTGGCAGAGTTTGCCGACCGAATTATTGTTATGTATCAAGGCAAAATAGTGGAAGAAGGTGCTGTATGGGATATTTTTTCAAATCCTCAACATCCTTATACAAAAGGTCTTTTGGCATGTCGTCCTCGTTTAGATTTAAAATTACGTGTTTTGCCTGTCGTTTCAGATTTTATGGCTACTGATGAGCATGGAAATATTTCAGAAATTACAGAAGCAAAATTTCAATCTGTTGGTCAGGCTTTAATGTTAAACTTTCAAAGTGAAGCCGAACTACGAAAACACCATGAAAAATTAGTGCAACAAACTCCTTTATTACAAATTAAAAATCTTACCAAAGAATTTGTAAAAACAAAAGGATTTTTTTCAAATAAGAAAGAAATAGTAAGAGCTGTAAATGATGTTTCTTTCGATGTTTATCCAGGAGAAATTTTAGGTTTAGTAGGAGAATCAGGGTGTGGAAAATCTACATTAGGAAGAAGTCTTTTAAGATTGGTAGAACCTACTTCTGGAGAAGTAATTTTTGAAGGCAAAAACATATTAGATTTGAATCAGAAAGAAATGCGTGCTATCCGAAAAGATATGCAAATTGTATTTCAAGACCCTTATGGTTCATTAAACCCTAGAATGACTATTGGAGAAATTATCATGGAACCCATGAGAATTCACTCTATTATGAGCAATGATAAGGAAAGAAGAGCGTATGTAATCGAACTTTTAGAGACTGTAAATCTGAATGCGTATCATTTTAATCGTTATCCTCATGAGTTTTCGGGTGGACAGCGTCAGCGTATTTGTATTGCTCGTGCGCTTGCCTTACAACCTAAATTTATCATTTGTGATGAGTCAGTTTCTGCGCTAGATGTTTCGGTACAAGCACAGGTTTTGAATCTTTTAAATGAATTGAAAGAAAAGTTCAACCTTACTTATATTTTTATTTCTCATGATTTGGCTGTTGTTAAGTTTATTGCCGACCGTATTTTAGTTATGAAAGATGGACAAATTGTAGAAACAGGTTTTTCAGAAGATATTTATGACAAACCAAAACGAACGTATACAAGAGAATTAATAAAAGCAATTCCTAGAGGAGATTTGGATACCATCAGAAGAATTATGCTCAAAAGAAAACTGCAAAAGTCTAGTTAAAATAACTTATACTATTCCAATATTGATTATAGAGAAATTAGAGATATTTTGATAGATATAGTGTTGAAAATAACTAAAAAAAAATGTATATTTGGATAAAAACACAAGTAAACCTTTTTCTTACACTATTATTAAATGAGTCTAGTTGCAAAAATGTATGTAGAAGATAAGGAAATTAATATCCTTGATTTCAAATTTCGTTTTACTCGTTCTACTGACGAACACGGAAAGCCGATGGGGAAACCTAGAGGAACTATTTTTGAAATTATCTTCGAAACAACTGCTGATCAAAGTTTTATGTCGTGGTCTATTGCCACTGATATAACCAAACACGTCAAAATTGTAGTTTCTCCAGTTACAGCAATGAGTAAAAGTAGAATAATAGAACTCTACGATGTTCATTGTGTGTATTTCAAAAACAATTTTAATGCTCAAGATGGAGAACCGATGACAACACTTGTTCATCTTACACCTGCTATTATGATAGATGATGGCTATAAATTGCTAGACCATTACTGGAAAAAAACAGATTTGAGTGCTAATGCTCCTGTAACAGTTTTAAATAATGAAGAGGATGAAAAATCTACAATTATAGATTATTATGTAATAGGAGAAGAAGGTAAACGAGTTACAGATTTTAAAATAGGCGATAAAATTACTTTGGTAATCGAATCAGAAGGAATGGAAGGTAAAACAATCGATATTGATTTAGCTGATAAAAGTCATGATTTTGAATATCAAGGAAATCGTTTGCTTAATGACCGATTAGCAAAGTATCAAATTACTAGCGAACAAGACAAAATTGAACTACTTGTTCTAGCTCCTGAAAACTAAAGAACAAGAGTTAAATAAACTAATATTCAAAAATATATAATCAATTGATAACTAAGTGTTTAAAATTGTAATTATTCCTAAGCTCCTTATCTATTAAACTATAAAACAATATGCCTAATATATTCACACTTACTGCACCTTCTATAGGATATAAAAAAAGTATTTCGGTTAATATCATAGATGAAGAAACAAAATATGTTGTTGAATTCAAGCGTATAGATCATTCATATAAAGGGCAATTTGGTTTCGATTGGATGCGAGAAGCATGGCTGGATGAAGCAAAAGGAATTTGCGTGGAAGGACTCGAAGAGCTTAAAAAAAATTATACTCCCTTTCCTATGGATATTAAAAATTGGGATGGGCAAACTTATGGGGATTATTATGTTCCTTGGCTTACTATGTTCCCAAATCATAAAGAAAAAATAGGAAAAGAAGTAGAGTTAGCTGTATTTGCTCCAATAGAGTATGTTGCTGATGATATAGATACTTTTCAAGAAAAATTTACTTTATTGCCTACTGACAAAAGTATAAGAATAGAGCCAAGTGAAATTTCATTATCCACGGCTAATAATGGACAAATAATAAAGATTTATTGTGATAAAGCGATAGAAAAAGATGCTGCAATTGAAGTAAAATCCTCTAAAGGAGCTTTAGTAGGAAAATTAAATATATTAAAGAATGCAAATCAAAATAAACGTATAATTAATATTCCTGTAGTATTTTCCTATCTAGTAGATAAAGATTTAGCTTTTGGAAAAGAAATTATTGAAAATGAAATTAAAGCCATTGGAGGTTTACAAGCCATCGAAGATTATCTTAATAAGCAATGTTTGAATCAAGCTCTTATTCAAGTAAAACTTCAATTAGAGAATCCATACGACTGGGGATTTAGCAAACGAGCCTTGAAAATTGCAGACTTAGGGAAAAACCCAAGAAATAACAAAGGTTGGGACGAAAATGAGTATGACTATAAGCAGTTTGAAGGCTTAATAGTAGATGAAGCTAATATGAAAGTAGATTCAGGAAAGATGCTTAATTTTTTCCACCATCAATTTAGCCTAAAAGAAACATTACTTGTAAACAAAAAAAGTGATATTATACTTTATCTAACATCACTAAACTCAGATTCAGCAGGAGGCGTTTCCTTTGCTGTTCCTTTAGACAATAAACACTGTATTATCTTCAAAAATAATTTAGATCACTTGTCTTCTTACGGACATGAAATTGCTCACACATTAGGATTACTTCATACTTTTCCTGAAGCCAAATATGCAAAGGAAAATCAAGAGAATAAAATCAATCAATTTGAAAAAGCAAAAAAAGATGCTCAAGATTATTTAACCAAACATGCTAAGGAATATAAAGACCATCCAGTAATTGACTACCAAAAAAGTAGAGTAGAGAGAAATGGAAAAATAGCAGATGCCTATAAAGCTATTTTTAAAAGAGATAAGTATAAATTTAAGCAGAAAAATACTGAAAATATAATGGACTATGATTTGAAAAATCAAATTTCGTTTATGAAGTTTCAATGGGAAATTATGCAAGAAGAAACTCAAAATTATTATAACTAAAACTATGAGAAAAATATATATTCTTTTTCTTACTCTACTTTGCATAGCCTGTCAACACAAAAATACTAAGGTGCTCACTAAAAATATGCCTTCGCCTCCGTCTTATAACCTAGAAGAACAGAAAGATATTTCTCTTTTTGTGAAACGTTTTTATATAAATAAAAAAGAACAAATCATTAAAAAACAAGAAAGAATAGAATTAACTGACACTATTCTAACTTACTCAGAGTATGCTCTAAATACCTCTTCTTTATCTATGTACTACAGAAAAAATAATGACATAGGTTCAGAACATATCGAATTAATGAATGGGTATCCAATAGGAAACTATGAAGTAGCTTATGGCAAACAAATAGTTAGAAAAATACCTTATCAAAATAAGCAGTTAGAAGGTTTTTTAGAAGTTTATACTACTAATGATAGTTTATTATATAAGAGCATTTTTTTGAAAGGCGAAGGATATTGGAAAGATTATTACTATAAACAAGGCACAATAAAGGAAGAAGGTTTGATAAGAAATAATTATAAATATGGGACATGGAAGTATTATAACAAGACAGGAGAAGTAGATAGTATCAAAGTGTATTCTCTTCAAGATGCAATAGATATTCGGTATCCATATTGTCTTTTTAATAAAAATGAGCCTTGTTTTTAGCTTGAAAGAGTAGAAATAAAAAATATTGAATGTGAAAGTATAAATCATATTTTCAAGTAATGGGTTTCTCTTTCATAGAGAGATTTGCAAAACATTTATTCAAAGTTGTAATATTGCCACAGTAAACGCTACATATCTAGTATGTATTTTTGTGTCTAAAATCATAATCTATATTATTTAATATAAATATTTATGAACTTCTCTCTGTGGTTAGAAAGTCTTTCAATGGCATTGGGAGCATTGAAAAGTAATTTATTACGAACTTTGCTTTCTCTTTTGGGTGTAACAATTGGCATTTTTGCCATTATTGGTGTGCTTACTTTTGTGGATGCTTTAGAAAAAGGAATTAAAGGCAGTTTGTCTTTTTTGGGAGAAAGTGTGATTTATGTACAAAAAATGCCTTGGATTTTTGCTTCAGATTATCCGTGGTGGAAATATATAAATCGTCCAGATCCAAGCATGGATGAGTTTCGTTTCTTAGAAAAAAATCTAACACAAGCACAAGCTGTTTCTGTCTTTGCTATTCGTTCAGGTTTTACGGCTAAATACAAAAAAAATAGTCTTTCGGGTTTAGTGGTTCAGGGAATTACGTTTCAACATAATATTGTAAGTGATATTCCTATTGAATATGGTCGTTATTTTACGCAAATTGAAGTAGATAGAGCTGTTGAGGTTGTTATTTTGGGAAATACAGTTGCAAAAGATTTGTTTGGAAATGAAAACGTAGAAAGTGCTATTGATAAAATAATTAAATTAAAGGGCAGAAAGTTTAGAGTTATAGGAATTCTCAAAAAACAAGGTGATAATCTACTAGATGCTCCCAGTAATGATAATATTACCCTAATGCCTTATTATACACTAACCAAAATGATTCCTGAAGGAAAAACAGGAATAAAACCCTCTATTTCTATAAAAGGATTTGATGACGATAAAGATTTACAAAATGTAGAAGGCGAAATTACAGGACTTTTACGAATAAAACGAGGATTACGACCCAAACAAGAAGAAAACTTTGCTTTAAATAGACCAGAACAGTTTGCCGTTTTCTTAGATGGTGTAATTGGCATTCTTACGCTTGCAGGTTGGGCTATTGGTTTCTTTTCAATTTTAGTAGGAGGTTTTGGAATTGCAAATATTATGTTTGTTTCTGTAAAAGAACGCACCTCTCTTATTGGCGTTCAGAAAGCCTTAGGAGCAAAAAAAGGATTTATTCTATGGCAATTTTTATTAGAAGCCATTTTACTCTGTATTATTGGAGGAATTGGAGGACTTATTTTGGTTTCCTTTCTCTCTTTTTTTTCTAGTGATACTTTCATAATTTCTCTATCTATCAAAAATATGATTTTGGGAGTCAGTGTGGCTACTATAATTGGAATCATTGCTGGAATTATCCCTGCTATTTTGGCTGCTCGTTTAGATCCTGTTGAAGCCATGCGCTCAGTTTAGGGTTAATTATAAACAAAAAAAGACTTTTCTACCAAGAATTTTAAGGTTTATTGAACCTGTGCTAAAAGTAATAGCATTTTTTTTTTACCTTTGTAAATTATTCATATTCAAAACTACTGATTTCTTTTTTTTAATAAAAAATCAAATACATAATTTATATTTATCTTAAAAATTAAACACACATAATGTACAAACCTAATTTAAAAATTAGTCTACAAATTTCCACTTTCATTTTAGCATTTGTTATGCTCGCAGGTTATACTCGTGCTGATGAAGGTATGTGGTTGCCTATGCTTGTAAAACGCTTGAATGAAGCTGATATGAAAGCAAATGGACTAAAATTGACAGCCGAAGAAATTTATAGTGTAAATAATTCAAGTCTAAAAGATGCTATTTTTGGATTGGGTTATGGTGATCCTTCTTGGAATTTCTGTACTTCAGAAGCAATCTCTTCAAAAGGACTTTTGCTTACAAATCATCACTGTGCTTTTGACATGATTCAGAATCATAGTACAGTAGATAATGATTATTTGACAGATGGTTTTTGGGCAAAATCTCTTGCTGAAGAACTTCCAAACCCAGGAATTACAGCTTCTGTTTTAGTAAAAATGGAAGATGTAACAGAACGTGTAAAAAAAGCTCTTGATGGACTTAGTTTAGATGACCAAGCTCAAAAATTAGAAGAAATCAAAACTGAAATTATTGCAGAACATACAAAAGACACACATTATAAAGGATACATCAAAGACTTTTTCTATGGAAATGAGTATTATCTTTTTGTGTCAGAAGTATTTTTAGATGTTCGTTTGGTAGGTGCGCCTCCTTCATCAATTGGAAAGTTTGGTGGTGATACAGATAACTGGATGTGGCCTCGTCACACAGGGGATTTTTCTTTACTTCGTGTGTATGCTGGTAAAGATGGAAAACCTGCTGAATATTCTACTGAAAATGTTCCTTTGCAACCAAAACACTCTTTACCTGTCTCTATGAAAGGAGTAGAACAAGGCGATTTTGCTATGGTATTTGGTTTCCCAGGTAGTACACAACGTTTCAAAACTTCTTATGGTCTTGATGTGGATTATGCTGTTACAAACCCAGCTCGTATAAAACTGCGTGAAAGCAGACTTTCACTCATGAAAGAGCAAATGGACATAGATGCAGCTACACGTATTGCTTATGCTTCAAAATATGCTTCAATCAGTAATTATTACAAATATTTTATTGGACAGAATGCAGGATTAAAACGTCTCAAGACTATCGATAAAAAACGTAAAGAAGAAAAAGAATATCAAACATGGGCAGATGCTTCTGGTAACGAGGCATATAGCACAGCTCTTTCTCGTTTAGATAAAGCATATAGTAGTGCTGTTGATTATTCACTCTGGTCAGCTTATTGGCAAGAAGCCTTCTTTGGAAGTGAAATTATTGAGTTTGGAGCAAGTTTTCTTCAATTACAAAGAACTCTAGCAACAGGAGTAAATGAAGAAAATCAAGAGCAAGTAGATGAAATGATTGCAAAATTGAAAGAAGCAACAAAAGAACATTTCAAAGAATACAATGCAACTGTGGATAAAAACGTTACTGGAGCTTTACTGGGAATGTTCTATAAAGATATAGACAAAAAATATCACCCAGAAATATTTGCAAGAATAGCTGGTGAAAATGGAGAAGACTTCAATAAATATGCTAATGTGATTTTTGAAAACTCTGCTTTTGCAACAGAAGAAAAAACAATGAAGTTTTTGGAAAATCCAAATGGAGAAGTTTTGGAAAAAGATCCAGTTATGCAGCTTATTACTTCAGTGGTAGAAACATATTATACAAAGGTAAGACCACAACTAATGGTTTCAAATGAAGAGATTGCTTCTGCTATGAAAGATTATGTAGCTGGTCTTTTGGTTAAAAATAAAGACAAAACATATTATCCTGATGCAAATTCATCTCTTCGTCTTTCTTATGGAAATGTAAAAGATTATTCTCCAAAAGATGGCGTAAAATATCAGTATTTTACAACATTAGAAGGAGTTGCTGAAAAGTATGTCCCTAATGATGATGAGTTTGATGCTCCTAAAGCTCTATTAGAAATGCAAATGTCTAAAGAATATGGAAAATATGCAGATAAAGATGGAACACTTCATGTTGGCTTTATTACAAACAATGACATCACAGGAGGAAACTCTGGAAGCCCTGTAATTAATGGAAACGGAGAACTTATCGGTCTTGCTTTTGATGGAAACTGGGAAGCCATGACAGGTGATTTAGTTTTTGATGAGCAATATAAGCGTTGTATCAATGTAGATATTCGTTATGTACTTTTCTGTATTGATAAATTAGCTGGTGCTTCTCGTCTTATTGATGAAATGAATCTAGTTACTAAAAAAAGTAAATAAATGCGCTTAGATTTTTTGTTATATCTTTTTTAGATTTACTTATTTACAAAAAAGACGATGCTAATGTTGGCATCGTCTTTTTTGTTTTCTAGTTTTATAAAATGCTATTTTAACATGAAATTGGTAGTAGATACTTATTATTTTGCCATTTTTTTGGTCTCACCAATGTATTTGTTTAGCTTTAAAACTTAAATCGTAGAAAGCCAAGTGCAAATGAAATATTGTTTCCACCACCTTCTATATCTCCAATAAAGGATGAAATATCTTGTGTACTAAAACCTGCCTCATAATGCCCTCTTCGTGCATGATAGGTTAATCCAAAAGGAATATTAAGATTAAAATCTTGATTTCCTCCTGTACTTAGTCCCGAAGAAATTGTCAGTAATTTGTTTATACGAAGATCGCCACCAATAGCATATAAATTACTCGCTAAACTACCAGGAGCATCTATATTAATAGGTACAACTACATCAAAGCCTAAATGAGCTGTTTTGAAAAATTCATAACTTCCTCCTACACGCAACATAGCAGGCAATTCATCATCAAATTTTTCGCTGCCTTCCCAAGATAAAGCAGAACCTTCGCCTCCAAGTTGAAATGTTTCAGGAGAGTAGGCAATAAAATTGTAGTTATCAAAACCTGTTCCTTGTGTCTGTGCTAAGATTCCGTCAGTAATATTATATACATTTCCTGTCCAAGACATTTTTCCATAATTAATAAGAGAAGCACCTAAATATAAATTTCTTTTAATAACTATATTAAGACCTAAGTCAATTCCGTAACCATTGCCAATAGGTTTGGGTAAAGCAAAACGAGCAAAACCATTTTTAGGTTGATAGCCAACATTGGTAGGGCTAGGAATATCAAAACCTTCTATTGGAAAAGAAGGCGATAAAGCAATGGTTTCACCAATAAAGACATTGTTTTGTGACTCCAAATCTATAAGTGTAATGCCACTAATATAACGTACTCCAAAACCAGCAAATACTTGGACATTATAACTATCCACTATTTTTTTTCCGTATGCAAAGTTATACTCTCTTGTCCAAAGCATCTGAATAGTAGAGTTATTCATAACTTCACCATAGGTTTGTGATTCGCTTTCTGGACGAAAACCAAAAACAACCTGATCTCTTATATCTTGAGATAAATCTTGGCTATTGGGAATAGTTTGTCCATTTGAAAGTAAAAGATTCGTAAAATAAGAAGCATTTTGCCCCAAAAATAAAATTTCACTAAGCGTAGAATTAGTTTTACTATAAAAATCTAATCGATCACGGATGCTAAATGCAAAACCACCTAGTTTTTCAGAACTAACATGCATTCCAAATAAAGTAGCATTGATAGTAGTCGAAAGAGAAGCATTGGGCAAATCTTTTGCAGCTTTTTGTTTCTCAGCATAAGTAAGTTGATAGTTATTTCCATTATTAAAAGCTTTAGGAAAATAGCTCTTCAAAATCTGACTAAACGTTACGTTTTCTGTATAAAAACCAATATTACCCTCCAAAAAGCCAAATGTAATTTTGGGATCTCTAAAACTCTTACGAATAGCTAAATTAGCAGGATTAACGCCAATAGCTTGATAGTCAGTTGCAAAAGTAGTAGCCACTCCTCCTCGTCCTGTTACTCCATAAGAAGTTAGCTCTTGTCCAAAAAGAGTTGTGTTTGCCAAAAAAAATAAAATAAGTATAAAAAATACTTGTTTTACTACAACTGTATGGAATAAATTATTAAAATTTAAAATTTTAGAAAATCTTTGTAGTAGATAAGTTGATTTCATTTATTTGTTGATTAAAATCTTTAACTAAAATCCTAAATGCTGTATTAAGATTGATAGACAGAAGTACAGATAAAAGATATTAAGACAGAAAATAGCATCTTGTTTTGCAATTAGTACCAAAAATTACTTAGATTCTCTCAAACAAACAACTTTATTGAAATTTTAATTTTTTATTTTAGAATATACTATAATTTTACTATCATTAAATAGACTTATTCCTATGTCAAAACTAATTATGAAAAATATTTATCATAGTATCGGACTTATGTCTGGCACTTCATTAGATGGACTTGATATTGCACTTTGCCAGTTTGAAAATCAGATGAAAAACAGCCTTTCCTTATGGAACTACAAAATTATCAAAACAGAATTTATAGAATATGACCAAATTTGGAAACAAAAATTACAAAATGCACATCTTCTCTCAGCCTTAGAACTTAAAAGATTAGAAACAGAATGGACACATTTTTTAATAGAAAATATAAATAAATTTGTTTTGCAAAGTGATGAGTTTGATTTCTCTTCTTTAGATTGTATTTCTTCACACGGACATACTATTTTTCATCAGCCATTGATAAAGAATGATAGAAGAAATCAAGTGAGTGAAAAATTTGGTTTTACATTTCAAATTGGAAATGGAGCTATGTTAGCAGCAAAAACTGGTTTCAAAACAGTCTGTGATTTTCGCCAAACAGATGTTGCTTTAGGTGGACAAGGTGCGCCACTTGTTCCGATAGGTGACGAGCTTCTTTTTTCTGATTATGATTTTTGTCTGAATTTGGGAGGAATAGCAAATGTTTCTTTTAATAAGAATAGCAATGAGCATGAAAAGAGTATAAATTCTCGTTTTGCTTTCGATATCTGTCCTTGTAATATGGTGCTAAATTATCTTTCGAACAAAATAGGTTTGGAGTATGATAAAGGAGGAAATTTAGCAAAAGAAGGAAAAATCAATGAAAAAGCACTTCAAAAGTTAAATGCTTTAGATTTTTATAAAGAGGGTTATCCTAAATCTTTGGGTAGAGAGTGGGTAGAAGAGTTTGTTTTTCCTTTATTAGAATCACAAATCTCAAATACAAATAAAATAGAAGAGATAATAGTTAAAGATTTATTACATACTTGTACCTATCATTCAGCTTTCCAAATTGCAGAAAGCATCAAAAAAATTGAGTTAAACAGCCTATCAAAATCAAAAAAGAAAGTATTGATTACAGGAGGAGGAGCTTATAATGATTTATTAATCAGTTATTTGGAGCAATTATTACCAAAAATTGAAATAGTAAAAGGAAATGAAACACTTATCGCTTACAAAGAAGCTCTAATTTTTGCCTTTTTGGGAGTTTTGAGGTTGAGAAGAGAAACAAATACTTTAGCCTCAGTTACAGGAGCAACAAAAAATAGTTGTGGAGGAAGTATTTATTTAGCAGAATCAGAACTACCTATGCTTTCTGGAGTATGACTAACAGGCTGAGAAACAGTTTGAATCATATAATTTTTCGGTTCAGAATTCTTTGTATGAATAAGTTTATCAGAAGAATTTTCAGTTTCTTGCCTTTCTTGTATCTTCATAAAAAGAGCAAAAATAAACAAAGGTAATATTACAAGAGCTGACCATTGCAAAGCTGTAAGTTTGAATTTTCTTTTGATATTAGAATGATTCATTATAATTATTTTTTGTGTTAGTTGTGTATTTGGTTTTAACAATCAACAGTTTTAAAATATTTTTTGTTAAAAATTACTCAAAAAAATAGATTTCAAGCAAAATGATACTCAATAAGTTTTATTTGTGTGGTAGGTTGTTAATGCAAAATTAAGTGTTTTATTTGAGAATAAAAATTACATTGTGTTTTTTGAGTGATTTTTCGGTCAAATTAATTTTCTGACTGACGAAATTTTTAATTTAGATGTGAATCTATTACTTTAAAAACGAGAGTTTTTGTAAAAAGTAGTTGGTTTTTTACTTAGAATAAAAATTATTAGGCTGGTTTTTATTTGAACTTATTACATTGTTTCCAAATTTTTGCAATGTTTTTGTGTGTTCAACTCTCCAGATTTGAACGAAACGCTTCCTTAGAAGCGTGATTTATTTGCTTATGTAAAATAAATACAATCACTCTAAAATTTGTTACTACATAAATTAAATTTGCTTTTTGCTAAATTAATTAGCATTTTTGTAAAGCAATTCAAGAATATTTTTTTAAAATCTGATTTTACTCAAAAATTAATCATCTTTGCAAAGTATTTGATTTATTAAGTAAGAAGGGGAGTTTGTTCTCTTCTAACAAGAATAAATATAACAAATTAAAGATAAAATATAGAAATTTATATATAAATATGGCTCAAAATACACCTTCTACTGGAAATTCGACTTATAATGAAGACAGTATACGTTCACTAGATTGGCGTGAACACATTCGTCTTCGCCCAGGTATGTATATCGGAAAATTGGGTGATGGTTCGGCACAAGATGATGGAATTTATGTTCTTGTAAAAGAAGTAGTCGATAACTGTATTGACGAATTTGTGATGGGACATGGAAAGCGCATCGAAATCAAAATTGAAGATCATAGAGTTTCAGTTCGTGATTTTGGTCGTGGAATTCCCCTCGGAAAAGTCATTGATTGTGTTTCCAAAATCAATACAGGTGCAAAATATGATTCAGAAGCCTTTAAAAAATCTGTTGGTCTGAATGGGGTTGGTACAAAGGCTGTCAATGCCCTTTCTACGCATTTTAGTGTAAAATCTACACGAGAAGGAAAGTCAAAAGTGGCTGAATTTCATCAAGGAGTTCTAAAAAATGATTTGCCTATTGTAAATGAAGATGCAAAAAATGGAACATTTGTAGTTTTTGAACCTGATAATTCTATTTTCAAAAATTATCGTTTTATTCCTGAATATTTGGAAGAACAAATTTGGAATTATGCCTTTCTGAATGCAGGATTGACAATAAACTATAATGGCAAAAATTTCTATTCTAACAAAGGTTTGTATGATCTCTTGATGAGAAAAGTAAATGAAGAGTCATTACGTTATCCAATTATTCATTTAAAAGGAGAAGACATTGAAGTTGCCTTTAGTCATACCAACGATTATGGAGAAGATTATTATTCATTTGTAAACGGACAATATACTACACAAGGAGGAACGCATTTAGCAGCTTTTAGAGAGGCGATAGTTAAGACAATTCGTGATTTTTATGGTAAAAACTTTGATGCTTCGGATATTCGTCAGTCAATAGCTGGAGCAATTGCAATAAAAGTTCAAGAACCTGTTTTTGAATCACAAACTAAGACAAAGTTAGGCTCTCAAAATATTTCTCCAGATTCAAACTCACCTAGTGTACGTCATTTCATTAATGATTTTCTTAGAAAAGAACTAGACAATTATCTACATAAAAATCCAACTGTTGCAGATGCTATTTTAAAGCGAATTTTGCAATCAGAAAGAGAGCGTAAAGAAATTTCAGGTATTAAGAAAATTGCTAACGAAAGAGCAAAGAAAGCAAGTGTTCACAATAAAAAACTGCGTGATTGTCGTGTTCATTTTGATGATAACAAAGGCGACGAGGAAATAAAAAGACAGACAACTATTTTTATTACAGAGGGAGATTCGGCAAGTGGAAGTCTTACCAAGGCTAGAAATGTACAAACACAAGCTGTTTTTTCACTTCGTGGAAAGCCGTTGAATTGTTTTAGTCAGACAAAGAAAGTAGTTTATGAAAATGAAGAATTTAATCTTCTTTTCCATGCTTTAAATATTGAAGATGGATTAGATGGACTTCGTTTTAATAGAATTGTTTTAGCAACAGATGCCGATATTGATGGAATGCACATTCGACTACTTATGATGACTTTCTTTTTACATTTCTTCCCTGATTTAGTAAAAAAAGGACATTTACATATTTTAGAAACGCCATTATTTAGAGTTCGAAATAAAAAGGAAACTATCTATTGTTATTCAGAAGAAGAAAAACAAACGGCTATAAATAAATTAGGCAAACAAGCCGAAATTACACGATTCAAAGGTTTGGGAGAGATTTCACCTGACGAGTTTGGACAATTTATAGATGAAAATATGAGACTCCAGCCTGTAATTTTGAATAAATCAACTTCTATTTCAGATCTTCTGACTTATTATATGGGCAAAAATACTCGTGAACGTCAAGAGTTTATTATCGATAACTTGAAAGTAGAAAAAGATGCTCTTGAAGATGAAAATGGAAATAAAATTGAAGCTATTGTTCAAGGTGATTTAGAAACTGTTTAAATTTTCTGTAATTCATAATATCAAACCCTAAGGGACTTCGAAGACCCTTAGGGTTTTTTGGTGCAATCTTTTTGATTAAACTAAAATTCATTTTATCTTTAATCCTTCAATAATTTCAAAAACACACATATTTCAATATTCAAAAAATGTACACTAAATACGAAGTCAAAAATAGAGTTGCTTTTATTACGCTCAATCGCCCAGAAAAAAGAAATGCCTTTAGTGATGAATTGGTAGAAGAACTAAAAACTAACTTTTCGAAAGCTGAAAATGACTCAACTGTAAAAGTTATAGTTTTGAAGGCAAATGGTGATGTTTTTTGTGCAGGTGCAGATTTGGGGTATTTACAGACACTCCAGACAAATTCTTATCAAGAAAATTTAGGTGATTCTTCTTCTTTGAAAGATTTATATGAACAGATTTATATGCTTTCAAAGCCTACTGTTGCACAGGTGCAAGGTCATGCGTTGGCTGGTGGTTGTGGTTTAGTGTCAGTTTGTGATTTTGTTTTTTCTGTTCCAAAGGCAAAATATGGCTATACAGAAGTAAAAATTGGTTTTGTTCCTGCGATTGTGATGTATTTTCTGATTCGTAAAATTGGAGAATCTCGTGCAAGACATTTACTTATTTCTGGTAATCTTATTAAAGCCGAAAAAGCCGAACAGTATGGAATAGTTACCGAAATTGTAGAATCTGAAAACTTAGAACAAACCGTTTTAGATTTTTGTCAGAATATCTGTGATACAAATTCTGGCGAAGCAATGAAATTAACAAAACAGGCTATCTTGGATGTACAGGAAAAAACGATTCCAGATGCGCTTCGTTATGCTGCCGAACTTAATGCAAAAGCAAGAATGACAGAAGATTGTAAAAAAGGAATTGGTGCATTTTTGAATAAAGAAAAAATTAGTTGGTAAATCATTATTTAGCATACTCTTTAGAGTGTGAAATTGTAATATAAAACAAAAAGGAATTTGATAAAATCTATCAAATTCCTTTTTTATTGAATTTATTTTACTCAAAAAATGGAAAGACATGTTCATTCATAAATTTGTATAACTCTTTTCTTTTTTTCTTTGAACTTAATTTTTCTATTTGACTTTGATAATCTCGTCTTAGATTTATCTGATAATCAGACTTTCGTTTTTCTAAATAAGGAATCCAAGCAGAATGCAAAGTAAAAAAATAGATAAGTGAAGGATGATGTAAAATACAAATAGCTCCTTTTTGTAGATTAGCAGCATCAAAAATCCAAATTTCACGTTCATAATTTGTATTTGGTTTTTGTCCTTTGCCGTTTACCATCATACAAAAAATATAACCATCAGTAGAAGGTAATATTTCCTTGTCAGAATTTGCTTTTGTGTCTTTGCGAGGTATAAATTGTAAAGAACGAATTTCATAGTTTTTAGGGAATTCATAAAAATCTATTATTTCCATCTTGTCAGTATCCAAACAAGTAAGAGTTGCAGGAATTTCTTGTAATGTGTAATTTTCTATGTCTTTTAAAGGAACAATTCTATTTGGATAATTTTTATAAGAATTATAGACAAAACGGGTAAGTCGTCGGTGTTCTATTCCAGAACATTGCCAATAAATATGTTTTATTTTAGAATGAGGCACAGACTCAGAAATAATATCTCTATGGGTATATAAACCAACTGCCCAAGTATGTGCGCCTACTTTTTGAGGTTGTTTTGTATCTTTTTCTTGTTTGATATTTCCAATATTGTGATAGAGTTCTTCTTTGATAAATTTTTCGTTTTCTACATCAATCACAAATTTTCCCATTCTTGCTACATCCATTTCTCCAACAGCTAAAATACCTGCTGTTCCTTCTTCGATAGAAGTATCTTTTGGAAAATTTACAATTTTATCATAATAACGAACCCATTCAGACAAGCATGCCCCTGCATTATTTGCGGTATAAAAGGTTATTTGTCCATTTGGATTTTCATAATTTGTTGTAAAATGTATGGTTTCAAGTGGAATATGAAATTGTTTTACTTTTACAGTATCAATATCTTCTGTCAAATCTTGCCTTCTGACAATATACATTTTGGTATAAGGAAGTTGTTTGCTGGCAATAAGTTCACGCAATATTTTATTAAAATTTGGATTTTGAGGAAATGGATTATTCATCAGAACATCTAGTCCTACTTTAAAAGAGGCATCAATCAATAAAATATAATCTTTACTTAAACTAGTTTGGTGCATACATTGAAGAATATTAATAGGTGTGCCGTCTTCTTGTGTAAGTTTCCAAGTGTGTATTGCTTCATCTCCTTCCCATTTCATAAGGTATAAAATGGGTTCTGTTGTTGTTTTTAAGTTTGTTAGATTTTTGAATCTATTTTTAATCCAAGTGGAAGTCTGTTGGACAAAGCTAATTTCTTCATCTTGATTTACTCTATTTTGATTATAATTAGCTTTGCTATGAAGTTTGGTAAAATAGCTATAAATTTCATTTTTTGAAACTTGATTTGCTCTCAAAACTGCATGTTTGAAGTGATTTTTGATAGATGTTCTTTTTTGAATCAAGCCTTCACCAATCCGAATTAGGGAAGCTACATTTTTAGAACCTTTTACATAATTGACTGTGAATATTTCTTTTGTAATTGGGTCAAAACTAGGATGTGCGCTAGTTTGATGAATAGGAAAAATCCAATCTATAAAAGGAACATTTTTGGCTTGCCATTGCTCATTTGTTCCAATAGGAGTAATGACTTTTAATGTATTTATATCAATTTCAAAAGGTCGTCCCAAATCTGAAGTGGCAAGCATTCTAATACAATCTTCATTTTTTGTTTTGAAAGGTGTAATGGCTGTACTTAATAAATTTCTTGCACCTAGTTCGAAGGAAATACGAGAAATACCCATATTTGAAAAACCATATTTTTTATTTCTTGCTGTACCTTGCTTTGAAGCCAAATCTGCGTAATAAGAAGGTGGTTTGAGTAAGCGAGATTTGACTGTTACTTTTCCTGTTTTATCAAAATCAAAACGAAAAACCATACTATCCCCATTCAAAATAGGACTTCCATATTCTGAATTTGCTTTTCCATCAGATGTAGTTTTTGGATAGGGCAGACCATTAGAGTTTACTGAACCAACAGAAGAATTAACAAATATATGTCCAAAAATATCAGTAGGAATCTTTCCTTCTTTGACTAAAAGTTCGATATCTAATTCTTCTCTGCTTGCAGAAACTAATGGTTGCATAAATGATGTAAGGTATATAGATAGTTGTTTAAAATTTTCATCTTTAAAATAGAAATAAAAATGTAAAATTCGGACTATTTTCGAATAAAAAAAAGGAATTTGATATTTTTTATCAAATTCCTTTTTTATTTTATCTCTTACTCTGAATTTAGATATTTAAAAACACATACACAAAGAGTTATCTTACAAACAAAAGTTCACGATATTTAGGAAGTTGCCACATTTCATCATCGACAAACTGCTCTAATTTATCAGTTTCGTAACGAATTTTATCAAAATAAGGCTTTATTTTGTTGCAATAAGCATCTGCTCCTTCTGTTGGCTCTAGTAGGTTTGCTTTCTTGCGCTCGTTTATCATTTCTTTAACGAGTTTGGTAGCTTTATTGATGTGTTTCGAAATTCTGCGAGCTGTATCTGTTATCATTTCTAAATCATTATCTAAGCCAATTTTTTGCATTTTGTGGATAGTTTCAGTCAATTCTCCCAAATACTTCATAGCAGAAGGAATGACATGATTTATTGTCAAGTCGCCTATCAAACGAGATTCAATCTGAACTTGGTGCAAGTAATTTTCTAAATGAATTTCTTGACGAGCTTCAATTTCTTGTTCTGTCAAGATAGCATTATCTGTAAATAATTTTCTACCTTTTTTGGTAAGATTAGCTGTAAGAGCTTCTGGAGTGGTTCTTAAATTAGAAAGACCTCGTTTTTTAGCTTCTTCTGCCCACTCATCACTATAATTATTGCCTTCAAAACGAATTGCTTTTGATTCTTTGATATAACGACGAAGAACATTAACGATAGCTAATTCTCTTTTTTCTCCATTTGCTTCTGCTTTTTCTACTTCATCATGGAATTTTACAAGTTGATCAGCAACTGCCGTATTCAAAACCATCATGGGAAGTGAACAGTTGGCAGTAGAACCAACAGCACGGAATTCGAATTTATTTCCTGTAAAAGCAAAAGGTGAAGTACGATTTCTGTCTGTATTGTCTAACAAAATTGGTGGAATTTTATCAATTCCTAACTTGATATACATATTGTCTCCTTTACCAACTTCTACTTTTGCATTTTCTTCTAATTCGTTCAATACTTTATCAAGTTGTGAACCTACAAAAACAGAAATAATAGCTGGAGGTGCTTCATTTGCACCCAAACGATAATCATTTGAGTCAGAAGCAATACTTGCACGAAGCAAATCGGCATGTTCGTGAACAGCTTTAATTGTATTTACAAAAAAGGCTAAAAACTGTAAATTTTCTTTTGGCTTATTAGAAGGAGCTAATAAATTCTTGCCTGTATCTGTACTTAAAGCCCAGTTGTTGTGTTTTCCACTTCCGTTTACACCTTGAAATGGCTTTTCATGGAAAAGAACTTTCAAATTATGACGTTCTGCTACTCTGCTCATTACATCCATCAAAACCATATTGTGATCGACAGCTACGTTTACTTCCTCAAATTGTGGCGCACATTCAAACTGTGCAGGTGCAACTTCATTATGACGAGTAGTAATCGGAATACCTAATTTCAATGATTCAATTTCGAAGTCTTGCATAAATGCTTTTACTCTTGAAGGAATCGAACCAAAATAGTGATCATCTAATTGCTGACCACGAGCTGGAGCATGACTCAAAACAGTACGACCACCAAGCATTAAATCATGACGAGCATAGAATAGTGCTTTATCCACTACAAAAAATTCTTGCTCAACACCCAAAGTAATTGTAACCTTGTTTACATTTCTATCAAAAAGACGACAAACATTAGTGGCAGCACGATTCAGTAAGTCAATAGAACGAATCAAAGGTGTTTTGTGATCTAGTGCCTCACCTGTATAAGATACAAAAAGCGACGGAATACAAAGTGTTTTACCTCCTCCACTTTCTACAATAAAAGCAGGAGAAGAAGGATCCCAAGCTGTATAACCACGAGCTTCAAAAGTTACACGAAGTCCACCACTAGGAAAAGAAGAAGCATCAGGTTCTTGCTGAACAAGTGTAGAGCCTTTAAATTCTTCTAAAGGAGTTCCGTCTGCACTCGGACGAAAAAATGAATCATGTTTTTCTGCACTTGTGCCACGCAACGGCTGAAACCAGTGTGTATAGTGCGTAACACCGTTTTCGATTGCCCATGCTTTCATTCCAGAAGCCACAGCATCAGCAAGACGAGTGTCTATTTTTTGACTTTTTTCGACGGCTGTTTTTAGGTTTTTGTATGTTGTAGAAGACAAATAGCGTTGCATTGCTTTGTCATTAAAAACATTTACTCCAAAGTAATCAGAAATACGATTAGATGGTGGAGTTACTTTTACTTCTGGGCGATTTTTGGCATCTTTTAATGCTTCAAAACGAATATGTGACATAAATAGAAATTTTGAGAGAATAAGGTGTTAAATTAAAACTTTTGTTGAATTGATTTTTTGCATCAATTCTATAAATAAAGTTGATTTTCTAAAAAAATGACCTTTAAATATAAGGCAAATATAAATAAACTTTATTAATTTATAGTTGATGCCCTCAAATATTAACCTATTTTTCTATACATTGTTTTTTATTAAAGAATATCCTGTTTTGGAACTACTTTACTTTCCTGATTTTTTCATTGAAATTTAAATTATGGCTGTAGTATAAGTATCTTATAAGTTTTAAATATATATAAGAATATTCATGGAAAAATTTGTAATTAATCAAAAAATCAGTAGATTTATAGAAAAATTAAGTATTTATTATAATGTGTTTATTTATGAGTTTTTCATAGCCAAAATCTACAGTAGAAGATAAGGCAATTACTATTCTTGATTTCAAATTTCGTCTTACGATAGCTGTCGACGCTCACAGATTTCCTATGGAAACCAAACAGAACTGTCTTTGAAATTATCTTCGAAACTACAACTGACCAAAGTTTTATAAGTTGGGCTATTGATATGATCAAGCCTGTCAAAATTGTAATTTCTCCTGTTACTGGAGCAAGTAAAAGTAGAATTATTGAGCTTTATGATGTCCATTTTGTAGACTTCAAGAATGATTTTCATTCTATCAATAGGCGAACCTATGACTACTGCTATAGTGATAGAAGAGGCTAAGTCTTAGATTGTTATTGGAAGAAAACGGATTTGAATACAAAAACTCCTTAGTAATAGAGTCCTTGAAAATATAAACATCATAGCAGATACTATGCGTTTAGAGTTAGAAGCTACTCTTAAAGTTGAAAATAATTAACCAAATAAAATACTCATTTATCATTTGCCTAAACTCCTTTTACTATGTTTCTATACGACCCTGAAGATCCTGATAACTATGTTACTATCAGACCACTTACTCCTCCATCTCTCAAGATTGTTGATGTATTAGATAAGGATTCTAAAACTCTCACTTCTACTACTATCAATGCAAGTGAAGAATATACCTATGTTACTGAGGAAAAAGGCAATAATTTGAAATGGTGT
Organism: Bernardetia sp.; assembly: GCA_020630575.1. GTDB lineage: Bacteria > Bacteroidota > Bacteroidia > Cytophagales > Bernardetiaceae > Bernardetia. The sequence continues at coordinate 144,831 of JAHDBD010000005.1, forward strand.
TTCTGGTTGGACAACCGAGACGATGATTTTGAGAAAAAACATATCATTAAAATAGAATCTACTACTGAAAATAAAAAAGATTCAGAAACAGACTTTTTCCTTACTTCTAAAGCTGAAGGAGAGGAGAAGAAAAAAGAAAATACAGAATTACTACAAACAAATGCTATTCTTTCGGCTACCCCAATTACTGTAAAGGACAGAGAAGGGAAAGACGTTAGTGCTTTGAAAGTAATATTTTCTAAGTGGTTACATAGAGAAAAAGTAAAAGTAGAAGTCTATGAGAAAAAACCTACCCGAGATGAGAGTAAAAAGGCTGTCAGAAGTTATGTAGTAGCTGGTAAGCCAGAAATAGCTACTAGTCTATACATAGATGATTTAGGAAATGAACTGTATAAAAGCAATTGTGAAGGTCTTCCTGTAGCTGTTGTTATTATACCTAGTAGTCAAGTAGAAGATTTTAAGGAAAAAATGGAAGAGTTTAGCACATCAGATAGTGATACCAACTATGGACAAAATCTTATACTAAGAAATAATTTTGGAGGAACTGCTTATATGGTAGATGATCTACTTCAAATAAATAATTACAATACTCCTAGTACAGATGGAAAGGATTTAGATGGAAATCCTCTTTTAGCAGAGTACAGTTCATCTATAGATATGAAATATACTATGCAGTATGAAGGAATGGCAATACTAGGATCATCTGCTAAAGCTACCTTAAATATGGGTAATATAGATACAAAAAAGCTAGTAAGTAGTTGTTTTCTATCAGGAAATCCACACATACATTCTCATAGAGTTCTTCATGATTCAAGGATAAGTCAACTAGGTCGTAAAGGAAAGGCAATTTCTAATGAACCTTCAAAAAGTGACTGGAGTGGTGCTAATACGACTCCAACTGAATCATTTGGAGGAGGAGCTGGAACACGACTCAAGGGACATGCAAGAACTACACATTTTAATCTTATAGCCTATGCAGCAGGTTCTGAGAATCAATTAATATTCTATAAAAAAATATTAAAGATAGAATACTCTAAACCTTCGGAGAACTATCTCTTCAATGTAGGTATGGGTACTGAAGAAATATTTATATGCTTTTCTATAGATGTAGCTACTTTATCTATGATTCGCTCCACTATCCGAAAATCAACAGTAGGAGGAACAATTACAAAACTCAAATACAAAGGATATGACAACGAAAATAAAAGACCAGCACTTGATATTAGTGGTTTGTAAATTGTGTGTATTTTTACTGTTACTTTCTTGCAAAAAGGATACTAGTAATACACCTAAATTTGTTTATGATACTGAAAGTAATTGTAGAGCTATTGAATCATGGGAAGATAATGTTATCGTAAATGACACTTTAACTGTCCATCAAATAAGTGCTTCAACATGGCAGAAAGTTACTTTTCGTAATCCTAAAGATTCAACCTCCCTATTGTTTCCTACACCAGCCGAAAATACTTCTATATTAAAAATAGATACTACTGTTTTTGTCTTAGATGGGTACAGTGTGTTTAAAGTTAATGATCTAAAGTACCTTTCTACTTTAGAGTATGAGGATATGACTGCTCCTACAGAAAAAGAGGAGGAGTTTAATACTGCTTATAAGGTAGTAAGAGACAACCTCCAATACTTAGATTTTCAGGATTTAGATCTTAAAGATGACGGTTATCCAATAGGAAGTAGTCGTCCAGTAGGTATGTTTGAAGAGGAGGGTAATTTGCATATAGTTACTTGTAACGCACATTCTATGATGACAAACACAAATTTTATTGTTCTTGTTAATGAAATAAGCAATGGAAAAATAGTAAAATCTTATAAGGTACTAGAAACTAGGTTAAGAAGATATTCTACCTCAAGCAGAATGATAGGGGAATATCTTAACGTTCAAATAGAAGATGACATAAATTTATCTACTTGCATAAGTCTAGTATTCAAGCAAGATAGTGTTATTATAAGTAACAATAGCTCTATAGAAATATACTATCCTCCTGTCGCTGCCTCTCCGAAAAAATAAGACATAGTTAGGATGTCGTATATTGAACATAATTTATCAGTATGATAGGTTAATATGAATGGAAGGAAGAGATAAAAGGTATAAAATACACAGGTTATGAAACAGTGTCAATGAAAAAAATATTAGCTATCTTATTTCTTTTGTTCTTATCTAATTGTGGGAGTAATAATTTTTTAAATTTGTAAAGTCTCCACTATTTTTAGAATGTTACTTAATGTTTTACTCTGACTACAATGTCTTTTATTTATATAAATCCAACTTTCCCTCAAAAAAGCAGATTTACACGAAGCACAAATCACAATTTTATCATTTTCCTTTATCAGATCGCCTGTAATTGGGTCTTTGCGTTCTTGATTGAGAAAATCAAAGTAATCTTGAGTAGATAATTTGTGAATATGTATCATTTTTTTTGATAAATAAAGCAGAATAAAAATAGATTGCAGATTATAATTTACGTAAAACTAATTATTTAGGTTAAGCTGTTTTTTTCAAAAAAGAACCCACACAGATAATTTTTACAATTACTTGTGTGGGTTTTAAAATTCTTTATAAATAAAAAATTACTTCAAAGAACCTGTCATTTCAGCAGGAACAACCCATTTATCAAATTCTTCTGAAGTTAAATATTCTAATTCGACAGCAGCCTGACGAAGAGTTTTGTTTTCTTGATGCGCTTTTTTAGCAATTTTGGCAGATTTTTCATATCCAATATGTGTATTGAGAGCAGTAACAAGCATCAGTGAATTTTCTAAATGTTGTTGAATAATTTCATTGTTTGGCTTGATACCAGCAGCACAATTATCTGTGAAAGAAACACAAGCATCACCAATCAAACGAGCAGATTGAAGTACGTTTGCAGCAATCAGAGGTTTAAAGACATTGAGTTCGAAGTGTCCGTTTGAACCACCCACCGAAACTGCAACGTCATTTCCCATTACTTGAGCGCAAACCATTGTCAATGCTTCTGGCTGTGTAGGATTTACTTTACCAGGCATAATAGAAGAGCCTGGTTCGTTGTCTGGAATGATAATTTCTCCAATTCCACAACGAGGTCCCGAACTGAGCATACGAATATCATTTGCAATTTTCATAAGCGAAACAGCAGTGCGTTTCAATGCTCCTGAAAGCTCCACCATTGCATCGTGAGCAGCTAACGCTTCAAATTTGTTTGGCGCAGTTACAAATGGTAAACCTGTAAGATTTGCAATTTTTTGTGCTACCAAAACATCATAACCTTTTGGTGTATTTAATCCAGTTCCTACGGCAGTTCCTCCTAAAGCTAATTCTTTTACCATTTCTAGCGCATTTTTGATGCAACGCAAAGAATTATTTAACTGCTGAACATACCCAGAAAATTCTTGTCCTAATGTAAGTGGAGTAGCATCCATAAAGTGAGTACGACCTGTTTTTACGATGTCTTTAAACTCTTCTACTTTGCTTTGAAGTGCATCACGTAATTTCTCAATTCCTTTAATGGTATTTTCTGTTACCAATTTGTAGGCAGCAATGTGCATTGCTGTAGGAAAAGTGTCGTTTGAAGACTGTGATTTGTTTACATCATCATTTGGATGCAATGCTTTTTTCTCATCTGTCAGTGTACCACCTTGCAAAACATGTCCACGATAAGCAACTACTTCGTTTACGTTCATATTTGACTGCGTTCCCGAACCTGTTTGCCAAATTACTAAAGGAAATTCTTTATCTAATTTTCCTTCCAAAATTTCATCACAGGCTTTTCCGATAAGGTCACTTTTTTCTTTTGCTAAAACACCTAGTTCTGTGTTGGCTTGTGCAGCAGCTTTTTTAAGATATGCAAAGGCATAAATAATTTCTTTTGGCATAGAAGCTTCATCGCCTATTTTGAAATTGTTGCGACTACGCTCTGTTTGTGCGCCCCAGTATTTTTCGGCAGGAACTTTTACCTCGCCCATTGTATCACGCTCAATACGAAAATCTGACATATATTTTTTTATTATTAAGTTGTTGGTGAGGACACCAACAACGGCAAATGAAGAATTAAAATGATAGTAAAATTACTCACTTTGTTTTTGCATTGCAAATTTTGAGGTTTCTTTTGAAAAGATTCAAAATTAATCTTCTATAAAGACATTGTCATATTGATAACAGCTTATCTCCTCTAATTTATGATTGGTTTCAATTCCAATAGATTTTGCGATTGAAATAATCTTACTTCCTTGACCTATATTTTTCAAATTTTCTTCTTCAAAAGGTAAAGGCTTTCCTATATTTTCTATTAATTCCCCACCCTTAAAATCAGGATCATCTACAATATATTTACGACGAAGTAATCCATTTTTATAATAGGTAACATCAAAGGAATAATCACAATCGCCCATAGAACAATAAAACAAATCATATTTTTCTCCTAACTTATCGATTTTCTTTCTAAAAGAATCAGAATGCCATAAATTATACCACCAATTATCCATAATATGAACCCATTCTTTATCCTTTGTGATGAAAAGTGATTGTTTAATATCATCTTCTATATTTCTTATTTTACAATTATCAAACTCTAAAAATTCAAGAATATGTTCATCTGATAAATGATTTAGACCTTTTATAAAAATAAAAAATGGACTGTGAAAACTACCTGTGTATTTATCTATCATTTTAATATAATTTATTTGATGCAAATTTCGAAAGTGTTCAATGGAACAAATCATATCTAAAAAATAGCTAAATCTAGTACAATCAGACTAATAATTTATGTATTTTTTATATAGTCCTCAAAAAATACGTATTTTTGTGATTCATTTCCGATTATTATTTATCAAATAATGGTCTTATCTAACATTCAATCACTAATCACTAACAAGACTTTGAATCAGAAAAAAACATTTTGGCAATGGTTTACACATCATTATTTGATGGTATTTCGTGATGAAGAAAATTTTGAAAAACTAAGAACTATTCGTTTCAACTTTGCGAAAGTTGTGGTTATTTTGACTGGCTTTGTTTTGCTTATTTTTATACCTTCTTATTTTTTGGCAAAAGCCATTACTGATTATCAAATTTCTACTTCTGAAAATCCACAAGCTAGACTTTTTAAATTAATGGAAAAGTCAGATTCTTTAGAAGCTATCGTGGCAGGACAGAATGAGTATTATGAAAATCTAAGACAAATTTTGGGTGGAAATATTCCAAAAGATGAAATTTCAGAAGATTCTACTGAAAATACTATCAATACACAAGATTTAGATTTAGAGCAAATAGATTCTATTGATTTGGCTTTCAGAAAACAATTTGAAAAAGAAGATTCTAAAACAAAAGGATTACGAACTTCAAAAAGTGAGTTACAACAAGTTTTATTTTTCTCTCCTATTTCAGGAATAGTGACTAACCAATATAATTCGTCTAGTTCACATTTTGGAGTTGATGTAGTTGCACCAAAAAATGAAGTTATTAAAGCTGCTGCTGACGGAACAGTTATTTTATCGTCTTGGACACAAGATTCTGGACATACATTAGCTATTCAGCACAAACATCAATTGGTTTCTTTTTACAAACATAATTCTGTTTTACTCAAAAAAGTAGGTGAGATAGTAAAAGCTGGAGATCCAGTTGCTGTCATTGGAAACTCTGGAGAACTTACAGATGGTCCACATTTGCATTTTGAGCTTTGGTATGAAGGAAATCCTGTTAATCCACAAGATTTTATTTCTTTTTAATTTTGTTTGTTTCGTTAGTAATATACTGACAACGATAAAAAAGAATCGTCGATCGGTAAGGACACCGACAATGGTATTGCAATCTCTTCAAAATAATGTAAAACAGGGTTAAAACCCTGTTCAATTTATAGTGCTGCCACTGTTGGTTTCCACCGACTATTGTAAAACACAAATAAACTTATGCTACATTGTATTCAATTGAAAATAGCTAAATTCTACTTTTTATAAATCTATCCTTTTTTATAAAAATTTCAGAACTATTTCTATCAGTAAAAACAAAAGCCTTTTATCAGAAAATGATAAAAGGCTTTTATTATAAATACTATAATTTGAGAATTATTCTACTACAAATTTCTTTGTAATTGATTCTGTAGCAGTGACAAAACGCAAGAGATATGCTCCTGCTGGTAATACTCGCATAGGAGTAATTACTATGTCTGCTCCTCCTTTTTGTACATCTTGTTGGTGAACAATTCTACCAGTCATATCTACAATTTGAATTTGTGCATCTGTGGTAAGTTTTCCATCAAGGTTGAGATAAAAACGAGCACCTCCATTTGGATTTGGATATAGACTAACTTCTCCTTTTATTCCACTTATTACTTTTTCAAATAATACGCTTCTTACAGGAGAATATTCAAAAGATCCATTTTTATCGAATTGTTGTAAGCGATAATATGAAAGTCCTGTGAATGGTTCTGCATCCCAGAATTGATAATTAAAAGTTCCTTCTAACCCAGTTCCTTTTGCATCTACACGTCCCAGAGAGCTAAATGAATTGCCATCTTGACTACGCTCTACCATAAAGTGGGAATTATCTTGTTCATTAATAGTTTCCCAAGTTACTTGTACAGATTCTCCTTCTAGTTTGGCATCAAATGCAAGTAAATCTAATGGTAACGGATTGAAATTAGTAATTGAACCCAAAGTAAATGGACTAAAATTGCTAATTTTGGCTTGACTAACAACCACACCTTGTGCTGAAGCATTTGTATGTCCTCCATTAAGTTTGTTTTGCCATATTGGAGTTGGATCATCCCAACGCAATACTAAAAGTCCTTCTGGCTGATAAGCTACACTTCTAGCAGCTTCCCAACTTAAATAAACAAAAGCTTCATCGGCAGCACCTTCATTATTTATCAACCAATATTCTACATTACTAACCACTTGGATTGAAGGTTCTTTCAAATTTACATCATATCCATCAAGGGTAGGTAAGCGAGGTCCTACATAACGAGCTTCAAAGACAGCAGCATTATTATTTCTTTCACTCAATCCAGCAGGAGCATAACTAATACCATTTCCGATTGGAAATATAAAAGCATCTTCTCCAATTTTCTGAACTTTACCTACCACGTGACTTGCATTGCTAGGACCGTCTGCTGATAAAGGAGCAGCAGCAGAAGTAGAGACCCATCCTCCAACAGAATATGTGCTTGACCCATCTATAGAAGCATTTCTTTCAAAAATCATCATTCTTGTACTGTTTGTTCCTAGTGCCACATCGTCAGGAATAAATAAACCAGTATTGAAGATAGTTTTTCCATCTTCTTTAATAGTAATATCATCCATCATACGGAAACTACCACCAGTTGAACTTGCTTCTAACTCAAAGAATTTTTGAGCATTTGTCGTGATGCGTTGTTCTGTTGTACCATCTAATATCACTCTACCTTGTTGAGAATTAAATACAGCATTATTTTCACACGTCCAATTTTCTGCTAAGTTTATATTGAAATTAGATGCTGTTGTTTCTAATGTATTATTGTCTTCAATGAGCAAATCTCCCTTGATTACGACATTTCCTAATAAATTTTTAGTAACAGGTGTACCTGCAATACTACGCAAAATAACATCTCCATAAATAGGGTTGTTTATTTCCGTGTTTACTAAACCAGCTCCACCTGCAATATCATTTCCTGCAACACTAGAATTATAGATAACTACACTTTTAGTAGCTAATGCAGAACTTAAATTTGTGTTTCCTCTAGTAAAAAGAGTTGGAAATAAAGTGGCTTGGGTTGCTGTTCCTAAAACAAGTTCAGAAGCCCCTCTAACCAATAGAGTCCTGTTTGAGTTTCCTATAATTTGTATTGCTAAATCTTCAAAACGCACTCTATAATCTACAGTTAAATTTCCATTTACAGTAAGAGTTGTGTTTGTTGCTATTACTGGATTTGCATCAATTTGCTTAGTATAGTTTGCACCTGCTGAACCAAAACCAGAGGTTAAGAATAAATGTCCATATATAGGCTCACTAGAAACAAATTGAAAAGGAGCTGTTGTTCTACGAGACTGATAACGCACCGTAGAATTATTATCTAAATTGATTCTAGCTCTTTCATAATTTGTAGGAAAAACAGTTTGGATACTTCCGTTATTTAATCCTACATAAAGGTTTGCACCGTTTTCCATTGTAATAATTCCTGTTGCCACACTTCCAGTAACTTGGTTTCTATTATCTTCAAAACGGCTTCCTGTTCTTATCGTAAAATTATTACGAATACGAGTAGCAGCTTGCAGAATCTTACGAGCTGTAAATTCATTTCCTGATTGAATAATCAAGTTATAATATGAATCTGTTCCTGTTGCAATTCCATTTAAGCCTGCACCTCTTACATTTTGATTTTGACCACTTCCTGTATTGTAAATAACAGTTGTTAAGTCATTTAACACAATTGTTCCAAATGTAAGTGGGAATTGAGTTGCAATGTCTGTTGCTCCATTTGTTCCTAAAGTAAGCATACTTTCTCCTAAAGGAGCATCACTATTCATTGTAACAGATTTTGGAGCAAGACCTCTAATTTGATTTCCTTCATCAATTAAATGATTTCTTGGATTTATAAGAAGGTTTCCATTTATATCTGCTGTAAGCCCTGCATTTGTTCCTGCTGGGTCTGGTCGGAAACGTTTTTCTATTAATTCAGCATCTATAGAGTTTGGAGCTGTTAGTGTAAGGTTTCCATAAATAGGCTCGTTAGACATAAACTGAGGAACATCTGCATTGTAGATTGTTTCGTGGTCATTTGCATCTAAACTGATATTTGCTCTAATAAATAGATTAGGGAAGTTTGTTCCACTTGTCTGATTTCCAATAATCATTTTAGAGTTTGGTTCTCCTGTAAAAGTACCTGTTGCATTACCTGAAATTTGGAAGCCATCATCTATAAAGTGATTAAATGATTCTACAAGAGCATCTCCAGCAATAGTCATTTCTCCAGCACTAGCTCCATTATGTTGTGTGACTGTTTTGAGTATTGGGTTTGCTATATCTGAACCTGTTGATCTCAAAATGATACTTCCATACGTAATTCCTCCTGCTACTTCTTGGTCTGCATTTGCATTGAAAATAACTGTAGAGTTTGTACTCAAACTAACTTTTGCATCACTAAATACACCATTTCCAAAAGTACCATCTCCTGTTGTAAATTTAGGGAAAGTAGTTGCTATATCTGCTGTTACTACTGGTGGAACAGTTACATTAAGAGGAACATTTGTTGCTGTATAAGTACGTTCGCTTGCTGTCTGATTTGTACCCAAAATTAAGGTTACATTATTTCCTGTGCTCAAAATGTTATTAGCTTGGTTATGGCTATTTCCTCTTAGTTGATAGCCCATATCATAAACTGTCTGTTCATTTCCTATAAAGAAAGCTCCTTCAATAGTAGCTTCTCCTGTAAAACGTTTTACGTTGTTTCCGTTTGAAGTATTATTACTAATTATTCGTAGAGTTCCATACGTAAAATCTGTTCCTCCTGCTATCATTTGCTCATCAGGACAACGATATTCTACAATAGATGCTTGTGTACTTGCATTTACAGGAAATGAATTATCATCTACTAAACCATCTGTGACTCCCTTAGATAAGATTATATTAGCAGGAAGATAACAAGTAGGAAATACAGTAGCATTATTATTATCTCCTAAACGTAATAATGTATTATGAGACATATATACATTTCCTGTAGCATTACCTCTGATTTGGAATCCATCATCTTCAAAATAACCACTTACAATATGGAAGTTATTTAATATTGATATAGTTGTATTTAGTTCAACTCTTAGATATCTATCAGGATTAGGGGCTGTACTAAAATCCTTTTCTATTGTTAAATTATAGAATGGACTTGTACTACAAGTATTTCCTAATGAACTACACTCTGTACAAGCAGCTCCTGTTTCTACATCAGCTATTGTAATATCAGCATCAACAGTATTCCCATCAAAAGTCACTGTTCCAGTACCTGCAATAAAACGAGCTTGTGGAAGGCTTACAGCATTATTGGTTATGATCCAATCATGTTCTAATCTAATATTTTTATCAGTCGCAAATACATCTCCATAGTTGATTGTAATATTTGCTCTATCTCCTCCTTCTACACGCATAGAGTCTGAGAGAGTCCAGTCATCAAAAGGAGCATTAAATATAACAGGACCGAAAAATCTAGAGCCGTTTGATAGAAGGGTTTTTGCTTGTCCTACATTTGTTCCTTTAAACTCAAATGTACCTGGGAAGTCATTCCAATCTCTATCTGATGCAAAATCTGCAAAAATGAGGTTTCCAAAAACTTGCACAGTATGTAAATTATCTCCTATTAATCTTCCTCTATTTGCATCAGAAGCCGACCAAGTCATATTTTTACAATAGGAAAAGAAATTGTCAATATTTACAGTTTCTGTACCTGCTCCTGCAAAAGAGTTGTCATCAAAAATTACGTTGTCATTGGCAGTAGGGATACAATAAGAAGGTGCTCCACCAGAACCAGCTAATGACCAGTGATTATCAGCATTTAAGTCATTCCAATTACCACTGTAATTTCCATTATCACTTTCTACCCAGTAAAAAGTACGTGAAGGTTGGTTATTAATGAAGGTAATGTTTGAGTTATTACCAATATCAGAAACAATAGCAGGGTCTGCCTCTACTACATTTCCACCCACATTATTTATATCTTGAATAAATGTATATAAAAATCCATTTAATCCTGTATGTGCATTTTGAAAATCTATGTTTGCTTGTACACCTGTTAGGTTTGAGCGAATGTTTATCCAACCTGCACAACCTTCTCTAGCACGTACAAAACCTGTAACTGCTGTAACCCCATTGTTTGGAGCTGTTCCATCACTATTTGGGAAGTTCACAACATCAAAACGAGAAAGATTTAGATTATCAATTGTCAAATCGTTTTCAAAAGTAAGAACATTATTTTCTCCTACCTCCATATCTCTAATAACAGAAACATCTGGATTTTCAAAATCTATACGACTGTCATTTCCTGTAATGAATCTAGTGCCTAATGGAGCAGGACCAAAGTCTAATCCTCTACGGAATCTTACTTGTGTTGTGGCATTTCCTCCTGCTGCTTCTCCGAATTCTACTTGAGCATGAAACTCTGGACGGGCTTGAAAATCAATATATGCTTGTTGTGCTGCTGTTGAGGCAATGAATAATGTGCTTATAAAACGAGCTGTTGTAGTCTGATTTCCATTAAATACTATTATATTTCGTCCTCCCAAGAAATTTACTGGAGCACGAAATATATTAGTTCTATTATCACCTCCTGCTGTAAATCGTGCTCTTCCTACTGCTGAAAAAGTAAGAGGTGCTGTGGTTAAGAATTCGTTATCTTCGTGTAAACGAACTGCATTGCCATTATTAGTTGTGCTTGCTATTGTAACAGCTTGTTGGAACTGATTATCTCCATACCAATCTATTCGTGTATTTTGTCCGAAAGTAACTGTTCCTGTGTAAAAATTAACTAACGGAGCAGCATTAGTTACTCCTCTGAAATCTACTAAAGCATTATCAGGAAAGAGAATATTACCATACGTTTTTGGAGCATCTCCATTCATATTAAAAGTGAGATTATTCTGTAAAGCAGTAATATCTCTAAAAGTAATTCGATTTAAGTCGTTTTCTATATTAGAAGAATTTACATTTATTGTATGTCCTGTAGTAGCATTATCAATAAATAGATTAGGGATCGTTTTGGCTGCTTCTCCCATTTCTAAATCGATATCTCCAATACCAGTAATATGAAGCTCAGAGGTTGCAGTAGAACTCAAAACGAAATTAGTTGTATTTCCTCTAAAATCTACAGCAAGTCCTCCATTTCTAGTTGCATTGGCTACCGAACCATTTAAGTTTAATTCTCTAGTAGGATCTCCTACACTATTAGCTATAGCAAATACATCTATAATTCTAGCTGTTAGTTGATGGTTTGCTGGGCTTGTAGTGAATGTTCCGTCTACTAAGTTGAAGGTTTGATTAGTTGCAAAATCATCTGCTAGTTGCCAAATGCCTGTACCTAATATATTATCATAAAAAATAACATTTCCATTAAATACCTGTCCATCAGAGATAATTGTATTTGTACCAGTGTTAGTATTTCTAAAGAAGGTTTCACCTGCAAATGTAAAATTGATATCATTTATAAAAGTCAATGAACCTCCAATTTGAATATTAAATATAGGGCTTCCTGTAAGGATAGGAACTCCTGTTGCTCCTGTCCAAGTCATATCTCTTGCTTGTGCATTTACATCTATATTTACAATTTGGCTTCCTGCTCCAAATGAATTAGCATCAAAGAATACATCATCGCTTAATGTTGGAGGACACTCTCCAGTCTGTCCACCAGAAGTAAGCGACCAGTTATTGGGATCATTCCAATTTCCAAAAGCAAAAGCTGTCGGGCTTGCTCCTGTTGCTGCTGATGGATTTCCATTGTGTACCCAATATAAGGTTCTTAAAGTAATAGTTGAGAAATCTATTCCTGTATTGTTTCCTCCATCTGTACCGCTATCGACCATTACTACTGTACCAATATTATTAATATCTGTAACAGTTGTATTTTCCCAACTTTGAGCAAGATTAAAATCTACTGTTGCTGCATTTCCTGCTATAGAAGAAAGAATAATAATTGGGGTAAGACAGTCAGCAATAGCTACAAAGTTTCCTGTTACATTACTATCTGCATTTGGACTAAATTCAAATATAGTTGAATTTGCCAAAGTAACATTAGTAAAGCTATTTGGAGAACCAAATGTATTTTGAAGAGAAAATAAACTTCCTACTCCTAGTGTAACATCTCCTTGAAAACGCTTTCGTCCTGTACCAGTAAAACGAATACCAGCTCCTGCTGTCCCTGCAACAGTAAATGTATTCTGAAATTGATCGTTACCTATAAAATTAGCTTGTGAATTGATTGCAAAACTTACAGATTGCTCAAAGATACTACGATCAACATTGGTTATTCCTCCATCAAAAGTTGCATTTATACCATTATTAAATGCTAGAGCTTCTGAATATGTTTTTGGGGAAGTTCCTGTTAAATTGAAAAGAACATTATTATTTTGTAAATCAATACCTCTAAATGTAATTCTATCAGTTCCATTATCTGTGTTAATAGTTACATTATTATTTTGAGTAACAATAATATCAGGCATTTCTTTAGTTTCTGAACCTGTATAACCTTCTACGTTTCCACCACCACTTGTTAGACTAAAAAAGCTATTTACTCCTGGAGTTATAAAATTGAAGTTAGCGTCATTTCTAAAGTCAAAGGTAAGTCCTGTTGCTCGTAATGTAATTTCAGAGTCTCCAATATTCAATGAGCCATCTGCTCCATTTGCATCTAAAATACGAATCTGTATAGGATTACTGCTTGTTATAATATCTCCATTTTGAAGCGTTAGCCTTCCAAGAGGAACTTCTTGAGTAAGATTGAAAGCAGATGACAAAGACCAACTAGCTGTTCCTGTTACTACCATTTCTTTATTTTGATTGAAAAAGGCTCTTTGAAAACGTTTTCCATCTGTATTTTCATTAGGAATTCCCCAATCGATAGTATTGTTAGTGGTTGCAGGCACAACTACAGGAGTAGTCAGTGCATTTGTAGCAGCAAAGTAAATATCTCTAATTTCGTTAGGGTTTGTCCCCCCTGTACCTACAGTCATTCCATTTACAAAAGTAAGGTTTCCTCCAACTGTAAGATCAGTGTCTTCTCCGATAGATTGTAAAAAAGGGTCGTTAGTAGTACCTGTCCAGTCCATATTTCTACAAAAAGCATCATTATCCATATCAACAATCTGATTAGCTGCTGAAAATGAATTAGCATCAAAAAATACATTGTCATAGATAGTAGGAGGACATTCGCCTGTCACGCCACCACTTGTCAAAGACCAGTTGGCTGCATTATACCAATTAGTTGTGCTTCCTGCACCTGCTACACTATGTACCCAGTATAAATCTCTACTGACAGAATTTCCTGTTACATTGGTATTATTTGCAAGTGTTCCATTCGCAACATTTATTGGCTGTGCTGTGGCATTGATATTTTGAACGGTTGCTCCCACTAAAAATAAAGCATTTGTAAGTTGTAAACTTGCTTGGTTTGGAGGATTATTGGAAGTAAGTGTAATAGGAGTAGCACAAGAACCCAATACATTTATATTTCCAGAAACAGTATTATTAGTGATAGAACTAAATGCAAATGTAGTTCCGTTGTTCATATTTATATCAGAAAAGGAATTTGAGTTTCCTACTCCTGAATTATTAAATGTAGCTGTTGAATTATCTCCTAATGTAAAAGCTCCTATAAAAGTAGTGTTTTTATTTCCTCCTGCTACAAATGTACTAGCTGTACCAGTAGTCAAGGTTGCTCCAAATCTACTATCATTAGCAGTATTGAACCTAACTGTTTTATTATTTCCAAAGGAAAAATTACCATTAATATCATAACCTCCAGCAAAATTATTAGCTCCATTTATACCAAGAGTTACGTTTCCATTTATTATATTTCCTAAATTAGTATTAGCTCCAGTAATTGTTCCACTTACATTATTTCCAAGCGTAATATTATTGTATACTTTAGGAGAAGTTCCATTTATATTTAATTGTCCTCCATTATTAGCAGTAGTAATATTTCCAAATGTAATTGTATTTACATCAGAACCTGTATTGATTGTTCTAACTCCTGCACCTGTATAATTAAGATTAGAAATTGTCTTTGCTAAAACTCCTGTTTCTATTGTAGTGGTATTACTAGATATATTTATTGTACTTGTTCCAGAGTTTAGAGTGAAATTAGTATCATTTCTATAATCTAAAACTGTAGTAGAAGCACTTGTAAGAGTAATTGTTGAAGCTCCTAGATTAAGATTTCTAGTGGGTACAAGAATATTATTTGTAGAAAATGTACCAGCAGTTACGTTTTCATCATTTGTATCTAGTGTTCCAGAGTTTAATAATAATTGATTCCTAACTAAGAAAGCATCTTGTAGTGTCCATTCTCCTGCTGCTCCAGTTTGGAAGCGAGCTCTATTGAGTCCTTTTCCATTCATTATTAGGTTTTGAGAGGTTGCAGAAGAAAATATCATCAAACCTTCAAAAGTAGGAACGTTACCTGTTTGATTCATTCCTGCTGCAAAAGTCAATGAACCTGTTAGAATAAATTGTCTGGCTGCTGCACCTGTAAGAGTAGGCGTATTGGTTACTCCTGTCCAGTCAAGGTCTTTAGAGGTTGCGTCAATATCTATAGTTACTATTTGTCCTGCTGCTGTAAAAGAAGCTGCATCAAAAAACACATCATCTATTGAAGTAGGAATACATTCTCCTCCTGTTCCTCCACTAGCTAAAGACCAATGGCTAGGGTCACTCCAATTACCAGTTCCTCCTACCCAAAATAATGTACGTCCAGTCGTTGTGTTATCTGTAAAATTTCCTGTTACCACCACACTAATACTATTGACTGTTACATTTGCTCCCGTAGAGTTAATTGCACTTACATTTACTCCACTCCAAGTTTGTGGATTTGTAAAATTAACAGGTGCAGTAAATGCACCAGTTGCTGTAAGAGTTACAGGATTAGAACAATTTCCATTTGGTGTAAATATGCCTGAAACTGTTGCTGTACCTCCAGTTGAAGAGGAAAATCTAAATGTAGAACCTATTCCAACAGAAACATTACCAAAAGAGGCTAAATTTCCATTCGAAAAGTTAGTAGTTGTGGTAGCATTTGCTATAAAATCGCCTAAAAAAGTATAAGAACTAGCACCAGCAAAGTCAACAGTTCTTGTAGCAGCTATATTTGTTGTTCCATTTACAGTAAGAGGATTGGCAGCAGTAAAAGTAGCACCAGCAACATCATAATTAAAATTTCGAACAGGAGCAGCGACATTTAAAGAAACTGTTCCACCTGCAAGACCAGAAGCACCATCAAAATTTACATCATCAGTTGCTGTTGGAATACATTCTCCTCCAGTTCCTCCACTTGTCAAAGACCATCTTGCTGTATTGTTCCAGTTTCCAGTTCCTCCTACCCAAAATAAATTCCTATTGGTAGTATTATCTGTAATTCCAGTGCTTGTTGTGATTGTTCCACTTTGTAGTGTTACACTTCCTGTTGCATTTATGTTTGTAATATTGGTATTTGACCAAGTAGAAGCTGCTGTAAAAATAACAGATGCAGCTCCACCAGTAGAATTAATTGTATTTTGAGCAGAACAAATGCTATTTGATGTAAATGTTCCTGTAATTGTAGTAGTTGCATCAGGAGTAAAACTAAAGGTAGAGCCATTTCCAATATCTATGTTAGCATTAAAATCTACATCTCCTGTAGTTGTAAAACGAGTTTGAGAGGCTGCAATAGCTGTGTAAGCACCTGTAAAAGTATAGGTATTTGTTCCCCCAAAAGTAATGGCTTGAATAGAAGAATTAGTAGAAGTTCCACTGATAACAAGGCTATTTGTTCCATCAAATGAAAATGCGTTTCCATCAAATGAAAAATTATTTGCTAGTGCAGCTATATCTAAAGTTACACTATAGCCTGCTGCGCCTGAATTGACATCAAAGAAAACATTATCTGCTGCTGTGGGAGCATTTGTTTGAAAAGTTGCACCTCCTGAGGTAGTCGCCCAGTGTGTTGCAAAATCACTCCAGTTTCCAGAACCTCCCACCCAATAAAAATCAGCTGCATTTGCTTGAAACGAGAAGAACAGAAAAAAAAACAGAAAAAAAATATTTTTTCCTCCTCTCTTTAAAAATTGTAAAGATTTTGTATTGATATTTTGCATAACTTTTTGATTTTGATACTTGAAATAGCGATAGAATGTGTTGTATTAGTTTTTTTTCAACTAAAATATAAATTCTTATAAGTTACTATGAGTGATAGTAATACTAAAAACAGTAAGTTTAGTTTAACGATATTATTATAGAGTTTATTAATCTCGCTTCAATCATAAACAAAGATAACTATTTTAAATTACTTTAGGGTGTTCTTTGTTTTAGAAGAAAATTGATTTTATGTAGATTTTAATCTTAAAAATCTAAATAATCATAAAGGAATAATTATATAACTCATAAATAAGGCAATATCATATTTTTCTGCTGTTTTTTTATTTTTTTTAGAACTTTTTCACTTTTAATTGACTATTTTTCACAAACAAGGACAGCCAAATAAATCTATCTCTTTATTCCATAGATAAATAATAGTATTTTCATCTGTCAATAAAACTAAAGCTCTAGAAGGTGTATCTAACTCATTATTAAGAGGAAAAGTATCAGCAAATACAAAATAAATATTTGTTGTTCCTTTAAGACGAGCAAACGTTTTTGATAAGTGTACGCTACTAGGACAGTCAAAACAATGTTGAGGAGTAATTTCATTTCTGATCAAACTATCAACCTGCAAGTTATTCTCATAAATCAAATC
Organism: Bernardetia sp.; assembly: GCA_020630575.1. Lineage (GTDB taxonomy): Bacteria > Bacteroidota > Bacteroidia > Cytophagales > Bernardetiaceae > Bernardetia. The sequence continues at coordinate 162,257 of JAHDBD010000005.1, forward strand.
TATCTGAAAAGGACTTCCAAATAAAATGGTATCTGATAAGTTTATATTTCTAGTATCAAATGAGTATTCAAAGTATTCAGTACAATCAGCGAGCAAAATTCCAAAATCTTTAATTCTTGTTGTCTGTCTTCCCTTATTTGTATAATAATAAATAGCAGGCTTTTCTTTCCCTCTATAAATTGAATCTAATAGTTGAGGATAAAATTTGACTTTGTCGTACTCTTCTGGTTTGATAAGATTATAATCTATATTAATATTTTCTAGTAATTTTGTTTCTGCTGTAACAGCGTCATTTTTATTGCCATAATTCGGAAAAGCAAGTACTCCAATTTGAGATTTACTAGAGCGAAAAATTGGAAATATAGCATTATCTACTACTAACTTTAAAGAACTTAAATTTTTTAACTGCGTAATAAATTTTTGATTATTTTCACTAAGTTGATTGATTTTGAGAATCTCATTGAGATAATTTATACGTATGCTGTCAGTAGGAAAATGTAATTTCCAGTATTTTTCACAGTCTGTAAAATCCTGCTGAATAGTTGTGTCTTTTACTGTATTTCTTTTATTTGAATCTAGTACAGCAATAGATTTTTTAGTTTCATCTCCTATTTTGTGAAATGGTGTAGTGTCTTTTTTATTTTCTGCTACATTTTTACTAGCATTATTTATAGTATCGCTTTGACAAGAATATAGTAAAAAAGTACATAAAATGCAAAATTTATAAAAAAACATATCTATACATTTTGGAGTAATGATGGCAATAAGAAATTAGCAAAATTACTTAACAAAAACCTGTGTAGTATCTTTTAAATTTTCAAGAATAATATCACTTCTTCGAATTGTTCCGTCAGCTTCTTTGTAGTTTTTGCGATAAAATCTATACTTTTCTACACGATGACGAGCATTTTCAGGAGGCATAAAATCAATCGTTTTTTCTTCTAAGTTTATTTTTCCCTTCCAAGTAGTAAAACGATCTTGAGGAATTGAATAAGTAAAAATATACTCTCCATTTTCTTGTCTCACTGCCAAAATTTCTATTCTACTATTTTTGAGTTTATTTAATTCAGTATGAAAAACTAGACCTGCATACTTTCCAATAAGTTGCTCTGGATTTTCTATTTTATCACTAATAAATTCTTTTTCTGTTTGTGCAGAATCTGTACTAGAAAATGAAAGAGGAGAATTGGGAATATTAATAGCTAAAATAATAGCAACAGCCAAGACAGCAAATAAAATTCCTGCAATCAGAAAAATACCTACTCCTTTTGGTTTGCTAATCTTAATTTTACGGTTATCTAAAAGAATTTCTATATCTGATTTTGAATAATGTAGTTTGTCTCCCACCCCTAAAATTTCTTGAAAAGATTGCTGTGAAAGCATTTTTCCTTTTAATCTATCTTGAAGTTCAAAATCCAAAATTTCTTCTCTAGTTTGTAATTTTAAATTTCTTTGACGAAAAAAAATACTTAATTCTTTCTCTGAAAAACCATTTTGTTCGGCTACTGCCAAAAGTTGAGGATAATATTCATTTGGAAAAAAGCGTCCTACTTTTCTTCTATCTACATGAGTTTCTAAAAGCTCACGAAGTGGCAAAACACGAATTGCTGCTGCTTGTAAACGCTGTTCGAATTCAGTTTCACTAATATCTAATTCTCTTGCCTTAATGCGTAAACTTTTCATTTGTTCAGTCGAAAGTAGCTCATCTTTAGCAAGTTCTTGTGCTTGTCCTAACAAAATTTCTAAAGAAGGTAATACTTCCAAACCGTTTTGCTTAACTACTTTATCAACTGTTTCTTGATTCCAGTTTTGAGAATTGACATAAGAATTCCATATTTTTTTGGGTAGAAAATATTGGTATACTAAAAATTGAGGAATTGCTTCCTTAATTAAGGTTTCTTCTACCAAAATAGGCTCATCTTTCTCTTGTTTGTCTAAATAATTTTTTATACCTCTCAAAACATAACGACTAGCTTCATCATCTGTAAGTGTGTGAATAGTATAATGCCTATGAATAAGTAATGCTTTTAGTTCAGAGTGCAAAAGCAAGTCTCCTATCAAATAAATTTCTGAATCAGTTGGAGTATATTCGACTACTTTTTCGGCAAGTTCTCGGTCTTGAATACGTAACAACTGAACTTCTTGAGACGTTATTGTAGCTGTTGCGCTTGTACCATTAGATAGCCTAACGGTAATAAAACTCTGTTTTTCTTCTCTAATTTTGTCTATCCATTCTTCGGCTCTGTGTGAATGTAAAGCTACTTCTTCATCTAAATCTACTCCTGTTGGAACTTGTCTCATGGCTTTTTGTAAAACAAATTTTACAAGTTCTCTTTCAAAATCCCAATCTGAGACATCTTGTAATCTCTTCGTTGTAAAACCCGAGTTGGTATCATCTCCTATTTGAGTAAGCATAATGCGCTCGCCAAAACTTTCAATAAAGGTTAAAGAAGATTTTGAGGCTTGTAACTTCAGATTTTTTCCCTCCACTAATGAATCAATATACAATTGATGGGGAAGAATATGAAATCCTTTTTTTAAAAAATAAGAATTAAATTTATCAATTAATTTTTCTGAAAAAGCTGGAGAAAAAACACAAAGAAGAGGAATTACACCTTGAAAATTAGGAGCTAGACGTTCGAATTCTAGCTTAATATTTTCTACAATACTATCAAAAAGTCTTTCATAAGAATGTGAAGCACCCAACCAATCAAATGTCTTATTTTTTTCTATTCCATAAGCAGGATGACGAAGCGCATTTACAGAAGCATCCAAACTCTCATAGTATTTTTTTGATATAGGTTTGATTTGAGTATCTATTTCGAAAAAAAGATCTATACGTTCCTTTCCTTCATAAGGAATAGAAAGTAAGTTTTGAGAATTATAAAAGGCTGCACTACAATATTCTTCAGTAATTAAAAGACAAATTGTAGAAGTAGAATGCGTATCCATGAAAGTTGATAGAGAAGTTGAGCAGAAAATTATAGTATAACATAGAGAACAATCAAGCAAAGCTACAAAAAAAGCAGTTTTGATAAAGAATTATTTAAGAATTAAATAAAAATAAGCTATTACACTGTTTAATAATTTACACAATGTTTTTTATGTGTTCAACTCCCAAAGTTGAACGAAACGCTTCCTAAGAAGTGTGATTCAAGCAAATAAATTATGCTTCTTAGAAAGCAAAACATTCAGTTATGAGCAACTGAATGCACAACAAAAAATAAGGTTGAGTATATTTTTCCCTTAACATTGATTTACAGTATCATTAAAAAAATATACATTCTTAAAACAATTTCATCATTAATGATGTCATTTAGACATCATCTACTTATAAAAACGATTTACTATTTTAACGCTCTCAAAAAAAATATATTGGAAAATTTACTCTTAATTTTTGCTTGTTTAGGTTTAGGTTTTATCTTCAAACAAATTTCTATCTTTCCAAAAGATACACATAAAGGAATAAACACATATATTATTTGGGTTGCTTTGCCTTGTCTTGCACTTGTTTATATTCCAAAATTAGAACTTTCAATGTCTTTGATTTGGCTCGCCTTAATGGCTTGGGGCGTTTTTGGACTAAGTATTTTGTTCTTCAAAGTAATGGCGAAAATTTTTAAATGGAGTAGACAAACAGAAGGGTGTTTAGTTTTGGCTTGTGGACTTTGTAATACTTCTTTTGTAGGTTTTCCGTTATTAGAGTTTTTATACAACTCAAAAGAACCTTTACAGTATGCTATCGTTTGTGATCAAGCTGGGTCTTTTTTGGTTGTGGCTACTGTCGGTTTGATTGTCGCTATGAGTTATGGAGGTGACAAACCCACAGGAAAAATCATCTTGAAAAAATTATTTTATTTTCCTCCATTTTTAGCCTTTTTAGTGGCTCTAGTAATTCTTCCTTTCGGAGGAATAGAACAATTTTTTTCTTATTTTTTATCAGAAACAAATGGTTTTCAGCAGTTAGGAATAATTTTGGAAAATGTATTGATAAAATTAGCTTCTCCTTTGGTTATTTTGGCTCTCTTTTCTGTTGGACTTCAAATAGAGTTTTCAAAAGAAAATTTCAGATTTCTTAATCCTTTCTTTTTTGGTCTTTTATATAAACTTTTTTTAGCTCCTTTAGCTATTTATTTTTTATATTTGATTGTCTTTGAAGAAAAAAATATATCTTTTGAGGTGGGAGTGTTGGAAGCTGCAATGGCACCCATGGTAACAGGTGTTTTGTTAGCACAAGAATATCAGCTCAATCCAAAATTAGGAGGGTTTTTGCTTGCCATCGGAATTCCACTTTCTATTGCAACGGTTTATTTGTGGTATCTGTTTTTGGTTTAAATAATTCAATTTTTGGGCTAAATTTTTGAGCTATAAGTATTTCAAAATCCCTGATTTGCACGACTTAGTAAGTCTGTGATAAACAACTTGAGTTAACTACTGATTTTGATGAAGTTGTTTTACAGAATCTTTTTTTTCAAAATTGGATGTACAAAATCTAGTTTTCTGAAAATTAAACTTTTGTTAAATAATTTCGTTCTTTTTACTAGTTATAGCTAAAAATAGCTTTTGAAAGTGATTAAACTCTCTTTGATTGCGAATTATACGATTTTAGTTTTTTATAATCCATCTTTTTTGTAAATTGAGTAATTGTAAGTAATTTTACTAAACTAAACAATTCATATTTTAGCGACACTGATATATCCATTCCATAATTTTTAATTGATTTAATGATAAGCAACTCAAGAAGAGAAGAACCAAGCATTTCGATAACAGAATTTGAACGTTTAATAGAAGAAGGACGAAGTTTTTTCTTTGAAATTGATACGTATGAATTTCTATTAGAACATTATCGCAAGACAGGAAATATTGAAAGGTTATTTTCAGTTTGTGATATTGCACGTTCTCAGCATCCTTTTTCGGTTAATTTTATTGTCGAAGAAGCAAGGGCGCATATTATCAACAATGACTTTGATAAAGCTCAATCTACTATTGAAGAAGCTGAAGCTTTGCAGCCCTCTGAAATAGAGGTGCAATTAACAAAAGCTTGGATTCTACAAGAGTGTTTTAAGTTTGATGAAGCTGCTGAAATTTATCAAAACATTCTGCCTTTTACAGATGAAAAGGAAAAAGATGAAGTGTTGTATCAAATAGGAAGTTGTTATCAAGCCAAAAACGACCTTAAATCAGCGATTAAATATTATAAAGAAACTCTACGTCAAAATAAAGGACACAAAGAAGCATTGTATGAACTTGCTTTTTGTTACGATGAGTTAGATGATTTGGAGGGAAGTATTGTTTTCTATAAACAATTTATTGATAATGACCCTTATTCTGCCGAAGCGTGGTATAATCTGGCTCTTATTCAAACTCGTTTATCATTATATAGAGATGCTATTGTGTCGTATGACTATGCTTCAATTATTGAAGACGGATTTTCTTCTGCATTTTTCAACAAAGGAAACTGTCACATGAATTTAGGACAGTATCAAGAAGCGTTAGATTGTTTTATTCAAACTTCAAAATTAGAACGTCCTACAGCTGAACTGTACACACATATTGGTGCAGCCTATCAAAAATTAAATAAATTTGCTGAGGCTCTTAATTTTTATAGAAAGGCATTAGATTTTGACCAAGAATATGAAATGGCTGCTTTTGGTATAGGCGAATGCATGGAAGAACAAGAACGTTGGAAAGAAGCTGTACATTTTTATCAAAAATCCCTTCGGAATAATAAAAATTTAGGTAACGCATGGTTTGGTAAAGCTCGTTGTGAATATCAACTCGGAAATATGATTTCGTGTATGGAAGCATACGACCATGCCTCAAGAATATTGAGTGAAAATGTAGATGTTTGGCTCTCTTGGTCACATGTTTATTATAAAGAAGAATGGTTTGATAAAGCCATTGCTATTACCGAAGAAGCACTAGAAATTATTCCAGATTCTGCCGAGCTTTTATATAGATATGTTGCTTATTTGATGGGAGGAGGAAAATATAAAGCTGCTGTTATGGCTCTTGAAAATGCTATTTTGATAGCTCCAGAAGATAAAAATTATATTTTAGAATTTTTTACAGACTTGAACACACAAAAAGCCATCTATCAAATAATTGAACAATTAGAAAATTAATTAACAACTAATTTAAGTGTCCATGCTTAAATCAGTTGTTTGAAAAATATAAAAACGAAGGGATTTGATGAGTCAAATCCCTTTCTTTTTTCGAAAAAGTAAAAACGCATTGGCAATCCTTGATAAAATATGTATTTTTGTAATTATAAAAAATATATTTCAAAATGTATTTTAATTAGCTACACTGACTTTCAGTTCTCTGTGTTCCTATGTGAACTCTGTGTTTAAAAAACGAAATTATACCATTTTATCCATTTATTCTATGAAATTCGGAGTTATTGTTTTCCCTGGGTCTAATTGCGACCACGACGTATATTCTGTTCTTAAAGATACTTTCAAACAAGAAACTGTCAAACTTTGGCACAAAAGTACAGATTTAGAAGGCTGTGATTTTATTGTCGTTCCAGGTGGTTTTTCGTATGGAGATTATTTGCGTTCGGGTGCGATTGCTCGTTTTTCACCAATTATGAATGAAGTGATAAAACATGCCGAAAAAGGTGGTTATGTTTTAGGTATTTGCAATGGATTTCAGATTCTTACAGAAGCTCATTTATTACCAGGTGCATTACTCCGAAATAATAATCAAAAATTTAACTGTAAGAATGTATTTCTTCAAGCTACTTCTCAAAATAGCTTGATTACTCAAAATACAGACCCATCAAAAGCCTATAAAATTCCGATTGCTCATGCAGAAGGTCGTTACTATGCTTCTGATGCAGACTTGAATAGCTTGATTGTTAATGATCAAATTTTGTTTCGTTATTGTGATAGTGAAGCTAGAGTTACAGATGATAGCTGTCCAAATGGCTCAGCAATGAATATTGCAGGAATTTGTAATAAGGAAAGAAATGTTTTTGGAATGATGCCACATCCAGAACGTGCTGCTGATGAAATTTTGGGAAATACGGATGGAAGAGTAATTTTTGAATCTATCTTGCAGCTTGTTGGTCAAGTTTAATACTTTTAAAATGTCTGAAAAATTACCTCAAGTCTATACAGAAATTATAATAAATGCTTCTAAAGAAAAAGTTTGGAATATACTTTTAGATTTTCCAAGTTATCCAACTTGGAATAATTTTATCAAAAAAATAGAAGGCAATTCAAATTTAGGAGGAAAAATAGAAGCTAAAATGTTTCCTCCTGCTGGTTTGCCTATTACTTTTGATGGTATAATTTGTCGAAATATTCCAAACAAAACATTAGCTTGGAATGGATATATGATTGCTCGTTGGCTTTTCGAACCAACACATATATTTGAAATAGAAGAAAAATCTGAAAATCAAATCCTTTTCATTCATAGAGAAGAATATGAAGGCTTTATAATTCCATTTATAAAATTTATGTTACCTACTTTGGTGGGAAAAGGATTTGAGGTAATGAATAAAGATTTAAAAAAAATTGTAGAGTCAAATCAATAGGAATTGAGTATTTTGTATTCATTAATAACTAATCATTGAAAAACTAATCACTAAGTATGTTTGTAGATAATTTTGAAAATCAAAGTAAAGAAAAATCAGAATCAATAAAAAAGCGATGGCTTGAGACAGCTACTAAGTTTTTAAAGGGAAAACCCTATCAAGATTTGGAGTGGGAATTTTCAGAAGACATTTCTATTGAGCCATATTATACAAAAGATGAAGAGAATAATTCTGATTTATCCTATTTACAGATTCTTCAAAATAATCAACTAGCTTTAAATGAACCTGTTTCTCAGCCTCGTTTTTGGTATAATCAGCCTTTTATAAAGCTATATAGTTTAGAAAAAGAAGAGCTAGAGAAAATAAATAAAGAGGTTCGCCAAGTTTTGATGAGTGGCGCAGAAGGAGTTTGTTTTGACTTGAAAAGTATAGAGCTTGCTGATATTGATAAGAAAAAAATAGAATATTTACTTTTTGAAGTGGCTTTGCCCTATTGTGCTGTGAGTTTTCAGGTAGATATAGAAAACGAAAATGAATTACAAAGTTTTTTAGAAAAATATATTGATTATGTAAAGCAAAGAGGGTTTGAAATACATCTTTTGACTGGAGGAGTTTTATATCAAAACTCATTCAAGAAAAATAATCAATTCTCTACTACTTTTTTAGAGTCAGTTTCAAAGTCAAATACTGCTTTTCGTTCTATTACATTGCAATTGAATAATTCGAAAGATGAAGCCCAAAATATTGCTGATATTCTTTTTGAGGTTAAGAAATTAGTAGAAAATTCAAACAAAAATATTTTACAAAATATTCAATTTGTAGTAGAAGCAACTGATAGTTTTTTCATTACAATTGCCAAAATACGTGCTTTGAATTGGCTTTTGATTCAAATGTATGACTTGTATCAAGTGGATACTAAACCATATATTCATTCAATTACTTCACAAGGTACTGACGAAAATAGCTTGCAAGACGAAAATTGGAATTTAATTAGAAATACTACACAAGCATTTTCTTGTATTTTGGGAGGAACAAATGCTTTGAGTGTAGTCTCACATCAAAATCAAGAGAATACAAAATCTAAAGCATGGGCAAATCGTATTGCTCGTAATGTCTCTGTCATGTTACGTGAAGAGTCTTTTGTAGACGCAACAGCAGATCCAATCTCAGGTTCATATTATTGTGAACAAATGACAGATAAATTAATTGCCTCTGCATGGGAAAAATTTCAAGAAATGATAAACTAAATAAATGAAGTTAATTATTTTGTGTTATTTTTGTAAACACAAGATTTACATGAATGTTTTGTTTAATTATTTTTTTGTAAATATCTGTTTAATTACGTTTTTGTTAAACAGTTTTTGTTTTAATAACTATAATTGTAGTATAATATTAAATTAGTAATTGAAATATACATTTTTATAAAACAAAAAGGGTTATATACTGTTTCGTAATAGACTTACTTTATAGTTACTTATTTTTTATTTCAACCATTTTTTAAACTGTTGAATTTTGAGAGTTCGAATAATATTTGATTTACGGAATAGAGGCGCAGTTTTGCCCTTCTATCACCAGCACCTTTTTTCAGGATTTATTAAAGATTTGCTTACAGATACTTCTTTTGGAGTAGATGATAATTTGTTTTATAATTTTTCTGGATTAAAAGGTCAAACACGAGTGAGCCGAAAAGGCTTACATTACTGTTCCCGAAAAGTTACATTGGTTTTGTCTGCACTTCGCACTGAAGTGATTGATGAGCTTTTGGATAGTCTTTTTAGTAGAGAACACATACAGATTGGAGAGTTGGAATTAGCTCCTGAAGCAGTAGAACAAGAACTTATGCCAGAGCAACGAGAGATGACAAAATACATTTGTATTTCTCCGTTGGTGGTTTCTAGTCCTCGTTTTCATAGAGATACAAAAGAATTTATTGTACCAAGTATGGACAAATTTTCTGATCTTCTTTATGATTCTACACTTACTCGTATGGAAGAGTCTGGGCATTATACTGATGCTGAAATGGCAGAATTTTATAAGTTTCAGCTTGTTCCTGACCGTCGTTATTTAGAAAAAATACAGCAAGAAGAAAAGAAATTTGCTCGTATCTATCCACTTGAAGGACAAGGAAGTGAAGTAGAGGTAAGAGGATATACATTTCCTTTTGTGCTTTATGCACACCCACAAGTACAAACTTTTATTTGTAATTGTGGCTTAGGAGAATATACTGATTATGGATTTGGAATGTTAGATTTTGCTCACAGCGATCCTACACAACGGACTCAACCTTATGGAAAGTATGGCGTAGCAGAGGAAAGTAAGAGATAAAGTAATTAGATTTACCTATTTTTTAAATTTTATCTCTTTCTAATTTCTGTTTATGAACAAAAAAAATATAAAAACCACCTTTAAAATCTTTTGATGTTTGAAGGTGGGTTTACTTGTTAGAGTTTACAACTAATACATCGTGTTCGGATTAGCTGATTTTTCAGGAATTTTTTGGATAGCATCCCAATGTTCGCATATTTTACCTTTTTCATCAAATCTAAAAAAGTCCATTGTTATATACTCATTTTGAACGTCTTTTTCTAGCCAAGTCTGATGAGTATGCAAAGCAACTAAATCTCCTTCAGCAATACATCTAACAAATTCAATGGATTTATCAGGATATTCAACTTGCATTCTTTCAAAATAATCAATAAATCCTTGTTTTCCATCAGCAACATCTGGATTGTGTTGAATATATTCTTTTCCAATATACATTTCTATAGCTTTTTTAGGATTGCCTTCATAAGCCATTTTATAAAATCCAATTGCATTTTCTTTGTTTTTTTCCAGATTCATGGGAGTGATCTTTTAGTTATTTCTAAATCAAGATAACTATAATATCTTAAAAATAAGCTAAAACAGGAAAAAAAGACTTAAAAAAACACCTTCAATATCTGTTTTGAAACTTGGTAGATAATGAAAATAATACAAAATGAATTTTAAGAACAAATTTGTTAAAAAATGCGCCTAGATAGATTTTTTGTGTACTTTTGGTACTTAGTACTTACATTTTTTGATAAAGACTTAAGAGTTTGAAAAATACTGCCTTTATTACTACTTTAAGAAACCCTTTTTTAATTTGGGTTTTTAGTTTACTTCTTCATAGCATTTTATTATTGCTTGTATATTCTGTTTTTTGGGCTTCTTATAGCGAACCTACTTTAAACTTCTTATATCATTTTTCTCATCAAGTCAGTAAAGACAATTCTGTTTTTACTTTTTTTTCTTGGTTTTTGATAATTAGTTTAGGTTTTAGCTTCTCGTCTGTTTTTGCTCAATTTTTTACATCTATTTCTGATTTTAATCAAAAAATTAGAGTATTAGTTCTTTATATTTTGGTCTTTTTTGTTGCTTTTATTCCTATGCTATTATGGTTAGATAGGCATGTTGTGGCAACTATTTGTGTGCTTTCGGGAGTAAGTCTCTTAATAATTAATTATAAAAAAAACACGTCTTTTTATATCAATAGTTTTGTTGGAACATCGCTCTGTTTGTTGGGGCTTTTTTGGTCTGTCAAAGGATTTGGGTGGGCAATGGCTGCCAGCATTCCGTTTTCACTTTGGTATCTTAAAAAGGAAAATTTCAAAAATCAGTTGCCTCAAGTTGTGATTTTGGTTTCACTAGTTATGTTGGCTTTAGTTTGGGATTTGATTCAAAGTCAAATTGAACAAAATGAAGTTATTCATTTTTCAGTAGAAAAAATAGAAAAAAATGTTCCTCAATGGCTTTTAGATGAACATTTGATAGAAGTAAATTGGACAAAAAATGATTTTCGTTTGTGGTTAAGTGGTTTTAGAGGCTTTGGAGAATTGAGTTTGGAAAATAAAACAACAAATCATAATTTTTCAGAAGAAGCTATTCAAGAAATTACTGAGTTTTTGTTGCACTATGATTCTGTTGTTCCTGTTGAAGGTAATCCAATTTTAGAGTTACGATATGTAATTTTACAAATTGCGTTACTTATTTTTTGGTTTTTGTTTTTAGCAAATTATAATCTTTCTCGCTATCGTTTGATAACATATTGGGTGGTTATTTTTCTGATTTGGGTGTGGACAAAATATATTAGTTTAGATACAGAAAATGGATTTTTATTAGCTCTATGTGCCTATGGAGGACTTTTGCCTTTAATTGGTGCAAACAAATTTAAAGATGTTGTTTCTTTCAAAATTCATCAAAAAATTATTTTCATAGGAATAATTATTCTGATTGTGATTGAACTTAGTGGAAGTTTGGCAATTTATATTTCGGAAAGTCTGGCTACTCGCAAAAATTATGTAGAAGCAAAAGCCGTTTTGGAAAATATTTATAAGAGTTATTTTTCCGACCAAAAAACATATATTGACTGGAATGCACATTTAAATAATAAAACATCGCTTCCTTTTTCTAATTCAGTTACCTCAAAATTTGATAAAGAACAACTTCAAAATAATGTAGTAATTCTGATTCAACATCTAAAAAATGAAGAAAATCTGAATCAAAATAATACTCTCAATTCTTCGAATTTATATTTTATCTTGCCTTCCAAAACTAGTAAATCACAAACAGATATGATTATGCTTTATTTTAGCGAACATCAAAACAAACTTGTAGAGTGGCAATCGGTTTGGAAAACAGAAGAAATTGAAGTTTGGAAATTGATTGTTTTTTAAAATTCTTTTTGCTCTATTGCAAAATCTCAAATACTAAAAACTGTGTCTTCTGCTTAGGGCTAAAATTATTATCTGATACAAAAATGATTGTTTTATTGCCATTTGCAAGTATTTTTCCTAATGTCATTCCTTCGATATTATCTACATGATTGAGGTTCATTTTTGATAAATTGGAAATTAGTGTTTTCTTTAGAGGAATATAATCTTTATTTGGAATCAGGTTTTTGAGACTTTCTATATTTTTAGAATCAGTTGCATTCTTTGTTTCTACCAAAAATAATTTTACAACAGTTCCTCCATCTGCTTGATAACCTTGAGAATAAGAACGTTCCAAAACTAAAAATTGTGTATTGTTTTTATCTGTTTTCCATTCTAAAATTTCTACAATTCCATTGAGTCCGTAGGCTGTTTGTGGAATTGGTTCTTTAGCAACAGGTTCAGCTAAATAAACAAATTCCTGCTCAAAATTTGAGGTTTTTCTGTCTAAACCTATCAAACGAATTGGAAATATACCTTCTGTGTTTTTTGTCATTTCGCCATCTTGTTGTAAAGCAGTTTCGGAGAGAAACCAAATTTTGTTTTCATTATCCGAAAAAGTCATAGATTCGATGGCTGCATTGTGATACCAACCTTTATTTTGAGTTGTGTCTATAAAATGTTTTGGCAGATTAAATTTTCTGATTTGATTGCCATTTGTATCCATTTCTGCAATAAAAGGAAGTATGTTTCGCTCTCTATCTCCTTCACTACTCCAAAAAAGCGTACCTGATTTACTAGAAAAACAAATACTTTCTGGGTCAGCTATTTTTGTACCTTCACTTTTTTTAGGATAAAATTTTCCGTTTTCTTGTTTGAGGAAATTTACTGAGTTTATTTTTAGCTCTTCAAAGTTATCTTTTGTATAATTCAATTTGGCTGTATAAAAACGCAAAAGTCCATTCTCATCAAATAAATCATCAGAAAGTAAATAATAAAGGTCATTCTCCTTATCATAATCAATTGCTGAAAGTCCACCAACAGTCATTTTTTGTTCATTTTCTCCAAACTTTTCTTCAAAAGGAATAATTTTTTCTCCAATAAAACGAAGAGCAAAAGGATTATTTTGTTCTGTTTGAGTAGATGCAGGCTTCTGACTTTGGCAGTTTGTAAATACAAAAGCAATACAAAAAGCTAAAAAATACAAACTTAAAATATTTGTTTTTTGAGATTCAATTGTCTTCATAGTTATTTGTTGTTGGTGTCGCTGTCGCTAAAACACCAACAACGGCAGTTTTTATAATTTTAGAAAAGACTCATGTTTATTTAATCTTCTTTTTCCTCTTCCTCATTATCATCACTCAAATAAACATCTAGCAAACCTTCTGGAAGTTGCATCAAAATAGATTTGTTTTCTCTATCAAATTCTTTTATCAATTCTTTTTTTAGAGGAATCAATACTTCTTTTTCTTTAAAGTTAATGACTAATAAATCATTTTGAGGAAGATTGTAAATTGTCTCTATTTTGCCAATTTCCCCTTTTTCTGTATCAGAAACAATAAAACCGATAATTTCGTGATAGAAAAATTCATCCTCTTCTAATTTTGGAACAAACTCATCAGGCAAGAATAGTTTTAGTTTTCTAAACTCTTCAGCTTGTTCGACACTATCTACTCCTTCTAATTTGATAAGCACTTTTTGCCCGACTTGTGGACGCAGATTTTCTACAAAAAAAGGAACTAACTGTCCTTTTTGTTCGACCAAGATAGATTCAATGTCAAGATATAAATCAATATTATCAGTATCCCAAAAGGCTTGAATATCGCCTTTGAGTCCGTGAGGTTTGATGAGTGAACCGAGTTCGAAACAGTTTTCTTTATTCATATACAAATTTAGAATTTAGAAGGTAGATTTTAGAAGTATGTAAATACACTACTTTAGTAAAAATGATTGACAAAAATACGACTTCATTTATTAATAAACGAAAAATTTATATTCACATTATCAAATCCATTGATTCTAACTTCTGAAATCTAAATTCTAACTTTATTTCATTTATTGATTACTGTTAACTGAATCTTCTTCTCTGAGTTTGTCTAAAAGTGCGCTCAAAAGTCCTGCTTCTGCATCTGAAAGATTAAGATAATTAGGTTTGTCTATAGGTTCTTCATTGTCTATCTGTTTCAAAAGCTCCAAACCTGATTCTGTAATAGAAATATTTACTTCTCTTCTATCTACTTCTCCTCGCCATTTATTGATATATTCTTTGGTAATTAATTTATCCATAATTCGTGTCGTATTCGAATTTTTATCAATCATTCGGTCAGTAATATCTTTTGCACATAATGGAGTAGGGTGTGAACCACGCAAAATTCGAAGTACATTATACTGTTCTTGCGAAATTCCATAACATTTTAGCTTACCTACTACTTTACCACGCAACCAACTTGCCGTAAACATAATATTTAACATCGCTTTGTGTTGGTCAGATTTGAATTTGTTTGTTTTTAATGCCTCTTCGATTTTCATTAATTAGTTGAAAAAGTAAATGATTATTTTATGATGATTAACTGACTTCTCAATTATTGTACCTACAACTACTTTTTAATAGTTTATGTTTGAATATTGTTTCTTAATTGAATTAGATTTGTATGGAAATAGTATATTTGCCCTTTTCCCAACAAGGCTCACCTCCTTCTTTGCTTCTATTTTCTTTCACACATTTTTTTATTTCTTCAATTTTTCTTTTAGAAAGAGGGTTTTTAGAATTGATTTGATAGATGGTTGGTAATTGTCTATACTTTAAGTAAAAATCAAAATTGATTTCTGTATTTTCTTCTAATGTGAAATAAAAACTCATATAGTCGACACAACTTCGTGTCTGTATTTTATACGTTCCTGTAGGAATTTCTGCTTCAAATTTTCCGTTCTCATCTACTTCTATTATTCTTTCAACATATCTACCTGATAATTGGAATGAACAAAAACCACTCTCATCTTTTTCTGAAACAATACCACTTATTTTACTTTTTGTAGCTTCTTTCCTATCCATTTTTATTCTACTTGTGTCGTCTTTATGATCAAATGAAAAAGTGTACTCATACTTGAATTCTAAATCTTTTTTTTTATAAAAATGACTTTTTTTATTGCAAGAATTGAAAGCAATAAAAATGAGAAGTAAAAGGAACGAGATTTTATAGATTTTCATCAGAATATGTTTTTACAATAATCACTAAAATTAAAAAACCTCTTTCTCATTTTTCAATAAGAAAGAGATTTCTGACAAAAATAGTTGTTTTACTAGACTTATAAACCTATTCCTCCAAATTCTTATAATAATATTTCAGTTTTTCTAGTTTTAATTGAATATCATTGAGTTGATTGATAGAATCATTCAAATTTGCTTTTACGATGGGTGCAAGGCGAGCATCTACAAACAAATTTTGGTCTAACTCGTACCATTCTTCTGGCTTTTCAGTATCTAGTTTTGCTAAATTTTCATTTACATAATCCAAAAGTTCCTCTAGTTTTTCGTTCCAATATTTTTCTATAAGCTGATGAGGTTTTCTATAAATAATCTCATCTTTTTCTACCTTATGCGTGCGTAAACCCAAGGCTAAAAGTTGAGCATTATGGAATAAATGAATTTGATGCTGTACAGATGGTTTTTTTGCTTTTACTTTATAGGTCAATTTAAAAGCGTCATCATAGACATTTATTGTACTTTCTTCTTGTGTCAATCTATCAAAATCAGCTCGTTTGATGTATTTTCCATCCATTGACGTTTCCAAATTCATTACTTGATAAAATTCTTGCTCTACAGGATAGAGTTCTTCTCGTGTTGTAATGTGTTTTACTTTTGTTTCTTTCTCAATTTCAGTTTCTAATTCCTTTATTTCTTGTCTCAATCCAGTCAGATTTAGCGAAATAGAATAACCATGTTTGCGTATCACTTCTGAAACTAAATGACGCACTTTATCCAACTGCTCAGGTTGATTCCAAACACAATGCGTAATTAAGAAACAATCCATTAGATTGACTTTTTTGCGTCCATTTAAAAATGCACACGTTTTTAGAAGGCGAATTACTTTTTTCCATCTTCTATCAGAAACAAAATATACATTTCCAATCTGATTATCGGTATCATCAAGTTGTTTTTTGACGAGTTGAATGGTATTCAAAACCTCTGTTGGTAATTCTATTGCATCAATTTCTTTACTCCAAAGCTCATTTTCTTCTGCTGTGATTTTAAGTTCATCAGAAACAGTATCTTCATAAACATTATCTGAAGAAGTCAGCATCTGTAGAAAATTACCACTTTCTTTTATTTCAGAAATTAGATAACGCACCAAAAATCTATCCCAGAGAGCCTCTAAACCTTCATTTTTAGGTGGAAGTTCGTTTGAAGCTGCAATAAGTCCTTTTAATTCTACTTTTACTTCTTCTTCCCCATTTCTATAAATTTTCTCATTCAAAACGGTCAATAGCGCATTCTGAATAGAAGGACTTGCTTTCCAAATTTCATCTAAAAAAACAACTGTTGCCCCTGGTAAATATTTCTCTGTCAAGCGTTCATATTTGTCTTCATCTTTCAACTTTTTGATAGAAACAGGACCAAAAACCTCATCAGGCGTACTAAAACGGTTCATCAAATACTCAAAAGATTGTCCTGCTGTAAAGGCAAATTTTAGCTTACGTGCAATCAAACTTTTGGCTACCCCTGGTGCGCCTAACATAAACAGACTCTCACCTGCAACGGCTGTTAGAAGTGCTAATTGTATCGGTTCTTGTCGTTCGTAAAGATTTTTATTGAGAGCAGAAAGTAAGTTTTTGATTCGTTCTTTGCGTTGCATTGAAAGTGGTTTTTTTGTCGTTGGTGAGACACCAACAACGGCGATATAATAGTATTTTGAAATAAAACAGACTAACTTTTTATTTAGGAATAAGGTTTTGAGAATTTTATTTATACATGATTATTTCCCTCTCATTATTCTATCAGCCAAAGAAGGACTAATTCTATTGATGATTTTTAATAATTTTACTTTTCCGATTTCGACTTCAAATTTATCTTTTTTGAAGGCTTTTATAAATTCTTTTGCTAATTGCTGAGGCGTAATTTTTCCTGTTCCTCTACCTTTTGTCATTTGTGTATCTACCAAAGGAGGAATAATTTCAAAAACTTTTGTGTTTTGAAGTTGGTAACGTAAAGATTTCGAAAAAATATGAATGGCTGCCTTTGTAGCGCAATAAACAGGAGCTGTCATTTTAGGAACTAAACCTAAACCTGAAGAAACATTAACAATAGCTGCATTTTGATTGATTTCTAAAATCGGTAAAAGCAAAGAAATAAGTTTTAGAGGAGCTAAAAGGTTTACATTTATTTCATTTTCTAGTTTTGGAATAATGTGTTTTTCTTCCGAAAAATGATAATTATATTGAATACCAGCATTATTAATTAAAATATTCAAATCTTTATGTTCCTGCTCAATAAATAAAACGAGATTTTCAATATCTTCTTCTTTTGAAATATCTGCACAGAAAGGAATTATTCTTTTGTCTTTTTGAGCAAGACTATTGAGTTTTTCTTTGTTTCTACCAACTGCAATTATTTGATTTTCATAATCAAGAAATTGATAAAGTAGAGCTTCGCCAATTCCTGCTGTTGCACCTGTGATAAGTATTTTGTTCGATTCTAATTTCATAATAAAGGAGAAAAAAATGAGTGATATTTATTTAAGCTAATACCACAAATTTCTACTTTACTTTTATCAAAATCATTTACCTATGTAAATAAACAAGCTGTCAAGTCTGATAAATTACTCTTTTCTTGATCTAATACGACTTAATTGCGTAGGTGTGATTCCCAAATAAGAAGCAATGTGATATTGAGCAATTTGATTTTTTAGTTCTTTATGTTCTTTCAAAAAAATCTCATACCGTTGTTTTGCTTCAAGAGTTACTAACTCAATTTCTCTTTTTTCTTTGTTTACAAAAAACTGTTCTGCCAAAAGACGAGACAAACGCTCTATTTTGGGATAATCGTCATAGAGCCTTGTAATATTTTCAAAATTAGCAACCCATAGCACACAATCTGTCAGACATTGAATATCAATTAAGTTTTGTTTTTGACTAACCAAGGAAGAATATGCTCCAACAAATTGATTAGATGTAAAAAATGTTTTGTTGTATTCTTCGCCTTTTTCATTGCTATAAAAAGCTCTCAAAATACCTGTTTCTACAAAGGCTATTTGTTTACTATACTCTCCCTTTTTGGCAAAAAAGTGTTTTTTAGTCATCTTCTCTTTTTCAAATAAAGATGTAAAAAGTTCTAATTCTGTTTCAGAAAAATTGACAATGGAAGACAAAAAATGAGTTAAGGATATAGGTTTTTTCATAGTATGAGCTTATAAATTTGATGAAAAAGTAAAAATATTTTTCTGAATGAGATTTTGTAAATTTGCAGCTCAAATTTAATAAAAAATGAAAAACAAAAGAGTCATAATTATTGGTGGTGGTGCAGGGGGATTTTTTGCAGCCATTAATTTAAAAGAAAAAAATCCAAATTATAATGTTTCTATTTTAGAACAAACCAATACACTCCTAAAAAAAGTAAAGATTTCGGGTGGTGGGCGTTGTAATGTTACGCATTCTTGTTTTGAACCTGAAGAACTGACTAAAAATTATCCACGAGGAGAAAAAGAACTTTTAGGCGCATTTTATCAATTTCAACCTCAAGATATGATAGAATGGCTCAAAAAAAGAGGTGTAAAAACCAAAACGGAAGCAGACGGACGTATGTTTCCTATTTCTAATGATTCTCAGACGATTATAGATTGTTTTTTGACAGAAGCTAGAAAACTCAATATTGATATTCAAAAAGGCTGTGCCGTTGAAAAATTGATTCCTCCAACAGAAGAAACGCATCAAAAATGGCAAATTCAGATAAAAAACAAAGCTAATTTAGAAGCTGATGCGCTTATTATAGCAACTGGAAGTCAACCAAAATCTTGGAAAATGCTTATCGATTTGGGACATTCTATTTCAAATCCTGTACCTTCGCTTTTTACAATGGACGTTAAAAATGATGCTCGTTTGAAAGATTTGGCAGGAGTTTCGGTAAGTAATGGGGCAGTTTGGGCAAAAGACACAAAACTTGCTACTGAAAATGGTGCTGTTTTGGTTACGCATTGGGGACTTTCTGCGCCTGCTGTTTTGCGTCTTTCTGCGTGGGGAGCGAGAGAACTAGCCGACAAAAATTATAAATTTGAAATGGGTGTAAATTGGATAGAAGATACACCAAAAAACACGCTCAAAACTTTGAAAGCACACCGAGAAGAATGGCGTAAAAAACAAATTGGAACAATTTCTCCCTTTGAAATTCCGAATCGGCTTTGGAAAAAACTCGTCGAAGCTGCACAAATAGACCTCACTACGAACTGGGCATCCCTTTCAAATAATCAATTAGAGAAACTTTCAAACGAACTCACAAAAGGAATATTTCATGTAACTGGAAAAAGCACTTATAAAGATGAATTCGTAACTTGTGGAGGAATTGCTTTATCAGAAGTTGATTTTAAGACAATGGAAAGTAAAGTTTTGCCTAATCTATATTTTACTGGCGAAGTCTTAGATATTGATGCCATTACAGGAGGATTCAATTTCCAAGCTGCATGGACAACAGCGTGGATTGCAGCACAAAACATTTAATTAAATTATGGAAGTTGAAAGAATATCTATACGACTTATTATTTTTTATAATAAAAGTTAAACAAAAATATATGCCTTACTCTTTAGATTGAGTAAAGTACACAGAAATACATTTTTTAAACTCGTTCTATTTTTACTCAAATTATATAATTATATGAAAAACATTGTCAATTGGATAGGAACAAAGATATTCTCTACTCGTTTGGAGAGTATAGAAAATTTCAAAAAGAACCCTTTTGAGGTTCAAGAAAGAGTATTTAAGTATCTGATTGAATCTGGAAAAGATACAGTTTGGGGAAAAGAACACGATTATTTTTCTATCAAAACTCAAGGACAATTTGCCGAGCGCATTCCTGTTTCTAGCTATGAAGAATTTTACCCCTACATAGAAAGAAGTTTGAAAGGCGAACAAAATTTGCTTTGGAACAAACCTATTATCGGCTTTTCAAAATCTTCTGGAACGACCAATGCACGCAGCAAATATATTCCTGTTTCGGAAGAAGGATTAGACAAAAATCACTATGCAGCAGGAAAAGATTTGATTGCTCTGTATGCAAATAACAACCCAGAAACAGGATTTTTCTCTGGAAAAGGATTGGGAGTGGGAGGAAGTATGCAGCCCAATCCAGTTACAGGAGAGAAAAATTGTGGTGATGTTTCTGCTCTGATTATGAATCATTTGCCTGCGTGGGCAGAATATCTCAGAACCCCTAGTTTAGAGATTGCACTGATGGAAAATTGGGAAGAAAAAATGGAAGCGATGGCAAGAGCAAGCTCAAAAGAAAATGTAACAAGCATTCAAGGCGTTCCGACGTGGACACTTTTTTTGATTAAGAAAATATTAGAAATTACAGGAAAAAAATCAATTTTAGAGGTTTGGCCCAACTTAGAATGCTTTTTTCATGGAGCAGTTTCCTTTACGCCTTATCGTCAGCTTTTCAAAGAACTTATTCCTTCCGAGCAAATGAATTATATGGAAGTTTATAATGCTTCCGAAGGATTTTTTGCGCTGCAAGACCAAAAAAATAGCGAAGATTTGTTATTGCTTTTAGATTATGGAATTTATTATGAATTTATTCCTATGGATGAGTGGGACAAAGAAAATCCTAAAACCATAACGCTACAAGAAGTAAAACTGAACGAAAAATATGCAATGATTATTTCTACTAATTCAGGTCTTTGGCGATATAATATTGGCGATGTGGTAAAATTTACGTCTTTAAGTCCATTTAGAATACGAATTGCAGGACGCACAAAACATTTTATTAATGCTTTTGGAGAAGAAGTAGTAGTAGAAAATGCTGATATTGCGCTGGCTTATGCGTGCGAAAAAACATGCGCAAAACTAAAAGATTATACAGCAGCACCGATTTATATAAAAGACGAAGGAGAAGGAAATCACAAACAAGGAGGACACGAATGGATTATAGAATTTGAAAAAAATCCAGAAAATGAAACGCTTTTTGTAGAATCTTTAGATGAGAAGTTAAGGGAAATAAATTCGGATTACGATGCCAAACGAGCAGGAAATATAGCTTTAGTTATGCCAATCGTTCATTTTGCAGAGCCAAATACGTTTTATAAATGGTTACATTCGAAAGGAAAATTAGGAGGACAGCATAAAGTTCCACGTCTTTCGAATGATAGAGAATATGTCGATGCGATTTTGGAAGTGATGGAAAAATAAAAGGCGAAAACTTTGTCAGTAGTTGTTTTGCAAGCTCAAAACAACTCTGACAATAGTTTAGAAGAAGTTCAATAATTGAAAAAAGTTACTTTGAGATATATTTTTATTTTTTAGGTGTATAATTGTAGTAATATGAAATACAAATACACAGCTAGAAGCCAAATACATATTGCTCACTTGCTATGAAGCAAGCAAGAACAATATTCTTATTTTTTATTTATTTTTCGGCAGCCGAGCATGAGCTGGAATCCTTTGGCTGGTGTTCTAAAGTGATGAGGGAAGTGATTGTATTTGCTGTTTTTTGTAGTAGTGCATTTTCTATATTTAAATTTTTGTTTAGAATAGCTAAATGCAAATACACGGCAGGGATGCCGAATACATAGTCCTCACTTGCTAAGAAGTAAGCGAGAGCCATTCATTCAACAGGGGAAAATAAATATAATTAATTTTGACTAATTACTTATTTAGTACTACTTTTCAAAAGTCGGTTTTTTAGATTATTGAGTCGAACGTTTAGTGGTATTTCCCGTAAAAAAGAGTATAAATTATTTACTAATACATAACCTTAATACTATGAAACCTTCATCACCCAATAAAAAACAGTTTCTATCTTTTGACTTCTATGCACAAGCTGTTTTTTCTTCAGTAGCTTTACTACTTGCTTTGTATAGTATGTTTGATACTATGGCACTTGCGATAGGTCTATGGCTAGTTGTTCCTGTTACACTTTACAATTCTATCAGTCTTTTAGTACATATTTTTATGGGAAGCTATTCTAAGCAAGTATCATTGTTACGAATTATTCACGCAATACTAGGTTTCATATCTGTGGCAGGTATATTATTTTACATCTATAGTGGAGGAACAATAGATGAAGGGTCTTCGTTCTATGTTATTTCATTTGTTCCATTTGTATTTCTGACCTCTTATTTTATTATTACTTATTTGGATTTTAAAGCAATGAAATCACAAGTAAGTCAAGAATAACATATACTTATTAGTTTTGTGATTTGCTTTTCGTTTGACAAGTCTGAATTAAAACCAATAAAAAATGCTACAACTAAGTCCTTCTTGTGAAAACTGTGATAAACTATTACCAAATGAGAGTAATGAAGCAATGATTTGTACTTATTACAAAGACTGTGTAGAAAATATTTTGTTCAATGTCTGTCCAAACTGTGGAGGTTTTGAGAAGCGACCCTCACGACCAAAGGCCCAACTAGAAAAATATTCCCTGCTCTGCCTCGCAAGATTGCCGTCGCTTGGTTTTGCCGAGTGGCTTATATGTATTCGGCTTGCAGCCGTGGTTTTTGTATTTCGCTGTTCTACAACAACAAGCAAAAATATATAAAATTACGCATTTTTTTAAACCGTATGTGCCAGTAACAACAAAAAACCTAAACTTCAAAAGAAACAAATCTTTATGAAATTTAGGATTTTGAAAACTGAATAATATTGACTTTTCTGATTTTAGATTTTCTAAGTATATTTTTCTTTTTTAGTTTTCTTTACTGTTTCCAAAAATTCCTTGATTCTTTGCTCTTGGTCTTTGTGACAAACCAAAAGCACACCATCATAATCTGCGACAATAAAATTATCTAATCCTTGTACAACAGCCAAACGGTCTTTTGAAATTTTGATAATCGAATTTTTGGTGTCATACGCCATTACATCTCCTGTAATTACATTTTTGTTTTCATCTTTTTTGGCTTGTTCGTGTAATGATTTCCACGTTCCCAAATCAGACCAACCACAATCACATTGAACGACATAGACATTATCAGCTTTTTCCATTATTCCATAATCAATCGAAATGCCATGGAATTGTGAATAGGCTTTTTCTAAAGATTTAGCTTCATTTTTGGTATAAAAATCACCTTTCATATCTTCAAAGGCTTCAGAAATATCACTCAAATAAGTATCAAAGGCTTGTGCAATCGTTTGTGCATTCCAAATAAAAATACCTGCATTCCATACAAAATCACCACTTTCTAAAAATGATTTTGCCATTTCTAAATTAGGTTTTTCAGTAAACAAACGTACTTTTTTCAGATTTCCTTTTTGATTCTCTTCACTCTGGATATAACCATAGCCTGTATCAGGACGTGTTGGTTTGATTCCTAGAGTAACAATTTTATCGCTATATTTTGCTGCATCAATCGCAACAGTAAGTTTATCGATAAAACTGTATGTATCCAAAATTACGTGGTCAGAAGGCGTAACAATAATATTAGCCTCTGGATTTTTGGATTTAATTTTATAAGACGCATACGCAATACAAGGCGCAGTATTACGAAGAAATGGCTCTAATAAAATTTGCTCATCTGAAAAGTTAGGTAACTGTTCTTTTACCAAGTCTTTGTAGTCTTGATTAGTAACAATGTACATATTTTCAGGCTTACAAACAGGCTCAAAACGCTTGACTGTCTGTTGTAAAAGTGATTTTCCAGTTCCTAGAATATCTTGAAACTGTTTTGGATAATTACGGCGACTAAAAGGCCAAAAACGGCTTCCAATTCCACCTGCCATAATAATAAGGTGTGTATTTTTATCTTGCATATATTTTTTGTTTATTCAAATACTTTTAGACCACAGAGTTAATAGAGTTGAAAGAGGAATGAAAATTCAATATCTGAATTCAATTTCCCATCTAGTTACTCCTTTCATTAGTAATTCTACATTAAAATTAATCAATAAACCAACTCTACAATTAGCAAACTTCATATAATTCATAAGTTGAGCTTTGGTATAGGATGAATTTCGTTTACCGATTTCAATTCTAAAATAACTTTATTTTCTATAACAAAATCAGCTAAAACCACAAGGCATTTTCACATCTTTATAAATTACCTCTATTGGTTTTTGTCTTTCTATAAATTATTTTGTGTTCTTCGACAACTCATAGAATAAACATTCTTCATAAACTGATTCTAATAAACCCATAACTACAGAATTGTGTACTTCAATACAAGAACCAAGTATCTGCTGCGTAATTTGATTGATTTCCATAATGTGTCTCTAAGTTAAGTGTATTTTCTCCTTTAGCTCTTTAAACTCTGTGGTCTATAAAATGTATTTAAAATTAAGTATTTTCTCTGTATTCTCTGTAAATCTGTGTTTAATAAATGTATTTCCAAAGATACCTAAACCTCCCAACCTTTCACAAACTCAAATTTTCCTCCATCAAAAAGTCCTTTATCACTTAATTTTAATGAGGGAATTACTAAAAGAGCCATAAAAGAAAGTGTCATGAAAGGAGCATGAAGTTTTTTTGTAGTTTTTGGGTTTGTCATTAAAGTTTTTGCAAATTTATCAATTTGAGCATATTTTTTACCTACAAGTTCACCATTTTCTAAAGACATAATTCCTGCAACTGGAAGAGGCAAAACTTGATTTTCGTTTTCATCTTCTTTTCCACTTGTTGCTGACACTCCTCCTTTTTCTCTAATTACTAAGTTGACAGCTTTCATCAAATCTTCATCTGTAACTCCTACAGCTACGATATTATGCGAATCATGTGCGACACAAGAAGCAATTGCACCACGTTCTAAACCAAAATTTTTGATAAAAGAAATTGCAATCGGAGCATCAGAAGTATAACGATTGACAACAGCCATTTTTAAAATATCTTTTTCAATATTTGAAATTAAATTCCCATTAGTATCTGTCAAATCATCAATTTCCACAAAAACAGGATTTGTAATTAGTTGTCCGTCCAATGCCTCAATGACTGGAATTTGTGTCATTTGCTCATCATTTTCTACTACTTTACTTCTCTTTATTTCAAAATCAGATGCTTTCTTTTGTTTTACATCAAACTGATTGATAGCCTTTGTTTCTACATCTTTAATAAATGATTTTCCATTTTCTGCTACTTTTTCGCCATTGATGTAAGTTTCCAAAACCTCAAAGTTTTCTAAATCTTTTACAATAATAAAATCTGCTTTATCACCTTCTCTTAATTGTCCAACTTCAAGGTTATAATGTGCAATAGGATTGATACAAGCAGCTTTCAGTACTTTAAATTTATCTATTCCTAACTTTATAGCTCGTTTTACAAGTAAATTAATATGTCCTTCAATAAGGTCGTCTGGGTGTTTGTCGTCTGAACAAAACATCATGTTTTCATAATGTTCTGGTAATAAATCAATCAGAGCATCAAAGTTTTTGGCTGCACTTCCTTCTCTAATAATAATTTTCATTCCATATTTTAGCTTATCTAGTGCTTCTTCTGCCGTAAAACACTCGTGGTCGGTACTAATTCCTGCTTCTATATATTTTTTTGCTTCTTCTCCTCGTAATCCAGGTGCATGTCCGTCGGTTGGCTTTCCGTACTTTTGGGCTGCAGCAATTTTTGCCATTACTTCAGCTTCTCTTGCTAGAGCAGCAGGATAATTCATCATTTCGGACAAATATTTGATGTGTGGTTGGCTCATTAATTTTTCAATATCTTCTACCGAAATAGTTGCTCCTGCAGTTTCAAAACTTGTTGCAGGAACGCATGAGGGCGCACCAAAAAAGAAATTAAAAGGAACTTTGTTTCCATCATTTACCATAAATTCTACACCTTCCATTCCCATTACATTGGCAATTTCGTGAGGGTCTGAAACGGTTGCAACTGTTCCATGAACGACTGCCATTTTTGCAAACTTAGAAGGAACAAGCATTGAACTTTCGATATGAATATGAGAATCTATGAAACCACAGAGCGCATAATTTTTTATTTCATTATTTGAATCTTTAGTTTTTTCTAGTTTTTTTACGGAATGAATTTTGCCCTCTTTAATCGTGAGTTGTGCAGGGAAAATGCTTTTTTCTGCAATATTTACGAGATTTGTACGTATTATCATAAAACGGATTATTAAAATAAGTAGGAAACTGTTTTTTTAGAAACTTTGTGTAATTTTACGCTTGTATAAGTCTTAAAATAAGTCATTGGAAGTTCAAAGATAACTTATTCTATCAAAATTATTTTTTGCATTTTATTAAAAGGCTACTTTCATTTATTTTAATATCAAACAATTAACGTCATTCAAAATAGAATTCAAATGAAAAATATATTCTCAAAATTTACTTCAAAAGCATTATTTTTAGCCCTACTTTTTACTCTTTCTTTTGGATTGCAAGGTTGTATTCATTCTCCTCAACAGGCTTGGACACCAACAAAACGCAAAAACATGAAAGATAAACAACCTCGTTCTCCAAAACAAGAACAGCGTTTGAGAACAGTAAGAGCGTGGTAAAAACCAATGCAAATTATTATTATTAAAATCAATAAAAAATGAATTCTATCAAAAAAACTATTTTTTCAAGAAAAAGAATAGCTATCTGTCTATTGACTATTTTTTCTACTGCCATTATGAGCAGTTGTGTACACGCTCCCAAACAGGCTTGGACACCAAAATATAAAAGTTATAAGGCTTCTAAAAAGAAAAGATAATTTATAAGAAATAACATCTTAACGTTACGATTAATTTATAAAAAAACAGAAATCTATAAAAATGAGATTTAAAAAAATAAAAAGTTTTAAAATAAAATTCCTTTATCTTCTTTATTTTATGATTTTACCTTCTTTTATGATGATTACTACTACTTCTTGTAGCTCGCAGAAAGGACATACTTTAAAGAAGAAAAAACTCAAGAGAGGTCGCCGAATTCCTTGTCCAGTAAAAGATTGTTAGTTTGTGCTTATAATTCAAAAAAACAGATTTAGTCTTCCATTCTTTTACTAGAGGAAGACTTTTTTTCTGAAAGTTTCTAATAAAAAAATACTTATTCGTTTTGGATAATAATTTTATTTGTATCTTTTAGTTAAAATTCATAAAATTGTTTTAATCATAATTTAGGTTAAAGCCTAGATTATATATACTACATAAATCTCTATAATGAAAAAATCCCTATCTCTACTTTTATTTTTTGTGTTTGGAATGGTTTATACAGTTTCTGCACAAGATAGTGTTGCCCTAATTTTAAAAGCTATCGACGAACTCCGTTCGCAACAACGCCAACTCCAACAACAAAATCAAGACTTTGTACGTCGTTATCAAACTCTTTCTAATCAACGCCAACAAGATAGCATTAAAGTTTTGGCTCTTACAGATTCTCTGAAAAATCGCTCTACCCAAATTAATTTACTTTCTTCTGATTTAGGTCTTTATAAGGAAACAGTTGAAAAAAATGATGCTATTGTAAAAGGTGTTTCTCGTCGTGTAGAACTAACAGATGAAGCTCGTTATAAGATGGTTAGAACTAATCTGATTCATTCTGCTGAGTTTTTTGAAGTTCTTAATGACCGTTTGAACACGCTTTATGCAATCAATCAAGTAGAAAGTTATCGTACAATGCTCAATAGCTTGAATAATCCTGCTGATGAAACACTTGGTTTTTCATATAATGATAAAGTGATGCAGCTTATGGAAAAAAAGCTGATAAGCAAAAGAGATAAAGGAGGCTCAAAAATTCTCAATATTGCTAATATGCTTTTGCAAGATCCTGTTGTGAGCAATATTGCTTCTGCTACACCTGTTATTAATATTGCTACTTCTGTTTTGGGTTTTGTATCTGGAATTGCTGCCCAAAGGAAGGATATTGATGAAAGTGATGTTCAAGAATTTAAAAATGAACTAGAAAAATATACAGCTTATTATGCAAAGCTAAATTTAGTAAATGCTCGTTTTGCAAATAATATTGATAATTATCAGGTTCAGACTACAAATTTACACGATAAATTAACAGAATACGTAAATCTTCAAGCTAAAGGTTTAAAATTTAATGTTCAACTCAAAGAACCTGAAGGCAATGCTACAAATGGAGAATATTTATTGACTGTTTTTAGAACGTATAACAAAACTTCTGTTACAGCTTATTTTGATAAATTAGAAAACGAATTTGCTAGAGGTGGAAAAGTTGATTATTCTAAATTAATGTCAAAATATCCTCATATCATGGAAGCAAATAAAAAAATTGAAGACGTAATTTATCTTTATAAAGAGTTTGATTATCTGTATGGACAATATATTTCTATGATAGATGAAAATAGTAGAAATACAATTGTCATTTTAGAAGGAGCAGTTTCCCAAAATTTGAGTAGTGAGCCTGCAAAAGTAAAAACACAAATTGACATTTTGAAGAACAAAAAAGGAGAAGCTGTTACAGGAATTCGTCGTGCTGTAAACCTTCCTCGTTTGAAAGACATTGTAAATACTTTGGATAGTTATTATCCAGCTCTATAAAGAATGGTCAATTGTGAAGTGTAATGTAAATTGTTAATGAATTACACTTTACACATAATTCTACATAAAAAAATCTACCCAAATTTAATTTAGGTAGATTTTTTTGTGATTTATATTTTACGAATTCTATTTATTTTCTTGAAAGAAAAGCAAAAGAAACGTAAAGTTGAGCATTTGCAATATTAATTTTCTGCTTATTTTCACCTTGTAAAAGATTATCATCGCCATCAAAGGTTGGCTGACCAGCTAAATAACGAACACCTACACGAAAAGCACTTCCACTATCATAATTAGTAATTTTCAAACCACCACTTACAGAGTAAGCAAAAGCAGGAGCTGTAATAGCGTCTTGTGTTACTGAACCTCCTAAAGCACTATAGGTAACTTCAGGGCTACGAGCAATCATAAGTCCACCTAAAACACGAAATTCAGGAGCAATTACTGACGTAACTGGAAATGAAAGTTCGATACCTCCCATTAAGTTACCGTGTATCCAAGGTTGTGCATCTATATCTGTAAAATTACTTAAACCATTACTGTCTTTGTTATATGGGTTTAATTGTCCATCAACTGAATAAGCAAGACCAATCAAAGGATTAAAATAATAAGCTCCTTCAAAACCTAGTCCACCACCAAACTTGGCTACATTTGAAAAATCATCTCCCATAGGAAAGTTTCCATACAATGTAAATGCACCATAACTTACTGATTCTTCAGGAGTTGTATCTTGAGCAAAAGAAGTAGATGCGCCCACAAAAAATAAAATAGCAGCTATAAATAGAGATTGAAATAGTTTGTTTGTCATAATTAATAAAAAGTTAAAAAAGTAATTGATAAAAAAAAATGATTCATTTTTGATTTGATAGAAAAAATAATGCCTTAAGACATAAAAAAATTGTTTCTACAAAACGAATGCAATAATAACACTTTTTTTTAAATAAAGTTTTAGGCTAAAAGTTAAAAAATGACTGATAGTCATATTTTTTCAGATAAGGTGTTGGTAATCAGTGTTAAGTAGTTTAAAATAATTTTCAATAAGTATTATTTTTTTTTGATTTAGATAAGTGAAATATTTAAGCAAGACAAATTAGATTTTTTACTAAGCATAGTCTGTGTATATTTGGTATTGAATAAAACCTAAAAACAAAAACTTAACACAATGAAAATATACACTAAAACAGGCGACAAAGGAACTACTTCACTCATTAGTGGAAGAAGAGTATCAAAGGCAAATCTTAGAATTGAATCCTATGGAACTGTTGATGAACTCAACTCATATATTGGAATGCTTCGTGACCAAAAAGAACTAGAGCATAGAAAAGAAATTTTGATAGAAATTCAAGACCGTTTGTTTACGATTGGTTCATTGCTTGCATCTGACCCAAAAAAAGTTTCTCATATTCCTATTCCTCAAATAGATGAAACTGACATAACAGACTTAGAAGTAGCAATTGATGTGATGAATGAAGAATTACCACCCATGACTCATTTTATTTTACCAGGTGGACATCCTGCTGTTTCTTTTTGTCATTTGGCAAGAACAGTTTGTAGACGTGCAGAACGCCGTTGTACTGAATTAAATAATCAAGAGGAAGAAGGAGTTGATCAAATAATTATTCGTTATCTCAATCGTCTTTCAGATTATATTTTTGTATTGTCAAGAATGACTTCTCACGAAGTAAATGCTGATGAAATTGCTTGGAAACCTAGAGTTTAATTTATAAATAAAGATTAATGAAAGAACTAACACTAATGCAGGAACTAAATGCAGAAGATAATTCCTTTCTAATTGAATTTAGAATCGACTTAAATTGGAATCATATTTCTTTCGTTAATCTTCTCAACAAACTTTATGAAGAGTGTCAGAATAGAGAAAATGATACTATGCTTAGTAGAGAAATAGCTGGAGGAATTTGGTATATCTCTAATTATATAGAAGATTGGAGTCAGCATAAAGCATTTCCAAAAAAGTTCTCTAAAGAATATTATGAATTAGCTTATGAACTAATCAATGATTTGACTTATCATTATTTTGTAGGAGAATCGTTGTATCAATCAAAAAGTATAGTGGATAATAAAATTGAGGAGCTAAAAAATAAGAAATAGCTTTGAGTTTTTTTAACTAAAGGTTGTTTAAGAATAGAAAAAACATATTCTATATGTCACAGAACACAGATAAAGCGTTCTTTTTTCCATAAAACAGACATTTTAAGCAACCCTCTAAATAAATATCAGGATGGATATTGAAATCTTAAAAAACAAAAGAAGATTAAATGTAGAAGAACAAAATACGCTTATAAAATATAGAATCTTCTCAGAAGCAAAATATTGGAGAGAAAATGGAGTATCTTTAGGGTTTCAAAAAATTTTGATAGAAAGAGAAATTAATTCAAAATTTGCTATATTTTTAGATTATAATCAAGGTTTTTCTGGTATTAGCACAGATGAAGGAATCATTATAACTGCTGAAAAGAAATTTATAAGATTTGCAATGGACTTAAACAGTGATGGGAGTGAATTAATATTTTTGGATAAGTGGGAGGATATTACAGAGCAATATGAAATTTCAGAATATAAGAAAGGAATTAGAAAAACTTATGGTTTTTTAGCCTTGGAAGTTTTGGAAGAATTGAATAGGGTTTAAATAAAAAAATCTATTATTTCTCCTTCTTTTTTTTTAGTTTTGATTATCTGTACTTAAAATTTATCAAATAGATTATTTTTACTGTATTTTTGATAAAAATTAATGATTGTCTGTATCAAAACTTATGAAACGTATTCTTATTTCACTATCTGATTCTGAAAAAGAAAAAAAAGAAGAAAAATTATTAAAATGGCTGGCAGAGGAAAATATCCAAACCGAAGCCTTAGATGATTATGTCCAAACGGAAGTAGAAGAAAAATTAAAAACTAAGCAAGAACAAACAGAACAAAAAGTAAAAAAGACAAGTAAAAAAATGCGTTTGGTAGCTGTGGTTTCCTTGGGAGTAATTTTAGTTTTGGGAGGACTTGCATTTTTTCAGATGTTAGAAACAGATAGGCAAAAAGAACTTTTGAAAGAATCTCAGAAGGAATCTAAATTACATAGACAGGTAGTTCAGCAGCTTCAAGATTCGATTATAGCTCGTGAAATGAGACATAAGGCAGTTATTAGTAGTCAGTCATCAGATAGTACAGTTACCAGTAATCAGTAAATACAGTTGATAGCTTTGATAAAAGACACTTATTCTCCATTGTTGGTATTTTAGTATAACGACAATAATAATAAAAATGCTAAGATGAAAAATTTTCTTATTTATTTGATTGGAATGCCAGCTTCTGGTAAATCTACCTTCGGAAAAATCATCGCAGAAAAACTAGACTACACATTTTTAGATTTAGATTCTTTGATAGAATACAGAAATAATGCTACCATTCCACAAATCTTTGAAAAGAAAGGAGAAAGTTTTTTCAGACAAGAAGAAAAAAAAGCTCTTCAAACGACCTTTAATTTAGATAAGACAATTGTTTCTACAGGTGGAGGAACCCCTTGTTTCTTTGATAATTTGGAACAAATGAAACAACATGGAATTGTTTGTTTTCTAAATATAGAAATAGAAGTTTTGGCAAAACGAACTTTTGAAACACAACGAAAACAGCAAGATAATCGTCCACTTTTCAAAGAAGCTGATTCTTTTGAAAAGCTGTATAAATTAATTGCTCAAAAATGGGAAGACAGAAAAGAGTTTTATCACCAAGCTCATTTTGAGATAAAAAATAATGACTTTGAAGAGTTTTTAGAAAAATGTAAAGAAAATAGTTGAATGGAAAATACGAAAACATATATAGAAGAACTCTCAGAGAATGGATTTACAGTTCTTCCAACTATTTACTCCTCTGATGAAATAGAAAAAATAACGGCTTTTATTGATAAAATAGATACATCAAGAAGTACAGTCAGAAAATCAGTAGATTTATTTGCTATTCGTCAGTTTTTAAAGGAAAATACAGAAATTAGTAATTTGATTTTTACAAAAAAACTCAAATCTATTTTCCAAGAGTTAGTAGGAAATGACTTTTTTGTGATAAAAAGTATTTACTTTGACAAACCCAAAAATTCGAATTGGTATGTTCCTTATCATCAAGATTTGACTATTTCAGTAGATGAAAAAATAGAATTAGAAGAATTTAATTATTGGACAGTCAAACAAAATCAATTTGCTGTTCAACCTCCTTTACAGATTCTAGAAAATATAATCACAATTCGTATTCATCTTGATAAAACAGACGAGAATAATGGAGCATTGAGAGTTATTCCAAAATCTCATCTTAAAAAAATATACAAGCCTCAAAATATAGATTGGTATGTAGAAACAGAAACAATTTGTGATGTTGAGAAAGGAGGAATAATGATAATGAAACCTTTGCTTCTACACAGTTCGAAAAGAACAACAAATGACAAAAAAAGAAGAGTGATTCACATAGAGTTTTCGAATCAAGAATTACCAAAAGAGCTAAATTGGTCAGAAAAAATGACTTTAGATAGTTTTTAAGACATTATTCATTTTTCCTTTTAACATTCTTCAAAAGCAAAAACGAACCTACCAAAACAGGCAAACCAATATTTATAATCCAAAGTAAAAACGTAATGGTTACTACCTTTTCTTCTCCCAAAGCACCAAAAAAATAAAGTGCTGTTGCTTCTCTTACGCTAAGTCCAACTAAAAAACCACCCACAGGTAAAACAGATTTTGCTGCAAATAAAAGACTAGAACCTACAATTATTTTTTCAGTAGAAAGCAAAAAATTGGAAGCCTTGAAAATTAAAATCATTTGAAGTGAAAAAACACCATAACGAAGTAAAGCAAAAAAAGTGGTTTTTAAAATATCTTTTTGAGAATACTGACTGGCAAAATAGAGGTTTTTTTGTAGCCAAATTATAAGTTTATCTGCGAACTTTAATTGTCTGAAAATTTTACTTTTTCTTGCTCTGCCGTTGTTGGTGTCCTCACTGACGACTATTAAATTTGCCGTTGTTGGTGTCCTCACCAACGACCATTTATTATAAAAAAACAACCCAACAAAATAAAGTAAAATCCAAAAAGCAAAAAGCAGAAAAGTAAAATAATTACCTAACTCAAAAAACTGACTTATTCCAAAAATACCTCCCAGCATAGTAACCCAAAATTGTAAACCTCCATTTATAACCAAAGCACCAGCCGAGTCAAAACGATTTTTCTTCGGTAGATTTTTTGCTCGTCCTAGAAAGTTTCCTAATGGTAAAAAAGTGGCTAGTGATAAACCTATCCAAACACTTTGTAAAGATTGAAATAAATTAATTTTTGCTAATGATTTTGTCAGAATTTGCCATTTTTTAGCCTCTAAAATCCAATTTATTAACATTAACACAAAAATAATAAACAAAGTTGCTCTATTTTTTTGCAATTCGTTCCATAAATCGGTTATTTGTGAAAAAAAAGATTGATGATTTTTGATTTGAGAATATAAATAAAACCAAGCTAAAGCCATCAATACAATATTGAAGAATTTTAGAAGATTCTTTTGAGTATTTTTTTTCATTAAATAATTTTGAAAGTAGAAATCAATCAACGCACAAAAAACGCACTACTTTTAATTTACATTCAAAAATCACACTTAGAAAGTGTTATCTACTTTTATGAAACCAACTTCTTTTGATCAAATTATATTAGGAATAGACCCTGGAACTGTTGTTTTAGGATATGGTGTTTTAGGAATTAAAGACGATAAAATGTATTTGATTCAGTTTGGAGTCATAAAGTTAGCACAGTGGAAAGATCATTATGTAAGACTACAAAAAATTTATGACAGAGTAAGTACAATAATTGAAGAATTCAGACCTCAACAAATGGCTTTAGAAGCTCCTTTTTTTGGTAAAAATGTTCAGTCTATGCTCAAATTAGGTAGAGCGCAGGGTGTTTGTATGGCTGCTGCACTTTCTCGTGGCGTTTCGGTAGAAGAATATGCTCCCCGAAAAGTAAAACAAGCTGTTACAGGAAAAGGAACTGCATCAAAAGAACAAGTTGCTAGTATGTTGCAAACGTTACTTTCTTTTGATGAAATTCCAGACCTTTTAGATGCTACTGATGCCGTTGGTGTAGCTGTTTGTCATTATTTTCAGCAAAATGCACTACTTCCAAAGAGTACCTCGTGGTCTGCTTTCTTAGAAGAAAATCCAGATAGAGTGAAATAAATTTAGAAGTATGAAGTTAGATTTTAGAAGTAAATACAAAATGAATCCCTAGAAATAGAGAAGTCATCAAGTATTTAACTGATTACTGGTAACTGTTCACTGATAACTGACTACGCTATCCAAACTGTTTTTATGTTTACAAATTCGTGAATGCCATTTGTAGCTAACTCTCTTCCGTATCCTGATTTTTTGATTCCTCCAAAAGGCAAACGAGGATCAGATTTTACCATGCCATTGATAAACACACTTCCAGATTCTATTTGAGAAGCTATTTTTGTAGCTTTTTCCATGTCTTTTGTCCAAAGTGAAGAACCTAATCCAAATTCTGAATCATTGGCAAGCTCTATCGCATGGGTTTCATTTTCTGCCTTTATTACAGAAGCAATAGGTCCAAAAAGTTCATCATCAAAAGCTGGCATTCCTTCTTTTACATCTACTAAAATGGTAGGTTCATAGAATGCTTTATCTCTCTTTCCTCCCAAAATTATCTTTGCACCTTTCTCTACTGATTTGTGTACTTGTTCTTCTAATTCTTTTGCTAAATCTTCTCTCGCTTGGCAACCTACATCTGTGTTTTCATCCATTGGGTCGCCCATTTTTAGTGTTGCCATTTCATTTTTGAACTCTTCTACAAACTCCTCATAAACTTCTTTGACAATAATAAAACGCTTAGCAGCAATACAACTTTGTCCTGAGTTTTGAGTACGTGCTTTTACAGCCGTTTTGGCAGCCGTTTTTATATCTGCATCAGCTAAGACAATAAAAGGGTCACTTCCTCCCAATTCTAAAACTGTCTTTTTGATATTCTTTCCTGCAATTTCAGCAACTGATGAACCTGCGCCTTCACTTCCTGTAAGTGTCGCTGCTTTTACGTGATCATTTTCCAAAACTTGTTTGACTTGCTTTCCACTAATTAAGAAATTTTGAAATACATTTTTAGGAAAACCTGCTTCTAAAAAAAGAGATTCCATTGCTTCTCCACAGCCAAAAGAATTTGAAGAGTGTTTTAAGACGCCTACATTTCCAGCCATAAGCGAAGGAACAGCAAAACGAAATACTTGCCAAAATGGAAAATTCCAAGGCATCACAGCCAAAATAACACCAAGCGGATCATAACGTACATAAGCCTCTGAACCATCTGATTTTTTGGCAACAGGAGCTAAAAATTCTTCTGCTTTTTCTGCATAAAAATCACAAAGCCAAGCACATTTTTCGACTTCTGATTTAGCTTGAGTAATTGGTTTTCCCATTTCTTTTGTCATAAGAGTAGCCAATTCTTGTTCTTTTTCCTTCAAGAGAAGAGAAAGTTTGCGAAATAATTCAGAACGCTCAGCAAAACTTGTTTTTTTCCAATCTTGAAAAGCATCTTCAGAATTCTGTAGCTTTTCTGTAATTTCAGATTCAGAAAGAAGTGTATAAGTTTTTAAGACTTCGTTTGTGGCTGGATTTATTGTTTGGACTGTATTTTTACTTTTATCTGGCATAATTGTATTCTTTTTTTTAAAATAAAGTTGAAAAAATGACTAATTTTAGTACAGTGCAGAGGATTTACAATATCTTTTGTGCGTTCAACTCCTCAGAACTGAATCCACAACAATATATAATAAAACTTTTGAAACAGTGTGCTGATTTTAGTCTATAAAATTTTCATATAAAATCTATAATACTCTTAAAAGGTTTAGATATTTTTGAAAAATTAAAAGTAGCTCAGAACTTTTGCAATCAAATTTATTGTTCTGTTTCTATTTTACTCAAGACTTTCCAATCATGATGACTCACAAAAACTCAAATAAAACCCTTCTCATTCTTGATATAGACGAAACATTGATTTTTGGTTCTACACAAAAATTAGATAGACCTTTTGATTTTACAGTTTTTAATTATTTTATTTATCAAAGACCTTATTTGAAGGAATTTTTTGAGAGAATAAAAGATCATTTTCTGATTGCGCTTTGGTCTTCGGCTGACGATGAATATGTAGAAGAAATTGCAAAGAAAATTATTCCAGAAGATATAGAACTAGAATTTGTTTGGGCTAGAAGTCGTTGCAGTTATAAAAGAAATTTTAATGCTATTTTTGATGATTATCAAGATTATTCAGCTTCTGAAACTTCGCATTATCATTTTGTAAAACCTCTAAAGAAACTCAAGAAAAAAGGTTATAAATTAGAACGTATCTTGATTGTTGATGATACACCTCATAAAGCAAAAGAAAATTATGGTAATGTAATTTACCCCAAAGAATATAGAGGAGAGAAAGACGACAACGAACTACTTTTATTAGCTGATTATCTACTTACTCTGAAAGATAAAATAAATGTTAGAAGAATTGAAAAGAGAGGGTGGAAGAAACGAATAAATGATGAGTTTTAAAAAATATTTTTAACGTGTAATTTTTTAAAATAATAATAGTTGATTAATCCATAATTGAGTTTACTAACAAAACCTTATTGAAATGGAAAATAAATACTTAGTGTTTAGTTTTTTTAAGTAATTTTTAAGGCTATTGGTTTACTAATTTTTTGAAAAAACTCAAGTATTTCATTATCTTGATTTATATTTTATTCTATCTGTATAATTTATAATAAAGTCCAATTCATTTGTTACTTACTGTTCGTTGAAATTATGAAAGAATATTACCCCTCAAAAAAGTCTTTATCTGTTTTATTCTTTACTTTCTTTGTCATATTTTTATTTTTTGACTCAATAGCTCAAAATACTGAAATAGGTTCTCCACCACTGCAAAATTTTGCTCCTACAGAATATAATGCAGCTCCTGAAATACGCTCTATGATGAAAAGTAGTAGAGGTTTTATTTATGCAGCATCAAATAATAGAGATATCTTGGAGTATGATGGAAATAGTTGGAAGAAAATATTTACACCCTGTAATTATGTATATAGCATGGTTGAAGGTGAAAACGGAAATATTCATATTGCTGATGGCTTGGTGCGTTGTGCGGGCTACTTGAGACCTCAATATCCAACAGGAAAATGGGAATTTATTCCGTTGCATCCTGAAAATTTAGCTGATTCAGTTTGGTATAGAGTTAGAACAAGTAGTGTAGGAAAAATTGATAATCAAATTTATTATACATTTGATGGTACATCAAAGCAAATAGGAAAACATATTATATTCAAATTTGATAAAGGAGTTGTAAAAGAACACATTCGTATAAATAGAGATGATATAAAAGACACTTTTTTTACAAATAAAGGTTTTTTATTTTTTAATGGCAAACAATTATTTCATAAGCAAGTCTCCAACAATACAAATGATTTTTCTTATGATTCTTTAAAGAACACCTCTTTTTTTGAGGGAAAGGATATTTATAAAATTAAAGATTTTTCAGAAAATGAGTTACTTATTTTTGGCATAGGCAATAATGTGACAATTTATAATTTAGAAACAGCTCAGATTACTCCTTTTGGTGACCAAAAAAGCCAAACTGTTTTTAGAAATGCTCAGCTTCTTACAGCCACACAAATTGTGAATGGAGATTGGATTTTTGGAAGTATTCAAAATGGTGTGATTCATACAGATAATAAAGGAAATATAATACAAATTATCTCTACAAAAGAAGGATTGATAGATAATATTGTAATGTCTTTTGCCCAAGATAACCAAAATCAACTTTGGACAGGATTTTATAATGGTATTGCAAAAATAGATGTCGCTTCTCCTGTTAATTATTGGGCAGAAAATAAAGGTATCAGTGGAAGTTCGATATATGACATTAGACGATTTGAAAATACCATTTTTGCAGGAACAGTTGCAAAACTTGTTTATCTTCAAAAAAATGGAAATTGGAAGACTATAGAAGGAACATCCATAGAAAATAGGTTACTCAAAACACTTCTTTTAGCTGATGGAAAAGAACATTTATTCTTATCGTCTTTTGATGGAATCTATGAAATTAAGAAAAAAAATAATTCGGAATGGGAGGCGGTATCTATTTTAAAAATTCCTCAAGGTGGATTGCGTATTAGCGAAATGACTAATTATAAACATAACCCTAACAGAATTTATTTTTCACAATTAGGAAGAGAGGGAATAAATTATATAGATTATCAGCCTAATGCTATTCTCAAAGAAACAAAAAAAAATGATTTTTTAAAAAATACAAACATTCATATTCGTTCTTTAGAAAAAAATGAGTTTTGGGGAGTTGAAGCACAAAACAGACATAGAGTAGCAAAA
Source organism: Bernardetia sp. (assembly GCA_020630575.1). Lineage (GTDB taxonomy): Bacteria > Bacteroidota > Bacteroidia > Cytophagales > Bernardetiaceae > Bernardetia. The sequence continues at coordinate 201,507 of JAHDBD010000005.1, forward strand.
ATAAATATAGAGAATTCTAAAATTACATTTTACGATTTAGATTCAGGAGGTTATACCATTATTGATGGTAACGTATATGTTCAAAAACAAGGAAATGACAGCATTTTTCAAATAACAAAAGAAGATAAATTAGAATACGACAAACAAATAACTCAATTTTTGAGACCTTACTTAAATCGACCTGTTGAAATAGAACAAGTTGGTGAAAATATGCTTTGGGTATATGATCCTCAAAACTTTTTTGTGAATATCTATACTAAACAAGGAGAAAGTTATATAAGAAATAGTAAACTAGAACAAATAGTAGGAAAATATTTTGTTCGTTCTCTTTATCAAGATGAGAACAACAAAAACATAATTTGGATAGGAACTTCTAGTGGTATTTTAAACATTAATTTAAGTAAATTGAAAGAGTCAAATCAAGAAGCAATATTCAATACACTGATTCGTCAGGTAAAGATAGGAAATGATTCGCTTATTTTTGACGGAAATTTTTTCACTTCTAAAAAATTAGATAATGATTCCATTTTATATGAAATTAGCGAAATACAGAGTGAAAAAGATATTCTAAAAATTGACAATGCCAATAATTCTATTCTTTTTAAAGTAGCAGGATTATTTTTTATAGAAGAAAAAAGAACACAATACAGTTATTTTTTAGAAGGCTTAGACGAAAAATGGTCAGATTGGACAACTCTAAACATAAAAGAATACAACAACCTAAGAGAAGGTGAATATATTTTTTATGCAAAATCTAAAAATTATTTGGGAGAAGAAAGTGAAAAAGTTTCTTACCAATTCAAAGTTTTTCCACCTTGGCATCGTACCACAACAGCTTATGTTTTCTATCTTTTATTTGGAGTAGGAATTATTTTTGGCTCAACTCGTTTTTATACACATCGCTTACGCAAACAAAATGAACAATTAGAAAATATAGTTGCAGAAAGAACAGATGAACTTTCTCAAAAAAATACAGAACTTTCCACCCAAAATGAAGAAATTATTCAGCAGAGAGATCAGTTAGACATTAAAAATCAGAAAATTGAAGAGCAAAATAAAAATATTGTATCTAGTATAAATTATGCAAAGCGTATCCAAACGGCACTTTTGCCAATAGAAAAACGTATTAAACAAGAAATACCTAATCATTTTATTTTCTACAAACCTCGTGATATTGTTAGTGGTGATTTTTACTGGATAGAAAAAAGTGAAGACAAAGTAATTATTGCTGTGGCAGATTGTACAGGTCATGGCGTACCAGGGGCATTTATGTCTATGCTCGGAAGTAGTGGGCTTACAGATGCTGTTTTTCAACAAAATCTTACTGAGCCTGATTTAATTCTTACTCATTTACACAACTATATTTTTGCTGCTTTGAAACAAAGTCAGTCTGATAACAGGGATGGAATGGATGTTTGTATTGTAGTTTGGGATAAAGCAAAAAATCACATTCAATATGCAGGTGCAATGAATCCACTTTATTATGTTCAGAATGAAGAACTTTTGCAAATAAAAGCAGATAAAATTCCTGTAGGAGGAACAATGGCAAAAGAAAGAATTTATACTCCTCATACAATAAATCTACATGTTCCTACTACTATTTATCTAGCTTCTGACGGTTATCAAGACCAGTTTGGGGGAAAAGAGGGTAGGAAATTTATGACAAAAAAATTTAGAGAGCTTTTATTAGAAATTTCGCATTTACCAATAAAAGAACAAGAAAATCGTATTTCTCAAGTCTTTGATCGTTGGAAAGGAAAAATACATCAAATTGATGATGTTTTAGTAATGGGAATAAGATTCGAATAAATTTTTATTTTTTGATAAGCAACCAAAACTAAATGTATGTATCTGTGTTTAAGAAGCTAAGAGCGTGAAAGAGCATAAATCGATTGAAAAGTTTAGTAAAATAAATTAAAATAGTAAAAAGGTACTAGCTTATTTTTGTTTATATTCTTAAACTCCTTAAAAATCAGGTTGTTTACTTCGCTTTTTTTATATAAAAATTGTATCTTCGTAATAAATACAGCCTAACCAAAAAGTTCAACAGTTTATTAATTACTTATTCATTCCCATATAATAAAACACAAAAAAAAGGATAAGAGAATAATAAGAATATATTTTTAATTTTAGAAATAATTTTGATATGTCTATTGCTATCTATTTTTTGTAATAAAACACAGACAGAATTTTATGCAAAAACAAGAACAAACCAATATTAGAGAGAAAAAAACCACTCTTGAAAAAATGGAACAACAGCATCCTTATGTCATGATGATGTATTTGGGTGTCATGGGAATATTTATGGCTTTTACCCTTTTGATGTTGTTATTTTTTAATGAGTCTTTAATAAAAGCTATTACTCATCCTATTGAGTTTCCTTACGCTTTTTTTGTTAGTACAATAGCTATTGTCAGCAGTAGTTTTTTCTTAGAAAAAGCACGTCAGCAGTTTTATAAAGATGATTTTAAGAAATTAAGAAATAATCTTTTAGCTGTCTTTGGCTTAGGAATTGTTTTTTTATCCCTACAAATTATTGGAGGTTACGAGCTACACCAAAACAAGATTTATTTAGAAGGCAAAACAGCAGGTGCATATCTTTATATAATTTCTGCTTTTCACATGATTCACCTTATGGGAGGACTTGTTTATTTAGCAATTCTTCTCAATCAATATATAAATAAAGCTGATGATGGTGTTCAGATTTTGATTACAGTTACTAATCCTTATGAAAAAATAAAGCTACAACTCCTTACTATTTATTGGCATTTTATGGATGTGCTTTGGGTAGCTATCTTTGTAGGATTTTTGATAGCATTGATATAAATAAAAAACAGGATACTTAATGAAGAAGAATTTCTAAATTAAGTATCTTTTTTTTACAATTGATTTTTTAAAAAACTTCAATCAAAACTTTGATTCAATTTCTTTTTGTTGTCTAATATGATGTTTCCAATGAATTAAATCAAAATTAAGCCAATCTTTTGCTGTCAGCATTCCAAAAATAGGGTGTTTTGTGCCAAAGTTAGGCTGTATTTGACTTTCCATTCTCTCAGTTAGCTCTGTCAAATAAGTTGAATAATTTTCTAGTTCTTTTTCAAAAAATGCTTTGGGTTGAAATTCTGGTTGTGGCATTCCCTCAGGCATTTTTACTTTTTTACTATGAGAAATATAACCTCTACCCAAAATAAAACTCCCTTCAGAGGTTAGTTCAGCCTGTTCTACTCCTTTTTCTTGGTTTATACAATTCGTAATTTTGCCATTTATCCAATGACGAGATGCTGAATAGAGGTGATTGTAAAGCTGTCCCATTGACCAACTTCCATCATCAAAAGTTTTTTCAAAATCTTCTTTTTTATAGTTTTGAAGCGAATTGTAGTAGTGTTCAACTACGCCTGAAAGTTCTTTTCCTAGCTGAGAAACTGTTTTTGTACTCATAACAGAATAAAATAAATTGGTAAAATAGTGCTGAAATAGGATTTGAAGATATATTTTTGTGTCTTTTTCTACAAGTTAAATAATTTTGCAATAACTTTACAGCCTATTTAAAGTTCTGTTCATATAAATAAATGTAAATTTGTAACAGAATTTTAGATTATCTACACACAACTTCTATTTTCAATCATTTTTTATATGTAAAAATTTACATATCTTTTTTATTTAATTTACTCCCTCAAAAAACTCTGATGGTAAAACGCACTTCTCAACAACGTTATATTGACCTTATCAAACAAACTTTTTATTTTGATACGCCAGATTTTACGGTTTCGAATGATGAACTTAATTTTTATGGTGTAGAACTTATGCCAATTATTGAAAAATATGGAACGCCTTTGCGCCTTACTTATTTGCCAAAAATTAGTGAAAATATACGAAGGGCGAGAAGTCATTTTGGTGAAGCGATGAAAAAATTGAATTACGATGCTGAGTATGTGTATTGTTATTGTACAAAATCTTCGCATTTTAATTTTATAATGGAAGAAGTTTTGAAAACAGGTGCACATCTTGAAACTTCTTCTACTTTTGATATTGCTATCATTAAAAAATTGCATCAAAAAGGACTTTTTAATAAAGATAAATATGTAGTCTGTAATGGTTTTAAGAGAGAAACGTATACCAATGAAATAAAATCGCTGTGGCAAGATGGTTTTGAAAACTGTATTGCTGTTTTGGATAATAGAAAGGAAATAACAGCGTATGAAGAGTTGGATATAGAACAAATGCAAATCGGACTTCGCATTGCAACAGAAGAAGAGCCTAATTTTTCGTTTTATACTTCTCGTTTGGGCATTCGTTATAAAGATGTTGTAGAGTTTTATAAAAAACATGTAGCTACCAATCCAAAATTCAAACTTACTTTACTACACTTCTTTGTAAATTCTGGTATTCGTGATACAGTTTATTTTTGGAGTGAATTTAATAAGTTTGTTCGTGCCTATTGTGATTTGAAAAAAATCTGTCCAGAACTTCATATTTTGGATATTGGTGGTGGTTTGCCTATCAAAAACTCACTTGGTTTTGAGTTTGATTACGAATACATGACAGAAGCGATTGTAGCAAATATTCAAGAAGTTTGTGAGCAAGAAGGTGTTCCTGTTCCTACTATTTTTTCTGAGTTTGGAAGTTTTACGGTAGGAGAAAGTGGGGGCATGATTTTTTCTGTCATGGCTCAAAAACAACAAAACGACCGTGAGCTTTGGTATATGATTGATGGCTCATTTATCACACACTTGCCTGATACGTGGGGAATGGGTTACCGTTTTATCACAATGGCAATCAATAACTGGGATAAAGAATATCAGCAAGTTCATGTCGGTGGAATTACCTGTGATAGTATGGATTATTACGATTCAGAATCGCATGTTTCGAAATTGATGCTGCCAAAATTCACACGAGGAACAGAGCAATACATTGGTTTTTTCCATACAGGCGCATACCAAGAAAGTTTGGGAGGCTATGGAGGAATTCAGCATTGTTTGATTCCAAATGCTCAACACGTAATTATTGACAGAGACGAACAAGGAAATGTAACAACAGAATTATTCAATAAAGAGCAAACAGCAGAGCAGGTTTTGAATATTTTGGGGTATTAAGATAAAAAATAATTAATTATTTGAACCTATTTGAGCATTTCATTTACTTGAAATGCTCAAATAGAATTTTTAAGAGGTTAATCTAATTCATTTATCATTTTTACAAGTTCATCCTTAATATTCGCTGCATCTGATTCGTGACGTAGCTCCAAAGTTGCTTCTGCACTATTTCCAAATCGTTTACGGACAATATGAATATACATATTTTCTCTATCTGGTTGTATTGATGTGAGTATTTGGTTTCCACTCTCATTACTTATTTCTTGATAAGTAAAATCTTGTTCTGTATCCTCTAAGAATCTTTTATATTGTGTTTCTAACACCTTATTTTCTATCGATTTGTCACTTTCCCAGCCTAATCTAATATATAATTTACGTTTACCTTCGGCATTATAATAATAACAAATAGAACGCCTTTCTCCCCCTCCCATATCCTCTGTTTTTAGACTTGCAACATCTACATTTAATAGCTCTGCAATTTGTCGATTAGTAAACAACTCACAGCTTTTTTGTTTTTGTAAAGTTGATGACGATTGATTTGATTCTACTTTTTCAATGTCAGTAGTTATTTCTTTGTAATTTTCTTGATTTTTATTTTCTGTGGTATTACAAGAAACTAAGAATAACAAAATAAAAAAATAGATATTAAAATTTTTCATTACTATAAGATTTAATGATTTGAAAATTATTTTTGTGAAAATGTACAATTAAATACAATATAAACTATGAGAAAAGCTCATTTTGATGGTTATAGAATATAATTTATCAACAGTAAATCAATACTCCCATTTATTCTCAATAAGTGTAGTAGCAATTTCCTCAACAAAAGAATCTGCAACAAGTTGATTTTTGTCTTCTGTTTTCAAAAAATGCCACTTTATTCCGTGAATATCAGCTATTTTTTTTGCCCATTTTATACTATCTGCATCTTCTGGACTTCCTACAATAAATTTTCTTTTGAGAGGATTTTTGACATATTCTTGCAAAAAATAACCAAATTCTAAACGACTTGTAGGCGCAATATTGGCATCAAAAACACCTGATTTTTCTTTTGTCCAATAGGCAGGCAGCCAAAAAGCTGTAATATCACAGAGTTGTAAATATTGAAGTTCCCACGTAATTTGTTTATCTCTGACGGCTTCTAGTTCTGTTTGTGGGTTTTTATTGTCAATATCTGCCCATTTTCCTGTTTCTGGTTCTGGTGAAACGACTATCATACTAGGATTTAATCGACTATCTTCTGTTAGTTTTTGGATTACTTTTCTTCTCCAACCAGTTTTTAAGTTTTCTTCTGAAGGTGTTGCTCCAGCCAAAAAAACACCCAATTTTGGAAAAATAGTATCATGATTTCTTGAAAATAAAGTTCGGATAGGTTCGTGTTGCATCACAAAAAGAGATTGAATATAAAAGCTATTTTTTTTCTAAGATAGAAAATAATTGAATTAAGAACGTCAAAATAATCATTAACTTTTTATTTTTTTGTATATTTACCAACTCTGTTTTAACTCTACACTTACATTATATGTAAAGTTTCAAATAGATGAAAGAATAAAAAGACAGTATAATTTTATAATAATTCTATGAAGACTACTTTTAAAAAAGCTATTTTTTATTTGCTGATTGCAATCACTTTTTCAGTTGGTTTGAATTCTTCTATCTTGTATGCTCAAGATAAAACTACACAGCAAGAAACAGAAATAAAAGTAAAAGAGTTTGATAATAAAAAATGGAATGAGTTAAGAGATGGAATTAAATATGCCAAAGAAATAGAAGATAAGAAGGAGGAATATAAAGAACCTGCCTCTAAATGGCCTGAATTAGATTGGAGTTTTTTGGCTAGCTTAAAGTACGTACTTATTGGTTTGGTTGTGGCTTTATTGGCCTTAGCTTTAGTTTGGTTTTTTACAAAAGGAGTTTTGTTTGGGAATAAGAAAACAAAGTTAGAGGAAGAACAAGCTGCTTTTTTGACAGAAGAAAACCTAGAAAAAGTAGAGTTTGGTTATTTAGAACAAGCCTTAGAAAAAGCATTATTACAACGTAATTTCCGTATGGCAATCCGTATTCATTATTTATGGCTTTTAAAAGTCTTATATGAAAAGGAACTTATCAACTGGAAAAAAGACAAAACAAATCACGCTTATATCTCAGAATTGGCTAATAAAGCGTCACAAGAATCAGCTACAAGTTTTAGAAAGCTAACCCTTTGGTATGAAAAAGCATGGTATGGAGAATCTAAAATTGATGAAAAAGATTTTAGTATAGTAGAGACTTATTTTATTAATTTTAGGAAATCGCATCAAAATAAAGCTGCTTAGGAATAAAGAATAAATAAAATGCTATTTTCAAATAGCTAATTAACTGATAACCAGTGTTTTTAATTCGTAATTGTTCCTAATAAGTGAGTATAATAAAAAAACACCTTTTTTCATGATAGAAAAAGGTGTTTTTTGTTAAAAATACAATCTAAAATTATTTATTCTTAGTTGATTTGCTGTTTTTAGGAAGTTGTTGAGAATAAGTTTTGATAAATTGTTCCATTTGTGGCTTTAGGCGTTTGTAGAAATTTGTGTTTTCTTTTTCACCCATTGCTATAGATTTTTTTACTAAATCAATTGCTCCTTGTGTGTTACTTGAAACGCCTCCTGTTTTGTTTCCAGCCATCATCAAACGAGCCTTTATCCAATTATTGTAAAAATGGTCTTTCAGAGAAATAGATTTATTAATCCAGTCCATTGCTTTTTCTGTATCTTGTTTATTGTCTAAATAATATTCAGCAGATTGTGCATAAGTGTACCACAAATTATCAGCTTGCTTTAATGTATTTTCAATATTTGAAACCATTTTAGAAACAGGATCTGCATCTACAACAAAAGAAATTCTAGTATTTGACCACCAAAGAGAAACTTTTCCCTGACGATCTTCCATAGCTTCAATTGTAAAGAGCATACGTTCGTTAATAATAGGCGAAATCATAGGAGTTACTGTAAAACGAACTACATCTTCTTTATCGTCATATTCGCCTGCACCCCACTGTTCAGAATTTTTATTGATGATAACCGTCCATTCTTTCTCATTTGGAATAGTAAAAAGAGAATATGTTCCTGCTGCTATTTTTGTTCCTTCGATAGAAACTTCATCAGAAAAAGTAATATTTGTAGCCTTATTTGCTCCTGTACGCCATACTTCTCCGTAAGGAACAAGACCACCCCAAACTTCACGCTGACGCATAGCAGGAGAAGAATAGTCAATAGTAATATCTGTAAGACCAACTGTTTGTTTTACCATAGCAGAAGGACTTGGTTGTGGCATGGTAAGTTGAGCAAAAACAGAAGAAGTAAAAAATAATGCCGTAAAAGACATTAAAACTAAGCTAAGGGTTGAAATTTTTAACATGAAAAATTGTAGTAACGATGAATAAAATAAAAATAACTGCCACATAATTTTGAAATAAATTTATGAATTACGTGCAGCTGATAAATAAAACGTTTATAGTTCTTTATATTGATGAATGCAAAGATAAACTAGACTACTATTTGTAGAGAATTTTGTTAGGAAATAAATTTAAAAGATTATTTTTTTATTCTGCCAAAATCCAATTTATCAAACCTTCCTTATCAACAATTGACCACGAATGAGGATGTCTTTGTCCATTGCTTCTATATCCTTTATTTTCAGTTGTTATATATTCTACAGCATCGTTGCCATATTTTTTCTTTAGTTCTTTACTTAGTTGTTCGATATAATAAGCATTCGTATCTTCATATTGTGTTTGACGATTTTCTTTCCACCATACTGTATCTGGTTCTGAATAAAACCTAATCTTGACATTTTTAAGTTCAGATAAATTAGTCAAAGAATGTGTTTTTGATAGATAAGGAGATTTAATCTCATAATTTCTATAACTAGAGTCTCCACTGCCAAACTCTGCATTAAACATACTAACAATCCATTTGGCTTCTCCAACAGCAACTTCTGAATAGTTTTTTTCAATATTCTTGATAGCATTTTCATATAAACCAAGAAGATCAATAGGCGAATCAACAATAAAAACACCTTTTGGCTGAATAATAGAATTAGTTACCTTTAAATGATTTGTTAGAAGAATAGCCACATTACCTCCACTTGAAAAACCTCCAATAAACGTGTTTTTCGTATTGAGATTATATTTTTTTGTTACTTGAAATAATATATTTTCTAATTCTCTTTTTTCATTATCAGATACCCATAAATGCTTACTAAAATTCATCATCAATATGGCAATTCCTTGTTTTGTAGCTTTTGCGATAATATCAAACTCTGTTTTTGTGCGTTCTGCATTACAAGGAAAGCAAGGGAAAAGAACTAACAAATGTTTTTGGTTTGATGGCAAAACTAATTCATAGTTATCAGTTATGAATGTTTTATTTTTTAAAGTTGTAACGGTACTTTTTTGGTTGGTAGAGTTGCTTTGAGAGCAACTTAAAATAAAACAAGATGCTATAATAGCAATCAAAAAAAATAATTTCTGCATAAGAAAAAAATAATTTGGTAATTAATATTCAAAAATAAAATATTGAATCGTTTTTACTTTAAACTATTATCTTATTCGAAGTTAATTTTTATTAAGTAATTACTTTCTACCCAATCTCAAAACCAAACTTCCTCCAACAAGCGCACCTACACCAGCCCAAATCCAAAGAGAAGGACGAATTTTTTTAGGGTTTTCTCCTAAAAAGAAATAAGAAACATCATATAGAAAAGGACGATTATCAGCTACTTTTGTATAAAGCCAATCTGTTAGTTCTTTAAAATTAGGATTTTGTTGATACCAACTTATAGGTAAATTGGTTGCTCCTCCTAGTTCTAAACTTTTGAAAGCTGCTTCTGCACCTGAATATACTTTTCCGTCTGGAGTAATTAAGCGAACAGCTTTTTTGAATAATTTTGTATCTAAATCTGGAAAATCTTTGGCTGATTCTTGATAAGGACGTAAATCAATATTTGATTCATTGACAATCATTTGCCATTTGGTAATCCAGTATTTACAAAAACCACATTCTCCATCCCAAATCAAAAGTGTTTTTTGTGGAGCATAAGAGGTTGAAAGATTATTTTTACTAGGAATAGAAGTCATTTTTTTGAATTTTGATATGATAATAATACCTTGATTGTCAATAATTTAGTTATTGGAGTAGTATTAATTTATTAAAATCAGAACATTAAACATATCAAATTGTTCAGTAATCGTACTATTCAAAAAACAAATAAAACTATTATAATTATATGTCAAATAATGTAAAAGCATTTGGAACAGAAGCTGCTGATAAGCCTTTAAAACAAATGACCATTGAACGCAGAGAAGTAACTGCAAAAGATATTGAAATTGATATTTTGTATTGTGGTGTTTGTCATTCTGATTTGCACACAGCTAGAAATGATTGGGGTGGAACAGTTTATTCTGCTGTACCTGGTCATGAGATTGTAGGAAAAGTGACTAAAGTTGGAAGTGATGTCACCAAACTTAAAGTAGGCGATTATGCTGCTGTGGGATGTATGGTTGATTCGTGTCAGACATGTGATAGTTGTAAGCAAGATTTAGAACAATATTGTCAGAAAGGCTTTACAGGAACGTACAATGGAAAAGACAAGCATCTAGGAGGACATACTTTTGGAGGATATTCTGAAAAAGTAGTTGTAGATGAAAACTTTGTTTTGAAAGTTCCTAAAAATCTTGATTTAGCTGCTGTTGCACCTTTACTTTGTGCAGGAATTACTACTTGGTCGCCATTGCGTCATTGGAATGTAAAAGAAGGAAGTAAAGTTGCTGTTATTGGTTTGGGTGGACTCGGACACATGGCAATCAAATTAGCTAAAGGCTTGGGAGCAGAAGTTACACTTTTTTCTCGTTCGCCAAGCAAAGAAAAAGATGCAAAAGAATTAGGTGCTGATGCAGTTATTATTTCAACTGATGCAAGTCAGATGAAATCAGTAACTGGAAAGTTTGACGTGATTATCGATACTGTACCTTATGTTCATGACGTAAATCCTTATGTTTCTACTCTTACTATTAATGGAACGATAGTCTTGGTAGGTTATTTAGGAGGACTTGAACCTATTCTAAATACTGTTCCAATGATTTTGGGTAGAAAATCAGTTGCAGGTTCTTTGATTGGTGGAATTGCTGAAACACAAGAAATGCTAGATTTTTGTGGAAAACATAATATTGTTTCAGAAATTGAAATGATTAACATGCAAGACATTAATGAAGCCTACGAACGAATGCTAAAAAGTGATGTTCGTTATCGTTTTGTCATTGACATGAAATCTTTGAAAGATAATTAATAACTGTATAAATTAATTATACTTGAATGGTTAATTGTAAATCAATGATATTTGCAATTAACCATTTTCTATTTGTAATAATTGTTCAAAAGCTCTCTTGCCACTTCGACAGCATTTCTAGAGCCATTAGCAACTTGTTTTTCTAAATCTTCTATTTGTTTCTTTATTAATTCATTTGCATAAAAATCTCTTTTTAGCCGTTCTTCGATAGTTTGATGAAGCCATTGTTTGTTCTGCTGACTACGATTTATTTTAAAGAACCCATTTGAAGTTGTTTGTTTTACAAAGTCTTCAATATTTTTCCAAATATTCTCTATTCCTTCATTTTCTAAAGCTGAACAAATTTCTACTGGAACTGTCCATTTGGCATCATTAGGTGGGAAAAGATGCAAAGCGTGTTTATATTGTGATTTGGCTCGTGTAGCTGCATTTTTATTTTCTTTATCAGCTTTTGTAATGACGAGCATATCAGCCATTTCCATAATTCCACGTTTTATTCCCTGTAACTCGTCGCCTGCACCTGCAAGCATAAGCAAAAGAAAAAAATCAACCATTCCTTTTACAATTGTTTCAGACTGTCCAACTCCAACAGTTTCTATCAAAATGACATCAAAGCCTGCTGCCTCACATAAAAGCATTGTTTCTCTTGTTTTTTGACTAACTCCACCTAAAGAACTACGAGCTGGGGAAGGACGAATATAAGCGTTTTTATGATTAGAGAGTTTTTCCATTCTTGTTTTATCTCCCAAAATACTTCCTCCCGAACGCTGGCTACTTGGGTCAATGGCAAGAACAGCAATTTTTTTATTTTTATTTTCTAGTTCAGTTGCTAAATCTGCCAAATAAAGTCCAAACGTTTCGATAAATGTGCTTTTTCCAACCCCAGGAACTCCAGTAATTCCTACACGAATAGAATTTCCTGTATAAGGCATAAGTCTGTCAATAATCTGTGTAGCAAGTTCATTATCACTTTCTAACTGACTTTCTATAAGTGTAATAGCTCTACTCAAAATAAAAGGATTATGAGCCAAAATTCCATCAATATACTCTTGGGATGTTAAACGTGAACGTCTGCTTTTTGCCATAAAAATAAAAAATGTGAAATTAAATAACGTTGATAAGATGTGGATTGACTTTTTGTTTTGTCGTTTGATATAAGCAATTTATAGAAAAGCTAAACAAAAATGAGAAAAATACAAGTCTTGATTCTAGATTCTTATTAAAAAAATGTTATTTTAGTTAAAAATAAAAAATTAATTTCTAGTTATATCAAAAAACATTTCACAACGTACAAACGTATCTAAAATAATTTGTATCTTTGTAGTAATAGAAATGAGTTTTTGTTTTATAAACATCTATCAAAAATCGATATTCATTCTATTATTTACAACTTACCTATTTGCTAATGCGTTTTTTACGAAAAATCTTCAATATTGCTACAATTACAGGAACAATCGCCATTTTTGCGTTTATGCTTCTGCTTCAAACAGTAGCTGTAAATTTTGATTTCCTCAATATTTTCGAACAGACGATTAATAACTTCAAAATCTCTGATGTTTATTTTTCTCAAATTAGAGATAATGAGAAGATAGAAATAGATACAAATATAGTTATTGTAAATATTGGTTATTTACCTAGAGCAGGATTAGGAGCGCAAATAGAAGTTATTTCAAGATATAAACCGAAAATAATTGGACTAGATGCTCTTTTGACAGGAGCAAGAAAGCCTGAGCAAGATTCTACTTTAGAAGCCTTTTTAAAAATTGCAAGCGAAAGATGTCCTATTGTTTTTGCTTCAAAACTAGAAAAGCCAAACGAAGAAAATAAAAGTTTTGATAGTTTAGGACTTCCTCACCAACCATTTCAAAAGTATATACAAACAGGTTATGTAAATGTTGTTACAGATGAAGATACAAAGTTTGAAACAGCTCGTATTGTTTCTCCAAAAGAAAAAGTAAAAGATTCAACAATTTATAGTTTTGCAACCAAACTCATACAACTTTCTTATCCTGATAAAGCCGAAAAACTTTTGGAAAGAAATAATGAAGTAGAAACGATTTATTATCGTGGAAATTGGCAAAAGTTTATGGTCATTGACCCAATGGATGTTTTAGATGAAAATTTTGATCCTTCTTTCTTTAAAGACAAAATTGTAATTATGGGCTATATGGGTTCTACTTTCATACAAGATGATGGGGTGGAGGATAGGTATTACACACCACTGAATGCACGACCTGTGGGAAGAGCTGCAACAGATATGTACGGAATTATGATTCATGCAAATATGCTTTCGATGATTTTACACGAAAATTACATTGATGTAATTCCTTCTTATTTAGCGATTATTATTTCTGTTTTGATGTGTTTTTTTAACGTTGTATTGTTTACCTATATCTATTTTCATAGAAAATTAGGGACTTGGTATGATGTTATCACAAAAGGTGTTCAGCTTGTAGAAGTTATCATCTTTGTATTTATTTTTATCTGGACATTGGCTACTTATAATCTTATGTTAGAAATAACTGTAGGGGTTTTGGCAGTGGTTTTATCTGGAGATGTGTTAGAAGTATTTTTAGCTATATTGGCTAATATGTATCCTAAATCTACTCGTGCCTATGAATAAAAAATAAGTAAAAAATAAGAAAGGTAAAGCCTTAATTTTGAACAAGTTAGAACTAAAAATAACTAGAATCTGTATCCAGTAATAAAAATAGAAAACTAGGATAAAAATTACAGATTTTTACATCTTTTTATCAAGTTTTTACGTAAAACAGGTATATAATTATTTTTTGTTCAATTTTTGTAGAAGAATGTTTAAAATTTATCTGACAACCTTCTATCAAAAAAACAGTTATACTTAACAAAGCACATACTGAAAAACAAGTTTGAATAAACCACGTCTTTCGAAACTATTCAAAACTATATTAAATTTAAAGTATTCAAAAAATACGATTAATCAAATACTTATCTCAATTAAATTTTAAAACTATGAAAACAAAATCACTATTTCTAGTAGCTCTTATGTTACTTATCGGTGGAACAACAATGGCACAAAATTATGCCTTTCGTGTTTTGACTGCAAAAGGAAACAATACAGCTTCTAAAAACGCAATCCGTGTAGGCTCTAAACTGAATGATACTGACGTTATCGTTATGGAAGAAGGTGGATATTTAGGTCTTTTACATACCAATGGACAAACGGTTGAGCTTCGCACAAAAGGAACATATAAAGTAAACGAACTTGCAAGTAACCTGAAAGCAAGTAATAATTCTAGTCTTACTTCTCGTTATGCAAACTATGTAGTTTCTGAACTTACTTCTTCTGCTGAAGAAGCTAGTGGTGAAAATCGTTATAAGCACATGGGAAAAACAGGTGCTGTAGAGCGTACTGCTCTAATGAAAGTTACAATTCTTCAAGAAAGTAAGGTAAACCTGCTAGGTGATAAGCTAGAAATTGAATGGTTTGTTTACGAAGATTTGGCTAAAGTTAGTCCTAAGGATGTAAGAGAATACCGTGTTGTTATTACTGATTTACGTAACAATGAACTTTATTCAGAAGTAACTAAAGAAACTTCTTATGTAATTGATTTTTCTCGTCCTGAATTGAAAGACCAAACTGCTATTCTCTACAGAGTAGAAGTTGCTGATGAAGATAAAAAAGATCAATCAATTAAGTCTCGTGACCAAGTTATCAAGAAGGAAAATAATAGCGATGCGAAGAAAGAAATTCGTGAACAGTTAGACCAAATTGGTGATGATACTGCTCTAGGACACCTTATCAAAGCTCAATACTTGGAAGAAACGGGTTATTATGCAGAAGCTGCAATGGCTTATAAAGCTGCAATGGCTTTAGCTCCTGAAGTAGAAACATACAAAATTTTGTATGACAGTTTCACAGAACGTAATGAGATGAGTGAAAAAGCTATTTTAGGAAAAACATCTCTAAATGACTAATATTTGTATTCAGTATTAGAAATTTATATACCAAAAAAGGTCTTTACGATTGAGTAAAGACCTTTTTTTGTTTGTATAAACTTAAGTAAACTCTATTTTACTTCCCATTTTTCCCAAGCCTTCAAGAGTTGGATTTGTTTTTCGTTTTTGTCTTGAGCTTCTTCAAAACCAAAATCTTGTTCTTGTTCTACAAATACAGGTTTAGATTTTAAAAGACATTTTTTCATTTTATTTTTCTTGCCTTTCTTTCTATTTACCAAAATCTTCATTACCTCGTCTTCTTTGTAACTTGCTTCTGAAATCAAAGTTAAGAAATTAGTAGCATCTACTTTTTGGCTATTTACTTCTAAAATAACATCGCCTTCTTCAAACATTTTCCCAAAATCATTTGCTCCTTCTAAACTAAGAACACTCACTTCTTTTGTTTGTGGATCGACAACTAAACCAATATTTCCAAAGTTAAATACTTCTTCTGTACCTTCACCAGTCGTATTGATTCCAATAGTTTTTAGATATTTAGTGTAAGGTAATTCTTTGCTTCCCTCTACATAATCAGCAAAAAAAGTGCGAATTTCAGGATAAGTAATCTCAGTAATTACATCAAAAAGTTTATCATCTTCAAAAGGTTGTTCTGTACCATATTTTTTAGATAAATCTTGCATTAAGTTCATCAACCCATATTTTCCATCAGATAATTCTCTCAAGCGAACATCTAACATCCAGCCAATTAAAGCACCTTTCTCATAGACATTTCCATATTCATCAGCATATTCATCTAAGCAGCCCAAACTCATTTCTGTAAAAGGAATATCAGAATAATTATTGGCTTCACTTACTTTATCACGCATTTTGTCCAAAAATTCTTCTAAAGGAATAAGTCCTTGTTGTAACAAAACATGGTTTGCAAAATATTCAGTAACTCCTTCGTAAAGCCATAAATGTTTTGACATTTTTGGGTTGATAAAATCAAAATAATGAATTTGTTCTGAGTGAATAGAAAGAGGAGTCAGAATATGAAAAAATTCGTGAGCTGCAATTTCTACAACTGTGTTTGCAAGACGAGAAGCTGGCATATTAGGCAGAAAATAGAGCGAAGAATACGAATGCTCTAAAGCTCCATACGAACCCGAATTGCTAAAACCATCAAAAATATAGATTAAGAACGCATACTTTTTGATAGGCAATGTTCCACCTAAATAATTTTTTTGTGCTTCTAATGATTTCTGCACTTCTTTAGCTACTTCTTTAGCTTTTACCGTTCCTTTTTCGTGAAAAACAGAAACCAAAATTTCAGCTCCTCCTACCTCAAAAGTAACTGTATCAGGAACAGAATATAACATCGGAGAATCTGCCAAAAGATGATAATCTGAAATTAAATAAAGGTCATTTTTATTTGTAGAGTTGATAGACACTAAAGGTGTAGAGCCATAAAATTTTTCAGGTTTGATAACATCTATCAAGAAAGAGTTACGTTTTAATCCTTCCAAATAACCAAAAAAACCGTGTGTATTGATTACAAAAACCTCATCTTCAATATCTGTTCCCCCTGGTTCGAATACTTTGTTTTTTTCTTGTGAGTCAAAAGTATCATCTACTAAATATGTGATTTTATAGATGTTTTTAGCAGGAAAACGCCATTCATTTTCAGTAGGATGAGTAAAGCCGATTTCATTGCCTTCTTTATCAAATACTTTAAAATCGCTCAAAAATCGTCCAAAATCATAAATATGATATGTGCCAGGAACAATTTTGGGCATAAAAAAAGAAATAGAATCTTCTTTTGGAGGGTCTGTAGGTTCGACAGCAGGACGGAACTTATCTAAGTTTGTAATTAAAAGTTCGACAGGAACTTTGTCATTTTTTACTTTTGTGAGGTCAAGTTGGTACGAATATACTATTTCTAAAGGATCGTAGAGTTGAACATCGAATGTTGTTCCTTGCTGTGCAAAGGTGGACTGAGCAGAAAAGCCAAATATACAAAGTAAAAAGATAAATTTAGAACTAAATGAAAAAATATTCATAAGATAAAATTAAGAGAGTAAAAATATAAAAGAAATGATTTTTAAATAAAAATTCATGTATATATAAGTAGCAATTTGAATGACAAGTAAAGATTTTACAAGGTTCTGTTTTGATTATTTATGATTTTTAGAATAAAACTGTATTTCCAAAATGTAACCTGTCATTGCTCCAAATGTATAACTGATTATATCATTCCATTGAAAATTATTTCCTAAAATCAATCTACTCGCTTTATAACTTCTAATAAAATTAATCCAATCTGCTTGATAGAGTTGTAGAAATTCGATGCCACAACAAAACAAAAGAGTAAGTATAAAAATTTTGTAAGATTGAGCTTTTATAAATAGAAATCCAAAAATTAAGAAAAATAAAACAGCATAAAGATAATCTCCAAAATAGTCAGTTATAAAACTAGAAATAAATTCAGTTCTAGAAACCAAGCCAATTGTAATAGTAACTACAATTGATAAGAAATAAATTTTTCGGTTTCTTGTCATTTTTAATAGGTTAAAATTTATAAATCAAAATTACTTCAAATTATTCTAAACTATTTCAATAAATTTGAATTTTAAAGCAAAGTAAATTATTATTTTTAAATCAAAACCAAATCATAAAATGAGCATCAAAGTAAAACCAGTAGAACAAATCAATGAAGGACAAAAAAATACAATGGTTAGTTTTTTAGGTATTGAAATTACAGATGTTACAGAAACATCAATCAGTGGAAAAATGCCTGTTGATGAGCGTCATATACAAATTATGGGTGTTCTGCACGGTGGAGGTTCTGTTGTTCTTGCCGAAACATTGGGAAGTATTGCTGCCAACATGAGCGTTGATACAGAAAAATATGCTTGTATGGGATTAGAAATAAATGCAAATCATATCCGACCTGTTCCAAAGGGAAAATGGGTATATGGAACAGCAACAGCTCTTCATGTAGGAAAAAAAACACACGTTTGGGAAATCAAAATGACCAATGAAGAAGGCAAACTGACTTGTATCAGTAGAATAACTATGGCTGTTGTTGAGCGTTTTCATTAAGGTTTTTTTTAAGACTTTTAGTGATTTTATGGCTATCTTTGTATAATAATTGAACTATTAATCGAATTCAGAATACATAATTCATTCCCACCTTTTCTTTCTTCTATTATGAGCGAATCTCTCAAACATGAATGTGGAGTAGCATTCTTACGCCTTCGAAAACCACTTGGATATTATATAGAAAAATATGGAACACCTGCATACCCAGTCAATAAAATGTTTTTATTGATGGAAAAACAACACAACCGAGGACAAGACGGGGCAGGACTAGCGAGCATCAAAATTGATATGAAAAAAGGACATCAATATATTGATAGACTTCGTTCGATAGAAGAACAACCCATTAATCATATCTTTAGTAAAGTAGGTAAAAAATTTACTAAGGCTCAAAAAGAAGGTAAAAAATATTACAATGCGAAATGGG
Source organism: Bernardetia sp. (assembly GCA_020630575.1). Taxonomy (GTDB): domain Bacteria; phylum Bacteroidota; class Bacteroidia; order Cytophagales; family Bernardetiaceae; genus Bernardetia. The sequence goes on from JAHDBD010000005.1 coordinate 220,362, forward strand.
TAAAAGAAAATGTTCCCTTTGCAGGTGAGTTATTTATAGGTCATTTGCGTTATGCAACTTATGGCGCAAATGATGTTCGTTTTTGTCACCCTCTTTTGAGAAGTAGCAACTGGAGAAGCCGAAACCTACTTTTAGCAGGAAATTTTAATATGACAAATGCCGAAGAATTATTTAATCATTTGGCACAATTAGGACAATTTCCACAAGAACAAGGTGATACAATAACAGCCTTAGAAAAAATTGGGCATTTTTTGGATAGAGAAAATCAACATTATTATGCTCAATATCAGCAAGAAGAAAGAGCAAAATTAGCTTTTGATGTAAGTCTGAATGGAAAAAATGATAACCAAAACTATGAAACTCATGAGCAAAATCAAACGCTTACAAATGAAGAAATCATAGAAAAAGTAGAAAAAAATATTGATTGGAAAAAAATATTAGAGCGTTCTTGCAACGATTTTGATGGTGGATATGTCATGGTAGGGATGGCAGGTCATGGAGATGCTTTTGTGGCTCGTGACCCTGCAAGTATTCGTCCAGCTTATTATTACATCAATGATGAAATTATTGTAGCTGCTTCTGAAAAACCTGCAATCAAAACAGCTTTTAATTGTGAGTATTCGGAAATACAAGAGCTTGAAGGAGGTCATGCATTGGTTGTAGACAAAGAAGCAAATTATGAAATAATCAAGTTTCAAGAACCACTACCGAAAAAGTCGTGTAGTTTTGAAAGAATTTATTTTTCAAGAGGAACAGATCCAGAGATTTATAACGAACGAAAAATGTTAGGTCGTCAGTTGCATCATCAAGTTTTGGAAGCAATTGATTACGATTTAGAAAATTCTATTTTTTCTTATATTCCTAATACTGCCGAAACTGCGTTTTTGGGTTTGGTAAAAGGAGTAGAAAAACATTTGATAGCACAGCGAGAAAAAACATTAAATACTGATGAATCTTTGTCACAGGAAGAGTTAGTAAAAATTATGTCCTTCCGTCCTAGAGTTGAAAAACTGGTAATTAAAGATTCTAAAATGCGAACTTTCATTACTGGAGATGCTCAAAGAGATGATATGGTAGCACATGTTTATGACACCACCTATGAGATTGTCAGAAAAGGAATCGATACGCTTGTTGTCATTGATGATTCGATTGTTAGAGGAACAACATTGGAAAAAAGTATCTTGACGATGTTGGATAAATTAGAACCTAAGAAAATTGTTATTGTTTCCTCTGCTCCTCAAATTCGTTTTCCTGACTGTTATGGAATTGATATGTCTAGGCAACACGAATTTGTTGTTTTTCGTGCATTATTGGCTCTCTTGGAACAACATCACTTAAAATATATGCTTGACGATGTTTATGAAAAATGTTTGAAATCAAAGAAATTACCTTTAGAAAAAGTAGTTAATCATGTCAAAGAATTATATGATATGTTTGAGTACGAACAAGTTTCGGATAAGGTAGCCGAAATTATTTCAAAGAATATCAAAGCAGAAGTGAAAGTAGTCTATCAAACAGTAGAAAATTTACATAAAGCCTGTCCAAATCATTCTGGAGATTGGTATTTTACAGGAAATTATCCTACACAAGGAGGAAATAGAGTAGCTAATCAAGCCTTTATTAACTTCATGGAAGGAAAGAAAACAAGAGCTTATTAAAAAAAGAAACCTATAAGGTTTTGAAAGCCTTATAGGTTTGAATATCTAAAACCTATAAAAAAAATGAAAAAAATAATTTTAGCTATTGCATTGTCATTTTTCTGTTCCGTTTCTTTTGCACAAGTAGAAGGCGTAGAAGTAGAAAAACCAAAAGAAGAAAAAAAGCAAGAGAAAAAGGAAGAAAGTAAAGATGATGACGATGATGAGGAAAAAATGAAGCTTATCGATCGTTTCTACTTTGGTGGAAACTTAGGAGCTAGTTTTGGAACAATTACCAATATAAATATAGCTCCAATGATAGGGTATAGATTGACACCAAGGTTTTCAGTAGGTGTCGGAGGAACATATCAATATTGGAGTGACAAACGTTTTACACCTACTTATACACAGAGTATTTATGGAGGAAGTGTATTTTCTCGTTATATGATTGCAGAAGACTTTTTGGGTGCAGGCAATTTGTTTGCTCATGCAGAATATGAAACACTATTTGCAAAACAACCTTACCAAGATCCAAACACAGGAATAATTTCAGAAAGAACAAAATCTTTTCCTTCTTTTTTAATTGGTGGTGGCTTGGCTATTCCGATAGGTAGTCGCTCGGCTTTTACTATTTCAGCATTATATAATCCTTTTTATGATGAATTTAATTCTTTATATGCTAGTCCTTTACAGATTCGTGTAGGAGGCTTTTTCTAAACAAATGAATATTCAGAGTTACATGAAAAAATACGCTTTTTTATTTTTAGGAGCATTATTTTTTATGGCTTTCCAAACTGATAAACCAGCCTATCAAATTTTTGATAAGGAAGGAAAAAAATCTTCTTATAAAGCTATTTTAGAAAAAGCACAAGAAGTTGATATTGTTCTTTTTGGAGAAAGCCATAATAATCCTATTGTTCACTGGCTACAAATTGAATTAACAAAAGATTTATATAAAAATATATCTGAAAGTCAAAGTGAATCAAAAAATAAAAAGAAATCTAAAAATAATTTACTTTTAGGCGCAGAAATGTTTGAAGCTGATAATCAAACTATTTTAGATGAATATCTAAATGACATTATCACAGAAAAAAACTTTGAAGCTGAAGCTAGATTATGGAATAATTATAAAACAGATTATAAACCTTTGATAGAATTTGCAAAAGAAAATAATCTTGTGTTTGTGGCTACAAATATTCCACGTCGGTATGCATCTTTGGTTTCTAAGAAGGGTTTGGCTAGTTTGGATTCTCTTTCAGAAGAGGCAAAACGCTTTATGATGCCTTTGCCTGTTGAAGTGGATTTGAAATTACCTGCTTACGCAAATATGCTCAAAATGATGGGAGTTCATTCGACTGATGATGGAAAAGTAAACGAAAGTGTTGCAAATTTTGCCTATGCACAAGCCGTAAAAGATGCAACAATGGCATATCGTATTAATGAATATTATAAAAGAGAAGCTAAAAATGTAGAAAATACAAATTCTGTTTTTCTACATTTTAATGGTTCTTATCATTCTGATAACTACGAAAGTATTGTTTATTATCTCAAAAAATACAATCCAAGTTTGAAAATAATGACCATTACATCAACTGATCAAAAAGAATTGGATTCTTTAGAAAAAACAGGAGTAGCTGATTTTGCGATTGTTACGCCTCTTTCTATGACTAAGACATATTAGAGTAATTAATTTATAGTAATCTATTTTTTCTTAACGACGGTTAAAAAATAGAGTAATCTGACCGTCGTTGAGACTTTGCCGTCAACGAGGTGTTATAAAATCTCTCTACCACTCTTCTTGTCTTCTCCAAGTTGCACCATATTCATTTACTAAAACATTATCAAAATAATCAGCTTTTTCTAAGAGGTTTTTTACCAAATCTACGGCAGTTTGTAGTTTGAGATATTGTCCAAAAATTGAAAAAGAAAGAATTATATCTTGTCCGTTTACACTAAAACGAAGACCTTTTAAAGAATGATTTTGCTCTAATAAAAAAGAATAGGTGTCTCCAATATTATCTTTTGGAAGGTTACACAAAAAAGCATCGCCAAAAATATATCCACTTTCAGGATTGTAAGAAAGATGAATTGTGGCACTTCCCTCTACCATTTCCCAACGATTTGCACCAGCACGAGCCAAAATCGCATTTTTACCCAGTTTTGTAATTAATTCTTCTATCAAATGAGCAATTCCGACAGGCGTAAAAAGTTCTTTTGTAAAATCAATAAGTTTTGAGCCGCAAGAAGGACAGTAGGAATTTTGAATCTTAGGAAGCAAAATAACATTTGTACAAGAGCCACACCGAACAGCCTTTTCTCTACCAAAATTCTCAAAATCGTTTAAAGTTTCCTCTAAATAGTTGGAAGGCAGTGCAAAACCTAAATCAGTTCCTTCTCTATGAATAAATGTGTTTACGCCAATTACTTTACCCAAACTATCTACTAAAGGGCCTCCACTATTTCCAGGGTTGATGGCTGCATCTACTTGAATATAATTTATGCCATTATGTAAGCGTTTTGCCTTTGAAATTATGCCTTGAGTAGTTGTATATTTAAGACCATAAGGATGTCCGATAGCTACAATTTGTTCGCCATCTCTAAGACTCTCTTGTGAATACTCAATAGTAGGCATATCCAAGTTTGGGGCAATCAAAAAAGCTAAATCCAGACGAGTATCTGTAAAACATACATCTGCAAGCTGTTTAGGAACATTTTTTCCACTAATAGAAACCTCTGAACAACCTTCTACAACGTGGTAGTTGGTAACAATAATATTATGATTTCTAAGGTAAAAACCTGTTCCAGAGCCTTTTGGTGTAGCAATCTGAATGACTACTTCTTTATAAATTTCAATAGTTTGATACATAAATTAACATAGAGAATTGACAAAAAATGCTTTTTTAGATTAGAAAGTAGTTAAAGATAGATATATAGAGATAAGTTACTCAAAAATAACGTTATTTTTTGTACTTGTTCTATAATTGTTCTATAAATTTGCGTAAAAACATCATTTAAACAAAAAAAACACTTTGCATCCAAAAAATATCCATAATTCATTTTATAATTTTAAAGAACTTATCAAAAGTAATCCAACTTTAAAAGAGTTTGTATTTGTAAATCAGCACAAAATAGAAACAATTGATTTTGCGAATCAAAAGGCAGTTTTAGAATTGAATAAATCACTTTTATCACATCATCACAACGTAAAAAATTGGAGTATTCCAGAAGGTTATCTGTGTCCACCAATTCCTAGCCGAGCGGATTATTTGTATTATTTGAATGATTTACTACAAGTAGAAGGAAGTAAAAAAACTATAAAAGGACTTGATATTGGTGTTGGTGCAAATTGTATTTACCCAATCTTGGCAAGTCAGTTATTTAATTGGAAAATAGTAGGTGTAGATATTGATAAAACAGCCATCCAATCAGCTATAAAAAATGTAGAAACTTCGGAAAAACTAAAAGAAAATATAGAAATTCGTCACCAAGAATCGAATGCAAATATTTTTAAAGGCATAATTAAAGAAAATGAATATTTTGATTTTACAATCTGTAATCCTCCTTTTCATGCATCAGAAAAAGATGCTAATTCGGCAGCTTTACGCAAAATTAAAAACTTAAAAGATACTACTGACTCTTCTCAGGAGACTATTAAACTCAATTTTGGAGGACAAGCAAATGAACTTTGGTGTAATGGAGGTGAAGCACTTTTTATAAAACGAATGATAAAACAAAGTGTAGAATTCAAAAAACAAGTCAATTGGTTTACTACATTAGTTTCAAAAAATGGAAATTTGAAAGCTATTTACAAGCAATTAGATAAAGCAAAAGCACAATACAGAACTATAAACATGCAACAGGGAAATAAAAAAACTAGGTTTGTAGTGTGGCGATTTCCTAATTTAGAAGCGTAATATATTATTTACAAAAAATAAATAGAAATAATTGTATAATATAAAGAATGGTTTGAAACTTTTTTCGTATTTGAACGTATGACTAATTAAAGATTAGATTTTAATGTTTTACAGATAAATCCCCTTATAGTATGAAACGTTCAAATAAAAATTATATACTACTCATTGTTTTTGGTGTTTTACTGATGAGTTTTAGCTTTATTTCTCAACATTATACTCATATACCTGATATAGTAGATGGAATGTTGAAAGGAACTTCTATTGGATTATTACTCTTAGGGCTTGGATTTTTATCGAAACAACATATTGAGCAAATTTAATTTTGGATGTTCCTCATTTATTTTATGCGAGTGAGGGTTTTATATAAAGAATAAAATCAAAAATTCTATTACAAAAAGCCCATCTATAAAGCCTGTAAAATACCATTCTGAACGTTTATTCGAACTAAAAAGAATTAGAAAAGCAGTAAGAATATAAACTATTCCAAAATGAAGAAAATAGTTTGTATGAAAACTATAAATTAAAATAGCACAGATTATAAGCAAACAAAGAGCTAAAATTTTGCTCCTTTGAGGACTCAATAAGCTAACTAAAGTATTCAACCCTACTTTTTTGTCTCCTTCTTTATCTCTAATATCGAAAGGAATCGTTATTGCCAAAGTAAAAAGCAATCGTTCGAAAAATAAGGCTATTGTTTGAGGAGTTTGGATAATCAAGTCTTCGTGTAGCATTGGAAAAATAACAGTAGCACTAGCCCACACATAAGCAATTAAGAATATTTTTAGGTAAGGAATATTTCTCCAAGCAGGAATCGATAAATAGTTTTTTGGAGTAGAATCCTCTATCTTTTTGCCATTTATTTCTTCGTCTATAATTTTTTCTGATGGCAGTTCAATATGAATAGGAACAGTATAAAAAATTGAGATTATAGCCAAATGAACCAAAAACCAAAACTGATTGAGTGTTAGAAAAAAAGGAGCAGGAATAAGTAAAATCAAACTTAAAAAGAAAATAATCTTTAGGATATTTCTTTTCTTATAAATAAATTCAAACTTTTCAGAAGCTGTTCCCTTAGTATAAAAAACACATAAATTATAAGTAACTAGTGTTCCAAAAAAGAGAATCCAAAGAGGAGCAGCTTCGAAAGCAATGCCAGCCGTTTCGAAAAGCAAAAGGTAGGTGCTTAACCCCATAAGAGCTGCACCTACCGATATCCAAAAATTTCCAAAAACGAGCCAACGAAAGAAATTAATAATGTTTTTTTTTAAAACTGAACAGGAATAACAACACGCTGCTCAACAGCTCTCCCATGATACAAGGCTGGTTTCCAACCTTCTGTATATTCTTCTATCAAACGGATTGCTTCATTATCTAAAGCAGGGCTAACACTTGAAAGTACTGAAATGTCAGCTAAAGAACCGTCTTCTTGTACAAAAAACTGAACATAAATAGTTCCTGTTTCATGGGTTGGATTATTTTGATTTGTACTAATATAACGATATAAGTTTTCTGTTCCACCATAGGGAGTTGCAGAGCGTTCAATATAAGTGCTTTCTTTTCTTCTATTTTTATTGCAACCTCGTCTTTTAATTACAATTCGTGTCTCTGTATAATTTGGGTCAATCATTTCACAACCAAATGTTTTTTCTTCTTGTGAGTTGATTCCCCAAACTGTCAGACCAATTCCCATAAGAATACTTCCAATTAGTAAAGGTTTGTGATAGCGATTCAGAAAAGCATAATAATCTTGTAGCCAAAAAGGAGGATGGTCTTCTAGTTTTTGAGTCAGACTTTTGCTGTTTTTGAAAACCATATAAGTAATAGAAGCCAGCGTAGTGCCAAGCCAAAAAAGTCCGAATATTGTAAATATAATAAGCATTGCCATAATTATAGAGTGTTTTTAGATGAAAAGAATGATTTAGTAAACTTGTTATTTATAAAGTAGATGTTGAATTTTATTATTTTCCATAGATTTATTTTATATTTTTTCTAAATCGTTCAATAATTTACAAAATCTTGAGCATTCTTCAAATAATTTGGATTCTAAAAAATCGTAAAAAATATAATAATACAATTACCAAAACTACTTTCCTTCAAAATCGTTAGTAGTTTCTTATTGATTTATTAAATTTACTTTCAAAAACGATTATCTCCCAAATAAGTTAAGCTATGAAACAATTTTCTCATTATTTAACAGCATTTTTATTTTTTGTCTTTAGTATTTCTTCGTGTATTCCTCCTGATGTAAAAGGAACTGCTGATACACAATTTTTTGATTTGAAAGGATTTTTAGACAATCAAATTACTTCCTTAGAAAAATTAGAAGAAAAAGGAATTACAATTACTAAAAAAACAATTCTTCAAGGACAAAAAAGTGAACAAACACTCAAAAAAATAGATTGGAAAGATGAGTTTGCTTTTTTTTACTCCTCTGATATAAATACACCACAACTTCGTGATAGATATAAAATGGAGAAAAGTCTTCAAAAATGGACATTCAAAACAGATGAAGAAAACTTAATAGTTAAAGAAATGCAGATTACATTTAATGATAATAATAATGAAGAAGCAGAAATTTCTTTTAAAAATGTAAAAGAAATTTTAATTATTCAAAAAGATAAAAATAATATTTATGAAAATGATAGAATACTTACTATCAAAGCAAAAGAAGGTATTTTAGAAAGTTATTCTATTAAAGGTTCAGAAGATGTCATTTTGAATGAAAAACAAGAGTTTTTGGTGGAGGGAATAATAAAATAGAGAAAAAATATCCTTTCTTGCTACAAACTCACGAAAAAAATCGCTAAATCTGTAAATTTTATAGACAAAAGTTATTTTTTTTGGTTATTTGTTTTTACCTTTTCATATAAATCCGTAAATTTTGAGTTAAATAGTTTTTCAAAGCCTTTTATCAAAAGAATATTAAAACTATTTTATCAAATAAATACTCATTTTTTCAACTTGTTTTTTTTAAGCAATTTCAAATAAAATTATAGGCAGCATGCTCGAAAAATATATCAAACAATTATTAAATGAGAACGATGAAGTCGTTGTTCCAAAACTCGGTACTTTCGTAGCAGGTTATGCAGGCTCTGAAATTTCTGGTATTCGAGTTGCACCACCTAGCAAAAAAATTCATTTTTATGAAAAACTAAAAAGTGATAAAAATGAACTTTTGCGTAAACGTGTAACTGAAGCTGAAGGAATCAGTATTTTTGATTTTCAATCAGAATTAGAAAAAATGACTACTAGAATAGAAGATGAACTTCGTAATTCAGGTAGTTCGACCATAAATCATCTAGGAACAATAAAGAAAAAACCTGATGGTTCATTAGAATTTGAGCAAGATGATGAAAATCTTTTGGATGATGCTTTTGGACTGCCATCACTTGAAAGAAAACCTCTTAATAAGCGAGAGGGGAAAGAAGAAAGTACAGAAAATAAAGAGGTTGCAGCTACCGATGAGCCTGTTTTTGATAGAGATGCTCAAAAAGAAAAAATCAATGAAGATTCTGATATAGCAAAAGATGCAGCTCTTTATGCTACTTTGGGAGACAGGTTTGCTAAAGATCCTGTAGAAGAAGAAGCTCGTCTGAAAAAGGAAAAAGAAGATTTCATAAAATCTACTTCGCATGTAGAAAATCCTCCTGTCAAGAAAGAAACTGTTCCTCCTATTATTAATGTAGAAGATGATGAGGAAGAAGAAGAGGAAGAAAAAAGCTCGTCTCTTGTTATATGGCTTATAGCTATTCCAATTTTGTTTGCCTTTGCTTTCTTACTTTATATCTATACTGATTCGGGTGCAATGGCAAGTGTAAAAGCTCTATTAGGACAAAAGCCTGCGACTACAATTGTTACAAATGATACTAATACTGATCCTGTAACAGAAGTTGATAATTCAGCTGAGACAGCAGATAATACTAATTCGACAGATGCAACAGACAACACCAATAATACAGATGGTTCAACTGATAATGTTGCTGATAACACTGATAATACAGCCAATAATGGTAAAGACCCAGCAACTGAATATACAGGAAATTCGGAAACTCAACCAGAAGATATAATTAATGACCCTAAAAATCGTTTCTATATTGTAATTGGTAGTTTTGCTGAAATAGAAAATGCTCGTCGACTTCGCAAAGACTTGCAAGGGAGTGGAGTATCTGATTCTAAAATTGTAATGTATCCGAAACGTGGTATGTATCGTGTAACCGTAGGTGATCAAGCTTCGCAGCGAGAAGCCTATAATCAGAGAAATACATTAGGAAATACATATCCTGATATGTGGGTTCTTAATTATTAAATCTAACTTATAAAGTCAGAATTGAAATAATACTTTCAATTCTGACTACTTCTATTTTAATCAAATGGTTCTACAAAAAGCATTCTATAAGTATTTAAAAAGCTATCTTCCTATCCATTAATTAATTTCAACTGTGAATATTCCCCTTATTCTACTTCAAGCTACTATAGAAACTCCTCCTCCTGCAAGCGTAAATTACTTAGAAGTATTTATGACAGGTGGAATTGTTAGTTATACCCTTATTGCTCTTTCTATTTTATTATTCTACTTTTTCTTAGAAAGAGTATGGACATTTTTTAAGCTCACTAGAGAGAATCCAAAAGATTTGTTAGACCGTATTAAACAACTCCTTATTAGTAGAGGAATGGATAGCGCACAAGAAGCATTACGTAAATCTTCTTCGTCTTATTCTATTATTTTGAGAGAAAGTCTTGAAATAATGACTTATGTGAAATCAGACCAACTCAAAGAACGTATAGATGAAGTGGCTCAACGAGAACTTACCAAACTAGAACGAAAAGTAGGTTATATTTCTTTGGTGGCAGGAGCTGCGCCAATGGTTGGCTTTTTGGGTACGGTTGTCGGAATGATTCAAGCCTTTTCAGAGCTTGCTAATCAAGATGGTGCAACAAGTGCAAAAGTTTTGGCAGAAGGAATCTATCAAGCAATGGGAACTACAATGGGGGGACTTGTAGTAGGACTTTTTGCCTATATTATGTATAATTATTTAATAGCAAAAATTCACAAAGTAACAGGTAGGATGAATACACTCATTCATGATTTTATATTGATGTTGCAACAGAGAAGCTAATTTCTTTACGATTAATGATTTTAAAAACCAAAAAACAATCCTAAACGAAAGAATGTCATGCCAAAATCTCAACTCAAATTTGATCCTAGCTTTAATATGTCTTCTATGACAGACATTGTATTTCTGTTATTGATTTTTTTTATGCTGACTTCTAATTTTGTAACACCTTCAGCTGTAGAAGTAAATGTTCCGACAAGTAATTCAGGTGGTGCAGTAATGCCAAAACTTACAATTACTATTTCAGAAGAAGGAAAATTTTATGTCAATAAACAAGAAGTAGCTATCGAACAAATGAAAGATGAACTCAAATCTATTCTTCCAAATACAGGTGATAAAGAAGTTGTTCTACATGCTGAAAATACGACTCCAATTCAAAAAATTATTCAGGTTATGGATATAGGACACGAATTAGGAATAAAAGTGCAGTTAGCTGTTGAAAAAGAATAAATTTTATTTATCAATAAATAAATTTAGAAGTCCGATTTCAGAAATTAGAGTTGAAAATCAGTATAATTAAAAATATAATTTGTAATTGAATAAAATGGCAATAGCTCCTAATTATATTAATGAAAGTAAACACCTGATGCGTGTTCGTCCAGAACAGTTAGATGTGCTGTGGAAACAAGGATGGCGACATTTTGGAACGCATTTTTATAGATACAGTTGGGCATTGTATGATGATGTGCTTTGTATGGTTGTTCCTTTGCGTGTGGAGTTAGAAGGATATAAGCATAGCAAACGTTTCAAGAAAATTCTATCAAAAAATAAGAATTTCAGAACTGTCATTGAACCAATTGCGCTTACCACAGAGCATCATGTTCTTTTTAATAAACACAAACAGAAATTCTCACATACTATTCCACAAGATATTTATGTTTTTCTTTCTCGCCAACCAGACAAAATACCTAATCCTACCTATCAGATAAATGTTTATGATACAGAAAAGGAAGGAAAAACCAGTCCAACTGACAAAGGAAGAGGAAAATTAATTGCTTGTAGTTTCTTTGATATTGGTGAGGAAGCTATTTCGTCTGTTTATGGAATGTATGACCCAGATTATTATAGCAATAGCTTGGGGATTTATACGATGTTGATGGAAATAGAATATGCTAAAGAACATCAAAAAAGCTATTATTACCATGGATATAGCTATGATTTGCCTTCTATGTATGATTATAAAAAACATTTTCCCAACATTCAAGCATACGATTGGGAACGTTGGCAAGAACCTAAGAATATATTTACAAATCCACTTCCAAAGCGTTTTTATCATTTAGTAAAACTCTCAGATTGGGATTTAGACCATTATCAGGATACACAGATTCGTCCTCCAGGAGAATTTATTCATTGTTCGTATGCTGAACAGGTAGCTCGTTCTGCCAATAAATATTTTTCAGAGGAAGAGTCGGTTTTGGTTTTGCATATTGCACCTGAGCGTGTTCATTCCCTAATAAAAGATGAGTATGCACCTGATGGATTACTGTTTCCTCATATTTATGGCTATATTCCAAGAATGGCAATTTTTAGAATGAGTGAAATTAGTAAAAATAAAAACGGAGTTTTTGAGTTTGATAAAACGATTGATGATGAATTTTATGAATAGATTTGATTTGGATGACAAATAAAAAAAGAGCCTTATTATTGAAAATAAAGCTCTTTTATATTTAATGTAGAATAACAAAATTATTCTTCTTCAGAGTCATCCTGACGTTTTAATTTATCAAACGCATTTTCTCTACCCTCTTGTTTTTTGGCTCTGCTCTCTCTACTTTCTTTGATAATTGCTTCTCTTCGTTCTTCCGATTTTTGTGCCATTTGGTCTTCCAAAGATTCGTAAGCACTAATAATATGACGCACGAGTTTATGACGTACCACATCTTTTCCTGAAAGCTCTACTACCGCAACTCCATCAATATCTCTAAGAATTTTGACAGTCTGTGCAAGTCCAGAAGTAACATTTCTAGGTAAATCTACCTGTGTCATATCACCTGTAATTATCATCTTTGAATCTAATCCCAAACGAGTAAGAAACATTTTGAGCTGCATTGTTGTCGTATTTTGTGCTTCATCTAGAAGTACAAAGGCATTTGAAAGTGTACGACCACGCATATAAGCAATTGGAGCAATTTCAATAACATTTGTATCCTGATAAAATTTAAGCTTTTCAGGCGCAATCATATCAGCCAAAGCATCATAAATAGGACGCAAATAAGGGTCAATTTTTTCCTTCATATCTCCTGGTAAAAAGCCTAGACTTTCACCAGCTTCAACGGCAGGACGAGTAATAATTATTTTCTTGACCTGTTTGTTTTTTAAAGCCCGAACAGCCAAAGCCACAGCAATATAGGTTTTTCCTGTTCCTGCTGGACCGAGTGCAAAAACGACATCATTATGTGATGCAGCTTCTACAAGCTCTCTTTGATTGGGTGTTTTTGCTCTAATTGGTGTTCCCTGTATACCATAAACTAAGTTTTCATCTTTTTGGCGTGCTTGCGAAATCATATCAGCATCTTGCTCAATATAACTTCTTACATCTTCAACAGAAACAGAACCATAACGATTATAATGCTCCAAGAGAAGGTTTATAATTTCGTTAATATGCAAAAGTTCGGGGCGATTACCTTGTATGCGAAGTTCGTTTCCACGAGCCACTATCTTACTATTGGGAAAAGAGAGTGATATTTCTTTGATATTTCTGTTTTCTACGCCCAAAAAATCGACTAAAGAAATATCTTTTAAAGGTATTATTTTTTCTACCAAATTAAAATAAAATTAGAAGTTAGAAGTATGAATTCAGAAGTAATACTATAAAATTAGAAATTAGCATTCTGAATGAATTGAAATTGTAATAAACTTAGAACTCAAATATAAGGTATTTAGTTCTAAAATCTATACTCTAAAACTTAAATTTATTTTGTCTTTATTCATCATATACTCCTAATGTCATTGGCTCAGTTAAAATAACATTGCTAACATTAAGATTTCTATCAGCAATACTTATTCTGTATCTTAAAACATCCCCTTTCTCAACAGGCGAAAAACTGGTATAAATAACATTGATAGAATATCTAAGGTCGCCTTCCAGAGCTGTTTCTTTATCTAAGGTGTTCAGAACTGGAAAACGAGAGTTTAGATTAAAATTTTGAGAGGCAAAAGTTACAGGTTCGAATTCTCCATCTTTATTTAAACGCTCTACATCAGCAAAAAAATTATGTCTAAAGAGATTAACACTTCCATCTGGATTTCTATCAGAAAAGGGAGGTAAAGTATCTGACGAACTTAGCCCTAAATCGCCATCACCATCTTGAAAAAACAAAGTAATTATGACAGAATCTGTATTTGCTCTCGCTTTACTCTGTAAATTCTCTAGGTTTACAAAAGTAATTTGAGGAGTATTAGGATAATCTGGTTCTGCAAAACACCCTGTTAGACAAAGTAAGCCTATAAATAATACAGAATTAAGAATTAGCTTCGCTGCACTAAAGGTTGAGAATTGAGAATTAAAAAATAATTTGTTCATATAATAATTGTCTATATATTTTCTAGCTAAAAAAATGATTCTTTCGCACTCTAATAGAGAATACTATATAGACGACGAAAGAATCAAAACTGATGTTGCATTAAAAATGTTAGATTAATTTCTAATCCATTTCTGTAAAAATTATGCTTTTACTGAATTATCAGCAGCTTTTTTATCTAAAATTTCTTTAAAGAATTTATAGGTTCTTTTAAGTCCTTCTGCACGGTCAATTTTTGGAGTCCAACCTAAGATATTTTTAGCCTTTGTAATATCTGGACAACGCTGTTTTGGGTCATCTACTGGAAGGTCTTGATAAACTACTTTTTGAGAAGTTTCTGTAAGTTTGATAATTTCTTCTGCAAAATCAGACATAGAAATCTCACTTGGGTTTCCAATATTCATTGGTAAATGATAATCACTCAAAAGAAGTCTATAAATTCCTTCTACCAAATCATCTACATAACAAAAAGAACGAGTTTGAGAACCATCTCCAAAAATTGTTAAATCTTCTCCTTCAATGGCTTGACGCATAAAAGTTGGCAAAACACGTCCATCATCCAATCGCATACGAGGACCATACGTATTAAAAATACGAATCATACGAGTTTCTACTGCGTGTGCATTATGGTATGCCATTGTGATTGATTCTAAAAAGCGTTTTGCTTCATCATACACTCCACGAGGACCAACAGAATTTACATTTCCCCAATACTCTTCTGTTTGAGGGTGTACTTCTGGGTCGCCATAGATTTCTGAAGTAGAAGCCACCAAAATTCTAGCTTTTTTTGCTTTAGCAAGTCCTAATAAATTATGTGTCCCCAATGCACCAACCTTTAAAGTTTGAATAGGCATTTTGAGATAATCAATTGGAGAAGCTGGAGAAGCAAAATGTAAAATATAATCCAAATCATCAGGAACATGTACAAAAGTAGTAATGTCGTGATGATAAAATTTGAAATTAGAAAGCTCAAAAAGGTGTTCTATATTTTTGATATTTCCTGTCAAAAGGTTATCCATTCCGATAACGTAATAACCTTCTGCAATAAAACGGTCGCAAAGATGAGAACCTAAGAAACCTGCTGCACCTGCAATAAGTATTTTTTTCATTCGTATAATAATGTCTATTTTTTTCTTAAAAGATGAGTATAGACAAATTTAAGGAAAATCTAGGGAAGTTTTGATTTACTTTATGTTGATGCCTAATCTTTTTCTTAGTTTAAGCATAGATTTTTTCAAATCTAATAAGTATTCTAAAAAACTCAGTCTCTTCTTCGTCCATATCATCACAATAACACAAAGAAAATATGTTCAAATAAATTGGTGCTACTATTTCTGTTATAATATCATATTCTTTTTTAGACATTAATTCTTCATTTAAAATCTCTACATATCAGAAGTGTTGGTGATAGATAACAGTGGACTGAAATCAAACACCAACAATAGAAATTGAATGGTTATTTCTTAAAAAGGATTCTTTTAGGCACATGCAAACACATAGTAGGAAGGTCAAAATATTCTTTATCAAACCATGTTCCTACTGGGTTTCTGACCCATTCGAAATAATCTGCAAGTGCTAAACTTGTTCCCTCATCAGAAACTTCAGATGCAGATTCCATAAAGGTTATTGGTCTGCTTTGTCTTCCATCAGAATTTAGTAATAAACTATACCATGTCCAAAGATACCTTCCTTGTGGATATTGAGGTGTGGGAGGAAATAGAGCCGAAATTATATTTACAGTTTCATTCGGACATAAGACAGGGTTATCAATTATTGTTGCATGGATTGTTCCTTGTACGGCTGGAATACTCGCCCAAGTGGGTGGTTGTTGTCCTAAGCCAATATTTCTACAATTTACTACTACAGGTTCTGGATAACCTCTTGTAAAATAAACATTTTCATTAAAAATATAACCATCTCTTGATAAGGCTGGAGGATTGGTCATGTCTGTTGGAGGACGACCATATAACATAGCAACTTGTGTTTCGAATCCTGCTTGTGGATTATATTGTTGCGACATCATCGTACATTGTGTTCTGTCTCTATGTTCTTGGTACTCTTCGTCTGACTTCCATTGATAGAGAACACAAGTAGGTAGAGGCATACTTCTAGAGTCTACAGGAGTCATTATAGTTGTCATTGAAAAAGAGTGATTCCACTCTATAAGTTTATAATTGAATGGGTTTCCATTGTTGAATCCTTGAATAGACGGTGGATTCCAAATAGAAGTATCTGGATTACTAACAGCTTCAAATTTTGAGAAATAAGTAAATGAGAAGTTCTGAAAAAATGCAAGCTGTTTTGGGTCACCCGTTGTTGAGGTTGGAGGTGGTGTTCCAAACATCATTCGAAAGGGTAGTTTAGTTTTATTATCAAACCATATCCATGTTGCTGCATTCGAATTTTTTACAGGTTGTTTCCACCAATCTACTTCTTGAGCTTCCATCCAATTCAAATAACTTGTTTTGAAGTAAGTAGCGTTTTCCTCTAGCCAGTTTCTTGTAGGTAATGTCCATCCTGTATCTTTTAGAGAAGTCCATGTTATTCCTTTGTCTGTAGAGAGAGTAGTTTGTAAAGGAGTAATTTTGTACCACCAAGTACCATATTCCAGTCCTGTTACTTGAACAGATAATATTTCATTTTCAATAAATGTAATGGAAGCAATACATAATTGAAAAAAAGGGTTTGTAGGTTGATTTGAATCTGTTGGGGGAGCATAAGGGTGTAAAATTGCTGTACATGTCCAACTGCTGGGTAATAAGGGTTGGTTTGTTTCCTCATTTGAGCTAAATTCTATTGCTTTTAGAACAGGAAATGTTCCGTATGCCACTTTTGTCATTTTTTTAATTTTAAATTGTTATCCTAATAATTAAATAGGTTAAGGCTATTTTTTGGTTAAAGATACTTAAAATTATCCAATTAAATAAAGTGTTTCGATAGGGATTATGATAGGCTTACTTTTTAATTTTCTCTATAAACGAATGTTTGAACAAACTTTTTACAGCCTTTTGTAAATGATTAAAAGCTGATAAATTTGAAATTTAAACTATTTAGTAGTTTTTTGCTTTTTTATATAATGAAATTATGCAAAATAATTACCCTCAAATGTCATAAACCACCCTAACTTGATACTGTGAAAAATGATGTTTTACTTTATCAAAATCTTTTGTAAAGCCCAAAATAAAACCTCCACCCCCTGCACCACAGAGTTTCAAATAATAATCATCGGTTTGTAAGCCATATTTCCAAAGTGGACGATACAAAGATGGAATCATAGGTTGGAAACTTTTGTATTGAAAATGAGATAAATCACTCAAGTTATCAAACATTTTATCCAAATCATTTGCTAAGAAAGTTTCTATACAAGCGTTATTCAAGGGAATAAATTGATTCTGACACGCATCTGCAAAGTCTTTATTTTTACATTTTTCTAAAAAAAGGTTTACTAAAGGCTCAGTTCTGCGTGGTCTGCCTGTATTTAATAAAAATACTGCACCTCTTGTGGTATCATTTTTATCTTTACTAGCTTCAAAATCTGGAATTTGAGTTACTTCAATATGTTGTTTGCTTTTTATGAGCAAAGGCATATTCAAATAACATATCAAAGGATCAAAACCCGAACTAGAACCATGAAAATGACTTTCCATTTTAGCAAAAACCTTTTTTAGATTACTAATTTCTTCTGTCGTCGGAACTCCATTTGCAATTGGTAACTTTTTGCGTGCATAACGCTGATACATCGCAGCCGTTAAAGAGCCTGAACTGCCCACCCCAAAACCTTGTGGAATGGTAGATTCAAAGAAAAGACCTTGCTCTAAATCAAAATCTAAGGACGTAAAATCAAAAGCAATCGGAAAATCATCTTCTTTTACGAGTTCTTTGAGATAATCAGCAAAAGTTCGAAGTTCATTATTAGATTGTATAATCTTAGAAGAAACTTGAGTAACATTTTTGAATATTAATCTTCCTTGAAATAAATCGTAAGGAAGAGCAAGTCCCATCGCTTCGTGAATGATGCCATACTCGCCAAAAAGCAATATTTTTGAATTAAAAAAAGGAGATTTCATTAAGGTTTAATTACGAATTACGAATTTCAAATTACGAACTACTAATGGGTAGGATTCGTAAATGATTTATAAGATTTTTATGATGAAATACAGGTTATATTGATAATTCTCTACAACTACTTAATTTTGAATTATCAATACAAATAAGTACATTGAATTTGAAAGTAACTGGTTACTGATAACTGATAATTGGTAACTGATCAATAAGGTATTTTCCTTCAAAGCAAAAAGGTTTTAATTCATTTTCAATAAAAGTCAAACATTCTTTTTCAAACTTTTTAGGATACAAAACGTGTACATTTGCACCTGCATCAAGCGTAAAACAGATAGGAATATTGTTTTCTTGACGGTATTTCTGAATTTTTTTGATAATCGTTAGTGTTCCTGTTTCCATCAAAATAAAAGGAGGAGAACTACACATCATGAGCGCATGAAGCACAAAAGCCTCATTTTCTACAACTTCAATAAATGTTTCTGTATCGCCTTTTTCTAAAGCAAGAATGAGTTTTTTTAGATTTGAATGTGCTAGTTCATAGCGAGTTTGTGCAAAAGGATTGTTTTCCATAAGCGCATGACCTGCACGACTAGAAACACTTTTTTCTTCTGCTGAAACAATCAGAATTGTATCTTGATAATTCTGAAAAATAGTGTGAATTGGTAATTTATAAGGAGTTGCCCAAAGGTCAGATGAGTTTTTGATGTTTTCTGTTTGTCCCCATGTAGTGATAGGAATGTTTAGATAAACTGAACGAGCAGCACTTCCAGAACCCAAACGAGCCAAATAAGAGGCTTTTTGATAAAATTCTTCTTCGTTTTGAAGAGTGTTTAAAATATTTTTTTCTACGTCACACAAACACAACGCTAAAGCAGCCATACTAGAAGCTGACGAAGCAATTCCTGCCGAATGAGGAAACGAATTTTGAGAGTAAATTTTGAGATGAACAAAACCTAAAAATGGTTGAGTAGGCAAAAGACTTTCTAAAAACTTGCGTATTTTTTGTTCGAATTTTCCGTTTTTTTCGTTTTCAAACCAAAAATCTAAAGAAATTTCTGATTTTGATTCACCTTCTTTTTTAGTTACAAATTCTAATCTTGTTTCTGTAAAAGCATTGGTTAGCGTAAAACTTAAGGAAGGATTGTTGGGAAGTTGTACGCCATGTTTGCCCCAATATTTTATGAGAGCAATATTTGAAGGGCTTTTATGAGTAATTGTTCCTTTTTTTTCTTCTTTTGATAAAAGAGAAGTTTCCTTAAAAAAATCGTTGTCTGTTACAGAAAAATTCATAAGCAGAAGTTAATAAATGTTGTTGGTGTCGCTTCGCTAAAACACCAATAAAGGCGAGATAAGCGAAAATCTATAAATCAAAAGCACAAAGTTAATTATCAAAATGGATAAATACTTTTTTTAATGAAATGTTTTGATGAATTCTTATTTTACTTATATCCCTCTGCCTGTAAGTTAAATAATTCTGCATATTTTCCATCTTTTTCTAAGAGTTCTGTATGTGAACCAATTTCTAAAAGTCCTCCATTTTGTAGAACTAAAATTCTGTCAGCCATTCTTACTGTAGAAAAACGATGTGAAATCAGAACGGCTGTTTTTCCTTCAATAAGTTCTGCAAAACGTTCAAAAACTTCGTGTTCTGCTCGTGCATCTAAGGCTGCTGTTGGTTCATCTAAAATATAAAGTTGTGCATCTCGCATATATGCACGCCCTAAGGCTACTTTTTGCCACTCCCCACCTGAAAGAGAAACCCCTCCGTTAAACTTTCTACCTAACATTTGTTCATACTTTTTAGGTAATTTTTCTACTACATCATTTGCTAGACTTTTTGTGGCAGCTTCAGTAATTAATGTTTTGTTTTCTCGTTCTTCAATATTTCCAACAGCAATGTTTTCAGAGGCACTTAATTCAAATTTGACAAAATCTTGAAAAATTACACCTATTAAGTTTCGTAATTGTGTGGGATTATATTCTCTCAAATCGTGTCCATCTAACAAAATTCTTCCTTCTGTTGGGTCGTAAAGTCGTGCTAAAAGTTTTACAAGGGTTGTTTTGCCTGCCCCATTTTCTCCTACCAACGCTAATTTTTCGCCTTTGTGAAGTGTAAAAGAAAGATTTTTGATGGCATAACGTTCTTGATTTTGATATTTGAAACCCACATTTTCAAAAACAAACCCTTCTTTTATTGGATTTGGAACTTGTCTTTGTGTTTCTGTAACAGGAATTAAAGGTTCTAATTCTAAAAATTCAAATAAATCTTTGAGATAAAGTGCACTTTGAGCAATACTAGAAAAACGTCCCATTATTTGTTGCAACATAAAACGAAGTCTTTCAAATGAGCCAGCCAAGAAAGTCAAATCTCCTAAAGAAATAACTTTTGTAATTGTTTCGATAATGATGAGAACATAAGCTACGTAATAAGAAGCTGTACCAATAAGTGAAAACAAACTTCCCCAAAAAGCTCTTTTTTGAGTTAATGATTTGTTTTCAGTGTAATAATTATCTGAAAGAAATTTGAAACGATTTGCCAAAAAATCAGATAAGCCAAACACTTTGAGTTCTTTGGCAGAAAAATCACTTGCACCAATATAACGCAGATAATCTAATTCTCTTCGCTCAGGAGTCCAGCTTAAAGATAATGAGTACGCACGTTCGTTGAAATGTGTTTCTCCCAAAAAAGCAGGAACTAAAGCCAAAATTAGAATCAAAATAAGCCAGCCATTAAAGGCTACCAAGCCAATAGCTAATGAAACAAGTGTAATAATATCCTGTCCTTGAGATAAAACTTGTGACATCAGGATTACACGCCCTGAAGTCTGCTGTCTTGCTCGCTCTAGTTTATCGTAGAAGGTCGCATCTTCAAACTGCTCTAAATCTAGTTTTGAAGCATGTCTAATAAGCTGAACAGAAGTGTAGTTTGCTACCAAATCACCCAAAAGATTATCTGTAAGTGTAATTATTCTACTCAAGACTTCCGAAAAAATAGTAAGTCCTAATTCTATTCCAACCAAAATCCAAAGATATTTCGTGTTTTCAGAAATAAGCTCAAAAGCAGTATCAGAATTAATGAGTCGTACAATTTCATCAACAATCAGTTTGCCAACATAGAGTGTAACAAGTGGAATAATTGCCTTGAAAACTCTAAGAATTAGGGTTGTGAAGGCAAAACGTGGACTTGTCTTCCAAATGAGTTTGAAAAAGCGAGGTAAATAGTTGAGAGCCTTTGCTTGGTCTTTTATGGTCAGTTTTTCTGCTTCTTCTTTGCGTTTTCGGTTTCCGTCACCTTTTGCCATTTTTATCTTTTCTATTTAATTTGAGATTTTTATTTGATTCTAGTATGTATTGGTATTCAATTACAAAGTTAAGGTAAAATAGTTTTCAGACATGTTGCTTAATCTTTATTTAAGAGAGAAAATTTGTAAACTTGAATTTTTTACAGACTTTTTATCAAAATACACTATATTTGTCTTTTGTATCATTATTCAATTATTTTTTATTTCATAATTTACTGACCCTTTCTGAATGAGTAATATTGTTATTAAAGCTACCGATATAAGTAAACAGTACCGTTTGGGGCTTGTAGGAAGTGGAACTCTTAAAGACGATGCAGCTCGTTTTTGGGCAAAGGTAAGAGGAAAAGAAGACCCTACTCTGACAGTAGGACAGGTAAATGACCGTACTCAAAAATCTAATTCTGATTATGTATGGGCATTGAAAGATATTAATTTTGATGTACAGCAAGGAGAAATACTTGGAATTATTGGAAAGAATGGTGCAGGAAAATCAACTCTTCTCAAAATCTTATCAAAAATAACTGCTCCCACAACTGGAAGTATAAAAATAAAAGGTAGAATAGCAAGCCTTTTGGAAGTAGGTACAGGTTTTCATGGAGAACTTACAGGTAGAGAAAATATTTATCTCAATGGTGCTGTTTTAGGCATGTCAAGAAGAGAAGTTACTAGAAAGTTAGATGAAATAGTAGATTTTGCAGGTGTAGAAAAATACATGGACACTCCTGTAAAGCGTTATTCTTCTGG
>JAHDBD010000042.1 GCA_020630575.1 Bernardetia sp.
ATCTAAGAAAAAACAGCAAGAAGTAATCAACCTAAAAAAATCACCAAACTACCTATGCTAACTAAAATAACTGACTTTATAGCAATGTCCAATATGTGGATGGCACTATTCATATTTCTAGGGTTGATATTCTTCTTTGGAGTCGTCTTTTTAGAATGGTCAGAACTAGCTAATTCAGTAAAATCAATCACCAAATTTATCAAACCTAAAAAATGGAACAAACAACAAAACAACTCGCAGTAACTCAACAACAAGAATTTCCTCTTGCAGTCTTCAAAAAAGATGAACTCTATGTAAAGTCATCTCAACAAAACAAAGTAGAGATTACAAAAACTATTGAAGAAGCCTTTACAGGTTTTGAGGAAATAGAAAAACAAGTAAAAGCAATCGAAGTCAAAGGTATTGACGACAAAATGAATATTGAGCTTGCCGATACGTACCGAAAAAATATCAAACAAACTCGGTTGAAGTATGAAAAAGTCTTTGATGCCAAACGCCAAGAAATCAAAGACCTAAAATCTGAATACGACTTGCAAGACAAGATGTGGCTTAAAGCCAAACAGTTAATTGGAGAAAAATTCAAAGCTGTTGAGGAAATAGCAAAATTCAAAGCTGATTTTGTAGAACGCTTTCAAGCCGAACAAAAGGCACTCCGAACTCAAAAACGAATTAATGAAGTTCAAAAATATATAGAACCTGATTGTAGTGTTTTTGAAAATATGAACGATACAAATTTCGGTTTTTACCTACAAAGATTAAAGGCTGAACACGAGAAACAAATCGCAGCCGAGCAAAAGGCAGAAGCCGAAAGAATGGCAAAAGAAAAAGCCGATGCCGAAGAGAGAGAACGAGTAAAGATTGAGAATGAAAAACTCAAAGCTCAAGTAGAAGCCGAAAGAGAAGCAAAGGCAAAACTAGAAGCCGAGCTAAAAGCCAAACAATACGCTGAACTAAAAGCAGAAAAAGAAGCTCAAATAAAAGCTAAACTGGAAAGAGAAGCAGCCGAGCAAAAAGCACAAAAACCTGCCGAAGAACAACTTTTAGATTGGATTGATAGCTTTGAGCTTCCTGCTTTAGAACTAGAAAGTCTTCATAAAGAATACATTATCAAAAAATTTGAATACTTCAAGAATTGGGCAAAGGCACAAGCTAAAAAAGACGATGATTCTCTAAGTGAATATATGTTACAAGATGCTAATAGACTTGTGCAAAGTGGAATCAAAAAAGCAGAATCTGACAATAGAAAGCAAGAAAATGAAACGCTTTTAGACAAAGTTAGAGCTTGCAAAACAATGACTGAATTGGAAAGCCTAAGAAACAAAACAATGGAACAAAAGACAACTGAAACGACTCAAGAAATTGGTAAAAAATACTGGTTTATATCATATGATGGAGCAATCACTGAAGCTGAAATAATATCAGTCAATGATGAAGGAGTTATCTTATGGAAGAGACGTGCAATCACAAACTTTAGTAATGATACTTATAAAATTATAGATGAAGAGTCTAGTCTTACAACAACTAGTAAGTATACACTTGAAGAGTTTGCAAAGTTCCACTCTAAGTATTCTGATGATTTTGATATCGCCATACAATTTTCAAAGGAATTATTTGAAAAGGTTATTAATCCAAATGGTATCTATAAAGTTGCTCAAGACTTTGATAATGTCTTTGAAAAATATGTTTCAGAGCCTGTAAGTAAAGCGCATGCAAAAATAAGAAAAACAGAATTAGAGGCTAAGAAAAGACATCTTGTTTCTTACAGATTAGTCGCTGTAAATGAATTGACAGAATAATTCAATACTAATATTTCAACAACCAAATTTATCTATCACTCAACTTTTAAAACCAAAAAATCAAATGAGAGCAAATCCTTATAACAACCCAACTCCTGCAAGAAAGCAACTTGCTAATGTCCGAGTAATAGCAAACGACTTCAACTCAGACTATGCCATTATCTGTTTTGACAACGACGATGAAGCAGTTCTTCACACCAAAGCGCAGGCACGAGCAAGAATGGATTTTGGAAGTCAACTAGATGCCCAAAAACTAGAATTTCAAATTCTAAGCAGAGAGACTTTAAAAGTCTCTCAATCTCATCAACAATCACCAAATTTTACCTAAAAAATCAATTCCAAAACTATCAAATAATTAAACAAATGGAAACAGAAGCACAAGCATATAGAATCAAAAAGACAGACACGCTTTTTCAATTCTATGAAGAACTAGAAGCAGAAATGAACGAGTGTTACATCTCTTCAGATTGCCAAGAAAACGAGAAACGCACTGTAGAAAATACATACACTCAACTCTTTGATGACCATTTATCAAACAATATAAAAGAGTCGCCTAGTGACGATCTGCTGAGGGAAATTCACACCATCTGTAAAGACCCTCAAATAAATAGATTAATAGAAGTTCAGATAGAGAAAATCATCCGAGAGGAACTCTTGAGAAGAAAAGAAGAAGCTAGACTCAAAGTGATCGAAGTGTATCACAGAATTCAACAACCTACTCAAACGGAGCAGGTAGCATAAGAAAAAGGGGAGATACTGGGAGAGCAGGGTATCAAACCAAATTTTCCATCTAAATCAAAGGATGGTGAAAGAACTGCTCAAACGGGTCTTTAGCTTAACGGTCAAAGCAGTTCACTCATAATGAAAAGACTACAAGTTCGAATCTTGTAAGACCCACTAACCATTCAATCATAAAAACAATGAAAAAGCATTTTAAAAAACTCATTCGACACGCTCTGTATCACATTATTTGTTTTGGAATCCGTGTCAAAATTGAAACTGAAATCTTCATCTCTAACCTATTACGCAAATGAACCCAACACAAGAAAAAGAACGAGTATTTACCTTCTACTCCAATCTAAAATCGGAAGCAGGACACGTTGAAATCAAATTTGATTTTAAAGAGTCTGAATTCAAAAAGCTATCGGAACAAAAGGAAGGAGAAGGGGAAGTAGTAAACTCTACTTATGGAATTCTTTGTGGTGTAGATAAACTAAGAGAATTGCTAAAAGAGCTAACAGGACAAGAAACTCACATCGCAGAATTTTCAATCTATGAAGAACCATCAAAATAAAACGATTCGCTGGGTACTCATCCGACATTATTGGAAGGCAATGAATAGATGGTTTCCAGTTTGGGTAAGCTACCAAGAGATGAATGAAAACTCCTTTTCTCCAGCTACCGAATTTGAAAAAGAACGCTTTGGCTGTTGCATCAAAACCAACCAAATAATGGCGTATGAAGAGGAAGTTTCAGACCGTTCCACAGGCTTTCAAGTCGCTTATTTAGTGCTTGAAAAAGAAGCAAAAAAAGAGCAGAAAGAAAGCCAATTATCGTAACCAATAGCACACGTTATCGTGTACAGTACTATAAAAAATATAAAACAAATAAATTAAAATATTTTTTAATTATGAAAACTTCAACTATAAAAATAAAACAATATACTTTTTTAAATCCTTGGGAAATAGAGTATCAAGTAGGTAGAAACTACTTTATAATGGCAATCGAAGATGAGGATTTAGAAACCGTTTTTGAAAGAACTTGGGGTTTAAGAAAATACGATTCTCCTCAAGATTTTTTAGAGCAAGGACAAGAAGATAATCAAGGGATGATTGAAAAACTTCTTACTTGGTTTCATGCTGAATTTGCAGATGAAGTTGAGCCAATCGAAAGAGAAAGAAGTCTTCTTTATCAAAAAAGAATCAAAGAATGTGAAGACAACCTTCCTGTAAAAATGGTAGGAAAAGCTCAAAAAGTAATATTCAAAACAACTTTTGAAAAGCAAAACGGACTATGGCAAGAAGTAGCAAGTCCAGCTTATATAAAAGCAATAGCTGATAGACTTTTTGAACTTGAAAAAGAGATGCAAGAATTGAAAGAAGAAAAGAAACAAGTAGATGATATTCTTCTAACAACAGATTCTATAGAACAGAATTATAAAATATCTCCAAATACAATAAATAATGCAAGAAGATATGGAAGAATACAGGGTGTAAAAATAAATGATAAGTCTTATGCCTACAAAAAAAGAGAAATAGAGAGGTATATATCTTCTGACAAAAGACTACAAAAGTTAGCATCATAAAAATCAAAGAGTGTGTAGGCAAGTGGTTAAGCCGTCGGTCTGCAAAACCGAAGAACGAGAGTTCGAATCTCTCCACATTCTCAAAACTAAAATCAGTTTTAATTCAATTTTTATCAATTCAACTTTATTTTCAAAACTATGGACAATCAAGAATTAGAAACAACAGAAACAGCCGTATCCACAGAAGTACAAAAGCAAGAGCAAGCAACTGAAAGCATACTTCCCACCACCAATATTTCAATGGAAGCAAGAAGTGTAGAGGACATTGCAAATGATTTACTCGAACTCAAATCACAACGTTTAGACGTAGCTACTCGCTCTTGGTCACCACTGAATGTTGGAGAAAAGAAGATGATGCTTTTTTTAGGAGGAGGAGTAGCAAAAATGCCAAGTAAAGATGATCCTTCAGTTACAGTCAATGTACCTTATGTAGAATTCTTAGAAGCCTACAAAGACACAGATGAAAAACCTTCACTTCGTAAATGGCGCATGACAACGACTCGTATTACAAACATGTTTCTGCAAATGGAAGGAAACAAAGAGGAAGGCTTCACAAGCATAAGCTATAAATATGCTACTCAAACAGGATGGGAGATTGAATTTATAGGACTTGTTCCCTCAAAGAAGAATGCAGATCGCAAAATTATGGACTTCGCCATCCGAGTACCTCAAGCTAGTAAATAGAAACCTTCTAACACTCTTTATTTATGAGATCTACACCTTTAACTCAAGTAGCTTCCCCACAGGAAGCTGCTTATCTAAAACACCAAATAGGCGAAAAGAATGGAAAGCCTGTATTCCGATTAGAGAAAAATTACGATGCTGTTCCTGCCATTCGCAATTCAGCTCTTAGTTACCTTGCGAAATCTCCAATGCATTATAAAGCATTTGTAGATGGCGAGTACAAACTAGACACAAAGCCTCTTTATATCGGTCAGCTTCTACATCTTGCTGTGCTTGAACCTCATAAAGCACATTGGGAAATGAAGATTCCTAGAAAAGGAAAAGGTGTAGATGCTCGTATTAGAGAACAAGAAGAAGAAGCGCAGAAAAATGGAATCTACCTTTTCAATGAGGCAGAAATGAGAATGATAGATGGTATTTTAAATACTGTTTATAAGACTCCTGAATTAATCAAAATCATCAAAGAATGCCAAGTAGAAAAATCACTCTATTGGAAATATAGAGGACTACAATGCAAAGGCAAACTGGACTTGCTTAAAAAGCACGATTATATAGCAGATTTGAAATTTGTAATCGATGCAAGACCTAGTGAATTTATCAGGAAAGCAAGTCGCAATTATGATTACGACAGACAGATGGCATTCTATAGACTTGGTGCAAGAATGTGTGGGTTAGCAAAAGGACATATTGATTGTTTCTTTATCGCCATTGAAAAATCAGCTCCTTATCCACTCAGTATTATTGAAGTAACAGAATCAACTCTTAAAAGAGGCGAAGAGAAATATGAAAAACTCTTTGATACTTACTTTGAAACGATTGCAAAAGGCGAATATCCTGCTTATCCATTATTTACAAAATGGGAAACACATCAAGCCGAGCAAGTGCCATTGATTGAAAACACTAAGACTTTTTCAATTGACAACTTCCTACAATTAGCTCAGTAAAAAGCACTTACAGGAGCAGTAGTTGATGGATTACTAATGAATTTTAACTACCTAAAAACCTAAAAATAACGATTATTATGACCATAGAAGAAATAGGAAAAGTACAGCTCTCATTATCTAACAAATATTGGAGAAAAAGAGAGCAAAATCAATCAGGTTTTAAGAGCGAAGATACAGTATTGTATATGGCATTAGTCTATGAACTAGGAGAGAATAATTGTCAGAATCCTGTAAGGTTATCAGATGGATATTTGAAAGAATTGACAGGATTAGGAACGATTACAATTAGTAAGTCAAGAGATAGACTTAAAAAACAGAATCTTATCTCTTTTGATGTGAACAATGAAGTATGTGAATACACTCTCATTACCGAATAACGAATTTTAAACACTTAAAAACCACAAGAAAATGGAACAACTTTTAGAAAACTTTTGGATAAAAAATGAATTAGAAAATTTCAGCACAATAGAAATAGCCTTATTCCACTATTTAGCTTTACAAATTACACAAGGGAAAGAGAAACATTCAAATCCAAAACTTTGTGATATTCTAAGTACATCTGAGAAAACACTCATCAAAGCTAGAGAAACTCTTGTCCAAAAAAATATAATTACTTATCAATCAGGAAGTAAAAGAGAGGTTTCAAAATATCAAATAGGAAGCTTTGAGTAAAAATTACAATTATTTTTTTTAAAGTAAAGATTAGAGAAAAATTACGATGCAAGACAATCAAAAATACTTTGCGTTAATGAACGCCTATTGGTCAATGGCAGAATTGGAACGTTTTACTCCATCTGAAGGAATGGTGTTTGTCGCCCTAGTGGACTTAGCAAACAAACTTTTTTGGAAAAACACAATAGCCATTACCAACGTCCGTCTTGCCGACAAGATATCCGTTTCAGAAAAAACGATGATTTCAGCTCGGAACAAGCTAAAGCAAAAGGGGTTAATTGACTTTAAAAGTGGAAAAAGAGGTAGCGCATGTAAATATCAATTTCCTTTATTTCAGAAATTACACTGTAAAAATTACAGTACAACTGTAAAGGTAAGTGATACTATAAAAGGTACTGAAAGTGTAACTAAAGCCTTCAGACATAATAATACAGAATACATAATACTTAATACAAATACAAATAACAAGGAAAATTTTTCGAAAAATAATTTTGAAGAAGAAAATTCTGAAAACCAAAATTTCGAAAAACCGACGGAAGAGAAAATTTCCAAACCTCCAGCAGAGACAGAAATTTCCCCTTCCAAAAAAGTTGCGCCAAAAAAGGTTTCCCAAAAAACGCAGGAGGCGAAGGTTGATGCCTTGGAATTGCCTTTTGAAAGCGAAGAGTTCCGAGAAAACTGGCTTGGCTTCCGACAAGTCCGAAAGGAAATGAGGAAACCTGTTACACCGACGGCAGCCAAAATGATTTTCAAAAAGCTAAGCAAGTTCGGTGAAAAAGTAGCCACACAAGCCCTTGAGGCGAGTGCTACGAACGGTTGGCAGGGTGTATTTCCTGACAATATTGTCCGAGAACAGAATTATTCAGCACCAAAAAACACAAATCAAATCATCAAACCAGACTTTATCAATGCAGACTATTCAGACACTACTCTCTGAGAATTCACCTCCAAAAAATCAAAGGAAGGAGTTTGACAAAGCGTTCTTCTGTGATTTTGCAGCAGGAGTGATGCTTCGGTTACATACCAACAAATCGCAAGATTTTAGATTTGTCATCGACGAGGATAATGAAAAAGTGATTCGCCTTCTGTGGGATTATTTCTTTAATCCTGAGGACTTTGACTTGCAGTACAATCCAAGATATTACTCAGGAAAAGGAATTTTACTAATGGGTGCGCCTGGAAGTGGCAAGACGAATCTAATGGAAATATTTATTGCTTTGTGGGATTTTTTTTACAAAAATAATTCTAAGAGCAATTTCAAAAAGAAGTCAATGCGACAAATATTGTCCAGTTTCAAAAAAGGTGAATTGCCTATTATTTCACAAATGGACAACTACTTTTTTGATGAAATTGGTCTTACCGAAGCAAGGAATTACAAGAGCTATGGTAATGGTATCGACGTAGATGGCAGTGTGATAGAAACTCGTTACGAGTCATTCCGAAATGGCTATATCACCCATTACACAACGAATCTGTCAAAAGAAATGATGACAGGAGTGGATAAAAACCACAATTTAATTCCTGCTTACGACAAGCTCAAATTTGACCAAAGAGTGCTTAGTAGACTTAGAGAATCCTGCAATATTATTTCATTGAATGGTAAAGATAGAAGACAACTCGCTGCACCAAAACGACGAAGTCCAGAGCCTGAAATTGACAAAGAAGCACTTGCTGAAATACTTGAAAAAGAAATGGTTGAGCAAATTAAAAAGGCAAGAGGAGGAGGAGAAATGATCAGTGATTTTTTGCTAGAAGTGTGGTTTGACACAGCTCGTCGGAATGAGCTTGTAGAGGTGAATACTGACTTGCAATGGCAGGAGCTTATCGAAAGCCGAAAAAGTATTCTTGAAAAAAATGCTATCGGTTTTCAAAAACGAGAATTGAAACGCAAAGGATTAAAAACTCAATTTGAATGCTTTAAAGAAAATCATCAAGTGAGAAAGCCTATCAAGAATAATACTTTTGAACGAGATGCAATCCGAGAAGCAAAAGCCAATTACCTAAGAAAATACTATTTAGAAGCCTAAGAAAACAATTATGGATGCTCAAATCAAAAAGCAATTAGACAAACACCTATTCGTCTATCCTGAAAAAACAGAAGATCTTTTTGACCCTATTTTCTATACCATCACAAATGAAGAAGTAGAGGTAGAAGGAAGTTTTGAAGGAATAGAAAATGAATATTTCATTGAATCAGCAGGAGTCAAAATTCTACTCAAAGAAGCTGTCAATACGATGTTGGCAAAGTCAAAATTGGCGAAACAATTTATTGAAATTATTGAGAGAGTAGAGCCAATGATGAATACTCAAAAAGCATATTTCAAAAACAAAAGAAAAACAGACCTTGAGAACGCAAAAAAGCTAGAAGGCAAAACAAGGAACTTTATCGAAGTCTGCCGTCCGACTTACAAGGTACTCAAGAAATTTAATCAAGACTAAAATCACCAAAATTTACATAAATATGAACTCATCAATCATCAAATCAATCGAACAAAAAAGCCCAACTAGCTATGAAGTCAAATTACAAGGAGAGTCTAAATCCTATGTAGTTTCAACGAAATACTCGCCAAGCATAGCAAGTAAAAAAGCAGGAGATACAATCTGTTATACCAAGAAAGGAAAGTTTATAAATGTCATTTCCTTCAAAGACAT
Source organism: Bernardetia sp. (assembly GCA_020630575.1). Taxonomy (GTDB): domain Bacteria; phylum Bacteroidota; class Bacteroidia; order Cytophagales; family Bernardetiaceae; genus Bernardetia. The sequence continues at coordinate 9,054 of JAHDBD010000042.1, forward strand.
CGCCATCAATATTGCTTCAGATATTTTGAAGGAGGCAACGGAAGCAGCAGTTAAAATCATAATCAAAAAGATTTTTAAATAAAAATATTACCAATTACCCAAATTTATTTTATCAAAATTATGAAGTCAAAAAAGAGAACCATATTTCAAATTAACGTGTCTAAAATGGCTGTTAATGGATATGATATGCAAGCTAAAGGAGGAAAATTGATTAAAGCAGGTAGCGTTATTTTTTTTCAAAAAGCAAGATTTGAGAAAAATGGTAGAGAATTTACTGTTTTTTTTGAGTTTGAAGACAAAGAATATTCTACATCTGCAAAACTTCAAGATAATAAATTCGAAGGAATTCAAAGGTGTAAAGAGGTCATTGAGGATTACTTTATTTTAAATTCATTAAAAGGAAAAGACTACTCTTTTTTTCCAAATGGAGTTCAGATTGCTCATATAAATATACCTCATGAGATAGCAAAAATTCATAATGAAAAAGTTGAATATGATTTTAGAAATCAATATAAAAAAAGTATCTGAGCTAGAAACTTAATTCACAAACATTAAAAAATCACCCAAATTTATTTTATCACTATTAAATTTTCAATTTTATGTTAGCTAGAGAACTCAAATCAAAAATCAAAAAAGAAGGTAAAATTGCTTACTTCATTGTAGCACAAACCTTCAAAGGTAATTCTTATACGTGTCAGCTTTCAAAAGAAGAAGATATTGATAGATTACATTTTTTTCAAAAAGAGCTATTGCCTAACCTCCTTGCCGACAATCTTTTTCCAGAGTTTCATTTTTTGGATAATACAGCTCTTGTATCAATTAAATTCAATGAAATAGTAAACAAGGATGCCGAACTTGTAAAGTTTGTTGAGCCTGTTCTTAGCTTTCACGTTGATGATAAAATCGTGAATGAAAAGACAGTTCAGAACCGAATTGCTATCAAATGTATCAAAAGAGATGTAGAAGATTATCCTGACAAAGTAAAAAGAACACTTGAACATTTTCAAGGCTTCTTAGGTCAGATTGCAGAATCAGCCATTCTTTCAGAATATCGTCAAGGAAGTTTATTTGAGACAAATGACTACAAAGTCGAAATCAAAACATATCCCCCCTCTCCTTTTGATGAAGTAGAAAAAGCTACTCAAGAAATTACAGGTTCGGCAGCTCCCCAAGAGCAAATTGAAGGAATGAAAGCAGCAGCAAACGAAAGAGTGAAAGAACGTCAAGCTGAAGCTGAGAAGTTGGGAGTTCCTGTGGAAATTAGAGAGGAGGAACTTTAATATGAAAACTTACCATCGCCAAGTATTAATGGCTTGGCAATGGTAGATTTAAAAAACAATCACCAAATAAACCTAAAAACCATGTTTAAATCACGCATAAATAAAAATCAAAAACCACAAGCCAAAATAGAGCAGACCGAAGGTTATTTAATTCTTCCGATTATAATTGGAATTTTGAAAGGAGTTTTGAAAAATGATATCATCGCTTCTTCTCCAAAATTGATGATGGCAGTCGAAAAGGTAATTTCAGAAATGGAAAGTGATAAGAAAATCGCTCATCGTGTTGCTCACTTGGATGATGAATTTTTATCAAATGGAGAGGCAAAAAAATGGTCAAAAACGATAATTCAATCTATTAGAGAATTATCAAAAAAAGGCATCAAAGAAATTGTTTTGCTACTCACTTCAAAAGATACAAATGTTCCTTTGTCGGATGATGAATATGCTTCTATTGTGAATCAATCCTATACCGTTTATTTATTCTGCCCTACCAAAAAACAGATAGATATTTACAGAAAGGAAATTGAAGGTTTTGATGAGTATGTAAAAGACTACCGTATCATTTTGATTGATAGTAAAGAACTTCCTTTTTTTCAACGAGTGCCGTCAGTTGGTTATATCTATACACCAAAAGAAATAGAAATTTCTAGAGTGAACAAACAAAAATTACTAACTACCATAGCAGAAGTACAGAAGGTACTTGACGAAAACTTATCCAGTATTCGGCTTGTCTAACAAGGTACGAACTGAATGAAATTAATTTTTATCAATCATTACAAAAACATGAAAAGTAATTTTAAAATATTGATTGCTTGCGAATACTCTGGGGTTGTAAGAGATGCCTTTATAAGGAGAGGTTTTGATGCTATGAGTTGCGATATTCTACCAACAGAAACTCAAGGAAAGCACTATCAAGGAGATGTTTTTGAAATCTTGAATGATGGTTGGGATATGCTTATAGCCTTCCCTCCTTGTACATATCTAAGTGCAGCAGGATTACATCTTTGCAATATCGATATACATTCAGATAAAGCTATACAGAGAATTAAAAAGAGAAATAAAGCAATAGAATTTTTTCTTGATTTATATTCAGCTCCAATCAATCATATTGCAATTGAGAATCCAAGAGGACATATTAGTAGTAGTATTTTAAAACCTACTCAGACGATACATCCCTATTTCTTTGGAGAGCGACAAATGAAAAGAACATGTCTTTGGTTGAAAAATTTGCCAGCTTTAGAGCACAGTAATCAAGATACTTTGTTTACCAAAAGAACGCATACTGAGAAGCCTGAACCATTGGCGATTGATTCGACAACAGGTAAGAAAAGATATTTTACAGACACACTTATTAAAAATAAATTCAAAACTGCTCATAACCGTAATAAAACATTCCAGTCAGTCGCTGATGCAATGGCTAATCAATGGGGAGATTATCTCAATTCTATTTACTAAAAAAAACACCAAATTACCTAAAAACAAAATGAAAAAAATAAAATTCAAAGTTGAGAATATTGAGTCAAATGAGCTAATTGCCATTGAAGAAGTTATCGATGGGAACTGGATTACTTGGTACAATGAAGGCGAATTGTGCTTAGAAAGAAAAGAATTTGAAGGTATAGTAAAATCATCTCTTAAACTAAGGCGAAGGCAATATACAGGATTGAAAGACAAAAACGGGAATGAAATATACGTAGGTGATATACTACATCTTCAAAATCACAGAACGGATATTATCGTAAAAGAGAGTTATTATGGATTTGGGTTTTGTGAAGTCAATGAACAAAGAGATGGTACTTTTCTTCCGTCTTATTGGGAGGATTCAGAAATTATTGGAAATGTTTTTTCTAATCATGTAAAAACCTAAAAACACCTATGAAAACACCAAACCCAAGACAAAAATATGACGGAGGAACTAAATCTTGCTCAAGAGTAAAAAAACAGACTACTACTGTCAAGTTCACACCATCTAATTTCATTGACCTGCCAGGTATTATAGACGAGTCTATTAGAATTGCTCTTTTAGAGATGAATCATCGTATTTCTAAACGTATGATTGACTTCTTCTATGGAAAGACTTACAAAGAGTTGAAAAACAAACCTAGATTGATGTTTATCCTTACCGAACGCTTAAAAGAGATGAGTACAAAGCTAGATAAGTTCAAACAAGCAGAAACAAAACTTGAAACTTACGGAGGTAAAACGGTCAGAAACTCCAAATATGATGCTGTTGAAAAACTCATAAGTTTCTACCAAGGCTTCGCAACACAACTCTATGAATTTATCAAAACAAATAAAGGAATTAAACAGGAAAGCATCGCCCTGGTAGTAGAGTGTAAATGCTGTAAAAAATATCTGAATCTACACGCTATCAAAGAGTTTATTAATTACGATTCATACTGTAAGATTCGGTATTTGATTGACAAAAAGAACTGTCATATCAAAGTCGTAAACCGAAGAGAAACAAAGAGAAAATTTGGCAGGTGCAAGGCGCACATTCAAACCTTACAACATACTTTATTTTAATCATCAAATTACCCACTATAACCCACTATTTATTATGAGTCATAACTTATCACTAACTCAAGCAAAAATAGACCTAATTAGCGAAATATTAAGCAACCTCAAGTCAGTAGAATACGAAGATAATCCAACAAAAACCTACTTGGAAGGACGAGAAACAGAAAATGACAGGTGTGCTGTTCTTCTCCAACAAAAGAAGATGGCTCTACTTGATTTAAGCTACCAAGAGAAGACAAGAGGACTAGAACGTTTTCCACTTCTATTTGCTAAACACTTCCCACAAAGTCATAAAAAAGCAGGAAAGGAAACCAATTTTGCTAGAAAAATACGAACAGGGCAAAAGATACATACGCTGCGTAGAGACTATGCGTATTGGTCAGCTGCCGTTCGAAAGGTGCAAGATGGAGAAGGATATATTTCGCTAACCGAATGGGAGCAGAACAAAACAGAAACTCAATCTGAGATTCTATTTTTAGATGCTGCTTGTAAGATTGGTTTGCAGAAAGTTCGTTACAGCAACGGCAAGTTTTATTTGAATAGAGTACGATTATGTGTAGATCAACTTGCTGAAAATGATGGAATGTTGACTAGTGATTTTTTACGGTTTTTCAAGGCTTATGGGCATTCTGAACTGGCACTGATACATTTTACTGAGTTTAGGTATTAAATAAAAAAACAGATGATACAATCACAAACCTATAATACCGATAGTCTACAAGCAATGAAAGAATGTCCTGATGGGTATTTTGATTTATCCATTGTAGATCCTCCTTTTGGTATTGATGCACCTAAAATGTCTATGGGAACCAATCGCAATAGAAAAGATCAAAAAGGAGGAATTTCTATATCGACTCAACTGAAAGATAATGCTGATACTCCATCTCATTTAGAGTGGGATACAAAAACTCCTTCAGAAGAATACTTTCAACAGCTATTTCGTATTAGCAAAAATCAAATCATACTTGGAGGAAATTACTTTAATCTTCCTCCAACACGAGGAATTGTATGTTGGGACAAATTGCAGTATTGGGATAGCTTCTCTCAGTTTGAACTTATCTGGACTTCATTTAATGTTCCTGCTAAAATTTTCAGACTTGGTGGAAGAGGTGGTTCTAATGACAATGAACACAAGAGAATTCATCCAACCCAAAAACCTATCAAACTCTATGAATTCCTATTGCTTCAATTTGCCAAAAAAGGAGATAAAATCCTTGACACGCATTTAGGGAGTGGAAGTAGTCGAATAGCTTGTTTCAAACATGGATATGAATTTACTGGCTATGAGATTAATGAAAGCTACTATAACTCACAAGAAAAAAGATTTCAAAAGTTTTATGAGAATGCTGAACAATCACTTTTTAGACAAAAATAAAATGCAACAAGACGAATTCATGTGCGCCACTACTTCTGAAAATATGCAAGTCATCTATGCTATCCACAAGAAGAACGGACTCAAAGTGATTGAAACGTTTATCGATTTTATGCCAAATCACAAGCTAAAACTTTTTTCTTATGATATTCTATTCATCCGAAAAGTAACAGAAAAAGATTTGGCAGTCATCAAAAAAATAGACGAGAAAGATAAAGAAAAAGGTTTTGAGATAACACGATTTGTTCAACGCTTTTGGTCTCATAAATACAAAACCTTGTCAGCTCTCATTGATGATGATAAAGACTTGGTAGATGAGCAAACACTCAATCAAATTAAAGAAAAACTAAAAAATCATTTTATAAAGCTCAATAAAAATCAAATGGAGCTTTTTGTGTAAAAAGCTCTTATAAATTAGCTTATAAAGTTATTGGAGATTATCGTAAAACTGGGTTTGAATGGACTGGATTTGGATAACACTAAGGTATAATCATCCTCAAAAAAAGTGATATGAAAAAATTACAAAAAATAGAAAAAGGCGATTTTGTAGAGAGTAATTACCGTTCAAGATGGAAAGGAATCGTCTTAAAAAGTGTACCCTATAAACTGAATTTCCCTATACAATCAACAGGCTATATATGTACAATTCTTATCATTAAAGATGGGAATGGACATCTTCCTAGAAGAAGGATAGTAAGAAATCTAAACCAAGACTGGCTAACCAAAATAGAAAAATTTGATATTAGTCATATAAATAAAGACTGGTTTTAAAACAAAAAAACTATGAACTTCAACCTAAAAAAACCGTGTAAAACCTGTCCATTTCGTAAAGATTGTCCTAAAAAATGGTTAGGAAAAGAGAGAGCTTCCGAAGTAGCAAATTACGCTTTTGAAGATAAAACATTCTCTTGCCATAAAACAACAGGTGTAGAAACAGGAACAGAAAAGCCAATACAAGAACATTCGCAATGTGCTGGTGCGATGCTGCTTTTGGAAAAAGAACAAGGAATTGATTCAAATATGATGTTCCGATTAGCTACTCATATTTTTGGATTTAATCCTGACAGTTTACAAGGCTATGAACTTGTATTTGACACACGAGAAGAGATGATTAAGCATCATTCTTAATTAAAATTATTCATTTAAAAATCACCAAATTAATTAATTCAAAATGAAAACAGCTATTGAATTTTTACAAGAAAATATCCCTTCGCCTACCTATAAACCCAATTATGCTGAAATTGCTCTTCTGATGGAGAAGTATGTTGAGTATTCTAACGGTAAGAAAAATAAGGATTTAAAAAAAGAGACAGTATTAAGAGAACCTCTGATTTTTTTCGCTAAAAAAATGGAAGAAAAGCTAATTAAAAATGACAAAAAGGGAGGTTGGAATAATTGCTCGTATGATGAATTGCAAAATTTTCTAAATCAAGAAGTCATTGAATTAAAAAAAGCTATTGAAGAAGGTAACCCAGTAAGTATAATTAATGAAGCAGCCGATGTAGCTAATTTTTCCATGATGATTTCAGACAACACTAGAAAATCCATCAAATTACAGGATAGGCTTTCAAATAATAGTAGTAAAAAAACTAAAAACTACCTAAACAAATGAAACTATTCGACGACACACCATTCACCCACAAAAACGCAGATAAAACTTGCCGTTCCTGCAAATTCAGAGAACGTTGGGCGATGGGTTTATCTACCATTCAATATTGTGGAATAAGACCAAGTAACTGAACTGAAAACGGACTTCTCAAAATAAAAGCAAAGGATAGAGCTTGTCCTAAGTATCAGGAGTTAAAAGGTAAAATCGAAATTAAATCTAAATACTAAAACTATGAATATAGCACAATCACTAGTAGATCAAATCAATAAAAATTTAGCCGAAAATAAAGAGAAGTCTAAAAATACAACTTCAGCTTGGTGTAAAGGAGATAAAGTTAGAGTTCTAAAAAGTATTCATATAAACACTCACACTATTCAAGATTATTTAGGACAGATATGCATTGTTGAGTCAGTTATATTAAACAATATTTTTCAAGGCACACCTTGTTACACGTATTGGTTAAGGTTAGGCAACAATATTGAGCCATTTGAAGAATGGGAATTAGATTATCGTTTCAAATCACTCAAAACAAACTCATGAACATCATCAAATTAAACCTAAAAAAATGAAAAACTACACTACAAAAATAGAAGCAGCGCAAACTGTTGGCGAAATACAAGCGACATTAGCTAAGTTTGGCGCAGAAAAAATTAGCTTTGATTACAAAGATGGCTTCCCAACGACTATAACTTTTCTCTTAGACTTTGAAGGAAATAAGTCTTTATTCTGTATAGAAGCTGATGCTAAAGGAGCGTTAGAAGCCTTAAAATTAGACAAGAAAGTAAGCAAACAATATCAAACTTTAGAACAGGGTCAGCGTGTAGCGTGGAGAATTACGAAAGATTATATTGCTATACAACTCTCGTTTGTAGAGATGCGACAAGCAACTATCCAAAAAGTATTCTTGCCTTATTTAGTTGTTCAAAATGGACAAACTTTATTTGATTACATCAAGTCTGAACAAGGAAAAAAACTTCTAACCCAATAAAAAAAATGGAAGAGAATATATTTTATTTATCAATGCTCACATTTTTAGTTACTTCTTGCATTTGGTATTTAACTAAAATGTGGCAAATAGATAATTCAAAAAAAGAAAAAATCTACTTGGAAGAAGAACTACGTAAATCAGAAGAATATAGGAGGAAAGAGCTGGAAGATGTTTCACGCTTTTATGCTGAAAAAATAGACTATATGAAAACACAAGCGAGAGAGGTCTATGGAGTTCCCAAAATGCAAAATCCTCCTCTACCTCCTCCAAAAAAAGACAAGAAGTTCAAAAAACAAGAACTCGTAAATTTAGAATTAAAAGATTCTATTACTGGAGATTTGCTTGATACAGTCAAATGTAAGTGTGGTTCATATTATTCAAGAGATACATACGCAATACATGGATGTCCAAATTGCAAGCAATCAATCGTAAATAAGAAAATAATGTCAGACTAAAAAGAAAAAGAGGGTTAAAAAAGAGTTCAACTTATAATTTTGGAGAATACACTTGCTTATTCCAATATGAAATATTTTCCAGCTTTGTGTAATTGAACTATTCAAATACCTATTTTCACAAAATGTTAAAAGAGTATTTTTTGTGTAATAAATTTGTACATATGTTTTTTTAAGGTACATTTGTAATCTATAGTTTAAAATAATCACTATTTAATCTCTTGGTATTTTTATGAGTTTGATTGCCAAAATGTACGTAGAAGACAAGGAAATAAACATTCTTGACTTCAAATTTCGTTTTACTCGTTCGACAGATGAACATGGAAAACCAATGGGAAAGCCTAGAGGAACGATATTTGAAATTATCTTCGAAACCACAGCTGACCAAAGTTTTATGGCGTGGTCTGTTGCTACAGATATGACTAAACACGTCAAAATTGTAGTTTCTCCTGTTACAGCAACAAGTAAAAGTCGTATCATAGAACTCTATGATGTGCATTGTGTGTATTTTAAAAACAATTTTAATGCAAAAAATGGAGAACCAATGACAACACTTGTTCATCTTACACCTGCTATTATGATAGATGATGGCTATAAAGTGTTAGACCACTATTGGAAGAAAACAGATTTGAGCATGGATAATATTACTCCTACTGTTCTCAAACGAGATGAGGAAAAAGGAAAAGTCATAGATTATTATCTTATTGATTCAGAAGGAACACGCATAGAGAAAATAGAAGAACAAGAAGAAATTTTTCTTGTCTTAGAAACCGAAGAAATGACTGGCAAGAAAATAACAATTGACCTTTCTAGTAAGTCACACGATTTTGAATACCAAGGAGAACGTTTAGAAAATGATATTCTAAGAGATTATCAAATTCAAGGAGAGCAAGACAAAATCAAACTTAAAGTTCTTCCTGCTAATTAATAACACACAACTAACTGAAAAAAATTATGGAACAAGAAAAAAGAGAAAATATTTTCACCCTTCGTATTCCTGAGATTGGTTACGAAGGCAGCGTATCAGTAAAGGTTATAAAAAAAGAAAAAATTGCTGAGATTAGAATCGTAAATTATGAAGGCAATAAAGATGTTACAGAAGCAATATCTATTGTAAATGATTTTCTCAAGAGTGTTGGAGTAAATGCAACAGCGATAGAAATATCAAAAGATGAATCTGCATCTCTGACTATAGAACATACAAAAGGTATAAATGCAGTATATCTTGTAGGAGATAGTAAGAATAATGAAGCACTAGTTGAATACTCAAATACGTTAAATCTACCTGGTGCAGCCAATGTGTTTAATAAAGGTGATAGAGAAAGTATAGAGAATGCAAGAGGGTATAATTACACAGTTTCTGGGCAACAAATTAGTGCAGTAGCAGTCAGTCCATACCAAGGAGGAAACGGTGCTGTAATTGGACTAGATAAATTTTATAAATATGATGACGGTTTCAGTGGAGGTAGCGTTGATGTGGGTTTTCAAGGCAAAAATATCAATCCTGCACATGCTATAGCTTTAACAATATTACACGTTATGGGACATAATGCAGGAATAAGTGGTAAACATAATCCTTCTCGTTATCCTACAGGAATTATGACTGACGGAAGTGGTTTGCTTCACGCAATGGAAACTGGTTCTTCATTTTCAGATTTCACTTCGATGAGTAAAGAAAACAAGCAAAATAGAGTTTGGAGGGCATTTGTTAGAAATTATTTTAATGGGTCTGGAGATGCTACAAGCATATTTAGAGATCTACATAGAGGTTTTCTAATGAGTTATCTTTTACAGTTTATAAAAAAATAAAACCATAAAATAAAATATAAAGCGATATGAAACATTTTATTTATTTTCTCATCACTTTACTACCGCTAGTTTCCTGTAGAGAATCAAAAAATAAGAAGGATATCAATATTTCAGATGATAAAGTAGAGATACAAAACAATTTTCACCTAAATGAAAATGATATAGAAGCTGATATACTTGTAAAATATAACAAGAATAAAGATACAATTAACTATGTAAGTATAAAATATCTTAATGACTCTATTCCCGATTCTTTATATTTGTATCCTATAAGAGTTTTATTTGTTAAAGAATCTTCCATAAAGTATAGGAAAGATTTTTTTAAGCAATTAGAAATTTTAGGACTTAGTGACACAAAGCTAAGCAAACCATTACATATAGATTCAACATTTAAAGATCTAAAAGATTTACAAGTTATCAATCCACTTTCTAAAATTACTAATTCTGAAATACGATTAGATGAATTTGAGTATTGGGTAGAATTTGATATCGATAGAGGTACATCTCTTCCTTTTTCCTTTGATTTGAATAAAATGAGAGTTGATAGTCGTATGTATATTGTATCTCCCTTGGAAGATATACTTATTCCATCAGGTAGAAAGTTTGAGAAAATCATTTTCTGTACCAAGAATGAGCAATTTGAAAGGCTTAAAGCTGAATATATAAACGTAGATACTTTGTATTGTCATAAAGTGCGTGAAAGACAAGCTAGAGCTAAAGAAGCAAGAGAATTGAGAAAAGATAGAAAATAACAATTTTTGCCGTTACAGCTTAACAAGAACTAACAACTGTGTATTTATAAAGCCACTTCTAGCTCCAACATTTAAAATTGTAATAGTGTTGGAAAAGATGCTAATGAAATAGAAGGTAGTGATAAACTAGATACTACCAAAAAACACACTTATTTAATAGGAGGGGAAGAATATACTTATGTAGCTTCTCAACTTTCTAATGAAGCAACTGAAATAAAATGGTGTTTTTGGGTAGAAGGAAAAGATGATAAATTCAGTAAATCCTATTTTGAAATCAAAAAAACAGACCTGAAAACAGAAGGAGATAACTTTTTTCTTACGAGTGATTCTTGTGAAGAAAATACAAAACAGTTGGAAGAAAACGCTATATTATCTGCTAAGTTTGTAGAAGAAGAACATTTAGTAGATGGTATAAAGAAAGACGTTTCAGTCCTAAAAGTGAGATTTTCTAAATGGCTAGATACTGAAAAAATAAATGTAGAAGTTTATAAATATAATCTAGTAGAAAAGAAAGGAGAACCTACTGGAAACAGTAGTAGTGGTGACGGTTTCCATTTTTCTCCTCAACAGACAGTTAAAAGCATACACCTTGCTGCTAGACCAACAGCATGGAAAGTAAAAAACAGATGGACAGAATCTTATGTAAAAGGGTTTAATGCTTTTGCTACTGAAGAATTTCATAGAATAGTGGCTAAAGCAGTCGCAGACGGAGTGCCAAACAGTTTAAATAGTTTTGACTGTGCTGATCTTGCTCTTGTCCTTTACGTACGATATGCAGCAAAAAATAATCTGCCAATTACTTTTACGTCTTCATACACACAAAAGAAATATATACTTGATCCTAGCAATGATACCCATTTAAAACAAACAGGAACTACACCTGACGGAAAGGCTTGGACATTTGAAGAAACATTTTACAGCAACGACCCTCAAGAAGCTATTGAGCAGTTCGTTGAAGCAGCTAGAAACCACGCTTCAGCAGAAGGATTAATACAAAAAAGAGATTTAGTTCCATTCAATTTTAAAGAAGATAAGATTGATGGTAAAATATATGGACTAATTTATGATAATGCCAAACATGTACAAATATTTATAGGTACTGAACCTAATGAAGATCGCCAATATAATTTTGTATCAGGAACTTTTTGGAAGAAAACAGATCCTGAAAAAGGGTGTGTAAATGGTGTTTGGATGGCTGAGGAAGATTTTAAAAAAATAAAAGATAGACAGATAGATAAATATGATACAGGAAAACACAATAGAACTGTTTGGTATATGTTTAAAGAGATGCACTCCTCTAATCTAGCCTATGAGTTGATGGAATTAAATATAGAGAAAAAAGAACCTTCTTTGTTAGGCAATCCAGTTCCACCAGAAATACATTTACCAACTTTAAAATAATTTATTTTATGAATAAGTCAATTTATCTATTCTTTGCCTTTGCTTTTATTTTTTTTGATGCAACAGCTCAAGATACGTTGTGTTACAAGGAAACAAATCGGTTTCCTAACGAAAAGGAATATTTTTTATCTTTTGATAATATAATACCTTCTTATACAAGAGAATGGCTTTTTCATTTGGAAAAGAACAGAGAAAAAAAGGAAGCACATATAAAAATTTATAAAAAAAATGATACCCTAGTTCGTAAACTTCCAAAAGAATACTACAACTCTACTATAGCAACAGATGAGAAAGGTAATCCTGTAATAATAAAATACTGGAGTCATCAAACTCTTGGTATCGGAAAATTATGCTTTTTGGATTCTATGCTACGTATTACTCGTGAAATTGAACTAAAAAGCAATAGTGTATTAGAAACCACTCAAGACTCGCCCTTTTATGAGAATATTAGGTATGTTAGAGTAGAGCAAAAGGAAATAATACTTGTAACTTCACCTGAGGGTTTTAGTACCGTGTATTCAATAGATTTTGCAACACTTGATTTACATAAACATAAATTTGATCGTAATCCTTATTTGTATGACTGGGGTTATGATATTGGTAGTAAAATTAAAGTTGATGATCCAGATGCTTTCTATATACATGAGGGAAGAATCTACTACTATAAAGATCGTAATGTTCGTACTAAGGAGGGAGGTCACATTATTGGAAATATCTCTCCTACATATCTCAATAGTAGAACCTTATTCATCGAAGGAGGCTTTGTTTCTCAACTAGGTAACAAAGATATAGTATTTTTTAAGTTTTGTGAGTAGGTTATTATTTGTTCATAATAGAAATACATTTACCACCACTAAGATAAACTATTTATGAACAAGTTAATTTGCATACTTCTATTTTTCCTTACAACAGCTAATATAAAAGCGCAAGATACGTTATGTTATAAAGAAATAGATAGGTACAAAGGTGGAACTACCTTTTTATCTAATGATATAATCCCTTCTTACACTCATAATTGGCTATTTCATTTAGAAAAAAATGAAGAAAAGAAAGAGGCTATTCTAAAACTATATAAGAGCGATGATACTCTTTCACGTATCCTTCCAAAGGAGTATTATTATTCTAATATAGCTACTGATGAGAAAGGTAATGTTGTTGTGATAGCTTATTGGAATCATGTCAGAGTAGGTATTAGTCGTATATGTTTCTTAGATTCTCTGTTGATTACTACTCAAGAGGTTAAATTAAAAACGAACAGTTGCCTAGAAATGCTCAGAGAACATACTTTTTATTCAGATATTAAATATGTTAGAGATAAAAAAAATGAGATAATACTTGCTACTTCTCCTCAAAATTTTAGTGTAATATTAGCTGTAGACTTAAAGACAATGGATTTATCTGAACATAAATTTGGATTTGACCCTTACTTATACGATTGGGGATTTGATAAAGGCGATAAAGTAATAATAGATTATCCGAAAGCATTTTATATTCACGAAGGACGAATTTATTATTATCAACACTATAATTCTATTACTAAAGAGAGTGGAAAAATAATCGGAAATATTTCTTCTACATATCTCAATAGTGGAACGTTGTTTATAAAAAATGGCTTTGTAACTCAACTTAAAAATAAGGATATAGTATTTTTCAAATTCTGTGATTGAATAGTTATTTGTTCAGACCAATACAACATGAGAAGTTTGGTAAAACTCCTAGTAATGAAACACATTTAAAACAAACAGGAACTACACCTGATGGAAATGCTTGGACATTTGAAGAAACACTTTACAGTCATGATGCTAAAGAAGCTATTGAGCAGTTCGTTGAAGCAGCGAGAAACCATGCTTCAGCAGAAGGATTAATACAAAAAAGAGATTTAGTTCCGTTTAATTTTGAAAAAGATAAAATTGATGATAAGATATATGGACTAATTTATGATAATGCCAAACATGTACAAATATTTATAGGTACTAGACCTAATAAATATCGGACATATGATTTTGTATCAGGAACTTTTTGGAGGAAAACAGATTCTGAAAAAGGGTGTGTAAATGGTGTTTGGATGTCTGAGAAAGAATATAGAAAAATAAAAGATAGAAATATAGGCAAATATGAAACAGGAAAACATGATAGAACTGTTTGGTATATGTTTAAAGAGATGCACTCATCTAATCTAGCTTATGAATGGGCAGAAATAGAGATGGATAAAAAAGAACCTTCTCTATTAGGTAATCCAGTTCCACCAGAAATACATTTACCACCTTTAAAATAATTTATTTTATGAATAAGTCACTTTATTTATTCTTTACTTTTATTTTTTTTGATGCAACAGCTCAAGATACATTGTGTTACAGTGAAACAAATAGGTTTTCTAATGAAAAGGAATATTTTTTATCTTTTGATAATATAATACCTTCTTATACAAGAGAATGGCTTTATCATTTGGAAAAGAACAGAGAAAAAAAGGAAGTACATATAAAAATTTATAAAAAAAATGATACACTAGTTCGTAAACTTCCAAAAGAATACTATAACTCTACTATAGCAACAGATGAGAAAGGTAATCCTATAATAATAAAATACTGGAGTCATCAAACTCTTGGTATAGGAAAATTATGTTTTTTGGATTCTATGTTGCGTATTACTCGTGAAATTGAACTAAAAAGCAATAGCGTATTAGAAACCACTCAAGACTCGCCCTTTTATGAGAATATTAGGTATGTTAGAGTAGAGCAAAAGGAAATAATACTTGTAACTTCACCTGAGGGTTTTAGTACCGTGTATTCAATAGATTTTGCAACACTTGATTTACATAAACATAAATTTGATCGTAATCCTTATTTGTATGATTGGGGCTATAATGTTGGCAGTAAAATTAAAGTTGATGATCCAGAGGCTTTCTATATACATGAGGGAAGAATTTACTATTATAAAGATCGTGATGTTCGTACTAAAGTTGGAAATATCTCTTCTACATATCTCAATAGTGTGACCCTATTCATTAAAGGAGGTTTTGTTGCTCAAATAGATAATGGAGATATTATATTTTTCAAGTTTTGTGATTAGGTTATTATTTGTTCATAATAGAAATACATTTACCACCATTAAGATAAAATATTTATGAACAAGTTAATTTGCATACTTCTATTTTTCCTTACAACAGCTAATATAAAAGCGCAAGATACGTTGTGTTATAAAGAAATCTCTAGATATGAAAAAGTTGATAAATTTTTATCTACTAATATGGTATCTTCGTATATACATAATTGGCTTTTTTTTTTAGATAAAAATGATTCTGATAAGGATGAAGTTGAACTAAGTATATATAAACAGAATGATACTCTAACATATAATCTGTACAAAGATGAACGTCACTCTACAATAGCTACTGATGATAATGGTAACCCTGTTCTAATTGTTCATGAAAATTCACGAAGAATGGGTATAAAGAAGTTAATATTTTTTGATTCTACTCTAAAAGTCATAGAGAAGGTAGTAGTCAAAAAAAGTATTTTATATGACTATGAATCTACCTTCTATGATAATATTAGATATGTTAGGAAGAAGAAAAATGAAATATTACTTATGACTTCACCTGCATCTTTTGTAATACTCTATTCTATAACATTGGATAAACTCGTACTATCTGAAAGTAGTATTGACAAAGAGCCTTATTTATATGATTGGGGATGGGATAAAAGAGATAATGTAAAAACTAATGACCCAAAAGCATTCTGTGTAAATGAAGGACGAATATATTATTATCAAAGTCACAATTCTGTTACCAAAGAAAGAGGACATATTATAGGCAATATTTCTCCCAACTATATTAATAGATCAACATTATTCATAAAAGGTGGTTTTGTTACTCAACTGGATAATAAAGACATTGTGTTTTTTAAGTTTTGTGATTAGGGATTTGTTTTTCGTAATAGAGATATCTAGAAATATAAAGGCAGAACTTCAAAATTCTAAGCTGTTAAAAAGCAAGAAATGATTTTGCGCACAAAAGGTTAGTTACCTTTAGTAACCAACCTTTTTAAGCAAAATGCTATATTTTAAGGAGGTGAGAATAATAATTGAATTCCAAATTTATCATCCATTCAATAACCCATAAAAGAATGCACTCACTTCCTTTTTAGTAAGGTAAGTAGGATTAGAATTACAAAGATTCATAATTTGCATTTCGTTATTATCCTTCATTTTGCTATTCAATGCGTATAGATAATAATTAATATCAGATTTTTTCTTCATACCGAAATAAGTATACTTCAGAACTTCGTACTCGTGTAAAAAGTATCTATTAGGAAATTCCTTGTTTATTTCTTGGAATAAGTTATTCAACTCTTTGTCTTCAACTTGTCGCATCTGTTCAAGGCGTTCTCTTTTAATAGTTTCAATTAACATGGCTTTTTTGATTATATAATTTAACAAGATTATTGTATATAATTTGAGAGGTAAATTGTAGTTAATAGTAGAGCATACCAGAACCACAACAAACAGGACATCCACCACCTTGGCAGTTATTGCATGGTAAGCCTTTCATAGTTTGCTCAAAGAATTTCTGCTCTTCAATACAATCAAGACACCTTCCATCCTTAATTAGAATTTCTTCTGACTGCTCTGAGCAGCTTTGACATTTGTCTGACTCCAAGTCATCAAATGAATAATGTGTTTCTGTAATCATTTTCTAATAGTTTTTAAAAAATAACGTAACATACTGCTATTAAAAATAGAGTTAAAATTATTGATAATAGAAGCAGTTCAAATAGTTTTTTTAGCATTGTTATATTGATTCATTCTCTATTCCATAAATTACCACTTCTCCATCTTCTGGATAATCTGGGTCAATCCCTATTTTAGCCAAATCTAATTTCATTAATTCTTCATCTACATACATTTGATAATAACCGAAATCATATTCATCTGTCATTTTGAAGATTTCTTTAGCCATTTCTTTATGTTCTTCTGTTGGATTTTTAGCAAGCAGGGTAAACATTTTTCCAAATACACTTGCTGATGTTCTATCTGACATATACTTATTTTTTAAATAAATTTTTCTATTTTTTTTACTGGAAGTAGGAGTTTGTTCTCTGCTCGGAAAATTCCCTTTCTTATAAAAATATTTCCTTTACACTTATCACAGTTCCACCACAACTTACCCTTGCCACTACCTTTACATTTATTACAAATTTCGTAGGTAATTATTGGCTTAAGTTTTACTCTATAGTGATAAGAGTAAGTCTGACTAGGATAATCAAAATGAGAAATATTTTTTGTAATTAGCTTTTGAATGGCAGTTATA
>JAHDBD010000084.1 GCA_020630575.1 Bernardetia sp.
TTTCGGCTACACTCATATCTTTGTATTCAAGTGGAAGTTGTCCCAATTTTGGAATTTTTCCCATTGATTTAAGAATGAAGTTTGAACCTACGCTGATAAGTTCGCCTGTGTTTGTGCCATTATCAACAATTTGATAAACACCTTCTCCAAAGTTAGCTACTAAAGCAAATGCGTTTTTGATGTTCTCTACACCATACTGACCGTCGATTTTTTGATTTGTTTTCATAAGAAAATTGATTTTTTACTGGTTGAAATAATAAATAATTGAATACACTGAAAATCTGAGTTAAAAAGCTGTTTTAAGCTGCGTTTTGTGATTTTATCGTTCTAACATCAAAGGCTAATTCTCGTAACTCTGTTAAGATTTGCTGTTGTATGACTTCTCTTTGAAGTTCTTTTTCTTCTTGTTTTTGTTCTTCTTCTTTTTTTGCTTGAATTTGTTCAATTTTCCATTCATTGAGTAGTTTTACAGCCGTTCTCAAATCACGAAAAGCAAGAAACTGTCTAAAAGACCAAGCAAGCGCAGAACCCAAGCCGAAACTCTGAAAAAGGTCTAAGCCATCTTTCAGGCTCATGGTTTCTAATAAAAGTAGCATAGGTTATTTGGTTACAGTTTTGAACATCACCCACATAAGAAGGCAAACAACAAAGGTTACTAGAAATGTAGCTCCTAATTTTATATAAGTAGAATCTTCTAATTCCACTTTAAAATCCATTTTTACACCATCACGACCCACCACACCGAGTAGATTTTGTAAAAGGTTCGTTCCGTTTTGTACTTCGTTCATAATAAATAAGAGAAAATAAGTAAGTGAATATTTTTTTTGAATGTTTTTTGATTTGAGGGCCCTGAGACTAAACGAGCTTGTCAAATCCTTGTGCCGTAAAAACAGACCATGACACACCCACTTTGCTTGGTTTTAATTTATAAAGAGGGTTAAGATAAGTTTCTACTGCTTTTTGAGTATTGTTTCCAAAATCTCCATCTATATCAAGTTTTGCAAAGTATTTTTGATTCAATCCTTTTTGTAAGGCTTTGACATATTTACTTTTCATTCCTCTTTTGAGTGGAAATAAAGCTGTATTTGTGACTGCTCCTGTTGAGCCTGTTGTATTTGCTCCTGTGTTTGTTGCTACTGAATTATCTATATACGTTTTTGGCTTTTTATCCTTGTTAAAAACTAAGTAATAGATAATCACAGAAAGAATAGCTAAAAACAAGATAAATACGGCTGCTTTTTGAGTTTCAGGTTTCATAAGTGAGAAAGTTTATTTTGCGTTTCGGATAATTAATTTAGCATGTTCTATTTCTGCTCCTGAATCCAAAACAGATTCTAACCATGTATTTAGGTTTTTTCCTGTTTTAGTTTCTAGTCTATTCGAAAGACCTGCTAACTGAGATTTTGATTTATTGGATATAACAGCATAAATAGCATCTTCATCATCATTGAAAAAACCTTTTGCAGCTTCTAATTTTTCTACATCTTGGTTTACTGTCGGATAATATTCAGCTCTCACACCTGTAAAACCTATATTTATATCATTTGGGGTTTCCCCTACTCCTGATACAATGTTATTTCTCAGTTCTTCTAGCTCTTTATCTTTCTTCTTTTTTTGTGAGATAAAATAGAAGACAATCAGGACAAAGACGAAAGCAATGATAGTATAAGTATAGAGTTGTTTTTGATTTTTCATGATTAAATCGGTTTTATAGAAGCTGCTAGTTTTGCAAAATCAGAAGGGTTTTTTGAAATATTTACCAAAGAATAAAGAACAACGCCTAAAACAATTAAAAGAATTAATCCAACTGAAACACCCACTATTTTAACTGTTCCTGAGAGAGAAGAAAAACCACTATCCCAGTCCTTTTGCATTTCTTGCCAAAAATTCCCCTCCAGCTTTACGCCTTGTTTGCCCATGTATTCTTGCAACTCTAAAAAATTAGAGATTGTAGCATCAATACGACGCTCATAAGCCATTTTGAACAACTCGTTAGCTTTCTTTTTTCCGTAGCGACGTTTTAAAGCCTTATGCCATTCTATCCAAATTTGACCTTGTGCGTTTTTGTGAGGAATAGTTCTAATTGTGTTATTCATAACTTTTTATTCTAAAGTCCTAATCTAAGTTTATTGGCTGCTCTTTTGGTAGCTTCTTTACGAGAGAGTTTAGGAACTGTAATTTGTTTTGTTCCACTCATTTCTTGCATTTCAGTAGCTAGTTTGTTGATTTGTTGGAGTTTTGAACCTTTATAGTTCTTCTTTCCTGCTGCACTCATTTTGGCTTTTATTTGTGCCTTGGTTTGCTTGGGTACTTTTGGCTGTACAGTTCTTTTTTTGGCTGCTGTTTTAGGTTTTGCAGTTGCTTTTTTACGAGGTTTTTTGGTTGCTTTTGCCATAACTTTTTTAGTTGATTGGTTTACATTTTTAACGGCTGTATCTAACGTTTTTTTAAAAGTAGAGTAGGTAAATAAATCAGGTTTTAGTTCTGGATACTCCTTAAAAACTACACTTGGTACTGTCTTACCTTCTTGAATTGCTTCTTGAATAGATTTTTTGTGTAAACTTTTTACAGAATAAGAAGAAGAGCCTTCATTTTGATTTTTTGTTTCTGACTTGTGATGTTTCTTTCCTAATTTGTTTTCGAAGAAAGTAACATCTTTAAAATTTACAGTAACATCATACGTCTTTGAGCCAAGTCCTGATACACGTGCGCTACTTGTCCATTTACTGTTCTGTTTACCCATTTGCATAAGTTTCTTTGCATTTCCAACGGAAAGCCTAAAAATAGCTACACCATGGTTTTGTAAAACTTCGTCAAAATTCATTTGATAAAGTTCTTTTTCTTTTCTCTTAGCCATATACAGTTACTTTTTAATAAATTTCAAAATATCATTTCTCCAAATCCAAATAAAGAGAATCGTTACAAGGGCAAAGACTGTCCACAACACGTACATGTCAGCTTTTCGCTTTTTTTTTCATCAAAACGTTT
>JAHDBD010000085.1 GCA_020630575.1 Bernardetia sp.
GTTTTACATGGAAAGGAGAGTTTGATGAGAATACAGATTACACAAAAAATGATGTCGTCAAATTTGAGAACAAGCTTTATATTAAACTAAATGATATTGCAAATAACGGAGATAGCCCTGATGTTAGTAGTGATTTTGATTTATTTATTACTTCAGCAGCTCCTGTGGGAGAAGAAGGAAGTGTTCAAGTGAAGGATGCCAATGGTAATTTTTTTGGTTCAAATCTATTCAAATGGATAGGTTCAGTGCTTTCTATACTTGGAGGTGTATCCATAAAAGGCAATAGTAGTAGTAGTGGGGAGGCTTTAGACGTAAAGAATGCAAGTAATGTAAGAGTATTGACAGCAACTAATCAAGGATACGTTCTTCTAAATAGATTTGGTTATAGCACTTCAACTTATACCCTTGTAAATGCAGGTGGTTTTGTATGCTATGTAGGAGGGGATATAAAATTTCAAGTCTTGACAACAGGGTTACAGACCGAAGCATTAATGACAGCTTCTATTATTAATTGCTCTAGCTATGCAAATCCTACTAATACGACACACTCAGCACAAAATATGTTTGTGCGAACAAATGACTTAAATGTTCAAGCACAGGCGCAAATAGATATAATAGGAGGGCAAAACACATTAGCTAAAAGTGCGAAGATAAGATTAGGTTATAAGAAAAATAATGTTGAAAATTATAGTCTTGTAATCGACGAAAAAGACATGAAGATGGGTTTTGTGGATGGTAAACACGGATTTTATGGAACTGCACCAGTGGCAAAACAAAATCTATCCACCAACCCAACCAATGCTGAACTAGCAACAGCGTTATCCAACTTAGGATTAGTAAATTTAATAACGCCCTAAAATATAGACTAAAATGAATAACTTAAAAGATATTTTCCCTCCTGTATTTATAAAAAACACAGAGGATGTAAAGATAGAAGCGTGTATTACGAATGTGTATATGGATATTTTATCAAATAGTATAAAAGTTGAAGTATTGCTAAACACAATTACTTTCATCAATCCAGAAGGTATAAAATCTTCTCAAGTACTTACGGTTTCAGATGAAAATAAAATACCTGTTTATCAAACTACACAAACTCCGAAATATGACGTAAATGGAAATCAAGTCTATATTTCCGAAATGCAAATGTGGCTAGACTTAATGGATAAATACACTCTAAAACAGTGTATGGAGTTGATACAACAATCTATGAAACGCAGATTTGGTATTATAAATACTGATTTTGTCTACATTGAAAACAATTAAATCAAAAATAAGGATAGTATAAAATTGATAGTATAATGGCACAAAAAAGACATATAGAGTATTTAAGTGATGACATAAGTTTTCAATTTAATGAGTTTTTGGTAGGACTTATTCCACCAGGGCTGTATCGTGGTTTTGATTTTTCTCCAACAAATAATTTATTTTTAGAACTAAATCACGAGACGAGAGGATTTTCTTATGCCAAAAAAGATGGAACAATTTCTTCTAAAATAGGAGTAGTTCGCTCAAAACAGGGTGTTTTGATAACTGAAGATGAACCTATTATCTTACAAGTAAGTGCAAATGTAGCAGCCAACCCAAGAATTGATTTGGTTGTCTGTGAGCATAAATATGAGGAGATTGCAGGAGGAATAGCCGCTGAGTATTTTATCATTGAAGGAACTCCAAATATAACTCCCACCGTTCCCACACTTACAAACCCAAATTTTCAAGTTATTATTGGAGAGGTTTATCTTCCTGCTAATACTTCGGTTTTGGATGCAGCAGGTGTAATTTATACACGTCCACAACTTCCAGAACTTGGTAATAATAATCTACAAGAGCAGCACAATATTCTTCAGCAGAATTATGATACTCTGCAAGGTAATTTTAATACATTGCAAAGTAATTTTGATACCCTAAATCAAACGATGATTGATTGGAGAGAATATTACCGTCCTGTCATGCAATTTGATGGGGTTTATATTGAATGGAAATGGTTTGGAGAAGCAGATACTGAATGGAGAGATTTGGCACAAGGAATCGTGGTAGACAATTCAGGTCCTGGAACGATGGAAGTCAGAATACTGGAAGCACAATATTTACCAAATGCAGAAGTTTGGAATGTAAATACACCTGAACAGAGAGATCACAATGTTTTAGAATTTAATACACAAACTAACTTGCCTGTTGGAGCGACTTATTGGATAAATAATAGAGAATGGATAGCTCCTCAAACAAAGGACTATAATTTTCTTTTAGATACTTTAAAACTGGTATGTTTTCAAGATGTGGATTATGCAGATATAAATACAAATGCTGATACCATACTGCCTTTTAGAGTATACCCTAGTATTCCAAATGATTCATCATCTTGGTTGAAGCATAGTTCTGGACAACCTAATCCAAATGGATTTATTAGGATCGAATTGGTAAAAAATAATGAAGTTGAATACAGTGTTTTTCACAAGTTTAATTTGGATGATGGAACAGTCGTTGGGGATGAGATTTTACTTCCAGTAATTGACCTTGTTATAGCAGCTGAAGCAGGAGATACATTTACTTGGAGGGTAAGTATACAACCTAATTTTAATAACATAGATGAGCAAATGTTGCAAGCAAGCTCTGTTCCTTCTCAGCTCGGTTTTGAAATTATACGACAAGCCAATACAGCCTATATTCAAAAAGAACATTTTCAAATTGAGTCAGGGCATTGGACAGTGTTTGGTGCTTAGATCAAAGAAAGAACTCCTTTCGAAAGCTAAATTTTTGAAAGGAGTTTTTTCTTTGTTTTTACTCATAAGTTTTCCCTGCTTACCCTCTCATAAATTTGCATACACAAATCTATATCATATTCGGCATCGTGAAGTTTTGTCTCATCTACTGCAATACCAAGTTTTTTAGCTACAGTCATTTGTTTGAAGTTTTCAAAATCAGCTCTTTCTTTTCTGAAAAAGTTACTCGCCAAAACGTAACAATCAATAGAATCA
>JAHDBD010000086.1 GCA_020630575.1 Bernardetia sp.
TGGTAGAACCTCCAGATGATGGTGGAAACCCTTTTGGGCTACGTCACATTGCTGCTTGTCTTGTGCCTTCTATTTCTCAAAAACCTGTTGTCTGCTATGGAATTGACCTTGCTAAGTCAAAAGACTACACCGTAGTCATTGGATTAGACGAAGATGGACACCTTGCTTACTTCAAAAGATGGCAAAGCTCTTGGAAAGAAACAGTAAGCATTTTGCTAGGTCTTGAAAATATACCTATGCTCATAGATAGCACAGGAGTTGGTGACCCTATTGTTGAGCTTGTTCAAGATGAAATGGACTTTGCTGAAGGCTTCCACTTCTCAAGTCGGAGCAAGCAACAACTTATGGAGGGCTTGGCTGTAGCTATCCAACAGCAAGCTATCGCTTTCCCAAATGGTATTTTGAAAGATGAATTAGATGCTTTTGAATACCAACATACTCGTACAGGAACTCGTTATTCTGCGCCTGAAGGCAAAGACTCGCATGATGATTGTGTCTGTTCCTTGGCACTTGCAAATAGAAAGTTTGAGGAATTAGGAAGGATGCCCAAAACAAAGGCAATGCCTATTTTTGGAGGTCCTTAATTTCTGTTAGGTAATCACACCCAATCAAATCCTCAATAAAATTATCGATGGAATCTGACCGAATTTGCCTTCCATCGTATTCTTTCATTCTTTCTGCAAAGCCTTCTATGTATTCAGTTGGAGTTTCGTCGGCTGTAAATCTACCTCCATTTTTGAGTTGATTTACAATTTCTAAATTAGAAGAGGCTTTTATGATTTGTTCGTCTTCTGTTTTGTAGGTTTTCATAGTTTTTGTTTTTTTAGTCTGAGCTAGGTATAAAGTTGGTTTAGATAGGTCTTAGCTTGGTTAGAGCTAGGTCGCAGCAAGGTTAAGCTAGGTCATACCTAGCTATGACTTAGCTTTTAAGCTGCCAATTCTTCTTTGCGATTGTTTAGGTAAGCATAAACTTTTGGCTGATTAAATGTTTTGAGGGTTTCAAAATTTACTTGACTTACTCTTTTATCACTTGAGTATTGCACTAAGTTATGTAAAAATAAAATCCAGTTCTGAATTTTATCAAATTCTACTGTTCCTGAGTGGTGTCTAAATTCTATCGTTTTATATTTTACATACGATTTTGTATTGAGTTTGCTGTGGCGTTGTGGTATGGCATCAGTTAATTGATTTATTGTTGAGGCATTTTCTATGGCTCTTTTATGACTGATTATGGATTTACAATAGGTATTATTGTTTGCTCTCCTGCTGTTGGGTAAAAATGTATCAATTACGCTTTCCATATCAGCATAATTTAAAATCAAGTTTTTGAATTGTTTTAGTTTGAATTTGCTTGCATCAAAATGGATATGCAAACCACAGCTTTTATTGATATAGGCATTGCAATTTTTTAAAGCCTTGCATACTTTTTCAAGTTGTTCTAATCCATTTTGCCCTTTCAAAATTGGACTGACAATTTCAAATCCGTTTGATCCTCGAATGCTAGAATCTGTTATTATTTTCCAATGCGTTTTGGTGGTGTGATTGTATCTCTCAATCTCAACTCTAATTCCTAATTTTACTAGTTCTTTTTTCAACTTTGTGTTAGTTACGTTGTAGGCTTCTATTTCCACTCCAAATTGTCTATTGAAAATTGTGGGTTTAAATTTAGTATTCCCTCTAGCATTTGTTTGGGTGGAGAAATGTTTGGCGTAGACGTTTTGTACAAATCCATAGCCTACTCCCATCAGCTCGGCTACCTGTTTTCTTGTGAATCCTAACTCTAAGAGTTGTTTTATTTTGTTGGTCTTGGTCGTGTTGGAAGCTAAAATTTGAGTTGTCATGTTGTCGTTTTTAGTGGTTTAATTACACACTGTACACGACACGTTTAGGGAATGGTTACGAAATAAACAACAAAATGAATAATATATATAAATTAAAAATAAATTAAAATATATCTATTTTGTTGTAACCTATATTTATAATCATCGTGTACAGTAGTGTAATTAAAACACTAACCATAATTTTATAAATAATGACTACGACAATCATAACATACATACACGAAGACTTACAACACGAAGCTATTTTGGTAAAACATAAAGGAACTTCTGAACAGCTAGAAGCGAACTTGAGAAAGCAATTTGAAGAACATGAAAAAACAATAACACTAACAGATGTAGTAATATTTTTGATGAGTAAGTCAAAAAAATATCAGATAATAAAAAATGAATATTTTTGGAATGAGTCTGAATTTAGACAAAGCGAAATATTCAAGGCTGCAAGCGAAGAAATAGAATTTGCTTCGGATAGGTATTTTCAAATATATAATTAAATAACGAGAGTATCGTAACCCTTCCAACACGTTATCGTGTACAGTAGTGTAAATTAAACACTAACTAATTAAAACAAACAGAAATGCAAAATCTACTTAACACATACAACGAGAAATTAGACAATCTTCAAGCAGAACACGCAACTGCAATGTCAAGAGAAAGAGAAGCTCGCCAAAACAATGACGAAATAACTAAAATCTACTGGAATACAGCAAAAGGACTTCTAGTTGCAAAAATGGAAATTTGCCTACAAGTAATAAGCGATATTAAAAGCGAAATAGCGAAATAAAAATCATCAAACCAATAATTATCATGAGTATATTTTCATCAACGATACTTCAAGAGTATCTCCAAGAATATAATGAGAGCGACATAGCTAGTGAAGACATACACATCTACGAATCTGAGCAAGTAGATGAAGGTATTATGGTAGAATATAGACTAGGAGGGTATGAAAAATACGAGAATAAAGATAAAAAAACATTCATTCCCATAACTAACCTAATTGATTTTACTTTTATGAAATTCAAAAAATTAGAGGAAATGCTCAATAGTCAAAAATAAAAAAAGCCTTTCAAAAATCAATCTTGAAAGGCTTTTTTGTGCTGAATGAGGGACTCGAACCCACACTTGCTTTAGTGC
>JAHDBD010000043.1 GCA_020630575.1 Bernardetia sp.
ACCATTTAAACCACAATTAAATCAATTTATAATCCTCAAACATCATTAATTATGAGCTACAAAGTTAAGAAAAATAGATTTATGAATGTTGTTTTCTACCTAAGAAAAAATCGTTCAGATAAAAACGGCTTAGGTGTTATTTACTGGTACTTGTCTTTTGATGGTCAAGAATCAAAGCCTTATTCTAGTGAAATAAAAGTTTATCCTAAAAACTGGAGAAAAGGAAAGATAACAGGAAACAATGCCAAACCTTATAATGATGCACTAGACAATGTTCGTGCAGATATTACCAATGTATTTAATGAGTGTAAAAATAGTTTATCTCATATTCAAGAAGTAGCAGCAAAATATAAGGGAATAGCTAAACAAAATATCACATTTTTAGAGCTTTATGATTTACTTATCGAAAGAAAAATCTTAGAAAAAAGGAGCATAAAAACGATAGAGACCTATGAAACATTTCGTAAGTGTTGGTTAAAAAAATACCTAAAAAGCATCAAGCAAGAGAATTTATTAGCTACTAAATTTACACATGTACATTTAGAGGGAATTTATGAAATGATGCTAAATAGTAAAGATGTAGAAAGTGGCGAGTACATCAAACATCAACTTTCAAAAGTCCGTGCAACAATTCAATTAGGTTATTCAAAGGGGGTTATAGAAAAAGATGCAGTTGCTAAATATAAAATTCATATTCCAACAGATAAAAAAGAATATGTTTACTTAGAAATTAGTGAAATTGAAGCACTAGAAAGGTTAGAGTTTTTGCCTCAAGAAAGCCACTTAAAACGCACTAGGGACTTGTTTTTACTTCAATGTTATACTGGTCTTGCCTATTCAGATTTAGGAAACTTTAATAATGAACTTCATTTATCTAAAAAACTTGACTGGAGATGGATTTTTAAGAATAGAGTAAAAACTGACATTCCTCAATATATTCCATTGTTACCCGAACCAATAAAAGTTTTAGAAAGACTAGACTATGATACTAAGCCACCATTAGGACACCTTTATAATCAAAGAATACGTATTTGTGCATCAAGGGCAGGAATAAAGAAGTATTTAGTTTCACATGACGGACGCAACTCATTAGGAGCTTATCTAATTAACAAAGGTGTGCAACTTCAATTTGTAAGCCGTGCTTTAGGTCATAAGAGTATAAATACAACTCAAAGGGTTTATGCTAAAGTAATAGATACTTGGGGATTAAAAGACGAATTTAACAGAGTATTTCGTACTCAAAATACGCAAGAGCCACAAGAGCCAAAACAAGAATCTAGCAAACCATTATCTACCAAAAGTATAAATTTTACCTACTCTTATTCTAAGTAAAAATAGATTCCTACAAATTAATTTTTGTAGGAACTCTTTAGAGAAAAATCAATCAAAAAGTAACTAAATTTTATTTCATTCACATAAATTTCAATTATCATGACAGAATTATTTGAGCAAGCAAAAAAGTTAAAAGACAAAGGCTATTCTTTGAGTAAAATAGGAGAACAGTTAGGTATTGCCAAGACAACAGTCCACCGTATTTTAAAAAAAGGAGAGGAAGAAGAAACGTTTCAGAGCGAAAAAGGAACAGAAATCGGAACGTTCCAAGCTAATGAAGGAACGAAAATCGGAACGTTTCGGAACGATGAAGGAACAGACGTAGGAACGTTCCAAAATGGCAAAAAAACGTTCCAAAACAGCGATGGAACACACGAAGGAACGGTTCAAACAACTCAAAATACGGTAGATTTATCCCAAAAACTATCTCAACTACCTGAAAACGTGCGAATTTTAGTAGAAAATTTAGTCAGTCCAGCAGATGTTGAACTTTCTGCACAGGAACGACAGGAAGAAGTTCTAAGTTTTATTGTTGTTGCTCGTAAACATTTGAAATCAAAGGAATTGTACCGTCTATTCAAAGACACTATAACAGACTTATCAAATGTGGATTTTCTCACTTTAGAAGATATAGATGGGCATATTGTCAAACTCAAATATATAATTAAAGAAATGGAGGATTTATATTCTCATTTTCAATCTCCAGTAAATAAAAGAGAATGGGAACATATATATTATTTACCTTCTGTTCATTCAAAGTCCATTCTCAGATACTTATATTCTATGAAAATGCACCTAAAAAGAAATGGAGAAGATATTGGCGAAATTCCAAGAGAAAGCAACCCTATACCAGAAAGTTGGCTTTCATTAGAAATCAAAGACCTATTTCCGTTTACCTATGATACAGATTGTTCTAATATTGAGCTTAGCTTAGGAATATAATAGATAGTATTTGTATCACAATCAAAAAGGCTAAGTATTCTGTACTTAGTTTTTTTTATTTTCAAAACTTTACCCATTAGGCAAAATATCATCATTGAAATCGTGATAAACTTGTTTGGCTATATGTTCCTTTACTCTAAGTCCAAAACCTTTATCATTTTCCATTATTTTATCAAAAATTTCTCTGTTAATATCCATTCTTTTAAGCATTATATCTAGGAATACTTCTTCAAATCCATACCAAAAGTTATCAAAACTATTATTTTTGGCTTGTCTTTTTAAGTCTTCTCTATCCATCAAGTCAGCTTTATATTGCTCAAAAGTAAGTGCATCAGCATCAGTAAAATCAGTATTAAACTGTTGATTAAGTAAATCAATAATTTTAGATAGACGTTCTTGGTCTTCTTTATTTTCCTTACGCAATCCTGATTCAGTAGGAGGATTGAGTTGGTCTTCATCTTGTAAATCTAAAATAATATCCCCTTCAGATACTTTTTGTAAACGATAGTATTCTAAAGCTACTTTATCATCAATATCAGGAGTAGAGTTAGAAGGATTTTTGATTTTTGAAACCAAAAATTTGACATACGGATAAAGCATTTCCAATTCTACATCTTGAAAAGGCA
Organism: Bernardetia sp.; assembly: GCA_020630575.1. Lineage (GTDB taxonomy): Bacteria > Bacteroidota > Bacteroidia > Cytophagales > Bernardetiaceae > Bernardetia. The sequence continues at coordinate 2,901 of JAHDBD010000043.1, forward strand.
TCAACTGACTTAAAAAAGTAAACAAAGAATTATAACTGGTCAGTGTATTTTTTAAATCATCTTGTTCATCCTCATCAGGCATTCCATTGAAACGCTCAACAGCAGGGTCTATGAATTTATTTAGCCTTGAGTGTATGCCATCTGTCAATTTTCCACTATGCCTAAAAAATAGTTTTGCAAATGCTTCTACTTCTGTTTGCCATACAATCTGAGATTGATAAATTCTATTTTTTAAGTGATAGAGTAAATTCGGATCAGGATTTTGAGTGAGTGTAGTAGCTTCGTAATACGGCTGAAAACTCTCTTTTATTGTTTCATAATCATTGACAAAATCAAGTACAAAAGTTTCGTCTTTTCCTGTGTGCATACGGTTCAGACGTGAAATAGTCTGAACAGCCTTTACACCTGATAGCTGCTTATCAATGTACATCGTTTGTAGCAAAGGTTGGTCAAAACCTGTTTGATATTTTTCGGCTACTAACAAAATATTATATTCAGTTTCAAATTTTTCAGGAAGCTGCTTTTCTGCAAATCCGTTTAATTTTGCTTCTGTTACCTTCTCTAAGCCATTGTGAGAATCGGTTATTTCGCCTGAAAAAGCTACTAAGGCTTTTATTTCAGTATATCTTTTCTCTACAATCTGTCTTTTAAATTCTTCAAAATAACGGACAGCTTGTAGGCGAGAACCTGTAACTACCATTGCCTTTGCTTTTCCTCCTATTTTGTGGCGAGCTATTTTCTCAAAATGGTCTAAAATAACATCAGTTTTTTGAGAAATATTATGTTCATTGAGAGCAATATATTTTCCTAATGCCCTACGAGTTCGTTTTTTATGTAACTCTGGGTCATCGTGAACCTTTTTGATTAATTGCCAGTAGGTTTCATAAGTTGTATAATTTTTCAATACATCTAAAATAAATCCCTCTTCTATGGCTTGACGCATTGGATAGAGATGAAAAGCACGAGGTTTGTCATCTGTTCCCTTTGTTCCAAACATTGTGAGTGTTTTTGCCTTTGGTGTTGCTGTAAATGCAAAAAAGGAAATATTTTTTTGTTTGTCTTGATAATCGTCTGAAAGTTCTGTTGCGTACTCAAAACCATCAATATCGTTATCAGTATCATTCAGAATGTCATTTTCTGTATTTCCTACACCATTTTTTGATAAGGCTTTTTTCATATCTATATGAGCCGAACCACTCTGACTACTGTGTGCTTCGTCCATAATTACGGCATACTTTGCATCAGGAAAATCCTTTGCCTGTTCCAAAATGAAAGGGAATTTTTGAAGCGTAGTGATAATGATATGTTTACTTGACTTGATAGCATGTGCCAACTGTTGAGAATCTTTATCAATCTTCTGTACTACTCCGTCAGTATGTTCGATATTGAAAATCGTATTTTGAAGCTGTGTATCTAATACTCTTCTATCAGTAATGACAATGATAGTATTAAACATTTTTTCGTTTTGAGGAGTGTGAATCGCAGCCAAACGATAGGCTAACCAAGCTATTGTATTACTTTTTCCTGAACCTGCTGAATGCTGAATTAAATAACTTTCTCCAATTCCATTTTTACGAACATCATGCAACACCTTTTTGACGGCATCTAGTTGATGATAACGTGGAAAAATCATTGTTTCTTTATACTGTCTTTTTCCACTTGATTTGTCTATAAATCGCTTTCTTTCGAAAACTACAAAACGCCTTAAAATCTCAAACCAATTATCTTTTTGCCATATATTCTTCCACAAATAATCTGTTTTGTGTCCATCAGGATTAATAGGATTTCCTGAGCCTGTGCCGTTTCCTTTATTGAAAGGTAAAAAATAGGTGTCTTTTCCTGCTAATTTGGTAGTTAGATAAATCTCATCAGCATCTAAAGCAAAATGAACTATTGCCCTTTTCTTAAACTCAAATAGTGTTTCATTTGGCTCTCTAGTGGTTTTGTACTGATGAATTGCATCTTTTACACTCTGACCTGTAAAATGATTTTTTAGTTCTGCCGTAGCAACAGGCAAACCATTGAGAAACAAAACTATATCTACACTATTTTGGTGTTTGGTGCTATAACGAACCTGCCTAATTATGCTAAACGTATTTTTTTCATAATTGGCTAAAGCCATTGGATTAAGTGTGTGTTCAGATTTTTCATAAGTCATCACAAATTTTACTCCCATATCGGTAAAACCTTTTCTAATGACGTGAAGCATTCCATTTATGTCCAGTTCCTTATAAAGTGTCTTCAAAACCCTACTTTCTACATCTTTTCCATAGACTTTTGAGATAGCATTCCACGCCTTTTCTTGCGTTTGGAGAAAGGAAATAACCAACTCTGTATCCATACAAAGTTGAATATCAAAATGGCTAGGTAAGCGTGATAGATAGCCGTTTTGAATCAAACTAGCTTCTATTTCAGTTTCAAAAGTCTTTTCAGTATGGATTGACATAACAAAGTAATTTTAGGAAATGAAAAATCTAATATAGAAAAATAATCAAATAACTAACTGCCCTGTAACAGCTTCACTTATCAAACTCTGCCTATATTCTTTCAATAAATCTACTTCTTTACTTAGCTTTTCTAATACTTGTCTATTTTTATGGATATGATTTTCTATTTCTGATACGATTTTCTTTTGTTCTTCTATTGGAGGACAAGGTAAACGTAAATTTTTGATAATATCTTGACTAATATTAGGTTGCCCACCTCCATATCCTAAATCTATAATTTTTTGTCTATTAACTAAGAACCAATAAAATACAATTTTCATATCAAAAAAAATACTCTCTCCTAAAGCACAGCACGCTTGATTAGTACAGGCTTCAAAGTCTAGTAATGATACTTTACCTATTGTAGCACCATATAAAGCTATCAAAAGAGTGTTTTTAGGATATAACTTTAGTACAGAATGAGTTTCCAAAGCCAACTCTGTAACTTTCTTTTTAGATTTATATAAAATATCATTGTTCAAATCTCCTGTATTAACCCAACTTATAGTTCCGTTTTTATAATATTCTTCAATATTTGTGTTTGGAGTTGTTCCACTTCCAATAAGATTAAATGACCAATTAACTTTCCTGCTTATCCATTTTCCTTCTTTGCTAGTTAGTTTTTCATTGATAAAAGCCTTTTCATCTTCTTGTAGAAGTTTTATGAGTTTGTTTTTTTTCTTAATAAGTGTATCTAATTCAGTTGTTTTTTTGTCTAGGAAATTGGCTATTTTTTGTTGTTCGGAGAGTGGAGGGAGTATTATTTTTTCGTCAAAAAAAGCACTTGTATTCAAATTTTGTATTCCAGTAGTTTGATTAATATACTTTTTACTAACACCTTTTTCATAGAGAAATGTAAAGTAATAATTTAGAAAAGTTGATTCATATTCTTTTCGGACTTTTAGTAAATTTATAAAATTAGAACAAACAGCAGGTTTATCTAAATCAAAAATAACTATTCTTCCAACAGGTGTTTTCTCTCCACCTCCAGACTTTTCTAGTAATAAATCTCCTTTTTCTAAAATTCTATTTTTTTGCTCACTATCTTTTATATTTCTCAAAGTAAATTTTTTGTTTTTCTTTACTTCGCCTTTTTCATAGTTAAAATCAGCTACACGAATACAGATGAAATCATTTTCATCGTTTTGTGCTTCATTCCCCCACACTCCTCCAATAACATTTTCAAATAAATATTTCAGTTTTTTAATCTGCCAATTTTGAGGTATATTTTCTAGGTAATTAGGTTTCATATTATTTATTGTTCATTATTTCTTTGATACTTTCTTCGGTTTCCTGTTCTAATGCAAAAATCTCTTTTCGTATTTCGGCTGTACTTCTAAGTGGTTTGTACTGATAAAAATACTTTGTGAAATTTACCTCATATCCTATTCTAGTTTTTGCTTCATTGATTTGAGCTTGAGGTAAATGAGGTTTTACTTCTCTTTCAAAATACTCTTGTATATCTTCTTTCAAAGGGATTGTTTCGGTGTCTTTAAAAGCTATCTTAAAGCCTTTACCTTTTTTTACTGGTTTTCCTTTCGCATCTAATTCAGGTACTTCTATTTGGATTTGATGATAACCAAAGTCTTCATTATCAAATAGTTTTGAGTATTCTCCTTCCTCAAAATCAGCATAGATTTTTTTGATTTCGTTTATTTTTTCCTTCGGAATTTCGTTGCGCTTATTCCCTAAACTACGTTTCATTTTTGTATAGAATGAAGTAGCATCAATGAGCTGTACTTTTCCTTTTCTGTGAGCTGGTTTTCGGTTAGAAAGTATCCAAATGTAGGTACTGATACCTGTATTATAGAAAAGTTGGTCAGGTAGTGCGACAATTCCTTCTAAAAGGTCTTGTTCAATAATCCAACGTCTAATATCACTTTCTCCACTTCCTGCATTTCCTGTAAAGAGTGGCGAACCATTAAAGACAATACCAATTCTTGAACCTCCATTGTGTTGCTTCATTTTATTAACCAAATGCTGCAAAAAGAGTAATGAGCCGTCGTTGATGCGTGGAAGTCCTGCCCCAAAACGCCCTGTAAATCCTAATTTGTCGTGTTCTGTCTGAATTTCGTCTTTTACTTTTTTCCACTCTACCCCAAAAGGAGGATTGACAAGCATATAATCAAACTTCAAGTCCTCAAAATAATCATTGGAAAAACTGTTACCCAATTTTATGTTATGCGTATCAGGATTAGAAGATTTTAAAAGCATATCACCTTTACAGATTGCATACGATTCAGGATTAATCTCCTGTCCGAATAGTTTTAATTTTACCTTTGGATTTATTTGTTGGATTAAGGCTTCACTCTCTGACAACATTCCTCCTGTCCCACACGCACAATCATAGACAGTCTTTATAACACCATCTTTAAAAATTTCGGTGTCATGAATAAATATAAGTTCTGCTATTAGTCTTACTACTTCTCTGGGTGTAAAATGCTCCCCTGCTGTTTCGTTGCTTTCCTCTGCAAATTTTCTGATAAGTTCCTCAAATAGATAACCCATTTGCATATTACTCAACTTATCTATGAGTAATGAATTTTCTGTACCCTCTTCTTTTCCTAAAAAATAGCCTAATACTCGGTATAGAAGATTTGCATCATGCAGCTTGTCTATTTGCTTACTTGCAAAATCAAAATGTTCTACAAATATTTCTCTTACATCTTTAGAAAATCCGTGAATATAAGCTACAAAATCTTCTTTGAGTGTAGCAGGACTGTTATAAAGCTGTTCTAAATCAAAATTACTGGTATTGTGAAAGCCTACATTAGTAATTCGGTTTAGTAAGGTATCTAAAGCTGGACTGTCTTTATACTGCTCATATTTTTCTTTTACTTCATCTCTCGTAGGTTTCAAGACACTATCAAATCTTCTAAGCAATGTAAAAGGTAAAATTATCTTACCATATTCAGCTCTTTTATATTCTCCACGAAGTAAGTCAGCCACTTGCCAAATAAAATTGGCTATCGGTCTTACATATTCGTTTTTTTTCTCTTCAGGGCGATTATCCATAGTAGTCAATGATGGTAATTTGAATGGTTTTGTTAAAAAAGTGGTATTTGTAATAAATCTTACTTGTACATTGAAAAATTACACTTTATTAATAACATACAATTTGTATTTACTTTTTATATATCAGAAAAAGGCTAAGTATTTTGTACTTAGCCTTTTTTTATTGATGTTGGGTATTGCAAAGGAATGATTTGTTTTTCAATATATCTTTTTCAATGTATTCAATATCCTCTGAAAGAGAAGGTTGATAAATGTATATAACATTAGGGTTATATGACTCAATACATTCCTCACTATAATGTTGATTGTTTGAGTTTTGAAGTTTTGAAATTCTGTCGTTTAAGTTTTCTGTACGTCCTAAATAGATAAACTTTTGTATGTATATTATTTTCCAAGATGTAGGGCTTCTCGTTACAATACAGTAAACACCTGCTGATTTAGGAAAGTCTTTATCTGTATAATTTTTCCTTTCAAAAGTATATTCCTTGCCTGACTTACCTGTTAATTTCATTGTTCCCATACTAATGATATTTTAATAATTGAAAGGTTTTTTAAACAAAAAAAAGGCTAAGTAAATTTTTTACTTAGCCTTTTGAGAGGTTTAGTTTAGTAAAGTCAATACTTTACAACCCCATATTTTGGGCGAACAGTGGGGAACAACCCAAACCTAAAAAGACTAAGTTTTGTGTAAATATGCCGTAAGAAAACTATTTTTCTTACCTAAGAACAAAATTTTACTGAAGCTAAGGAGCTGCAATAGCTCACAACAGGAGTAACACTCAAAACCTCATTTAAAGCGTGTATAAGCAGTTTTGAAAAGAAAAGATAAATTAGGTTAATCTTTTTCTTTTCAATACTAAATATCACCTACTTTCAAGTAATTTTATTTTATCTTCTAGTAACTGAATAACTTTATCTTTCTCTTTTAGATTTTGTCTTAGTAATTGTTCTTCTCTAGCATGTTGTCTTGATATTTCTTTTATTCTTTTTAAATACTTTAATTTAACTTGTCTGATTTCTTCATTTATTTTGACTGTTTCAAATTCTTCTTTCTCTTCCTCAAATCCTTCTACCTGTGAGAGTAATTCGGCATAATTTACATCTAAGACTTTAGCTATTTCTTTTATTCTAGGTAGAGTAAGTAGAGTATAACCTCGTTCTATTTTGCTATATCCATTTTGGCTCATTCCTAATTTCTCGGCTAATTCTAATTGAGTTAAATTTTTACTAACTCTGATATTTCGTATAGCATCGCTTATGGTTATATTTGATTTATCCTCATTAGCTTTAGTCATTCTAGCAATGGCATTTTCCTTTCTTTTACGATTTTTAGCCTCACTTAGAATATTTTTTAATTTTTTTTCTTCGTTTTCCATTTTCATCTATAAAAGAGAGAATTTATATTTTTTACAAATAAAAGTAAAAATAATCAATTCAAAAAGAAATGTTTTTATATAGCCTATAAAAATAGCTTATAGGAATATTAAAAAGTTATAATAAGTTAAAAAGGTTTTGTATTCCAAAATGAAGTAACTTTATTTCAAAACTTTCCGTATCATTGTGGTATAGTTCAAGACCAACTAAATCACAAGAGTTATGAAAATCATCAAAAATAGATTACAGACCTTAATAGAGGAACAAGAGAAAACTACTCTATCCACCTTCAAACCTACCTTAGATTTTTTCAAACATATTGGTATAGGGCGTAAGCGTTTCCACCAATTAATAAGAAATGAGGTAAGTCCTACCTTTTCAGAAATGCATGCATTAGCTGATTATTTCGGTGTCAAAATATGGGAACTTCATGACACAACTTTACATCTTATCTCCCCTAAAGATTAGATTAAAGTTTCCCTAATTAATAACCAAAACGACTAAATAAATTTCAATCTATGGAAACTTAAAAGAATGACAGAAACTAAAGAATTTACGCTCAATGCTCCAACAAATCTAAAGGAAGGCGTAAAATGGTATGTAGCACACAAAACGAAGCTCAACGGACACAGAACAGACGAACGCATTAAGTCAATTTCAAATAATCTCTTCAAGACAATTCAACAAATGGGAATCGAAACAATGCCTATTGAAAATGTAAATGCAGGGGTTATTACTCAAATCTTAGTCAAAACAAAAAAAGATAGAGGTTTTGGCAATAATCGTTACAATGATTACCATTCGTTTTTAAATACTTGTTTTAGAGAGTTTTATAAAAATGAATGGATAAGTAGAAATCCACTTATTAACGTGGATAGAATGCGAAAAGAAGATGCAGAAAGACATACTCCTTATACTGAAATAGAGTTTGAACGCATCAAAGATTATCTATTAGAAAAAAAGCCGTTTTTATGGTCATTTATTGAGTTTATGTGTTTTACTGGATTGCGTCCAAATGAAATACGACAGCTTACTGTAGGCGATATAAATACCGAAAGCTGGACGGTTAGACTAAGAAGTAGTATAGCCAAAACAGGAAAAGAAAGAATTATCAAAATACGTCCCGAATACTTGTCTACTATTCAAGAATGGAATTTAGATTTTTATCCAAAAAACTATTTTTTGTTTTCGAATAAAAGCAAAGGAATAGGAAGCCGAAAGGCAGGTAAAAATACTTTTTCTATGATGTTTTTTGAACATAGACCTTTTTTGAATGTAACTGAAAATCACACTTTATACGGTTTTAGGCACACAATGGCATTACGCATTTTAGAAGAGAATAGCCACAATTTACGTAAAGTTCAAAAGTATTTAGGTCATACTTCGCTAAAAGCAACTTTCAACTATTTACAGAAAGCGTATGCACAAAATATCACTGATGATACGGTTACTCACTTTCCTACCATTTGAAACTATGCTTTTATAACTATCAAAAAAAAATCTTCACTCTTCAAATCCACCTAGAAAAATTCCTTTAGAGAGTTGCACCTTTCTAAATGGTTTTTCTTACTAAAAATAGGCTAATTATGAGTATTGGCAATTTTCAATCTCAAAAAGTTCTCTTCCAATTATTGGAATTGAAGAACACAGTTTTAGAGCTGAACGGACTTTGTACAGGTTACAAAGAATGTGATTCAGAACTGTATGTTTATTATCGTTCAATGTTAGAATGGACGTATTCAATGTATGATTATTTGTGTGTAGAAGCTCACACACTTACTATTTTAGAAAGGGAACAATGGGATAAAAAATTTTTGAAACCCACAGAACCACAAGCTGAATACACAATAGAAATAGCTGAAGTAATAGAGCCGTTTGAGTTTGAAGAAAAAGAATACAAACAGCCTTTCGAAAAGGTCATTGAGTTTACAATTTTTGGCTATTCCTTCTTTTTTGTCTTGGAGATAAGTAAAAAATAATAGGCATAAAAAAAACCGTTTGAATTACTCGCTCAAACGGTTTTACATCATAATTGAAAGATAATCAGACTAAAATTATAACCAATTCCCAATCAGAAAACAATTTTATTTATATCAATTAGATAACGTACAAATATATGAAAGTACAACAAGATAACGAAATTCAGAACGGTAAAGTTTCTGAAAATGTCGTTAAAGCTACTGAAAATGAAGTAGTTGTGAAAAGAAAAAGTAAGACAGACAAAAGAAAATTAACTTTTTACTTTTTGATAAGGAAAAAAGATGAAGTAGTAGATTGGGCAATACATTTAGTTAGTTATACCAACTTTATAAAACAACTGGGATTTTTTAGGTATGATGTAGGAGAAGGTGCTTACTTAATGGTTTACGTTGAAAAAAATGTTGTTGAAGAAAAAAACATAGTAGAAATAATTGATACAGTTATTAAAGAAATAGAGCTTTCAGAAGGGTGTGAGTTTGTTACACCTTTGAAAATTAAAGAACGTTTGTACGGCAAATTAGCTATTTATTTCAGTCCTCAACTGCTTTATAGAATCAAATCTCATAAACCTTTTGATTTCGTAAAAGATACCAAAGACACAGCCTTTTTTCCTTTTCTCAACGGAATTGTAGTAGTCAATTCAAAAGGTTATGAGCTAAAACCGTACTCTGATTTTGATAAGCATATTTGGAAGCAACAAATCATACAAAGAGATTTTATTGTGTCCTCTGATGTATTAGAATTATTGAGTAATAAAAATGTAGCTAGTCAAATAGAATGTCCTTTTATAGATGAATTTGGTAGTTTTTCAAGGTATTGTTATCTACTTGCAGGAAATAATGAACGCTTTTATAGTCTATGTTCTTTGTTGGGTTATTCAATGCACAGTTTCACTGAGTACAAGCTCCACGCCATTGTACTTACAGATAGTACCATTTCAGATGATGACGAATCAAATGGACGTAGTGGCAAATCACTGTTATTTAAGGCTTTAAAATACACTCGTAATTTGTCAGAAATAGCAGGGAAAGACTTTGACAATACCAATAAGCACAAATATGACAAGGCTAATATTGATACTCAAATTATTTTTATAGATGATTTAAAAAAGAACTTTGACGTTGAAAGTTTATTTAATGATATTACTGAAGGAATTACCATTGATAAAAAGAACCAACAGCCATATAGAATTAATCCTAAAATAGTTCTGACAAGTAATAAAGTTCTAAAAATAGAGGGTAGTAGTGCCAAAGACAGATTTGTAGAGTTTGAAGTATCTAGCCACTTTCATATTGACCATACACCTGAAGACGAATTTAAGCATTGGTTTTTTCGTGATTGGAATGCTGATGAATGGAATAAGTTTGACAATTTTATGCTTTTCTGCGTGTCGTTTTTTCTCAAAGCTGGAGTTATTCGTCCTGAAAGTATCAATATAGAAATTAGACGATTGACACAGGAAACCTCAAAAGAGTTAATCATATTTTTTGATGAAAAAGTATTGAATAATACTTTGAAAGACAAATACGATAAGTCAGAGCTTTACAATGAATTTGTAGAATCTTTCCCAGACTTCATAAAACTTAGACAACGAACTTTTACCGAGTGGGTCAGAAAATATATGAAACTTTCGCCTATCTACTCACTACATTATAATCCCTACAAAAAGACAGTTAATGAGATGCGTAGTAGTGGAAAAGATTATTTCATTTTCGTAAAACGTGAAACTTTGGAAAGCAATGTAACTAAAGAACAAAATTAGTAAGGTCAAATTTTTAAAAAAAATTGACTAGCTTTTTTTATAGAAATTCTATGCACTTATGCACTAAACTAGCTTTAAGCTATTAAAAACCTTGTTTTTATAGTGCATAGAAAAAAAAGGCTATGCACTATAAAAATTTAAGCTGTTGATTTATAGATACTTACAAAGTGCATAGAAAAAAAAGCCTATGCACTCTTCTGAAAGTCAAAGTAAAAAAGTGCATAGAAAGTGCATAAGGTTTTTCAAAAAGTGCATAGGAATTTATACGCTATGCACTATAAAAACGGCTCACAGGGTATTGTGAGAGTATTTTGGTGCATAAGTGCATAAGAACTCTATATATTACTCTTAGAAGATTTTTTTAGCCAAAAAATAAAAATTCTCTTCGTGTAATAAATAAGTTTTGAAAAGAAAAAATTAAAATTTTAAATTAATCAATTATGTATTCAGAACAACAGAAACAAACAGCCTTTGAAACGGATTTGAGAGCCGTTTTACAGTATTTTGGCTATAATCAATTAGCTAAAAAGTTCTTTCAAAATCCCTTTAGACAAGAAAAAAGTAGTCTTAGTTTTTCAGTCTTCCAACACTCAAACGGCAAAATTTGGATAGCCAAAGATTTGAGTAGTGGAAAGACATGGCGTGTCTTAGAATTAGTAAGAGCTATAAAAAATTGGGACTTCAAAGAAGCAATGAAGTTTTTACTTTCCTTTAATGGTCAGTATTCCGAACCAACAAATAATCCTTTTTCTTTTCAAAACCAAGATGAAGAAGTAAAACCCTTACCAAAACATAGAGAAGCTACACCAAAACAAATAAACTCACTCAATTACTACCTAAAAAAAGAACGTGGAATAAGTCCAAGTTTAGCCAAGCAATATTTGAAATACGTCCAGTACGAGCAGAAAGGTAAAACTTTTTACTCATTGTGGTTTCCAAACAATAGCAACGGTTTTGCAGTCCGTAACAGCATTTTTAAAGCGTGTTTTGTGTCCTCTGATATTACCACGATAGAACCCACAGACAGCGACAAATGGGGAGAATGGACACTTTATAATGATTGGATTGTTTTTGAGGGATTTATGGACTTTTTATCAGCTATTACCTACTACAAAAAGCCTTTCAAAGCAAATATTTTAGTTCTCAATTCTACTACAAATACACAAAAAGGAATTGATTATATGCTTGATAAAATGACCTTAGAAACTAGAGTATTTTGTTTCCTTGACAATGACGATGCAGGTAGAAGTGCCTTTTTAGAAATTAATGAGCAGTTCGCAGAAATCAATGTTTTTGACAAATCAAATTTATATAACGAATACAAAGACTTCAATCAATTTATCACAAAAAATAAAGAGTTATAAAAGCGTATGTAATTAGTATGTAATTTGTCTATTTTTGTCTGTATTTTGTCTATTTTTATCTTTATTTATATAATTAAAATAAGATACTAATTTAATTTTTAAACAAAAAAACGCTTATCACATGAAGCGATAAGCGTTGTAGTTTCCACCCTCTTTTTTCCCAAGAAGTAAAACTGTATCAAATTTATGAAAAATATACTCAAAAATCTATTGACTGTAAAAAGTCCTACCGAAATACACCAAAACGATGTATTTACTAAAAACCTCAATCAAACAGCACAAAAAGGCTATTACCAAGAAGCTCAAAACGAACTTACACCAATACCCTACGCAGAAAAAAATAGAAGTCTGTATATCTTCTCAAAAGGCTTTGTAAGTGTTTATCATTGTATCAGCTTTCTATTAGGATTAGCAAGTGTTTTTTTGATAGCAAAAGCCTTTTATACTGGAGAAATAAACGTTTTAACTGTTGCTATTGCTGTTTTGATAGGATTGTTATTGAGTGGTTTGTTAGTTGGTTTGGAAATGCTAAAAGGTCAATCAGCTACTGAATTATTCAAGGCATTAGCAAAAGACGAAAAATCTTCCGTAGGTTCAAAATTTGGTTTATCATTCACTTTTGTACTATCTGTTTTGTTTTCTGCCATTGGTGGAGCATTCCTTACTGTAGAAATGAACGATAAAAGTACAATCATTCAAACTGAACTTGCCACACAATCCGACAGCTTGAAAAATATGTATCAAAGTCAGCTTGAAGGCTATGAAATAAGTATCAATAGTTCAAAGGAAACTTTGAAAAAACACACAAAAGGTTGGAGAGCCAACAACGCAAGAACAGATTTACAAACAGCCTTAGAAGCCAAAAATAACCTATTAGAAAAGTTAGATAACCGTCTGAATGTAGAAAATGAAAAAGCACTCAAAAACACCCTTGAAAACGCAAAAGAAGGACAAAATACAGCGTTTATAGTTGCTTTTATAGTTTTAGTTTTGGAACTAATGACTATCATTTGTTACCGTTTCAGATTCATTTATTTGAGAAATACAGAACGTGAAGGAATCAATTTTGAAATTATATCAAAAGAAACCATTGAGCCACAAACTACACCGATTAATGAGCCATTGAAGGAACTAGCCGAAATACTCAAAACGTTCATTTCTCAACCTATTACGCAAGAAGTAAATACAGCCGTTCAGCCTTATACCATTCAGACCGTACAACCACAAAAAAGTATAGGTTTTCAATTTGGCAATGACACTCGTACAGCTAACAGCAGTCGTAATACAGCAGTCGTAACAGCCAAAGAAAAAGACAGTAAAAAGGAGTTAGGAAACGGAAATAGAGAGTGTCCAAACTGCAAAGAAGCCTTTGTTTATAAGGTTTGGAATCACACCTATTGCAGCGAAAAATGTAGGATTGAATCTTGGGAAAACAAAACAGGCAAAACATTCAAAAAAGGTAAAAAGTAAATCCTTTTTTTTCAAAACAAATTATCCACAAATAAAAAAATGGTAAGAGTTGCACCTCTTACCATTGATCACAATTAAATAAAAATTCTCTTCAAATCACTATTAATTATGAGTTACAAAGGTATGCAAAAAATCACCAAAAGGAAATTCTTACACGTTGGTTTTCTCGTCCGAAAATTACGTACAAATAGATATTCAGTTAGTTGTAAAATATCAATAGGGGCAGATAAAGGAACACCGTTTGCCACAGGAATAATACTAGACAAAAAGGAAAATTGGCATAATCCAAGAGGCTATGCAACTACTATTTTAGGAGAAGGGGCAAAGGCAAAAAATGAATGTTTAGCACAAATAAAACAAGATATTGAATTGATATACAATAGACTTGTATCATTAAAAAAGCCAGTAACATCATCTATCCTTGAAACTGTTTATTTAGGTCAAGAAGTGCCGTCTATATCTATTCTTAAACTCTATGAAGATTATACAAATGAACAACTAAAAAAAGAAAGAAAACCCAATACAAAAAGTGGTTATAAACGCTATTACAAGGATTTTGAAAGTTTTTGTAATGAGAAAAAATTACTTTTTTATCCAGCTTGCGAATTTACTAAACTTCAAGCAAAAGAATATTTTGAGTATTTAAAATTAATTCCGAATAGTGATAAAATAGCATGGCGTAAAGTTCGTAGCGTAAAAATGGCACTAGAACAAGCAATGGAATTTGAAATTATAGAAAAATCAAAACTTAGTAAATTATCCATCAAAATAAGGAACGAGAAAAAACCTTTAGTTTTTCTTTTCTCTGATGAAGTAGCACGAATAGAAAACAAAGTTTTTGATGTCGAAAGATTAGAGAGAATCAAAGATTTATTCTTGTTTCAGTGTTATACAGGTTTGCATTATAGCGAAATGGCTATGTTTGATGCAAAAGAACATTTATTTTGGCAAAACGGTGTACAATGGATTAGTTTTGACAGAATGAAAACGGCAGCTTATATTGGAATACCTGTATTTGAAACTACTTTAAGAGTTCTTCAAAAGTATGATTTTAAACTCCCTGTACTATCTAATGGAAACTATAATCTATATTTAAAAGAGTTAGCTGTTGCTTGTGGAATAAGAAAAGAACTCACTACAAAGGTAGGTAGGAAAACTTTTACTAATTATATGCTCAATGTTCAGAAAGTGAGTAAAGATGTAGTAGCACGTTTATTATCGCATAGTTCAGTAACTATAACAGAACAATATTACGGAGATATAGACCAAAATAGAATTTTAGCAGAAACACAACATTTACTACCTATTAAGCCAAAGCCAAACGAACCTCAAAAAATGGTTTCTACTTCAAATCTAAACTTTACTTATTCCTACACCAAGTAAAAACTATCCTTTTTCTTTTCAAAACTAAATCAAAAACAGACTAAAAATAACTTCCTATAAAAAAAGATTTATAGGACTTGTTTAGAGAAAATCAACCAAATTTTAAATTTTAAATCAATTCAATTATGAACTACAACAATGAGCAGAAAGAGATATTAGACCTTAATAATGAAGGTTTCTCTTCAAGAGCTATTGCTAAAAAATTAGGCATCTCAAAAAGCAAAGTTCACAATATTATACGAGATAATCGTATGTCCACACCACTAGAAGGACAGCCGTCCACACTGTCCACCACTTCACAAAATAATGTGTCCATTTTGTCCACTTTGTCCAATGGACAAGCACAAAATCCGTCCATTTCGTCCACAAATCAACAAAATAACGTGTCCATACCGTCCACAAACCAACAAAATAGAGTGTCCATTTTATCAAAAGTACCTAAAAATGTAGCTTTTTTAGTGGAACATTTAGTTAGTCCACCCCATATACAACTATCTGAACAGGAAAGATATGATGAAACGATGTTTTTTATTTCAATAGTAAATTATCATTTAGAATCTAAAAGGATTTATAAAGAATTTATAGATACCCTAGATTACTTATTCTATAATTCTTTACTCTCTTTGGAGGAATTGGACACTCATATTTTGAAATTAAAATCCATTGTGAGAGATACAGACAAACTTCTGACTATGGCTATTCAAGGAGGTACAAAAGATGAGCGTTTTAGACTATCCGTTGTTTATTCAAACTCTCTCATAAGGTATCTTTACTCTATGAAAATGAATTGTAAAATGGAAGGGGAGCAGCTTTGTGAAATACAAGAAGGTATGAGAGCAACGATTGAACAATGGCTTTCTTTAAGCATATTAAAAGTATTCCCTTTTACCTATGATACAGATTGTGAGCAAGTAGAAAATAATTTCCAATTTTCTGAATAAAAATATTTTCTATTAAATCAAAAAGGCTAGATGAAAATTTCTAGCCTTTTTTTCTACATAACCTCATCAATTTCCTTCATCAATCTATCTGTTTCAGATAAAGCAACGATAATTTTTTGATAGTGATTGATGTCCTCAAAAGTCAGTTTTCTATCTCGTCTATCTTTTAGCCATTTTTGGGCAGGTTGATAACCTCCAATGTAAAACTCCCAAGCCGTAGCAGGAACATTGTCAAAATATTGAGTTTCATTGATATACACCTTACCTAATTGTGTCTTTTTATCAAGAGTGAAATTTGGACGTTGTTCTACTTCGTTTTCGCCTTCTACTGGATAAGAAGTAATAAAATTATCTACTACATCACTTTCCAATAAATGAATTTGTCTTATCTGACCTCCTAAATCAACCAATTTCCAAAAGGTTTTTGCATCAGCAGGATAAGGAACTCTAGGAAAATCTATCTTCAAAAACTCCTTATATTTTTCTCTATATTTTGGCGAATGAAGAACAGCATAGATATAATCCAAAATATCAATAGGCGCAAATGTTCCTTTCTTTTTTGTTTTCTCAACAGTAAATACTAAACCTAATTTTTGAGCGATTTGAGCTACTATTTCCTTTTTTAGATTCGGTTTTCTCGGTTCTTCTTCTTGCTCTCCAAAAAGATTAGTATTCTCTTGTGGCTTTAGAATTTCCTTTAGTTTGCCAAGTTCAGCTTCTTGTTTTTTGTATTCCTTTTCCTGTGCTTTGTACTCTTTTTGGAGTTCCTTATCTGCATCAGTTGTCATTTTATACATTCTTTGAAGCAATGAGAATGTTTTTTTGAAGCTCTCAAAACTAGCTTGTTTTTCTTTTAATTCTGCTTCTAATTCTTTTCTTTTTTCTGCTGATAAAGTTTGTTTTGTTTCTGTTTGTGGGTAGAGATAGAGAGGAAATGACTTTGGACCTCCACGTCTGAATACATTTGTATCTGTTATACAATTAGTAATAAATACACAGTCAAAAAATAATGTATTGGCAGCTTGTGGTTGACTAACTAAAACTAGCCCAATATTTTTTTGAATAAAATGATAAATAGTTTTTTCACGAGATCTTCCTAAAACATTACTATCGTAGTAAACAACGCCAATATCAAAGGGACGATAGTGGTATCTTTTTATTTTTTCGTCTTTAACAGAACCAATTTTGTCGAACACAGTCTTTTTGAGTTCGGCTAGGTTATTACTAACAAGGTTTTTATCATCATGAGTTTTAACTCCACTCGTATCAAATGGTAAAAATTCGGGAATATAAAATCCCTTTGTATATGTCTTTTCTAGGGTAAAATCTTTTTGCACCATAAAATAATTAGGTGCAACATTTGGAAGTTCGGTAAAAGAAACATTTTCAAGAGAATGATTATCTAAAAACTCATATTTGTTTTCCCTCTTTCCATACAAATCATAGTGAAAAACCTTTCCTAATTCATCTTTTTTCTTTTTTCCTGTTTTTACAAAAATATTGATTGAAACACCTTGCTGAATATCAAATACATTTTGGTCTATACTTCCATCTAGCGAAACTTCTTTTTTCTTAGAGTTACCATGTAAATCTATGGTATAAATTTTATCATAGGTTTTAAGCAAATTCCAACGCATTCCCCTAAAAGTAGGATTATCTAAAAAACCATGTGGATTAATAAAAGCAAGGACACCACTTTCATTTTTTTCTATAAAGTGCTGACCATAACGCAAAAATTTGACATAATCGTCATTTATCCATTTTGGATTTCTTTCTTTTAATTTTTCTTTGCCTTCGGGTTCTTTCTTATAATCCTCCATCAATTCCATAATCCATTTTCCTTTATTCTGACTTTCGCCACTATACGGAGGATTACCCAAAATAACCATTACAGGTGTGTCTTTTTTGATTTTATTAGCTTCATTTGCTTCTGTACTGAGCCAATTCGCAAAACTTGTTTCTAGTTCTGTGCTTCCTTCTTCTAATGAATTAGTCAGAAATACTCTAAAACGTTCTTCTTTTATGGGTTTAAAACCTGTTTCTTTGAGTAGAAAATCTAGTTTTAGATGTGCCATTGCATACGAAGCCATCAGCAACTCAAAACCATTCAAACGAGGTAAAAGGTCATTTTCTACATAGCTATTCCAAACTCCTTTTTGATTTTGGAATTGTTTGTAAATGTGTTCTACTGTTTCGGCTAAAAATGTTCCTGTTCCTGTGGCTGGGTCAAGAATCTGTACTTTATGGACTTCTTTTTCTATTAAATTCCCTTTTTCGCTTACTTTTATTTTGGTTTTACTGCTGTCTGTCAGTCCTTTAGGTAGATTAAATTCAGTTTTGAGTATCTCATCAACAGCACGAACTATAAAATTAACTACTGGTTTAGGCGTGTACCAAACCCCTCTCGCTTTTCTTAGTTTTGGGTCATATTCTGCTAAAAAAGTTTCGTAGAAGTGAATGAGGGCATCTTCTGTTTGTGTTTCTCTTCCGTATTCTTTCAATGCAGCTTCCACATTGGCGTGTGAAAAAATATCAGAAAGGCTATCTACAATCCAAACCAAACGCTCATCTAAATCAAAACTTGCTATATAATGAAATAATTTACGCAAAAAAGGATTTGATTTAGGAATTAACAAAGCTGCTTTTTGACGAGTAAAATTAGTAGGCGAATTATCATGAAGTCGTGCAGCAAACATTCCGTAGGCTATTGTTTGAGCATAGACATCAGCAAAGGCTTTGTGTGAAATATCTTTTATCAAGATTTGTTTGAAAGCATTGAATTGTTCTTGAAGTGATGAATCTTCTCTTTCTTTTTCATCTGAATTGAGAGATTTTTCTATTGCTTCAGCTAACATTTGCGCCTTTGCAGCCATCATTTCAGCTAGTTTTTTTGGACTTTTTATTGTTTGTCCTTCATAGATACAAAAGTCTTTGATATGCCTTTCGAAACTCTCAAAATTCTCTCTAATGGGTTCTACTTTTCCATTTTCTATTTTACCAATAGCAATGCTTTTGATAAATTTCTTTTCTATGTAAAAATGAAAATCCAAATAATCCGTAAAGGCAATATTATCAAGAGAGTTTTTATACCTATCAAATTGAGATTTATTGCCAGTTTTCTTTTTTCCTTCTAAATCTCTATCTCCAATATCTTTGGCTTCAATAAATCCGACAGGAATATCATTTTTAGTCAGAACAAAGTCAGGCGCACCACAAGCGATCCGTTTAGGCTCATTGGTAGCCGATACTTTAGGAACAATACTTTCTAAAAGTGTTTGTAAATCTCCTCTAAATGTATGCTCAGTAGAGTTTCCTAATTGAAAACGCTGATTGATTTTACTAATATAATCTTCTAAAGTCATTTTGTTGTGTTGTAAAATGAAAATCTACTTAGTGAGCTGAACGATGCCATAAAATATAAAAAAAAGTAAGAGTTTTTACCCTTACTTTTCTTTTTCAAAACCTTTTTGATATAAACTTGTAAAACAACCAATATCACAAATAGGGTTATTATACAAATGAAATACAAATTGTATATTTTTGTAAAAACTCTCTTTATTCTAGTAAAGGCTAAGTATTTTGTACTTAGCCTTTTTTTAGTGTATAGAAAGTATTTTATTTTTCTACTGGATATTTTTCAAATAATTTCTTTAACCGTTTATGATATACTTCTGCATCTCCCTTTAAAAAATTTGTAGCTTTACATTTTTCTAAAAGCTCATTTCTTTCCTTATCAGATAAATCAGCTATTTTCTTATAATCTTTTGTTTCGTCATTATTAGCGTTAGAAGAAAAATATGCACATAAAACCTCAGATTCATCATGAGGATTACGAAAAAAATGATAATTATGATTAGATATAGGGTGTTTTATTTCGAAAGAATTATCTGCCATAAGACTTAGATTATAATATTAAAAAAGGCTACATATTCCATTAAAAAAATATGTAGCCTACTATTACTAAAATACTAAATGGGCGAACAGTGGGGTTCGAACCCACGACCCTCGGTACCACAAACCGATACTCTAACCAACTGAGCTATGATCGCCATATAAATCATTACAGATTTCGAAACGTTTTTTTTGTTATCTACTTCCGTAATTGTGAATACAAAGGTAATAGCTTTAATTGAAGTTTGCAAGAGATTTAATTAACTTTTTCTGTTTTTTTTGTAAAAATTTTCTCTCAAATTTCAATATAAAAAGTAAGTGTAAATTTTATTTTTGATAACTCTTTCATTATCAGGATATAAATAAAATCTAGTTTTGTTTTTTGCATTCATTAACTCAACCGAACGTAACGAAAAAAAGTTCTTATCTTCTTGTTTTTTTAAAAAAAGAAGGCGAAGTTTTTATTTTAACCTAAAAAATGAGTATGTTTAATTATAAATCCAACCTTTTGAAAGTTTTTTCTTTTTTGCTAAAAGGAAACTAAAAAACAGCTCCTTAAAAAAATATCCCTTATTCCTATTTTATACATTTAAATTTCATTATGTCCAATCCTAATTATAAAGATATTTTTATTTCTTATGGAAGAGCAGAAAGTAAATATTTTGCTTCTCAACTACATGATTTACTAACAGCAAAAGGATATAAAGTTTGGTTTGACCAAAATGATATTCCTTTAGCTGTCGATTTTCAAGATCAAATAGATGAGGGAATAGAAAAATCTGATAATTTTATTTTTGTGATTGCACCTCATTCTATTCGTTCGCCTTATTGTAAAAAAGAAATTGAACTAGCTACAAAATATAGCAAACGAATTATTCCTATTCTTCATATTGAGCCTTCTGGAGAAATTATAGAAGAATTTATGGATACTTCTATTAAGAAGCGTAATTGGCTTTACATGAGGCAAAATATAATAGAAGGAAAAGGACAACACGAATGGACAAATATTGATGATAGAGAGCAAGGAGAAGAAGGATTATTTTCTATTTTAGAAAGTCATAAAGAATATGTGCGTCGTCATACAGAACTTTTACATACAGCCTTAGAATGGGAAAAGCAATATCGTAATACTCGTTATTTGCCTTTTGGAGATAGACAAACAGAATCTGAACAATGGTTACTTACCACCTTTAATGATGGACAACCTCCTTGCTTGCCTTCGTCTATCCATTGTGAATTTATTGCAGAAGCTCGTAAAAATTCTGAAAACAGAATGACTGATGCTTTTGTCTCTTATGCAGAAGAAGATGAAGAAATTCGAAATAGAGTTCTACGTTCTTTATCACAACATCTTATAACTACTTGGACACACCAAATGGACATTCAGGCAGGAGGAGATTTTGATAAAGAGGTTGAAAATGGAATAGAACAAGCCGATAATTTTATTTTCTTTATCACACATGAATCTATAAAATCAGAATATTGTAAAAAAGAACTTGCACATGCTGTAAAATACAATAAACGAATTATTCCTTTACGAATGGATAGCGTTCCTGTTCATGATTTTCCAGTAGAAATTAGAAATTTACAATTCATTGATTTTACAGATAATAATTATGATTTTATTCCACGTTCGAAGAATGAAAAAACTGATTATGAAAAAGATATAGATGAATTACTCAACCAAATAAATACAGACCGAGATTATTATCACAAACATAAAGTAATTCTTAATAAGGCAATTCGTTGGAAGGAACAGAATCATAATGCCAGTATTTTACTTAGAGGACATAATCTTGATGAAGCAAAAATTTGGTTAAAAATAGGTTTACAAAGAGAAACACATTTGCCTACACGTTTGCATGAAGAATTTATTAGAGAAAGTGAAGCAAAAAGTGGACAGCTCAGTACAGAAGTATTTATTTCTTATTCAAGAGCAGACGGAGACTATGCTAGAAAGCTCAATGATGAGTTACAAGAAAACGGTAAAACCACATGGTTTGACCAAGAAAGTATTGCTTCTGGGGCAGATTTTCAACAAGAAATTTATAATGGAATAGAAGCATGTGAAAACTTTGTATTTATTATTTCTCCTGATTCTGTCAAATCTCCTTACTGTGAGGATGAAGTGAAATTTGCTGCTCAATTAGGAAAGAGAATTATTACCATTTTGTATAGAGCAACAGAGACATTTGATATTCCGATGGAATTATCAAATATACAATGGATAAATTTTATCCCTAATCAAGTAACTTTTCACGATTCATTTGCTGAAATGATTCGTACATTAGATACAGACCGAGCACACGTAAAAGCTCACAATCATTGGTATCAAGAAGCTCTACAATGGCAAAGACAAGGAAAAAATGATGATTTTTTACTTTTTGGAACAGAATATTTTTTGGCGCATTCATGGTATGAAGAAGCTGTTCTTAAAAAGAAAACACCTTCTCCAAATGCCTTACAAGCCGAATATTTGGAAGCCTGTAAAAAATCTATTGAAGCCAAAGAAGCAGAGAAAAAAGAAGTAGAGGAACAATTACTTACTTTAGAGAAAGCTAGAAATGCAGAAGCTAAGAAAAGAATTGAACGTCAAAAAATATTTTTAGTTATAGCTTCCTTTGCACTTCTTATTTCAATAGTTGCAGGAGTATACGCATTTATAGAAAAAGAAAGTGCTGAAAATAGTGAATTAAGAGCAGTAGAAAATGAAAGATTAGCTAAGCAAAATGAAGAAGAAGCCATTAAAAGTAAAATGGAAGCACAAGAAGCGATTAGAAGCCTAAACGAAAAAAATCAACAGTTAGAAAATGCCTTGGCAAAAATAGATTCTGCTATACAAAAACAAAGTGTAGCAGTGAAACAAAAGATACAAGCAGAATCTATATTAGCTGTAAAAGAAGATAAATTTAAGAAAGATGGTTTTGTCAAACAAAGAACATTCTTAGAAGATAAAATGAGAATACGTGATGAAGTGCTAAAAACAAAAAAATCACTACTCAATTACGCACGTCAACTGGAAAGTCTGGGTGTAGTACGTACTTCGGTCAGACAATCATTAGAAAAGCAAATTGAGGAAGATATAAAAGTATTACTCAAATCTTTATAAATTACGACCTGCCAAAGCAGCGAAGCTAATTACGAATTACGAATTACGAATTTATTTTTACTAGATGATAAGAAATTCAAAACAATTAAATAGCAAGGTAATTAATCACTAATCACTAATCACTAATCACTAATCACTAATCACTAATCACTAATCA
>JAHDBD010000087.1 GCA_020630575.1 Bernardetia sp.
AATAGTTGAACTTGAACAAAAGCTAAAGAAAACACCTAAATACGTTATTGAGCAACCAAAAGAAGAAAAAGTATATGTTCCTGTATTTGATTTAAGCAGACAAAAAGAGCCTGTATATGCTTCAAAATTTCAAGAGCAAAACCAACCAAAAACACAACCAACAGAAAGCCGTACTCATTCAATAGTAAATAGTATGGAGCTGCAAGACAAAACATTTGAAACTCTAAATTTTAATGGAAAATGGGCTAATTTCATTGGAAAACCTCAACCCAATTTTTACATGACTATTTTTGGAAAAGCTGGACAAGGAAAAAGTAATTTTTCTTTTCAATTAGCTGAATACTTGGCAAATAATCATGGAAAGGTTTTGTATGTAGCAAGAGAGGAAGGAATATCCACAACAACACAAGGAAAAGTAAATCTAAATAACGCAGTTTCTCAATATCTTGATTTTACAGATATGAGAGAGCTGAACGATATTAGCAAATCTATATCAGAAAGAAAATATCGTTTTATTGTCTTAGATAGTGTAAACACGCTTAAATTAGAGCCTATGGATATACAAGTATTGAAGAAAAATCATACACATTTAGGCATAATTTGCATTCAACAAGCTACTAAAACTGGAGATGCTCGTGGCTCAAATGAATTTTCACACGATGCAGATATAGTGATAGAAATTGATAACGGACAAGCCATCACAGTTAAAAATAGATTTGCAGAGAAAGCAAATGAACCTTATTCTATTTTTAATTAATGATGAAAGGTACAAAAACAAACCTAATTGGCTGTTTTTGTACCTTACATCAAGAAGTTTAGAAGTTAAATATGTGCCTTTGTTGGGGTTCTGTTCTTTGTAAAACTAGCTATTTGTAACCTCGTTTCTTTGTCAAAAACATTAAAATAACGCCAATCAGACCAATTTTTGTTTAAATAATTTACATATAGAAGTAGGTTTGAAGTTCTATGTTTAATAAACTTCTCGTTACCTACTTTTGCGATAACTACATACCTTTTTGTCATTGTGATATAAATTTGAGTAACTGAATTTGAAAATCTCTATCACAGAGTTTTTTGTACAAATCTTTAAGTACCAAATCATCAAAATCATTCTCACAATTATTAATAAAGGCACTGAATAAGTCTTTACCTAATTCTTTTGTGTCATAGGTAGCTCGTTGGATAGTAGAAATATGATAACCTCGTACTATCTCAAATTTTTGTAATTTTACCATGTTTTTAACTTGTTATGGGTTGAAAATATAGCCTACTGAAGACTTCGAACTCGGTCAGTAGGCTTTTTTTATTTACTCCTCGTTTGGAGCAATATGATATTCTATAATCGTCTTTACTACCTTCAATCTATCTTTCATATAACCTTTGAAAAAATATTGAGGATTTAAAGAGTATATAGTCCTATCTATCTTTATTATTAAATTTTTATTTAATAATTTTCTTAGAATATTATCTATCGTTCCCGATGTTAGATTCAATTCATTTGCTATTTCTTCTTTTATTGGTTTAACAAGCACAATTCTATTACCTGCCTTATCATTTTCTTTATTAAATGATGCCATACGCCACAAAACCATTAAAACTCTTATTTCAGATATTGCAGTAACATTTAATAAAGCTGCCAAATCCTCTAAATAAACTTGTATAAAATCTTCTTGTGCTACTCTTTTAATTACTTTGGTAGATACTTCCTGTTGAATTACTTCCCCTGTTTCACTATCTACTAAAATTTTGGTGTCTAACGACTCATAAACTTTTGACATTCGTATTAATTAATTTAATTTGATGATTATTACTAATCCAAAAATATGTATAATAAATCAGATTTCAAAATTATAACTCATTTATTTTAATTAATCTAACTCATTTATTTTGATTAGTTTAATTTATCCCCCAGATGAGTATGCTAATTTATTAATACATCTCCCAGATTATAGAAACTCATCCCCCAGATGAGTATGTTACACCCTGTGGGTTAGTATTAAGTCTTAAAAATGCCTATTGGAGTTAATGTATAGGGTTTTTGTATTTGCAATAGACAAGAAAAGGGGTATTATTAAAAAAAAAACCTCTCTTCCTTTACGAAAGAGAGGTTTTTTTACAACTTAATTTTAAATAGAGTTGCGAACTATTTTTGTTTTTGCAAATGCAAGATAGGAAATAATTTTAATGTAACAAAATTTTTTTGTAACTTGTTACGTTTTGTTACGTAACGTAACGGATATGTTACAGTTAATTGTTACGTTTCGTTACAGTTGTGTTACAGTTTTAGTTACAGATAAATTTTATAAAATGGAAACAAAGCCGTGTGAAAATTGTGGCAATTACTTTAAAGCCAAAAGAGCAGATACAAAATACTGTTCAAACAAATGCCGTCAAGAAAATTACAGAAAGAAAAATAATATCGAACCTCCTGAATTTTTGAAACAAGGTATTGAAAAGAAAAAAGAAGGATTAGGAAGTATTAATAAAGAGCCTACACGCTTACAAACCAAAATATTAGGCAAAGACTACATGCGATTAAATGGAGAGCTTACAATGCGTAAAAATAGCCGTAATTTGATTGTTGAAGAGAAAAAGAAACTAATAGGAAAATATAATGCTATCGTACAGAAAAATCCACAACTGGAAAAGCTGCTCGTAACTGTTGGAGCTGCTGTTGGAGGTGGAGTTATTGGAACTCAATTTTTTGACAAAAAAGATACTGGAGGAGATAAATTTATAAAAGTAGGTTTAGGAGCATTAGCCTTTGGAGCTAGTGGTTATTGGTTAAGTCAAGCATTAAAAGAAAGCGATAAAGAAACTTTCAGTAAATTAAATTCAATAAGGCAAAGAATATCTGAACTTGACTTGAAAATAAATCGAGAATACTTTGTAATAGTTGAACTTGAACAAAAGCTAAAGAAAACACCTAAATACGTTATTGAGCAA
>JAHDBD010000018.1 GCA_020630575.1 Bernardetia sp.
CTTCCATAAATAATAAATCAAAAAGCTATGTTTGAAAAAATGTAGCTTTTTTTGTGTTTGCTTACGTGATGCAAAAAGTGAAGCTGAACCAAGGAGCAGCTCAACAGGTGAAAACACAATCTATCTTTAAACTATCAAAAATGCACTTTTTATGAAAACGATAAAAATAGGACTTGTACTTTATTTAAGATTTTAAGGGAAACCTTACAGAAAAAATAACAAGGGGATTGTCATAAGTCCTATTTTATCCTACACAAAGATAAGATAAAATTATTGATTAGTTACTTCTTGCCAAAAACATTATTTACTTCTCTAGCAATACGAGTTTGTTGTATTTCTACATACGATTGTTCAGTCATTTGAGTAGTAGAATGACCATACATTTTACTTATTGCTTCATTAGAAATTCCTAGCTCACTTAGATAATTTCCAAATGATTTACGTCCGTTGTGGCTAGAAATATCTTTTTTTATTCCTGCTAATAAAGCAAGACAAGCAATAGCAAGATTATATTTACCGTTTTGAAACTTTGGTATTTTGTAGTCGTACTTTTCTAAAATTGCTTTTGCTTGTGGTAAAACAGGGATAATACAAGGTTTTAGTTTTCGCTTTCTTGTCTTCTTTCGTTTAATCAAAATCCATTC
Source organism: Bernardetia sp. (assembly GCA_020630575.1). Lineage (GTDB taxonomy): Bacteria > Bacteroidota > Bacteroidia > Cytophagales > Bernardetiaceae > Bernardetia. The sequence goes on from JAHDBD010000018.1 coordinate 645, forward strand.
TTTCCATTCCAGTTTTGGAGTTTCAAAAATAGTATCTTTTTCTATTCGTGTCAGTTCTGCAAAAGCAACACCTGTATAACATTGTAATAGAAAGCCGTCTTTTGCCCTCTGAACGTGTGGAGCTTGTTTACTAACATCTACATCAGCAAATCGTTTTATTTCCTCAGCAGTCAAATAAACCAAATCAACAGGAAGACGAGGAATAGAATAATTTACCAAAATAGAAGTAAGGTATTTTTTTGAATAACCAAATTCAAAAACATGTCTTAATTCGGCTAGAACCTTATTTGCGTGGTTATGTCCTCCTTTGTACTTTTTGATATAGCTTTCTAGTTCCATAGCCACACCATTATTCCAAGAGTTAGCGTTGATGTATTTTGTTTTTGTGAAAGCTACAAAATCTCTAATATTATTTAGCTTTCCTCTATAAGACTTGAATGTTGAATATTCTAAATCTGTACCCACTCTACTTTCTAAAAATGTTTGCCATTCTTGAATAAGAGCCAAAACGGAAGTATAAGAAGTTTCTTTATTTTCCCACACTTCGTCGACAAGTTGTCGGATTGTGTGAGGATTATGTTTTTGGATAATTAACAGTTCTTCATGTCTTTCTTCTAAATCTGCAATGAGCTTTTTTAGCTTCGTGTTTATAGAAGAGTTATTTTTTGTCAAATTGTTTTCTTTACTCCAGTCGCACGGCTTACAATATTCGCCAGTTGAAAACTCTACTAATTGAGCAGGTTTGATATTTTTTGACCTTATACGACAAACAACATGGTTGCTTCGTACATAAAACCAAACATAGATTTTCATTTTTTTTAATCATAATTAAAGGTTTTTTTAAAAAATAGTGAACTTCGACAACTAAAAAATGTATCTAAATGGTTTCTCTTTGTATCTAATTTTGTATCTAAAAAACATAAGTTGTTCACTATCAAAATAAAAAAGCCTAATCAAATCAATGATTAGGCTTTTCTTTTGCACCATTATATTAAAAAAAGTATGCTTTTATTTCATTTGTGGACCATATTGGATTCGAACCAATGACCCCTACCTTGTCGAGGTAGTGCTCTAAACCAACTGAGCTAATAGTCCTTTTTGCTCTACTTTTCACTTCTTAACAACCTTTACAATAAAGAGTGTTAATTATCTGCAAATATACACACATAGCTCGTAACTTTGCAAACACTTAGACTACTTATTTTCTTAAAACAAAGGTAATTTTATTTCTATAGTCTGTCTAACACCTGATTATAAACTAGTTATAAGGCAATTCTTGTTTTTTTTATTTCCTTATTTTACCAAATTTTTAATCAATAATTTATTTTTTACTTTCTGCTATTTGTAGTTGAAAGTTTTATACAAAACTCTACTTCCTTGGAGTTCTCATAAAATGTTATGAAAAACAAAGTTTTACTCTCTCTTGCTGCTGCAATTATTTTTTTAGGTGGAGGCTATGGTCTTTATGTATGGCTCGGTAGTATGCAAAAAGAACCACCCAAAAGAGCAGCCAAACCACAAGCCATGGCTGTCAAAATCCAAAATGCAAATCCTTCTACTATAGAAGCCGAAATAGTTACGTTCGGTAGAGTAGAATCGGAGCAACCTGTTGACATTGTAGCTGAAGTTTCAGGCAAAATTCGTGAAAGTGTTCATTTACAAGTAGGGCAATCTGTCAGAAAAGGACAAGTTTTGTTTACACTTGGTAAAGAAACATTTGAATTAGGACTTCAATCACAAAAAAGTAATTTTATGCGAGAAGTTGCAATGATTTTGCCTGACATGAAAATCGACTATCCAAATCGTTATCAAGCTTGGAGTAGTTATTTTGCTAGTTTGGAAGTAGATAAATCATTACCGAAACTTCCTTCTTATGAGTCAGAAAAAGAAAAAACATTCCTTGCTACAAAAGGAATACTGACAAGTTATTACAACATAAAAGCACAAGAAGCTACCTTAGATAAATATGTTGTAACTGCTCCTTTTTCAGGTTCAATTAGTGAGGTTTATTTACAAAACGGTTCGGTAGCTCCTCCCAATGGTAAAGTCTTGCGTTTGGCTCAGAATAGTCAATTAGAACTCAAAGTACCTGTAGATACTAGAGATGTACATTGGCTCAAAACAGGAACGAAAGTAGGAGTAGCCACAGAAGATGATAGCCAACAATGGGTAGGAACAATTGCACGTATAGGTGATATCGTCAATCCAGCCACCCAATCTTTAGATGTGTATGTAAAAATTCAGAATGGAAAAAATCCGATTTATGCAGGAATGTATTTGCGTGCAACTATGCAAGGAGGAACAATCCAAAATGCTATTGAAGTACCAAGAAGAGCTGTTTTTAATGATAATGAAATTTATACAGTTAAAAATGATTCTGTTTTGCATCTTCAAACTGTTCAAATAAAGAAATCTAATAAAGAAACATTGATTATTTCAGGTATAAATGAAGGTGAAAAAGTAGTAACTGAGCCTTTAATAAATGCTTATGATGAAATGATTGTCAAAATTTTGAAGGAGGATACAGGAAGCACTGACGCAAAATTATCTGTTAAATAAAAACATAAATCCTAAAGGTCTTTGAAGCCCGTTAGGGTTTTAATGATAAATACTATGAAAAAACTTGTAGAATATTTTGTAAAATATCCAATTTGGGCAAATGCCATCATTTTTACCATGGTAATATTTGGTGCAGTTTCGTATGGTTGGGTCATGAAACGTTCCTTTTTTCCCGAAACCGACCCTACTACAATTACAGTAGGTGTAGTTATGCCAGGAGCATCACCTGAAGAAATGGAAGAAGGCGTAACCATCAAAATTGAGGAATCCTTAAAAGGAATTGAAGGAATTAAAGAAATTACTTCTACTTCCTCTGAAAACAATGCAAATATTGTCGTTCAGTTGGAGCGTGGTGTCGATGCTGATGAAGCACTTGCTGAAGTAAAAAATGCTGTAGATAGAATCAACTCTTTTCCAACTAGCGCAGAGCGACCTTTGGTTTTTAAAGTAAAACCACGAAGCAGAACCATGTACTTGGGTTTGAGAGCAAGAGAAGGAAAAGATTTAGATTTGTTTCTCTTAAAAAAATATGCTGAACAAATTGAAGATGAAATGTTGGCATCAGGAGTTATTTCTCAGCTTAATATTAGTGGTTATCCTGATATAGAAATTTCTATTGAAGTTCCAGAGGCTACACTTTTACGTTATAATTTACGTTTTGAGCAAATTGCAGCAGCAGTTAGGTCAAATAACCGTGATATTTCGGCAGGTGCAATCAAATCTAAAGAAGAAGAAATTCTAATCCGTTCAAGAGCCAAAGAAAAAATGGCTGAAAAAATTGGAAATATTGTTCTTCGTGCTAATACAGACGGAAGTAATCTTCGTTTGAGAGATATTGCTACTATCAAACAACAGTTTGCAGACGTACCAAATGCCTTACACATCAATGGAGAAAGAGCTGTTTCACTAGAAATTACAAAACTTAAAGAAGAAGATTTAGAAGAAATCTCAATTTATGCGAATAATTATGTCACAGAATTTAATAAAAAACATTCTGATGTTGAATTAGTCGTTTCGTTTGATTTCTTTGATTTGCTTTCGCAACGTCTTCAAATGCTAATCGATAATGGAGTTATGGGACTTGTTTTGGTTCTGATTTGTTTAGGACTTTTTCTTAGTCTTCGTCTTTCGTTTTGGGTAGCTATGGGGATTCCAATTTCATTTGCAGGAATGTTTGTTATTGCTGCCTTAATGGGGATTACGATTAATATGATTTCTCTTTTCGGAATGATACTCGTGGTTGGTATTTTGGTAGATGATGGTATTGTGATTGGAGAAAATATCTTTACGCACTTTGAGATGGGCAAGTCGCCTATGCGAGCAACTGTCGATGGTACTTTTGAGGTAATGCCTTCTGTTTTTACGTCTGTACTTACAACAATTGTAGCCTTCTTGCCTATTGCTATTGGTATTGAAGGATTTGATTTTCTTCAAGAAATGGGACTTATTGTAGTCCTTTGTTTGGGCGTTTCGCTGATTGAAGCCTTTTTTGTTTTGCCTTCTCACCTTACTCATAAAGATATGGGAGATACAAAAAGTGAAGGTAAATTTAGAGGAACACTAAATAAAGGCATTGATTTTTTACGTCATAAAGTTTATGGAACTGCACTTGCCCACGTTTTACGCTTTCGTTATGTTTATGTTTTTGTTCCAGTTGTTTTTGTGATGCTTGTTCTAGGACTGATAAACGGGCAATTTATAAAAGTAGTTTTCTTTCCAAATATTCCTTTTGATAGTTTTGATGCCAGTATTGCCTTCAAAGCAGGAACACCAAAAGAAAAAGTTATTTCTTATTTAGAACGCTTCGAAAAGGCTACTTGGGATGTAAACGAAGAACTCAAAAAAGAATATAATGACGAGAAAAATTTTATCAATTATACCTTTAGAAATCTAGGAAGAACTTCTGATGGAAGTGAAAGTGGTTCGCATGCAGGACATGTTTCCATTTCGCTTTTGGATATGGATGATAGAGAAATTACCAGTAATGAAATTTCAAACCGAGTAAAAGAAAAAATAGGTAAGATTCCCGAAGCTGAAACCTTTACTGTTGCAGGAAGAAACCGTTTTGGAAAACCTATTTCAGTTCGTTTATTATCAAAAAATAATGAAGCCTTAGACCAAGCTACCGAAGAACTTAAAAGAGAGCTTGAAAACTTTTCAGAGCTTAAAGAAGTTACAGATAATCAACGAGTAGGTCGAAGAGAGCTTCAATTAGAACTCAAACCTAAAGCCTATTTCCTAGGACTTACACACGCAGATATTACTAACCAAATCCGACAAGGTTTTTTTGGAGAAGAAATACAACGTCTTCAAAAAGGAACTGATGAGGTGCGTGTGTGGGTGCGTTATCCAGAAGCTAGTAGAGAAACTTTAGGGCAACTTGAAACTATGCGTATCAAAATGGCTGATGGAAAAGAAATTCCATTGTCAGAAGTTGCTTCTTATACCATTGATAGAGGAATTGTAGATATCAAACACTTCAATGGCTCAAGGGAAATTGCTGTAGAAGCAGAATTAGCTGATCCAAATGGTTCACCTGTTAGTATTATCCAAAAATTAACAGATTCTACATTTGTAGATATGAAAAGTAAATATCCAAGTCTTTCTTTTGAATTTGGTGGACAACAGCAACGCAGTAGTCAGTCACAAGAATCATTAAAATTTGCGCTTCCAATTATGCTTTTTGTAATTATTCTTTTGATTACGCTTACTTTCCGTTCGCTAAGTCAGTCACTTTTGGTAATGACCTTGATTCCTTTGGGATTATTTTGTGCAGTCTTTGGTCACTTCTTTGCTGATAAGCCTGTTTCACTTTTGAGTTTGTGGGGAATTTTGGCACTTTCAGGTGTAATTATCAATGATGCTGTGGTTTTGGTAAGTAAATTTAATTCCAATTTACAGGAAGGAATGACAATGCCTGATGCCATTTACAATGCAGGAGTGTCTCGTTTTAGAGCAATTTTACTTACAACTATTACGACTGTTGCAGGACTTGCTCCACTTATCATGGAAACAAGCTTTCAAGCTCAATTCTTGATTCCAATGGCTGTTTCGGTGGCTTATGGAGTTGGTTTTGGTACATTTTTGATTCTACTTATTTTCCCTGTTATTCTGCTTGTAGTCAATGATATGCGTAGAATGATTGTCTATACAAAACGTTGGGTGGCTTACAAATGGAATGGTCATGAAGGAAATGTTCCTTATCCAACTTCAGAAGAAGTAGAACCTGCCAATCGTGAAATGATACGTTTGAAGATTATGAAGGAAATGGAGTAATTTTCATGTATCGTTTGTGGAGAGACACACAAGGGCTAGATAATTTTATCATGAATAACAAAAAAATTGCCTTACTTTTATTATAGAAGTAAGGCAATTTTTTGTGGAAATTTTTAGCAACCACAATAACCAGAAATCGTCAAAATCTTATTTTTGTTTTCTATAATACTTATGTAACAACCTGCTCCTTTATCACTCGGCTCAATAGATATAATTTTTCTTTTTTTATCAAATGTAATTGTATGAGGTATTGTATTTTCATCATAATATTCTTGATAATATAAAACAATAGCAAAAAAGTAAGCTTCTCTCAAAGATAAATTTGGAATCATCATATCCCAATCCATTCCTCCTTCACCACAACTATTTTGTTTATATTCTATATCTTTTTTGCTCCCAAATTTTTGTTGAAAAGCACAATCATATCCATCTTCTCCATCATACTTTTGCCTTTTTATTTCATATCTATCATGATTTTTAAAATTACTTTGTAGATAATATAAATCACCAGATAAATAATCATTCTCTTGTGTTCCTCTATAATCCAAAACAGGCACAGGAAATTTAGTCAAATACCCATCAAAAACATATCCTTCTAAATTATTCAAACTATCAATCTGACTGATTACTTTTACTTTTTGCATTCGTCCTTTTATCTCAAAATATTTTGTTTCTTGAACTGTTAGTTCATCAGAAATTGTATCTTGATTTAATAAAACTATTTTAGTGGCATAGGGAAGTTTAGCTAGTTTTTTTGAAGTCAGATTTGCACTATCTCTCAAATAAATTCCGTGAGAAGCCATAATATTGAAAGTGTCTTTTTCAATTACAGATTCTGTTTTTTTGCTTGTTGAAATGGAATTTTTAGGAATAGAAAAGCTAGTCAATGCTAAAAAGCTAAATACTAAAATGAGTAGTAAATAATTGGTTTTCATATCGTTATGAGTTTTGACTGATTTTAATAAATTGGTTCTTACTTAACACGCCCAACATTCATATTCAATAACTAATTCATTCGTATTATTTTTAAAAATAGAATAATAACATCCCACTCCTGAGAGAGGTTCTATAATAAAGCTATTATTATTTTTATCAAAAATTAATATATCTCCTTCATTATATTCGTTGTTTTCACTAAAGAATAATACTAGAGAGAAAAAATAGGCTTCTCGTATCGACAAATTAGGAATTATTATTTTATGTATAGGAACATCGACAGTTGTAGATTCATTGTATTCATAAGTTATATTTTCGCCATACCTTTTCTTCCATTTAATAATCCAATCTTCATTTTCCTTATGTCTTTCAATAGCATATTTTTCAGACTCCTTAAAGTTACCCTTCAAATAATTTAATTCAGAACTCAAATAATCATTTTCCTTTGTTCCTCTATAATTCAAAACAGGCACTGGAAATTTAGTCAAATACCCATCAAAAACATAGCCTTCCAAATCATTCAAGCTATCAATCTGACTGATTACTTTCACTTTTTGCATTCGTCCTTTTATCTCAAAATATTTTGTTTCTTGAACTGTTAGTTCATCAGAAATTGTATCTTGATTTAAGCAAATGAGTTTGGTAGCGTAGGGAAGTTTGGCTAATTTATTACAAGTTAGGTTTGCTCTATCTCTCAAATAAATTCCGTGAGAAGCCATAATATTGAATGTGTCTTTTTCAATTACAGATTCTGTTTTTTTACTTTTTAAAATGGAATTTGAGGAAATAGAAAAGCTAGTCAATGCTAAAAAACTAAAGGTTATAAGAAGTGATAGTAAATAATTTGTTTTCATATTTTTATAAATTTGGTGAGTTTATGATAGTTTGTATGTAAAACCTTAGCCACAAGAAGCAGAAATCATCAAAATATTTTTTTCATTTTGAGAAATTTCTATGGAACAACCCATCATATTTTGGTCACTAGGATAAATATTTATAGTTTGCTTATCTCTATCAAATCTTAAAATGTGTTGAATAGGGTTTGATTCTTCATTATAATCATCATAATATAAAACCACAGCAAAAAAATAGGCTTCTATTATAGATAAATTTGGAATGGATACTTCCCAACTGACATAACAAGTAGCACAAGCGTCATACTTATAATTTATATCTTTACTCTTTCCAAATTTTTGCTTAAAAGCACAATCATACTTGCGTTCACTATTCTCTTTCTTTGTTTCGAATCTTTTATGAGTTTCAAAATTAGTTTGTAGATAATTCAAATCAGCAGGTATATGTTCTCCTGTTACTGGTGATTTATAATCCAAAACAGGCACTGGAAATTTAGTCAAATACCCATCAAAAACATAGCCTTCCAAATCATTCAAGCTATCAATCTGACTGATTACTTTCACTTTTTGCATTCGTCCTTTTATCTCAAAATATTTTGTTTCTTGAACTGTTAGTTCATCAGAAATTGTATCTTGATTTAAGCAAATGAGTTTGGTAGCGTAGGGAAGTTTGGCTAATTTATTACAAGTTAGGTTTGCTCTATCTCTCAAATAAATTCCGTGAGAAGCCATAATATTGAATGTGTCTTTTTCAATTACAGATTCTGTTTTTTTGCTTGTTGAAATGGATTTTTTAGAAATAGAAAAGCTAGTTAAGGCTATAAAACTAAAGGCTATAAGAAGTGATAATAAATAATTGGTTTTCATTTTTGATGATTCAAGTTGTAAGTTGTTTTTTATCAGTACGATTAAACTAATCATTTCGTTAAATAAACGCATAAAAAAACCTTCCCTAAAAAGGAAAGGCATTTTTTGTCCACTTACTTACTTTACTTACTACTTAAACTGTTTAGAAAATCGAACGACGATTTCATTCCTCAAAAGAAAGTGTAAAAATTGTCAGTTGCTAAAAATTTGTTTATTTAATAAATAAACGCTAACTAACGGCTTTCTTTCTTGATTTTCCAGAATTTTAGTTTGCTATGATTTTAGTATGAAACCAAAACAAACACTCACAAAAAATAAGATTTTGATAAAAATGGTGTAATTCCCAATAAAGAGAAACTACAAACAAAAATCTTGGTGAGTAAATATCTTTTCATTCTACATCTTTTTGTAGAAGTTATTATCTATATTTCAATCTGTTTGCCAAGCCGAATTAATTATGTTATTTTTTTTTAGTTTTTTTCTGAATTAATATAAAAATGTTTATTTAAGCAAATAGAGCTAGTTTTTTAAAGAAAAAAGTTTTTTTTTAGTTTTTCAGATTCCCCTTTTATAGTCGATTCCTTTCCAAAATGAAAAGGTGTTTTTTTCATTGTGAAAATTAGATAGAATAAGTCTAATTAAAACTACATATCAAATTTGCCAAGTTGCCTTAAAAGTGCATTAAAATCTTTTGGATACTCTGTTATTGCTTTTATAACTTCTCCATTCATTCCATTAAAAGCTAGTTCTTTTGCATGAAGAGCGACACGCTGCATCAAAGGAAGTTCTTCTTCCCACTTTTTAAGATTGAATTTTTTGCGCTTGATTTCTGACAAAAATAAATCTTTTCCTCCATACGCTTTATCAGCCACCAAAGGCGCACCTATAGTCTGTGCGTGAACACGAATTTGATGCAAACGTCCAGTAATGGGACGACATTCCAAAAGTGTATAATGACGAAAAGCCTCTAAAGTAGTAAAAAATGTAAGTGAATGCTTTCCTTGTTTGTAATTAACAGCCGAAAGTCCATTTTTCATTTTGTATAAAGGAACTTCAACAGCTTGCTCTTGAAAATCATGCACTCCCACAGCAATAGCATGATAAACTTTTTCTACTTGACGTTCTTGAAACTGAATAGAAAGATGACGATAGGCTTCAAAGTGTTTTGCTATTGCAACAGCTCCACTTGTTTCTTTGTCCAAACGGTGTCCCAATTTTGCTTCTGGTAGTTCTGCTCTGACAATCTGTAAAAGATTCATCGCATTTCCTAAGCGTTCATCTAAAGAAGACAAAAAAGGAGGTTTATCAACAATTAAATAATCGTCGTTTTCAAAAATAACAAGGTCAGAAAGTTTATAGCGTTTCATAAAATACTCTACAGAATAAAGAAAGTCAAAAAATAAAGACTACAAAATTACGTATTTATTTGATTCAATTACGAATTACAAATTAAAAATTACGATTTGTTGAGTATTCTAGTTATAAATGAAATATTTTTGATTTTTTGGTGTTGCTAAGAATTGCGTAGATTGTGTATTTATTGTTTATAATGAAAAGATAAAAATTTGCCTTGTATTAAATATTATAACGGTTAATCTTTATGTTCTTATGTTGTGTAATGCAACAGCAATTCTAAATATTCTTTCTCTCATTTTAAAAATTTTGACCCTAATTTTGTTTTATATAATTTTCAGTCATTTTATACCTATAAATGTGTATTCTACTGTCATTTTTTAAATTGTATCACTTTTTTAGTTTTTGTCTAGTAGTATGTATTTTCACAATAAAAAACGAACCACCTCTTTTTTTGAGATAGTTCGTTTTTTATTATTTACTTTATACCTGTACTGACACTTTAAAATGTCTGCCAGTTTACTTTTATTTAAGCATCAGCTTTTGCGTCATGAAATTGCTCTTCTTCTGTCGAACCTTTCAAAGCAGCAGTAGATAAACCTTCACCTACGATAGCTTGAGCTACTTGGTCAAAATAACCAGCACCTACAAAACGTTGGTGTTTAGTTCCAGTATAACCTTTTTCTTCGTAATCAAATTCTTTGTCTTGAAGACGAGAATAAGCAGCCATTCCTTCAGTTTTGTATTTCAATGCAAGTTCGAACATTCCCATATTTAAGCTATGGAAACCTGCAAGTGTTACGAATTGGAATTTGTAACCCATTTCTCCTAATTGCTGTTGGAAACTAGCAATTGTGTCTTTATCTAAATTAGCTGTCCAGTTGAACGAAGGCGAACAGTTGTAAGCCAATAATTTACCTGGGAATTTTTCATGAATTTTTTCAGCAAAATAACGAGCTTCCTCTACATCAGGCTTGCCAGTTTCACACCAAACCACATCAGCATACGGTGCATACGCCAATCCACGAGCAACAGCAGCTTCAATTCCACCTTTCAAAACAAAAAATCCTTCCGAAGTACGAGGCGCATCAGAAATAAATGGAGCATCAGTTTCGTCAATATCACTTGTAATCAAGAATGAACCGTTTGCATCTGTACGAGCAATCAGAACAGTAGGAACGTCCAAAACATCAGCAGCCAAACGAGCAGCTTTCAATTTTTGAACAGCTTCTTTAGTAGGAACTAATACTTTTCCTCCCATGTGTCCACATTTTTTAGCAGAAGAAAGTTGATCTTCAAAGTGAACACCTGCTGCACCTGCTTCAATCATTGCTTTCATAAGTTCAAAAGCATTCAAAACACCACCAAAACCAGCTTCTGCATCAGCTACAATTGGAGCTAACCAATGAATTGGTTCTTGCCCTTCTGCATTTTCAATTTGATCGGCACGTAAAAGAGCGTTATTGATACGAGTTACCATTTTTGGAACACTATCAGCAGGGTACAAACTTTGGTCTGGATACATTTGTCCAGCATTGTTTCCATCTGCTGCTACTTGCCAGCCACTCATATAAATAGCTTTCAACCCAGCTTTTACTTGCTGTACAGCTTGGTTTCCTGTAATTGCGCCTAATGAATTTACATAAGGTTCATTGTGCATAAGATTCCACAAACGCTCTGCGCCCATACGTCCTAATGTATGTTCTACTTTTACTGAACCACGTAATTTAGCTACATCTTCTCCTGTATAATCTCTAGTAATTCCTTTCCAACGAGCTGATGTTTTCCATTCGTTTTCTAATTCTGACACGCTTCTGTGAGCAAATTTGTTCGAAGTTCCGTTTGTCTTAGACATAATATTTCAGTTATCAGTTTTTCAGTTATTAGTTATCAATTACTCATAATCAGTAAATCACAATCTAATAACAGGTTTTAAATTATTTTTTTATGTTAGAAATACAGTTTGGCGTGTGTTTGTGCTTGTCGATTTATTGTGTGTCCAGTTAAGGATTTTGGTTTTTCTTTTTACTAGACCCTAAGGGTTTCTGAAAACCCTTAGGGTCTAAAACTTTATATTAAATGGTATGCTTCTGTTGTCAAAAAGTCTTTGTATTCTTTTGTGAAAACTAATCCTTCCATAAGCTCTTTTGCTTTTGGAAACTTTGAATTTTCAAAGTCAAAGTTTGGATATTGAGCAGCTTCATCTTTTATAGATTGATACTCTTCTTCCATACATTTTCTCAAATATTCTTCTGTAATTGGCTTACTGCTATCTCCATCCAATACAGCATTTGGATTGTTGAGCCATTGCCAAAGTTGTGTTCTTGAAATTTCGGCTGTTGCTGCGTCTTCCATTAAATTAAAAATAGCTGCTGCACCAACTCCATCTAGCCAAGAAGCGATATAACGAATGCCTACATTGAAGTTCATTCTGACACCTGCATCAGTAATTTTTCCCCCTTCGATATCAAAGTTGGTAAGATTTTTTGCAGTTTCTTCTACATTTACATCTTCTCTCAAACGGTCTTTTTGGTTGGGTTTGTCTCCAAATTTAGCATCAAAAACATCTTTTGCTACTTTTACCAAATCGGGGTGTGCTACCCATGAACCATCAAAACCATCATTGGCTTCACGCTCTTTGTCTTTCCTTACTTTTTCGAAGGCTTGTTTGTTGATTTCCTCGTCGTGTCGTGTCGGAATAAAAGCAGACATTCCACCAATAGCGTGCGCTCCTCTTGTATGACAACCTTTTACCAAAAGTTCAGTGTAAGCTCTCATAAATGGAACTGTCATTGTGATTTGTCCACGGTCAGGAAGTGGATTTTTGACTACATTTCTGAATTTTTTGATAGCAGAGAAAATATAATCCCAACGTCCTGCATTGATTCCTGCCATGTGGTCTTTGAGTTCGTATAAGATTTCCTCAATCTCAAAAGAAGCCATAATAGTTTCTAAAAGAACAGTTGCTTTAAACGTTCCGACAGGAATATCAAGATAATTTTCAGCAAAAACAAAAGCCTCATTCCAAAGACGAGCCTCTAAATGAGATTCTATTTTTGGAAGATAAAAATAAGCTCCCGAACCACGATTCATAAGTTCTTTTGCATTATGAAAAACATATAAACCAAAGTCAAAAAGACCTCCAGAAATAGGTTTTCCATCAATCAATAAATTCTTTTCATCAAGATGCCAACCACGAGGACGAACCAGCAAAACAGCCGTTTCTTTATTCAATTCATAGTGTTTATTTTTCTTTTCATCGTGGAAAGTAATTGTTTTGCGAATAGCATCATAACAATTTATCTGACCTTGAACAGCATTTTCCCAAGTAGGTGAATTTGAATCTTCAAAGTCTGCCATAAAAATATTTGCACCCGAATTAAGTGCATTTATCATCATTTTTCTTTCAACAGGTCCTGTAATTTCTACTCTTCTATCTTGTAAGTCTTTCGGAATTGGAGCAACTTTCCACGTTTTGTCTTCTCTGACGTGCTTCGTTTCGGCTAAGAAAGTAGGCATTATTCCATCATTGATTTGCTCTTGTCTTTTATTTCTTTTTTCTAATAATTCGTGGCGACGAGCATCAAATTTTTGGTGTAACTCTGCCAAAAAAATAAGGGCATCATCAGTAAGTATTTTCTTAAATTCAGGTGTAACTTCTCCTTTCACTTCTAGATTCACTAGAAGTTCAGATTTTGTGTTAGACATAATTGATTGTGTTGATTTTTTGAATGAAATATATTTATTTCTATGATAGAATTTCTTGTGATCGGATTTGCTACAAACAAAGCGACAAAAAAATAGTGAAGTTTGGAAACCAAACAACAAGGTAGCTTTTGGAAAGAATTTATATCTAAATAGATAACCAGTCTTTTTATGTTTTTTAAATCTAAAACGTGTATCACAAAACGGATGATTAGCGATTAATTAGCAATAAATCAGAATTTATTAAATTCGATTCAATAAAATTAAAACTAGAACTAGACTAGAACACTAAGACCCTAAATCGAATTTCTTATAGTAAGAATAGAGCGATTTTTTTTACAGTAAAGCTAATTTAGAAAAGGATTAACTTTGTTAAGAAAAAGTTAACTATTTATTATGTTTTCTAAAATTGTTATGCGTGCAGCGTATTTATTGGTATTTTGTTCAAATAAAGTCAATTATTTGGATAAAAGCAAATTTGAGTATAAAAAAATTATGTATTTATTCTAATAAGTAGTTTTTGATTTGGCTATAAACAAGGTTTAAAAAACAGTAAGAGACAAAATATTGATTAATTATGCCACAAAAAAACTCCTTATTCATTTTTAGAAAAATAAGGAGTTTTGAATAAACGTTATTACGGTTGTTTACAGGTCTAATAATTAGCAAGTTATAGAAAAACAAACCAGTCTTATTTTTCCATAGCGCAGGGTTTGCAAACCCTGCGCTATGGAAAAATGAACATTACTAATTTAACTGTGATAACGTTTAATATATATTTATTAAAAAAGATATTAATCAAATCTAGAACGAACAAACCATCTATCACTAATAGAAATTCCTAAACCAAATTTTACATATTGTTCTTTTATAGTGTTCAAACTTCCACGCTGACCGATTGCTCCATACATATTGAGTGAAGAGAAGTTATTCTTGACAGGAAGTGAAAAGCCAATACTTACACTCATATCTTCAATTGATTCATTATTGACAACTAATGGTGTTTGAGAATAAGAAAACCCTGCTCGGTAAGTTGTTCGGGCTAGATAATTAGAGTTACGAACATTAGGTGTAATTTCTCCTCCTACACTAACTTTATAACTATTCTGCAAACGATTATTTCCTACAATAGAAGAGCTATTTGAGATACTCCAATCTTGCATACTATAATCTATACCAAAACTATAGGCTGTATTTTGAGTTCCTGATGCAGCTTCTAGATAGCCACGTTGTAAGCTAATACCAAAAGTAATAGCATCAGGAATTTGAATAGCTTCTTTCTTTTCTGAAAAAAGTGTATCTCCATCGATAACTATATCACTAAAATTTTTGCGTTCGAAGGCTCTGAAATGAGTTGCTTCAAAGTCAGCAGCTCCATCATAACTTACTCCTACGTTAATCTGTGAATTATCAAAAACAGGAATAAAATAGTGTACTCCCAAACGATACGTAAAATCACCATAATTATAACGATCATTAAGTTGAGCTATAAAACCACCTCTAAAGTCATCTAAGGAAGCAGTAGAAGTATTACTGACTGCTCCAAAATTATAATTAATCTGTGCACCTACAGAAAGATTTTGAATAATTTTATATCCTGTACTCAAAAATACTTGCGAAACACCTCCTGAACCTGCATAATCATATTTTACAAAAGTGGGAGTATTTTGTAAAAGCTCATAACTAACAGCATTATAATTGACAGAAGAAAAAGGTTGAAAGCCAATATTGATAGCCATATTTTTATAAACAGGAAAGATAAGTGATAGGTAACCCAAATTTCCACCAAAATCATTTGTTTGAATAGTATTCGTTCTTAAATCTTTGTATTCTCCGATTCCAGCAGCTTCAAAAACAGTAAGTTTATGATAACTCAAAAGAGCTGGATTTTGAAGATTTGAATATTTTACTGTAGGAAGACTCACCCCTACTCCTCCCATTCCAAGATTGGAAATAGAACGCTGTGAAGAAATTTCTCCTAATCCAATTCGTGAAAAAGGATTATTTGCTGTTTGAGCAAAAACTGAAAAAGATGCAGAAAAAGAGGTAAACAAGATAAAAATTACTACCAAAACAGGAGTAAATAACCTTGAACTAGAACGGAGATAAAAATTAGTTGTCTTCATTATTTTTTATAAACTGGAAAATTCGTTGTAATCCTATCAAAACCAAATTTGATTCGATAGTCCATTTTGGGTAAGTGTGAGAATTATTTGGAAAACGTATTAAATATTCCTCCCACCATTTTTTTAAAATTTGAGCATCGCCACCACAGACGACAATATTTAGCTCTTTATTTGTGTTGTTTTCATTAGTATTTATTTGATTCTTTTTTATAGAAACTTGATTCTGATAAAAATCAATAATGCCCTTTATTTCAGAAATAAGTCCAAACTGAACCCCACTCTGCATTGCTTCCTGTGTTGTTTGTCCTATAGGTGTAGGTAATATTTCATTTGGTTCAAACAAAGGTAGTTTTGCTGTAAAATGATTCAGAGCCTTAAAACGCATCTGCAAACCTAATGAAATGCTTCCTCCTTCAAAAATTCCTTCTGACTGATTTGTATCAATAAAATCAAAGGTAATACAAGTTCCTGCATCAATTACTAAAGTAGGCTGTTTGATAACTTGTTTTTGTAAAAAAAAAGCACCAATTACAGCAGCCAAGCGATCTTTACCTAAAGTTTTAGGTGTTTTATAATTATTTTGAATAGGCAAAGGCGTATTTTCATCTAATAGCATAACTGATACTACGACGCTAACTCCTTTACTATCTGTTGCAATTTCTTTTATTTCTGAATTTGATTTTATGATTAATTTAGAATTATCAAGATGAGTAGAAATTAATTTTCTTTTTAAACTTTCCACAAAAGAAAGTTCAATCTCTTCATTTTTTCTAACAGAACTTATCATTATACCTTCTAAAGAAGCAGAAAACGAATTTCTAATTTCATTTATCCAATTCTCTAAGTCAGTAGTAGAAAGAGAATAACGCACTTCTAAAAGCACTTCACTTTCGAAGAGTGCTGCCTTGAGCAACGTATTTCCAAAATCTACTGCCAAAAGAAGCATAAAATCATTTTGTATAAAAAAACCTCATTCGTAAATCAAATAAGGTCGCAAATTTCGCTTTTTTGTAGCGAAATAGAAAATATATAAAGAAATTAAAACAATAAATCATTTTTTTTCTAAGAAAACAACCTCATGAGCTTCTTGTATATTAGGAAATTCTAAACGCTGATGCATCTCCCAAATCTTTTTGGTAGGCACAATCTCTTTTTCTTCTCTTGCACGATTATCTTTTATGATTTGATTGATATTTTTATGAAGAAACACAATCTTGATTTTAGGCTTGTAAGGAAGCCAAATTGAAATCAAACTACTTCGAACTTGTTTTGTCAGATTGGTAGCATTCCAAATAAAAGATTGTTTTTTTCGGCAGTATTCTCGGCTTCGTTCTTTGGCTGCTTGAATGATTTTACCCTGATTATCAGTTGGTTTTACTTTTAGTTCTCTCCTTAAATTATCCATCGCAACGATAGGCAAATCTTCATTCATTTCTACTATAAAACTATCCTTTCCACTAGCAGGAAGTCCACAAAGCATAGTTATTTCAAAATCATAACTTGCATAAAGCTGTGTGTTTGGAAAATTATCTTCTTTTCTAAAATATTCAAATCTATCATAATCTGAATAAAAAGTATAAGGCACATCAAAACACTCATTTTCTAACCCTAATTCTTTAAAAACTTCTAAGCGATATGCCCACTCTTCCCAATCTTTACAAATACGTCCTCCTAAATCAGCTTTTCCAAAAGCATACAACCATTTATTATTTGATAAAATACTGGTTAAAATCATATTCTTTTGAGGATTATCTTTTGAGTATGCCCAAAATGGATAACCATGATAAAAAATAGTTTGATAGACTTTATAGATTGTATCAAAATCATAGTTTTCTTTATCTAAAATCTGTCTTGTTAGTTGCGCTCCTTTTCGTGCATGGCTTGGGTGACTAATACCTCCATCAGCTTCATGGGTAAGTGTATGAGGTTTGCAAATATCATGAAAGATAACTGTTAATAGCAAAATATCTTTTTCTTCTTTAGAAAATGTATTCCATTCTTCTGTCTTTAAGATAGAATCCAAAACCATTTGAGTATGTGTAAAAACATCTCCTTCTGCATGTTTTATTGGGTCTTGTATGGTATTTTTCATATCCTCAAAAAAAGGATTATATTTTTTCACTAATTCAAAGTCTTCTAGTTTCATGGCTTCTATTTTTTTATTTGATATTCAATTGAGACAATACTTAAAACACACAAAAGTTGATTTAAGTGCCCTTGTTTGAACAATTTTCATGAAAAAATAGTGCATTCTATATGAACATAATTTATACTTGTGAAACATTTCGAACAAATAAAAATAATTTGGTATTACTATTATAAACTGTTGGAAAAATTTTATCACATAGTAAAAGTATTTCTGTGCATTCGTTTTCTCAGAAGCGCACTTTATTTACCTGAATCACGCTTGTACGGAAGCATTTCATTCAACTATGAGGAGTTGAACACACACCAAAAATTGTAAAAATTTTGAAACAGTGTACTTAATACCTCATACAAAATATTTTATTATTTTTATGAATAAAATACATAAGAAGCATAAATACAGAAATAAGTTTTAGAATATTTTTCACATCCCAAATATATAACAATAGATAAAAAATTACCTAACAAAGAGTAACTATTTTATTTATTCCTCTTCTACTACTTCTGTGCGCTGCAATTTAAAAGTAAACTGTGTTCCTTCTCCTATTTTACTTTTGACACTAATTTTGGAATTATGTTTTTCAATAATATGTTTTACAATGGCAAGTCCTAAACCAGTTCCACCTTCTTGTTTCGAACGACTTTTTTCTATTCTATAAAAACGCTCAAAAATACGAACTAGATGTTCTGGTTCAATGCCATTTCCATCATCTTTGATAGATATTTTTAGGTTTTTGGTAGTTTGAGTGAGAGTTACAGTT
The DNA here is from genome assembly GCA_020630575.1 of Bernardetia sp. Taxonomy (GTDB): domain Bacteria; phylum Bacteroidota; class Bacteroidia; order Cytophagales; family Bernardetiaceae; genus Bernardetia. The sequence continues at coordinate 19,227 of JAHDBD010000018.1, forward strand.
ACAGTTCCGTTTTCTTTTCCATATTTTATGGCATTGATAATTAAATTTATCAAAACCTGTCGGATACGATTATAATCAGCATACACATAAACGCCTTCTTCGTACTGACTGACTAGTTTTAGTGTAACTCCACGTCTTTCAGCCTTATTTTCAAGCTGTTCGAAGACTTCCAAAACTTGGTCTTGCATTTCATATTCCTCCAAACGCATCGTAATATCGCCAGATTCTATTTGAGAAAGTGTCAGCAAATCCTCCACCAAAGCAGCCAACGCCTTCAAACTACGTGCAGCTTTACCCAAAAAGGCATCACGTACATTTTCATCATCTACTGCACCATCAATAAGAGTAAGAATAAAACCTTGCGCCGAAAAAATAGGCGTTTTAAGTTCATGAGAAACATCTGCAATAAATTCTCTTCGAAAAACTTCCATTCTACGAAGCTCGTCAATTTCTTTTTGTTTCTGTCCTGCATACGCTGTAATTTCTTGATTTACTCTGCGAATAGGGTTTGCAGAAGGAAGAAGGTCAGAAGAAGGAGGAACAAATTTGAAATCTTTCTTTTTTATCTTTGATAGCTTACTATACACATTATTTATTTCCTTGAAAATAAGAAACTCAAAAGCAATATAGATTAAGATAAAAGAAGACGAAAATGAAACTAAAAAACAAACTGATAAAGCCACCGAATTAACACTAGGAATTAGCGATAAAAAAGCACTCGTTACACTACTTACCAATAGAGAAAGTATAATGGCTACGGCTCTTGAGCTTACCAAAGAACGCTTGATAGCATTCATCAGCCTTTCATAAATGCTCTTATTTTTTTTTCCTTCTAACAAGGTTTTGCTTTTTATTATCATTTAGTTATGATAAATTCTTAAATACATTGATTTTTTCTACATCTCATCAAGTGACATAAATTTATATCCGACTCCTTTTACAGTTTTGATATAATTATCTCCAATTTTTTCTCTGATTCTACGGATATGAACATCAACAGTACGAGCCAAAACATACACATCTTGTCCCCAAATATTTTTCAATAAATCTTCCCGATTATATACTTTATTTGGACTTTGAGCTAAGAAATAAATTAGTTCAAACTCTTTTTTAGGAAGTGCAATCAGTTCACCATCTTTCTGTAAGGTATAACTTGTTTTATCAATATACAAATCCGAAATTTCAATTACTTCGTGAGATTGTGTCTGCTGCTTTTTAAACTCTCTACGGAAAAGTGCATTAATACGGCTCATCAGCGCACGAGGTTTAATAGGTTTGTTCAAATAATCATCTGCTCCAACATCAAAAGCTGCTACTTCTGAATATTCTTCAGCACGAGCTGTCAAGAAAATGATATAAGAATCTATCATATCAGGCATTTCACGAAGCAAACGACAAGTTTCTACTCCATCCATTTTGGGCATCATGATGTCCAAAAGAATGAGTTCAGGTTTAAAAAACTCAGCTTTTTTTATAGCTTCTTCGCCATTGGAAGCGACCTCTACTTCATATCCTTCACGTTCCAAATTGTATTTGAGCAAATCCAAAATATCGGGTTCATCATCTACGACAAGTACACGGTTGTTATTCTGCATGAGAATGGGGTATTTTTTTGATTGATAGAAGTAAAAATAGCATGTGTAAACTTTTATACGTCTTAAAGTTTGTATAAAACTATACAAAAATGCCTCTATTCTTTTAGTTTTGCAAAAATAAAGTTAATTAGGCAGTTTTCTATCAACAAATAAATAAACTTATTATGAATTTTTGAAATATTTGTTTTTGATAGATTAACATCAGAGAAATATAGAAACAAAAAAAACCATTTTAGAAACTAATCTAAAATGGTTGATGTCAATTTAATGACTTAGTAGCGAGAACAGGATTAAACCCAAAAACACTAAAAACACGCATACAAGCACGTAAGCGTGTTTTTTTGTTAGACGTAAGTTTGACGACTGCATAAAAAGGGCGTTTAGAGTGCGTAAATGGCTATTTTTTGGCGACAACATAATAAAAAAAATGCCTTCGCTGATTGTATTTTTTTTAGAAAACAAGGAAAGATTATTGATTTTTAGAGCTATTTTTTAGCTGTTCTTCTAGCATTTTTATTTTGTCTTCCAGTAGAGAAATGACCTTGTCTTTACTTTTTATCGTTTCTCTTAATACTGATTTTTCTTTTGCATGGAGTTTTGATAATGCCTTTCTCTCTCTTAAATTCTCTAATCGTAGTGATTCTAAATCTTCATTCACATACTCACTACTAGGGTCATAATCCTCACTATTTTTACTAGCTTTTTCTCCTTCTTTTAGGATTTCCATATAATCCACTCCCAATGCTTTGGCGATGTCTTTTACCCTACCTAATGTCATTACAGAGAAACCCCTCTCTATTTTACTGTATCCATTTTGACTTATAGACAATCTTTCTGCAACCTCTTTTTGAGTTAAGTTTTTTGACACTCTTATTTGTCTAATAACATCATTAATTATCGGAGTATTTTGACCTTCAACCTTCCTGCCTCTAGTCATACGAGCTTTCTCATTTTTCTTGTGTTTTCTATTTTCTTTTGCCAAAGTATAAGCATCTTGTAAAATTTTTTTTGGATTAATCTTGTCCTCATTTTTCATAGTATTTTTTTGTTTTTGCTAAATGTTTTACAAATAAAATGAAATTTATTGTCATTAAAAAAAACAACTATTAGCGATAATAAAATAAACTATTATAGACACTTATATTCACTAATAAACGTTAAACAAAACCTTATTGTCCATAAAATAATAACTTATTAAAAAATATTCCATATCATTGTATCAGAAACAAACATTAATCTTTCGAAAAACCACTTCAATTATGCCAGTAATATCAAATCGCTTAGAAGCTATTATAACAGATTATGAAAACAGAATAAAAACCAATTTTAAACCTACTAGAGATTTTTTCAAACATATTGGAATAGGTCATAGAAGGTTCTATCAATTAATAAGAAATGAGGTAAGTCTTACCTTTTCTGAAATGCACAGCCTAGCTAAATTTTTCAATGTTCATATTTTTGAACTACACGAATGTACTACTAAGTACCTATCAAATGACCTTAAAAATTCAGTCTCAAAAGAAACCACTAGACAAAAAGAGCCTGACTATGTAGAACGCTTAGGTCTAACCAAGTCTTGAAAAGAAAAAATATTTATTCACAATTAAATCAAATATCCTCAAACACTCATTTAGTGCTATTTATGTTACAGCATAAATAGCATTTTATATCACAAAATACATTTTTGAAATTATGAAACACCTTAAACGCCTTTCTATCATTTTCCTATTTCTGTACGTGATTTACGCAATACAGAACACACAACTAAATGTTTTTGAATGGTCTGAAACTGTTCGTATTGATTTTACTTTATGGTTCTTTATTGGAGGTTTAGTAGCCTATTTTCTTGACTAAAACCTAAGTAAGAAATTATACTAAAAAGAACTACCTAAAAAATAGCTACTTTTTAGAATATGCCTTTAAGATAGTTTAAACGCATTTTTTGAATTTTGTCATGCGTTCAGCTCGTGCTGCTCCTGTTCTCATCAAAATTTTTTCCTTGTGTAAGAAATTATCAAAATTGTTTAATTAATCCTCAAACATCTATACGGTTTCCTTCTACAAAATGACTTTGAAAAGTTACAGCTTTCTAAGTGATTGAAGGAAACCATTTATTAATCTTCAAACATCAATTAATTATGACACTACCTTCATCAGAAACAGTTATTGAAGCTGCACTTTTAGCAAACACATATAGAGAGTTACAAGCTATTTGTATTGGTTATAAAGACAATGATACAGAGTTATTTGACTACTATAATTCCTTTTTAGAATGGTTTGATTTAAAGTATGAGTTTCTACGTGCAGAAGCATTAATAATGATTGAGTTGCAGAATGAAATTTGGGATTTAGATAGAACAAAACGAGAGGAGAGAATGGCAGAATATGAAAAAACTACTCCAGTAGAAGTAGAATTTACAGAACAGTCAAAAGCAACGGAGTACAAACAACCTTTCGAAAGAGTGCTTGACTTCAAAATTTTTGGTTTTAGAATCTACTTTTTCTTGGAGATAGCAAAAGTATAGACACAAAATAACCGTATGACTTACTCAATCATACGGTTATAAAGTCTGAAACACTTACTCCTAAGTATTTCAGTTAATTAAATCCCAGCTAAATTTTAATTGGTGCAACCCATCGCATTTACAAATTAAATTCAACGGAATAAAGTTATGGATAATCAGTTAGATAACGAAATGAAAAGCAAAAAAGTTGTCCCACGAAATAATGGAACAGAAAAGGACACTACAAAAAAGAGTGTCCAAAATGGCAAGAAAGTGCCTAGAACCCCTAGAAAACAGACTAATAAAACTACTACACCACGCAAAATAATTGCTAAGAAAGTAGTAAAAGACGAAAAAAGACAAATTGAGTTTTATAAAATTGATACCGATAGGGACGGAATTTTCAAAGGCTTTACTATCAAATTAGTTGAGTTATTAGAGTTCATCAAAAGTTTGGGTTTTTATCGTTACGACTTAGAAAATGGCGTTTCGATGTTTGTTCATGTAAATGAAAAAATAGTAAGAATTGTACAACAACAGGAAATTACAGATACATTGATTAGTGAAATAAAAAAATCAAAGGCGTGTAGTGAAGTAAGTACCAAAGGCATCATTGAAAAGATTTACGGCAATTTTGGACGTTATACAGGTAGAAACTTCTACGAAAGACTGACTACTGATAAACCTTTTGAGTTTGTCCAAGATACTCAAAAAGAAGCCTTTTTTTGTTTTAAGAATGGTATTGTCGTTTCTACTCCCCAAGGTTACACATTAAAACCTTACTCAAAATTTGAAAAACACGTATGGAAGGAGCAAATCAAAGAAAATGATTTTGTTCTACTTCAAGATACGCTTGATTTACTCCAAAACGCAGAAAAAGCAAAAGAGATTGAAGTACCCTTTATTTATGAGTACGGCAATTTTGCACGTTATTGTTTCCTTTTGGCAGGTACTACTGAACGTTTTTTTAGTCTTTGTTCTCTATTAGGCTATATTATTCACGACTTCACAGACTATAAATTAAAGGCTATTGTTCTTACTGATAGTTCGCTTTCAAAACGTGGAGAAGCTAATGGACGTAGTGGAAAGTCATTATTATTCAAGTCTTTAGGCTATATCCGTAACATAGTGCATATTTTGGGAAAAGATTTTGATCCGACAAGCAAACACAAATACGATAAAGCCAAGCCGAATAGCCAAGTCATATTTATTGATGATTTGAAGCGAAAATTTGATGTAGAAGATTTGTTCAATGACATTACTGAAGGCGTTACGATTGATGCCAAGAATCAACAGCCATACAAGCTCCAAACAAAAATAATAGCTACTACTAATAATCCTTTGAGAATTGAAGGAGGTAGCGCAAAAGACAGATTTTCAGAGTTTGAAACAACACCATTTTTTAATAAAAATCATACTCCAGAGAAAGAATTTAATCAATGGTTCTTCAGAGATTGGGACAGTACCGAATGGAACAAGTATTATAATTTTATGCTTTTCTGTACTTCTTATTTTCTCAAGAATGGATTACAAGAAGCTACTACAATCAACTTAGAACTACGGAAATTGGTAGAACAGACACAGGAAGAAATCGTAACATTTTTTGATGATATGATTAAAGATGGTTCGTTCACAGGAAAGCAAAATAAAAAAGAGTTATTCAATCAATTTAGAGAGCGTTTTAGTGATTTTCAATATACTTTGAAGCAAAGGACTTTTACTAATTATGTTCGTAAGTATTGCGAGTTATCGCCTTTGTACAAAGAGTTCTATCATCCTTTTGATAGTGATAGAAATGAAATGAGAGGAAACGAAGGAGATTATTTTGAGTTTTTCCAACTTGAAAAGACTGAATAATAATCGTGTACCTTTTCACACACTTGTTAATACAAAGATAGAGAGGGGGTATTTTTTTTAAGTTTCTTATGTAGTTATGTTGTGATATGCCTTAATAGTATCTTAAACGTTGTTTTTGCACAACATAGTGTTTTTTCCTTATGTTGTGATATTTCATAAGTTATTGATTTACAGTTAGTTATAGTTTTTTGTTATGTAGTGGCTTATGTTGTGATTTTTCAGCTTGAAGTCTTGCACTACATAACTTTCAAAAAGTCAATTTTACTATGTTGTGGTTAGTTGATTGATTTACAGTTACTTACAAAATACCACAACATAGCGTTTTTTTCTTATGTAGTGGTAAAAACGTTGTTTAAGGTGTCATTAAGCTAGTTTTTGATGCTACCACAACATAACTACATAAGAAAACCCAGTTATTATACCCCCACTATGTTTTCAAAGAATTTACATTTTTTGAGACGAGTAAGGAAATTAGGTTTTGAAAAGAAAAAATAAAATAATCAAGAACAAATACAAAAAATGAAACAATTTAGTCAAGAACAAATACAGAAAGTCAATCAGATTGATTTGAGAGCTATTTTACAACATTTTGGCATTCGTCAATTAAAAGGACGTAAGTTTGAAAATCCATTCAGAATAGACGATACACCTAGTTTTTCAGTCTTTTGGAGTGATAAAAAAGGAATATGGTTAGCTAGTGATTTAGGTAGAGACAAAACGTGGAATGTATTAGAGTTTGTCAGAGAGTATGGGAAAAAGAGTTTTGTAGAAGCCATGTATTTTCTACTGGAGTTTGATGGAGCATACACACAAACAAATTCTTTTTTCTTTTCAAAACCTGCTATTTTGCCTTTACCAAACCATACGGAAGCGACAGCAAAACAGAAAAATGCCCTCAACTACTACTTAAAACAAGATAGAAAAATCAGTCCAACACTAGCTGAAAAATATCTTCAGTATAGACAATATGAAAAAGATGGAAAGACATATTATGGTCTATTCTTTCCTAATAATTCAGATGGTTTTGTATTCCGAAATAAAGCACTAGAGAAACCAATAATGTTGGGTAAAGGAGATATTTCTACAATAGAACCTACTGACAGCGATAAATGGGGAGAGTGGAAGTGTTACTCTGAATGGTTACTCTTTGAGGGTTTCATAGACTTTTTTTCTTTGCTCACAATCAAAGGCAAACAGCCAAAAGCAAATAGTTTGATACTCAACTCAACCAAACGTATCAAAAGAGCCATAGACTACCTAAAAAATGCCGAAGTAAAGCCTACAAAATTATATTGCTTCTTTGATAATGATGATGGTGGAAGGGCTGCATTTAGCAAACTAAAAAGTGAGCTAACAGGAATAGAAATTATTGATAAATCTGTCCTATATAAAGAAGATAATGACCTTAATGATTTTCTCACTAAAAACAAAAAATGGTAGGAGTTACAGCTCCTACCAAACATCACAATTAAATCAGTTTTTAACCAAACCCTCATTAACTATGAATTTCTTTCAAATTATCCGAAAAGGAACATCAAAAACCGTATCAAAAATACGTAATACTGCTATTTACGATTTTGCAGCCGAAAAGTTAGAACCGAAGCCGTATGCTCAACAAGCAAAACCGTTGTTTTTGGCTAGTAAATGGTTTTCAAATTTGTATCACTTTCTATCCTACATAATTGCCTTTTTTGGTCTCATGTTGTTTGCCTATCCGATTGAAAGTTGGTTTCAACGAGTAGCCATTGGAATCATAGGAACGGTTCTACTTTTCCTAATAGAATTAGCAAAGTCAAATACCAGTCATTCTGTTTTTTCTTCCATTGCACGAAAGGAAACAGTAAATAAATTATTCCTATCTATTTTCATCGTATCAACTCTGTTTTCCTTTTTTGTGAGTGTTTACAGCGCAAAACAAGCCGTATTTTATGCAGCAACAACTGATAAAATTACTCAAAATAATGATGCTTTACAAAATGAAACAGATAGCATAAAAAGTGTATTTGATAAACGAATATCAATTATTCAAAATTCATTGGAAAGTTCTTCAGCTACTCTAAAAAAATATCCAACAGGTTGGAAAGCAAATACAGCAAGACAGGATTTAGAAAAGGCAAATGAATCCCTAGAAAAAGTAATCTTCGAAAAGGAAAAATCTTTGTCTAATCTGTCGGAACGCTACGGAGGAACAGACCAAAAAACGACAGATGCAGGAACGGAAACGGCAATCATTGCAGCCGTTCTATTTGCACTTTTTGAAATGTTAAACGTGTTAGGATATTGGTTCTATTACTACTATTTGAGTAACTGTTTACTGGAAAAAGACTTAGTTCTGACCAATACGGACAACGCAATAAGTAGGGTTATTGATAACCTTGGAACGTTTTCCGTCAATACGCAATCCGTTCCTACTAATTTACAGCCTACATCAAGACATCATAATCCGATAGGTTTTCAGACAAACTACCAAAAAAACGATCCACCAAAAACGATAGCAACGCAAACCGTAGGGAATGGAACGAACGGAACGAAAAAATGTAATCATTGTAGGAACGAATACATCTACAAAGTTAGCCGTCAAAAGTTCTGTTCTGATAAATGTAGAATTGAGAACTGGAAACAAGTCAAAGGTAAAACCTTCAAAAAAGGCAAAAAATAATCCTTTTTCTTTTCAAAACAAATCATCTAAAAATAAAAAATGGTAGGAGTTACAGCTCCCACCATTTAAACCACAATTAAATCAATTTATAATCCTCAAACATCATTAATTATGAACAACAAATTTAGTAAAAAAATGCAACTTTATATTTGGTTTTATGTACGAAGCAATCATATTGTTTGCCGTATAAGGTCAAAAAATATCAAACCTGCTCAAATAGTAGAATTTTCGACTGGCGAATACTGTAAACCGTGCGATTGGAGCAAAGAAAATAATCTAACAAAAAATAATCCTTCAGTAAACACAAAGTTAAAAAAACTTAGTGCAGCTTTAGAAGAAAGACACGAAGAATTATTGATTATACAAAAACACAATCCACACACAATAAGACAACTTGCCGATGAAGTATGGGAAAACAAAGAAACAGCTTATACTTCTGTTTTGGCTCTTATCCAAGAGTGGCAAAATTATTTAGAGAGTAGAATAGGTACAGATTTAGAAGATTCTACTTTCAAATCATACAGAGGGAAACTAAATAATATTAGAGATTTTGTGGCTCATACTAAGAAAAAATACATAAATGCTAACTCGTGGAATAATGGTGTAGCGATGGAACTAGAAAGTTATATCAAGAAATACAAGGGAGGACACAACCACGCAAATAAAGTTCTTGCTGAGTTAAGGCATATTTTTGAGTTTGGTTATTCAAAAAAATATATCCCTTCTGTATTGGTAAATTATTCTATTTCTCGCCTTCCTGTTGATTTAGTTTATTTGACTGCTGAGGAAATAGAAAGGTTTGCAGCAATAGATGTAAGCAAACAATCTGAACACGTTCAAAGGGCAAAAGATGGCTTTTTGCTGCAATGTTACACTGGTGTTGCTTTTGCAGAGCTGACACGCCTAGGAAAAGATACTATTTTCCAAACTCCTAAATTGGAATGGAAAGAATGGATTTTGATAAAACGAAAAAAGACAAGAAAACGAAAATTAAAACCCTGTATTATTCCACTTTTACCACAAGCAAAAAAGATTTTTGAGAAGTACAATTATCAAATACCAAAATTTCAAAACGGTAATTATAATTTGGCTATTTCTTGTCTTATAGCTCAAGCGAATATACAAAAAGATGCCTCTAGTCATAATGGACGTAAATCATTTGGTAATTACCTTTCTGAATTAGGTATTTCAAATGAATCAATAAGTAAAATGTATGGTCATTCTACAACACAAATGACTGAACAGTCTTACGTAGAAATACAACAAACTCGTATTGCTAGAGAAGTAAATAAAGTTTTTAACAATGAAAATATGAAAAAACTACAACTTACTTCAATATCTACTACTAAAAAACCACAATTTACCTACTCTTATTCCAAGTAAAAAAAACTTCCTACAAATTAATTTTTGTAGAAACTCTTTAGAGAAAAATCAATCAATTATATACTTTAAAACCACTTAATTATGAACTATGAAAATGAAAAAAATGAGGTATTGAACCTTAGTAGTCAAGGTTATTCTAGCAGAAAAATAGCTGAAAAACTGGGGATTTCTAAAAGTAAAGCAAACAATATTGTACGAGAAAATAATCTTTTAATGTCCAAATCATCATTAGAAGATGCGTCCACAATGCCCAAAGTGTCCACAATATCACAGGACGAAGTGTCCAAAGTGTCCACAATGTCCAATTTATCACAACAAAATATGTCCACAATGTCCAAAATAACACAAGATAATATGTCCAAAACGTCCACAATAGAACAAAATACTGCATCTATTTTGTCAAAACTACCTGAAAACGTGCGAATTTTAGTAGAAAATCTAGTTAGTCCAAAAGATGTGGAACTAACAGAAGAGGAAAGAAAAGAAGAAGTTCTACATTTTATTATCATTACACGTAAACATTTAAAATCAAAAGAATTGTACCGTCTATTCAAAGACATGATAACAGATTTATCAAATGTAGATTTCCTTACTTTAGAGGATATAGATGATTATATTGTTAAACTCAAATTTATAATCAAAGAAATGGAAGATTTATACTCTCATTTTCAATTTACAGTAAACAAAAAAGAATCTGAACATATATATTATTTAACCTCCATTCACTCAAAATCTATTTTAAGATATTTGTATTCTATGAAAATGTACCTAAAAAGAAATGGAGAAGATATTGGTGAAGTTCCAAGAGAAAACAACCCTATATCAGAAAATTGGCTTTCACTAGGAATAAAAGACTTATTTCCGTTTACCTATGATGAAGATTGTGCTAATATTGAGCTTAGCTTAGGAATATAATAGATAGTATTTGTATCACAATCAAAAAGGCTAAGTATTCTGTACTTAGTTTTTTTTATTATGTGATTTTATCAATTTCCTTCATCAATCTATCTGTTTCAGATAAAGCAACGATGATTTTTTGATAGTGATTGATGTCCTCAAAAGTCAGTTTTCTATCTCTTCTATCTTTTAGCCACTTTTGAGCAGGTTGATAACCTCCAATGTAGAACTACTTAAAATATTATTTACTTCTTATTTTTCAATATTTTCTATAAAAAGTTGTTTTTTTAATAAAAATGGTTATACTTTAATATCAATCCACATTTTGAAAAACTCTTTAACTCTGTCTAAATGTTCAGAGGATTCAGTAAGGCTTATTTGTACAGATTTATGAGCAGCATTATTACGTAAATCTCTTATTTCATCTACTAAATCACTGTCTTTAAATTTATCTTTATTAGCTTGTAGCTTAGTCAAATCAATTACACTATTGAAATTGCTATAATCCGAACTTACCATCTTAGCTCTTGTATTTGGTGCTGCTAAAGCATATAATAGATGTTGAGCGTGAAAGCTACTCATTTTTTGACGCTGAAAATTTGTCGTACTTCCAAATAACCAACTTTCCTCTGATTTAAGGTCTGTAAGTTTACTTGAATTAAAGTTAATAGTAAATATGTTTTTACATGCTGGTATAATAACATTTTCCACAGCTTTTCCTAGTTGCATAACAGCAGGGGAAAAATCGTGAGAAGAATCATTAGCTAAATTATTATGTAAAAATAATCCACTGGTTAGAAGTCTTACAATCTCAGGAGATAATTTACTAGATACATCAGTTACTCCTAGTTTAGTATTCAATAGTGATATATAATTAGAATAATCTTGACCTACTAAATATTCATCTATTCTTTGATAAAGAGTTTCCTCATCTGTTACGTTGCCACTAACCACTAAACTTCTAGTTTTCTCAAATATTTCAATAAACTTTTCTCTACGTTTATTTAACAATGATAAGTGTAAATTATAGCCTTGAGGATAGTATTCATTATCATATACTATTCTATAATCTATAAAACCATCATCTGCCACAGGTATAGGTATAACTTGTGCCTTTGAACTGTCAGCAATTTGAAAATAATGTACACTTAGTTTTTCAGCATTTAATTTACTATCTGCAATCAAATTCTGAAAGCGACTAAGCATATACTCATTATGAGTTTCAACAATAAATTTTATCTTAAATTTTTTGTTGGCATCTTCTAATATATCTGCTATTGTAGTTTGTAAGCGAGGATGTAAATTAGTTTCGGGTTCTTCTATACATAAAATGCTATTCTTGTTAGATAAGCTAATCTTCATCAACAATACAATAATTTGTAAAGTACCAGTACTTATTTTGTTTAGTGTAAATGCTTTTGTGCTATCTATTGCTCCGTTTTTGAATTTATAAAACACTAATGTTTTAATTTCTAAACCAACTAAACTTGTTTGTTCTTTTTCTATTTTGCCTAATTGTAATTTCTCTAGCCATTCATTTACAAATCTTTTCTGCTCTGGTCTTGCATAAAAAAACTGCTTACTTAACTCGTTTAATGTTCCATCATTTGAATCATCAATATATGGGGATATTGTATTAAGACGAATAGCAGATAAATATGAGACTTTATCAAGTAATTCAATTAAATCTAAAAATCCTTTTTCTAAGGAAAGCCTAATGACATTTAGTAACTCCTCAAATTTATCAGAGAAAAGGGTAATATCCTTATTCTCTTCTAAAAAATTTATAGCTTCAATATCAGTATCATCAACATTACCATCACTATCATAGTAATATTTAGTTATTTTATGCCCACTCATTTCATCTTCATCACTCAAGACTTCTAATATCGATATAAAATCAAAAATAGAAACTATCGAATGTGCGTACCTTTTTTGATTCCACTCAAAGTCATAAAAGTCTTCTTCTTTCTCAAGTAAAAAAGTATATAAATTTTTTATGGTGCTTGTTTCTGTACTTGAAATTAAAGTAAAATACTTATCTATTTCATCTTCTTTATCATCTTCAAGAAATCTTCTAGTCCATATATTTTGTAATGTTTTTTTATATTCTCTCAAATCTTCTTCTATTAATGACAAAGCACTTCTATCTACTTTCTCTCTTTCATTATTGGGCTGTATAAAAGCAAAACTATTTTTTTTATCTTCTGTTTTAGGTGTAAAAACATTGTCTAAATATTGTATAATTTTTTTAAAGTTAATATTACAACTAGCTCCTTCCATCTTAATAATACAATCATTATTATCTTTTAAATCTAGTAATACTAACTTTCCCTCATTATTGTATTGCAATTCTAATGTTGTTGCACCTAAAACAGAAAAAGGTAGTCTAAATGTTATTAGCTCTTCAGTATTTATATTTTTTATACTTGCAAGTTTAGTACCCTCAAAGTTTAGATTTAAACCATCTTGTTTATAAATATCTAAACTATTTTGTAGAACCTCCAAAATTCTAAATACTGAACTTTTACCTGTGTTATTTGAACCTAAAAATACATTTATATCATTAAATTGGAATTGTGTGTCCTTAAAGTCTAGTATGCCATCAATATATAGGTAGTTAAATTGCATAATTTATGTTTTTAGGATTGATTTTAGTAAAAGAATAAAAATTAGCCTAAGATACGATTTTATCAATTTCCTTCATCAATCTATCTGTTTCAGATAAAGCAACGATTATTTTTTGATAGTGATTGATGTCCTCAAAAGTCAGTTTTCTATTTCTTCTGTCTTTGAGCCACTTTTGAGCAGGTTGATAACCTCCAATGTAAAATTCCCAAGCCGTAGCAGGAACATTGTCAAAATATTGAGTTTCATTGATATACACCTTACCTAATTGTGTCTTTTTATCAAGAGTGAAATTTGGACGTTGTTCTACTTCGTTTTCGCCTTCTACTGGATAAGAAGTAATAAAATTATCTACTACATCACTTTCCAATAAATGAATTTGTCTTATCTGACCTCCTAAATCAACCAATTTCCAAAAGGTTTTTGCATCAGCAGGATAAGGAACTCTAGGAAAATCTATCTTCAAAAACTCCTTATATTTTTCTCTATATTTTGGCGAATGAAGAACAGCATAGATATAATCCAAAATATCAATAGGCGCAAATGTTCCTTTCTTTTTTGTTTTCTCAACAGTAAATACTAAACCTAATTTTTGAGCGATTTGAGCTACTATTTCCTTTTTTAGATTGGGTTTTCTAGGTTCTTCTTCTTTATCAATTTGTTCAGTCTGAACTAACATCTTTCTTATTTCTCCTAGTTCGCTGCCTTGCTTTTTGTATTCTTTTTTTTGTTCTCTGTATTTCCTATTAAGTTCTTTACTTCGATTATCTACTGTTTCATAAATTTCTTCTAGGAACAAAAAATCTTTTTTGAATTTCTCAAAAATAGCTTCTTTTCCCTTTAATTCTTCTTCTAATTTTATCCTTTTTTCTGCTGATAGAGTTTCTTCTTTTTCTGTTTGTGGATAGAAATACAAAGGGAGAACTTGACACCCCTCTCTTGTTTTGTTTGAAACTGCACAACTTTCAGGAGCTAAGTTGCTAACAAAACAATGTCTAAATCCAACAACAGCCTGTTGGCGAGAAATTAATAAAGAAAGATTTTCTTTATTTAAAATATTATTTAAAATTTCTCTTCTAGGATAGTCCATTACTACATGGCTTAAATAAGTTGAGCGAATATCAAATGGTCTATAAATACAATCTGTTAGCTTTTCTTTCCATTTTGTATCAGAAAAAAGATTTTCTCTTTGTATATCAAGTTTCCAATCTCTATTATCTTTAATGTTGTACTTTCGATATAATTCTTTATCAGAAATGTTTTTATTTCTTAATTCTTCTATTTTTTTAGTAGTTATATCTTTAGTAAAATCAATAGCATAGTGGTCTCTATGTGTTTGAAAACCTAAAACAGAATTTGTAAACATATTTATAAGACTAAATCCTTTCTTATATTCTTCTTGCGCTTCAAAATCCTTTTGCACCATAAAATAATTAGGTGCAATATTAGGTAACTCTACAAAAGGAACATTTTTAAGAGAATTGCTATCTAAAAATTCATATTTACTTTCTCTCTTTCCAAATAAATCATAGTGAAAAACCTTTCCTAATTCATCTTTTTTCTTTTTTCCAGTCTTGATAAAAATATTGATACTGACACCTTGCATAATATCAAAGACATTTTGGTCTATACTACCATCAGGCGAAACTTCTTTTTTCTTAGAGTTACCATGTAAATCTATGGTATAAATTTTATCATAGGTTTTAAGCAAATTCCAACGCATTCCCCTAAAAGTAGGATTATCTAAAAAACCATGTGGATTAATAAAAGCAAGGACACCACTTTCATTTTTTTCTATAAAGTGCTGACCATAACGCAAAAATTTGACATAATCGTCATTTATCCATTTTGGATTTCTTTCTTTTAATTTTTCTTTGCCTTCGGGTTCTTTCTTATAATCCTCCATCAATTCCATAATCCATTTTCCTTTATTCTGACTTTCGCCACTATACGGAGGATTACCCAAAATAACCATTACAGGTGTATCTTTTTTGATTTTATTAGCTTCATTTGCTTCTGTACTAAGCCAATTTGCAAAACTTGTTTCTAGTTCTGTACTACCTTCTTCTAGTGAATTTGTCAGAAATACTCTAAAACGTTCTTCTTTTGTGGGTTTAAAACCTGTTTCTTTGAGTAAAAAATCTAGTTTTAGATGCGCCATTGCATACGAAGCCATCAGCAACTCAAAGCCATTCAGACGAGGTAAAAGGTCATTTTCTACATAACTATTCCAAACTCCTTTTTGATTTTGGAATTGTTTGTAAATGTGTTCTACTGTTTCTGCTAAAAATGTTCCTGTTCCTGTGGCTGGGTCAAGAATCTGTACTTTATGAACTTCTTTTTCTACTAAATTTCCTTTTTCGCTTACTTTTATTTTGGTCTTACTACTGTTTGTCAGTCCTTTAGATAGATTAAATTCAGTTTTGAGTATATCATCAACGGCACGAACTATAAAATTAACTACTGGTTTAGGCGTGTACCAAACCCCTCTAGCTTTTCTTAGTTTTGGGTCGTACTCTGCCAAAAAAGTTTCGTAGAAGTGAATTAGGGCATCTTCTGTTTGGGTTTCTCTTCCGTATTCCTGTAAAGTAGCTTCTACATTGGCATAAACAAAAATATTTGAAAGATCATCCACAATCCAAACTAAACGTGTATCTAAATCATAACCTGCTATGTACTGAAATAATTTACGCAGAAATGGATTGGATTTAGGGATTAAGGTTGCAGCTTTTTGACGAGTAAATGTAGTAGGCGAATTATCATGCAATCTTGCTGCAAACATTCCGTAGGCTATTGTTTGAGCATACACATCAGCAAAGGCTTTGTGTGAAATATCTTTTATCAAGATTTGTTTGAAGGCTTCAAATTGTTGTTGTAGTGAAGAATCTTCACGTTCTTTCTCATCAGAATCAAGTGAATTTTCTATTATAGTGGCTAACATTTGAGCCTTTGCAGCCATCATTTCGGCTAGTTTTTTCGGACTTTTTATTGTTTGTCCTTCATAGATACAAAAATCTTTGATATGTCTTTCAAAACTCTCAAAATTCTCTCTAATTGGTTCTATCTGTCCATTTTCTATTTTACCAATAGCAATGCTTTTGATAAATTTTTTATCTTGATAGAAATGAAAATCCAAATAATCAGTAAAAGCAAGATTATCAAGTGATTTTTTATATCTATCAAATTGAGATTTATTGCCTGTTTTCTTTTTTCCTTCAAGGTCTTTATCTCCAATATTTTTTGCTTCAATATGACCAACAGGAATATCTTTTTTTGTAAGAACAAAGTCAGGCGCACCACAAGCAATACGTTTAGGCTCATTGGTAGCCGATACTTTAGGAACAATACTTTCTAAAAGTGTTTGTAAATCTCCTCTAAATGTATGCTCAGTAGCATTCCCTAACTGAAAACGCTGATTGATTTTGCTGATGTATTCTTCTAAAGTCATTTTTATTCAGAGAGTTAAATTGAAGGAAAATTGTTTCTTATTTTTTCACTTGAATAAACACCTAAACCTCTCATATAAGTACGTGTTTGTTCTAAATTGTGGTGTCTGCATTGTTGTGAAATTTCCAAAACATCCACGCCACTTTTATAGGCTGCTACTACTCCAGTATGCTTCCAACTGTATAAAGTATATTCTTTTGATAATTTTAGTCTGTCTTTAATTTCCTTATATTCTTTTGTAAACTGCCCTTCTTTGGTAGGTTTGTTTGAAGGAAA
This sequence comes from Bernardetia sp., assembly GCA_020630575.1. GTDB lineage: Bacteria > Bacteroidota > Bacteroidia > Cytophagales > Bernardetiaceae > Bernardetia. The sequence continues at coordinate 36,473 of JAHDBD010000018.1, forward strand.
GCCATTTATTCCAAATAAGTAATAGTCAGAGTGATACGATAAGAAACCACTTTGTAGTAAAGCATTCATTAAATGACTGGGTATATCTACTCTTTCACTTTTCTTGTTTTTTGATATTTCAGCAGGTATAAATAGTTTGTTTGTATCAGTTTCTATATAGCCTACCTTCAAAAATCGTATTTCTTGTGGTCTGACAAAGGTATAGAAGAGAATTTGGCATACTAACCATAGGTTAGAGTTTTCCTCACTTACAACTTCTTTTATCTTTTTTCTTTGTTCTATATTATAAAATTGATGTGCTTTTGACTTGTGTACCTTTGCCTTCTTAAATTTTTCCATCACGTTCTCATCTACATAGCCTAATACTTTTAAATCTGATAGCAGAGTTCCTATGGTAGTGCCGTATGAGTTTCTAGTTTTGTTACTTATTCCTTTTTTCTGCTGCAAAGTATTCAGAAACTCAGTAACATGTGATGCCTGTAAACTACGAATGGCAAGGTCTGGGTAGTTCTCATTGAGGAACTCAAAAAAGTATTTTAAATGGCTTTTATAGCTACTTACAGACCTCTTACGAAGGCGTGGTTTAGCGTTGTCAAATGCAAGTTGTAGTGCATTCACAGAGGTTTCTATTAGTTTTCGACGTTCTTTTTCCTTTATGAGTTTCTCATTGTTTGAAGGAACATAAATATTGAATTTTTTTAAATCATCATTTATTTCCTTTGCCAATTCTTCGTTTGCGTCTTTATAGGTTCTCTTCCTAACTAGCTTTTTCTTTTCGTTGTCCCAAATCCAAAATTCTACATAAGGTCTTTTCCCATCAACGAATTTAGCAGACTTATAAGGAAATTTTTTATTTTCGCTTTTGTCCATTCCTTGTTTGTTGTAGTATTCAAAGAGAATAAAAAAAACACTATTGGCAATAGTTATTAAAAATTGGCGCATATTTGGCGCATATTCAATAAAAAACCCCTTAACAGTAATGTAAGGGGTTAATAGTAGCGAGAACAGGACTCGAACCTGTGACCTCCGGGTTATGAGCCCGACGAGCTACCAACTGCTCTATCTCGCGCCGTAATTGGTACAACCAAGATTTATTTACCCTGATTGTTTTACAAAGGTACGAAAATATTTTTAATCTGCAAGTATTTATCTAAAAAAAAGTATTTATTTTCTATAAAAAACCTAAATTATAGGTTTTTATCAATTTAGTTGCCCTTTTTTTGAGCAAAAAATAACAATTATACTATATTATTCTATAAAAAAAGCGAACTTTGTAGTATGAAAGAACTTGACTTAGATGCCATTTTAAATGCTGGCAAAGAATCTGAAAATCATAAAGCTGGTTTTGTAGCCTTGGTTGGAAAACCAAATAGTGGCAAATCTACGCTTATGAATACTGTATTAGGAGAAAAATTAGCTATCGTAACTCCCAAAGCACAAACTACTCGCCATCGTATTATGGGGATTTTGAATAGTGAAGACTATCAAATTGTGTTTTCAGATACACCAGGTATTATTTCTCCAAAATATGAGCTTCATGAAAAAATGATGCGTTTTGTAGAAAAATCATTGGAAGATGCTGATGTAATTTTGCTTGTAACCTCTCTTGATGAGAGTCATGATGAAGAAAATGCCATCGAAAAACTCCGAAAAGCATTAGATAAAAAGAAAATTCCTCTCATTGTTCTACTGAATAAAGCTGATTTAGTTGATCAAGATATCATTGATGAAAAAATTGCTCGTTGGAAAGAAGTATTAAATCCACAAGAAATTTTGCCTATTTCTGCCTTAATTGGTTTTAATGTAAATGAAGTATTAGAACTTATCTTAAAATATCTTCCAAAACATCCTGCTTATTATGACAAAGAAATGCTGACAGATCGTCCAGAACGTTTTTTTGCAGGAGAGATTATACGAGAAAAAATATTTTTGCATTATGATCAAGAAATTCCCTATTCTACTGAGGTAGGCATTTTAGAGTTTAAAGATGAACCTAAAATTCTTCGCATCAATGCAGAAATACATGTTGAAAGAAAATCTCAAAAAGGTATTCTGATAGGTAAAAATGGAAGTGCACTCAAAATAATTGGACAAGCAGCCCGATTAGACATGGAAGCCTTCTTTGGTAAAAAAGTGTTTTTAGAACTTTATGTCAGAGTAAGTGAAAACTGGCGTAAAAAATCTGATAAATTGGGTTGGTTTGGCTATAAATAGTCAGTAACCAATTATGTAGTTATTCCTAGTCAGTTAATTTCACTGAATTTCACTTCATAATTTTTAATTTTTAATTAGCTTCGCTGATTATTTCATAATTCGTAATTTATATATAATGAAAGATTCAAATTTCCGTATTCCAACTGTTCATTCTGATAAAAATATTAAAGTAGAAATGTCTGGTTCATTAGCTTCTATTAAAGAAAGTGAACGTCAACTCTCTAAATTTATAATTGATGAAAAAGTATACTTTGTTCTTACTCAAAGCGATATTGAAAAGCTAGAAGATGATAGTTTGGGCATAAAAGGATATGCTGTTTGGGTTTTTGAAAATGAAGCTAAAGAAGAAAACTATGTTGGTAAAATGGTAAATATAGGAGGAAAAGAACCTGAAATGGAAGCTAAAGAAGAACACCAAAAATATGTTTTTGTAGTTTTAGATATAATTAGAGAATGGCTAAAGAAGTAATTAGCTACGCTGACTTTCAGTTGTAAATGATAAATGTAAATTGTAAATGTCTAGAAATACTTTTAGTTTCTTATTGATTATAGTGGTTTTCTGCTTTTTATCGGCTTGTCAGTCTGATACGAAGCAGTTTGTCGAAACATTACCTCCTCTTCCAGATTCTGTTACAACAATTATTTCTAATCAAGTTCAGTTTCTTAATAAGCAAATTGAACGAAGTGAAAATACAGACAACAAAGAAAATACAGCTCATTATTACTATAAACGAGCTTCTTTGTATCTATCTTCTGGAAAAGAAAATATTGCGTTAGAGGATATTGAAAAGGCAATTTCTTTGGACAGCACAAAAAGTAAATATTATTTTGCATTGGCACAGGCTTATCAACAAAGAAACGAACCTCAAAAAGTTCTTAGTGCTGCTCAAAAGGCGATTGATTTGGGTTTTACAGACTTAGAATTATATCGCTTGTATGCCTATTCTGCATTTAATCAAAAAAAATGGTCTGAATCTTTGACTGCCTTTGAGAAAATTGCAAACCGAACAGGAGAGAAAATAGAAACACTCTATTATCAGGGAATGATTTGGAATAAGAAAAGTGATACTACAAAAGCAATTTCATTTTTAAGAAAAGCAATTGAGAAAGATAGCACCTATCTGCCTGCGTACATAGAAATCATCAAAACTTATAATGCATCAGAACTTCCAAAAAATGCATGGAAAGAAGCACAAGTTGCTTTTCAAAAAACAAGTTATACTGCTTCAAATAAGAAAGACAATAAACTAGATAATAAAATTCGGTCTCAACTTTCTCTTCAATATGGAAATACTTGGCTGAACCTAAATAAACGAGATAGTTCTATTGTATGGTATAGAAAAGCAATTCGACAAGATTCTACATTAGATGAAGCTTCTTTACAAGTGGGCATTTATATGTTTGAAAAAAAATATTATCCTCAAGCAGAATATTATTTCAAAAAAGTAATAAAACAAAAGCCACTACAAAGTACAGCTAATTATTTGTTAGGTTTTTTATATGAATACAAGCTCTTCGAACCTCAAGATAAATTAGAACGCTTTGAACTAGCAGAAACCTATTTTAAAAATGCCTATAAAACAGATAGTTTAAAAACTGACTATAGAGAATCGTTAAATAGAATTGAAAAAAAAATAGAGAGAGAAAAATACAAACTCACTCCAGAATATGCTGAACAAATGAGAAAAATAAGATTGAGAGAACAGCAAAGACAAGATTCTATTGGAAGACTTATTTTATCTAATCCTATTTTTTAAAAATAAGAATTTATCATAATTGTAATAAAACTTAATTAGTGTGTACTTATTAGTTGTAAGAAAAAATTATTTTTATTTCTCAACTAACTATTTATTATTATGCAGGTAGCAATTCGTTATGGTTTGATTTTAGGTGTTATAAATATTTTATTAGCTGTCTTTGGTTATATAATGGGCGTAGAATTTTCAATGAGTTATTATGCTATTATCTCAGGAGTGTTCTCTATTGCAGCTATTATTTTTGTTTGTATTCGTATTAAAAAAGAAAATAAAGGAATAATAAAGTATTTTGATGCTGTCAAAATGGTTTTTGTAGCTTTAATGTTGAGCTATGTTATTGGTTCTTCATACAATTATGTATTCAATAACTTTGTTGCTCCAGAATATACAGAGCAAATAGCAAAAGCTTCATTAGATAAAGCAGAAAGTATGTTAGAAAGTATGGGGATGGGAGAAAACGAAATAGATAAAGCGATGAAAGAAGCTCGTAAAAGTTCAAGTGAAGCACTCGAAAATCCTTTAATGCCATTTCTTCAAAGTATTATGGTAGGTGCAGTTGTACTTTTTGTAGTTGCTTTACTCTCTGCTATTTTTGTACAAAGAAAACCTATAGAAGGAGAATTTCTATATGATGATGAAATACTAGATAATAATTCAGAAAAAGATAGTTGGTAATTTTAAACTAACTTGATACAAAATAGCCTACTTATTTTATTAAAATTGGTAGGCTATTTTTTTTCTATATTTCAAAACCACCCAAAAACCAAAGAAGGAAAAATTCCTAAAAGAACAATAAAGAAAATTAAGATGGATGCAATGATTTTTTGAGAAGTAGAAATATCTTGTAAATCCATGTTTTTGAGATTATCATGTAATTCAAAATCGCCTAAGAACATTCTTTTATAAGTCCAAAGAAAGTAACTAGCTGTCAAAATTAATGTTATTGTAGACAAAATGCCCAACCAAATTGGTAAATAATCTGAAGAAAAAACACCTAGAAAAACGGTTAGTTCAGCTATAAAACTAGAAAAAGTAGGCAATCCCAAACCTGCAAAAAAAGCAATTCCTACAAAAGCTGTGTAACGTGGTAGCTTATGAAAAAGTCCACTATAATTAGTAATAGTAAGGTCATTTGTCTGCTCATAGAGAACACCTACCAAAAGAAAAAGTAAAGGAGAAATAAGTCCATGACTAAGCATTTGATACATTGCTCCATTTGTTCCTTCTGCATTAGTGGCTGCAAAACCCAAAAGAACAAAACCCATGTGGGAAATGGAAGAGTAAGCAATCATTCTTTTTAGATGAGTCTGTCCAAGAGCTAAAAAAGCTCCATATAGCATTGAAAAAACGCCCCAAGCTCCTATGCAAAATGAATAATCTATTGCTACATCAGTAAAAACAGAAAAAGGAAGACGCAAAAGTCCATATCCTCCCACTTTTAAAAGAACACCAGCCAAAACCATCGAAATAGGTGTTGATGCTTCAACATGGGCAATCGGTAGCCAAGTATGAAGAGGTGCAATTGGTAATTTGATGGCAAAACCAATAAGAAGCAACAAGAAAACAATAGTACGAGTAATATTTCCTTCATAAAAAAAGAGAGCAGATTGAGGAAGAAAATAGTTTGCATCTTTGAAAACAAGCATATCAAAGGAATGCACAATTTGAGTAGCATTTTGAGTAATGAGAGTAGAATTTTTGAGTTTCAAAATTACTTCCTCCGTCGAAATACCCAGTTCTAAAGCTGTTTTTGTGATGTCTATTCCAGAATTTACGATAATAATTCCTGCCACCAAAATCAAGACAGAACCAATTAATGTATAAATAAAGAACTTGATAGCTGCATATTCTTTGCGTTTTCCTCCCCAAATTCCTATCAAAAAATACATAGGAAGTAACATAAACTCAAAACAAATAAAGAAAAGTAAAAAGTCTAATGAGAGAAAACTTCCCATTACAGCAGAAGAAAGCAATAGATACAAGAAAAAATAGAGACGAGGACGAGAAAGTATTTTTTTAGAAAAAATAGAAACTAAACTTCCTACCCAAAGCACAAGAGCAGAAAGAGCAATCAAGAGAACATTTTTAGCATCTATTCCTAAAAAATAATCAGCGTGTAAAATCCCAAATTTCCCCACACTGACATGCCACCACGTATATTTTTCTGACAAAAGTAAATTTTGTTCATCAAAAACAGACATGTCTAAATTAGCCTTGGCAATAAAAAGCATCATGGCTACCAAAATAAGTTCGATAGAAAGAATACCTACTCCAATCCATTTATAAAAATGAGATTTGTTTTCTTTGAAAGGAATTAAACAGAAAGCAGCTCCCAAAAGTGGAAACCAAAAAATGAGAGACAGAATAAAATTATCCATTATAAATAGTTATAGCTACACGTATATTGAACTACAAATTTACTATTTTTCTTGTTCCGTTCTATTAAAGGTTTCTTCTAATTTCTCTTTTGCTCTCTTTTGAGCTTCTAGTGTTGTGATTATATAGACTGTTTTACCATTTTCTACAAAAACAACTTGTTCAAAATTCTTTTTTTCAATTAAAGCCATTCCTACAAAAGGAGAATTAGCTTTTACATCTGAATATTCATCTTCATAAAGCCAAATAATTTCATTTTGTGCATAAGTGATATGTTGTGTATTGATTTGAGTAGGTTTTTTTTCATATTTCACCACAGCTACAACAATCTGCTGAGAAAAATCAATATCATCTTTTATGCTTCCAAATGACGTTTCAAAGTCTGTTTTGTTTGTAAAATACATAAAACGAGTAGTGTCAGCAGTAGGATTATACTCTTTATTTTGGTATTCATATCCTCTTAAATCTGAATATTTCAACCTTTCTAAATCATCATACGAAGTAAAGGAAACACAACTGGATAAAAGAGTAGAGGCGATAAAAAGGCAAAAAATAGAAATAGTAAAAAATAGATTCTTCATATAGTATAAATGGGATACAAATTTTTGATTGAATTACTTAAAAACCAATAACCAAATAGAAGGTAGTAAGTTAGTTTTTTTTGATTAAATTTCAATAATTCTTAAAATCAACAGCTTTTTCTGAATTTTTAAATTAAAAACCACTTTATGGAAAACGAATTTTTGATAAAAAGTAAGGCAAACCAACATGGTTTTAAAGCTAGTATTTATGCACAGACAAAACAAAGGAAAATTATAATTTCAGATTGTGCAAACCGTTTTACAGAACAAGAACTTTTATCTTTTAAAAATTGGTTAGAAGATTATCTCAAAAACAATAAAGAGTTATTGACTATTGAGTTTATTGATGTTTTCGACGCTCTTCCATTTGTCCAGCCCAAAGAAGATAATTTTATAGCAAAAAAGCGTTTTAGAGAAAATACTGAAAATCCGTTAGCAATGGTTGTTCAATCACTTTCTAGCTTTAATTTTTTGATTACAGGCAAATGGGGAATGGGAGTTTATGTTTCAGGACAGTTTCCCACAATAAAAGGAAATTTTGAGACAGGTGTTATAGAAATATCTGGAGAGATGTATAATTCTTACTCTTTAGACTTTATGCACCCTTTCTTCTGTTGGGTTGAAAAGCTGCTTCAAAGTGACATAAAGCAAATTCACATCTATCTCAAAATAGATTATCTCTCTACATCTTATATGAGACGACTGGCAGAAATAGCCACAGCATTGTCTAGTTGGTCAGAAAAAACAGGGAAGAAATCCTTATGGACTTGGTATTGTTTAGAGGATGATGAAGATACTAAAGAATGGTTCAACGATATTTTCAAGATGAGCGATAACCTTTCACATCTGAACTGTGAAGCTATTGAATTAGATGAAAGGCAGTGGGACAAATTATTGAAATAACTTATTTATTCTTCTTCATCTCATTTACCAAATCCTTAGTAGTTTTTCGGCTTCCATCATGACTCCAACCTGGGGGCTTTATTAGATAATTAATTCTATGTTTCCAAGAAATAGGCTTTTTAATATCTGCCCAAATTTTTTCGTATTCATGGGAAGCAATTCGAATAGGATTATACGTTTCAAGATTTTGGACAAGTCCGTAGATTGGTTTTTCTTCATCTTCTATTATAAATGTTCCAAAAAGTCTATCCCAAATAATAAAAATTCCTGCATGATTTTTATCCAAATATTTTACATTAGTAGCATGATGAACTCTATGATGAGAAGGCGTATTCATAAAATATTCTAAGAAACCAAGTCTTCCAACTGCCTCTGTATGTAGAAAGAATTGATAAATAAGACTAATGGACATCATTACAAACATCATAACAGGATGAAAACCAAGTAAAGGCAGCCATAACCAAAAGATATATTTATAAAACATTTCTGTCCAACTCTGACGCAGCGCAACAGCCAAATTATAACTTTGTGCTGAATGGTGATTCGAATGAGCAGCCCACAAAATACGAACTTGATGACTTAATCTGTGATGCCAATAAAAAGAAAAATCATCAGCAAAGACAAGTAGAATCCAAACCCACCAAACATTAGGCAGCGTAAAGAGACGGAAATTATCATAAATCCACATATAAATTCCGATATAAAAAATCTTAGCTAAAAGACTCAAAAACACAGAACCAACTCCCATAACAATTGAAGCCCAAGCATCTTTTTTATTGTACCATTCTTTTTTTTGGGCTAAATCAATTCCTAATTCTAAAAGAATAAGAAATATAAAAAAAGGCGCAAAATAGGTAATCGGGTCGCTTTGACTTATTTTATCAAAAGAATCTTTTATATGTTCGTAATTCCAAATCATTATTTACTTTATCAATTATTTTATAAATATCTTTATATAATACAAAATTACAAAGTATTTAATGAATCAGAAAATTTGCCTACTTTTCAATCAGCTTTTTTCTAAGTAAATTCAAAACTGCATTTGTAGTCAGTTGAATATTTAAGTTTCTATTTTTAGTAAGTTGATAGGTTTTGGCTACTGTTTCATTTTCATCAGAATAGGCAATCCAAACTGTTCCCACTGGTTTTTCAGGTGTTCCTCCACCTGTTCCTGCTACTCCTGTTGTAGCGATTCCAATTTTTGTTCCTAATGTTTTTCTGATTCCTTCAGCCATTTCTAAGGCTGTTTGTTCACTTACTGAACCATATTTTATGATTGTATCTAATTTTACTCCTAAAACTTTTATTTTCACATCATTTGAGTAGGCAATTATTCCACCCTCAAAAAAAGCAGATGCACCTTCGTGTTGTGTAAATGTACGAGCTACATAACCACCTGTGCAGCTTTCTGCAATTCCTAGAGTAAGATTCTTTTCTTTTAATAAATCAGCTACTTTTCCCTCTATCGTTTCATCATCGAAACCATAAACATATTTTTCTATGAGAGGAATTACTTTTTTGAGTTGATTATTTAATTCTTCCTCAATTTTTTCTTTGTCATCTCCTTCACTTGTCAATCTCAAAGTTACCTTTCCTAAATGTGGAAGGTACGCCAAACGAACATGAGAAGGCAAATCATTTTCCCAATCTTCGATAGTTTGTGCTAAAATAGACTCAGGAACTCCAATTGTCTGTACTTTTTTATGTACAATAAAAGGAGGTTTGAAAAAATCTAATAAACGAGGAATTACCTCATTGCTCATTATATTTTCAGTTTCATAAGGCACACCAGGCATTGAAACGAAAATACAACCCTCTTTTTCAAACCACATTCCAGGAGCTGTTCCATACATGTTATGAATAACTTTGCAGTTTGTCGGAACGTCTGCTTGTGATTGGTTCAAATCAGTCATCATTCTTCCACGACTAGAAAAAAGGTCTTCGATATGCTTCAAAACGGCTTCATCTCTTCGCATTCCTACATTAAAATATTCTGCAAATGTCTTTTTTGTGATATCATCTTTTGTAGGACCGAGTCCTCCAGTAATCAAAACTACTTTAGCTACTTTTGACATTTCTTCGAACGTGTCTAAAATGACTTGTCTTTCATCAGCAATAGAAATATGTTTGATAACTTTAAAACCAACATCAGTTAGCATTTTAGAAAGAGAGTAAGCGTTTGTATTGAGGGTTTGTCCGTAGAGAAGTTCGTCGCCAATAGCAACAATATAAGCTGGAATCATTTTATTTTTTATGATATAACAGACTTTCTAATCTGTTTTTTGTGTTAGATAAGTAGGAATAGAAATTTTAGACTTGAACAGACTAGGAAGTCTGTTATACTTTAATTACACAGAAGTTTTCATGGCTTCAAAACGTCTTTCTAGCTCTGCCAAATCTACAAAACCTCTAGCAAATAAATAATATTCTTCTCCTTTTTGAATAATGAGAGTAGGAAAACCATTTACTCCAAAATCTTGTGACAACTGAAAATCTTTTTGAGCTAATTTTTCATAGTCTGAATTATTCATTTTTTCTACAAAATCAGTGTTATCCAAACCATATTTTGTAGCTAATTCGCCGTATTTTGAATAGTCTTTTGGAATAATTCCATCAAAATAAATAAGACTTTGAAGATCTTCGGCAAAATGAAGAATTTTTTCATTCTTTTCTCCTGCTAGTTGTGGATTTTCTTGAGTTTCTTTTTTGAAAATAGAAAGAGCAATGGATGGAGGAATAGAAGTGAAAATGGCACTTCCTTCTTCCAAAATATCCTTTAAAAATTTCTCTCCGAATTGTACTCCTGTTCGGTTTTCTACGTCTTTATAAGCTGTTTTGATGTAAGGAGCAACTTCTCCAATTGCACCAATACCTTCTCCTGTAATCATTCCACCAGAAATAACATCAATGGTTTCAAAGTCGTTTTTGTGGTTTTGATAAAAATCACGCATTGCAGGTGCAAAACCATAACACCAGCCACAAAGGGCATCATAAATATAGATTAGTTTCATAACTTTCTAAAGCAAATTTTGAAGAAAAATGTTTAAAAACGAATGGTTCAATATAAGCGAAATGTTCGTTAGTTTTTAGAAGTCTAAGAAATCACAAAAGGCTGAGGTGAAAAACAAAGAACAAAAATAATAAAAGTAATTACTCCCAAAATCATTCTGCCTTTTGTAAGTGGTGTAACTTGGTTTTGTGTAGGTGGATGTGAAAGTCCTAAAATTCGTCCTAAGAGAAAACCAAAAGCCAACCAACCATAGTAACCATGAACTTCTGGAAAAATACTTACAAGCACAAACTGAAAGGCGTAAATTCCTAGCGCAAACACAACAGCCGTAATCGGTTTTTCTGTATTTTTTAGAAAAATAATAAACAAGAAAAAGAGGTAAAAAATACTGTAGAGTGCAATATCTTCGATAGGGTCTTGAGGTGAAATAAGACCTAGTCCTGCATACATTAAGAAAAGTGTAAACATTCCCATAGATATTTTTTTATGCCATTTTTGACCAAACATAGCATATAGAACATGTCCTCCATCAAGCTGACCAATCGGCATCAAATTTAAAGCTGTAAAAAACAAAGCTAAATAACCTGCCAATAAAAAAGGATAATGAAAAATTTCTCTATTATTTGGCACCCATTCAGGATTTGGAGCAACATAATTTTTGAAAAATTCAAATAACAAATTTGTTCCCAATTCCATATTTGCACCTTCTGGAATAGATTTATACACTTGAGAAGCATAATCTAAACCATATTTTTGCCAAGATGGATGTGCTACTTCAATTACATATTCAGGAGAAGGAAGATTCAAAAAACCATAAAAAAGTACGACTAAAGCAATTACAAAACCTGCCAAAGGACCTGCTACACCCACATCAAAAAGTGACTTTTGAGAGGTAAAAGGAGATTCAATTTTAATAAATGCACCCATTGTTCCGATAGTAGAAGGCATTCCCAAAAAACCAAGCCACATCGGAATATAAAAAGGCAAAGAAGCCCGAATACTATGATATTTAGCAGCAAAATAATGTCCGAATTCATGCACTGTTAATATTCCCAAAAAAGGAATAGAGTAAGCCAAACCAGCCACAAACCCATCAAAACCTAGTCCTCCACTTCCAATGCCTGCAAATCCATCTGCATCAAAGAGAAGAGCAACAAAACTTTTTTCTCCAAAAATCCATTCTGCTCCAGCCAAAGTAGTTGCAATGAAAGTAATCACAAATAACAAAATATGTAACCAATATTTAGGCTTTTTCTTCTTATATAGAACTTCTTCATACAAAAATGGATTTGAAGCATCATCTGCATCTGAATAGTTTGGAAAAGAAGGATAAGGCAAATTTTTATTTTCTTCTTGCATATTTTTATGTAATACGTTTTTGCAGACTTATAATTTTGATTAAGCTGTTCTATCTATTATTTTGTTCAAATTTTAATTAAACGCTCTAATTTATAAAGTTACGAGTAATAAAGACTATTTCTATAAAGAAAATCACTTTTAAATATTTTTTTTATCTATCTAAACTCAAAATAAGAAAAACAGTTTAATTTTTGAAATGTAGTACTACATAAGATAGCTTAAAAATTATTAGAATAAAAAAAATCACTACAAAAATAAATTTCATAATGATTTCAAAATTATTATTTTTTTACAATAAGTCACTGAGCAAAATTATTTATATGCAAACGAAATCTGTCTGACACCTCAAAAGTGTCTTGACAGTTTAAACTTCCACTTTCTAATTCTTTTCTTAGATATGTTTTATTTTGCTAAGTTACTTAGTTTATACTTCTGCATCTGCACCTTCTGCTTCTTGTATCTCAGCTTCTATTTTTCCGATTGCTTGATCAATAAGCCAAATTCCTTGACCTTCTTCACCAATAATATCAAAAAGCTCTACAGCACGACGAGAAATTACCTCTTCTTCACGCTGTTCATTTACAAACCATTGTAAAAACTGAAAAGTAGCAAAGTCTTTTGCTTTCAGACAGGCATCTACAAGGTCATTAATTGCTAAAGTTACTTTGATTTCGTGCTTTAAAGCTGTTTCGAAAACATCTCTTAACTTCTCAAAATCATAACGCATATCTGTAATTTCGGGTGCCAGTGCATGTCCACCTGCATTATTTAGATAATTGAAAAATTTCATCATGTGCATGCGTTCTTCTTCTGCATGATTGTAAAGATATTTAGCTGAATTGACATATCCTTCTTTATCACACCAAGAAGCTGCTGCTAAATAAGCCCAAGAAGAACGAGCTTCTAACTTAATTTGCTCATTGATAAGGTTTTGCATTTCTTGTGTAACTGATGTTTTCATCGTTACAAACGGTTTTTGAATTCCATTTTTTGACATAATTTTCTTGTATTTTTGTTAATTATAATTCATAAATTTAAAAGTAGGCAATGTGTCACATTTTCTCCTACTCTATCTCTATAACGAAAGCAACGAAACAAAAGATTTGTTTTTGAAAAACCAATACAAATATGGAATTAGAATTAGTCAAAATAAAGATTAGACAAATTAATCTCCAATCCATATAAATTTATATAAAACAAAATCTTGTTTTATCAGAAGCTACTAAATGGCTTTTTCAATAGTTTAAAAATATTTTCAAAACATTTTGAGAGTAGGTGCGTTTATATAATCGTAAATCAAGTCATAGTTTTGGCTTGATTTATTTATTTTTTAAACTGTATTTCAATTTTTTTAAACTGTATCATATTATGAAAACGAACAAAATTTTAATGTTCTTCGTGCTTGCTTTTATGGCTATTTCTTTTACTTCTTGTGACGAAGATGATGTAATTAATTATGCTGATGACCTTCCAGGAACATATAACAATCTGTTATCAGGTGATATTAATGTAGAAGGAGCAGTTAATGTAATTACACTCTCAAATAAAGATGATAGCGAAGCACTTACAAAAAATATTGTAGTGAAAATTACAGACAAAACAACTAAAACCACAGCAGGTATAGAAACAGTAACTTATGTTACTGATAATGATAATGTAAATATTACTCGTGTTGAAAATGTAATTTCTATCACTGTTACAGGTGGAGAATATGTACAAAGTATCACAGAACTTTATATAGGGACAAAAACAGTACAATAATCTGTTCTGAAAAAATATAACTTCAAAAGCCTAGCAATTTCATAAAAAATGCTAGGCTTTTTTTTGTCCTTATTTTTTCTTTTGTGTTAAAAAAAAGAAAAGTTATTCGATCATTTTTTTAAGCAACGAATTTGTTTGCAAATTGTATCAAACTAAAGACAAAACAGATTTTAAACCTTAATCAAACTAACATGAAAAGAGTTTTTCTTACTTTTATTTCTTGTGCATTGCTTTCAAATACAGCTTTTTCACAGGATATTGAATTAGAATTTACGACAGCTCAAGACCGTATCAATTCTCAAAATAAAATTAATTCATCAACTTCTTGGCTCAAAAATGTTCCAATAAAATCAATAGGACCAACAATTATGAGTGGAAGGGTTGTCGATATTGAAGTAAACCCTAATAACCCAAATGAGTTTTTGGCTGCTTTTGCTTCTGGTGGGCTTTGGCATACCAATACAAACGGAACTTCTTTTACTCCTTTGTTTCAAAATGAAAAAGTAATGTCTATTGGAGATATTGCTGTTTCGTGGGAAGACTCTACCATCTGGATAGGGACTGGAGAAAATAACTCTTCTCGTTCTTCATATTTTGGAGATGGAATGTATGTTTCGTATAACATGGGCAAAACGTGGGAACACAAAAATGACACAGAATTAAATGAAACGCAGCATATTGGTAGAATAGTTTTGCATCCAACTGATAAAAATATACTTTTCGTTGCTGCGCTTGGTCATCTATATTCGAAAAATAAAGAAAGAGGAATTTATAAAACAACTGATGGAGGCAAAACGTGGAAAAAAACACTTTTCATTGACGAAAACACAGGTGCAGTTGATTTAATCATTGACCCTACAAATCCGAATACACTTTATACAGCTACTTGGCAAAGACATAGAGCAGCGTGGGATTTTGAAGAAGCAGGTGCAGGAAGTGGAATTTATCGTTCTGATGATGGTGGCGAAAACTGGATAAAAATAACGACAAAAGAAAGTGGTTTTCCTATTTCAGAGGGAGTTGGAAGAATTGGTTTAGCTATTTCAAAAGCAAATCCTGATTGGGTTTATGCCTGTTTGGACAATCAAGACCGTAAACCTAAAGATGAAATCAAAAAAGACGGTAAAAAAGAGAATAATAAACCAACCCTTACCAAAGATGCTATTTTGGTTATGAACAAAGAGCAATTTTTGAAAGTTTCTGATTCACAAATAACTGAATATTTGAAAGAAAATCACTTTCCAAAAAAATATGATGTGACTTTTGTAAAAGAACAAATCAAACAAGGCAAAATAGAGCCAAAAGCATTAGTAGAGTTTTTAGGAGATGCTAATTCTCGTTTGTTTGACACACCCGTAAAAGGTTTAGAATTATATTTATCAAAAGATAAAGGAAAAACTTGGCAAAAAACCCACGAAGGAAGCATCGATGAAGTCGTTTATTCGTATGGTTATTATTTTGGACAAGTACGAGTTTCACAAAATAATCCTCAAAAACTCTATATTGTAGGTGTTCCAATTTTGACAAGTGATGATGGAGGCAAAAACTGGAAAAGCATCAATGGAGATAATGTTCACGCAGACCATCACGCCTTATGGATTAATCCAAAACAAGAGGGACATTTAATAAATGGAAACGATGGAGGAATAAATATTTCTTATAATGATGGTAAAACATGGTCAAAATCAAATTCTATTCCTGTTGGTCAATTTTATAGTGTGGCAACAGACAGAGCTGAGCCATATAATGTCTATGGTGGTTTGCAAGATAATGGTGTTTGGACAGCTTCACATCAATACGAATATTCTGATGTGTGGCAACAAGAAGGTAATTATCCTTACAAACGACTTTTAGGAGGTGACGGAATGCAAGTTGAGATTGATTTTAGAGATAATAATACTGTCTATACCTGTTATCAATTTGGAAATTGTTATAAAATCGATAAAACAACTTTAGCATCTGACTACATTACACCTTCACATGAACTAGGACAAAAACCATTTCGTTTCAACTGGCAAACTCCATTACACCTTTCAAAACATCAGCAAAATATTTTGTATATGGGTTCGAATCATGTACACCGTTCGTTTGACCAAGGAAAAACATGGGAAACTATTTCAGAGGACTTAACAAGAGGTGCAAATCCAAAAGAAGCAAAAACTGGTGATGTAGCTTACAATACACTTACTTCTATTGATGAATCTGCTTTGCGTTTTGGTCTTTTGTATGTTGGTTCTGATGATGGAATGGTTCATGTGAGCAAAGATGCAGGATATAGTTGGGAGAATATTTCACAGAATTATTTGAAACAGTTTCCTCAGTATAAAAACTTTTGGGTAAGTCGTGTACAGGCTTCAAAACACAAAATGGAACGAGTTTATATTAGCTTGAATGGATACCGTTTTGATAATTTTGAATCAATTATTTTTGTTTCGAATGACTTTGGTAAAACTTGGACACGCATTGGAACAGATTTACCTTTAGAATCTGTAAATGTTATTAGAGAAGATTTTAAAGAAGAAAACTTACTTTTTGTTGGAACAGACCATAATTTGTATGCTTCTCTTGATGCTGGAAAGTCATTTATGACTTTAGGAAAAGATTTTCCTCGTGTGGCAGTTCATGATTTATCAGTTCAGCCTGTGGCAAATCATTTGGTTGTCGGAACTCATGGACGTTCGCTTTATGTGGTGGATATTGCACCTCTACAAAGTCTTGTAAAAATGGATAAAGAAAAATCATTTTTCTTAGATAAAAACAAAATTACTTTCAATAAAAACTGGGGCAAAACCTATTGGAGCAAGTGGTTTGGAAATTATGAGCCAAATGAGGAAGAGCAAAAATTTATTTTCTTTACTACTCAAAAATCAAATGTAGAACTTCGTATTTTAGATAAGAACAATGTAGTTCTGCATTCTGAAAAACTAGAAGCAAATAAAGGTTTGAATTATTGGAAATATGATTTGACAATAAATGAAGAAGCTGCGAAAAAATTATCAAAATCACTTTCTACAAAAGAACAACCTTTTATTGTCTCTAAATCAGATAATGAAAAGTATTATTTGCCTATTTCTACTTATAAAATAGCTTTAGTAGAAAATGGAAAAACAATAGAACTTCCTTTTGAAGTGGTAGAGAAAAAATAAAACTATCGTTCACATTCGAAGTGAACTCTACAAAAAAAGACTTTTCTTTATTTTTATAAATAAAGAAAAGTCTTTTTTGTATAATCTATTTTCCTAAGAATACATTAGGAAAAATTTAAATTATCTAGGTACAAGAGTAAACTGTACAACTGGCTCTGGTTTGCCATCAGCAGCATCTTCATTGTAACGAATAACAAGCTGAGTAGCTGAAGCACTTACTAAAGTAGCAGTAGAACCACTAAAAACAATTGAAGTAGGATTCTCATTGTCTGGAGCTAATGTCCAGTCACCAGAAGTGTTTGGTGCAAAGTTATAAGCTAAACCACCTTTAGTAATGCTATATGTAGTAGGAGTATCAGCGTTTTGGTTCAATGTAAGTGTAAAGCCATCAATATCCTCAGTAACAGCATCACCATTTACTGTAAGTGTGCTAATTTTCCAAGATTGAGAGATTTGAGCTACTAAAGATTCTGCATCATCAGTGTCATCACCACAAGTACATTTTACAAGAAACAAAGAACAAAATAATACTACTAAAAGAAAAGGGTTACGAAATACGTTCATAAATTCAGGATTTAAAGAGTTGAGATTGAGTTAAAATTTAAAATCAAATTTAAGTTAAGATTAAAGCAAGGTTTAGTCGTTAATTTTAATTTTCGATTATATATTTTTAATGACAATTTTCATTCAAAATTAATAATCATTAAAGATAATGCGAATTTTTGAATTTCTAAAAAAAAGAGAGTAAAAAAACAGAAACTTAATACAAAAATACAATTTTTTACAAGTTTACAGCTTTAAGTTCTGAATATCAATGATTTGTGAACAAAAATGATATTCAGATTCTTGATTTGATGCAATAATAAGTGTTTTTTCGCCAAAAATTGTATTTATTTCTTGCAAATACCACTCACTATTTTGTTTATCAAGGTTAGAAGTAGGCTCATCTAAAAACACTATTTTAGCATCAGAATAGATTGCTAAGGCTAATTTTAGTTTTTGTTTCATTCCTGAAGAGAAAAAACGAATTGTTTTACTCTTCGTGTTAGAAAAACCTAATTTTTCAATTATTTCTTCTATCTCTATATCAAAAGATTTAAAAGACTGATGAAATTTTAATTGTTCTAGGAGCGTAAATTCTTCTATCAATTCAGTATAAGGAGCAGCCCAAGAAATATGAGACTGCCAATCTTCTTTTTGGATTGTTTTTTTATCTGTCTTGGAATCAAAAGAATAAACTAAGTTTCCTTCTGATAAAGGTAAATATCCAACAAGCGTTTTGATAAGAGTTGATTTACCACTCCCATTACTCCCTACGATAGCTGTAGGTTGTTTGCTGCAAAAATAACAAGAAAGTTTTCGAAAAATCCATTCTCTTTCAAATCTTTTCCCTATATTTTCTGCAGAAATAACAATGGTATTTTCTTTTTCTAAGGAAGTAGTCAAAATACTTTTTTTATGATAATTTCTTATAGCCTTCTGCACCTTGTAAAAGATTTCTGACATTTTTAAAGCCTTTAGAAATCAAGAAGTTTTTAGCTGTTGCGCTGCGTCCTCCAGATTTACAATGTACAATGACTTCTTTTTCTTTCCAGTCTTCCAATTCTTCTAAACGTGTAGGCAGCTCTCCCAAAGGAATAAGTTTGCCATCAAGATTATATTCATCGTATTCAAACTCTTCTCTGACATCTAAAAGCTGTATTTGTTTTCCTTCATCTTTCAGAGTTTTTAGCTCTTGTGGTGTAATATCGTTCATCTAGTAAAGTAATAATTAGAATTGATTGTATATTACAAAGTTACACAATTTGTATAAAACTTTATGTTCTTTAACTCAAAAAAACTGAGCTTTTATTGTTTTGTAATCTTGAATTGATATAAAGTTCATAATTTTGATTAGAATTAGAATCAAAATTCTATCTCAATAGGAATATCTTTTCTCATCCATTTATCGCCTTCTTTTTCATAATACGAATAGTCTTTATAAGGAACATAATAGACATTTGATTCAAATGAAATTAGTTTGAAATAAGATTGATATTTAATTTGGTTAGAGTTTTTATAAACTCAATAAGAATACGAATTTGATTGAACAACTAATTGATTATCAGTTACTAAATTGGAATAATCAAGATAAACAGGAAGTTTAGCCTCAATATTAAGTTTAGAGAAAGCATACAATAAATGTGTATTAAAATTTACTTTTGAAATGTAAAATTCTTCTTCTCCTTTCATTTTTAAATATTCATATTTATAACTTGTTGCTTCTAATGTAG
Organism: Bernardetia sp.; assembly: GCA_020630575.1. GTDB lineage: Bacteria > Bacteroidota > Bacteroidia > Cytophagales > Bernardetiaceae > Bernardetia. The sequence continues at coordinate 55,853 of JAHDBD010000018.1, forward strand.
AAAAAGAATCTTTTTGATTTAGCTTTTTAATTTCTACAAGTTGATTTTCGATACAAGGCGTTTTATTCTTAGAGTCAGTTTGAGAAATTTCTATTTTATGACGAATTACCTTTTTCTCGCCTTCTGCATCTTGATAAAACTGAAAATATGTACCATCAGGATTTGCTAAAATACAGTCTGTCATTTCATCAGTAGTTTCTTCTTCTGTATTCCAACTCTGTTTTGTAAAAAGCATTCTTCCTGTTTTCGGATTGACATAAATCCAAAACTCTCCTTTTTTCCCTTCTACTGTTTTATACTCATAAATTAAGGCATCACTAAAATATAGTTCTGTTTTTGTATCTTTAATAGGTGTTTGTACATCTTGTGGAAATCCTGTATAAGCAAAACATAAAAAAATAAGACTACAGAAAATAAATTTCATAATTGGTAAAAAGTTAAAGTTTGAATCGAAAAAACCGTCGTAAAAGCGATTACTTTACCGACGGCTTTATTAAAAAATAAAATGATATTAAAAAACTTAGAAAATTTCGTCTTTCTTTACTCCCATAAATGTCATAACAGGATATTTGCAAGTTATTGTACCTTTTATTGGAACTAGATTTTTTCCTTCATGGGTTTCGGCTGTATTAGGTCCTCCCATTGCATCTATTTCAAATTTTACTTCTTCATCAGAAAAAGAAAGAACTTTAAGAGTTCCTGTTTTTACTACAATTATTTGCATACCCATTGGATTAGTATCAGTAGCTTTACCAGTAGTTATAATTTGTAGTGTTGGACTGACTTTATCATCTTTTCCAACATCTTCAAAATTAATTACCATTGAGGTTTTAAGTTGACTTTTATTTCCAGAAATGCCAAACTGTAAACCACTTTCTTTTTCATCTTGTGTTTGCATGGATAACATAGTGGCTATTACAACTTTTTCGCTTTCCTTACCACCTCCAGAAGCAATTTGAAAAACAGGTTGATTGATTTTACTATTCAGATGCTTTCCATCTATAGTCAAGTCTACTTGACCTGTAGCTTTTTCTGTATCTGATATATTAGAGGTTTCTACATCTGTTCCTATCATTGCACCCGTAATTTCTTCTGCAATAGTTTCATTGATTTTGTCTTCTACATACTTTTTAGGATTGCAAGAAACTAAAGTAAGAATGAAAAATGATAAAACAGGATATACTAAAAATTGAGTTTTCATTTGAATATTTTTTTAAATTAATAAGTAGTTTATATTTGGTTACTAATTCTGAGGAGTGTCTGTGAAAAAAAGTGAGCTAAAGCAAAGCCTAAGCCCACTTTGATACAAACTACTCTATCAGAAAGAGATAAATTTGGTTTTTTATTTTTACTATTTTTAGAGAAATACCAATTTTAGTTTCCACCTTTCATAAGTCCAGACATATCCATAACCTTATAGCTACTCATATTAATTGTGGAGTTTTGGTTTTCATTTACCTCTGTAACAGTCATTTTCATTTTTTCACCTGTTTTTTTATCTATTGACTCCATTTCCATCGTAAACTCTAATGGAACAGCCATAAGTTGGTTTTTATCTTTTTTATTTTGAATCATCATTCCTGCAAAGGCTTTGAATTGAGATAATTTAACTTGTTTGGTTGTCCAAGAAGTAGATTTCATATCATTACTTTCCATAATGGTTTCCGAACATGTATAACCCAAAATGTTTTTTGTACGTCCTGTACGAGTAATTTTGACATCTTTCATTGCCTGATCAGGATTTTGTTCTTGTTCTTGTGCCTGCTCATAATTTTCAATATTTGGCATTTTCATCGCAACAGCTTGTTTTTGGTCTTCCATAATTGTTATCATAGCTTGCTGCGAACCATCAACGATTATTTTTGATTCTAAAGATTTGATTTTTCCATCTTTAGTCGATTCCATCACTTCCATTGCCATATAATTAGGGTCAGCAGAGTTGTAGTAGCGTATAAACATATCACCATCTTCTTTTCCACTCTTTTTGTACATCTGCATACGCATCATAAAATTAGAATTGAAATTATAGCTTGATTTTATATCTATTTTTTCTCCATTTCCTCCTCCAAGAAGATTATCCAAAAATCCTGAACCCGTATTATTTTGTGTTTCGGTGGATTGATTCGAATTGTTTTCAGAGTTATTGTCGTTCTTTTCTTCTTTTTTCTTCTTCTTCTTGCGTTTGAAAAGTCCTTCAAGTGCATCCAAACCTTCATCAAGTTTATTATCGATTTTGTTATCGATGCGATTATTTGTTTTGTTTTTTGCTTTTTCTTTTGTCTTTTCTACTGTTTGGTTTTGTGCCATTGCTTCAAGTGTAGAAAATGAAAAAATAAGGCTTACAATTCCAATTAAAAAATAAGTTTTCATGTTTAGTTTGATTAAATTGATTAGAGTAGTAGTGATTTAAAATAAAAGTGAAAACAATAATTAAACTCAGATAAATACTTAGTCAATTAGTGCCTTCACTACTACATACAAAAAACAACGTACAAACTAGCTCACAAAAACTTAAAAAAGTTTTATTTTTTAGAAATCAGTCTTTTGAAATAAAAATTCATTCTAATCAAATCAATACTTCTCAAAATAAAGTGTATCAAATTCTATAAGTAGACTATCTCTTCGTTGTAAAATCAATTCTTCTAAATTCAACTCTAATACTTTGAATTTCAAAGTATCTTCTTTTCTTGAAGGATTAGAATAAGGTAAAAGCAAAATAGAATCTTCAAAAATCCAGTTTCTGTACGTTGTTCCTCCATATTGGGTGGCTTGGCGAAACAAAAAAGCTGTATCTTCTACATTTAATGTTACAGGAAATTTTTTTATAACAGAATCAGCTACTCCACGTTTACCTGTTAGGCGAAAAAGTTTCCAACTTCCTTCAAATTTTTTAGCAAATTCATTCTTCATTTTTTCAGAGTTGTTCTGACACGAAAATAAAAAGAATGATAAAATAGCAAGAAGTAAAAATGATTTTATAGTTTTCATTTCAATAATGATTTTTTGGCAAATAATTTAGGTTTCAAATATCGCAATTTAAAGTTTCCTATTCTATAAAGGAGAATAAACAAAGGCTAAAAGCTCAATAGACAATAATTTATTTTTATCGAAAAAAAATTGTTTCTAAAGAATAAGATTTGTATTTTTTGGAATAAAAAAATGAAGTAACTTTAAGCCAAAATATATAAATACAAATTCAAACACACCTAACCCACACGTTCGATATGACAGATAAAGATAGAGAACATTTAGAACAAGGCGCAAAATTCTATAAGGATGTTGTTGGCTCTCTAAATAACGCTGCAGCACTAACAAAGCATCCAAAAGGATTGCTTGAACAAATTATTGTTCCAAATAGTGTATATGAAATGAGTTTTCCACTTCATTTAGATAATGGAGACTATCAAGTAATTAAGGCTTGGAGAGTTCAGCATTCTCATCACAAACTTCCTGTAAAAGGAGGTATTCGTTTTGCCGAAGCTGTAAACGCAGACGAAGTAAAAGCACTTGCAACACTTATGTCTTTTAAGTGTGCACTCGTAAATGTTCCTTTTGGTGGAGCTAAAGGAGGAGTAAAAATCAATCCTAAAAAATATACTGCTCGCCAACTAGAAACAATTACACGCCGTTATACAACAGAGCTTGTAAAAAAAGAAATGATAGGGCCTTCTATTGACGTTCCTGCACCAGATTACGGAACAGGCGCAAGAGAAATGGCTTGGATTGCAGATACGTATGCACTTCTTCGCCCAGGTATCAATGCTCTTGGTTGTGTAACAGGCAAGCCTCTTTCTATGCACGGAATTCGTGGACGTACTGAAGCAACAGGTTTAGGAGTAATTTATGGTATTCGTGAAGCCATGAGTATTGCTGAGGATATGAAGGATTTAGGTTTAGAACCAGGATTAGCAGGAAAAACAGTTATCGTACAAGGTTTTGGTAATGTTGGTTATCATGCAGCACTTTATGCACAACAAGAAGGTGCAATCATAGTCGGAATTGCTGAGTACGAAGGTGGAGTATATAACAAAGATGGTTTTGATGTGGAAGATTTATTCCGTCATCGTAAAGAAACAGGTTCGCTTATGGGTTATCCAAAAGCACAAGAAGTCAAACCAAGCAATCAACTTATGGAATTTGAATGTGACGTTTTGATTCCTGCTGCATTAGAAAACCAAATCACAGAAGAAAATGCCCCAAGAATAAAAGCAAAGATAATTGGAGAAGGTGCAAATGGTCCTATTACTAGAGAGGCAGAAGCAATTTTATTAGCTAAAGGCAAAATGATTTTACCTGATTTTTATTTAAATGCTGGTGGTGTTACTGTTTCTTATTTGGAATGGCTAAAAAATCTTTCTCGTGTTTCTTTTGGTAAAATTACTAAGCGTTATGACCAAATGGAAAATACTCGTATCGTTCAAGCGATTGAAGCTGCGACAGGAAAAGGAGTTGGTGATGATCTTCGTAAAATGATTATGCGTGGTGCTGATGAGCGTGATTTAGTAAACTCTGCATTAGAGGAAACCATGATTACTTCATACCATCAAGTAAGAGAAACATTCAAAAATTATAAAGATGTAAAGAGTTTGCGTAATGCAGCCTTTATTACTTCGATTGACAAAATTGCAATCGCTTATATGGAATCTGGAATTTTTCCTTGATTTGACCAAAATAATAAAATTAGAAAACAACTCATACTTTGCAATTCAAAGTGTAGGATTATTTTTTATAGAATTTATACAAAACCATTTCTTCTTAGGAGGAAATGGTTTTTTGTTTGGTTTTACCTCCAAAAACCAAATTTTATTCACATTTTTTAGAGTTATCCACATTTTGAATAAAGTTATCCACATTGTTAGCCTTATTTTCTCCTTTTTTCTGATTTAACACGTTATTAACATTAGAAATCCAAACTTTATTCGATATTTTTTAGAGTTATCCACATTTTAACAAAAGTTATTCACATTTTGAAATATATTTTTAGTTTTTTTCACTTGTAATTTTTAAAAACTAATCTTATTTGCAGACTTATCAACATATCCACAATAAAATGTGGATAACTTCTTTGTTTTCAACACTTTCAACTCCTTTTTTCTTGTAAAAACGAAAGTTATTCACTTTTTCCACACTTATACACAATTTGTGTGAATATCTGTGCATAACTCGCATATCGATTGTGTGTAACTCATGTTAAGAAGTAGTTACTAACAGGTGTTGATAACGTTACCAACAGCAAGTTTATGGTTATCAACAGGTTATCCACAATGTGTATAAAAAGTGCTTATCAAATGTTGATACTGTGGATAAACTACATAAAAATCTGAATATCAATAAATTAACAAGTTGATAACTTTTAAAAAAGTGTGGATAACCTCTATTTTTCTGTGGATAACGTGTTGATAACTAGACTTATCCACTTATCAACACTATAATAGTAATAGTAAGGGGTTTTTAAAAAAAGAATTTCTTATTAATTAGTGTGTGAATAAGTTTTGAAATTGAGAAGAAAAATTTTTTTTTGAGTTGGATTTGAAAATTACTTCACTTTTTATTTCTGATGTAATTGCAGCAACTTGTATTCGAATTTCGTGAAGAAAGGAATAAATGTTATCGAACCTTAAACTTAATTCTATTATGTCCTACAAAATAATTCTGAATATTTTGATTCTATTTTTATGTACAAGTTGTTGTGCTTGTGGAGATGAATGTTGGGAAACGACAGAGGCTTTTTATCTCAGACCAATAGATAAAATAACAGGAGAAAATATTTTAATTAAATATGATACACTTATAGGAGATTTTTATTTAACTGATAGTTTTAATAATAAGGTAAATGCAACAGTAAGAGAAACAACTTGGTATGATAATCCTCCTTATTTAATTGTAGGAGTTGATGAAGAAGGGTATATTACTGATAAGCTATTTAAACTATGGATTAAAGATATGTATATAGGAAGTTTTGTTTTGAAAACCCAAAAAACGAAAGCAAATATCACATCTTGTTGTTCATATTACAAAATAAATGAGTTGAAATTTATAGAATCTACTATTAGTTTAACTAAACAACCACAAGAAGAAAAACAACCTTTTTACGAAATAAAATTTTAAAAAAGTTCCATTTAAGTCAAAAAAAAATGTATTCAGAATTGATACAAATAAGATGATAATAGATAAATAACTGATAATTATGGAATTAATAAATATATAGTTGGGTTAAGAGGTAGTTAATTTAATCTAAAACCTTCAAAAAAATAGGAAGGAATAAAATTAGCTTTTAATTAAATCCTATCAATCTTAACTACTATTATTATGACTGCTTTATTTACCAAAAATCAGAAAATCCAAAATCAACCTAAATTCAGAACCACAAAAGAAGTTCTTGAAAATCTTTACTTCCAAAAAGCAAAGCACGAAAAACACTTCTTTGATTTTGAAAAGGAATTAGAAGGAATCCAGTTACGTATTTTGGAAATCAGAAATCATCAGAATCATCACAAAGAGAAAATTTTTGCTTTAGACAAAGAAATCCAAAAGCATAGCAAGAAGCCAAAGCCAGCAAAACAGAAATACAATTACACTAGCTTCTATGTTTTTGCAGGACTTTTAATCGCTATTTTTATAGCAGCTTTATATTTTCTTTTTACACAATTTATTGCAATCTAAATTGTTAATTTTATAAATAATTAAAGCCTTATTCAATCCGTATATTTCGGTTTTGAATAAGGCTTTTTTTGATATATAAAAAGTTATCCACAAAATTTAATATTAAATTTTTAGATGCTCTTTGTCTTTGCAAATCTAAAATCGTAAATTAATATTTATCAGAAATTTGTAACAGAAGTCTATTTTTATTGGGAAAATTTCACTAAAAACAATTTATTATTCGTTGCTTTTATAAAGACCGATACAAAAATCTCTTCCTAACAAAAATATTTTTTCTTCGTTACCAACAAAGTAATCTTTCTTAGATTGAATCTAAATAATTCAGTTCTGAAATAAGATGTGTATTTTTGTACCAAAATCCGATAGCGTATTTTTAAATTGATAACTCATTCAGAATCAGTTAGAAAAATAAGTTTAAAAGAAACTAGAAAATACGTTCTCCCTCAAAATTAATTTATTTCAAAAAAATATATATATGTACGTAATCAAGCGAGACGGCAGGAAAGAAGAAGTGATTATGCAAAAAATCACAGCCAGAATTGAAAGGCTTTGTGATAATTTGGATAATCGTTATATAAAACCTCAAGAAATTACTTATAAAGTTTTGGCAGGACTTTATGATAATGTTACTACCGTAGAACTCGACGAACTTGCAGCCGAAACAGCAGCCACTATGGCAACTGTTCATCCAGACTATGCGATTTTAGCTTCAAGAATTGCTATTTCAAATCTTCATAAAGAAACAAAAGACGCTTTTTCAGAAACGATTGAAGAGCTTTATAATTATGTAAACCCAAAGACAAATGAGCCAGCAGGTCTTATTTCTGATGAGGTTGTACAAGTAGTTCGTAAATATGCTCATGTTCTAAATCAAGCTATTGATTATGGTAGAGATTATGAGTATGACTACTTTGGTTTCAAAACTTTAGAACGTTCATACCTTTTGCGTCTTGATGGAAAAGTAACTGAGCGTCCTCAACAAATGATTATGCGTGTCTCTGTAGGCATTCATGGTGCTGATATTGATGCGGCTATCAAAACATATCATTTGATGGCTGAGCGTTGGTTTACACACGCTACACCAACACTTTTTAATGCAGGAACTCCAAAGCCTCAAATGTCTTCTTGTTTCTTATTAGAAATACAAGGTGATAGTGTAGATGGAATTTATGATACATTGAAGCAGTGTGCTAAAATTTCTCAATCGGCGGGTGGAATTGGTGTAAGTGTTCATAATGTACGTGCGACAGGTTCATATATTCGTGGTACAAATGGCTATTCAAACGGAATTGTTCCGATGTTGAAAGTATTCAACGATACAGCTCGTTATATTGACCAAGGAGGAAACAAACGCAAAGGAGCTTTTGCTGTTTATTTAGAACCTTGGCATGCTGATATTTTTGAGTTTTTAGATTTGAAGAAAAATCATGGTAAAGAAGAAGCTAGAGCAAGAGATTTGTTTTATGCTTTATGGATTTCAGATTTATTTATGCAACGTGTACAGGATGATGGCGAATGGTCGCTTTTCTGTCCGAATGAAGCACGAGGGTTAGCAGATTGTTATGGAAAAGAATTTGAAGATTTATATACAAAATATGAATTAGAAGGAAAAGCAAGAAAGACAATCAGAGCGCAAGAACTTTGGTTTGCTATTTTAGAAGCACAAATTGAAACGGGAACTCCGTATATGCTTTATAAAGACCACGCAAATAATAAGTCAAATCAAAAGAATTTGGGTACAATCAAATCTTCAAATCTTTGTACTGAAATTATGGAATATACTGCACCTGATGAAGTGGCAGTTTGTAATTTGGCTTCTATTGCTCTTCCAAAATTCGTTATCGAAAATAAAGAAGGCAAATTAGAATTCAATCATGAAATACTTTATGATGTAACCTATCAAGCAACTGTCAATTTGAACAGAATTATTGATAGAAATTATTATCCAATCGAAGAAGCTCGTAAATCAAACATGCGTCACCGTCCAATCGGATTGGGTGTACAAGGTTTGGCTGATGCGTTTATTTTACTTCGTATGCCTTTTGAGTCGGAAGAAGCTGCAAAATTGAATAAAGAAATATTTGAAACCATTTATTTTGCTGCCATGACTGCTTCTAAAGATTTAGCTATCACAGAAGGAGCTTATGAAACTTTTGAAGGTTCGCCATTATCAAAAGGACAATTCCAATTTGATTTATGGAATGTAGATGAAGATTATCATAATGGACGTTGGAACTGGGAAGAATTGCGTGGCGAAGTAGTAAAACATGGAGCTAGAAACTCGCTTTTACTTGCACCAATGCCAACAGCTTCTACTTCTCAGATTTTGGGAAATAACGAATGTTTTGAACCTTATACATCTAATATTTATGTTCGTCGTGTTCTTTCTGGGGAATTTGTTGTGGTAAACAAACATCTTTTGAAAGATTTGATTGAAATTGATATGTGGGATGATGAAATGAAGAATGAACTTATTTCTGCAAATGGTTCGGTTCAGAATATCAAGCGTATTCCTCAAGAATTGAAAGATATTTACAAAACTGTTTGGGAAATTAGTCAGCGTACAATTATTGACATGTCGGCTGATAGAGGAGCTTATATTTGTCAGAGTCAGAGTTTGAATGTTCATATTCAAAATCCTACTTTCGGAAAATTGACTTCTATGCACTTCCACGCTTGGAAACGAGGTTTGAAAACAGGTATGTATTACCTTCGTACAAAAGCTGCTGCTGATGCAATTAAGTTTACAGTAGATAAAGATGCTTTAGAAATAAATAAAGGTGCAAGTGCAACAAAAGCAAAGGCTGAAAAAATAGTTGCTCAAAGCAACGAAGAAATGTTAGAAATGGCTGGAGCTGGAGATATGGAAGAACAATCAAATCTTGCACTCGCTAGAATCCATAAACGCCAAAACGGACAAGCACAAGAAGAACAATTAAAAGACGGACTAGGTGGAGCAGCTTGTTCACTAGACGACGAAGATTGTTTGGTTTGTGGAAGTTAATTCGATGTAATAATGTCGTCGGTGTTCTCACTGACAACGGCAGATTATATTTTGAAACCACCTAAAAAATTAGTTTTTTTAGGTGGTTTTTTGATTAATTTTCTATTTATCTCATCAAACTCGTCTGCCATTATTGGTGTCCCCACCAACGACATAACAAAAAATAAAACCACCTCTATAAAAATAAAGGTGGCTTTGTGTGGAAAATAATAAACTAGAATTATCCTCTTGTAAAGAACGACTCTACAAATTCTTTTTTATTGAAAATCTGTAAATCTTCTACTTTTTCACCTACACCAATATATTTTACAGGAATTTTGAATTGGTCAGAAATTCCAATTACTACGCCTCCTTTTGCTGTTCCATCTAATTTTGTGATAGCTAAAGAACTAACTTCGGTAGCTCTTGTAAATTCCTTTGCTTGCATAAATGCGTTTTGTCCTGTGCTTCCATCCAAAACTAACATTACTTCATGTGGTGCATCTGGAATGTGTTTTTTGATTACTTTATGCACTTTTGTTAGCTCATTCATCAAGTTTACCTTTGTTTGCAAACGTCCTGCTGTGTCTATGATTACGATGTCTGCACCTTGTCTAATTCCTTCTTCTACCGTTTCGTAAGCGACAGTTGCAGGGTGGACATTCATTCCCTTTGAAATAACAGGAACATCTACTCTGCGTCCCCATTCAATAAGTTGGTCAACGGCAGCAGCACGGAATGTATCGGCAGCACCTAACAATACTTTTTTACCAGATGCTTTGTATTTAGCAGCTAGTTTTCCAATTGTTGTAGTTTTTCCTACACCATTTACTCCCACAACTAATAAAACATAAGGTTTTATATTACTTGGAAGATCATAATTTTCAACATCAGAAGAATTATTTTCAGCTAAAAGTGCAGCTATTTCTTCTCTTAATATTCTATCAAGTTCTGATGTAGTGGTATATTTGTCTTCTGCAACACGCTTTTCGATACGATTGATAATCTTTACAGTTGTATCGACACCTACATCTGAAGCAACCAAAATATTTTCTAGTTCATCTAAAACGTCGTCATCGACCTTTGATTTGCCTGCAATGGCTTTTCCAATTTTATCAAAAAAGTTAGTTTTTGATTTTTCAAGACCTTTGTCTAGCGTTTGTTTTTGTTCTTTAGTAAAAAATTTCTTGAAAATAGACATACTGTTGTTCGAAAATAGGTGGAGAAGAGAAGTAACTTTGAAAACTTAAACCATAAGAGCTTAAAGTTTTCGATTGTTTGAAATGCAAAAATACAGATTTGTATTCAGACTTTAGGTATTCTTAACTTAGTATTTTTTGTTCACTAGTTTAAAATACAGATGCTTGAAGTAGTAAATGAAAAAAAGTCCCTAAAAACATTACTGTAATGGGACTTTTTAGTCTTTTGCTTTGAGAAATACCATTTGTAAGAACTATTGAAGTATTAATAAACTTAAATGCTATTTTATTTATAAAAAATAAAATTTAGCTTTTACGGTTCAATACTTCTTGTACCATTTGTTCAGGAACGATTTCTTCCTTAAATGTATAAGCTCCAGTTTTTTCCGAACGGATAGTACGGATTACTTTAGCATATTTTTGAGTACCTTCTTTTTTTAGGGTTGCTACTACTTTCTTAGCCATAATAGTTAAACTTAAATGAGTGAGAATACTAAATAGTCTGACTATCTAATATGATTAAAATCTAATTTGAATGAAAGATAAGATAATAAAAAATTACTTAATCTCTCTGTGCATTGTATGTTTTTTAAGGATTGGGTTGTATTTTTTCAATTCCAAACGCTCAGTTACATTTTTGCGATTTTTTGTAGTGATGTAACGAGAAGTACCTGGAACGCCAGATGTTTTGTGTTCCATACATTCCAAAATCACTTGTACTCGGTTGCCTTTCTTAGCCATGATAATAATAAAATTAACTTCTGAGTTTTATAATAATAAAATTTCAAAAGTAGAGATGTAAAGTTATATTCTAATTAAGATGCTTAAAAAATAAATAAGTAGTACAATTGTATCAGATTTATAAAAATCTATTATACGAGTGTTTACCTTAGTGAATTTTTATTTTTTAATTAATATATTAAAAAAAAATAAGCAAATCAAATTGTTAAGCCTATGCTTCTTGAGCAGGCTTTAAAAAACTTTTGTGCAAATGTCCTTTTGCTACTGCTTTACGCATCGTAGGAAGGATTCCGTTTTTACTGATAGTACGGATTGCAGAAGTAGAAACTTTCAAAGTAACGAAACGATCTTCTTCAGCAATATAAAAACGTTTTTTCTGCAAGTTTGGATAAAAACAACGTTTAGTTTTGTTGTTTGCATGAGAAACATTGTTTCCTGTCTGCGTTTTTTTGCCAGTGATATCACACACTCGTGCCATAATGAATAAAATTTATAGTAAAACAAAAGTCTATATATATGATAAATTGCTTTTGTTTCTCTAAGTTGTAAATATAAATGAAATACGAGTTGTATTTTTAAATTTTAATTTAAAAGAAGTAAATATTTTTTTGAAAACGAATGCAAAATGAACTAAGACAAAAATTATTTTTTCAGAAGTTGCATCATTTCTAAAAGCATTTCTTGCCTACTTTTTTATTTAATAATCTCTAAAAAGAATTTTAAATAAAAATATAATTTGCTGAGAAGGCTCATTTTCAACCTTTTACTCTTTTGAATAGAATTGCAAAGGTAAACCCTTTTTTTGTGAATTGCAATTATTAAAATAAAAAAGATGATAAACAAAATTAATTCTAGTTTTTTGCTTTGTTAGAATTTATTATCTTTAGAATCAGTTGAACTTTACTTGCAGTGCTTTAAAAATATCCTATTAATTTTTTATAAATTTTATGAAATGCTTCTCAATATTCCCCCTATCCTAACAGATGTAGTTGTTATTTTGGCTTTAGCCATTCCTGTTATTTTAGTGCTATATAAAATGCGCTTGCCAAGTATTGTAGGTTTTTTGGTAACAGGTGTTATTGCAGGTCCTTATGTTTTGAAACTGGTTACAAGTCAAGAACACATTGATATTTTAGCAGAAATTGGAGTTATTTTACTTCTTTTTACTATTGGAATGGAGTTTTCTCTACCCAATCTTTTGCGTATTAGGAAGGCTGTTTTTTTAGCTGGCTCTCTTCAACTTGTTCTTACAACAGTTGTTTTTGGTGCAATTACCTATTTTGGAACGTATGACTACTTGCCAATTGCTATTTTTTACGGTTTTCTTTCTACACTGAGTAGTACAGCAATTGTTTTGAAACTCTTGCAAATGCGTGGGGAAATGGGAAGTCCACATGGTCAGATTATTCTTGCTATCTTGATTTTTCAAGATATTGCTGTTGTACCAATGATGCTCATGATGCCTATTTTAGCAGGACAAGCAGATAATGTACTACAAGAAGTATTTCTGATGATTGCTAAAACAGCTGGTGTACTTGCATTTTTAGTTTTGGTTTCAAAGTTTGTCTTAAAACCTTTTCTTAATTTGGTTGTCATGACCAAGAGTAAAGAGCTTTTTATTTCTACTATTGTCGTAATTTGTTTTTCGGTGGCTTATCTTACCTCTTTGGCTGGTCTGTCACTTGCTTTAGGTGCTTTTTTGGCTGGATTAGTAATGTCAGAGTCAGAATATTCACACGATGCAACAGGTTATATTTTGCCTTTTAAAGAGATTTTTACAAGTATCTTCTTTATTTCTATTGGAATGTTGATGGATATTAATTTCTTATGGCACAATCTTATAGAAATTCTTTTACTTACAGTAATGAGTATTGCTATTCAGGCTTTTTTAGCTTTTTGGGCTGCTAAATCTTTGAAAGTAACAGCTAAAACGGCTATGCTTGTTGGTCTTTCTATTTGTCAGATAGGAGAATTTGCATTTGTGCTTGCAAAGTCTGGAACAGAAATCGGATTGATGCCTATTGAACTGTATCAGTATTTTCTTTCTACTTCTGTTTTGACAATGGCATTTGCACCTATTTTGATATTAAACTCTAAACCAATCTCTCATTTCTTGATTTATAAATTACCCAAACCAAAAATAATAAACCGTTGGGCTACAAAAAGAGTAAAGCTACCTGAATTTTTACAAGAGTTTAAAGATAAAAACTTAGAAGACCATATTATAATAATAGGTTTTGGCTACAATGGAAAAACAATCGCAAAAGCTGCTAAACTATCAAATATTCCATTTATAGTCATTGAAACTGACCCTAAAAAAGTAAAAAAAGATAGCTTATATAGAAAAAATATTTTATTTGGAGATGCAATGAATGAAGAAGTTCAGCATCAGGTTCGTTTTGAAAAAGCTCGTATTGTTGTAATTACTCTGACTGATTTAGAAATTACTAAGGTACTTACTCATAAAATAAAATATCTTAATCCAGAAGTAGGTGTTTTGGTAAGAAATAAACGTGCTAAAGATGTTGCAGCCATTGAAAAAGCAGGAGCTGATGTTATCGTAACTGATGAACTAGAAACTAATTTGGAGCTTTTTACACAAGCCTTACAGTATTATTACTTACCACAACGAGAAGTGTATGCTTTAATTTCAAAAATCAAAGAAGACCTTATTGATGAATGATAATTTAGTGATAACTTATTAAGGATTAATGGTAAGTTGAATTTCAATTGTCAAATAAAATTTTATCAAAAATTTCGTTTTTATATATAAATTTTTCTATTAAAATGCTCAAAAAAAACTCATCTTTTTTATCAGTACTTTGTATTCTTTTTATAGGTTTTTTCAATCTATTTCTACTTTCTTCATGTGAATCGGGTTCGAAAGAATTTATTTCTCAATCTAGCTCAGAAACAACCTATACAGATGAAGATGTAAATTATATTAAAGAACTCAACTCAAAGAGCTTGATAAAACTTACTAATGCAAAAAATAAAAATTCGCTTAGTTCAAATACTTTTCCTCCACAAGAACTAAAAGATTCTTTAGGTTTTGGGCAGCTTTTATACGTTCCTGTTTATTCCGAAATTTATAGTATTGGACACCACCGAACAGAGCGACTCTCATCTACTTTAAGTATTAGAAATGTAAATCCTGATGGTGAGTTTTATATTACTCGTTTGGAATATTACGATACAGAAGGAAATATTTTGAAGGAAATAAAAGCATCTGAATTACCTATAAAAGTCAATGGTTTGGAAACCAAAAACCATGTTATTGCCCTCTATGATGATAGAGGAGGAGTAGGAGCAAATTTTGTTTTGGAATGGAGAAGTAGCAAACCGATTGTCGCTCCAATGGTAGAAACCATTATGATTAGTACAGAATCTAACTGGGGACTTTCTTTTACAGCTACTTCCAAAACGCTAAAAGAATATAGTAAATGAAAAAGCAAATCATCAAAAAAAATAAAATCCTTCAATTAGGAATAACTGGAGGAATAGGAACAGGAAAAAGTACAGTTTGTAAAATCTTCGAAACGCTAGGAATAGCTGTTTACGATGCTGACACTCGTGCAAAAATGGTAATGGTAACTGACAAAATATTAAAACAAGAACTCAAAGAAGCCTTTGGAGAAGAAGTTTATTTAAGTGAAAATGAAATTAATAGAGATTATTTGGTAAAAACAGTTTTTTCAAATCAAACAGATAATTCGAAAGTAGAAATTCTCAATTCTATTGTACATCCAGCTGTAGGAAGAGATTATGAGAGTTGGTACAACGAACATAAAAACAAAAGTCCTTATTTATTGAAAGAAGCAGCTCTGATGTTTGAGTCGTATTCCTACAAGATTTTGGATGCTATTATTGTAGTTCATGCACCTTTAGAAGAACGCATAAAACGAGTTTTGAAAAGAGATTCCCACCGAACCGAAGAACAAGTAAAAGATATTATTTCCAAACAACTTCCCGAAAGTGAAAAGCTAAAACGTGCCGAATTTGTGATTTATAATGATGCTTCTCATCCTTTGATTAAGCAGGTTTTGGAATTGCATGAGGGGTTTTTGAGGATGTAATTTGAATTATTTTGTTTTTATTAATTCAACTTTTAGAGAACGCAAAACAATCGTATTTCCTTCTTTAAAAGCTCTAAATTCTGCCAAACCTTCTTTGGGTTTATGAAAACTCATTTCGTTAGTAGCTTCAAAATGAGAAAGCATATAGGAAAGTCGTTTGTTTTCTGAATAAGTATATCTTTTTTTTGTTCCTTCTAAAAAAATCTTGACTGTAATTATTTTATTATTAACGCTTCCTGTATATTCTCCCACTAGCTCTTGAAAGGGAATTGATTCAATTTTTGTGGAAGACGTAGCTGTATTTTCTATAACTGTTTCAGATTCTGAATTAGAATAAGGCTTTGAGCTTGATTTTTTTCCTAAATTAAAAACAAAAACTCCTCCTGCTATCAATAAAGTAATCACCACAATACCAATCAATGCATACAAATAATTATTTCTAGATTCTACTGGAGTTGGATTTTCTGTTGTGTTATTAACTCTTCCTGTATTTCTAGGACTTCTTTCTTGGGGTCTATCAAACATTACTCTTCTTCTTTCTTAAATTGTATTTTAGCTTTTTGTTTTACTTTCCAATATTCGCCTTCTTTGATTAGCTTTCCTTTTTCTACTGTTTCGACAGCATTGTCTTCAAAAGATGGTGAACCAATGACTTCAAAGGCAAAAACAAAACCAGATAGAGAACGATAAAAAGAGTTGAAAAAATTTGTCTTCATTTCCTTATATGTTTCTAAAGTTGCTTCAGTACTAGAAATCTGATTAATGACAAAAATACTATTACTGACAGCTTTATCTCTGCCTTTTTTTAAAAGTTTCTCGTCATCTTGTTCTTCTACATCTCTTATTGAAAGATAACTCGTAATTGGAAAAGTTGTTATTTGTGTAGGTGTTGATATATTTTGATTCTGAGTTTGTGGTTTTGGTTGTACTGTATTTTCTACTTCATTAGTCTGTAATTGTTGATTGATAATAGCTTGATTTTTTCTAATTGGTACAGGTTGTTGATTTACTGGTGGTGTATATTCTTTGGGCTCTATTTTCTGTCCTGTAATTCTATACATCAAATTTAGAATAGCTCCTTCATTCTTTATTCCATTATCAAGTGTTTTATAATAGTTATTTGCTCTTTGTATTTTTTCTTCTGCACTTATTTTTTGTCCTAAAGTAGTTTGTAGTTCGTACATCGCTACACCCAATTTACGAAGGCGTAATTGTTCTTTAAATTTTTCGATTTCGTTATCGTCCATGAGATTTATCTTTTTTGAATTTCTTTGATTGATTGGTTTAGAACTATTATTCTTAAAAAACAGGGTTAAAACCCTGTTCAATTAATAAAATCAAAATTTTGTATGAAAAGCTATTTTACCAAAATTAGAAATAGATTATGAAAATTTCACCTTCAAACGCTTTTTCACTTTCCAAATATTATCTTCTTTTATCAATTCTCCTTTTTCTTCTTGCGTTATTTTTTTGGCACTCTCACTAAATGTAGAATGTTCGATAACGTGGTCTAGTTTTTCAATAGAACGAAAAATGGATTCAAAAGCCATATCTTTTATATCTGAATGGAGCATCAAATCTGCTTTTTTTGCTTCATTATTTTTGTCATTATACGGACGAATTACAAAAATACTGTTACTCATTCCTTTTGTGCGTTCTGATGTGATTCCATTTTCTCCAATATCTGACAAAGAAACATATAAAGGTTCTTGCGAAGTTATGTTATTTTTAGGTTGTATTTCTACTTTTTGAGTAGTAGTATTTTCTTGGTTTTTTATGGGTTCTTTTTCTGAATTTTCGGTTTTATTTTTATTTGATAACTCTTCTATCACTCTCATCAATTCTTTTATTTCTACATTATTAGCTATTTCTAGTATTATATTTTTGCTTCTAGCTTCTTTGAGTTTTTGCTCATCAGATAGTTTAGAGTTAGTCAGAATGGTTGTCAATCGGTTTTTTTCTTCCTTGATTTGATTTTGGATTATTTGTGTCTTTTCTTCTTTATTCTCTATTTTTTGATTTGTTGAAGAAACTGTATTAACTACAACATTATCTCTACTTAAAGGGTCTTTTTTTACGACCTCTTTTTTAGCTTCTCTATGAACAGTTGGTTTATTTTTTTCATATTGCTTATACATCACAAAAGCAATAACTGAAACTGCTATTACCCCAAATATAATCCACATCATATAATCGTCTTCTTGTGTTGTTGCAATATTCAAATCAATAATATAACGGTTGTCTTTTCCTTCTAAAATAAGTGAATTATTGGCATTTGCTACTAAAAATGTAGTATCTAAAGTAGGATTATTTTTTATACGAATATGAATAGAATCCGTTTTTTTTATATCTAAACCAAACTTAAAAGTAGTCTTTTCGCCTTCGGTTGTTTCATTTGTTCCAACAAGTTCTTTTTCTTCATCTTGATTAATTCTATAATACATAATCTCAGATGAAGCTGTTTGCGTTGAATCTTCAACTACTTTTGTTTCTAGTGTTGAATTTTGTTTGGTTGTATCTGCTTTTATTAAATCTGTTTGATTTTCTGCGTCTGTTGGTTTTTCTGTATTTAACTGACTAATTGCCGAATTTTTAATTTTATTCAGTTTTTCTTTTAAGGCTTTTATTTCCTCATCTTTTAGCGTAAATGCTTTTTGTTCATCTCCAAAATCTTTAGTTCTAGTTATAATTTTATCGACAATTTTTTCTAGGGATTGTACAGCAGAAAGGACATCATTGGTAGGATAATATTTTGAGCTAAATTTTATATAATCTATTTCATAAATATACCCTGTAACATTATCACTCAATTTTTCCTTACTAAACATTCTTTTAATAGAATTTGCTTTTATGTTTGGTTCTAATGCTCTGACTCTTGCAAAAGTAGTATCATTTACTTTTTGATTTATCTCAATGACAGAATTTGGATCACCTTTTTTTATTCTCTTCAAAACAGCAATAGCAAATTCATAATTCATCTTATCGATAGCTTTGTGAACTACTTCTTTGTTTGTTTTTTCGGTTTGAGCAAACGAAATTCCATTACTCAAAAAAAATATTCCAATTAGAGATAAAAAAATGTAAAATGGTTTCATGGAAGTTGTTGTTTTTTGTTGTGAAGCTGATATTTAGTAGGTTAAAGGCTTGCCTTTGACTTTTTGTACAATAATTTATTCAATAAAATACAGTCAAAGGCAAGACTTTGTCCTACAAAATACAATTATGATTTTACATATTTACTGTTTTATTTTTTGCCATGGCAAGAGCCAAATCTCTAATAATGACACGCAAAGGATAAAAGAAAAACGACTCACGCACAGGCGTATAACCACCCGAAGCATTGCTGCGCTCATAAATCATTCCTTTGGCAAGTTCTTTTGATTTGATGGCTTTAAAACCTTGTTCGAAAGCTGCCAAATTAGTTTCAATATTAAAATCTTCAAAACGAGTTTGAGGATTTTTGTTCATATCTAAGAAGAGTTCTAAAAACTGGTCTAAATTTTTACTTACTCTAATTGCCATCTGATTTCCTTCTTTGGTTGGTCTGCCATTTTCATCTATTAATTCTTCGTAAGTTAGATTTTTTTGAGGTAATAGTTCGTCTGCTGTTGCATCTATTTCTCCCAAAAAGACAGTATTTATATTCTGCCCCAAACCTAAATCTTTGTAGGAATCTGAAAAGCTATGAATTCCTCCGAAACAAGTAGCTTCTTTTGGTTCTTTGGTCATGTGAAGATTGATATTTCCTCCGATTTCGCCTGTATCTTCTGAATCTGAACTTGGCAAACCTCCTTCTAATTCTCCAAAACCTGCAAATACATTTTCTTCCTCTTCTTCTACATCAAAACTATTTTCTGTTTGTGGTTTTGCATCAATTCCTAATTCTTTATATTTTTCATAGGTTTTTTGAGCAAAAATTTCGGTAAACTTCTGCAATCCATTTTTGTCTTCGCTATGGTCTAAAAGATTTAAGTACTTTGAACCTGTTCCACTAAAACAAAAATCTTTCGGATAAGGCATTCCACTAACAGCTAAAAGCTGAACAGCATGATAAATACAAGCCGAATAATGTAACAAGAAAAGCAATAACATATCTTTATCTTCGCTTAGTTTTTCAGCAAAATTGATGTGGTCTGCTGAAAACATAAAACTAGATTTGTCGCCAGAATCAAAACGTCCACTATCCATAATTTCATTAAAAATCATTTCAATTCGTGAACCTGCTGCTTGACTAATTCCTTTTTTGGTAAGAGAAATTCGCTCTTTAAACCAAGGACGATATTTTGCCACAATTCCTCCCTCTGTTGTTTGATTAGAATCTTTGCTGTCTCTTCCTTCCCAAAGTGTATTTGCTCCAAAAAATGCAGAAGTTGCTAAACGTTTTTTTCCACCATTTGAAACAAGTGCAATATCAGTCGAACCTCCACCAATATCTATCGAAACAACAGAACTACTTTTGTCTATTTTTCCAGTTGCACGATAATAAAAATAAGGGGCTTCGGATTCATTTACTAGACGAATTGTAACATTTTTACCTAAAATTTTTCTACTGTTTTCGTTCCAAACTTTAGTCAATTTATCCGTCAATGTTTTTGGTAAACTCAATGGCTTAAACCAAACTAAACGAGTTCTTGATAAATCGCCACCATTCAAAATTACTTTGTTGCGAATCATGTAAAGTATCTGTTCGATAAATACTTCTACTAATTTTGAATTTTCGGCAGACCATTTTAAATTCGTCGTTACTTCTTGTCCATGTCTTGCTATGTCTAAATTGTCTTTTTCATACAAAAATCCGATAGACGAATTAAGCAAAACATCAAATTTTACATCGTTGGAATGAATAAGAGCCGTTCGGATAGGAAAAGCATTTCGCCAATTTTGATACAATGCTTCTTGTGCAGGAGGATTTCCAATTAGATTGGGCATAAACATTCTATCTTGAAAAAATGTCGTTGCAAGTCCGATTGCATTATCATCAAAACTATATCTTTCTAACATGACATGTTTTTTGTCTGCCGTTGGCTTGTTGAGCGTAACGGCTTGCATGTCTTCCTCTCCAATAAAAAATGGATAGGTTTTTATTTTTCCTGCTGCCATGGCATCATCATCTGTAAAGGCTACAAATGTATTTGTTGTTCCAAAATCTACGGCTACCGTAAATGGTTTTGGGTTTGTTCCTCTGTGTGGTGGTTTTTTCCATTTTGGTACAATCCAACCTCTTGCTTTTTCGCCTGTTTTGCCTTGATAGGGAGTGATAATTTCTAGTGCATCAAAACAAGTTCCTGAAACCGAATAAACCGACAAATGAGAACCTTCTACTTTTCGCTCAAATCTACTTATTTTTTCAATCGCACTATCACTTGTTGAAATGGCATTTTCTTCATTATACGCCAACAAATCATATTCTTCTACATTATCAAGCTGCGAAGAAAGTAGCATTATCTTGTACATCGTGTCGTACTCTGCATCCCCAGTACGCACAAAAGGATAAATAGAGATAGAAAAAGGCGACGGAATATCGTCCATTGTGTCATCTTTTCCATCATCTACTAAGTTGATTATTTTACCATTATTTGCATTTCTTGGATTTCCATAATCGTAAAAGCGAGTAAAGGTAAGAAAAGCACCTAAGCTGTTCGGACTTCCTTTTATCGGAACTTTCAAGGTTACTTTTATATTTCCTTGTTCGGATTCTACTTCCTCAATCGCTAAATTTTCGGTGAGCGTTTCTTCATCAAAAAACTTAAAATACAAATCTGTTACAGGCAAAAGGAAATCTACATTATGAGCATGAATATGATTTTCAGGAACAACAAAAGTATCAGGATTGATAAGATAAGGCATTCTAATCAAATCTTCAGCTAATAAATCCGTAGTTACCAAATACGGATAATTATAACCTATTTGTGGTAAATTTCTATCTCCCCAATTATTTTTTGGTAATGAAAATTCTACTCTTGTTTTGTTGTTCCATTCTTTCCCCTTGAAATAAGTGAAATTTGGATTATCAAAACCTTCTTGCAAAACTAAAGGCAATACTTTTTTAACATTGCTTCCTTCTCCAATTTCTAAACGAGCTGTTTTTTCTTTTGATGGACTTGGTTTTATTAAAAAACTACTATCCAAATCGCCATCTGTGATAATTGGCGCACAACTTTTCCATGCAACTCTTTCTATGCGTGGTGTTTTTCCATTGATTACAACATCTTTATAATCCATTTCGAAAGCTCCCATTTTAGAGTTTTCGTCATAAATATCTTTTATCTCGTCGCCTTTTGTGTTGTGGAATTTTTCTCGCTGGATACGCATATATTCGTGTACGTTATCCATTTGACTCAAAAGACCTTTATGCAAGTAGAAAAGACGATGAACATACATCTGAAATTCCATTGGACGCTGATGCAACGGTTTCAAACCTGTAAACATGGCTCTGCCATCTAACGTTTTGATAGGACTAATTAAGTCTAAAAAATGTTTTTCTTCTTCTTCGGCTGTCTTGGAAACGAAAGCAAAA
Source organism: Bernardetia sp. (assembly GCA_020630575.1). Taxonomy (GTDB): domain Bacteria; phylum Bacteroidota; class Bacteroidia; order Cytophagales; family Bernardetiaceae; genus Bernardetia. The sequence continues at coordinate 78,032 of JAHDBD010000018.1, forward strand.
GTAAGAGGCGAAGTAGCAATAATCGGTGTAGAATCGTAAGTCAGAATATAAAAACTAGGCGTTGTGCGTTCTCCTTGATTATTTTTTCCAAACGGAGAAAGTTCGCCAGTAAAAAGTTCTATTGTTTTTCCTAAAAGTCTATGTCCATCATTATCAGAGTTTTTGAGAACTTTTATTCTTTCATCCAAATTCCATTCTACAAGCGAAAAATGTCCGTCTTTATCAGCTTGTAAATGTTCTCTAAGGTTATAAATCAAATCTATGGCATCAAGGCACTCCGAAACCAACTGATGATAAATTGTACTTCCTTCGTGTCCCAAACGATTTACCATTTTGAAAGCAATATCGTAAAGGTGCATTTGTGCAAAAGGCGTAGGAATCGAACTTGGTGGAATCGCTACTTTTGAGCCATTAGGGTCATCTATTTCTTCTATACGTGAAGAATTATAAATTTCGGTAGTATGCCAGCCTTTTTTGTCGGTACTTCTTTCTTTGCGTAACGTGAGTAAATGACGACTGTTATTTTGAGGTTGTGCCATAATAAGTTGAGTGTATAGAAGGTTTTTTCTTTATTTTTTCGAAACCCTAAGGGTCTTCAAGACCCTTAGGGTTTAAGTTCTGTATATTACATTTTAAAATACTTTGTGTAAATAGAATCGGTTGCTCTATCCATCAATTCCAACATCTTTTCAAATCCTTTTTTGTCAGTTTTTAGGTTTCTTACTTCATCATTCATAATTACATTTATTCTATCATCAGAAAGACGAGTATTAAATAATTTGGTAGCAAAACTTTTCTTGACAATTTTTCCATGGTCAACTACCCACTCGTTCATATCTGTATCTACATTAAAAGGAAGAAATTTTCTTTCTTTTACACCTAATTCTCTAAGCCACGCATTATAATCTATCAAAAATTTTACTAATGGTTCGAACTCTCCATTTCCTTTCTTAAAACCGTCTTCGTGTTCGCTTCCCAATGTTTCTTTAAACCAAGGTTGAGAGTCTGCATTTCTACCCAAATTATTATAAACATAAGTGAGAAACAAAAATTTTATAATTGGCTTATGAATAATTCGGAGTGTTTCTTCATCAAGATTATACAAAGAAAGTTCTTTATTATCTAGCTCAACAGAACATTCATGAAAATGACTATCTCTATACGTAGAAGCTACATTGGTATCATATCCTTTTTGCATAGATGAGAAATTAATTATTCCCATTGCTGCCATCATTTCTACTAAATGTGCTGCATTTTCTTGTGTTTTTTCATCGTTATTGTGCATGGCAAGCTGACTATCTGCAATATAATACAGTTCATCAATTCCCTTTAACTGATTTTCATAAAAGGATAAAGCTGCTTTTGTTTTGGTAATAAACGAGTTGGAATCAATGAAACTATCTTTATTTTCATTGAGCTTAAAGTAAGGCATTACACTAACAGCCCCTTTTACAGCTTTCTGAATGTTATCGCCAGCACTTTGTAGATTTTTGAGAAGTAAAGGAAAACCAGATGCGCCCGTTCCTCCAAAAATAGAACTTACCAAAAAAATCTTATCGCCAGTATTGAAAACTCGTTTGAAAAACTTAAATTCTTCTGAATCTTCTAGTTTATTCAAAATCACACTTCCCATACTTGGATTTCCTCTAAAACCAACAGCCATTTCACTTTTTCGGTCTTTTTCAGAAAAGAACATCGACACAAAACTTTGATCTTGATTAGACATATCTTTGTTGTAACCAATAAATTCCTCAAAGGTATTTTTGGCGTATTTACTAAAATTAAGACCAAAAGAATTATCTATTTTTTCGGCATCATTTATTGTTTCGCTATGCAGTTTTCCTAAAGGAAGAATTTCAGTAGAGAAAAACGAAGAATTTGTCGTTTTAGCGTGTTGGAAGTTTTTTTCATATTGTTCCAACATCATTTTTACTTTTCTGTACTCCTCACTTGTTTCGTGTGGGTCAATCAGAATAGGAATTACTTTTTCAGCATTTATTTTTACGCCTGCCGAAAGAAGCATAATCAAAGATTTGACTACTCGTGTTCCTGTTCCACCAATTCCGAATATAAAAAGATTGTTTTTGCTGCTCATTTTCTTTGTGTTTTTTATAGCTTTTGAATTTTTTTTACTCTAGTTTTTAACCGTCAACGAGGCATAAAGCCGTTATTGAGGAAATATAAGTTTACTAAAAAGGCGTTTTTCGTCCATTGGTAGAAAACCATTTAAAAATCATAGAAAGTACAAAAAACAAAAGAAAACCATACAATAAATTGATGACAGCATACCAAAGTGAAAGCGTCAAGACAGGTTTAAAGGCTTTAGAAAAAGCTGAATAAGCAATAATAAAAGCAACTACTCCAGTAAGAAATCCATTGAGTAGAAATGTTCTGAACCAACTACCAAAACGATTGTAAGAAGAATACAAACGATTGTAGAAAAAATAGAAAAGAATAGCCACCACAATGCTAATGGCTAAAAGAAGCCAAAGTGTAAGAGGAAAAACATCGTTTCGCCAAGTGGCTACAGTATTCGATGGAATTTGAGCGACACTTCTCAAAAACTTCTCATAAATAAATATCAAAAAATCTCTCATAAAATCTAGGTAGTTGGTTGTTATTTTTTTAGACTATTTCAAGCCGTCGTTGAGGTTCAAATGAAACCGTCAACGAGGACTTTATTACCTCAACGACGGCTTTAGCCTCGTTGATGGTTTGCATTCTTTATAAAGCACTTGCAGTAATAATATACGGATAAGAAAACAACGTTTCATTATCGTGTGCTTCTTGAATTCCTGATATAACTCTTTTAAGAAATACCGTTCTTTCATTTCGCTCTGCATCTGTTTCGTCAGATTCTGTATTCCAATCGTTTATCCAAGTAGGCAAGCTGTTTTTGAGTTCTAAATTTAGACTTGCTTTACAAGGAATATCAACTGAATAAGTTTCTATTTCTACAAAATGTGTATATTTTTTGGCAAGAACAACATCTTCTTTTGCCACTTTTGGCTCAAACTCTTTATACGTATAAACTTTGTTTATGTTACTCTTTGAGTTTGGCGAACGAACTAATAAATTCGCTTTCAGATACTCTAAATCTTGATGTTGTTTGGGTAACTTGCTCAAATTCAGTCCAATCGTATAAGTTAGTTTTTCTTCTTCAGAAATATATTTTGCTTCTGCAATAATGCTTGTACAATTTGATTTTCGTTGCCACAATGACTCTGGATTTCTGCCCGATTGTGCTAATATTTCGCCTTGAACAGTTTCATATTTTTTGCCAATGTGCAGCTCTTCCGAAAACTTTACTTTTTCACTAATTAGTTTATCAATCTGTTCTACTAAAGACTGTTTTCCCAATACCCAAACATAATACGGACGCTTGTCATTACAACAGTTTTCAACAACTTGATTACTTACTGTATAAAATTTTCCTGAATAATCTGATTTAAACGCATAAACAGAAAGAGCCATTTCTGGACGTTTCAAAAACATTTCTCTTAGTCTAACATTGAGTGTTCCTTCCAAATTCAGAACATTGGGAGGAGAATACAAAAAGTCAGAAACAATAATACTAACGTCTTCTTGATGATTTTTTTTGATGATTTTTTCTACTAAATCGGGAAGGGTTGTCGTTTTTCCAAAATCAAAATCTGCTCTTGAAATTTTTGAGGCTACATCGTCTTTTGATTCAAATTCTAATGTCGTTTGGTCGTCTTTTATGCCGTAAAAGTTTTTAGATTTTGATTCTACACTCGTTACAAACCACGAAAAAAGACTTGCCATTTCTTTCTGAAAACCTGTACTTCTACCTGTTTGCTTCGGCATATAGCCTTTCATACTTCCAGAAATTTCTAAATAGACATTTAAGTTATCAATTTTACTAGACGTAATTTTGAGCGTATCTCTTTTGCAACCTGTACAAGGGTCTATCAAATCCGAATTTTCAACAGGCTCACTAGAAACACAATTATCTATTACATCACTTACATTATCATAATCTACATCGTCATTCGGACACGCTCCACCACAAGAATACAAAGAAAAACACAAAACGAATATTCCCAATAACCAATCATATTTTACTTTAGACATAGATTTCTTTATTTTATTTTTTGTTTGTAAACAGAAGTAGAATCGTATGCAATATGTAATTTTTTTTTTAGATAGGAAAGTGGGAGGGAGGGATTTTTTGGTTGTTGAGTTTACTGTCTTTTAAGATTTCGTCAAAAGTCAAAATAAATTGCTATTATTTTTAGCTTTTTGTTAAAAAATTAGAACTTAAATTATCTTTTTACCGTTTTACTTTCGAAATATCTTTTACCATATAAAAATACAATCTAATAAAATGGCAGACCATCAATTTTTACCAATTAAAGACGAGAAAAAATTTGAAGAATTTATATGTGATTTATTTAACGAAATAGAAAATACAGAATCTTATTCTAACACAGACTTTCAAACTTTTGGTGTAAAAGGTCAGAATCAAAAAGGAATTGATATCATTTCTTATAAAAATAGAACAGTTATTCAATGTAAATTAAAGGATATAAGACAGGAAGATGAAAAAATAAGAAAAGTTTTATTGAAAGATATTGATACTGATTTAGAAAAAGCAAAAAGTCTTGAATTTGATTTTGAAAAAATAATATTTGTATCAACTTTTAGAGATGATGCTAAAACTCAAGAATATGTAGCAAAAATTAAGCAGGAGAAAAACCTCAGTTTTAATATTTATTACTGGGGGTGGGATACAATAAAAAAGCATTTACAGGGAAAAAAGGATCTACTAGAAAAATACTATCCAGACTTTATTATTGAACAAACTTCTGAAGAAACTACATTTCTGAAAAAATTGTCTCTCAAAAAAAAGATTGAAAAAGATTTTAAAGGTTGGCTCAGTTATTTTCCCAAGGACTGGGACAGAAATGGAATGGTGATGATTCGTTCCTTTAATGATAAACAATACCCTCATAGTCAAGAACCTGATGAATATGGTGAATATCCTTACTTTAAAGCAGAGATAAGACATTTATATGCTAACGGAATGGAGTTTATTTATGGATCTAGTACAATAAGAGTATTCGAAGATAGTTCTTGGACTTCAAATCTAGAAGAAGAAGATGAGAAGTTTCAAGAAATAGGCGTTTGGAAAGTTGGACAAATTAATTTTTCAGATATAGTAGGATATGATATGGATGGTGATGGAATTGACAATTGTCCTCATATATTTTGTAAATTTAATTATAGAGGTTTACCTTTTGAAAATACTTATTTTTACGATGATAAAAAAAATATAAAATTTTATATTGAAAATGCTAGATAAACCAATTTTCCCAAAAAAAACGTTTAAGTAGAAAAAAACAAAATTATGCAGACAGCCTATAAAATACCAGATTTTAATATTCCGAATCTATTTGATACAACTGTAAAAAAGTAAAGATAAATAAAAAAGCAAACAAATAATTTATTAACTCCTACACAGCAGATTTTGTAAAAGAAGACTTAGTTTGAGATTAGAATATATAGTAAGCTACCTTTTTTGGCATCAATTTTCTATTTGATAAAAAATATATCAAAATCAGATTTTTGTCGTTACCTAATTTAAGTGTTACTACTTGAATTAATAAAAAACTACTTTTCTAAAAAAAAATATGAAAAACCTTCGTTTTCTTGTTCTGTTCTCTGTTTTTATATCTCTTTCTCTTTCAGCTTTTGCCCAACAAAACACTATCAATCAAAAATGGTGGACTGATTTGAATGAAGGTTGGCAGCTTTATTTTAGGTACAATCACGAAATAGACAGCATTCCAACAGCTCAAAATTTAGAAAAAATCTATAATCTTAAAAAAATAGATTGTGCAGGAACACAAGAATATTACAACAAACTTATTTTAGACATCAATCCGTTGAAAGATTTGCCTTTTTTAGAAGAAGTTAATTTTTCGTACTGTCCTGTGAGTTCTTTAGAGCCATTGAAAAATGCCAAAAAATTGCGTAAAATAGATGCAGAGCGAACCTTAGTTTCAGATCTTTCTCCTATTTCCAAACTAGAAAACCTAGAGGAAATTTGGGTGCAAAAATGTGCAGGAATTACTTCAATCAATTCTCTTTCTACTTTCAAAAATCTTAAAAAATTATCACTTTCTGCCACTGGAGTTACTGATATTTCACCTTTGAGTTCTATTTCTAGCCTAGAACGTGTGTATTTGGCTTACACAAAAGTAAAAGATATTTCGGCTCTCAAAAATCTTGAAAATTTGGAAAAAGTAAGTTTTACAGCAACTGGAATCAAAGATTTTTCTGCTTTATCTCAACTCAAAAATCTAAAATCAATTTTGGCTTGGAGAACTCCTGTAGATGATGTTTCCCCTTTATCAAAACTGGTAAATTTGGAAGAGCTTTATCTAAACTGGACGCAAGTAGAAGATATTTCTGCTCTCAAAAATCTTATAAACCTTCGTGTAATTGGTTTGGGCAACACAAAAGTAAGTAGCATTTCTGCGCTTTCGAATATGACACAGCTTACCGAAGTTCAATTAAATGATAGCAAAGTTACAGATATAGAACCTCTCAAGAATGCTAAGAATTTAGAAATTCTTTCTGTTTCAGAAACAGAAGTTGAAAAAATTGATGTTTTGGAAGAGTTCTTTCATTTGAAAAAGATATTTCTTAATAAGACTAGAATCAAAAGTATTTCTTCTCTCAAAAATGCTACACAGCTAGAACTTTTAGAAGCAGGTGAAACACAGTTAAGTTCTTTAAAAGGAATTGAAAATTTAGTGAATTTAAATGATTTGTATATTTATCAAACTCAAATCAAAACTTTAAAGCCTCTTTCAGAATTAGTAAAACTAGAAAAATTATTTTGTGGAGAAACACAAATAAAAACTTTAGAGGGATTAGAAAACAAACCAAATTTGGAAATATTAGATGCCCAAAAAACAGAAGTACAAGATCTGACACCCATCAAAACTTGTAAAAATCTTCAAGAACTTATTCTAATAGATACAAAATTAGATAATATGGAAGTTGCCGAACAATTGAAAAGACAAAGCCTCAAAAAATTGTATATAAAAGGAACACCATTACAACAAAAAATAGAAGAAGAAGAAGGCGAAGGCGACGATTATTAAAATCTGAAAATAAATCTAAAGGCTTTCTTTCTCATTCATAAAAAAATCCCTTTATCTGTAAAAAATAAAGGGAATTTTGATAAGATAAAGTTTTTCTAAAACTCTACTAAAAAGTATAACTAATTCCAACAGCACCTTGTGCAGCTTTATATCTAAATCTATCATTATTATCTTGATACTTTCCATCTGTTGTATATTCTGCAAAAAGGTATGAAAATGCTCCTCTTACCATTACGTTTGAAGCGATTTTATATCCAATCCAAAATTCAGAGTTGAGTGTTCCTTTATCATTATCTCCCACCAAAAGTAAATTAAAACCTGTTGGTTTTCCTGTATCAGGAGTAGCAGAACTAATTATGGCAGGATCTATAACAACTCCATCTTTTTCGGCTCCAAAACTAAGACCTACTACATCAATGTTAAAACCTATAAGAATATTTTCTGTAATAGAATAATCAGTATAAAGTCCTAAGTTGATTGCATTGGATTGACTACTCTCAACAAAAAAAGATTGAGGGTTTTCTTCTGATGCTAAATCTGGTGGAGCTGCCGTAAATTGTCTATCTGAACCAAAAAAAGAAGATAAGCGCACGCCATAGCCTAATTTGAAACGGCGAGAAGAGCCAAATCCATATACATGAGAAAAACCCAAAGTCAGGCTTGTTGTGGCTTCCCCAAAAGCTCCAGTAATACCAATTCGTTTTTCCCAAGGAGAAATTGCCATAGCTGTTTCTTTTATATCTTTTGACGAAAAGTTAGCAAAAGAAGAGTTTTGAACAATAGCATTTGAAAACTCAGAGTTTAAGTTATGAGTAGAAAAAGAAGTAATTGTATTTTGAGCAAAAAGAGAAGTAGAAGCTCCCAAAAAACAAAGACTAATACCTGTAAATAGAATGTTTTTGATAGAATGTGTTAGTTTCATGATGAAATATTGAAAAATAATAAAAATAAAAAATAATTTGATGCTTTCCCCAAAAAATAAATAATTTAGCTCAATTACTTATCTCAATACTATTTTCATTTAACGACACAGAACTAAAAGTGTTTTTAAAGCGATTTTTTTGTAAATTTTTGTTGCTGTTATTTTTTTTAGGAGATAATTTTCTTCTTTTCTTACAAAAAGAGAGCTTTTTTGTAAAACTACAAAAGAAAGATTCTAATTTTTGAGCAGATTCTAAATTAGAGTAGTATTTTTGCTCTATAAAAACTTTATTTTTTTCTATTTCTTCAATCTGTATTTATTATTTTTAAAATGAAAATTAAATTCACTTTATTTTTTGCTGTTTTTGTGATTACTATTTGCTCTTTTTCTTTTGTGGCTGCTCAAGATACAACTGAAAAACTAGAAGGGAAATTAGAAAATAAGATGAAAAATATTATAGGTAAAAAATGGGGATTAGCTCATTACATAGAAGTTTATATTGATGAATCAGACACGCTCTTCAGTGTTAGAGATTGTGAAAAAGAATTTTTAGAATTAAAGGAAGACAAAAGTTATAATTTTTCTGCTTTTGATAGAACAGAAAAAGGAACTTGGCAAACAGAAAATGATTCTACTTTTGTATTGAAGAAACCAAATGGTAAAGTACTTAGAAGATATGAAATTTATGGTATTTCATCACTATCAAATTCTACAAGTAGTTTTGATAGTATGGCTATTTTGGATATTACTCAGCGAAATACATATTTAGAAGTTTATGCAGAATGTAAAGCAAATGATGTGAGTCAGTTTTATGATTCTCGTTCTCTTTTTCAAGAAACTATAGGTTGGGGAATTGTTGGAGGAATTCAGTATTACAAAAGCCCTGTTTTAGAAATTGGAATTGCTAAAGCAAAATGGAACTGGAAAAAAACTTTTTTTGCTGTTTCTCTCTCTGGAGAAATTGCTCCTTTTAATAATTCATTTAAAGAAGAGTTTGAATTGCGAGAAAACTCATTAGGAACAATTGATTCTATTCAAACTTCTCCTTGGAAAAACTACTATGGATTGGCTCTTACAGGTTGGACTCAATCTTGGGTAGCCTTAGGAGGTGCGCTTACTGTTCACTCAGATGGTGACAAAATAAACCCTGGCGCACGTATTTTGATGGGCGTTTCTCCTAGAACTTTATTTGGAAGTGGTAATGCTGGTAAAATAGGAAATGCTTTACATCTTACGTATTCTTACCAATTTCTTTTTGTTCCACAAGGTTTGGATAAAGTAATTAGTAATCTCAATCGCCATGCATTTTCGCTTCGTTTTGTAATTCCTGTCAAAACTAGAGAGGTAGAAACTCGTAAGATTTTAGATTATGAAAACTAAATCATTCTTACAAATCAAAATTCATTTCTGTAAGGTTGTTGTGAGTTCAGTTCCCCAAAACTGAATAGCCGTATTTGATAGCTCACAAATCATAATTTTTATATTAGAATGACAAAGGCATTTTATTTTGTGTTTATCTTTTTGTCAGTTTTACTAATAGGTGAGTTATTTTGGCTCTTAGAAAAATTATTATTTGTAAAATATAATTTAGAGAGTACCAATATGAGTAATTACATATACTCTTTATTAGATGAGTTTTCTTTCATAATTATTTGTCATTTTTTAAGTTGTTTGGTTACTCTATTAGTTTTATTCAAAATAACATTTCAAAAGTCAAAATAAAAGCTAACTATCCAAATTTATGTTGATTTCAAGCAAATTTGCAAAACAAAACTAGTTTTCTGTGATGAAAATTCTGACAATTATTAAAATCAAAATTCATTTACTTATTTTTGAAGTTATTAATAAATGACATTCAAACAATATTCTTTATAAACCTTGCTGTTATTGGTGTTTTAGCGTAGCGACACCAACAACATAGAAACTATTTTTTATGCTAGAAACAACTATTCAACAAAAAGTTAATCATTGGTTAGACGGAAATTATGACAATGAAACTAAGCAAGCCATCAAAAAACTATCTGAAACTGACCTTACAGATGCTTTCTATAAAGATTTAGAATTTGGAACAGGTGGACTTCGTGGACTTATGGGAGTTGGCACAAACCGAATGAACCGTTATACAGTCGGTGCAGCTACTCAAGGACTTTCAAATTACCTCAAAAAATCATTTCCAAATAAAAAAGAAGGAGAAATTAGTGTTGCTATTGCCTACGATAGCCGTAATAACTCGCCTGAATTTGCTCAAATTGTGGCTGATATTTTTTCTGCCAATGATATAAAAGTATATTTATTTACTGCACTGCGTCCTACTCCAGAGCTTTCTTTTGCCATTCGTTATTTGGGTTGCAAAAGTGGTGTTGTCTTGACAGCTTCACACAATCCGAAGGAATATAACGGTTATAAAGCCTATTGGGAAGATGGTGGACAAGTAGTTGCGCCTCACGACAAAAATATCATCACAGAAGTACAGGCTATAAAAAGTATAGAAGAAATTAAATTTGAAGGAAAATCTGAGTTGATACAAAAAATAGATGAAGAAGTAGATAAACCTTATATTTCTCAACTTATTAGTTCTCTAGCAGACCCAAAAACGAAAGAAGTAATTAAAAGACAAAGCGACCTTTCTATCGTTTATACGCCTTTGCACGGAACAGGAATCACACTTATTCCACAAGTTTTAAAAGAATTAGGTTTCAAAAACATACATAATGTAGAAGAACAAACTAGCGCAGACGGAAATTTTCCAACAGTAGTTTATCCAAACCCAGAGGAAGCTGAAGCAATGACTTTAGCTCTTAAAAAAGCAAAAGAAGTAAATGCTGATGTTGTGATGGCTACTGACCCAGATGCCGATAGAGTAGGAGTTGCAGTAAAGAATAAGGAAGAAGAATTTGTTTTGCTAAACGGAAATCAAACACTTGCTTTATTGGTGGCTTATAATTTGGAAGCATGGAAAAATGCAGAAAAATTAAATGGCAATCAAATGGTTATAAAGACCATTGTAACGACAGAATTGATAAAAGAAATTACTCAAAAATATGGTGTAAATCTTTATGATACTTTGACAGGTTTCAAACATATTGCTGCACTTATTGAAAGTAAAAAACAAGCAGGTAGTAAGGAAGAGTTTATTTTAGGAGGAGAAGAAAGTTATGGTTATCTGATTGGTGATGAAGTTCGTGATAAAGATGGAGTTGCTTCGTGTGCAAGTATTGCACTTTTGGCAGCTTATGCAAAAGACAAAGGTTTTTCTCTTTTCGAATGGCTGATTGAAATCTATAAAGAATATGGTTTTTATTTGGAAGAACTTGTTTCTATTACTAAAAAAGGACAACAAGGAGCTTCACAGATAGAAGAAATGATGAAAACATTTAGACAAAATCCTCCAAAAAAATTAGCAGGAAGTGATTTGTTATCTGTCTATGACTATCAAAATCAAACTATTTTAGATGTTCAGAAAGGAACTTCTAATCCAATGGAAACAGATTTACCAAAATCTAATGTACTTGCTTTTTATACAGAAGATGGAAGTAAAATAAGTATGCGACCTTCGGGAACAGAACCAAAAATCAAATTCTATTTTTCTGTAAAAGATGATTTAGATAGAACAGAGGATTATGAAAAAGTAAAAGAAGGACTTCAAGCAAAAATTCAAAAACAGATTTCTGATTTGGGGATTAATTAAACCTTGATGTATTATTTTATTAAGCCTCTTTTAAATAAATTTCATTCAAAGGAGGCTTTTTTAGTCAAAATTCAAAAAAACATACATATTTTAACAACATACAGACGTGAAATTAAAAAATATAATTACCTTTGTGTATGTTAAAACAAAACTTACTTATTCGTTGTCTTACAAGACTATATCTCTTTTTTACTCTAACTATTGGAGTAATTCATTTTTCTAATGCACAAGATAGTTTTTCTTATAAAGATTACTTTCCAAAACAAAAAGTAGATTCTGTTCAATGGTATTATGGAGCAATAGCAAAAGAAGACGCTGAAAAGATTGATAGTACAAAACCTGTAAGCCAAAACTTAGAGTTATATTTTAGGAATGATGAGTTTCCTTTTGATAATCCTGCACCACTTTTAGAAAGTTATTTTGAAAAAAGAGCTGTTTTGACAGATGTATTAGATATTCAACAATTAGTACAAATTTTTCCTACAACGAGCTGTGAAAGTTATTCAGTAACCCGTTGTGGAGCTATATATAGAGATATTTTAGTTTTTTATAAAGATGGAGTTCCTATTTCAGTTTTGAAAATTTGTTTTTCTTGTAAAGCAATCTGTTTTGTGAGTAGTAATGGAGAACAAGACAAAAATGCAAAATGTCTTGCAAATCCTCTTTCAATCAAAGAAATTGCTAAAGAGTGGGTTCGAAGAGGTTGGATTGATTTGAGAAGTGCTAGTAGATAAAATTATACGTTATCTTCCTCTGTAATCGTTCCTCGTTTTCCTAGTTCTATTACTTCTACATTTGTGATTTTGGAGTTATTTATTTCTAATCGAATAAGCGTTCTTATATAATGAAATCCATGTTTTCCTGCTGCTCCCGAATTAAAATGTATCAGATTTCTTTTAGGGTCAGGCATTATTTTTAAAATATGCGAATGTCCACACACAAAAATTCTAGGTTTTATTTCGTCTAATTCTTTCTTCACTTCTGGTTTATAATTGGGTGGATATCCTCCAATATGTGTCATAAAAACTTTCAGTCCTTCACAATCAAAAATCTGATTTTTGGGATAACGAACCCTCATTTTTTGGTCGTCAATATTTCCATAGACAAAAATAGTTGGTTTGAAGGCTTCTAATTCATCTGCTACTTCTATACTTCCAATATCTCCTGCGTGCCAAAGTTGATCGCAGTTTTTAAAGTAATTTTTTACTTGTGGGTCTAAATATGAATGTGTATCTGAAATAATTCCTATTTTCATTTTATGTTTTGATTCTGTTTTTTGAATAATGACCAATTTACAAACAAAATCCTTCTCTAAATAAATCAGAAAAGGATTTGTGAATTTTTTAGTAAGAAAACTAAATTATGCTTTTTGAGTTTCTTCTTTTAAAGTTGGATAATCTGTATACCCTTCTGCTCCCGATGTATAGAATGTATCTGGATTTGGGTCGTTAAGATGAGCATCTTCTTTCATTCTTTCTACTAAATCAGGATTAGAAATAAATGAACGACCAAAAGCTACTAAATCTCCCAAGCCATCTTTCAAATCTTTTTCAGCTCTTTCTTTATCATAACCACCACTGATAATGATTGTTCCTCCAAAAGCATCTCTAATTTTTTGTTTTACAGAAAGAGTAACCTCAGGCGCACCTACTGAAGAATGATCTACAATATGAATATAAGCAAGGTTAAGTTTACCTAATTCTTTTGCCAAATACTCATAAAACTCTTCGACACCTTCAAAAACTCCTGTACTATTATAAACTCCATAAGGAGAAAGACGAATACCTACTTTTTCTGCTCCAATTTCTGCAATAGTTGCTTTTGCTATTTCTAATGCAAATTTTGCTCTTGCTTCATTGTTTCCATTATAACTATTGTCTAAAGAATTTACAAGAGGATTTAAAAACTGTTCTATTAAATAACCATTTGCACCATGTAATTCGACACCGTCAAAATCTGCCTTTATAGCATTCTTTGCACTATTTACATATTCCTGAATCGTATTTTTGATTTCACTTTCAGTCATTAGTTTTGCTGCTGGGTACGATTTCAAACCTTCCTGATCAGTGTACATCTCACCTTCTACTGGAGTTGTAGTTGTACCCAATACTTCAGCATCTTTTGCCATATTAAGAGGGTGTGAAACTCTACCTGTGTGCATCAATTGCATGAAAATTTTTGCTCCTCCTTTATGAACCTCTTCAGCTACTTTTTTCCAACCCTTAGTTTGAGCATCGGAAAAAGCACCAGGAATACGTGGATAGCCCAAACCATTTGGCGAAGGACTAACTCCTTCTGTAATAAGTAAACCAGCACTAGAACGTTGAGCATAATAAGTTGCCATCAAATCATTTGGAATGTTGTCTATTGCTCTTGAGCGAGTAAGAGGTGCCATCACAACACGATTTTGAAGAGTTATATTTCCAAGTTTGAATGAGTCAAAAAGCATAATGTCTATTAAATTTAAAAAAATCAATGAATAAAAAATATGTTGAATAATAACAGAACGTTTGTTCCAAAATTATAACGCATTGATTTATTCAAAGGTTATGTTAAAATTTATTTATAAAATGGAATTTAGTTAATTTCTGATTTGATTTATTTAGATTCTAATTCATTTTTTGCTGTATTTTCTTCATCAGATAAAGAAGAAGCCAACAAATTTATATTTTCATAAGGGTCATTTTGCACATTATACATTTCAATACTTCCAGAAGCATCTGCGATAATTTTGTATTTCTGATTTTGCATTTTCTAAATATCTAATCTGTCACTTTTCATTTCTGAATAAATATATTCTCTGTGTACAGAAGAGTTTGAAGTAAGTAAAGGTTTGAAATTCTTACTATCATTGATTTCTGCTGTATTCCAACCTGCAAGTTGTGCAATGGTAGCTGTATTTTCCTGTAATAGTTGCTGCACAAGTAGGCGAATAAATAGTAGCAACCCAAAAACTGGTAAAACTAAGTCCTGTATTTTTTAGATTATCAATCGTTGGAGTAATAGGGTTTATAATTCCTTCTAAAAAACCACTTGTTGCCTCTTTCCCATATCATCAGCAATAATAAAAGAATATTTAGATATTAGAAAAGGTTTAAAAGAAAGAAAATACTATCAAAATAAAATAAATAATCAAAAATAGAATAAAAATCACAAAACAAAATAACTTTAAATCCAATGTTGATAAATTATTTGACAAAGAAATAGAAACAAAATCAATAGTTTTACAAAATAAGCTATCCTTTATTATTTACAACAATTCTCATATTACTATTTTGAGGAAATGCGTTTTTTCGTTATGTTACATCTTAATTATAAATAGAGTATTCAAACTAGAAAAAGCATGCTTCAAAAAGCTAAATATCATTTGTCTAAAGATCCTTTATTTGTTCCTGTATTAGAGAACATAGAAATCAATACATTTAAAGACTTTGAGAATGAAACTCTCAAAAGTGAGGCAAACGTTATGACTGCTCTTATAAAAGCTATTGTTTCTCAACAACTTTCCGTAAAAGCTGCAAACACTATATATAAACGTTTTCTAGATTTATTTGATGTAGTATCACCAAATGCAACTAGTCTATTAGAAACTGATGCTGAAATTTTAAAGTCAGTAGGATTATCAAAACAGAAAATAACTTATATAAGAGAGGTAGCTTTGTTTTCTCAGAATAACGACATATCTATAGAACTTATCAATCAAAAGAGTAATGAAGAAGTAATAAAGTACCTCACACAAATAAAAGGAGTAGGAAGATGGACAGTTGAAATGTTATTAATGTTTACTTTATGGCGTCCAGATGTTTTTCCTGTGGCAGATTTAGGAATCCAACAAGCGATGCAAAAACTTCTAAAAACAGATGAAAAAGGAAAAGAGTTAATGAAGGTAATGCATTTGCATTCTGAAAAATGGAAACCATATCGAACTTTTGCAGCAATGTATCTATGGAAATGGAAAGATAGTGTTAATTTGTAAGCAATTTTACTATATAATAAACCTTATCATAGTTTGAATTTATAGTAGTTCAGATATCTTGTCTGAACATAAAAAGCAGCGTTTTATCCTATTCAACAGTCTGTAAGACTGGTCTACAAAAACAACCTTGATAATCTTTAATAAGTAAATCTATTTCTAATTACATACAACTTGTTTATAATCAACAGCTTGTCTTCTTTGGAAATTTGGGTAAACAAATTAAATCCTAAAAAAGTTTCAAAAAGTCTTATTTTTTTATAGAAATAGTTTGCAGAATTAA
>JAHDBD010000006.1:0-176831 GCA_020630575.1 Bernardetia sp.
CTGTTAAGGAAGAGGTTGTTGAGCCTGTTAAGGAAGAGGTTGTTGAGCCTGTTAAAGAAGAGGTTGTTGAGCCTGTTAAAGAAGAGGTTGAAATTTCTAATCCAAATATGATAGAAGATAAAAAGCTTAAAAAGTATATAGAAACTGCTGTCACAAATCATGCTAGAACACTTATTAATTCGGGTGTTATGGACTTAAATAAAGTTGAGTTAAGAAAATTTACTGATGATGCGTGTCAACAAACGTTCTATGAAGATACAGATAAAGCTTACAGGTTTGCATGTGACTGTATCATGAGAGTTTCATCAGCGTTATTGATGTAAAACTATATATAATTAAAGAAAAATGATACAAAATTGTATCATTTTTCATTTAATCAATATAATATAATATAATATGTCAATAATTATCGAAGAGCAACAAGAGCAACAAGAGCAACAAGAGCAACAAGAGCATCAGATGCCTGTAGTAGAGGAAAACGATGGTCACGGAGACGGTGAATCTCAACCACCATTAAATCCATTACTTTTTGTAAGAGCTAAAAAAGTTTATGATGAAAAGGTTAGAAAAAAGAATTTTGGTTTAAATGTCAGAAATGGTGGGGTTTATGTGCGTGGTAAGTTCATTTTACATGGTGATATTTTTAATTCTCCCGACTTTTTTAGGAATAAAAAGGATTTTGAAACTAAGGAATTTTCAGAAGCTGTTACATTTGATGATGAAAAAATTAACGTAGATATTGAAGATTTGGGAATAGATAAAAATGATGCTATTAAACAAATTATTGTGGAGCTTATCTCTAATTTTAAAAAAATTAGAGAAGAAAATGGTGAAAATGTTATAGATGCTAACAGATTTGGTGAGTTTTTAGATGACTTTGCTGTACAAAACAATTTAGAAAATGTTGACTATCTAAAGTTATATGCTGTTGAAATACTAGATTTAGTTGATGGTAAGTCTGATATTGGTAAATCATATACTGAAAAAATGGGAATAGATTTTAGTAAACTCAAAAAAAGAAGACGTGCGCCTAGGACTGCACCAAATGAAGAGGTTGACGGAAAAGGATAAAATAAAAAAGAAAAATGAAAATATTTTCATTTTTCTTTTTTTATTTGCTTTAAAACAACTATCTTTGCATAGTAAGGTCGGGTTTAGTGGAAAAAATGAGATTCTAAACCTCTAAATGTTGAGTTCGAACCTCACCTCGACCACTAATTTAAAAATTAATTATCATGCTAAAAACATTAGACAAAATTTTAAGTATTTGGAAAAAATTTCGTAAAAACTTTTACACTAAACTATTTTTCTATTTATTAGCACTAATAGCTAGTGCTAATATTTTAATTTTTCCATCAAAAGTTTCAGATTTTGTTGTTTCATCATTTGGTGCTATTTTCATGGTTGAGTTTATAATTATCTTAGTACTTTTGATTAAGGGTCGTAAAGACGAATATAAAAATAAGTCATAGTCAAATTAAAAAAGAGTGTGTAGCTCAGTAGGTAGAGAGCGTTCTAAGTATAAAAATGATTTTTATTTCTAGAGTAAAACATAAATCATATTACTAATAGAGAGGTCATTGGTTCGATTCCAATCCACTCACAAAAAACATAAAAATGAATGTTGGAAAATATCTAAACGAAGCATTAAAGTCGTCACATATTAAAGATAGGTTAGTGTCTAGGATAAAAAAATTTAACGATGTTGATATTTCCAATAAAAAGGAAATACTTGATAATATTGAAAAAGTTTTTAATCATAAATTCGATAAAAAAGACTATGCTATAAGAGTAGGTGTTATCGATATAAATATTAAATCGAAGTACTATTATACAAAAGGTGACAAAAAATATTATAGAATTTTCGATTTTTTAGGGAAAGACTCTACAGGTAATGAGATTTGGTTGATAGTTCGCTCAAATAGATTAATAACTGTTATGCTTAGAAAAGATATTCAACCATATTCAAAAATGAGGGTTGATAATATAATTTCAGAAATAGAAAATCTTTAATTTATTATGGACAGACTTACAATTTTAAGAAGACGTTTATCTAAGATAGGAATCAACTTATCACTAGTTTCAAATTATCCTTGGATTTATTTAGATGATGTTAATGGAAATATCGTTAAGGAAAAACATAACTCAGAGCATGGATTTACTATTGCTATTATAAACCTCGATGGTTCTATACGTTTAACTGAAAGTGAAATATTATTTAAAATTTTAAAAAAATACAAGTAAATGCAAAAATTTTTATTTACAATTAATTACAAAAAAGAAGTACAAAGTGAGGATGTCAACAAAGACCCTAAAATTATTTCAATAAAAGATAAGTATATAACAGAAGCTGTAAATTATACTGATGCTGAGGTTTCCGCTAATAAATTGGCAGAGACTTACGATTTAAAAGATTTTTCTATAACACCAATAACAAAATCTAACATAGAAGATATTATAACTAATAGTTGTGATGAATCTATTTTCTATGATGTTACCATTTCTGAGGATTTTGAAGATAATGGTAAAATAAAAACTATAAAAACTAATTTATTAGTTGAAGGTGATAGTATATTAGATGTTGTTAAAACAGTAGAAGAAAAATATGATGATTCTAAAATTATTAAAATATCAGAATCAGTAATTTTAGAATTTATAAACTAACCAAATATACCAATCAAGTCATTTGATTGGTATATTTTTATATCATTTTTAATTATGTCGTCAGTTAATGAAAGAGTTACGAACAAAGAACTAGAGGAATTATATAATAGTCTTGAAAAAGGTTCATTAGTAAAATTACTTATTGAAACATTTAGAACAATAGAATCACAAGCTAATAAGTTAAAAGAAATGAATGAATATTCAAATATGGTCGATAAAGAAAATAAAAAACCTATTCATGTTATTCAACACTCATCAATCATAAAATGTAGACCACATAATGGTAAGATTCGGAGAATTCGAAAAGATGCTTTATTAAAAAAGATAAATCATCAAAATAGAACCATCTATAAAGTTGAAGAAATTGATGAATTACCTAAAGGAACTGTTAGAGTATGGGAACACTTTAATGATAAAATAACAAATGATATAATTAATGATTATGAAGTTAAAGATGTTAAAGTTATAATATTGGAATAATGAAACAAATTGAACAATATATTAACCTATTTTTAAATAAAAAAGTACCAATATCATTAATTGAAGATTTTATTAATGATGAGAATCATGAGCCACTATGTGCTTTTATTAATTATAATCTTAAAAAAGAATTATATTGGATGACAGGTATTGGTATAATGGATTCTGCTGAATTAAACTATAAATTATCAATAGAAAATGGAAATATAATGGAATAAATTTTGATATATAAATAATTTATTCTATATTTGTTACTCAATAAGTATTAACCCAAAAACATTTTAATTATGAAAAATTACTAGGTAAACAAACGTTCTAATAAAGTAGAACAAGCAAAAAAGTTTAGAATAATAACGAGAAATGATTTGAGTATTGGTCAGAGAATTGTGCAAACAGCACATGTTGCAGCCGAATTCCAAATGAATTATCCAAAACCGTACAATGATTGGTTAAGAACCAATAGAAGTATTATCACATTCTCAGTTTCAAATGGTATTGAACTTTTAGATTTTGAAAAATTTTTAAATGAAAAAGGTGTAGAAACATTTAGATTCTTTGAACCCGATTATAATCAAGTAACAGGTATAGGTATTGTTCCATCCGAGTTGGCAAGAAAATTAACATCTTCGCTTAAATTGGCTAGGGAAAGTGACAATACTACGTTTATAGACCGAGTTACATATGATATGATGAATACCGAACAAATGGAAAACTTAACAGTTTTAGAACATGGTATTATGGTAAACAAAATGTACAATAAAATTATGGATAATATAGACTCACTAACTTTCAAATTTGAAAAAGTTCCAAAATGGTTACAAGACTATGGGTGGTACTTTAATGAAGAATTGAAGAAAGTTAATGAGAATATTATTAGAGAATATCAAATTTATCATGACTGTGGGAAACCATACACAATCACAATTGATGAGAATGGTCGTAAACATTTCCCAAATCACGCTCAAAAATCATATGAAACATGGTTATCAATGGGTGGTAATTCTAGAGTTTCAAATTTAATGCTTCATGATATGGATATGCATACAATGAAAGCGAAAGATATTGAAAATTTTATGAAACATGATGATTTTCTAGTGCTAATGATTACTTCCGTAGCCGAATTATACGCTAATAGTGAAATGTTTGGTGGAATGGACTCAACATCATTTAAGATTAAGTTTAAACAAATTGAAAAAAGAGGTAATGCTATTATGAAAATATTAGCACCAAAATAAGCCTTCTAAGACGATTAAATTAAATATCTATAGTTATACATTAGTTTATATTTTAAATCGTTAAAAGTAGCTTTAAAATACGTTTTAAAGTGTTTTAAAAGATACAACCATACAAAATAGCATTTATTTTAAAATAAATGCTATTTTGTTTTTTTATATAAAAAATTATATTTATTTTTGAACTGTAATTAAAAACACTTTAAAAATGAATAGAGTAACAGTAGAAAGTAAATTCATCAATATGTTAATTGGTAATGGTATGAGTGAATGTCAAGCAAAGTCAGTAATGGAAATTGCAAAACCCCATATAAATGGCATAATGAGTGATTATAATATAAATTCTATATTAAGTGGCTATAATATAACATGGAATACACCATCAAGTGATTATCCAAATGTTATTTATAATGTTTTATATAATGAAATAAAACCAATAGCATTAAAATGGATTAATGATAACGTACCACATGCATGGTTTAAACCTATGTTTGAATAATGGATAACGTACTATTAAAAGATAAGAATGGATTAGAAATTTTTGAAGGTGATATATTCACATTTAATTTTTTAGAAAATCTTGACGAAACTATAAAATTGACAGGAAGTTTTTCATTTAATGTTGATGAATTAGCTTTTGAGATTGATGTCAAAGATAATGATAGATATGTTTGTTTAACATATGCAACATGTAATATTTTAATTTCAAATATCGAAAAATGTTAGCATTATTTACAAACTTTACTAATGGTAAAGAATTGGAAGATTGTATTTTTTCTTTGCCAAAAAATATTAAAGGTCTACATCAATTGGATACCATTTATGATTCTAATAAACTTGAAAAACAATCGGATTGGTTTTATACTTTTGAAGAAGTGAAAAATATGAAAATGTTTTATTTGAGGAATAAAGGTTCTTCGGGTTCTACATATAAAACCTGTAAAGGTTTTTTAAATAGGTTAAAAAAAGAATTAAAATTATAAAAATAACTGTGTTGTTAATTGATTACTTTTAGAGATTGATTAATATAAAAACCTCAACAAAATTGTTGAGGTTTTTTAGAAAAACATTAAATCCATTTAGAAGTATTTAAAGACTAAACCAATTGTTTAATCTTTTTAGTGGTTTCATGGATAAAACCAACATTCTTTCAGCAGATAGTATTAAACCACTTGTTAAGAAGTTTGTAAATGCTCTAATCGGTAATGATTTTTTTAAAAGGTTATTTTCCCAATCATATTTTACGGATTCTATTTTTTCAAAATGTGAATATCTGTTTACTCTTTTCATAATTTGCTTTTAATCTGAAAAAGCATCTTTCCAAAACTTCTTCTGTTTATTCTTTAATATTTTAGCTTTTTTAAGTGCTTTTTGCTTTACCCTTTTAAGTAATGATGCTCTAGCTTCTAGAATCTCATCATCAATCATATTTTCATATATGTCTACTAAACTTTTCATACGTTTTTAATTTTTAAATATTATTCCATTGATTTTCCTCTTTTAGAAAAATTACAACTCCACTATTTGGTAAAGATTCTTTTTCATTTTCACCCTGCCAAATATCAAACCCGCCTCTTAAAACAGGTATTTCGTTTTTATTAGTTATAATATCACCTATATCACTCATACCTAAGTTTGGATTTATGTTTGGTGGTACACTAACTTTTGTTGTAACTTTTTTCTTTATCGAGCCATCTATAATGGTTTCAACTTTATTATATGTCTTATGTATTCTTGCTGACTCATTTTCTTCGCTAACTATATCAATATTCACAGCATTAACTTCGGGTAAATCCACCAAAGCATTGACAAAATCAGACCTAGATATTAAATCATTTGATGCATCTTTATCAACATCACCAAATGTTTTTCTTAACATAATTTCTGATATTAAGTTTTCAACTTTATATTTAAATTCTAATTTATCATAAATTATACTATTATCTATAAAAATAAACATAGCATACTTTTTAATAATAGGGTCATGAAAAACTATATCAGTTGATACCCATTGTCTCTTTGAAGCATCAATCATCTTTTTTATTGATAACTTTTGAGTATCGGTTAATTTAAATTTATCTTCGTCAATAGTTAAATATTCCCTTTTAGATGAAAATAATAGTTTTGGCGTGGCTATTATATTGAAGATTAAATCATCTTCATCTGTCCAAGCATCTACATGTGATAAAATACTTAAACGTGATAAATAACTTTTCATAAATTCGGGTCTTGCAAAAGAAAAAGACCTTGATGAATGACCTGTCATAGCTCTAGTTACATCTGTAGTTTCACCATTAGAACCTAAGTCAAAACCACTCTCCTGTACAACCGATAAATATTGATTTGCATTAATTCCATTTCCTTCAATATCTGATAAGCCACTTACTAACTCAAAACTTGAAGATGAATTAACATTACCACTTTCACCATTTGTTATCAAATATTCTACGGTTATAGTATCACCATTACTAACTTTCTTACCACTTACACCATTACCAAATGTAATATCTAATTGATTACCAAACCCAACTCTTTTCAAATATCCTTTTGTACTTGTACCCATATCTATTAACGAATCATATTTTTCCCATAACTCATTATTAACATAAACTTTTAGTTCATAATGTTCTATAAATTCTGAATCATCTAGATTAATTGTGTACAATTTTTCACCAATTTGATTAGAATTAACGTCTACTATAAATGTTTGAGTTTTACGTCTACCTTCAATTAGTTCAACGAAAAAATAAGGTGATGCGGTATCTATCCTTATTGCAGTTTCACGCTGCAATGAATAATCTCTACCACTTTCATTATTTCTAAAAATCGTATTATTCCCTAATATTACTGTTTTACCAAATTCTTTCAATCCACCATTATCAACACTAACTCTAACCGAACCTCTAGCAGAAATTGGTAAAACGGGTTGATGACCTGTTAGTTGCGCAATTCCACGAATATTACCATCATTTTGTGCTGTAAAAATATTTAACTCATTTTCAGCAGTTTCTTGATTTAATAAATGTAGTGTTGAAATATCTTGAACTACATCTATAGTTAGGTTAAAAATATTTGAAATAGATTTAAATCTATTTGGTATTTTAGAATCAATAAATGTTCTAATATCAGATGCAACACTATCGATGTTAGTATATGCATTTTTTAGTATTTTAAATTTATCTTTAAAGAATAAGTTTACTCTAGCCATTTTTAATTAAATATAAATGATTTATTACTTGTTGTTCCACCAAATGGTGTTGCAGTTATATTAATAACTGCAATGTCCTTCTCATTACCTTGCATAAAAAGAATATCAACATCCCAAGATGCTAAAAATTCATTCGAAAAACAGTTTTTAGAAATAGCTTCCCTAAGTTCTGCTATAATTTTTTGTTCTGACGAATTCATTTCCCATATTAGCTTTGAAGCTTGGAAACCAAAATCATTATTTCCCAAAACATCTGTATTATCCGTAGTCAATAAAATTTCAACTTCACTAAAGAATAGGTCAATTGTATTATCCAAAATAGGTTGGTCTATGAAATCCTTTTCGTTTATATTAAGTGTATTGAAATCCATATTTTTAAGATATTAAAACCCATATTTTATTAACCAAATCCCACTCATATCTCTTACCATCAGCAAACTCAATTATATTTTGTGTAGGGTCTATCAAATCACCTAAATATGACTTTTGAGATATAATATTTTGAAGTGTTATGTTAGTTTTTGTTGTTGATAATTCTTTAATAGTTCTATCGAATGCTAAAAAAAGTTCCTCATTAGAAATTCTAACACTAGAATTTGCTCCCGCAATATTACCTGTCAAAATCTTATTGATATTATCTTTATTACTTTTAATTTGGGTTATTAAGCTTATTAGTTCATCTTGTTTTTGTATAGTTGTAACTAACCTATCATTTTCTTGCTTAATTTTGGTAACAATATCCATAGCACTTTCAACCGTATCTGTAACCTTTTTAAGTCTTTGTAAGGCTTCCATATAAAGTTCCATTGATACTGTTGAGTAATCATTTATAGAAACTTCACTAGTCACATGATTAGTTGAACTAGAAAACTTCAAATTCATTCTGAAAGAAAAACCATTCCCACTAGTTGTTTCAGATGGTTGGTATTTTTGTAATAATGGTAACTCACCAACACCACTTGTTATACTATTGAAATCTTCTATGAATAAAATACCATACAAGTTAGTTCTCTTTTTAGTATCATCATTTTTATCATAAACATCATAATAAAGTGCTATAGCGTTGAAATTAAAATTACCCTTATCGTGTCTAGTTTCATCATCCAATATGTCTGAAAAATAAACACCACTATCTGTTAAGTCATCACCCACTTGATATTGTCTTGTAACATCATTATCATAAATTGCCTTAGCGTTATGTTCGTTTGCAGTATATTGTGATTCCAAACCACTAGAAAATTCAGTACCACCACCAATTGGAATCAATCCACTAGGAAATGAAATGTCAGATTTTTTAAATCCTATACCTTCCATTAAACCTTTAGATGTTGGTAAATTAACAAACATTTCAACATATTCATTACCATCAGATTTAACATGATTTACCATATTAACATCACCAACAAATTTAACTACAGGGTCATATGAGGCACTTTTAACTTCCTCTTTATATATTTTCTTACTTACACCATCTTCGATAATAGTATCACCACTATCAACCATATTCATTGCACCCAACATCCTTAGTGTTTTCCACCATGAAGCCTCAGCGTAGTTAGAAAGTGAATTATCATTTCTCACAGATTCTGAATACTGTATTAGGTTTTCCGTATAATCTTGCATTATTTTCGGTAATACATCATTTGGGTCGGTGATATTTGGTTGTCCGACATCATTAGGATTTCTATACATCCTTTGGTTCGATGTATTCTGCCACTTTGGTAGCTTCATAGCTACAAACTTACTTGGTGCAATTCTAACAGAACTATCACTAAATAAGTATGAAAAGTCGTTAACGGTAGACGAAAATGTATAGAAAGTACCACCATCAATTTTTAATTTTGATAGGATAGGTACACTTGTTGTAACTGACATAAATTTTATTTTAATATTTTTCTTATTATATATATTGTTAAGAAATGAAAACGGCAATGAAAACGGCAATTTTCATATTTTAATTGCCGTTTTCATTTTTACTCTATTATCACAAAGCCATTTTTTACTAATTTTATATCCCCAAAGCTAGACTTTGATTCTAATTCTAATGTATATGAGCCACTTTCTGATATCATATTCCTATAAACTAGAGTATTTTGAATATCCACAACCTCACCATTCAAAGCATTTCTCAAAGTCCACTTATAATCCGCACCATCTATTAAAGTTTTTGTGTCTATAAAAGCATAAAATGGTTCACCCTTATAGAATTTATCACCACTCGAAACCTGCTTTAGACGGGTACTTTCTGAACCTCTTGCAACATCTTTAAGAATACCAAAAGTTTCATGTGATATCTCCAAATCAATCATACTACTTAAAATAAGATAATCATTATACTCAAATATATGTACATTTAGGTTATTAATATCAAATTGAGTTTTTAAAGTTGTTTTTATATCATTTAAGCTATTAAAAACTATATTTGGTATAACTATATCATTTATTTTTAAATCACCACTAAAAGTGCTTAATTTCGGAAATATCTTTATGTGCGTGTTCTGTGACATTAAAGTGTAGATATCTTCCTTAACATTTACTATAGGATTATTCAAATTATATTCTATAATAACATCATCTATACTAAATCCCTCATCAATAGATGTTAATCTTAAAACAGGAACTTTACTTACTATATCTGATGTGGAATAGTCCTGTAATAACGCTGTAAAACGTTTCCATGTTGAATCGGTAGTACCATCACTTTTAAACTGTTTCTCGTGTATTAATTTTATAAAATCGTTATAAAAATGTTCTTTAGTTGGATAAGTTGATGGGTCATATAATAGTGAGACACTCTCCCAATTTTCTTCATGTTCAAACTCTTTTATTCTCAATTCTCTTAACCCAACATCACCATCACCGATTAAATCAACAATATAACGACCATACTCATACCCAAAATCTGTTAATACAGTTTTGTCTAATTCATTTAATGGTATATTATTGAATTGAAATGAGTTTAGTTGTAACGTTCTTAAATCGTAATTTTCTTTGTTATATCCTAAAATAAGATTCGTGTGTGTATTTCTATTAAAAGTATTTACATTCAAAGAAGAATCAAAGCAATCAATTTCGACAATTCTATTAGTATTTTCAAGTGTTGGATATGTTGACCAAAAATCAAGACCTCTCAATTCACCACCATCACTTCTATCAATTTTAGAAAGTTTGAAGTCTATATTACCCATTATTATATCAAATTCTGAATTGTTAGGATTTATAATAGTAACACCACCATAATAATCATATAAGTAAACCATAACTTTAAATTTACCTATTTTTCTTATACCAAAAACTATTTTATTATCTGATAATGATGATATACTATTAAGTGATGATTTATAAACAGAAACATCATCTTCTAATATTTCGAAATGCCAACGTGAATATTTTGTCGAATCAAAGGATACTGATATAGACACTAAACCAAAATCTGAACGGTCATATCTTTCAACAAAATCATTATCATCAAATAAATCATTATAATCATCAGAATTTTTTAAATCATATTCTAAAACTTTATCGATTTCAAAAAATGTATCATCTAAGTTAGAATCTACTGTTCCTGTAGGATATTCTCCTACATACTGTGGACTATCTGTTGTTATAAAGTGTTTATTCCTTAATAAAACTTCATGTTCATTAACTTCTATTATCTTTTGACTCAATTCGAATTCAAAAGTGTTATCAGTTTGTTCATTCAAATCAATATCATCAATCCTTTGATGATTTGTCCAAACTTTAGCATCAATACCCGCTATAGATGTATGTTCACCTATAATATCCACAATTTTTGTATTTAACGGTAAAAAGTCCTTTTCAAGAACCCTTTTCAATGCATACATCTTTATTAGTATTTCTTCGGTATCAAAAAGTACATTTATGAAATTTTGAAACCCATCAGAATCATAAGTATTATCCCATTGATTTATTTTATAAACAAGTTGAAGTTGATTTGTTTTCTTTAGTCCTATAAGTCTTTTATCAATGTTATCTAAAACCTCTGAGTTTGTATCTGTTGTAGCATACTTATCTTCACCCTTCCATATTTCTTTTATAGATAGTAAATCACCATAACCAAAATAATGTAGTGCGGAAAGTAATGCGCTATAAGTTCCAACGTTACTAGTTAATTTAAAATAATCAATTAAAAACTCTTTTCGTTTTTCGTTCATTAACCTTTCATCAATACCATTTGCTGAATGTTCGGACTGTCTGAATGCGTTATAATAATCATTTGTTATTTTGAACTTCATATTTTGAGTTAAAATAACATACTTATTTTCTATACCAATAACTTCACACTTAACATCGAAAACATAATCAAATTGAGTACCATCTATTTTATATGAAACTCTCATTTTTGATTTAAATAACCCAACAGTATCACTAAAGATGAATAAATTCCATTTTCTTATTTGTTTACTATTATTGTCGGACAATCTTATATCACCGTCATCAACAATATTTGCCTCATTAAAGTTTGGTGTTGTTCCATCCTTATAAGCTATTTTAAATAAACCATCATCTACACTAACTTCAAAATCTGTTATATTTAATGAGTCGTCGAAAAGAGACACAAACGTTATATTGTTAGAGAAGTTTAGTGATGTATTACACATTTCTATGTCTGATGAAATTTGTCTATTTGATTCATCAATATAAATTTGTATTTCTTTATTTTTTAATGTAAAAATCATTTTTATAATATTTTTCTTAGTATATTTATACATTAGAGTTAAATAGTAATTTTAATAAAAATTTGTTATAATGATAAAAAAATGTATATTTGTACAAAAATTAAATTTATGATACCAAGTAAAATGAAAATCAAATCAGTTTTAGGATTTGAACAAAAAGATAGACTTGATATATGTGATTGGTTTATTAAACATAACATTAGTGGGTCTGTTATAAGTGGTGTTGAAGCTGTTAAGAAAGCATCTATACATTTACAAAATCAAATGGAAATGGAAATGGAAGGTCTTAAAAAGACTGAATCAATTACAAGTAGTAAAAATATTTTAGAACATTTAAAAAATCTTTTTAATTAAAAAATTATGATTATAAAAAATACACTAAATAAAATAGTAGAAGAAGAATTTTTAAACTATTGTTCAAGTAGTTTATGTTATTGGCAGCATTATGATGGATTTAAAAATGATGTTTTTTATCACCTAATGTATAATAGTGATGGTATAAAATCCAATCTTTTTGATAAATTACACCCATTATTTACGGGTATTGGATTAGGATTTACAAGTATTTTAGTTTGTAAAATATTGAAAATACCAAAAATCTTCGAAAACGCTACTTTAGAAGCGGGTATAAAAAGTGATAATGAAGAGGAAGATTTCGGTTATTATAATATACTTTACTGTGTTAATGATAATGATGTAAAAGTAAATGGCGAGTCACTAAATAAAGGTGAGGTTTATGTTTGTGATAGTGATGATATAAAAATAGAATCAAATAGTGATATTAGTTCTAATTTTATTTGGTTAGTTCTTAAAAAGTAATTACTTTTGGAAAACATCCTTAATTAGAGTTCGATTCTCTAGTGGAGATTAAAAGGCTCATCATCATTGGTGCACATTAAGGGTGTTTTTAATAAAAATAAATAAAAATTATGAATGAACAAAAAGATTGGATTATTTTTGATTTAAGTACTAATAAAGCTATTTACGGTGCAAATGGTACTGTAAGGTTTACATCAAAAGATGTTGCTAATGAGGTAGCCAAAGAATTTGGATTCGAAAATTTCATACTAATTAATATAGTTGATGACTTGGGATTAGGTGAAATGACAAATTAAATAATAAAATAATAACGAAATTAAATATAAAATCATATGATGAAAATAAGTGAAAATGTGGAAAATCCATTAGATGCAACAGATAAGAAATTATTAAAGAATTTAAGAGATAAGGAATATAATATTATAATGCTGAGAAATTCTTTAATAATTAGAACAGCACAAATGATTGTTAATAATTTTAATGAACCATTCTTATCTTTTAAATTTGGTGAGGGTAATGATTTATCTGTTAGATTAATAGGAAATCCAAACCAACCAACCATTGTATTTAAAGATAATGATAATAACTTTTACACATTATCCATATTTGTTAAAAACTTTAAAATGTTCTTTTCAAATAGTTTTGGTAGCGGTAATATTTTAGCAATGTTTGATGTTAATACAATAAAATATGATGATGGTATTGAAGAACTTAAACATTTTTTGGCTAACGATTTTAAAGATGTGCAAAAATGTAAAGTGAATGTTTTACAACACGAAAATGGAATGTATTTTTCTCATTTTGATTCATATGGTCACGTATTTTGGTCAGAAACAAATCCTAGATTATTCTTTGATACTAAGATGTCTGAGGTATATAATGAAAAGTTAACAAGTATGGGGTTTAATACTAAAATAGGTTAGTTATGATTTTTTTAGCATATCACGATAAAAGTGTAATAAGACCTATTGGTGATAATTTAAAGTATATTTGTACAAGGTATTCGGAACTTAATCATGAACTTTATTCTGAACTATCAGCGGTATCTACTATTTTAGAACATTATAGTGGATGTGAAAATAACTTTGGTTTAATGCATTATCGAAGAATGTTTTTTACAGATTTAGCGCAAGAACTTCTAAAGGGAAGTGAATTTACGTATGAATATGGTAAGAGGTCAAGACCTGTTATAAAAATGACAGACGATAATTTCAAAAAAGTGACAAACAATTTTAAACTAGAATTGGGTGAAAGTGATATAATCGTATTGGAAAAATTCAAAAAATCTAAGAAATATCCATTAAAATCACTAGTTGAAATTGGATGGATTCATGAGGATATAGAGAGAGAGTTTTGGAAATATTTAAAAACAATATTTACAGATAATCATTATGAACAATGGTATAACCAAATAAACAATTCATATACACACTATTGCAATAATATTATGTATTCAAATAAGAAGAATTTCTTTTTATATTGGTCATACTGTTTAAATGTGATAACAGGGTTTCATAAACACATAAAGGATGTGAAAAAAGAAGATAAACTAACACCTAGAGTTTTTGGTTATTTTGCTGAATATATTATGAAACCAATAATAAATGATTTGGGTTTCAATGTTAAAACACAAAAGTCGATATGTTTAAAATAAATGAGTTTTTACAAGGAAATGGAATTCCCGATAAGGTTGTTTATGAAAGAAAAAAGTTATTTTGTAAAGTTCCTGTAACTGTATATGGTATATTGGTAGATTTTTTAGAGTTTATTGACTTTACACCATGGATAAAATTTGATAAGAATGATTTGAACACATATCCCAAAAATGCGGGTAGATACTTGATATATAGAAAAAAGTGTGATAAAACACACTTCGAACAATGGAATGGTACAGGGTGGTCATCATCAATGAATGATTGCACACACTACAAAAAAGTTAAAAGACCTAGAATAGATGAATAGAGATACACATATAGACGTAGACAGTTTTATTGATAAGAAAATTACAAAAAAGGGTGAAATGCCAAATGGTGATGATATTTACATTATTACAGAAAAGTCTATTCAGAAAATAAAAGAAAAATTAAAAGAAGGTGATAGAAAACCTTGTATTAAGCAGTCCGTTGTTGCTGTTATTATGAAAGATGGTATTGTTATTTCTAACGGTTCTAATCATATAGACTCAAATGTTTCAGAATGTCCAAGAATGGGTATGGAGACAGGTAAAGGTTATGAGTTGTGTAAGTCGGTTTGTAATCAATTTAATCATGCTGAGGTTGATGCTTGTATTAAGGGTGGTTCAAGATGTAAAGGTGCAGACCTTTATCTTTTCGGTCATATTTATATTTGTGAAGACTGTGCTAGAGTATGTAGAGAATATGGGATAATAAACGTTCATATTGTGAGTACTAATGAAAAAATTGTTTTATAATGAAAACAAATTTAATTGTATTTGAGGGTGTTCATGGTGTTGGTAAAACAACCCTTTTAAATGAATTAGGTTCTGAAAAAGGTGTTTTAAATCTTTATGGTGATACATCAATTTGGGATAATATTAAATCGGAATCCAATTTGGAAAGTAAAGATTTATATTTATATCAATTTGCTACAGGGGTAAAACAAAAATTACACTTTTTGAAAATAATATCAGAAACAGAAAAATATCACACAATATTAATTGATAGGTGGTATATGAGTTCACTTTTTTGGGGTGGTGAGAAGCTACACACAATGTTTGATGATATCACATCATTTATTGAAGAAATTGAGTGTGAACTTTCAAAAACTTTTAATTATCATACATTAGTATTCAACACATCAATAGATAATATTAATGATTTGGATTATAATTCTATATTGAATATATCGGAATTAGAGTATATAAATCACATTTCAGACACAATTAAAAAAATAGGTTATAATAAAGTTACTGAAATTTTCTTAAAAAAGAATGGATTAATCTTTGATATAAAAGAGCAATTTATTAATTTTGTGGAAAATAAACAATAAAATAAATGAACATATATAAAGGTGAAAATTTTTCACAAGTATTTCCAAAAATGCTATCAGACTTATATGATAAATCTAATAGAGTAGCTAATACATATGAATTAGAAAATGTTACATTTCAAATTGAAAATACAAAATCTTGTTTAATCAAAAACAATATACATCCTAGTAAAACAGAGTATATAAAGAGAGAGTTTGAATGGTATTTGAATGGGAATTATAATGTAAACGAATTAGCTAAATATGCCAAACTATGGCATAGTGTATCGGATGATGGGTATGTTAACTCTAATTATGGAAAAATAATAAAGGAAAGAAATTCATTCGGTGAAACACCATGGTCTTGGTGTGTGAAGAAACTTTTACAAGATATGAACACGAGGAAAGCCATATTACACTTCTCATCACCTATACATAACCAACCATTTACTAAAGATTATGTTTGTTGTATGTATGCAATGTTTACTATTAGGAATGGTAGGTTGAACATGAAAGTATCATTTAGGTCTAATGATGTAATTTTTGGTCTAATGAATGATATTGCTTGGTTTTCATTACTTCATCAGAATATGTTTAATATTATTAAAAAGTACTATAACATAAAATTGGGCACTTATACACATTCAATGGACTCTTTACATTTATATGAAAAACATTTCAATAAGGTTGAAGAAATGTTATATACAGAAATTCAACCTAAAGAATTGAATATAAAAGATTTGATTTTATATGATGGACATGGACTAATAGATAAAGAAGGTTATAATAAGTTATTTGAAACACTTAACATTTAATTATGAATAAAACGTTAGAGGAAAGAGTAAAAACACTTTCAGAA
This sequence comes from Bernardetia sp., assembly GCA_020630575.1. Lineage (GTDB taxonomy): Bacteria > Bacteroidota > Bacteroidia > Cytophagales > Bernardetiaceae > Bernardetia. The sequence goes on from JAHDBD010000006.1 coordinate 16,951, forward strand.
TTAGAAAGAATTAAACATCGTGCAGGGGTTTATATCGGTAATATAAATCCCGAGACAAAACCATGTTTCGTTTTAGATGAAATTGATGGCTTCTTTAAGTCAAAAGATATTGAATATACAGCAGGTATACTAAAAATATGTGATGAAGTTTTGTCAAACTCTGTTGATGAATATATCGAAACTAATTATAATAAAAGTTTATTACCAAAATCTAAACAGAAAAATTTCCACACAGTAACTGAAATAAAAGTTGATATTACTGAGGATGGATTGGTGACAATTTTTGATAATGGGGGTATACCTGTAGAATTTCATAAGGTTAATAAATGTTATTTACCACAAATGTTATTTGGCGAAATAGGTACAGGTTCTAATTATAATGATGGTAAAAATGAGAAAAGAACAAAGTTAGGTCTTAATGGACTTGGAGCTAAGTTAGCTAATATATTCTCTACAAAGTTTTCTATCGATACATGTGATGGTGTATCTAGATACCAACAAGTATGGGAAAATGGTTTAATCGATGTATATGAACCATTGATAATTACAAAGTCTAAAAAGGTTTTCAAAAAGAAGTCATTTGTCGATATTGGTAAAAAGACAGAAAGACAAATTAATGTCAATTTTAAAAACGCACCTATAGGTGATAGAGGTACTACAGTACAATTTAAAATTGACATGAAATATTTTAGTGAAAATGATATCTCATACGGTATTATTAAATTACTAGAAAGAAAGTGTATATTAGCCTGTGCATCAAACATTGGATTAAAAATCACGTTCAATGGTAAAGTATATCAATTTAAAAACTTTACTGAATATACATCTATGTATTATAATGATGGTATTATTACAGGTAAAATTAATGAATGGGAATATGCATTATTAACTAAATCTTCGGTTAATGGTGGTGGTAATGTTTTTGGAATTGTTAACGGTGGTGAATGTTCAAAAGGTACTCATGTTTCCATGGCTAATAATCTTATTAGAACTCATGTAAAAAATTACATGAAGAAGAAATTTAAAATGGACTTCACAAACGATAATATTTCTAAGCAATATGATTTATTTCTAAGTTGTACTGTGAATAAGCCTGTTTACGAACACCAAACAAAAGAAAAGCTTGTAACTAAACCTAACAATTTTGATGGATATGCAAGTGGTGAGCAAAAGTTTTTACCAAAGACATTTAAAGAAATTGAAGAAAGTTCAATAATTGAAAATCTTAAAATATTATTTGAGTCTAATAAAAATAGTGCAGATACAAAAACTTTAAAAAAGCAAGATAGTGAGAATAAAAAGAAGTCTCCTAGAAGTATAGCTAAACTTCTAGATGCGACTAGCACTCGTGGTCGAGATAAATGTACTTTATGGTTATTTGAAGGTCAGTCTGCTGCCAATACATTTAGAGGTGTTAGAAATCCCAAATTAGATGGCTCTTACACACTAAAAGGTAAGATAAAAAATACATGGGGATTATCAAAAGGTAAGCTTTCAGCAAACTCTGAAATAAATGATATAGCTATGGCTTTGGGTGCTAGATATGATGGAAAACATGACGTAAATAAACTTAGATTTGGAAAAATTGTCATTGCTGTAGATGCTGATGTTGATGGTATTTCAATAAATGCCCAATTATTGACATTCTTTTGGTGTGTTTTCCCCGAATTAATTTTGAACGGAATGGTTTATTTATTAAATTCGCCACTTTATAAGCTGTATAAGGGTAAACAGGTAAAGTATATCTATTCAGTAGATGAATTTGAAAAAACAAATAAAAAAGGATGGAATGTTGAATATTTTAAGGGTTTAGGTTCTTTGGGCGATGACGAGTATCATGAAATGATTTCAAACCCAAGATTAATACAGTTTGTTGCAGATGAAGAGACAGAAGAGTCTATAAAACTTTGGATGCAACCATCAGAACAAGATAAACAAGCACCAAATAGAAGAAAGGCAGCAATGGAATCACTAAAAACAAGTTGGACTAAATAATTATGGAAAAAACATTAGACATTGGTATACAAAATATTGGGGTTAATATAGAAAAGCTTATAAAAGATAATAAAAGATTAAAAATAAAATATAAATTAAAAGGTGGTGATTATATAATAACCTCATACAAAATTGATTATAAGAGTTATGATAAAATAGTTGATGATATCATGAAATATTATTACTCTGTTAATGATGGGTATATTGAATTTACCTCTTTAAAAGATAAAAGGTCAACAAGAATTACACATACACATTTCGGTATTAATTGTGAAAATTTTAAAGTACAAGTGAGTGAAGATTCTAAATTCTGTGAGGATATAGATTTTACTAGAATTCTATTAAACACAGTAATATTTGAATTATTTTATCCAATCTGTTGGTTGAAGAGGTTAAACGAAATAAAAGATAAAAAAGACTAAATAATATATGAATATAGTAAAATCAAAAGTAAGTTTAAAACTAAATAGCGATAAAGATGCTAATGAATTTGTTTTTAGAATAACAGAATTACAGAGAATGTTTTTAAATAAAGACTTTTACTTAATTAAATTTAAACTTGGTGGAGAACTTAATTATGATATAAGCTCTGATTCGAATATAACGTATAATATAAAGGGTAAAAGAATAGTGGAAACACAAGAAGAACTTAAAAACATACTTTTTGAAATTTGTTTTAGATTTTTCATGCAAATAAAGCTAAACGATACCCCACCAAGCTATGAATCATATTCATTTAATAAAAATGGCGAATATATAGAATATTCAAATTTAAACTATTCTCATGTAAAAAGATTCCCATACCATATGCCAATTTATAGGGATTTTAATAATTTTTTTAGTAATGATTTTAATATTATTAAAAACTTTATAGAGTTAAATTCCAATAAAGAACTTTTTTACTATCTAACCGATGAAAATGGTGACAAAGGTTTAGATATTAAAACCAATTTAAAAGATTTTGTGAATATGGGTAAAAATCCAAACAATATTGTTTCTATAACAGTTTGGATTTATGATAACGACGTTAAGAAATCTTTATCATTCGATTTCAGAAATATTCATGAAATTTCTGAAATCTTAGGTAGTGTTGATGCGTGGGATATAATTAAAAGTCAGATTATTGAGCAAATATTTGAATTTAGAAAACTATGTTTTTATGGAAACATTTAATACATTTTGGTATGGAAGCCAACCTAACAGATTGGTTAGGTTGGCTTTTAAATCTTGGAAAGTGCAAGGTCATGATATAGTAGTTTGGACATTGGGTGAAGAGTATGACTTTGGTATTGAAGTAACTTTCAAAAATTTAAATGATTATGTAGATGAAATTCCAATGGAACTTTTATATGCTCAAAAAAAGCCATTTTCTAATGAACGTTACATTGCGGGTTTTGTTGATTGGTGTAGATATAAAATAATGTCAATAGTTCCCGATTGTATAATAATGGATTGTGATGTTATCTTATTAAAGCCTTGGAATCCTAGTAAACCAACATTAGTATGTGAAGAATCCTTTAGAATTGAGAATGAGTTAGATGGATTATATCCATGCGCAGGTATAATAAGAAGTGATAATGAATTAGGTGATTACTTAGCAAGTAAGTCTTTAGAAATAGCTTATGATGGTATGGAACATGGTACATTAATGAAGTTGATATATAAAAGAATGGTTTCTGATAAACAATATTATGACACGTTTGACAAAGTTGAACATAATCAATTTTTTGAGCTTGGTTATGATGAGTTGGATTTATTTTATAGTACCATAAGTAAATCAACAATACGTCGTTTAAAAGATGTTACAGGTATTCATTGTTGGATGTCACTTTTGGATATAAATAAATCATTCGAGAAAGGAAATATTTTAAGCATATTGGAAACATATTATAATAGTGCCGAAACATTCTCATATGATTTATTAAAATTGTCCGAAAAAATTGTAAATTATGAAAAATAAACATTTGAAAAATATAGGTCATAATACTATATCATTTGGTAAAAAAGATTTAATATCATTATCAACTTCAACATTTAATATTAATGGATTTCCAAATTTAGACGATTTAAGAGTCTTTGAGATTTTATGTAATCATTATATCCACAATGTGGATGAAACTCTCTTAGAGTATATTAAAATGAAGCCTACAAACATTTTAAAAGATGATAATGAGTATTTATCTACATTAAGAAATATCATTAAAGATTCAACCGATGAGGACTTTAAAATATGGTCTAAAATGATTATATCATTAAATCAGTATAAAAAATTACAAATTAAGTATTTTGATTTAATGAGACTTTATATTGAATCAAGACCAAGGAAAGAAGTTTTGTTTAAAAACTTTATTATTAATAAGTTTTCATCATATTTTTACCACTTATCATATAGTGATATGATAAGTGGTAATACTAATAGTATGCATATATTTTTGAAAAATTTGTATATTGAATATGAAATGTGTAATTTTGCTGAGTTAGACAAAACTGAAAAAGAAACAAACTATATAGAATGGTTAAAAATAATAGGAAATTATGAGTGAAGCAGAACTACTAGTATGTAATTTTATTGAAAATTTTTGTTTAGATAATTGGGATAAAATTGATAAAGAGCGTTGTGATATAGATATGAATAAGGAAGTCTTTTTAAAATATGTAGGTGGATGTATACAAAATGCATGTTGGGTTATCACGGAAGTTGCTGAATGGGGGATGGATAAACAATATTTAAGAGAGAATATTGTTTATGGTAATGATAAATATAAAATTTCTGATTTCATTGTTTTTAAAATTGATGATAAATTTGTAAGAATAGAAGGACACTCAATAATCGATGATTTTACTGTAAAATTTACAGAAAAGAAACAAAAGGTTGTGGAATATTGGAGTTAATAATAAAAATTAAAAATTTCAAGTAATATGAATTGGACAGAAGTAATTGACCCTAATTCCGAAAATAGTTACTCACATATAAAGTGTGATACACCACTAGGTAAAATCTATATAGATTGGAAAAGTTGGAAAACAAACCCAAGTTTCGATATTTCTATTGATGGTTCTTGGATTGGAACTAGTTATGATTTAGATGAATCTAAACAAATTTCAAAAGATTGGTTGACTGAAAAATATAATTCGCTAAAATCTTTTCTTGAAGGCTAAATTAAAAAATTGACTATATCTTTTGGTAGAGTCAATTTTTTAATTTAGATTTGTCATGTAATTAAATAAAAATATTATGGAGTGTAAAGATAAAATGATTGAAAAAATCTCAAAGCTTTTAAATTTAGCAAATGACCCTAGCGCATCTGTTGGGGAAATTGAAAATGCTATGAAAATGGCTAACAAACTAATGCTAAAACATGATATTGATTCCGAAAATATAGAGTTGGGATTTGATAGTATTAGTGAGCAAGAATTTACTGTTGAAATGGAAAGGACATTTAGTTCTACATGGAAATGGGATTTGATTGATTGTATTGCTAATAATAACATGTGTTATGTATATGCATATTCTCATGGATATTTTACTAAAAAAGATACCTACAGGCGTACACATAATAGAATTGTATTGGTTGGTAATAAAAGTAAAAGAAAAATTGTTATGAATATGTATAATCTTTGTGTTGAAAGACTTCCTAATCTTTGTAGTGAACGTTTTGAGCAAAGAAAACAGGAATTAATTTCTAAGTATTTACATTCAACAGGGTTAGATATAGATGTCTTATTAAAGCTATTAAAAAATGAAAAAGTTTTACCAAGTAAAAGAAAATTTTATAATTCGTATTTACTAGGGTTTAGGAGAGGTTTAGAAAGTAAGTTTAAACAAAATATCATGGAGCTTGATATGGATGAGAAAAGTAAATACGGACTAATTGTTGTAAAAAATGATGACCTTATAAAAGAATATATGAAGGATGATAAAATAAAAACATCTAAAAGAACTATTGGTAGTTTGGATGCAAAGGCTATACAAATGGGTAGAGAAGATGCTGAACATGTTGAAAATATTAACCAATTAAACGCATAAAGTGACTGATAAAAATATAAATACCGAGTTAGATAAAGCATATAAAAAAGCAGGTAATAACGCTTATTTTGGTAATGGATTTAGAAGTGGTGTTGAAATGGTTCTTAAAAATTTAGAGCCGTCAAAAACAATACCAAAGGATAATAGCGATATTGTAAATTATGATGGTAAGGACTATAAATCATCCAAACCTTTAATCCTTTTCCACAAGGATAATGCTAATAAAAATATATTTTCTAGAGCATATTATATTCATAGTTTAAAAATATGGGTTGATTCTGAAATGTATTGCATAAATAGTGATATAATTGGGTGGATTGATATAATAAACTTAATAGACAATGAAAAACTTTATAAATAATTCAAATACAAAAACTATATTAGAAACTATGATTGCATTAGATACTAAAATCAAAGAAGAAAATGAATATGTATCAAGACTTTTTAAAGATGATGTCGGTTTATATGAAACCGTTGAGGAAAGAGAACACTCTATTAAAATACATTCTAAAGTTTTAGATAGACTTCGAAGTAGATATAATAGATTACTAAAATCATTACAGTTGAAATAAATGAAACCAAAAATACAAAAACAAAAAATATCACATTTTTTTACAAACGAATATGCCAAAAAATATGTAAAATATGTGTGTGAAGAAAGAGCCATACCATCAATTATAGATGGGTTTAAACCATCTTATAGAAAATCACTACACGCTGCATTAAGCTTTATGAAAAAAGGTATATCAGTTAGTGGAATTGAAATAGTTGGAGAAACATATAAACGTTCAGCATATCACCATGGTAACTCTTCACTAGAGGATGTTGTTATTAAACATGGTGCAGACTATTTAACAAACTCTTCACCATTAGTTATTAGTGGTTCGGGTGGTGATTTAAGAAATAATGATGCATCAGCTATTCGTTATTTAAAGTTTATTCTATCAGATAATGCATCACTTTATAAGCATGATTTACAGCTTCTAGAGCATAACTATGATGGTGATAAACAAATAGAACCTAAATTTTATTTACCATTAATACCGTTAGTTTTAGCCAGTAGAGGTAGTGGTACAGCTGTTGCATATGCATTTGCCAATAATATGTCATATTCATTGAAATCTATTGCTGAGACTTCATTAATTTCATTGGAAAATCTAGGTAGAAAAAAGCAAATTGAATTACCAAAAATGAAACCTTATGTAGATGGATATGATGGAAGGTTTGAATATGTTGGTGAGGATAAATGGAAATCATTTTCTGAATATAGTATTAAAGGGAATAAGGTTACAATTTTAGGATTACCTGTTGACCAAACTTATGATAAGTTTGAGAAAAATTTATCAACTCTTTTAGATAAAGGTAAAATTCTTAACTTCACAAATGAGGGCACTAAAGGTGTTATAAAATATGTAGTTAATTTCAATGCTACAGACTTAACACGTTTAAAAAAGAATAATTGCATACCATTAGAAAAATTATTGAAATTAACATCAGTTTCAGCTAAAAATACATATACGTTTATTGATGAAAATCAAAACGTTTTAACAGATATTGTTGATGTTTATGGTGTAGTTAATTACTTTGTAAGATATAGATTAACTAGATATAATGATAGGAAAAAATTTCTTCTAGCCGACATCAAAAAAAGAATTTCTGAAAAGTCTGACTTATCTAGGTTTATAAAATTTGTTATTGATAAAAAACTAGTTATTCAAAACAGACCTATAAAAGAGATTAAGAAATTTCTTACAGATAATAAAATTACACATAACGTATTAACTGTTAGTGTAACTAAATTGACTAAAGAGGAATATGAGAAGTTGTTAAAGGAAATTAAAATGTTGGAAAAGGAACATTCTACAATAAAATCTACTACAATAACTAACATGTATAAAAAAGACTTAAAAGAACTTATTAAATCACTATAAAATGGAATACATAACATACACATTAATTTTCATATGCTCTTTTTTTAATGGTATTATGACTACACACTTTTTAGAATCATTTGATAAAAGTGAGAATTTTTATAAAAGAGTATTATTACTTTTATTTAATATACTTTTTGGATTCACCATTCTAATTTATTATATATGTTTATACTTTTTCAAATGGTTAATACCTATTGATTATTATATTAGATTTATTTATAGATTTGTCTTAGGTTTTAACAAAAATTTTTATAGAAACCCAAATGTATATAATGTCATTAAGGAAATCAATTCTTATTCATTAAAAAACTTAAAGTGGTACAATCTAAATAAATATTTATTAAATCATATGTTTATAACTTTGAGAAATTTTGATAGAGATATAAAAAAGTTTGAAAATAGAAGTGTTTGTAAAGTATATGAGAGTAAACAGAAAAGTCATGAAGACGGTGATATTATAAATGATAGAATAAAAAATAAATCATATATTATTTATGGTGGAAATATGATTCAGCTTAATCATAAAAAATATTTATAAAAACATGTTATATAATAAATAAAATGAATTATAATTTAAAACAGGAAATGAGAAAATTAAAATTACAAATATTTGCATCATTCTTATTAGTATTAATATTAATTATTTTAGTTGCTTTTGGTATTCAAAATAGGGTAAATAATGTCATCTTTAGTGAAAAATCAAACCTCGAAAATAATATTGGTAAAAAAGTCATAATAGACAATGATACATTAACTATAGTAAATTATTCACTTATAAAAGGTGAGTATACTCTAAGTAATGGAACTAAGATTGATAAAAGCTATCATAAAAAATAAAAATTTCCACTCTATTAATTTGGTAGAGTGGAAATTTATTTTTAGATTTGAATGAAATTAAAAATAAAATTAATATGTATCGTTATATTCTAAATATAAGTTTTAAAAAAGAATTATTTGAAAGGTCAAAAAATATCACAGAAAGGGTTAAGACCTATAAAGAAGCTATTTCATATAAGGATATTATTGATGATACTGTTGATAAAGCTTTAATTAAAGATACCGTTACAGGTAAAGTTGAATGGTTAAAAGGTGAAAATGAAAGATAAAAAAGTAATAATTGTTGGTGCAGGTGAAAATGATTTTGCAAAAAGTGTTTCTGAATCTTTAGCTAAAAACAAGTTAAATGTTGTTGATATGCCCATAGCAGCACATATTGGTGGGTGTCCGTTGGTAGGTACTTCTGCTGTAGAACATATAATAGATTCACATATTGATACACCTATAATCGTTGCGGATGATACACAAACTGAAAGTGTAGAATTTTCGCTAGGTAATCGATATCATTTAGACACTAAAAAATTTTCATACGAGGATTTTCAAAAACCCATGATAATCAATGAATCATTCAAATATGAATTAAATGATGTTGCTTATAAGTCAAAGAAATATACAAAGTCAGACCATATATCTTTTGAGAATAAAGTTAGAAAGAGACGTAAAAAGAATAAGAATAAAAAAACTCACCGAAAAAGATAATGATTAAAATAGATAACATAGAAAAGATTAAAAAATTACTAGTTTTCAAAAATTCAGACACGTTTTATCATTTACAACTTATAAGACGTAAAAAGGAAAATCCCGACATGAATGTTCATCAAATGAACATTTTGGAAACTACAATTACATCTTTAAGTGAATTCGATGATAAAATTGAAGTATATAAAAGAATTGCGAATGAGACTAATTCAAGAGTTTATATAAACCTTAATGCTAAATCATTCGAACGTGTAGCTAAAATGTCTAGAATTAAACTAAATGATTTAGTAGCTGATGGTTCTTATAGAAGTGTTAAAGATGTCTTCACTTCAATGTCTTCAAAATCTTCTACGGCAAAGAGTTATCAAAAATATTGGGTTATTGATTGTGATGATTTTAATATGCTAAAATGTTATGAAGTTGTTGAACATTTAAATTCATTTTCAGACAACACCTTTGTTCTATTGAATGAAACCATAAATGGGTTTCATCTGATAACAAAACCATTTAATTTAAGTAAGTTTAATTTTGACGGATTATCTATTGAAGATATTAAACGAAATGATTTAACACTAATTTATTATACCAATTAATATGAGTACTTATACAGAAATAGATGAAACACACAATTTTCTAGTTCAAGTGTCCATAAAATGTGACCACTATATGATTAATTTGTGGGATTATGTTAAGTCTTTCGAAACGAAAGAAGATGCATTTGAAATGTGTGATGGTTTATATGATGAAAGTATTCATAAAGTACAAATAAGTGATATAAATAAAAATGAAGTTCTAAAAGTTTGGAGATAATAGATTAAAACAAAAATAAAATGGAAAAAATTATAATATTATTTTACTTAGAAGTGTCGAAAAAGTGTAAACATTGTAATAGATATACTTTAAAAAAAGGTGTTTGTTCTAACTCTAAATGTAAAGAGTATCGAAAAGTTCAATATGAAGTTGAAGAATAACAAAACTATATATGGAAAAAATTAAAAATACAATAAAGGTAACAACATATAAGTATGAAAAAATTCCTGTTAAAGATACAGAAATTTTTGTTCCAAATAAGCCTTTTTATTGTTTCCAAACAGGTGTTAGGCGTTCTATAAAAATTATACCAAAGTTTATAGAATTTGACCCACACCCATTTTCATCAATGAAAAAAGGTGATATTTATGAATTGGAAGTAACATCAGTTTATAATTCGTTTGAATGTAAAATTACGAAAACTAAAGTACAAATAAGTAGTTTTGAAGATATTCTTAACACAGAATCTAAAAGTTCATATTTAGAAATACCACACATGCTTATGAATGAAGATTATGTTATAAGGTCTAAAGAACAATTTGAAAAAGATTTTGAGAATGCTTTGGAAAGAATAATGGATTAAAAAATAATTAAAAATGAATAAAATATTACATTTTAAGAATTGTTTGAAACAACTAGATGGTAATCATAATCACATATTTGGTAATGTTTATTTAGTAAAAACTGAATCGGGTTTGAAACAGTCTATAAAATTATTTGCGGGTTCTGAATCTAAAAAATTAACATTTAAGGAAACTTTAAATTATTTGAGGTTAGAAACTGTTGATATGAGTAAAGTTGAATACCCACTACTTATAGAATTTATACCTATGTATAGTGGTTATCATTGGACACATGTACATAAAATGAAAATTTAGATGATTTGTCATTGTTTTAAAATTAATTATTGTATATTTACAGAGTAATTAAAAAATTAATAAAAATGAGCGTAGCACAAACAATTTTAAAACAACTCGGTGGTAATAGATTTATAGTAATGACAGGTTCATATAACTTTGTCTCTAGTGATAATAGACTTACTATGCATTTAAGAAAAAACAATTTAAAAGCAAAGTATTTAACGATTACATTAAATTCTATGGATACATATGATTTAAAATTTTCTTCTTTTAATAGAAAATTGGATGAAGTTATAAAGAGTGAAATAAAAAACGTTCATTGCTCTGATTTACAAAAAATATTTACGAACGAAACAGGATTATACATAAATTTATAAATAAATGGAAAACAACGTACAGGAAACAAAGGAAGCTAAATTAAAAAAATTAAATAAGTATTTAAAAAAACAGTCAAAGAAGTTTAATATTTACTTTAATAAGAATAAAACAATTTATAAACTAACTTTCACAAAACATCCATATACATTCACATCCTTATTTAATAAATGGGAACAGTTGGAAAAGGCTTTTAATGATAATGAAAATCTTTCAGCTTATGGTATATCAAATGATGTTTTTGATGTTATGGCAAAAGAACTTGGAATCAAAGATGAAGCTATTATTTTTAAACTTGATAGTGAACCATTTGTTCAATTCATACGCCAATCAAAGGTTGATGGTATAAAAAGTAATCGTGATGAGTCGTAAAAGTCAAGTTTTACAATTTAAAAAACATGGGTCATTTAGGAATTGCACTTCCGATAAATATGAAATGACCCATGACTTTTTACTTAGAAATTGGAATGAAATTTTAAAAATTTATCGAGATTCCCAAAAAAATAAAAAAATTTTTGTTAAGATTCCATCTTTAACTGTTGATGAGGAAATGTTCCTAGATATTCTTATAGATTTGAATATAGAATGTGAAAGTGAATATATGTTTCTTAAAAATAAAAAGCCTAGAAATTTCATAACATTTTATTTTAAGGGAACAACATATTTTAAACTTTTTCCTAGAAAAAAAGAAGAAAAAGAAGATGACTAACTTATTTGAATCTGAATTTATAAAAAATTCTAATCTGATGCCAAATAACATGTGTGACGAACACATGAATAATTATGGTTTAATATCTAAAGAAGGCTCTTGCGATATATGTGGAAAATTTTTTAAAAAGAGATTGAAAAAATTTAAAAACATGAACAATAAAAATAATGACTCGTTTATTAATTTTTATTATAAAAACAAATAACTATGAAATATTCTGAAATGGAAAGAATTAAAAATTCTAAATTTAAACTGAAAACAAAAAAACTTGGAAATATCATAGAAAAGATAGTAAGTCAAGTTTACAAAGAATTTGATATGAGGTTGACTGATGATATATTTTATTTAGATAAAGTTTATTCAAATCATACTCTAAGTTCTATTTATAGTGGTGGTGTAAATCATTTCAATACTAAAGTGGAATTTGAAATATTCGATGATGAAATTAACGCATTTAATAGTGCTCTTAAAAAACGCTTAAAACAAAAATTCAATTTTGGTTATTGGGATGTTTATTCAATACAAACGGTTTTCACAAATACGGAAAGGCTAATAACAGGAAAAGAAAAAGAAAGTTGTATAGTTAATTCAATAAAAGTTTCTATGAGAATTCATACAAAAAAGCTTAATTTTATAAGCTTTTTAAAAAACCTTTTTTCTTATGTTTTTTAAAGATATGTTAGATGTTCAAAAACGTTATAATAAAAGACTTGTAAAACACGCAAAATCTTTTATTAGTTTGTTTGATTTAGAACTCACAAAAGATTTAAATAAAAAGGTAAAATCTTTTCATAAAAATATTAATGATGGTGAGGTTGAGATACCACTACAAGCTTGGGTAAAAGTTTCAAAAAATTATAAAAACACACTAAAAAGATTTTCAAATAGACATTCTGATGTTATTAAGATAGAATTTGATAAATATATAAAATCTCGTGGTTGGGATAGTATTACTAGAAGGTCAACAAAATTTTATGAAAGTGGTGAAATCGAACTTAGAATAACTATATTAAAAAATAATTAGAATATGAATATAGGAAGTAATAGTAAATATCCGAGTTCAGCTTTATCGAATTTTTCGGGTCATAGATTTGTTATAGATGATGTTCAATGTAATTCCATGGAAGGTTTTTTACAGTCATTAAAGTTTTCATCAATATTAATGCAACAGGAAGTATGTAAACTAGTTGGTCTTGGTGCAAAGTTTAGAGGTAAGAAAAAGAAATGGTATAAAACTCAAACACTATATTGGAAAGGTGTTCCAATGACACGTAAGAGTGAAGCATATCAAATATTATTGAATAGAGCTTATAATGCTATGTACGAGCAATCAGATTCTTTTAAGAAAGCTTTACACTTAACTAAAGGTAAGCTTACACATAGTATTGGTAAGTCAAAACAAAATCAAACAGTTTTAACAACCTCAGAGTTTTGCGGTAGGCTTATGAAGCTTAGAGATAATGGTTTATTATCACCTACTGTTGTCACGAAAAAGTTATCAATTCTATCTAAGCCTAAATATGATTTGATGGTTGATTTTGATTCAACTCTAGAATTCGAAGATGTACAAAGATTCGTTAGAAGTGTTATTAATGGTGGTTATAAGGTTGGTGTTTGCACAACTAGAAATAAAGAGCCAAAATTTTTAGGAGTTATTGACCATGAATATAATGAAGATTTATTTAAAGTTACAGATATGTTAAAGATAGCTAGAGGTGATATTTATTTCACGGAACACGTTGATAAGGCAATATTTTTAAAAGGATATGATGTTAATATTTTATTAGATGATTGTGAACACGAAATTAAACAACTAATAAAAAGATGTTCAAAAATAACAGGAGTGTTATACAAAAAGTCAAATAATTGGAAGAATAATATTAAAAATTTAATTAGAAATGAAAAAGTATAAAGATTTTTTTAGACAAATGATTATAGTATTTTTAACAGTACTTATATCATATCTTTTAGTGTATTGTATATATTATACATTCACGCATGATACATTAACACAAGTTCAATTATCAAAAATTCTTTGGAAAGAATCTATAGTTCTACTGTTATCATCATTTTCTTTAGTATTTTTATTAGATGATTAGATATTATGAGTAAAAAATTATTAAAAACATTGAAAATTAGATTTTTACTGTTTTACACACTATTATGCACGTCATCTATAGCGATTGCTGTTATTATTGGAACTAATTTTTATAAAAATATATTAGGTTTTTCTTTGATACCATTGCTTATAGTTGTAGATTTGTATTCTATTTATAAACTAACTAAAATAATGGATTTAAATGATTGATAAACTTAAAGAGCTTAAACCCACAAGACACTTTATAATTCCGATAAAGGAATATTTAAATAATTGTGATAATATTAATAAGCTAACCAAACGTTTTAGAAATGAGCATGTATTTATAGAACATAGATTAGAGCAGCTTGGTATAGAGGTCAATGATAATACATATGTTTGTATATTAGTTAACACTTCTGATTATATAACTTGGTGGTATGTTCAACATGAAACCGTTCCAACTATCGATGTTGCACTTAAACAATTGATAGATTTTTATGAGAAATATGATGTTGATTTTGTTGAATATTTGGAAAATTATCGTCAAAAAGATGATTTTTCCACAATGGATTTTAGAGTTGAATATAATAGATGTAATATAACATATAGTTTAGCACAGTCATTAGAATTGATGTATGATTGTAATTTTAGAACAATAATTAAATATTTAATAAATGGATAAAATTTTTATTTTAAATGGATACCCTAGAAGTGGTAAGGATTACTTAATCGATAGTATAGATTCAGAATATTCTATTAAATGTGGTAGATTTTCAACAGTTGATTTGGTAAAAAAGATGATGGAAATCATCGGTTATGTTGAAAGTGATAAAGATATTAAAGATGCATTTAGACCTGTTCTATCAGATACAAAAGATTCTATTGATAAGCACCTTAATAACTTAACATTGAAGAATGCATATGAAAGAGCTAAAGATTTTATAAAATGTGATTTACCTGCATTTATTTTTTCACGTGAACCTCATAATATTAAAAATCTTGTCGAAATGGGAAAAGCTGATGGTATAGAGGTTGTTACAGTTTTAGTAGAATCTGATGAAAATAGTAAATTCGAAGCAAAATGTCATGCAGATGATAATGTTAATAACTATCAATATGACTATAAGTTTACTAGTACACGTGATAGTAAAAAATATAAAGATAACTTGAAAAAATTTATTAAGGACAATTATATTAACATTAATGTTAAATCAGAAGATTTTAATACTATAGAAACGCTTGATTTAACAACAAACCCTAATACCATGATTATCTATACAGGTAAAAATGGTACAGATTCTGACAAAATACATGCATCTAAATATTTAGAAGTTGGTGAACATTATAGTTTAGAAAGTATTAGTGTTGGTTCATGGTCTTCTGAAATTCAATTGCATGGTGTTGGTAAGGATGGTATAAGTCTTAAAAATAAGTTTTTTAATTCGGTTCACTTCAAAAATATTAAAGATGAGTAGGAACGAGGATAAACCAAAATTTGATTTAGATAAATTTAAAGAATATGTCAATACTTATGATATTAAAAAGAATGGTCTAAATAATGATGTGACTATATTGAAAGATATGATTTATGGTCTAGGTATTTCTATGGATAGTGAAAAATATAGTTTTAATAGTGGGTTTAAAAAATTCATTTCAAAAATTAAAAATTTACTATAATGAAAACTATAATTAAATCACTTTTCAAAAGCCCATTTGAAACAAGAAAAAATCTATTGGAATCCATAGGATTTGTTCTACAGTTGATTACATTTTATTCAATAATATTAATATTAATCTCAATAACAAAATAAACAAAATATGGCAAAAAGTAAGCACAGAAAAAAGCATAAATCTAAGTCTGCTAATAATAGAAAAAAGTTACTTTCACAACGATTTTCTAAAAAGTTAAAACAGGAAAAACTTTTTAATGATTTGCAAGAGAAATATTCTCAAAGATATACCGAAGAGGTTAAGGCTGAATTAGAGCGTAGAAAGAAAATCGAAAAAGAAGTTGACAATGAAATGTCACTAGAATCTGTAAAAGAAGTTGCAGAGTCAGAGCCTAAAAATTATTTAGGGTAATGAAATCTGAGCTAATTAATAACCCTAAAAGGGCTAAACAAGTAATAGCTTATGATGGTATAAAATCAAAAAAAGTGCATCCAACAGACATAGATGCACTTTTAGAGTTTGATGGGAAATATCTAATACTTATAGAATTAAAAGTTAAAGGGAATAAAGTTCCAAAAGGTCAAAGATTAGCATTAGAACGGATTGCTGTTAAATGGGTTCGTGATGGTGGAGAGGCTTGGATTGTTTATGCATCACATGATACTAAAGATGATGAAATTATCTTTTTAAAAGATTGTGATATATTTGAAATTTGGTCATCTAAAAGAACTTTACTATTAGAAAAAACTATAAAAGTAAAATCATTTTTAAGAGAATTAGCAATATCATATAAAATCGATAAATTAAAATTATAATTACAATGGAAATTGAAGATTCTAAACTTTCTTTCAAAAATAATATATTTACTTTTAAAGTTAAAGACTATACAACTATTATAGTTGGTCGATATTCGAAAGAGGGTGACTTTTATTATGTCCAACGTGGTGATAATAAAACATATAGATATGATTCCGAAAGAGTTCAAGTTATATCACAATTAACATTTACAGATGATACACATAAACATAAAAATGTAGATGAAAAACTATTTTCAATAACATTAAAAGGTGGTGAAAAAGTTCATGGTGTTCAAAAGGTTTTACATCATAGCCAAATAACTAAAGATATTATACTTTTTTATGAATTGAATGATAATGGTAAAAAATTGAATATTTATCAAGAATATACTTCACACATGGATATGGAACAAGATTTATTAAACGCTAGAATAAGTCGTGGATATCTGAAACATCATAATTTTGTTTTTAAATATAAATAAAACCAAAAAAAAAATTATTTTGTTTCATTAAATAATTTCAATATATTTGATGATAAATATTTAAATTATGAGTAACAGTAAAAGAATATATGATAATTATACATCGTTAAAGGCTTTAGAATTAGCTGATGAGAGTAAAGCAATTGAAGTTATATCAAATCCCGATTTGGATAGTGATGAGTTAAATGAATTATTGACAACTAGTATTTTAGGACGTATTATCAATAAAGATACGAATAAACCTTTAAAGTTAAGTAATAAGGTTATGTCTGCGGGATTTCATAATAGAATGTTGAAAGAAATGAAATCAAGAAATAAAAATAAAATTGACAATATTTAGGTATTGTCAATTTTATTTTTTAGATTTGCTTGTAATTAAAAATTAAAATATGAAGACAATAGGTTTTTCAAATAAGTATTATACAATATGGGATGTAGTATCTGAAACGGTTTTTTATGAAAACAAATCATATATCAATACTAAATACCACTTTATACAAAATTTATCTAAATCTAAAGATGAAGCTTTTAAGAAAGCTAAAGAACTATTCAATACAAATATTTTTGACCCACATCTTAAAGGTAAATCTAGAACAGTTTTTTGTGAAAATATTCCAAAAAATACATATGATGATTGTATTATGAATATTGGAAAATTTAAAGGTGAAGAAATATCTTCAATTTCTGATGCTAATTATTTAATTTATATGTATGAGAAAAGTCGTTTCAATGGTGTTAGGGAGAAAAATGTGCTTAAAAGAATTAAGGAACTCGATAATAGTTATTTGACTTTTTGGGATATTGAGAAAAAACGAGTTTCAAGAAATAAAAAACTTATTGAAATGTCATCTAAAGACTTCATTGATGCGACTATAGAAACAAACATCAATGAAAATTATGAATTGAGAATCAGTATTTCTGATGAATCAACTACTGTTAGTATTAGTTCAGAAATACCGTTAAAAGAAATGGAATATAGAGGTAATTTCTATTATCTATTCTCTAAAAACGGTAAAGGGAAAAGATTAAAAAATAAAAATGTTAAAATAAAACTTATTGATGATGACCAAATCGAAGGTAATTTAATGATAAGTGAAATAAAAATTTAATAATATGAATTTAAATAATGTAACAAGTAGTCCAAGAGCCATGTTTCTTTTAAACAAAAGGCAAGAAATTGAAAATGAAATTTTAAAACTAGACCCTAATGCTCTTATAAAATATGAGTATGAGAAACTAGGTTTAGATGATGATGAAGATAAATCATATACAACAAAAGATGTTATTAACTTTATCTTAAAAGAACGTAACAAGGTTAGAGCTATATGTGACTCACACACAGAGTGGTTTGAAACTAGGATTAAAACATTTCACAAGTCGTTAAAAAATCGTTATGAAGAGGGTAAGGATGCATGTAGAAGAATTAGAAATTCAGTTGGTGGGCGTTCTGTATTGGATGTGGAAGTTTTAACAGATGAGCAAATAATTAAAAAAGAATATAACTTATAATTAGTAAGTTACTATTAATAAAAAACGAACAATAATTTATATGCAAAAGAAAAATATTAATAGTTTAGTGGAAGGTGATTATATTGCTTTTGGATTTGATTATAATGGTGGTGAACCGTCTACAATTATTGTAGATAAAATATCAAAAGTTTATGATGATTCAGTTTTAGTACATTTCTTGTATGGACATCATTCACTTGCTGAGGAAATTAAGAAAGATGAAATTATCGCAATAGGTAATTTAGAAAGTGGTGAAAGTGAACTAAATGGTTGGGGTGGTAGGTTTGATATACTTTTAGAAAAACATAAATTATTAAAAAACAAATAGATATGAACATAAATATAACACCAACAAATATTAGGTTTGGAGATAAATATATAACAAGATTTATTTCAGTTATCGATAATAAAGTTTATGCATATAATAGCTTTTATAATAGTGAGGAAGTAGTAATGTATGACGGTTTTGAGTTAGAAACACTTTTAAAATTCTCATTGACTAGAACAAAATATGGTCGTGAGGTAAAAAAAGTTGTTGAAAACCTTATGAAAACGTCATTTGTTGAAAATAATAATCATCACTTTTCTAAAAAAGGTGTTAACTATCCTTTAAGATTTGTTGAATCTTTAATGTTATTAAATCAAAAATCATATATTGATGTTATTGCTGAAAATATAAAGGAATATAAAGGTAAACTTTTATCACATATTAATAATACAGTATCAAATAACTTTACTGAGTATTTAACCTTTTTTGGTATTTTGAATTTTTATAACCAAAATAAAAATAATGACGAGTTTGTAATAAAAGTAAATAACGAAATTAAAAGACGTATAGCATCTAATGATGATGAATCTAATATTTCGGATGATGTTTATAATTATACAGCCTTAAATTATTATTCGGAAATACCCGAATTAATAATTAAGGAAATAGTGAGAATTCATGGTCAAGAAAAATCTATGAAATATTTTACAGCAACAGTAAATAGTTGGTGTCACTATATAGATGTTATTAATCCTATAATAAGTCCAAACTTTAGAAATAATGTTTATATGTTGTTTAGAAATAAAAAACGTCATGGTGACCATTATATAGAATTGCTTTCTTATATTGCAGAAGAATATGACTTAATAGAAGAAATGAGGATTGAAATAATTAGAGCATTCGATATTAAGGGTAAATTAGTTAAATTTTTAAAATTATAGTATGGAAAATATTTTATTACACGATGTTAAAGTTTTTAGACCAAAAAATAATATCACAATCAATCCAAATAACAATCTATCATTCTCATTTGATGGTGAAATCGTAAACTTAAAAGATTATGATGGTTTTATGATATTTAATGAAAAATTCCTAATTTTAGGTAGATGTGCATTAGATTATGATGTTTTAATTTTAACAGACGAGATTCGAGATTTTTTCGCCACACATAAAGAAGTAGTTGGTAAATATATTGAAGAAAAAATGACCAAACAGATGATTTCATCTGCGGTTTATAGAGAAACATCATATTTGGGGTTTCCTGTAAAAACTGAATACTTTGTTTTTGCGAATAAATACACTAAACCATCTGTTTCAAGGAGGATATTAATACTTGTTGATGATGATTTAGCAAGTGAAGAATGTGTTTCGGAAACATTACAAAACTTAAATGTTATAAAAAGATTTAAAGGCTTATCATTAAGAGAAGGTTTTATGAGTGTTAGTAGTCTAACTTATGGAAACTTTATAAAAAATATAAACAATGAAATCAACAAAAAAGTTGATGAAGTTGATGGTATAGTTTGGAATTTTTAGTAGAATGGATTTCCATTCAAACTTTCTATAATATTAACAGCATTAATACATTCGTCATAGAATGTTAATGCTGTTTTTTCATCTAAATCAAACCATTCACCTCTTTTTCTTTCAGTATTAAATTTATTGTGGAGTATTTTCTCCACTTTTAAATAATGTTTTGTTTTAAAAGATGATACAATTACAATCTCAGAGCTATTACCTGTTTGTAATTGCTTTACACGAGATTCAACACTTTTCGTTGTAAAACCTATCTTAAAAGCGATTTCTTCATTTCTATATTCCTCTAATAAGTAAACAAATCCTTTTTTCATTTCTATTATTAATTTTTTATTTATATATTTGTCACATAATTATATAACAATTAAAAATAAAAATTAAAACATTAAAGGATGAAGAAAATTCTAGAAAAATATAAAAATAATGGGAAAATATTTTCATCAAAACATGAAACAAATGGTTTAGAGATTTGGAACTATTCTAAGACTACGCAATATGATAACCTTTGGGATGAAGTAACATTACAATGTAGAAGTCTAGTTACCGATAAGTTTGGTAAGGTTGTAGCTAGAGGGTTTCCGAAATTTTTTAATTGGGAAGAACCAAATTTCAAAGAACCGAGTGATAAGAGTGATGTCGAAATTTTTGAAAAATTAGATGGTTCTTTTATTATGTTATTTAATTATGATGGTGAATGGGTAGTCTGTAGTAAAGGTAGCTTTCATACAGACCAAGTTAAATGGGCTAAAGAAATTCTTAAAAATTATGATTTAAGAATTTTAGATGCTAGAGTTTCATATTGTTTTGAACTTATACATCCCGAAAATAGAATTGTTGTAGATTATGGTGACTCTAAAAAACTTATACTTACAGGTATATTTGATAAAAATGGTCTAGAGTATCAAATGGATTCTTTAATACACCCATTCGAAATTGTTAAGATGTTTGATATGAAATTGGATTTCAAAATAATATCTGAAATGAATATTTAAAATTCAGAGGGGTTTGTTGTTAGATTTAATAATGGTCAACGTTGTAAGATAAAGTTTGAAGATTACAAGAAAATTCATTTTATAAAATCCGAAACATCACCATTAACAATTTGGAGAGTGCTAAGAGATAGAGGGAATTTAAGAGAAATTATTAATAATGTTCCCGATGAAAATTATAAATGGGTAAAAGAAACTATTTTTAAACTAAAACATAATTACTTCAAAAGAAAGGTGGAACTTTTAAGTGAAATATGTAATACTTTAAATGATGGTTATAAAGATGATGCGAATTTGTTTAAAGAATTGGGTAATCGAAAAATGAGTATTTTTAACGATGAACAGAAATTTGATAGACTCATTTGGAATGACGTGAAACCAATTAAAAATATTTTGTAATTAATCTTAATTTTTGTATATTTACTATTATTAAATAAAATGATTAATAAAGTTTGCTTACTATTGGGATTATATTATATTAAAGAAAAAAGAGTTATTAACGACTGTGGTTTAGAGAGTGTTAAATATAGAAGATTTAATTTATTCACAGGTAAACCAATATCAAATAAAATTTAATTATGATTACAGATGAAGAAAAAATAATTTCATATTTACCTTTTAAGATTAATTGTGAGATACTAGACTATAAAACCGATTATGTAGGACAAAAATATGCACCTCTAAGTGGGTTTTATATGTTAGGTAATACTAAACATTTTAATTTTAGTACAGGGCGTTCAAATGCAGGTAAAACAATTAAAAACTTTAAACCTATTCTTCGTGACCTAAATGAATTTGGAAATTCTATAGAAAAAATTCATGAGTTTATAGGTTTTGGTAATTGGTGTGAAGCTTATGATGATTATTTTAATATTTGGTTTGAAGATATGAATAATATTCATAAGTTAGTTCTCCAAGCACCATATAAAATTTTTAGATATTTTTTAGCAAATCATTATGATGTGTATAATATGATTTCAAATGGTGATGCTATTAATATTAAAACAATAGAGGATGAATATTAAGATAAGTAAAAAAGAGCACGATTATCTTTTAAATGATGTACCAAATAGACAATTTTTATTTGGTTCTAGACTTTTTGAAACACATACCGAAAAATCAGATTATGATTATTTGTGTATTTACGATTTTAGTAAATTATCAGATGTACCATATAGTGTTATATCTGTTTATCCAAATATACACTCATTTCAATATGATGATAAAGAAAATAATAAGCAGTATATTTGGATGAGCGCAGAACAGTTTCATTTTAACCTCAGAAGTGGCGATGGTACAATACTTTCTGATGTTATATTATTCAATAACTGTGATGAAAATGATTATAATATTGTCAGAACAACAAAAGTTATTAGAGCATATTGTGGTGTAGCTAAAAGGGATATGAAATTACACGCTAAAGACCCTAAGAAGCGTTTTCACGCACGAAAAAGTATTTATATAGCTAACTGTTTAATGGATGGTGAAATGCCTTTAAAAAGCACTATACAGTCTTTTATGATTGATGATGTTGGTGTTAAAGATATTTGTAAAAGTATAGATGATTCTAGAAGTAGAATTAATAAGATTTCTGATGATAATCTATTACCGACATATCATATAAATTTAACAAAGAATGTGGGCGATTTAACAATTGGTGAAAGTTTAGTTTATAAACTAGTTAAAAGTAATAATATAAAAGAATTTAAATACTAATGGAAACACATTTATTTGCAAAAAAGATATACGAATCTCAATATTTGAGTATTAAAGAATACTTGAAAGGCAAAATATCTAATCATAAAATGACAATAATTTCATTAAAATCAGTAATTAGTTTTGTTAATAATATTAAATATACTGATTTAAAATATTATGATGAGGTTTTGAAGATTTTGGAAACAGAGGTTATGGTTGGTATAACTAATGATAGCTTTTCTAAGTTTAGTCCTCAAAGGTATCTAGATTTAAAACCTATATTTACACCATTGGGTGAACCAAACTCTGATTTACAACACTTCGAACATATTTATAAAGATGATGAAAAATAATACTATTAAAAAGGAAAAAGTTTTAAATTTAATAAAGTTTAATAATAAATTTAAACATTTAAACTCTTACTTAGATGAACAAGGAAAAATACAAGTTGGGTTTAAACATCCATACTATAAAGTTTTATTTGATGAAAAACGAATATATAGGTCTACGGATTTGAAAAGTTGGGAAGTTAAAACACAAGACTTTTCAACATTTGAAAATGTTGAAAAGTCTTATTTGAATTTCAAATCGGATATGTTAAAAGTTGATTATCATGGTATATCTAAAATAAAATTAATATGTGATGTATTAAACATTAGAGCACTAATGGATTGTATAAATATCAACATTATACTTAATATGTTTGAGTTTTTTAACAAAAAAGAAATTTCAAGTAATGATGTATCTAACATTGACTTGTCTAAAATTTCTTTAGAGCAATTAAATTCAATAGGATGTGTTGACTATTTGAGAAAACATGAGGTAATTCAATTAATGTATAGTGAAATAGAATATATAAACACTATTTTAAAGTTTTTTCCGAAAAACTCATTTGATATTATTAAAGATAATTTATCAAAATCTATAGATATGGATATATTAAAAAAATGAATATTTATAAAAATTAAATTAAAATTATGAAAATTTCATCAAAAACTATTGCAAGTGAATTACTACCATTAATGCCCATGGAAAGTTCTAAGTATTCGAGATTAATAACATCATATGAACATATAGGTAATAATGATGCTAGGATTATAGTAATTAGTGGTATTAGTGGTTCGGGAAAATCTTCATATTCTAGAGAGCTTATAAACAGAATTGATAATTCTGTTATTATTTCTAGAGACTCGATAAGGAAGTTATTGTATGGCTTAAATGATACAAATATAGACCTTTTTTATAATGAAAATAAAGGTGATGAAAGTGTATATTCTAGAATGAAAGAAGTAAACACATATAGAGATACACTTATTAATGATTCATTAAGAAGGGGTAAAACTATAATCTTAGATGATACTAACTTAGAATATAATGACTTTGAAAATCTTAAATATTGGAATGTTGATGTTAAGATTATATTAATACATCGACATATAGATTCATGTATTAAAGATGATAATAAAAGATTATCACCCGTTGGTATAGATAAAGTTAAAAGACAATTTGATAAATTTAAACATGTTGTTTCAAAGTTAAAAAAAGAACCTATAGATTTTACGCCGAAGGTATTAACATATGATTATTCTAAAAGTGATATCTATATTTTTGATATTGATGGAACTATTGCTGAAAAAGGAAGACGTAACCCATATGATATGGATAGTGTAGATGAAGATACTTATATAAAATCTGTCATGGATGTTATGAAATCTATGATGAAAAATAATAATGTTTTAGTATGTACAGGTAGGAATAATAAATCAAAGGTTAAAACTTTAGAATGGTTTTCATCATATGGTGTTGATATCCCAAATGATAAAATTTTCTTTAGAGGTGATAAAGACCAAAGGGCTGATTGGAAAGTTAAATCTGAAATGTGGGATGAGATATCTAAAAGATATAACATTGTTGGTATGTTTGATGATAGATTACAAGTTGTTAGACATGCTAGAAATTTAGGTTATAAAGTTTTTAATGTAGAATATAATAATTTTTAGAATGAAAATACGAATGATTTCATCTGTGAGCTTATATAATAAAAATGTGAGCACAAACGTAAGTTCCGACAATGATAAAAAAGAAATTCTTTCATATAGGTTGAACAATATAACTAATAAACTAATATCTAGGATTACAAAAAATATCGAAAAGTTTGATTTAAAACATAATTCGGGAAATGGTATTGTTGTTAATTTTAATATAAAGTCAACTAAAAATATAAACTTATTAGAAGTTAATATTGAATGTGAAAATTCTTTAAATATTCTAGGTATAAAAAAATACCTTGTCGACTCTATTACACAAAGGTGGTATGATAATAATTATAATATTTTAATTAATAGTTTAGTTGAGATTTAAAATAAAAATGAGATTTTATAGGAAGTCTCATTTTTATTTTTTAGATTTGTATATAATTAAAAATAATTCTTATGAAAGCAATTAAACTTAAACTTATTTCTGATGGTAAGACACCTATTGTAAATGTTGATTTCTTAAAAGTGTCTTCATTATTTGGTACAAAGATTATATCTTTAACATTTATTAGAGAAGTTGCGAAGAGTCCATTTACCAATGGTAATTGGAAGTGTTTAAACGGTAACTCAATTGATATTGATGAAACATTAAACCTATTTATGTTATCAAATTTAGAACTTCATGATTTAACAACAAATGAAGTTATAAAAAAGAATGATGAAAGTGTAGAATTAATAAATTGGATTAGAGATAACTACTCTACAAATGAAAAGCAGGGTTCTAAAAAACCATTACCATTTAATAAATGGCGTTTAGATTTTACTGATGAGATATATGATATTAATGAAATAATAGAAACATGGAAAACAAAATAATAGACTTTGAAAAAGCATTTAATACTAGAGATTTAAAAGAATTTATTTCTTTAGCATTTCCTAATGAGTGGCAACCTATAGTTTCAAGGATAATGGAAACAGGTGTAACTTTTGGAGAAACTGAATTTGCTCCAAAATGGTCATCAATACCATTTACTATAAGACAAGGTAAGAATGAAAAAGAAACTTGGGTGAAGTCAACATTCTTTAGAGTTCATGATGTTTTGCATCAATTATGGGGTTTACCTGTTCCTAAAGATTTTAGTAAGGAATCACGTTATAATTTCAAAAAATCTTGGATGTGTGCGGAAGTCGCTGTTCTTACACTAACAGAATTTGTATATGGTGATTGGTTATATAATACTCAACCAAAATGGGTTGTTGATATAATTAAGAATAGAAATGCAATTCTTATGAAGAATACCACAGAGCTTAAAAATAAATCAACTAGGGATATAGCAATTCGTTTAGATGGTTTATTGCATAAAAAAAATAAGACCATTATGGGTTAGAGAGAATGAACATGCTATGAAATTTTGTGATGATTTTGTTCCAATGCTTCAAGAGGATAGGGATAATATTGATTGGAATTGGAAAATTTTATTTCACGAAAAAGAAAGTTTTTTCAAAAACCTACCTAATCAACGATACTCAAATGAGTTAGATGGGTTAGAGTTAACAGCATTTATGATTGATGACTTTTATCATCTTTTAAATACTGATTCAGAAATTGATAAAGGTTTAATGAACTTTAATAAGAATAGAAGAAGTAAAATACATATCCCAAAGGATTGGAATAACCCTTTATAATTATGAGTTTTACAACAAGACAAAAATTTTTCTTTAAAAATAGGAAATCACAAACAATGTCACTAAATAAAGAATATTTAGTTAAACATAAAAGCTTCGATAGAATTGTTAAATTAAGATTGATTAAGGTTACACCAAAAGGATTTAACCTTCTTAATGAAGAAAATGGAAAGTGTGTTTTAGATAGACATCTTTATCCTAATAAGAAAACATTGAAGACTTATGATGACCCAATGACTTTTTTTGTTTTTAAAGATTGGATTTTTATTGAATATAACGAAATAAAACATAAAAAAATATATGAAATTACACAGATTAGAAAAAGCTCGTAATTATGATGTTCGAGAGTGGCTTATAAAGTCACTAGAATTGAATGAAGAGCAGCAAAGAAAACTGAGGGATTATGAAATAATTAGATTTTCAAATTTTGAATTTTATAAGATGAGAGAATCTGTTAAACCATCATTTATAATGAGATTGAGTATAATACCACTTATTATATTATATCTCGTTTTAATTATATTTTTACCAATATCTTATATAGTTACAGGTAAAGTTGGTTATAGTGAAAAGATGTATAAGTTTGTTTCAGATTGGAGACATAAAACAGGTTGGAAATAATGAAATTTTATAAATGTGATTGTTGTGGTAAAGAAGAAGAACTAAAGCAATCAAAAATAAAAGAAATGGAACGATACGTGTCACCATATAGTTGTTATGGTGGTGACTACTATACACACGATTATTTCTTTTTTAATTGCAAATGTGGGAGAAAAATAGAAGTTAATCGTAAAGATATTTTTGATAGATTTAGTCTTGAAAAGGTTGAAGATAAAAATCATAGTGGTCGATGTATAATGAATATTAATTAATAACAAATAAAAGTGATATTATCTTTTGGTGGTATCATTTTTATTTATTAGATTTGTATGTAATTAAAAATTATTATTATTATTATTATGTCTTTAGAAGTAAAAATAAAAGAATATTTAGAAGTTCCTGTAAAAGTAGGTGATAGTGTAAGAGTTAGAGGTCTTGGTAGTCAAGATAAAGTTTCAATGAGTGCTACAACAAAAGTGCTGAAAATTGATAAAGATTTAACGATAACTATAAACCATAATAGACACGAACAAAAGATACTAAAAGACGATTATGAGAAGTGTACTAGAAATGTAGGATATAACCCTATGGAATTAAAACCTTGGGATTCATCAATGCAAACAATAAAGTTTGGTTTAGAGTCAGTTCTTAATAGAATTGGTTTTAATCCATATGAGTGTACTTGGAATAAAGAAACTATACACGATACTAAGATATTAGAAACTAATTGGAATCCGCATATTGTGGATAATAATGGTGAAAAAGTTTATTATCAGAGAGATTTTTGTTGGACAATAAATGAGAAAAGACGACTTCTAGATAGTATTTATAATAATATAGATATTGGCAAGTTTATTGTAAGAAAGAGGTCTTATAATTATGTTTTGAATGCTGTAAAGTCAAGAAATTATACTGATGCACATTTTGTTGATATTGTTGATGGAAAGCAACGTCTTAAAGCCATAACAGACTTTTTACTTGATAGATATGATGATAATAATGGTATGAAATATTCTGATTTTAGTTTAGTTGCTAAAAGAAAGTTTTTAAACTATTTGTCACTTTCATATGGAGAAATTGGTGAAAGAGCCTCTGATAAAGATGTTAAAAATGTTTTTCTTGGTGTTAATTTTGAAGGCGTTCCAATGTCTATAGAACATATTAATTTTGTGAAATCAATTAACTTATAATTATGAAACATTTAGAATGGTGGGAAACATTTACTTTTGAAGAAAAGTTTTTCAAAACAATTGAATGGTTAAAAAATATTGGTCTAAAAACAGACTCAAAGCATCCTAATGATTTAACATCTGATGATATTAAAAATATTTATAACCTATTAGGTAGATGTAAATTTGATAAAGCTTGGGTAGGACAATGTTCAAATCAAGCTAATGGTGGTAACTGTGAAGAACACTCTAATATTAAATGTGTATCATGTGGGGAAACAGCTACACATGAGTGTTCGGAGACTATGCAGTTTGTATGTGGTGCACCACTTTGTGATGAATGTGAACACACAATACAGAGTAATGGATGTAATAGTGGTGGAATTTTACCACAGGGATTAAAATCACATTGTAAGAAAGTAGAACAAAAATTTAAACATTGGACAGAACATTTATAGATGGAAGCTAAAAAATTTAAAATAAATTCGATTGAAAAGATAGGAAAGCTATTTATGTTAATACTACCATTAATTATTACCATACCGATACTATTTGGTGGCATTATATCAATAAATGATTACACTATTGGTAGTTCAAATAATATAAAATCTATATCTATATTTATTATGTTTTGGGTATTTTACTATACACTAATAAATATAACATATAGTGAATTTAAAACTAATAGTGAAATAAAGTTAGCAAAATATACAAACAAATTATACTTTAATATAGGTGTTATTATTTATCGATTTTCAATAATACTTTTTTCGCTATTTGTGTTTTTATTTACTAAGTCATTTGGCATATATTTATTTGATATTCTTGTTCAGTATAAGTTTTTTGATAAATATGGATTAGGTTTGGTAATATTTATGATGTCTGTTGTATATTATTTTTATTATTTTTCATTAATATGGAGAAATACAATAACCAAAAAAGGATATAATGTTAAGTGATTTAGATAAACAAAAGATTGATAAAATTCGAAAGATGGTTAATCCTATAATCGTCATTCATACTGAAACATTTAAAAACTTACTTAACGTTGATGAGTTGACTAATTTAAATAATAATTTTTATGAATACGAAAATTTAAAAATACCAATAACACACTCACAACATATACCAAGAAAAACATTGATAGTAATGGAACAAAATAAATTATAAGCTTTATGAACAACGATTTAATATTTATAAACAAAAAAGAGTTTCTCGCAAAGGATGCAGTTTTCTCTACATCAGCAATACACTCTAAAATGTATCAAGAGAAGCTAGGTTCAAGACCAAAATTACAATTAAGGGTTAGTGATTGTAATAATGCAATTAGACTTTGGAATTATTGTGATACGGATGAAGACCGTGAAGAGTTTGTTGAAAAAATTGATACAATGTTGAAACACCTAAGCAAGTTTAGAAGAAAAATAGGTGATGAATTCGATAAAGAATTTAATGATAAACGCTTTAAGCTGTGAGGAAGTTTTTAAGCATATTAAAGTGGTTAACAGTAATATACATTTTTTATAGAATTGTTAAGTGGTTTTTCAATAAAATTTTAGAATAATGAAAAGTATATGTAAATTGATAAAAATAATTTTGAAAACGATTTTGGATATTATGATTTCATCGTTTTCATTTAAAATATAATAAATATGAAAAAAATAGGTTGTTTAAAAATAAACTCAAATGTTGTTGATGTTTATTTACCAAAGAATATAAAAGTGATATCATGTCTAAATACTAGTGATGAAGGACATTTTTCTGAAATTAGTCTATTCTATGAATATGATGAAATGGATATTGAAGAAGAAATGAAAACATTTGAAGTTATAGATGAATACATCAACTACCCAAATTCAATTTTTATAGGAACTGTTTTTAGGAAACAATATTCAGATTTTAGACATGTTTATTTAAGGAAATACTATGAAGGTTAATAAAGTAATAACAAAGGAAGATTTAAAAAATGGTTATAAATTTAATTTAACTGTTGGTAAATTAAAGGATTTTCTAAGTAAACATGAAATACCCGATTCATCAAAAGTATTAGTCGAGCGTGTTGAAAATAAATATTTCGAAAATCATAATTGGGGTGTTTATTTAAAAGACAATGAAAACACATTAAAAAATACAAATGGTGAGTCGGTAAAGGAAACTCAATCACAATATATACCAAGTTGGTGTTGTGTAAGATATGAGGATGAAAAGGATACTTTATTCATTGACTTACACTATTAAATTATGAGCTTATTAAAATATTGGGGAAGTGGTAAATATATCGGTGAAGAACTTATAGGTGAGAATGGTAAAGATATCAAGATAGGTAATGATGAATTAAATGGTGTTTATGTGATACAATTTGATGATGGTTCAGTATATGATAATATTTTTGAGGATGAAATTATTTTTAATAAAGATTAGGTTTATTAAAAATAATTTCCATATATTTGTGCTATAAGTAATTAAAAAATATTAAAATGAAATTATCATTAGTGGTTAGTAGTCTAGAAGATTTATTAAAAGGGAAAGAGTTATCAAAATTTGTTCAAAAAAGATTAATATCTAAAGTTAAAAAAGCTGTTAATATGATGGATAAGCATGATGAACTTATAGGTGTTTTACAATCTCATATTTTCGGTAGTCCAATTATTTTAGATTATAGGAAGTTTGATGAAGACACATATATTGTGAAAACTAGTTCAGATAATTATTGGAGAACTATAATTTTATCTAAAACAGGATGTTTAACTAATGTTTCTGAGTCATATGAACAACAATTATTGGTTACACTTTCAAATAAGTATAAAGCACCAAGAAATTTTGGTTATTTCACTTCTAGAATGTTAGGTGATGATTTTATTAAAGAAAACGAATAAGAATGATACCATTAGTTGAAGAATCAAAGGATTTATTTGAAAATTTTAGAGTATATGAAAACTGTTACTTTAAATGTGGTAATAAAACAAAATTTTGGCATTGGCGAACAAATCAACCAATATGTAAACCGTGTGCTAAAAAACATAAAGTATCGGAAGTTGAAAAATGTTCACCATCTTATAAACCAATGACAAAGAATGAATATTTAAAATCCTAATATTGTTAATAATAATTTATAACAAATTTTTATTCAATTTTACACTAAACTTTATTAGGATTTTAATTTTAATTATCATATATTTGTAGAGTAATTAAATAATAGTTAAAATGTCAAAAATAAAAATAGTAGTAGTCAACGAAAATACATTAGGATATATTATTCCCGAAAAGCCTAATAACTTTAATGTATTGAGTGCATCAACATTAAGAGGTTCTAATATGTCTGACTTTGGAACATATCCTTTACCTAAGAACACAAGGTTGGCAACATCTAAAGATTTTGAAACATACCGTGTTTTTGAAAATGGATATAGAAATGATAAAAACTACGAGTATGAAAGATAGTAAGAATTTCGATGCATTTTTGAGCGATGTTGAAAAAGAAATCGATAATATAAATAATTATTTACCGATAAGAAGTATACAATCATATACAAGAGGTGTTAAGACGATTTTTAATTGGTATAACGCTTTAACTGATAAAAAATATGGTAGAAGCTTTCATTATTTGGATGAAGAAAGTATTAAAGAATTTAAAGATAAAATTTTTGCTATTAATAAAAAATTTATCAAAGAGAATGAAATTTTTTTAATTGAAAAAGGTTTAATAAAAAAGAGAGTCACGTAACACTTTGAATGGATAAGTGACAGAAATTGATAGTTCAAGCTATATGAATTTCTCTAGTCCTAGCCCAATAGGATTCGTTAATATAGATGAGTTGAGCCAAGAGGTGGTACAAGTATTAACATTAAGTAATTTATAAAATAAGAGATTCGTCTCTTATGGAAGTGATTACTTACTCGGAAAAGTAGCTCAGTTGGTTAGAGCAATCATTATTTAATATGATAGGTCATGGGTTCGAATCTCATCTTTCCACTACTTTATAAGTGGTTTTAATCCATAATAATTGTAGATAGGTTTTTTTTGATGAAAATTCTGATAGAAATATCAGAATTTTCTTTTTTATATAATTATAATAAACTATATTTGTATTGTAATTAAGAAATAGATATTATGAAAACTACAAGAAAGGTTTATTTAGAGAAGTTAGAGGAAGTAAAAAACTTATCAACTATTGTTTATAACAACACTCTTTTAATTAGACAGGCATTAAATACTGTTGAGACTGATAGAGAAATGGAGAATGCCGAAGCTGAAATTCAGAAATTAAATGAAAATTATTTCGATAAGTTAGAAACAGTATTTATAGAGTATTGGATTGGATGTAGAAAATATGCTGAAAGTGTTTATAAGATAGGTAAATCTTATTTTGATGATAGAGGTAGAATTACAAAATCTAAACATGGTTATAAAAGTATTGTTGAGGTAGATGGTATTTCAGATAATATGAGAGAATCTATGATTGCAGATTCTTATTATTATTAGTAATGAAAAATATTTATTTTGTGATAAAAGACGCACCAAATGGTTTCTTATTAAGTTAAGTGGATGAAACAATAACTGCGGTTGAAACGTACCGTTCACAAAAAAGAAAAAATCTGATAGAAATATCAGATTTTTCTTTTTTATGTCATTTAAATAAATTAAATTTGTAATGTAATTAAGAAATAACATTTTATTATGAGTAGATATATAACTGAACAGGAATCGAAAAATGCATTAAAAGAGTTTTATAAAAGAAACTTTTTAAACTATATGGGTTTTAAAATAATTGAATCTAATGTTATAAGTGGATGGTTTATGACAACTTGTGAAACAGTTGTTGGTGAAACCTTATCAGAGGTTATGTTCGATATTCAAGATACTGAACGTGCTAAAGAATATTTAAATAATAAAGGTAAAAAAATAACAATTTACACAACATCAAATTTTATGGGTAATGTTGTTAAGTATGAAGGTAAATTGGTAGATTTCGGTTCTGAAAAGTATGCACAATACAATGATTCAAAATATGTGACGTTCATACCAAAAAGAAAAAGGAAAGAATTAAAATTAAGAAAATCTTATAATCCATATTTAGTTATTGTTGAAGGGTGGAATCATATTGAGCCATTAGATACAATGGAAAGTGTTTCAGAAAATGTTAAAAGAAGTAAATATAAATCATTTGATGAAAGACATAGAACCGATTTTAATGAAGTTCTAAATAAGTATTTAAATGATAAGAATATATTAATGGATGTTAGAAATTAAATTTAAACTATAATTCCAATTATGAAATGTGAAGCTGACATTTTAGGGCGAGTTCCAACTAGCGTAAACAGTCGCAAATGATAATCGTTTTTAACGAAAAAGGGTCATAACCTTATTATAGTTGAAAATCTGATAAAATTTTATCAGATTTTCTTTTTTATATGGTTATAATAAGCTATATTTGTAAAGTAATTAAAAACAGATATTATGACTACAGTTAAAATAAATGGTTTAAAAGTTCAAGTTTTAGAAAACCATATTATTGTAAATGGGAACAAGTTAGATAAACCATGTGAGAATGGTAATATATCAATAACTAACGGTAAAATTATGTATGGTGGTTTTACCTTAAAAGGTTCAGAGTGGGTTAAGAGTGAAGGAATTTTTAAAAAAATAATAAACATATTTTTCTAAGGACATATTAACATAGTGTCTAGTATTTTTGGAGAAATTTGATAGAAATATCAAATTTCTCTTTTTTATATGGTTTAAATAAACTATATTTGTGGGGTAATTAATTAAGAAAATGATTTATAATAAACCAACACAGGAAATACCACAAGATTCTAGAAAAGATATAAATTCAAAGATTTTACATCTTATAGAAACAGGAAACCTACAAGGATTAACAAGCTCAGATATATATGCTGCATTTACAGGTAAAGGTGGTTTGCATGGTCTTAGTTTCAATAACTTTAATTCTTTCCACGATTACACCGAAGCAAAAAAAGATATAGAGTTTGGAGAATTCTTCACACCACACGATACGGCAAAAACAATTTCCGAATTATTACATGTACAACCAAGTGATTTAGTTGCAGATTTAACATGCGGAAATGGTTCTTTCTTCAATTTCATGCCTACACAATCAAACATTTATGGATGTGAATTGAACAATAATAATGTGAGGGTTGCGAAGTTTCTATACCCTAATGCAAATATTGTTTGTTCTGATATTAGAGATTATAAACCTAATGTTAAGTTTGATAGTGTTTTACTGAATCCACCTTTTAATCTTAATTTTGATGGTATTAG
Source organism: Bernardetia sp. (assembly GCA_020630575.1). Classification (GTDB taxonomy): domain Bacteria; phylum Bacteroidota; class Bacteroidia; order Cytophagales; family Bernardetiaceae; genus Bernardetia. The sequence goes on from JAHDBD010000006.1 coordinate 51,944, forward strand.
TTCTCAAATGTATACATGCGTAAAGGCATTCGAAAATATGAAACCTTTAGCATTGATGGCTTTAATTGTACCAAAGTCATTTCTTAATGATGAAATGGTTAATAAAAAGGATATTGAAGAAATGAACTCTATGTTTAATTTCATAGGTCAATATGAGCTTTCAAAAACAGAATTTAAACAGATGGGTGTTTCTAACTTTGAAACTAAAGTTATGTTTTTTCAAAAGAAATCCGAATTTGTTGATAATATAGACTTTGTGAATATTTTTTCTGATATAGATTATATAGATAATTTATTATCAAATGCGAGAGCTTTAAAGTCAACATTAAGGGCTAAGACCATGAGTGAAGTTTCTACGGATAATCATGACTTTATATATAAGGTTAAAAAATATCTTTATGAGTTTAAAACACATAAAAATCTACAATATTATTCTTCTAAAGCTGATGCACTTTTAGAAAAATTCAACACTCAAAAAAAGCCCGAAAAAATGGAATGGAAAGAGTGGGATAAAATAAAGCTTACTGAAAATAAAGTTTTATCTGTTTTTAAAAGAGTTATGAAAAATGCATATATTGTAGAAAAAGATGTTGTTAGACTTGTTAAGCGTAGAGGTGATTTTAAAATAAAGTCTTATTCTACTAAAATGAGAAATCAAATTAATAAAAGAACTAAAACAACTATCTGTGATATTGATAGAATGATTTCTTTAAATAATGTATATGATGATTTCCTTTTAACATGTAAATCTTTAGGTTTAAACACGAATGAGCTACAAAAGGTCGTTTCTAAGAAACAAAAAAATTATTTGATACATAATGCATCAATAAAAAATTTAAATGCCTCTAATAGCGTTAAAACGTTTACTAATAAATTTAGATTTAAAGATGATAGAGGTACACACAAGTTACATGATATTCAAAAATTAGATATTTCAAAAGTTTTAACTAGAGATTATACATTACTAAGTTGGGAGCAAGGTTTGGGTAAAACTATAGCGTTAATGTCTGTGACTAAGTTTTGGTTAAAAAATAATTTAGTTAAAAATGTATTTATTACAGCACCTGCAATAGCTATGGATTTAACTTTAAAAGAAGCTCTTAAATTAAACAATATTAAATTTATCGAAATTAAAGATTCTAAGGAGTTAAAAAATATTAAGGATGGTCAAGTAGTCATGATGACTTTGGGTCGTTTGAGTGGTTCTAAAAAAGAAGTTAAGCAATTTATTAAAAGTAAGAGTAATAAGGTTGGTTTAATTTTTGATGAATCTGATGAAATTACTAATTATGTGAGTAAAAGAACACGTGCGGTGTTAGATGCTTTTAGAAGATGTAGAAAAAAGTTACTAATGACGGGTACGGTTACTCGTAATAATGTAAGTGAAATTTATTCTAACTTAGAACTGATGTATAACAATTCTTACAATTTCATGTGTCATGTGGATAGTATCTATAGACAAGATAAGAAAACTAAAGATATCAAGAAATTTAATAATAAAAATAATCAAAAATCATTTGGTGCATTATATGGATTTGGTCTGTTTAAATCTTGTTTTGCTCCAAGTAAAGCAAGTGTTTTTGGTATTCAAAAAGATTTACAAGATATTTATAATGTTGGTGATTTAAAAAGAATCATAGAAAGAACTGTTATTACAAGAACTTTAGAAGAGGTTGCAGGTAAGAAAAAACAAAACCACACAATATACGTAAAACCAAACTCGGACGAGAAACTTTTACAAAACGAGATTTTAGAAAATTTTCATCAAATTTGCTATACTTACTTTAAGTCTACAGGAAATGAGCGAAAAGAGTCGTATTTGAGGATTATTAGGATGATAAATCTTTTAATAAAATCTACATCTACACCACATCTTATGGATGAATGGATTGGTCAAGGTTTACCAACAAAATATAAAAAGGTAGTTGAAATGGTTAATGAAAGACCAAATGAACAAATCTTAATAGGGTGTGTAGGTATACCTGCTACGAAATCATATTATGAGGAAATTAAACGAAACTTTCCGAACAGAAATGTTATTTATATTGATGGAACAGTTTCATTTAAAAGACGTAAAAAATTAGTTAGTGAATTCAATGAGTCTAATAATGATATTATTGTTGCAAATCAAGCTAGTTTAAAATCATCTGTTAATATTCCCGAATGTAATACTGTTATTGTTACGGGATTACCTTGGAATGGTTCTAAGTTGAATCAGTTTACATCTAGAACAATAAGATTTAACTCAAAAAATATTACAGATGTTTATTTACTTTGTTATTCAGAGTCAATAGAGTTAAATATTTTAAACTTAATTCTTAATAAAGAGAAAGTAAATAATTTCATTAAAACTACAGAAATAACCACAGATGAAGAAGTAAATGAAGATTATGGTGTAGATGCAAACATGTTAGGAAGCCTTTTATCGAAACATTATGATGAAGATGGTGGAATGCAATTAAGTTGGGGTAATGAAAGTCAAAGAGTGGCGTAATTAATAATAAAACATATAGAAAATGAACATAGAAGATTTAAGTTTTTCAAATATTGTGAATGTAGTTGATAATGATGTTGATGTAGGACGTGAATTTTTGATACAGGTTGCCAAAGAGAAGGAAATTGTATCAAAAAATATTTCAGAATTAGAAATAAAATTACAGTCATTAAAAACAAGAGAAAGACAATTAAAGTCAGCATCATCAAGTGTTTTAAATCATCTAAAAATTAAAAATGATAATTTAATACTTTTGACTAAGGAAGATTTTGTAGTTGTCATCAAAAATGGTGACATATTCATAGAACGAAATGTTATGTAACAACAAAATTGTACGATAAACAATACAAAACTCAAAATATATACGTTTTTTGCATTGTTTATCGTACAATTTTATTATATTTGTTGAGTAATTAAATATTAAACCAATGAACTTATTAGAAAAATTTGGAAGCGTAATTGTAAAAAATAATGATAGAATACCCAAAGAGGATATTGATTTCATTAAAAGTCTCGAAAAAGATTATTTAAAAACTTTATCAAATAATATATCAATATTAGATACTTTAAAACCATTATCTGAAATTTTTGAACATGTTAATCGTTATGATTCATATAATTATAATCCTAATGATTCAATAAATGTTGTTAAAGCTTACATTTCTAACCTACATTATCGTTACATACATGATATTACCAATTATATTAATTCAAAGTATAATATGGATATAAAAATAGACGAAATGCATGTTGTAGCTAGTTATGAAGTTAAAATGCTTTACCAATCTAAACCAAAATATGTAGATTATCATGGACATAATAGATATCATTGGGATAAAATTGATGAACTGACTGTAAATTATATGGATGTAATGGATTTCATTTTCGATAGTATAGGTGGTCTTGATTTAAATGATTTCAAGATAAATGAATCAAAACAACATTTAAATGATATGTATTCTAACGATTCTCATAGGAATCACTTCACTATTTCAAACAATGGTGTTTTAACATTACCATCATTTATAAATAATCCCGAACAACATTGGTCTTTTGATTCAACTTCAAAAACATTAAACTCTTTAATAAATTTATTGGAATTAGTATATAAAGAATCAATATCTAATTTTAGTGAAAAACTTTCAAAAACTAGTTTGTTTGAGTTTTTTTGTGTCAATAGACCTTATTCGAAAAATATACAAAATATGTATGATAAGTATATGATAAATGATGATGTGGTTGAGTATTTAAAATATTTTAAAAATGGAACTTTAAAAGTAAAATTCAATAATAAAAAATTAGCAAATAAATTTATAAATACATTCTAATGGTAAATAATTTAAATGAAAAGACAGAATTAGAGTTAATAACTATAGCTCAAACAGAACAATCTGATGAAATTGCAAATGCTGCAATGAAGTTATTAAAGAAAAAGTTTGATTATACTTATATGTTCTGTAATGACTGTGATGGTGCTGTTGTAAAAGAATCACTTTGTTGTATGAATCAAAAGCCAAATTTTATATATAATGAAAAAACAGCATTAGAAATAAAAGATGATGGTAAGGAAATAATTAATGAATTGGAAAAATTATTAAATTTATAATATGGATTCAAATAATAATAATTTTTATGAATGGTGTGGTAGAGTTTGTACAGAATTTAAGAAAGAGAATGGTGATACTTATATAGTCGCTGTATCATCCAATAATGAAAAATCTATAAGACTTGCAAATAGATTTCTTTACAATTATGAAATCTATGTTAAACGTAAAGGTAATGTATATAAAGATTTAATTTTCAAATCACAAAATTTAGGATGTCAAGAGTATTTGAATTTTATTACCAAACAAGAATTGTATGAATCTCTTCACAACTTTTGGTGGAATCATAATCCTTTAAGGTTCTTTTCTAAGGGTTCAATTAATGGAGAGTTAAAAGAATTTATTGTAAATGAAATAAAGAATAGCACTTTTAAAATCCTAGGATGTGTGGATAAATTTAAAACAAGATAAAAATGAAAGTAGTAAAATTTGATAAAATATTTCAATTTAGACATCTAGTAGAAACAATAAAACATTTAACTAGATATAAAGGAATGGACGAGAATAAAAATGTTATTTATGATGATACACCATTTCCAAAAGAAGTTGAACTTAATGGTAATATTAAACTTCATGGTGAAAATGTATCTGTTAGATATGATAATAGAGGTTTACGAACACAATCCAAAGAAGTTTTATTATCCAATGAAAAGGATTTAAAGTATTTTAATAAAATGGTAATGAGTAATTCTAACCTTTGGTTAAATGTTATAGAAAAGTTTAGAAAGCGTTTTAATATTAATTTTGAAACACATACTTTAATATTATATGGGGAATATGTGGGTCTTGGGGTTCAAAAGAAAGTTGCCATTTCTAATTTAGAAAATAAATCATTCTTTTTTATTAGTGCATGTATTTCACCTATAGAGCGTGAAAATATGACAGAGCCACCAAAAGGAATTAGAACATGGTATGATGATTTAATATTACCTAGTGCAGATATATCCCATGTATGGGATTCAGAATTTGGGAATATCCCAAACACCTATAGTATAAATAATTATAAAAAGTTTAAATTCACTTTTGATGTAAACGATTCAGACAATGCATTATCTGAAATAAATAAACTTGTTGATGAAGTTGAGAAACAATGTCCTGTAGCTTTATCGTTAGGATTTGATGGTCTTGGTGAGGGTATTGTTTGGAGAACACGATATAAAGGTGTAAGATTATTGTGTAAAAGTAAAGGTGAAAAACACTCTTCTAGTAGAGATAGGTATGTTTCTAAAGCTGCTGATGTGGAAAGTGTTAAAAATTTCATCGATATTACTGTAACAAAAAGTCGTTTAGAACAAGCTATGAATATTAATTTAGATGGTACAGAAAAAAATGACGGACAAATATTAGGTAAAATTTCACCATGGATTAAAAAAGATATTTTAGAAGAAGAAGCTGATATTATGAAAGCTAGTGGTCTAACTATACAAATGTTATCCACACCAATATCTAAAAGAGTTGCTAAATTATATTTTGATAGAAAAATAAATTAATTTTTTCTTGTGGGTTAATTTTTATTTGATTAGATTTGTGATGTAATTAAATAAAAACATACAAGATGAAAGATTTAAAAATTATTAAAGAGTTAACATTTGAAGATTATATTAATTCTGAATATCCTTTATTAATAACAGGTAATGATTTTGCTAATCAAATAAAACCAACACACAAATCTTGGTCAAAATATAATCCCGAAGTTTATATTGTTGAAGCGGATGCAAAATTAAATTATGGTTTGGATTTTAGAGTAATGTTGAGGTATAAGGCTGATGGTTTAAACTTTTTAAAAGAAATTTCTTACACTAGTTCGTCATTAACATCATCGGGAATTAGAGAAGTTTACTCTACTGCATTCACCATTAAGGAAAAAAGAGAAGAAATGATTTTGGCTAATTTATTTAGTGAAGATGATTTTAAAACTATCATATTTAGAGATAATGTTTATGATGGTTGTGAAAAGAATAGAAAAATTTTAAGAAAGAGAGTTTATTCTACTTTCTATTAAAACAAAATAAAACATTCCACCATTTATTTGGTGGAATGTTTTATTTTGTTTAAATTTGAAATATAAAACAAAACATTATGAAAAAATTTTATTTAAAGTATATTCAAAAACATTTAGTTTATTTTATGAATAGTTGGGTTGGTGTTATTTTATCAATAATAATAGTACTATACATTCTAAATAATATAGGAAAAATTATTTCATTTTTTCTAAAACCAATTTTAAATTTATAAAAATGACTAAATCTGAGATTTTAAACACAGCTATTAAATCGTGTGAGAAAGAAAACGAATTCCTTGATAGAGATAAGTTCAATGATATTCAAATATTGGATGTTATTTTTAAGTGCTTGGATATAAAAGAAGAATTATTAACAAAAAAATAAACAAAATAAACAAAATGAAATACATTATTAAACCACTACTAATAATACTATCTTACACTTATTCACTTACAATATTATTACTATATTACATGATAGTTTTATGTTTTGCTTTAGTTAATTTTATATGGTCTTTTAATTTTAATAAGACTTTAATAAATTTAAAAGAAGAATGTATAGACCCAATAGTTGCAAGAACTACATATTTAACAAACAGGTTTAATATTGATGATGACTATCTTCACTTTTGGGGTTCTTATACATCATACAGATTATGGAAAACACCTTTAATTTCTTTAAATAAAAGGTTATTTAAAGGTAAAGATATATGTCTACACAGAATTTATTATAATACCAAATTATCAAAATTAATTTTAATAACACTTTCAGATGATGATTCATATACTATTAAAAATTTCAACCCTGTAAAATGGAATAGAAATAATTGGAAAGTTGCAATATTAAATAAACATGACATACTTTATGGATATACTGATGAATTTAAAGTATATAAGAGAGAAAATAAAGATGTATGTGATGAAATTGATGAAACACCTAAAAAATTTATATCGAAAATATACGATTTTGATGAAAAAGATTTAGTTTCCATATCAACTGATGTTACTAGATACTTTAGGAACGAATAACAAAAAATAAACAAATAAAAATGAGAAAGAATTTAAATTCTTTCTCATTTTTATTTGTTTTAAGAGACTTAAAACAATATTTGATGGTAGAGTATCATTTTATTCTTAAAGTCTCTTAAAACAAACAAAAAGGTGATTCTTAATTAAGAATCACCTTTTTGTTTGTTTTCATTTATATACTTCATTGGTTTACTATTTTTATGTATATACATTTTTAAGCATTAACCCAACAATAAACCAAATCCCTAATTTGTTTAATACAATCATCATATGATTTATGTGGTATTAAATCTGTATCCTCTCTTTTAGGTATAGAAATACCATTTTTTATTTCATACTCATCTATGATAGTCCGTCCTAACACATCTAGTTCTATTATACTTGAATAAAGATGTGTTACTATGTGAAAGTTTTTGTTCCCATTCATGTATTATCCTAACATCAAAATCGGGAGACTTACAGTAAATGAATGTTTCATCTAAAGTAACATCATATTTCCGCATAATATCTTCCATATATAATTTAAGTGAATTCATAACTTCCCTTAAAGGTGAACCACCATTAAAAACATCCTCACTAACTTCTTTGGGTTGTGACATCCACCATTTAATTGTATCAATTTGTGAATAAACATCAAAACCTTCTAATTTTAGTTTATCATAATCCATGACATCAATTTTCATATTGAATCTATTATAATCTGCGATAATACCATTTCTTGTGAATGGTACTAATGAAATAGAAGTTATTGGTATAAGACCATAATGTTCTTTACCCAATGTTTCTATATCCAACATTAAATTTAATCTTTTTGACATATTTCTAAAATTTTATTATTAATAACTTCTTTAGGTAAGTTTCCATCAATATGGTAATGGAAGTTAGTTAGTATGGGGTTGGTCTGTTCGTTATACACATTTAATCTATTTTTTATGATATTAACATCAGAATCTTCAACCCTATTTGAAGATTCGCCACGTAAAAGTGAACGTTTTATAGAAATTTCGTCAGAAATGTGTATATATACTGTTTCAAACTCAGCACCTATATTTTCCATAATATCAGATAAAATCTTATATTGTTTAATAGTTCTTGCAACACCATCAAAAACAATAGGTTTTTGATTTTTTATTAAACGTTGTATCTCAGACCTCATTAATTCAATGATAATATCATCGGGCATCAAGCCACCGTTTTTATCTATATCAATAGCTAATTTACCAATTCTTGTCTTTTCTTTTTTGTGTCTTCGCAATAGGTCACCCATGCCAAAATGCTGAAAATCTTTTGATTTCAGCATTTCTGATTGAGTTCCTTTACCACATGCGGGTTTACCCACTAGTAATAATGATTTCATATTTTATAATTTTTATTTATTCACTTATTAACTCACAAACAGAGCAAACGGTTTTTACAATTTTTGGTTTTAGTTCATGGGATTCCAATGAACTTTTAAATATAGAACTTTCATAAATATACCTTTTGTTTTTTAAAGTATCATTTACAATATAAGTCCATTTATCAAAGTTAACATCCACCAATTCCGAGTAAGGGTGTTTGTCTCTTAAAAAGTTCCTAAAATCTTTTTCACCGTTCCATTTTTCTGAACAACTCACAAATAATGCTACAAAAGTTGCAAGTAATATAATTTTAATGTTTTTCATATTTTTTAATCAAATCCAAATATTCTCTTTAAATTTCGTTTTATGAAATTTTCTTTTTCTTTAAAAATAGGTTCAATAAAGGAATTATCATTATTGATATTAGCATCAATTTCGTGTCTACCGTCTCTTATAACGTTTACATCTATTGATTCCATATCCAAACCATTTTTATTTCTTAGAAAATTAATAATTTCAATTTCTACTTGTTTTGGTGAGTAGTTTGTCCAAGAACTAGTACAATTAATTTTAATATCGTAAACTGTTGCCATTTTTAAATGCTATTTTTTATTAAATAATTATGTTGTTCTTCTAGTGTTTTAAACTTTTCACCATTAGATTTTTGTGTTAATATCTTGGAAACTATATTTACAAAAGCATCTTTTGACATTAGTTTTCCCGAAACACCAAATTCACCAAACGATACTTCAATATTCTTATCTTGATGACTATCGAAAATTTCTTTTAATTTATCACTCATATATCATATTTTAAAAATCGTAATCATTTAAGAAAGTGTTAAGAGATTCTTTACTAATCTCTTTCCAACCACTAGATTTTAAATTACTCATTTGGGTAATAGGTTGTAAAACAAAAGTGTGTTTTCCACTTTTATTTATATACATAAGAGAAAATTTTTTCCTCTTTATAAGTTCAGCTTTCAACTCTTTCTTTTCTTTATCAATTTCTTCTATACGTTTATTAATCTCTTCGGCTCTAGTCATTTATATTTAAAATTTAAAATTACACACCAAATATACAATTTTTATTAATATAAACAAAAAAGTGATGTAAATAAACATCACTTTTTTGTAACTACTTTCAAATATCTCCATCTTAAAGGTACTAATGTTGTAAAATTCATCATACTATAAGTTTTTCTAGTGAAATAAAATTTATCATAAGTTTTATTATTCCATTCTATAACTATATGACTATTATCATTTGGTAACTCATGCCAACTTTTCCAATCGAATACCGTTGGTTCATCAATCGGTAACATTCTTTTAGGCATTCCATTTATAACACCCATTTTAACACATGTTGCAGCGATTTTTCTCAAATAGTCCATCGATTTTGGGTGCGGTTTAGAATTTTTATACCAAAACTTTCTAGCCAAATCCAAGTTATATTGAATTATGGAAAGTGCATCACCTAAGTGAACATCTTCTATAATATCAGTTCTTTCAACATTTTTTGTCATAGTGTCTTGATATTCCAATTCACCAATTACTGTTTCTAATACCTCATCTAAATTTATTTTCATTATTGTAGATTAAAATTAAATTCACCATTTACATCATCTAGTCTATATAATAATCTATACCTAAATGTTGATTTAGATTTTTTCACTAGTATACCATTTTCATCGAAACCCATACCACTTTTAGCTTTTTGGAATGATGTTATTTCACTTATATCAGAAAGTTTCTTAATTTTACTTAAAATAAAATACACTTTCTTTTCACGCTTAATGTAACGTTTACGAAACTTGTTCAAGAATAAATTTAATTCATCTTGAACAAGTTTATCTTTGGATACAAACATTTTAAATATCCTCAGTTATAATACCTTCTTCGTTAACGATACCATCTTCCATAGTTTTTTCTTTATCTTTTTGACTATCGGTGATAATACCATTCTCTTCTGTAATACCTTGTTTTTTCATTTAGTTTTTATTTTTAATTATTAATCCTTTATTTCCTTTACCAACATACTCAAAATCTTTTGGTATGTCTTTTTTTAACCCACCCAATAGAAGTAGCTCGAACCATCTAATCTTAAATTATTTATATCTAATATTTTCATAGTGATTTTTTAATCTTTTCATTGCATAAGACTCATTCTTGAATTTATTAAACCAATTATTTTTATATTTGGTATTGAAACTAAGACACGCAACATTCATGAATGATTCTCTGTACATTTCATCAACATTCAAATAATTATCATGTGTTGCATCTATAATTTTTAAGTTCTCATTTCTGTCCTGTATATCCGTTATATCATCGGTTTTGAATGTGTATTTCTTATTCAATATTAAAGTTTTACCAAATTTAAATTTACCTATAGTTAAAAATGGTGAACCTTTGAACGTGTTTGTAGTTTTTTGGAATGAGGTTATAGCTTTATTATACCCATCTTGCTTACAACTTTTCTGAACATTTAACCAAGGCATACCAATACCAACTTTAAATCCAAGTATATAAATATCTAGAAAGTTAGCACCTCTAGTTTTATGGAAACGCTTAAACCATTTTCTTCTCTCAATATTAATTCTGAATGCATATGGCACATTCACTTCATTTAATTTATTCATAGTTTTTTACTTTAAAGTTATATTCTTTATCAAAAACAAAAAGTTTTTCTATACTTTTTTTAGAACCACTAATAACACTATTAGATTTAAGACTACTTGTATTACTTTTTTCCCAAATACACTTAAAATCTTTTGGTGCATTATATTCACTTACATAAACCTCATGACCACTTAAAGTCATAACACGACACCATTGCCAAAATTTATCATAGTCAAAGTTTTTACTTGTATAATATTTTTTAGTTCCATAGTATGGTATATCACAATATATAATACTATTAGGTGGTATTATCATATCTGTATAGTCTGAACTTTGAAATTCAACACCATTTAAATTTGGTAGTTGTTTTTCTATATTTCTTATACTCTCCGATATATAATCTCTTACTTTTCCATTTTTTGTTATAGATTTACCACTATAACCACCCTCAAAGAATCGACCATTTGCACTACCCATAAAACCTACCCAACCAACTAAAAAGTTATCATATTTTTGATTCTTTCCATTGAAACAATCTCTTACATCACTATAAAATTCTTTACTAATACTTAATGGTCGTTCTCTTCCACTTAATAATCCTTTCCACATTGAGATAAGGTACTTATTATTATCATTAGCAATCCTAAGACCGCTTATTTTATCAATCATATTCATACCACCTGCAAATGGTTCAACATAATATTGGTTTTTCTTTCTATTTTTTGTAAGAATAGGTTTTAATTCTTTAGAAAACCTATTCTTACTACCCATATATTTCATTTTTATAGTTTTGTTACTTTATAATTTTCAGTATTTATAATTAATTTCCCGAATTCCTCTTGACATATAAATCTAGTACCCATAATTTCAACATCAATATTTTTATGATGATGACCAAACACCCAAACTTTTGGTTTATGGAATTGAAACATCATTTCCAACCCATTTGCAGTTATCGACTTATCAAATATACCAAATAAAGTTTGTCTTATGGAATTAGGACAGTCATGTGTGACCATTATATTTGGTTTATTTTCCATATAACAATCGACAGCATCAAGCATTTCAGAATATGTCATTTCTTCATTATGCCACCAATCTATACCATCTATTCTACGATATCTGTCTATTGAAAAAGCACCCCGAACTGTCATCAATCCATTATAATAGCTAAAATTTTTCAAAGAGTGATTTTCGCATAAGAATGAGTAATCATCATGATTACCAAAATTTATTTTATGCTTGGTACTATCAATATTTTTTAAATGCCATTCGTGATGTTTTTTAAATCCAAAATCACCAACTTGGATAGATTTTAACTTATACTTATTTAAAATTTTCCAATACTCGTTAATATTCCCGTGAATATCGCTAATAAGTAATAGTTCATTAGATTGCATCAAATTCGTTTTTAATACCATATATTATAATACCCAAAGATACAAGGAAGACCACTATAAATATAGCTATATGATTATTTCTTGTTAGTGGAACTTTTATGTAGTCAAAATCTGAAAAGTGTTTTCGTTTCCATTTAGATTCAACTTCGTGTTCCATTAATTTTAATTTTTGATTCAATGAAAGCTCAGAATTTGTGAAAATATCATTTAGTTCAACTTCTATTGATTTATCATCACACCAAGAAAATGTTTTAGCCCACTTATTATCTTTATCAACACAAACAACTAACTCATTTTTATTACCACCTTTCCAAATGTGTTGTTGCCTTTCCGCTATCTCTATACCTTTATTTTCAAAAACAATAACAAACATTTTTACTTCATATTTGAACCCCAAATAAGCATTAAGTCTAGATAGTAATAAATTATCTTCATCACTACAGTTAATACATGATTTTTGTGTAAAGTTTTTTATTTTAGGATATTCATATAAACCAATTCTTTCTATAGAATCAAGATTTCTAAATTTCATTACAGAGTTTACCGCTTGTACTTTATTTTCATATGAATGCGAAACTGTATATGGGTCTATATCCGTAAATTTTGCCTTCCATTTATACTTATACATATCACCATCATATGAATGATAATCCCTGTGCATATCAACAAATATTCTTTCAGAACCCCACTTTTTAGCTAAAAAATTATAATACTTTTCTGATATACTAATTATATCACCCGTATTCATTTTCATTCTCCATTTTTTAGGGTGTCTATCAACATAAGAACAATCATATGTTACTGTAGTTGTGCAACCCTTACCACACGAAACGGTTCTTGTACATGTTTTGTGTATATACTCATCCCACTTTTCATAATATCTAACTTCTATAGGGTATGATGTTAAAAACTCTTTATCTGATGTTAAACCGTTTATCATAACAGTTTTCATGATAAGAATTAAAATAATACCGACAAGTGTTGGCGCAACAAGTTCTATAGTGTTTAGTTTATGTCTATAAAAAATTAATCCCAATATTGATAAAAACATTGGGATTATTAGATAAAACCATTCCATTAGAATAATGATTGCTTTGTTTCAATACCTGTTTCAAACTCTTCGTCTATACCTTCATTTTTAATCACAGGTATGTCGATATGTTCTTTGTCCGATAAGAACCATCGTCCAAAAGGTATTTCTTTTATTAAGTTGTCATGCTCTAAACCTAAGTTTATTAGTTGTAGTTGTGCGTAATGAAATGATTCACGCTGAGATTCAATATTTTTTTGAACGTTTTCTAATAACTTCGTACTATAGTTTGGATTTGATTCTTGAACCCATTGCATTAATTTTCCTTGGTGTTTAGAATATCTACCACTAATTAAGTCGGGATAGATTGTAGCAAAATCTTTAGAATATTTTTTAGCAACCTCTGCGTTTCCAAAAATAATAGATTTCATTTTACTCATATGCGACTTATTTCCATCAATTTTAGATTTTATTGAGTTTGAAAGTCTAATTTCTTTGTTTTGGTATGACCAACTTAATGTTACATATCCAATACCTAGGATTAATACTAATGATAATCCAAATGCTAATAAAATTTTGTTCATTTTGTTTTTAATTTATGTTAATTTTATATTTAATAATTTTTCTCTTTCTTTTGGTGTATATAATAGTGTAAATAATGCGGTATTCATTGCCCACTCTTTAGCTTTCTTTTCACTTGTTTTAGAATGATATTCCAATCTAAATTCATCATCTTTCATCAAATCTTTTACACGATTTTTCAAAGTATTCCACATAAAATTTTCTTTTTCAAGATTTGACATGTTATTTATAGATAATGTAGTCATGATATTGTTTTTAAATTACACACAAATATACTAATTTATTTTTAATAACTAACCTATTTGTATAAATTTATTTGACACTTCATCTATATTTTTAGAAAGTGAATCCTCATTTTCACAATTCTTTACAAAATCTAAAAGCTTTTTATTTACATCCTTAATACCATCAACAATAGATTGTAAAAATAGCTCTCTCTGTTCTGTATAAGGTATGAATACCGCTCTATTTTGATAAATAGGTTTAGGTCTATTATTATCATATTCAAAGTCATCATCAACAGCCAAATAATGCACTTCATTTGTGTGTAATGTAGTCTTTTTAATACATCTTTGATAATTAAATTCTATCTGTGAACCTCTAGTACCTTTATTAATTGTAAAGTCTGTTAAAGGTGATAATATTTCATTGCTTCCCAAATTACTTTTGATACTATTATCAATATCAAATCTTATCGAAAATGATAAATACTTTTCATCTTTTTCACAGTTTCCAATAGCCATTTCAAGTTTTGATATTAACTTATTTCTTGAACTTGAACTCATACCATAGTATTCATACCCAAGACCTAAAGATTTAATATCCTCACCTTTAAATGAAAACTTATTATTACTAAAATTATAATATAAATCTATTGTTCTAGCTCCAACATAAGTTGTTTGTCCTGTAAATAAACCTAACTCGTCTAATTTTACTTTTCCTACCTTTGGCATATATGATTTATTATTTCGTTAGTTATTAATGTCTCACCTGCATTTGAGTTTATTGCAAATTGGAATGATTTGGCAACATCATCACTCAATTCCTCATCAGATTTATATTGTGTCATTAAGAATGTTAATCCTTTATTTACAATATCAACTCTTTCGTTTTTATCATTTGACTTTCTAAAGTCATCAACTAAAACTTTTATAACATGTTTTGTTTCACTCATTTTTATAATTTTTCTATACTTTTAATTTCTCTAAACATGAAATCAATATTTCTTTTTGAGGGTGTTTTATCTTTTTTCATAGATACATAATTGTAAGAAATTTTACCATTCCTTCCTGCGAATTTCAAATTATTAAAACGCACACCACCTATAAAACAAATTACTACCTCATCATCGCCACCTTTGAGTGATTCACAAACAACTTTAACTTTATCACCTTTTTTAAATTCAGAGTTTTCTATTATTTTTTCAATAATATCATTTTTCTTTTTAACAATCTCATTAATCTCATTTTCAAAAACATTTAATTCTAAATGTTGTTTTAATAGAAAGTCATGGTGTTTAAAATCTTTCTCAATAATACTCAAATAAATCTTTATATCAGATATAATATCACTACCGACACTCATTTTAAATAATCCATCAATTTCTATATACTTTTCACCATCAAGACTATCATTAAATATTCTTATTTGTGAATTTTCAATTTTTCTTAAAGAATATGGAACATCAATAACTTCATTAACTAAACATGTCTTAGTACCTCTTGAATGATATTTATATATTTCTTTAAATCTATTATTTTTAATCATAATAAAGTTTTATTATTTGTTTTTACATTCCCTTAACTCTTTTTCCAAAGACATTAATATACCCATCCTACCATTTTTTGTATTCTCTTCTAAAAATACTTTTTCTCTAGAGTCGTTTTGATGTGGTGTTAATTTTACTTCAAAAATATCATTTGTTTGAATTATTCGATATCTCATATAATAAGACATCAATTCTTTAATAATTTTATTTATTCTCTTACACATATCGTTTTATTTTTATTAAGCAAATCTAATTAAAAATAAATAAACTACCAAATAACGTGCAATAAATTTCACATTATTTGGTAGTTTTGTATATTTTATTGCACGTTATTATATTTCTTTAGATATATCAATAAGGGTTTTAATATACTCTTTTGAATCTTTCAATTGTCTTTCTTTAGTTTCTAATAGTTCCTTAGATTTTTTTATTTTATGTGATAATAACTTTCTAAATCTAGAAAATGCTTCATCTTTCACTTTATCTACAGAAACACATGTATATGTATGTGATTTATAAACACTTAAAAAATTTTGAGTCTTCATAGAACCTTTAAATAAAACTTCTTCATACATAATACCATTCTTTATATAATATGCGTATATCTTTTCATGTAAAAGATGTGAGTTTATTAATGATGTTAAAATAGTTTCACCCTCTATAAATTTAACACATGAAACATTTTCACCTTCTAATACTTTTTCATCATTGAATTTTAGATTTATAACTAAATCCTTATAAGCATTCATTTTTCCATCTTTAGGTGATGAAATTTTAAATGAACGTTTACCATTGCTATAAATCTTATCACTAATAAGGTTTATAGATTTCTTTTTGAGAAGTCCTAAATGCTTATTAATTAAACTTTCTTGGATATCTCTATCATAAATTATATTTAATTCACACATATATTTTTTGTTTTTACAAGTTCACGCTTTAGTTTATAAAGATTTCTATATTCGTAATACTTATTTTTCTCATATTCATTGAATGTTATATTAAAAATAGACATATCAATCTCATTTGAGCTAATATCCATTAAACAAAATTGAATCTTTAAGTGTATATAAAGTAATAAAAATAACTTCTTAACTTTTCTTATTTTTCTTTTCATAAAAATTAAATGGTCTTTGAGTATATAAATCATATTTTTCAGCACTTTCTAAAGCCAAAATTAACCTATCTCTAACACTTTTGTTTTTAGTACTATTCAATGAACCCATAGCAAATGGATAACCACTACCTATAACAGCATATTCATCTTCCATTTCTGCTACTTGAAAATCAACCATAACTTCAAAAAGTCTACCACGAAATCCTACTAGTATATTACCACCCTTATCAATGGTTGATTCCGACGACCTCAAAAAACCTCTTTCTTTAAAAGTTTTTTTCAATCCGTCAACAAAGTCCGTAGACATGTATTTACTAATACACATTGTATCTTCTTTGAAATATGGTGGTGTAAAGCAATGTTCAATTATATTCATTAATCTATAAGAGCCACAAGCACCTATAATAAATTCACCCTTATCAAAAACTTTACCATCTTTCCTAACACGTTTAAACATAGTTCCCGATGCTAAGGAGTCGCAACCTATATGTACGACCCCTTTTTCAATTATACCAACTATACACGTCATTATTGGTTAATTTTATCTAAATGTAAAACTACTCTTAAAATTGAATCCACAACACTCTCAACATCATTCATATCACAAACTTCTGTTTGTGTATGCATATATCTTAATGGTGTTTTAATCAATGCTGTAGGTGTTCCACCATTTGAAAGTGCGAATGAATCCGCATCTGTACCTGTACCTCTATTATCACACGCTAACATTTGACCTTTATGATTAACACTTACTAAACTTTCATCTAAAAGTGAACCTCTAGCGATAATAGCACCACCACCTAATTTAATATCACCTTTTTCACGTTTATCTATTGTCGGTGTATCGGTAGCATGTCCTACATCTGTTACTATAGCGTAATCGAATTCATTTTTGTCACAAAACATTCTAGAACCATGTAATCCTGTTTCTTCCTGTACAGCATTTAAAAATATTAAGTCAATATTTTCGATTTCATAGTTTTTAAGCTCACTAGCAACACGTGTTAATATATAACCACCAATTTTATTATCAATAGCCTTAGAAGTTATTCTATTACCTAATAACTGCATAGGTGAATTATAATAACAAATTAAATCACCAATAGTAACAAATTTTTCGGCATGTTCTCTATCTTTAAATCCAAAATCAACATACAAATCCACAATTTTTACATCTGTATCAGTTTTCTTTTGCATGTGGATAGCCTTTTGTCCAATAACCCCATGTATTGATTCTCCTTTTAGTGGATTAAACAATACTACTCTAGAACCTCTAGCTGTTGATTCATCTGTTCCACCATTTCTAAGAATTCTCACTAATCCGTTTAATTCTATATGTGATACTCTCCAACATATTTCATCAACATGTGATTCGATAACAACTCTCTTTTTCGAATTTCTTGATTTTACATTAAACCAAGCATTACCAAAATAATCTCTCCCAATTGATGAAGAAGAATCTAAGTGTTTTTTCATTTCACCAATCCACAGGTTTTGTGCCTCTTTTTCAAGCCCACTTGGTGAGTTTGTTGATAGGTACTCTTTTAAAAAATTGTTCATTTTTATTTTTATTTTTATTTTTGTTAATAACTTTAAAAGTCCGAAGTAAAATTCGGACTTTTAAAGTTATTAACAAAATTTTCTTTGTTTAAATCTGGTAGTTCGTGTTCAATTGAAAAAAAGCAACTTGAACTGTCAATGAATACCTCTACTGTAGGGCTGTTAACATCATCAAATACTGATGTTGCTTCCCACGCCTTTTCAATCTCATCTCTACTGGTATTATTGAAATAATCTTGAAGTTTTTCAAAAATACTATTCATAATCATTGGTTTTTATTATTTATATTTTAAACTAATTATAATTTAATTCGCCCAAATATGCGACAAATATAGATAAAAAAGAAATCAACACACAAGGTTATTTAATCTATTTTATTTATCTTAATATATAATATCTTATATATTGGACGTAATTATACTCTGTAAGTTACAAAATTAAATATATCTTTTATGTTAAGATTATTTTAAATATAAACTAGAAATAGATTAAAAAAGAATTTCAATAATATCAATGAGCTTTTGAAAATGAAAACGTATTTTTAAATTCCATATTATAGTCACTAGAATAAATAGGAACTATATCAATATCCATCTTATTACATTTTTCTTTAACCTTTAATAATGATTGCTTAGTCAATTCAAACTTATGATTATATTCCATAAGTTGATTTTCATCAAACACCATAACACTATTATCACTTATGTATTCAAATTCAAAAGGGTCTACTTCTGAAATAATCTTTCTTACAGGTTCAATATGTGATTCTTCCTTAACGTAGATAGAACCTATAGTTTTTATTGGAGTATCATTATACTCTAAAATATTTAAAAGTTTCTCAAACATTTTTAATTTTTATGGGGTTACTTAATTATACTAAAAATAATGATTCTTTTATAATCACTAACATATATTATGTTCCTTTTAGATTTTAGCTCATTAATATGGAATTTAAAAATACTTTTTCATAAAGCAAATCTAATAAAAAATATTCATTCTAACAAAATAGAATGAATATTTTTTTATAACAACTTATAACTTATTTCTGATATGCATGTATCTTCATTAACATTTAGTTTACCATCTGTTAAGTCTTTTAATACAATATCACACTCTTCTTTATCATTAAAGTCATAAATATTAAGTTTTAAGTCATGAACACCTCTAATATTTTTTTCAATATCACATATGGTGTACATTACATAATCTTTACAAAATTTATACGCAGATTCAAAATTTAGAAAAGCATCCATAGATACGGCATGTTCTAAATATTCCTTATCATCAACTTTACACAATTTTCTTGTGCACACCATGAACTTCTCATTTTCTGAAACAACATTAAAAGGTGCTGTTTCATTTTTAAAAACAATTCTTTTCATATTAAATTATTGTTTCGGGATTTCCACATTTAGATAACCACTTGTTAGATTTTCGTTTAACAACCATATCAACTTCTTCTGCTGTTATATTTGGATTACTTGTATAAATAACATCCATAGCACATAGAATTAAATCTACAGCCTCACCAACTACACCATCATCACCTTCTTTTTTATATGACATTCCTTCAAGTATGGCAACCTCTGTTGATAACTCTCCTAATTCTTCAACAGCTTTTAATGTTACAGCTGATGTTTTTCTAGGTCTGACATTCTTTGCTACTTCAACAAATTCTTTATAAAACTCTTTAATCATATTTTAAGGATTTTACTATTTTAGATACTACTTTAATATTTTCTGACATTGTTATAAAGTATAACCCTAGTTGCATTTTAACATAATTTGAAAAACTAGAGCTTACAACACTTCTATCCATCATGAAATTTTGACCATCATAATATAAGTTGAGTCCTATATTTGTTTCAACATTATAGTGTGAACTATTTGATTCATCTTTTTTAAAACCTGTTATTGTAAACTCTCTATAACCAAGTGTAAGGTAGTTTTTTAAAATTTCTTTATTATCCATTTATAATGTTTTTAGTTAATAATCTCATATATGTAATAGCCCAAATAGGGTCAACTATTTTTGTTATTTCATCACCGTTTAAGTAGTCTATCCAATAGTTTTGAGCTTTAGACTCATTACCATCAGATTCGATTGGTATTTCCGCTTTACCTGTTACATCAACAGCATAAAGATGATAAACTGTATCAGCACACTTCATACCATAACAAGTTCCTAGTGGAATCATATCCTTTTCTGTAACAAAATAACCTGTTTCTTCTCTTGTCTCCTTTGCTGCGGTTTTTAAAACAGTATCACCTGTATCAACACCACCTGTTACTGATGATGGATTTAAACCAAAGTTCCAACACGGCGTGAACTCATTTCTAACAAGTAATTCCACGTTTCCACTTTCACCTCTTCTAAATGGCAATACACCAACTATAGCACCGTTACATCTTGTTTCATGTACTAAAGTGTATTTAGAGCCATCAGAATATTCAGCTTCTATTAATTGAAGCCATTGATTTTCACCCAACACTTCGGTATTCTTAATTTCCATATTTTAAAATTGTTTTTATTGTTTTATAAATATTAGTATTTACATAATATGCATGTTTATCATCAATTATTTCTAGTTTAGAAAAATCTCCCGAACGCCTTGGTGAAATTTTAACATCAACTTTATGTCCTAAAGTTCTAAATATATCAATTATCTCGGATACAGTATTTGTCGCTGTTGAATAGATATTATAATAAGAGCATTCGAATTCATCAGCATTAAGAATTTCTAAATGTAGGTCTGATAAAACATCAACATCAATATAATTTCTTGATGGTGTTCCATCAATAGTATCATAATCATTCCCGAATATCTCAACTTTACCACTTTTTATAGAGTTCATTAAACTCATTGATTTATCATCAATAATATAAGAACCTATAGGGTTTGGATATCTCAACGATAATGTTTTTACACCAAACTCTTTACCAAAGTCTTCTAATATTTTCTCACACATTATCTTAGTTTCAGAATATGGCGAGTTTGGATTTGTTACAGAACAAGATGATGCGAAAATAAACTTTTTAACATTCTTTGAAAACTTTAAAAGATTTATTAATGCCCTAACATTATTATCATAGTATGAAAATGGCTCTTTTACACTATTAGGAACACTTTTAAGACCACCAAAGTGGAAAACAACATCTATATCTACATGATTAAATAAGTCTCTCAAATCTTCATTTAAGTCTGCTCTAAAGTATTCAACATTTCTATAATATTTAGAACCCTCATCCATTAAATGAAGTTTTTCACAAATTTTACTATCATACTTTGAATCTGTGACAATATAACATAGTGTCCTGCTTCCAATAATTTTATAACAGTATGTGTTCCGATATATCCTAAACCGCCTGTAACTAATATATTCATATTTAAAATGTTTTAGTTGTTATCCATTTATAATGTTTTTCAAAAACATCATCAGATTTAAAATCCGAAAATGTTTTTTCATCTGTAGTGATGGGTTCTATAATATGTGGTACATATTTTTTTGTACCAATTTTATAATCAGAATTATCTTTAATTATATCCATAAATAACTCATTACTTAAAGAACCACCTATTATAAAAATAGTTTCAAGTTCATGGTCAATCTCTATTAGATAATCCTTACCACGTTTTAACTCTCGTCTTCCAACCATTAATGAAATAATTTAATTAATGAAAAAACTAAACTTAAAGCTGTGATAGTTATAAGAGTATAATTAAAAAATTTAAGTTTTTTAATTTCTTTATCTTTTTTATCTAAACTATTTTTATAACGACTATCTATTATTTTATTTTGAATTTTGCTTTCATATGCAATTTTATCTTTAATAAAATTTTTAACATCTTTTGAAACATTATTCCCTATCTCTTGTGTTAAAGTTTCATCTATTAATGGGTATGCGTTTGAAAATTGTTTGTTTAAAGTTTTAGTTACAATCTTAGCATTTAATAAATTATTTAAGAAAAGAAAAAATTCAACATCTTTTGGATTATCATAAAGATTATCAATAAACGTATTGTCACTAACCCTTAAATTCATTATAGAAACAACATTATTTTCTTTAAACTTTTCCAAAATTGAATTCATTTTAACATCAAATTGACCTTTCATGTTTTCAACCATTTCCTTATAAAGATTGTAATTGACTTCTGAATTTACTTTCTCATCTTTTAGAGATTTTATATCAAGTCCTAAACCATATCTTTCCGAAAGTTCATTTAGAAATGTTACTTTATTATAAACATCCTCATACTCTTTGAACTTTAAATAATCATCTTCTTCGACAATTCTTGACTTATTAATTATATCACTACTCATTACTTTAAAAGGTGCTGAATTTCCGAACATAAAGCCATAACACTTGTTAGTTGGTCGGGCTTTTCCATACTTTCATTTTTATATTTGTTTGAAAGAACATATACTATATGAAGTATTTTTGGTTGAATGTTGTTTTTACTCATCCATTCAATCATATTATCGCCCATCATAATTATAAGTTTATAATATTGATTTGGGAAGTTATCCAATATATATCGTCTAATATTCATGATATTACCTTTAGTTGTAACAATTTTATAGAATTCGTTATAATCTAAATCCATTGTTGCTATAACATCTTCAACTTTTATATCATGAACACCTGTTTCATATAATGTCTGTAGAGTTTCAATGATATCTCTCATATCATTGTATTTCATAACAATTTTTACAATAGCATTTTTATCAATTTTAAGACCCTCATTTTTACAAATCATCATGATTCGTTCAACTTTTTGAATAGCAACTTCTTTACTTTCTGCTCCATTAAAGTCGAAATTAATTTTACAACCAAATCTTGATTTTACAGCCTTTTCTATAGAACTAAAATAGTTACATGTTGCTATATAACGAACATTTTTAATATTAGATTCTATTACACCCCTAAATGCTAAACCCGCATCACCTGTTAAGTTATCAACCTCATCAAGTTGAACAATTTTAGGCTTAGATGATAAAGAACCAACACTAGCAAAAGGTGCAATTACATTTTTAACTGTATCTATACCTCTTTCTTTAGATGCATTAATGAATTTTGTTTGATGACCCTTTGCCAAGATTTTCATTATGGTAGTTTTACCTGTACCCGTATCACCATAAAGAAGTATGTGTCTAGTTATACCATTATCAATAAAGTATTGTATTTGATTTCTAATCCTTTTTGGAATACACACATCATCTAATTTTTGTGGTCTATATTTTTCAACCCATAATGTGTTACCTCTTTCTCTAATTTCTTTTGCTGATTTTGGATTTTCCTCTTTTATTATCATTGTTTGTATTTTTTACAAATTTATAAATATAATTCAACTAAACCTAAGTTTTCTATAAGTTTTTTTGTTTCATCATCAATATCTTTAAACTCGACACCACTTTGGTGAATGTTTTGTAGATTGAAAATAATATTCCAATCTGTCGGAAAGTCTTTATGGTAAATTCTATGCAACTCACCATTAGAAACCAAAGCTTCATGTGTTTCTTTTGATATTGTTAATATATCCGAAAGAGTATATGTGAATTGAGAAGCTTTAAAATCGCTAAACTTCTTAATAACATTTTCAACATCACCACCAACATCTAAAGACATATCATCTAATTCTAGCTCAACATCAAAAAGAGATTTATTAAGAAGTGTTTTGTGAACAACATCCCAATCAATTACACCATAACTCATTAAATTTCTAGTGTCTATCGAATAATGGAATTGTGTATAATTATTGAATGTGTCATACTCTATTTCATTATCATCCAAGAATTTTTCAACTTCTTTATTCAATGTATATTCAGAAGAAATTATATCAATATTAAATCCTTTTTTTCTAAGACTTTTCAAGCACATTTGTGAAAATGGTGTTATTTCACCTAATGTGTCAGTCATTAATATACACTTTTCAAACTTTACTCTAATTGTTTTTGTGCTAGAATCTCTTAAAAGTCCACGTTGTTTATATAGTTTACTAATTTTAGCTTTAACATCAGCATGTGTAACTATTAACATTCTCTCATAAGGCATGTTATTCCTATAAGTTTCAATTAGTGATAGAATTTCCTCTTTTTCGAAAATATCTTCCATCTTTATGGCTAATATTTCATTAGAATAGTCAATATCTTTTTTGAATGTACTATTAAAATTAGAGCTAGGATAAAGATATAAATCTACAACTTGTACACTATCACTAACTAAATGGTTCACGTCTTGGTCATCATATACTGAACATTTACCATCAACATAATCATCCATTATAGCAAAATATCTAGGTTGATTTAACCCATCTTTACTAGTTGCTTTAGAATCATTAAAATATCTTGATTTATCAATATCATCGTCTAAATAAGCATCAGCCCAATATTTAATTTCATCATCTGATTTTAATGCAACGATGTCATCGGGTTTGGGGTATGTATTTTTATCCTGTGATACAACAATAAAGGATTCTCTTAATTCTAGTTTATTAATTGAAGCTATTAAACCTAGGTGTGATGAATATTCTTTCTTATAATCACTATTAAGCTCTTTTTTAAGTCTTCTACGCATATATAAATTTAATTTTTAACAAATGTATTATTAATATTACTGATTACCAAAATATTTTCTATACTTTTTAAATGAATTTTCAACACATTTATCCATATCAAAATATTTATATTCAGCTAACCTACCCAATGGTACAACATTATTGAATCTATCTTTTAAAAGTGTCAAATAATTTTGGTGTAGTTCATTATTATTTTTATCATTTATTGGATAATATGGCTCATTGGTTTTATCATAGTCCATAGGTTTTTCAAATGTTACAGGTGTAATATTTTCACATCCACTATCATAAAAATATGTCCAATCAATCATTCTTGTGAACACACACTCATCGACAAAATTAGTAACAGCACTTTTAGCGAACTTATTAAACTTTCTAAAAATAGTTGTATCAAAAGATAATGACCTATACTCTAATGACCCTAAAGTGTAATCAAAAAGTTTATCTATCTCACCACTAAAAAATACGATATCAAAAGAATCACTAATATCTGTTAATTCACTAATCCCAACATCCATTTTTAAAATGTTAGAACCACCAAACATATTTGAAATCATCTTACTATAACCACCAATTGGCATACCTTGATACTTATCCGTAAAATACCTATCATCATTTTTAAACCTTAATGGTAATCTATCAACAATTTCTTTGGGTATATCTTCACACTTTCTACCCCATTGTTTTTCAGAATAATTTTTGAATATTTTTTCATATATAATTTCACCATACTTATTAATACAAGCTTCTTTGAAATTTTTAGGGTTTTTGTATTTGGGTTTTCCAATCCATTTTTTAACATCTTCAACATTTATTCCTTTATATAACAATTCCTCAAAAGTTTTCATATTAATAGGAACGCTTAAATTATATTCCAAATTAGCATTTGTGGCTTTAACTTTATGTACATAATTATTAAAATCTGCAAAATTATTGACATAGTTCCATACCATTTCATTATTAGTATGAAAAATATGCGCTCCATGTTCTTGTACTAAAACATCACCTATTAATTTATCTGAACAATTACCACCTATATTTTTTCTTTTTTCGAATACTGTAACATCATGTCCACCATTTGTTAGAGAGGCTAATATACCTCCACTTAAACCTGCACCAATTATTGCTATTTTCATTTATTTAACAAATTTAAAACTATTATTTAAAGAATTATAATCAAAAAACATACAAGGGTCACTCAAACCGTATGGATTTATTTCAATTAGTTTAGGATAATCAGAATTATTAAAAAATAAGTCTAAAACAAAATCAGATTTTTTAATATTTGGGATTATATTACTTTCAACAAAAACTCTTATACTCTTTTCTATAAAATATGAGTTTTCATTAATCCATTCACTTTTTCTATCCCAATGATATTGCGTAATTCCATTTATTTTATAATCTTTAATAAATACACGAAATTCCTTTTCTTTAGGTATATTAATAAATGGTCTTACCACTAATTTAGCTTTTTCGGGAATTCTTCGTAAAACACACATATCCTCAAAAGTTCTCATACTAGAACATAAAGCGTTAGTCATTTCCTTTACAGATGATAATTTATATCCACCATCTAAATAATCTTTAGGTGAGCGTGTGATAAGTTTTGCAAAAAAACTATCAATGTGTTTATAACCTTTTAAAGATTCGATAAAATAATTATTAATAGTATTTAATTCTTTAGTGTTGGTGTTATCTTTCAACATCAAGTTAATAATATGTAACGGTATATCTATAATCTTAAATTCAAAAGAACTTTCTTTTACCTTATCATTCCATTCCATCATATTAATGTGTTCATGATGTTTCCACCAATTTTTAGAATATATAATTAGTGAATCTTCTGACGGTAATATTGGATTTATTGTTAAATTCATTTTTATTATTTTTTAATTAGTTCATCGAAATCAACCCAAAAACCTGCTAATTTTTTCACATCTGAATTCTCTTCAACTCTTGACACCCTTTTAATCTCAACCCTACGACCCTTATCAGAATATTGTAATATTAATACTTTCTCTTTTTCAATGTCCGAAATACCTTTATAATAATATTCTATTTTATTACTTTTATGTTCCATGTAATGACCGTATTGTTCTATTACCCTAATAGCTTGTGAATCATTTCCACAAGCTATTAGGTATTTAATTTTTTCTAAAACTTCTTTCTCGTAACTCATTATAATTTAACAGTAAGTGTCGGCTTTTTTTGAGTACCATCAGAATCTATAATATTAATTCTCATTTTTAACTTATTAATTTTAACATTCTTAGTTCCGTAGAATTTTAAATATTTTTCACCTACACCTTTTTTAAGATATGCCACAGTTGCGTGAGGTTTGTATATCGGAAATGTTGGTTGTAAACCACTAATGTGTTTAATTGAGTTGTGTAATAAATTTAGTAAAGGACATACAACTTCAAACTTTAATACATCAAAATCTTCACCAACAAATAAAGTTAGTGTATTAAGTTCAACACTCTTACCTCTTAGATTTCTTTTGTTTATTGAAAGAATTTTTTTAAATGTTTCAACAGGGTTAATATGTTCATTAGTTTGTTCGGAATACATAACCGTTATATGTGGCTCTTCCTCAATACCCATTTCATGTATATCACTAGGTTCTATGGAATTTTGAATTTCCTTGAAAAACTTCTTAGCACCTTTTAATTGTAATGAACAATATAAGTTTGATAACTTCATGTTAATTATTTTTTAAGCGTGAACAATCACTTTAGCATTAATAGAATTTTGTAATCTAATTTCATCTTCAAAATTCTTAGTTAAATTCCTAACCTTTTCAATATCTTTAAAGTTTGTTTTAACAGCAACTTCAATACAATTTGTTCTTTGTGTAACATTAAATATACTTCCTAATGGTAATTTAGTGAAAAATTCTTTTTGAAATGTTTTTAAAACCGTAAATAATTCTTTAGTTGTTGCTTTACAATCTAAAGTATAATAATAACTAGAATATTTATTTAAACCATTATTTTTATAACATTCTATTCTATAAAACCCACTTTCCATTACATTATTCAAATCATTAATCTTACCTAAACATTTACTTTTCAAATGATGATGAAAAATAAGTCTATCTTCCATTTCATCATTAATGAAATATAAAATATAACGACTTTCATTCATTAAATTAATTCTGAAAATTAATATCATACATAATGCAGCAATTCCGATAAATGGTACTATAAATCCTATCATTTTAATTTGTTTTTATAAAGGCTTCTTTACCCTTTGTGTTAATATAAATTTTATTTCCTAATTTCACATCACCTATACCAAAAATTGATGGTATTCTTAAACTTTTAGATAATGCTAAGGCATGTGAATAACTTACATTATCTTTTACTATTAAAGCATCTTTTCCGATTAAATCTTTTGATTCAATTATTTCATTAAAATCACTCTCAATAACTAAACATTTTTCTAATGTTGTCTCACATTCACCTCTTGTAAATGCGTTACCTTTTATAGAGTCTTCGGGTATTTCTATTGTCATATCAATTTCATGCTCCCAAAATGTCCTAAGTTGAACAATATAAACATCAAATCCGTCAAAAACAAACTCTATTTGTGTAGTCTGTCTAAAGTCTTTATATAATTCTTTTAAAATATTCTCTATATAAAATTTAACAACATTAGGAACTTCAACACCAATCTTACCACCTACACTTTCACCTCTAATATCGGATATTGCGATATGAAATATTTTCCCATCATAATTCGCCACACCATTCATACCATCGATAACCTCTTGACAAAAGTAATTAAATTTATTATTAACCACAAGGTTTTCATAAATTTTAAATTCACTTTCCATCTTTTCAACAACATTTTTATGAGTTAATTTATCAACATCAAAGTGTGAAGTTAATAAACCACCTATAGACTTATTTGGAGAGCTTCTAATACAATATTTTCCATCTAGTGGTGTTCTACTATATAATGGTAATTTTAGTTCTGTAAAACGCTTTAAAAACTCTAATCCACCAAATTTTGAACCATTATTAGATTCATCAATTATATTTTCTAGAAGTGTACTTGGTATAGTTTTATTGGATGAACCATAAAATCCAAAAATGTGATTCCTCATTTTATATAATGTAGAAATTATTTTTTCATTAACTTTCTCATCATTTTTAGTATATCCTCTAGAAATAATGTGACCAATTTTACCACTACATTGACCATTGGAAATATGTGCAACTTTATCTTCATCAAAATCAAACCATGATGCCGAAGATGATAAATAAAGACCGTATAAATATGGATACAATGTTTGATGTTGTTGAAAACCACATTCTATAAAATTACCATCTGCTAGAATGACACCATTTTTTAATTTATAATCGTCATCAATAGGATATTCATCAATTTCTTCATATTTAGTAATTTCATACCCTAGTTCGTTAAGTATCTTTTCTTTGAAAAGAATAGAAAGTGTTTCTAAACTGAAAAACTCTTTCAAAGATTTTATATCTTCATCTTCCGATTCACTTGCATTTTTAAATTCATAATATTCGTAATTATTAAATGATGCCCATGAGCACCATCCCGTGAAAAGGTCTTCATTTGCTTGTTCTAAATTATTACAAATTTGTAACTCTACACCAACATTAGTATCACCTACTAACTTCATACAACCCCTAATATATGACATTATATGGATTTTGTCATCACAACCTTCACTTAGAACATCAACTGCGTTTTTAAATTTACCCGACTTAATGAAATCCCAAATAATTTCGTTAAGTGCATCACCTGTTGTAAACATTGAAATACTAGCCATATTAAATATTTTTTACTAATGATAAATCTTTAAAAGTTCCAACACCGCAACCTAAATGCTTCCAAAATCTAACTTCTTTATCGATTTGAGTATTATTAATTTCATTGAATGTTTCCTTATCTATACTCTCACCTTTGGCTATTCGACCAAATGCTGTATTATCAAAAATAGGAAACCAAATACCAATACATTTGGTTACCACTTGTTTTTTTGTATTTCTAATAACTTCTAATTTTCTACCGAATGATGTTATTCTTTTTCCTTTACAAAGTATAACATCACCTACTTTTAAATCTTCACCTGTGATTGGTATAAGATTTTTATTATTAATTTGTGTTATCATAATTTCTTATCTTTTTAATTACTCACCAAATGTAAAAATAAAAATTGAGATTCCAAAAGAAATCTCAATTTTTATTTTTTAATTTAATTTTTCAATTAATAGGTATTTCACGACATCATCGGAAATATCACCATCATCGTTATTATAAAATCTATTATCAATATCGTCAAAATATCCATTTTCAATTTTACCATCTTTAAGCATTATGAACATACTAGATTTAAAAGGTGGTTCTTTTTCAACACCAACCCAAAAATTTATTCCGATATTATCCAAATCATCAATTGTATCTATATAACTATCTACAATCTCATAATCTATAGGAAGTTCTAGTTTAATTAACCCATTTTTAATTTGCCATTTAGTGTAATCTCTCAATAACTTCCTAAATTTATGTTTATTATTTTCCATTATTTTTCGTGTATATACATTTCTAAATTTATAGGAAACTTGACATCCCAAACCATATCATCATACTTTATAGTATTATCCTTAACTATTTCGAACTTTTGATACTTTACTCTATCTGTTCCAAAATTCTTGTTTGTTGTCTTACCTGTTAAGTGTAAATCAATATATTCCGTTTTTGGATTGAAATCCATCAATTTCTTAAATAAATCAACTTTTTCTGAAATATTTACGTTACCATCTAATGTTAAAATCATAATGTTTAGTTTTTATAATGACAAATATAGTAATTTATTTTTAATCAATAAACATAAATCTTAAACCATTTACCTCTTCTGAATTTTCATACCAATGTAGATATTCTTCTTCTGATAAATCGTTAGCATCAATTTCAGTAATTATATACATATTCTTAACACCATACTTTATAATTCCATATCTTTTCTGAACAATAACACTTTTTCTTAGTTCTAAATGTTTTTTATAAATTATCTTTTTCCTATTTTCAACAAGATTAAATTCTTCTTCCATATTCTCGAACTTTCTAATGATTTGTTCTCTATATGTTTTAGTACCTATTCTAAAATAATCAGAGTTTCCAAAACCTTGTATTATTAGTTCATAAACCCAATTATCCAAATCAAATGATTTATAATCTTTAAAACGCCTATTACCAAATATAGTGCTATTTCTAACATTAGATATTTTAGATTCCAACGGTTCTTTGAAAAAATTATTCATAAATTGATTGGTGAAATGTAAACAATTTTCACCTTTACCTAAATCAATACCATTAACATGAACATAAAAGTGTCTTGTCGAAGAACCTTTAAACGGTTCTTCGACATATACATCAATAGAATTGAGTTCGTGTATATTCTTATTTTTGAAAAAACTTACATTTCTGAAAAAGTATTGTGTTGCGTAAATTTTTTCAAAATGTGTTGGTGGTTCACATAAATGATTTAAAAACTTTCTTGATTGCCAAGTTACTCTCATGATAAAATTGTGTAGTTTAAAATATTCAACTCATATTTGTTCTTATAATTAACCTTTAATAGATATTTTTTAATCCCACCATCAACATCAAAAACCATTAGTGTTAAATTAAAAAATGAATTAACTTTATGAAATTTATTATATAACACTTTATCTGTTTTTGAAAGCTTAATACTTCCAATTCTTTCAACGTTTTCATATTGTTTATGAAAACCACCAATCACATCATCTTCCTTAGAAATCACATTTAACTCAATTTCTGCTATATAGTTTGGTGTTAGAAAATCCACATCACCAACTAGAAGTCTGACATCTAAATTTTTCATTATAAATCTTTTAATGTTAAATTTATTTTAGCAAACCTAACAATAGATTCAACTTTTATAGAAAATGTTTTTCCATCTTTACATACAATACCTTTAATCTCACCTTCAATAATATTTGGTTCTTGACCACACTCACCTTTTATATGTGTAAAATGTGCTGTTATTAGTGTATCCAAACGTCTTTCCAATATACCGATAGTCTTAAAGTCTGACAAATTTCCAAAAACTATTGTATTATCATCTTTCGAAACTTTAACACCAACTCTTACTTCACCTAATTTCAATTCCATATATTATAAATTTAGCTCGTTAAATAATTCGTTTATTTCTAGTAAAGATTCTACAATTTTATATGTTAATGAATTAACATTTTCCTTGTTTAAATGCCCAAAATATTCTTTTGGAAAATAAGATTCAACATCTGAACGATTTAATTTAGAAACCTTTCTAATCAAATCGTGTGAATTTAAAATTCCATATTCATTAAAAATATCAAAAGGTAAAATATATAACCTATCAATAGATTTTAGTGAATATAACGCTTTAATTTTTAAAATTCTTTTTTGTTTTAAAACCGTATCTTTATGTTTATTAATATCAATACCTTTAAGAGTGTCTAAATTATATTCAAAATGTTTTTGAATTTCGTTAATCTCCGAAAATTTTAAATTCTCTGAAATGTATACAGTCCATTCATTATCTATAAGTTTATATCTAAAACCATCAATGGTTGCTGAATATGAATCTTCTAGAGAATAACTAGATATAAAACATTGAAGAACTACAGAATCATCAGAGTCAGAGTCAGAGTCAGAGTCAGAGTCAGATGATTCATTTATTAAACTTAGTGTTCTACTAAAATTTGTATCACTAACATATTTTAAAAAACTTTTTAGTTTTTCAAATTTTTCCTTTTCAATTTCTAATTCTTTATACTTGTGTAAATTCTTTAATAACATAAAATTAATTTTATTTAATAGTCAAATATAGTTATTTTTATTCATACAAAAAAGAAAAAACGATAATTTTTATTATCGTTTTTTCTTATAATTATTCTCTAATAATCTTTAAAGCGTTTCTAACATCTTTCTCAGATTTGAAGTAATTGGACATTCCGAATATAACATCATTTTTATCATATACAATAAAGTACCAATATTCATTTTGTTCATCGGAATCACTATCAATAAAAATGAAATAATCATCCATGATATTTTTTGATAGCTCTTCCATCATTTCCTCAGCCCTTTCTTTTGTTCTGAAAATTCTTGTGGTTTTGAACACAATCTTGCCACCACTTTTTACAGTAATATCAAAATTACCACACTTTCGCTCATTTAGTTTGAAATACGTTTTCATTTACTTGATTTTAGATTTTGTATTATTGTATGGTTTGGTGTTACGTTTACCAAATAATACAATAAACAAATAGACTAAAATCAATGTAGATATAATATAAAACATGTTAGTTACCAACCACATAATTAAATCCATTTCATATGGAACTTTTATCTTCATTTAAGTTACTTTTTATTTTTATATTCTTTAACTAAGTTTTTATATTCATCTTTAATAGACTTCATATCCTTAGAAATATCTTTAGCATATGTTCTACCATTCCTTTTATTGTGTGGTATAACTATTGTTCTTTCATCTTCAAAATTATTTAATTCTAATAGAACAATTAATTCCATAGACTTAATTCTAGTTTTGTTTTCCAAATCATTATAATACCAATATGAAAGACCCGCCTCATCGAAGAAACTTTCAATCTCATTATTTCTAACTTCTAAAATAGCAAGAGTTCTAACAATTTCGGCTCTATTATACTTACCATCAAAAATATTTTTTAGAATATCTAATATAGTATTATCATCAAATACTTCTACTGTTGTTTCTTTTAAACCTCTTGACAAGACTGTATTTTTAAATATCATAATTTTATCTTTTTTCTAATTTATCAATTCTATCAAAAATAACTTTCCAAACTTTAGATTTTAAAGATTTAATTTCTAATTTTTTCATAATTAATTTGTTTTGTTATATAATCCTTAGATATTATTTTTATAAATTCTTCATATGGTTTGAATACCTCTTCTAAAGAACCCTCTTTAGAACATGCGGTATCAATCATTTTACAAATAACTAAATCACGTTCAAAAAAATGTTGATTACTATTCTTTATTTTTGATAATAAATTTGTATATCCAACTATATCAAAATTACCAACAGGACAATTTGTATACATTCTAACTTCACTTTTATTAGAAAAATCTATCAATGTGAGTTTTTTGTCACCTTTTAAAATTTCCATTGTAAATGAAATATTTTCATAATCACCATAGTAATCATAATCTATCATAACTTTCATTTTAGAATCATTAATAGATTTATCAATCAAAATTCTTTTACATTCTGATGTTAAAATTTGATTAGAATTACTATCTTGAAATATGTTCAAAAATTCTTTTATTCCCATATACTTTACTAATAATGTGTAGGTTCTACAATCTCCATTTCTCTTTTAGAATCACCATCATTTTCTGATGATGGTTCTAAATAAATTGTTTCTTCGGGTTCACCATTTACTTTAACAAAAAGGTCACGCTCCATTATATGTTCTATAGCCATTTTATGGTCATCTTTAAATCTCAAACATGAATCCTGTATATCAACCATCGGTAATAAGCAATTATATGTTTCATCAATACATAATTTACTATCACAGATATCCTTAAAAAATAAAGAAATAAATTTCTCAACATATTCTTTAGAAGGTCTTTCAAATTCCATTTTATAATCAATTCTACCACTTCTAATTAGTGCATGGTCTAATTTTTCGGGATGATTTGTTGTAAATATTGTCATAACATCTTCTGATGAAAAAACACCATCCAAACAATTTAAAAGTGTTGAAAATGAAAACTTAACTTTAGCTGTTCCATCCTCACGTTTCTTAAATGCACCATCAATATCTTCAATAACTAACATACATTGAGGTGGTAAGTTGCGAAATGCATTCCTAAGTCCACTATCATCAATACCATTTATTTGCAAAAAGTGTATTGGTCTTTTGAAGTGTCTAGCTAATGACATAAGTATAGAAGTTTTACCTGTACCTGCTGCACCCGAAAATAAATATCCTCTTTTATATTGAATATCCCTATCTCTATACCATTTCTTATTATTTATGAACTTCTCCATATCTTCAATCAACTCTTCTTTACCTTTTATTATAATATTTTCCAATTTTTTAGGTTCAATAACGTTTTCTCGATACCAATCACCATAGGTAGAAGAAGTTTTAACATCAATAACACGTTCACGTTCTTTTAACATTTTCTTCTTAGCACATTCATGTACTTCATTTACAAGATTTGTTATAGCCTTTTTAGCAAAAAGTCCACTAATTATAAACTTATTATAATGTGCATTTTTTAAGTTTGAAGCATTCTCCATCTTTTCTCTTCCCTTAAATATTCTAATTATATTTAAATTTCTTCGAATATAAAAAAGGTCTGAAAATTGTTTATAAATAACTTTTTCATCCAATTGTTTAACACTCTTTTCAGATATTTTATCCCAATTATAATCATCAGTTTTAGAAAATTTTAAAGCTGCTTCAACATTCCTATATTTTTTTTCATAGTTCTCAGAAAGCCACATTTCGAAGTAAATAAATAAATCATCAGTTTCCTCAATATTAACAGTATATAAAATTAATCGTTCTATCCTTAACCAAAGCTTTTTAAACCATGGTAGAATATATCTAGGTAAAGCCATTAGAAATGAAATCAAAAAACCACCTTGTGCGAATTGATTAGTTTTTAAAATCTCAGTTATTGTGTTTATAATTTCACTAATTGAAGGTATTTCCATTCTTGTTTTTTTTTAAGTTCTTTATTTATTTATTTTTATTTAGTATCCGTTATTCAATTTTAATAACCTAGATGCTGATGTTGGAAAGTGTGAATTATATCCATCATATTTGTAACCAAGAGATATTAATAATTGTGTGTCAAAGTCGTTCGAAATCGATGGTTTTGTTTTAGTTTCACCATCAAATAATGTACAATAGAAGAATTCTTGAATTTCACTATCAGATGATTTTTTATAATTTTTATTGAAACATTTTAATATAACAAATCCATCAAGTTCCCATTTTTCATTATAATTAAATTCTTTTAATCTTTCATACTTATCAATTTGTTCATCATTCCAAATAAAAAGACCCTCTAATCTAGGTCTTTCTATACCTTTAAATTCAACTGTAGAGAAAATTTTTTCAGCTATTTTGTTCCAAAATGCGTTTTGAGAATATTGTTTCATGATTACTCTTTATATTTAATTATTTAAAGTTCAAAAATAAATAAAAAATATGAGATTGGTGTTGTCAATCTCATATTTTTTATTTATTAAATAGCTCCTTTACTTTTTTGAAGAATATATCAGCAGATTCGGTAACATCACCTACAAAATCTAACTTACCATCCTTTATGAAAAGGTTACCAACATTATTATTATTATTATTGTTATTAAAGTATAGCGAAAAAGGTTTTAAATCTTGTGTTAATCCAACTTGTAAATCTGACATTACATTTACACTTTCATTTTTCTTTGGTGGTGATTTTGTGGTTAGTTTTTCAACATATATGAACATTTCAGAACCTCTTATTTCTTTTTTAAATACATACGAACCAAATTTATACATATCTAAACTATAATCATTATCTAGATATCCACCTTCATTAATTCCATGCTCTAATGCTTCAAAATCTGTTAATGTTTCACCATAAATTTTCATAAAATCAAAAATAAACCAAAGAAGAAAAACTCTAGGTTTTTTAAAACCCATATCAAGTTCTCTTTTTATATATTTTGAAGATGAATATTTAATAATTATTTTTTCAACCAAATAGTCAAACGATTTTGTATTTCGACCATATCGTTCTTTAAAAATTTTTAAATGTTCACAATTTTTCATTACGTAACACCTTTTTTTCCTATCTTCATCACTTTCCAATAAGTAATAAATATTAGTAGGTCTGAATCTATATGTATCGTGAATATTTTCTTCAAAATTACTAATATATCCATAATCTTGCGGTCTACCTTTTAAATAAAATAAATCATCTAATAAATGCTTATTTCTCTCAAATTCACTTTCACCAATGGATTCAATCCATATTTTATAAATTTGTTCTTTAACTTTTACATCTACTTCCATTAATATTCAATTTTTAATATTTTACCAATTTCTAAAATTTGTTCATCAGTTAAACTACCTCTAGCACCAACATAATAAAAAACTCCTCTAATATCTGTTAGAGTTTTATCAATTTTCAATTTATGGTAATATGACTCTCTATCGTTATAAACAAATGTGTCAATACTATATTCTGAAAGAATTCTACCACTATCTATATGAAATTTTGTTTTACTAAAAATACTTGATTCTACGGTGAAGTATTTTCTACCTATTGATTTAACTTTGGTTACAATCTCTTTATCATCACAAAACCTTTCTTTTGATATGATGAAAACTTCTTTTCCAACTTCTAAATTTAATTTATTTTCCATACTCGGTTATTTTTAAGTCTTCTATATTTAAATTTTTCTTCAAATTTTTTAAAACTTCTTCATGCATTTTTTCAACCTGTTCTATTGTATATTTCTCTTTATATACGATAAATAGAAATTTTTTACCAAAACTTATAATATCCATTAGATATTTGTTTGGGGATACACCATTACCAACATAAAAAAGTTTTTTTACTGAATGAGACTCACCATCATAATCTTTAAATTTAATTTCTACTTCTATAGACCTAGAATAAACATTAATATACGAAAAATCAACTTTAACTTTATGTGTTGTTCTTAATTTACCAATTCTTTTTTTAGCACCAAATATTTCGAAATTAACGGATTTATTAATCAATGTTTTTAGGTAGTCTGTATATCTCATTTAAGTATAATTTTTACAAATATAATAATAAAAAAACCACATTCCAAAGAAATGTGGGTTTTTATTATTTAAACTTTAGTTCATTGTTTGGAACATATGATATAATTTTCTTTATCAAATTATCCGTTAACTTTTCCTTATCTATCTTAGAATTTGAACTTTTAATTTTAACAAGTTCAGCATCGGTTAGTGACATTCCACCATTTTTAGACTTTTGAATGGTCGTGTCGACACCTTTTTTATTAAAGACAAACCATATATCACCATCCATATACTTATTGATATCTATTGTACCATTAACTAAATCATTCATAGTCATTGCAACACCTCTATGGGCAGACAATAATATATCCTGTGGAACAACTCTACTTCTATTCTTATTTTGTTCCATAGCTACACTAACATCATTAATAACCCAAACGATATGTATATTTTCTTTTTTGTATCCTAGCTTTTTAACATCACGTGCTATAGAATCTAATTTAGCGACATCCTTTAAAGTGACATCGAAAATTATATTTGGTTTTCTATCCTCTGCTGCTGTTAAAATACTCATAAATGCTGCTGACTTATATCGTGATGTTAGTTTTAATTCATTACCAATAATATCATGTAAAGTTCCAACATCATCAGAATTTTTTAAATCTAATTCTGAAAGTTCTAAATCAAATTCTTTTTTAACACGTTTTCCGATTTTTTTAGAGCGAATAGCTAAAGATTTTAGTGCATCAACATCAAATGTCTTCCCTTCAAGACCTAATAAATTATTAACAACAAAACCTTTACCCGAGCCACCGCCACCTGCCATAATAACGACATTTGATGATTTAGGATATGCTTTACCTCTTAATGTTATTAACTTTTCAAAAATCATTTCTGATTTTTCATTTATAATATTTTCATAATTTGAATCTAAAGATTCATTTAAATAATCTGATATTTTCATATTTTTAAAATTGTTTCACAAATGTACTTTAATTAAATGGATTAAACAAGTACATTGCATTTGATTTTTCGACTAAACTTTTTATACTTATATCAAAACTCACAGTTCCGATATTTCTTGAAACTTTATTAGAAATAATTACATTTTCTAAAGTTATAAATATATTTCGTATCATTATTAGCTCTGATAATGATAAATCACTTTTATAGTTTTTATAAATGTCATACATATACTCAAATCTATTTTTAAAGAAAATAGCATCATTCTCATTAAAATGTTTTATCATCCATTGGTATGTAAACTGTTTAGAAAAATTTTCCTTGATTATCTTTATTTCACTAGGAAAATCTTTAGTACTTTCATATACATCAGATATAATCTCTCTATCTATATATTCAAACCATTCAAAAATATATTCCATTTTATTTAATTTAAGATATGATAAACGATTTTTCTTTTTATCATTAATCTCATCCTCTAAACTTTCATATACTTTACCAACCTTATATTGATTCCAAATTGGTTCATAAATACCATCAATTATACTAAGAACCTTTTTCGCAAATGTTTTTGACATTTTTAAAACATCTTCCTGCTTAAAACCTTTATCGAAATGTTTATTCCACAAAATATTCTTTTCAATAATTTCATTAGAAAAACTTAAATCAATTTCTGAAAAAGATACATTATAAAACTCTATAGTATTAGTATTTAAATAATTTTCTAAATCTAATTTATTTGATTTGTTGTAGATTTCCTCGATATTTAAATTATCTTTTAATGGTATAAAAACATCAAAATTATAATATCCTATATTATTCTCATAAGGTAGTTTCACAGGGGTTACAATAGGATTACTTTCAAAAAGTGATGAATTCTCAACAATTTTATAATAAACAAACTTATCATAATTTGTTGAACCACTATCCGAACTTCTCCATGTTTTTATATACTTATCTGAACCATTATATAAATGAATCTGTTCTATAGAGTCAAAATCAATTTTAGCATCTAATAATACCCAACCACCATCAGCCAATGTAACTAAATCTATAATATTTGAATCTCTTTTTGCGATAACACCTAAATTGAAATTCATGTTTGATATTTGAGTCATTTTTGGTTCACTTATTATTGAACACTCCAATCCATTTGAAGTAACGTTTGTTACTATCGGTAAACCATTAACATATGAAATTTCTTCAATATTGTATGGATATGATTTTTGCATACCATCTTCCGATGTTACCGTAAATGTTCCCGTTGTTGGTGTTATTGTATTTTGTTCAACTTTAGATGTATTAACAACCTCAGCCAATACATTTGAAATTGTCTCAAATGGATATAACTCTATTTTTATTTCATCCAAACTTATATCAAATAAATGTTTATGACCATTCCTAGTGATACTTAAAA
Source organism: Bernardetia sp. (assembly GCA_020630575.1). Classification (GTDB taxonomy): domain Bacteria; phylum Bacteroidota; class Bacteroidia; order Cytophagales; family Bernardetiaceae; genus Bernardetia. The sequence continues at coordinate 92,282 of JAHDBD010000006.1, forward strand.
ATTTTAGATTATTATCACCGTTTAATGGTGATGTTGTTAAATTATTTTGTTGTTTTATCTGTACTAACATATATTTTTGTTTATAATGTATATATCGTTGTAAACTAGTTAAATTTAATATAAACAAAAATTCTAATAGATTAAACTATTAGAATTTTTGGATTATAGATTATTTATTAAACCATTCTATAATATTATTTTCTTTGGCGTAGTGAAACCAAGTATTATGGTCACCAACTATACTTATACCCTCAGTACCATCCTTAAATTTAACATTATATTTTGTACCACCACCCGCTATTAAATCTGATACTAGCATCTTTGGTAGATGGTCATAAATACTAACCCACCCTTTAGGAACATTATTATCATACGATTTAAATTCGTCACGAATTTTTTGTTTTTCACCCTCACTCATCTTATTTATGTGTTCTTTCAACTTTTCAAACATGTGATGATTTATTTTATGTAACGCTTAATTTTATATTTGAACCCACTAGCTAATGACTTATCAACTTTTTGTGTCAACTTTATATTACCACTATCATTGAATTCTTCGATATAATCTAATTGGTTGTCAGCTTTATCCTGCTCAGAGTTATTTTTATCTGAATATTTTGTAATAATATTTTCGGATGATGTGTGACTTATAATTTTAACTTCACCACCAAATACTTCTAAGTTTTTTGGACTTCTATCAATTTCAAATATCTCCATCACATCGAATAATCTTTTATAAAGATTCAATGGTCTTAAAGTTTCTTCACTCATAGAAAAGAAAAGTGGTGTTTTACGTCTCAATTCATGTGAAAACACATACTTATATAAGTCTCTTTTAGGTAAAAATTTCATACCCCTTCTGTGTTTATATTCTGTGTTTGCTGACGTTTGTTTAACATTATCACAAAATACAATTGTAGTTTTCTTTGTTGGTGGTATATACTTGTTTGCTTTTAAGAAAATATCATCTACTAAAACTTCACACCCATAAGCCATTTCACCAATTCTTTCAGAATACTCAACCACATCAAATGGAAATTGAATTTCACCATCACTATTTTTATAAAATTGATTATTACTAGAATCTTTTATTTTAAATAAAATGAATGGATTTCTTTTATTATTATGAACAAATGTGTATAATTTTGATTCCATAATTACATCATCACATTGTTGATATCTACTCATATATTTTTTCATTTTTATTATATTTTAAGTTTTTTAAATTCTTTATTTAATTGATTTTTTATAAAATTTACACATTTTAATTTACTTTCTTTACTATTATAAACGAATTCTAACTCTAATTCATTATCTGATAAATTTATGTTTAAATAGTCTGTATACATGTTAAGAAGTCCATCTAATGACAAATATAGAGATTCTATATCTTTTATACTCAGATTATCATCGGTAAACTTTCTAACTTCAACTAGGGCATCACTATCAAAATCAACAATACTATATAATATTTCACTAATAACAAGTGATTGATAATAATTCATTTCGCTTATGGAATTGTATATGTTTGTTGGTATCGTTATTGAGCTACCTTTTTTTAAATATATAAGACTTATGATATAAAGAAATACAGATACTATAGGACTCACATCATAGTAAAGTAATAGTAAGGAAGCTATTGAGATAACACCAATAATGTTCGAGGCTTTTCTATAATATCTTCTTTGATTTATATAATTATTATCACTTATTATGATTATGTGTGATAACGATATACCAACAATAAGTAGAACGGAAACCATAATAGTATTATTATTTGTATACAACCCGTATAGCATTAAATAAAATAAAACAAATAGTAATATTTGTAATAATATATTTTTGAATATATCTCTTTTTTTAATTTGTGTCTTCATGGTAAATAAGTTTTAGTCAAAAGTAGTGAATAATTTTTAAATAAAAAATAAAAATGATAAGATTCAACTTATCATTTTTATTTTTATTAAAAGTCTCCATAGGTTTTAATTTCTATACCCATAGACTTTGCTTTTTTCATTTTGGAACTATTACTTTCCAAATCATCGGTTATAAGTAATGTTGCATCATTTATTTTCTTAACCTCTGTAAAGTTTTTAGGTAATACACCTTTAAAAACAGCCTTTGTCTTATAATCAAAAGATTTTGGTGAACCTGTCATCATATACTTAATTTCCTCACCGTCATTAGATGTTAGATTCTTTTTTGGTTTAGCTAATTCAACATGTATTAAACTTTTATTGGTGTCTCCTAGATTATCTAGCATACCCATAATAGTCTTAAAATTTTCACCCTTGGTACATGATTCTATAACATCATGTTGCTTTCTAGCAAAATCATATTCAACTTCAAAATCATCAGAGTCAACACCAAATTCTTTTAATGCGATATATTTAGAAACTTCTAAGCTTGTTCCTTCACCACAACCTTTAAAAGATAAAGAGTGAATTAATGTGTCTAGCTTTATACTTGATTTTTCAGAAATACGTTTTAAAAACTTTTCAACCTTTCCTTTACTTAACCCCAATTCTAATAAATCAACTTCATTTGTAAATGATGAAAGTAAAATATTATATGGAACATAATTGTAATGACTAGCAACCTTTCTATAGAACGAGTCTCCAAAATCTTTCAAATCCAATTTCATTGCACCAAATACAAATGATTCCAACTTTATTGCATCTGAATCGGTTGTTGTTAAATGACATCCATCAATTAAAGAACCTTCGGGTAATGTTAATTGATATTGTGATGGTTTTAAAACCGATTCTAAATATGGTATAATATCACCCGCAATATCAACTCTAACCTCAGCACCCTTTTCAATTCGGTTTAATGATACAAATCCATAATTAAACCCATGAGTTTTTCTAATTACTCTACCATCAATTGTAACGGGTTCTAAAAGCACAACGGGAAAATATTCACCACTTCTTTTTAAGTTCCACTCAATACCCTTAACAATAGCTTTACTACCTTTAGGTGGGAATTTTATAGAAACTGAATGATTAGGGTATTTCCCATTATGGTCGTTAGCATCTGCATCATATGGTGATAAGACTAGCCCATCAATAGGGAAGTCACTTTCTGAGCGTAATTTCAACATCTTATCAAAGCACATTTTTAAAGTATCGAAATCGTTTAATCCATTATAATTTAAAACCTCTGATGGAATATATGATGAAGAAATATCGTTTGGTATGTTTATATTATTAATGAATTTACCATTACTAACAGCATTTAAACTTCTTAAAACTAAATCATTTTTTCTAACATCTTTTATATCAATATCATTTAATATACCACCTGCTAAGTTTCTTGGATGAGAATACTCGTCCGAATACTTTTCAACAAATGTTGAAATTGGAATAATACATTCGTATCTTAACTCAGTAATATTTGATTCAATTTTTTGTGGTATTAGGTGTTTAACTTTTTCGGTAACATTTCTACCATTAAAATAATCACCTCTAGTTGCAGCTGAAACAAAATTACCGTTTTCGAAAATTGCATTTATAGCTAGACCATCCATTTTAAAATCTAATGTATAATTTTGACCTTCTCTAAATGATGGAGATTTTGATAAGTGTTTAATAATTTCAGTCATATGACCTTCATTAAATTCGCCTTTAACATTTACTTTTTTAAGTGATGGCATTATTGTTTGGTGAGAAATTGTCTCACCATAATCAGAAATAGCTAATTCTTTAGTATCAACACCTCTAATACCTAATTCATTTTCTAGCTCATTGAAGTCGGTATCCGACATTATTGGTTCACCTATGTTGTAATATGCATCATTTGCTTGATGCCATAAGTTAATTAAAAATTGAGTGTCTTTATTTTTCATTTTTATAAATTATTTTATTATTTTTCAAATATATTTTAAATTATTTATTTTACCAAACTTTTTTATATATTTTCATTTTAATTATTTCTCTTCTATTTTTAAAACCTTGTGATTTTACAAAATTTTCAACATCATCAACCTTAACTATACCTATACCATCATTCATATTAATATAAATAGATTTACATTCTTTAATTTCATGAATAGTCTCTAACTGCATAAAATCACCATCATAATTTTTGATTTTAATAATACGCCTACATTCATCAAAAAATTTAAATTTATAATTTACATCATGTTCACTTTCATAAGATGGATTTAAATCATTCAAAACTTTTGTTGCTAGATTATTATAATTTTGATACTCTAGACAATTACCCATTTCTTTTGAAAGTTTCTGTATAATATCATCACTTTCTATAATATGTTCAACAATTTCACGAACATCACTCATATCTATTATAGAATTATTCCAAACATTTCCACACATTAAGCTGTGATATTCAACACATTCTAATAAATAATCATATATTTTTATTATTGAGCTTATATTTTTATTAAAAATTGAGTTTTCAATATAAAGATTTCCATCATAAATATATTTACTAAGTTCTTTTATCATGATTTAATGTTTAGGTGTTTTTATTAAAGTCCACTTTAAAGCTTCCAATTCTCTTTTAACATTATTTCCATCATATTTCCAATAAACCTTTCTACCCGTATTTGTTATTTCAATTCTTTCAAGCCATCCAAAAAATGTATTAGCACCATCATATAATAATACTTTTGTCCAAGGTATTTGAATACTTTCATCATTTATATCATTCCAAATCCAAACACTTTCCAATACTTTTTCATCTAAGACATCGTCATTTATTCCTGCAAAACTCATTAAATTTCTTCTTTTAGGTTATTTTTATTTCTACATTTTTCATTTCTTTTGGTTGGTTTTTTAACCTCAAATTGTTTAAACCCATCCTTATTGAAGAACTGTAAAAATATGTGACCATTAGTATTATTTTTGGTATCCAAACTATCTAACATCGTAAATAGACTCTTCTGTGTTTTAGGAACTTTAGTTACCACATCTAATAGTACCATTTCCTTACTGTAAACCTTAATACTATCTATACTACTTTGAGAATATGCACAGACACTTAACATCCACATTATTACTAATAAAATTTTTTTTCTCATACTTATAAAGTTTTAGTTATTTCCCAATCGGGATATTTATTTTTTATTGTTTCAATTACACCATTATAATCATCAAATAGATTTACATACCTAGTAACACCATTTTTAAATGTTCTAGATATTTGAACCTTTTTAATCTCTTTCCCAATCGGATTTATAAAGTCTATATCAAGAGTATCATCTTTAGTTATATTAACATCAGACACGCTATCCGAACATTTTTCCCAATCGGGATATTTTTCATTAATAATAGTTTGATAATCGGTATCATAAATATTTACAAATCTCGTAACACCATTATCAAACTCTCTTTTAATTTTTATCATATAATAAAGTTTTTATTAGTTTAAAAGACCTAACACCACTTATTACTGATGAGGAATCAACATCGTGTGACATTAAGTCACCATATCTTAACTTTGGCTTAAAGTTTACATAATTATAAACAAATATTGTATCAATAGTTTTTTCACCATTTTGATACTCTATATCAACAACATGTTTCCAATATTTGGGTTTAGTATTATAAATACTAATCATTCCGAATATAATAAATCCAAAAAATCCTATCACAAAGGCTATAAATAGTCTGTTAAATATTTTACTCATAATTAAATAATTTTTTTACAAATATAGTATAATATTTTAATTACAAAAAAATAATTATCATAATATTATAATCCACTATTTTATAGACGATTTAAGACATTTTTTATAGTGGATTATATATTATGATAATATTTTTATAAAAGTTCTTTAGAAAGCTTAAAAACTATAATTTGACATATCATTCTCTACTGATTTTCCATATGTTTCTATATCTCTACTTTCTGTCTCATTTATATCAACTGTTAAGTCAATTTTACTACTTATCTTAACATGACCTCTTAAATACTTCTCTATAATATCATCTTTTAGATTAGTATTGATATCTTCACTATCAGAAAACCTTGGTATATTTCTATATGTTAAATTATAAATACCCTCTTTATTACGTCTAGTTTTAAATAATGTTTTAATTGTTTCATCGGTTTTGTCAAACATTTCCTCTCGTCTTTTAAGAGATTGTAGTGTGCTAGATTCTGATATAGATGCGTAATATCTTTCTGCATATTTATTAAGTGAAACTTTTAAATCCCTCATAACAAAATCTTCCATAGATATTTTTGTTGGTGAATGTACTTCAACCAAATTCATATCATCACATATAAACTGCTCAACTATTGTAAAAATATCCGAAGCTGCTACTAGAAGACCACCATTTTTATTTTGTTTCATAAAATCAATAAGTCTCATATCTCTTGATATTTCTGCATTATTTATTCTACCACTATCTGAAACATTCTTTTTGAGAATACTTGCAGCGGTTTCACCGTCATAAAGCTTTAAAAGTTTTCTCATTTTCGAATACGCACTCTTAAATTGCTTTTCAAATGTTGATGAATATTTTATACAGTATTCATATTTCTCCTTACCAACTACGGTTTTATCTGATGGTTCAATTAATAACTTAAAATCCTTTTCACTCAACAGTTCAAAATCTATGATATTTCTATTTTCAATTTTCTCCCAATTCTTCACACAGAAGTCTATAGTTTCTAAAAATGCTTCGGATTTTGTTGCTATAGTTTTTCTTTTAGACATTAGAGCTACTGAGTCCAATTTAGATTTTAATTCCTCAGAGTCCATAAACGAAACTTTATAATCTATATCATAGTCATAATATGCTGATAAAACATATTTAGTATATGCTGAACCTTTTGATATCTTATTAAAATCTTCGGCAAATCCTCTAATTAAAAATTTATCTTCATTAAACTTCACACCATCCGATGTTATATCATGATAAATTTCATTAAGTGACATATGTTCGTGTAGCTTAAACCTACCAAACTCATCCTTTTCACTAACTTTTCTATTAGCCATTGCTATTTTAAAGTCATCACCAACTTCACGCTCAAAATCCCTATAGTTTTTTAGTTCAATTTCATTTGGACTATCATAAACAGACTTTTTAATTTCCATTAAACCACTAACATTTTGAACTAGTGCATTATACACAATAGTACAATCTATATAACTTCTTCTAATTCTATTATTAAACTGTTCTATATCAGATGCTGTGGTATCATCACCATTTATGACCACCATAAAGTCACGTTCATTTAGGATATCAACACCTACACCTAAATATCTTGTACAAAATAAAAGTTTTGTGTTTGGTAATAATTTTGATTCCTCATTAATACTTTGACAAATTTTAGAACCTAGTGTAGCCTTACTATAATATCCCCATTCATCATCCTCAACACCTTTTTTTGACATATGTCTAACTTGTGATAAAAGTGAATTTATATACACATCACCTTTATTAGTTGGTACGATTACAGTTTTATTAGAATCGATTGCATTTGCAATTGTCTGAGCAATGGTAAATTGAACATTTTTTGCACTATCACACAACACCATATTAACATGTTTACCATACTTGTGTTTTGAATTTATCTTTATAAAGTTTAAGTTATCAGTTCTTTTAAAATATAATAATTCACCTGTTATAGTACCTGTCATCATAACAAGTTTAGTACCTGTATTCGACATTGTTTTAGATAACATTGTATTGTCCATTATAGAACCATATGTGTTTGTCATTCCAATATCAAACCTCATAGATTCTTTTTTCGCCATTTCATTAGCAACAAATTTACTAACACCGTTTGCAACATTTGATGGTACACTACCTCTATATGTTTCAGTAAAAAGAAGATGAGATTCATCAATCGCAATCAAATCAAACTTTTTATAATCATCTTCATTCATTTGCAAGAATGTATCATATGTTGTTGCGATACTTCCTGTTATATTTTTAATCTTTTTACCACCGTAATATGTTTTGAAATATCTATTAGCAACCAAATCACCTTCAACCTTATTTTTCAATACCGATTGATATGGACAAACCAAGCAAACACGGTAATCTTTAGCTAACATATTGAATAAAGTTGTCTTCCCTGTGCCTGGGCTTGATTCGATAACATTTACTTTATCTACGGCTAAAGAATCAACAATTTTATCTTTAATTGACCCCAAATATGGGTTCTTTTTATCTATTGTGAAAGAATAATGTGGCATTATTTCTGAAAAATCAATAGTACTATCTCTAAGGGATTCAATTGCCTTATGAAGCTTAGTATCTTTAACCTCTTTTAAAACGTTCTTAGAAATGTCAAAAATACATCCACAAGCCTTTAAAAGAGCTAACATATCTGTAAATGCAAATGGTTTTTTATATGCATAATTCCATTTACCACCAAATTCATGTTCAGACCAAACTGTTTCTGTTTTTAGAAGGTGTCTACATAGGTTTTTAGATTCTTCGGAAACACCATAAATATAAATTACAGTTCTTATAAGTTTATGTCTCATATTATCTCTAGCACCACTCTGAAACTTAGATTCATCAACTTGCAAAACATCTTCCAAATTTGGCATTTCTACAGATGAAAATTCATATGATATTGTGTCATATTTTGGCTTTAAATCAACTACATGCTGTTTCCTTTTATTTTTAGCACCTTTTAAAGTTTCATGACCAACAGCTTGTAAGTTTTTAGAAGTTAATAATCTTTTTAAATTAGACTTTTTCAAAATCCATTCATCAGATTCAATCCCATCTTTAGGTGGGATATGCATACCATAAATTAAAGGTAAGTCCATAAAAGTATCATTCCAAAGAGATTTTGTATCTGAATTAAGAACGATACCTTGTGAAATTTTTGCCATAGCAGCATCAATAACGAGGTTTATAAACTTTTCATCAATACCACATTCATTTAATAAAATCCATTTTATGATAGTATACTTGTGATAATAATTCATAACAAACCAAAACTTATTTATTAGATTATTGTCACTCTCACCTTTAAATAGGTGGTGCATTGGTCTTACTTTAGTTAAAACGTGTAAACCCAACCCCGAAATTGAAGTTTTAGTGCATAAATACCAACTATATTTTTTAAGGGTGTTGTGTATTTTATTCTTCATAACCTCAACATCTTCCTTAGTATAATGATAGTTTTTTAGAACTTTTTTACCATTAACATCTTCACGGTCTGCACATTCTTTTATATCTAAGTCAAAAGATTGAAATCCGTTCCAAAACTCAAAATCACCTAAATCTTCACTAGGTCTTACACCATTATATGTTGAATAAGCTACAGGTATAATAGATGATTTTAAAGATTTTAACCTACTATCTAATCTCCTGTTATATTCGGTTGGGTCATATTCTTTTAATTCAGCATTATCACCCCAATTTGGGAAGTCTTCTATAGTTTTTTTATAAGCATTTTTATATGTTAGGGTTATTATTGGGTCATTAATCATGTTGTAAAGGTCATACAACATTTTTTTATTAATTAAAGTTACATCAGTAAGTTCTAATGTTTTTGCAGCATTTTGGGTATTATTATTTAATACAGTAATAGTGTTTAATGTGGTTGTATCTACTGAAAGAAGTCGTAGATAAATATCATTCATGTTCTTGATATTATCAGCATACCTAAAGTTTCTAATATTAAGAATCATTTTAGTGATTTCCCTTTCAACATGCTTTTTCTTAACTATTGAGGTGTACATACCATACCAATCTTTTCTAAGACGATATATCATGTTTAAACAATGTTCTTCAACCCTTTTATACTTTTCAGAAGTATCAATAGTCTCGTCTAATTCTCTAGAAAATTTAGTCTCATCGTTTATAAATTCCGAAATATTAAGACGTTTATACTCAGCATGGAATGTACCTCTTGGGTATTCTGTGTATGTCTCTTCTATATTTGCAAAAGTGTCTTTAATAAAATCTATATATTTCCCGATAGAATGCTCAAAACGCTTAGTTTCATCTTCTGATATTTGTAGTAATTGTTCTAAAGAAATATCAGAAACGTCCGTTTTATGAATAAGCTCTTCACAAAGTATATCCATATCTAGATTTTTATCTAAATTTATAATGATATCATTTCGTTCACGACGTTCTATATCCAATTCGTCGGTTCTACCTTTATCGTCTAGGTAGTATGCAGAAGTAGGTGTGTATTGTACGGCTTTAGCCTTCTTTGAAATAAGGTTTTCTAACATTAAGTTAAATTTATTTTTAAATTAAAAAAGCCGTGAAAATCGAAAGGTAGTTGGTAAAAATCTTAGGAACAGTTTTTAAAAACTTATAATAGGATTATTCACGGCTAATCAAAAAATCAAAACCGTATATGTTATATATGTTTTCAAACATAAACAAATACCGTTTATTTTAAATTTCGCAATATTTTTACTAATTTATAGTGTAATATTTAAGCTCTTCTCAAATTCTTTTTTGAAATTTCCTAAACAAGCTTTTGATTCTGAGGAATCTATATCACCATTTTTATAAAATTCATAACATAAATTGAAAAGGTTTTCAACATTTAATCCAACAATAACACTATCGTTTTCGATATTAAATGAAAATTTCTCTAGGGTTTTCCCTATATCCATACCTTTAAGTGTTGCTATAATATTAGGTAGTTTTGAGTTTATTTCATCCAACTCATTAGTATTATGTAGTTGACAATTATTGTGTGAAAATTCTTGAATTTCGTTAATCCCATTTGATGTATTACCATCATCTAAAAGTAATATTTTCATTATTGTTTATTTAAAGTTTTCCATGTTGTGAACATTTCTTTAGTATTGTATCTACCTTTAAAATTATCACCTCTATATTTCCATTCATGCTCACCATTCCTTATACAATTTATATCAACCCATTCCACAAAAGATAAGTGTGATTTTATAATTTCATCTTCGTAAAATTCTTTTTTAACGTTATCAGAACCTTCATAAAGTTCTTGCATCTGTTGTTCCATTATTGATGACATATAAATATGGTTTATTTTTTAGTTAGGCAAATTTACACTTTTATTTTAGAAAAACAAAAAATAGACTCATTTAAATGAACCTATTTTTTATTTTTAGCCTATAAAAGATAAGGCTTTATTTAAAGAATCATATAGTGTTGTGAAAATTATATTTTTAGTAGTTTCATTTTCACCAAATTTTCTCTCCATTTCTTCAAAATTGCCAACCCACTCACTTTCATGTTTAAGAATAATTTTTACACCATTAACTCTAATTCCCAATTTTAAAATATTGTCGTTTGTAACATCACATACGACAAGTGAGTCATCATATGTTTTTACATACTCATTAAATTTTTTAATAGTTTCTAAATTTTCATCACTATTTATCATTTCGGTAACCTCATCAGATGCACCATAAATTATTACAATTTTCTCAAATTTGTTTTTTTTCATTTATATAATGTTTTTAGTTTGTTTCATATTTATATACTTTGTTCCCGAAATATAAATAATATGTAAAAATAATAGAATATGCAAGAAGAACTACTAGAACAAACATATGCTGAACTTTTATATAATCCCGATTCTTTCGATGAAAGAAAAAGATTAATATTATCATTTCCCGTGTATAACATACCTGTGGATATACAAAATGATATTATAGAAGCTTATGACCATTTTCAAACAAACCCCGAAGATTATGATGGTTCTACAGGTGCTAAAGAAAATTGGGTTACAGAATATGAACCTGCATCAATGAGACATGATTTAGATTACAAACTATATGGTGGTAGTTCTAAGGGTAGACTTTATTCAGACTTAAAATTTTTGAGATATAAGAAAATATACCAAATTTCATCAATTTGGCGAAATATTCAATACTTCGCTGTAAGATGGGGTGGTTCTTATTACCAATTAATACATAAATTAAAAGGGGAATATTCAGAAGTTCCTATTAATAAGGTAAAGTTAGCAACATTTAAACGCTCTAGGATTCAATATATAATTGAATTATTAGGTATTATTACTATAGTACCTTTCACTATATTTTTCTTAGGTGCATTTATAATGCATTTAAAACATTTATTTACAATTAAATTTAAACGATAGGAACAGTTTTTAAAACCCGAATTTTGAAAAATTCGGGTTTTTTAACGAATTATATCTTTAATTTATTTTATCAAATTATAAATTTTTCTATGTTTTACAATACTTGTTTCCAAATAATTTAATTTTACCAATTCATCAACCATATCGGGGAATTTATTTTCAAATTTAGGATTCATTTTTATGAAATTTGAAATTTCTTTTTCGATACCTTTTTTAATATCCAAAGCGGTTGAATCCTTATTATCTTTTAAAAAATCAATTACCATTAATTGATGTACTGTTAAGGGTTGTAAATTATTATTCATTTTTATAATCTTTGTTTAAGTTGTTACAAATATACATTTTATTTTTAAAATATCTTATTTAATTTTAAAATATTTTAAATTTATTTTAGTTCAATAATACTACCGTTTTGTGTTGGTATAAACTCTAATGTTGATGTTTCACCAATATCCTCAATATCATGGTCTACAACATATAGGCATGAATGCTCTTTCATTTTAGAAAGAAGTTTTACGAATATATTTTCATAATTTTCAGCTTTATAGCTTAAACCATTTCCATTATTTAACTGACCACTAATTTCATCAATGAATAGAAAGTTATAATCCCTTATTTGGTTAAGCGATTTTAGCGAGTTTAATAAACTCAAACCTAAAATTGAACTTTCCATACCACTTGATAAAAGTACACCACTAATAACCTTTTTATTTAAATCTAATTTTCTAAGTTCTAAGCTAGATTTATCAAAGAATAATCTCATTGGAACACCCTCTAATAATGATGAAAGTTTCTTATTAAGAATATCAACAATTTTTGTGAAAAGATATTTTTGTAAACCATTGTTACCCAACATTGTTTTATATTGTTTTACAACAGCTGATGTCAAAGTATATTTTTTAAGAGACTGTATATCTTTTTCTAGTAATATAACATCATTTTCTAAGTTTTTGAATACGTTTTCATCCCTTATTATATCTTCTCTTTTTTTACTTTTTATTTCATCATTTTTTACCAATGTCAATTTAATATCATCAATTCTTTTGAATGTATCTTCAAATCCTTTTGAAATTAAAATTGAACTTTCTATAGATTGTAAATTATTTAACTCTATTTCTATATCTTTGTTTATAGAGTTTAAATTTGAATCATACTTAACAATAGCTAATTCAATTTTACCTTTTAACTCAATTTTATCTCTAAGTTCGGTAATTTTTATCTTATTATTATCAACAATTTCTTTAGAACTGTTTATACTTTTTAGTAAAGATTCCTCGTTATTTTTAAAGTTATTTAATTTCTCATTTAGTGAAATAAACTTTTCATCGTTTTTATATGAATCATCATTTTCTAAAATATCAATTTGTTTTTTTAATTCTACTAGCTTTACATTCTGTATTTCCTTGTTTATTTTTGAAATCTCAACAACTTCACTTTTTAAAATATCATCATCTAAAATAGTATATTTTATCTCTTTATTGTTCAATTCGGTATACTCATCATTAGCTTTATTATAATCACTTTTAAGAGTTTTTAATTTTTTGTCAGACTCTTTTACTTTATTATCTGATAAATCTCTTTCAATTATTACTTCATCACGTCTTAATTCTGAATCTTTTATAGATTTCTCAACATCACCATCAACAAACGCAGAACATTTATGACATTTTTTTGATTTTTTTAAAGATTCAATTGAGACTTCCAATGCTGATAAATCTGAAATTTTTATTAAGTTTTCTGACACAAGTCTAGAATTTTTATCACTCTCAGTTTTATATAGGTTATACTTACTATCTCTTTCATTTTTCTTAGATTCTAAAACTTTTGAGTGCTCTTCTTTTAATGATTCTAATTTGGAATTAACAATTTTAGAAATTTCTACAAGTCTTTTATTATTTGTAGTTATTTCGTCTTTATTTCTAATTATTTCCACATTAAGTTTATTAACCTTAATATTGATATCATTTTTGAATTTTTCCTCAATATTTCTCAACTCTTCTTCAATATTAAACTTAGTTGTATCTAAGCTTTCTAATTCAGATTTGTATTTTGATGTTAATGATATATTTTCATCACTTTCTTCATTAATAGTTTCTATATTCTTTTTAATTTTATCAACATCAATATTTTCTAATGAATTTTTTAATTTTTCTTTATTTTCAATAACGGGTGTCAAAGAATTTTTTAGTTCGGATATTTTATCACTACTATTTGACATTTTTATATTTAATTCCGATAAAGATTCTACCATTTTGACCTTTTCACTACACTCTTCAAGTTCTGTTCTTAGTACACTACTTTCATTATTGATTGTATCAATTTCTTTATTTATTAATTTTCTAAAATCTATATTATTTTGAATTTCAACCTTTTTTAAAGATATTTCATTAAGAATAGAATCTATTGTTCCATTTGGCTTAACCAATCCACTCATTATTCTATCCTTAACATCATCATATTTTTCCAATAAAGTGTCGAAAAAATTAAGACCAATTATCTTTAAAATTTGAGAAATAAGTAAGTCGGGTTTCATTTTCAATAATCCCGAAAGTGTATTTTGATTTACAAAAAGATGTGTATAAAAATCATCTTGCGTTATTAAGTCGGTCATATACTCCATGACCTTTTTATAATCATTTATTTTTTCACCTGTTGGTAGAGTTAATTCAATTTCCAAAGTAGGTATTCCGACAATATAAGATTTCCAATCCTCATTATCCCACATACTTTTTCCACGCTTCCATTTTCTTGTCAATACCTTCTCAATAGTATGTGGAAGACCATTAACATCGAAATTCATTTTTGTGTGAACTGTATCATTTGGTCTAGTATAGTTAAACATTTCTAATCTATTATTTTTCAATTGATTAACCCTCATACCATTATCAACAACATCGTTGAACATATAACCTATTATATTATAGAATTTAGTTTTTCCAACAGCATTTGAACCTAAAATTCTGACAATATTTCCTAATCTATCAAATTTAACGTTAACATTATCACCAAATGTTAGTGCATTACTAATTTCAATATCTTTAACATATATTTTCTTTAGTGAATTTGTTGTATCAACTCTAGATAAAAAATGCTCTTTAAATAGATTATTCAACATTTTTTTTGCTTCAACTTTATCTTCTGATGATATTGTTTTAGTTTTATCTATAGCAGCATCAATATAAATATTTGACATTTCAATGATTTTATCATCATTTAAAATATCCTCAACTTCACCAATTTCATAATCATCATCGAAATCGATACCAACACCTTTGGCAAATTCGGGTTCTTCAATTAAACAATTATATTTTTCTTTTAGATAACCATATATTTTATCTTGATTTTCAAAAAATAAGTTTACATTAGATTCAACTTCAAATCTAATTAAATTCATAGGTGTTGAGTCTATATCTAATAGTGATAATTCATTATATTTAAACTTATCATCCAAGTATATTGTGTGTCTAGATACAATAGGTTCTATCTTTTTAAATAATATCTTTGAATCTTTAGTACCATCATACTCAACTAAATTATATCCATGCTTGTGATTACCATCTTGGAACATTATACCATTTCTATACTTATTACCTTCACCAAAGTGTCTCATAACAGTTGATGAACAGTAAGTGAAAACCATATTTGGTAAACGAACAATTTCGGGATGGTGTATATCACCTGCAAGAACAACAGGACACTTAAAATCGTTTAATGTAATTTTATAGTTTGAAAAGTTTTGTAAGGGTTTAGATGTAAAACCTTTACACCCTCTATACGGGTCATGAAATAACTCAATATACTCCTGTGGATTCTTATCAGTAGCCTCATCCAATTCCCATGGTGAATATGGTCTTTGGTCATCCTCTACCCTGTTAAACTTCTCATAATGACCCCAAACAGCAAATTTAACACCATCTATATCATAAAATCCTGTTCTCTTTAAATAGTGGATATTGTTAATCTGCATTTTATCAAGAATATCTTCAATATCATCTATACCTACTACAGATTTATTATCCATCAATAACTCATTATTTTTCTGCTTTAAATCATGGTTACCGTTAGTTATAACTACTGTAGCTATTTTTGAAAGTTCTCTTAAAAACCAAGCCTGTAATTTTCTTTCTGCTGATGTTGTGAAACAAAATTCATACAAATCACCCGTAATCACTATCATTTCGGGATTATCCATTATGATACTAGTGAGTACTTTCTCTAATGATTGCCTAAATTCATCATATCTATTTCCATTTCCACTATTCCTAGCTTCAATTTGATAATCTGCTAAGTGTATAATTCTTTTTAATACTTTACCTAATTCACTCATATTTGTACCTTATATGACTTCTAAGACATTTTTAAAAAATATTGGACACTTTATATGATTATGATTTAAAAGTGTCTTAGAAGTCAAATTTTAAATTATTTATATTAAGTTACAAACTTACAAAAATAAATTAAAACAAAAAAGAGAAAAGTTTAAACTTTTCTCTTTTTTGTTTTTAACCATTGACAAATAATTTTTTATATCCGTCCAATTCATCTGTCCAAAGTGCCAACATTCCAAGTAATCCACCTTTTGCGATAAACACACTTTCAATAGGGTCACTACTAAAAGAATTTGAAACATTCTTTCTTGGTGAAATCATTTTTAAACCACTAGAAGCAACATTTTCTTCTGTTGATGGTTTAGCAATCCCTTTGAAATTTTTACCCATCCCAACGACATTAAACTCTGATAGAGGATATCCTAAAAATCCACCTTTTTCAACGAATAATGGAAGGTATCTTTTATTTATACCAACTTTATGTATCCCATCGATATTTGCGAAATCCGAAACAACTTCTAAGTATGATGCATCAGATTCACCACCTATATTAAATCTATATAATTCTCCAAAAGTGTCTGCTTGTCCATCCATAGAGAAGAAAAATCCACGATGTTTAGCAACATCCTTTATTAATTCATTTCCTTTTTTGGGTACAAAGACAAAGTTTTTCTTTTTAGAAATATGAGCATAAATCTCATTTGCAACCATTTCCATTAATGATTTTTGAGCAATATATGGATTCCTAGTTGATGCATTTTTTATTGATGTGGTTTGTTCATCAATTCGATTCAATTCAATTCTCATTTCGGGAATATTTTTATTGAAACTATTTTCGACTATACCATACACTTTCGATAAATTCATTAATAATTCACTAAATCTAACTAAGGTTTTTGCATTCTTTTTATCGTTTTCTTTTACTTCATTAAAAATGTCTATAGAAACTATTTTATCAATTTCTTCCGCATAACCTTTAAAACCTAAATTCACAACAGATTTTATCGCAACACCATCAGAACCACTACCATCATACTTAAATACAATAACGCCACCCCTATCACTTTTAGGGTAATCAATATTAACTCTTGTATATTCGGAATCTGTACTATCCTTATATACTTTTAAACCAAGTTCTTTTATTTGTCTAATACAGTCATCAATATGGATATTAACTATATCCATTCTTTCTTTAGAAAGTTTTTTTAATGAAGCTTCTGAATTTTTAATTTTTTCTAAAGTGCTTTTTGTTTTTTCGGCAGCACTTAAAACCGATTTACTTACTTTAAACATATCTTATTTTTTAACCCTGTTCTGTCCAAACATTATAATAAAAATCTAATTCCTCTCTATTCGATGGAAAGTATCCAATAGACCACTCTTTACTATTACCGTTCTCCACATACTTAATAGTAAACTCATCATCTTTGATACTAGCCTTTCCACTACCTACAACACCATAATCTTTCTTAGCATTTTTATACCAAGATTTCAACTTCTTATCAGTAAATTCGATATATTGCTTATCTGTATACTTAGCTTTTACAGACTCATTAATTTCACTTTCATTCACTTTAATTTCTTCACCCTGTTCTGACCAAACATTATAATAAAAATCTAATTCCTCTCTATTCGATGGAAAGTATCCAATAGACCACTCTTTACTATTACCGTTCTCCACATACTTAATAGTAAACTCATCATCTTTGATACTAGCCTTTCCACTACCTACAACACCATAATCTTTCTTAGCATTTTTATACCAAGATTTCAACTTCTTATCAGTAAATTCGATATATTGCTTATCTGTATACTTAGCTTTTACAGACTCATTAATTTCACTTTCATTCACTTTAATTTCTTCACCATCTAAATCTAGTGTAACAACACCTTCATTTAGTGACACAAATTTTGTTTCCATTCCACCAAATAATACAGGTTGTCCGACAACAAAATTACTTACATCATTTGATTCAACAATATTAAAATCACCACTATGTAAAAAATGAATTAAGTCAGATTCGGTATGTGAATAAAAAGTTTGCTCATTATTTATCTTATAGAAAATTCGACCTTTGTTTTGAACAATTTCTCTAACAACACCATTAGAATCTTGTATTTTAAAAGGTTTTTTACCTTTCAAAAGTTTTGAAACTTGTTTACCAATTTTAACTAATAACTTAACAGAATCAGTTCTCTTTTTACTTGCATCCATTATAGTTTTATAATTGACTGCATCAATGTTTTTACCATTTGTCTTTTTAAACCTACCCATCCAAGTGATATCTCCATTTTTGAATAATAAAGCGACTTTTTCATAATCACCATCAACCATTTTTGCTCTATTATAGAAAGAGTCCGCACCACCCGCATTAGCTCGACCTAAATCGATAGTTTCTTTACGTGATTCATTCACGTAATATAATACATTTTTCATTATATATCTTCTGTTTTTAAAATTAATTCTCTAAATCCTTGTTCCTCAAAATACAAATTCATAGCACTTGTGAAAGTGACAACATCCCACTTAACGATTCTAGCGATACTCTCAGAAACTGTATTTATTCTAGAATCTTTAAACATATGTTTGATAAAACGTTTAACCTTTTCGTCAGTAACCTCACCAATTATACTTTTAGCAAAACCTTTGTTTATTCTCTTATATTCTGAAAAATTAATTTCATCAAAAACGCTATCAACTACTTTTGTATAAAACATTCCAAATAAAGTTTTACCATCAGAACCAAAAGGTTCAAAACCGTTTTTATTAAAACTTAAATTAGATTTATCTAAAAATTTTGAAATTCTCTTATATGCATTAGATGAAATTTTATCTTCATTAATTTGTTCCTGTAACGATTCATTCAAATATTTACTTACCATGTTAAATTAAATTTGTTTATTTTAAAATATTTATAGTTCCAAACAAAACCCACATTGAAAATAATGTGGGTTTTGTTTTAAATGTTATAGTATAAATTAACTAATAAGAAAGATACGAAAAATATTGTTGACATAAATCCCCAAAAGTTATAATGTCGTGGTGTTTTATAATTATAATAATCATAATATCCCTCATACTCGTCAGACTCTTTTTTATTCAAATCCATAGTAAATCCTAATGAATATTTTTGAACTTTTGAGAGTTCACTAAATTTAACATTCATACTCTTTCGTATATACCAAGGCATTAATAGCGATGTTAATAAAAGTATTGATAGTATACTTAATATACCGTAATTAAATTTATAATACTCTAAAGATATTAATAAAAATAGAAATGTTACAGGTTTACTAGCCCTCACAGGTGACCAAACTCTACCATATAACTTGGAAAAGTCATTACCTACAAATAACCATATAATAAGTTTTCTAATTAGACTCTTAAATAATTTTTTCATACTTGTTTTTTTATTTACCAATCAAATGCTGTCTTCATTATAAATTGTTTTTAATTAAATTTATTTCAGATAATATATTACCTTTAGGAACAAAACCTAATGATTGTGATTCTAACGCATATTTATATCCATAATCAACCATTTTAATCATATCATCTAAAGTATATATCTTTTCGAAATTAATACTATTAGAACTACTTCTATCCTTTATCCTAAGTTTTTCAATATCATCTTTAGATTTTCCACTAGGGTTTGATGTTATGTTTATGATATCCTCAACCATTTCATCAATATTTCCACTAAAGCCATTATCATCAATAGCCTTATATAATCTCTGATATAATGTTAACGACATAATCTAGATTTTATAAATTCAGCAAACCCATCTTGTATTGCGTGTGCATCCTTTTGGTTTAATTTCTTCCTACCCATGAGATTACCAAGACCTCTAACACAGAAAATATATTTATCACCATCAAAAAAGTCAGCACCTTTATCATCATACATAAGATTCGGCATGTTTATTTCATCTTTACCATTGATAGTATTAATAATCTTGTCATATAGACCTTTTTCAATATCCATATGAAATGTTAAAGCCATACCACCACACGAAGACCATGCATAAGATTCATATCCTATAGGGTCTTTTTTCAATGGAAGTTTATATGTATTCTCCCATGTAATATGTTTTTTTCTAGTCATAATTAATAAACATCATCTAATTCTAATTCACCATCTAACCACATCCTTGCATTTAGTGCAGATTGTTCCACCCAAACATTTGTTTCGTCGTGGTAGGTACTTTCAATCTGCTCTTCTCACCTTGTCGAGTATACCCGAAACAGTCCTAAGTTTCGGTATGTTATGTAATTGACTTAATAAAGTCGCTAATATATTTTGGAACTTTGCTAGAATTATCTCCTAAAACGTTTGCAAATGCCTCAGCAAAAGCTTCCGAATTACTGTTTTTCAACATGTCGGGCATTATGAATTCTTTATCAAAAGACCATTGGAAAGTTAAATCCTTCCATTTAGTGCTTCCACTTATAAATCGTCTTTTATCAAATACATGACCAAATTCATGCCAAATAGTTAATTCACCTTTTTTATTTAAGTGATAATCATTACCATTACTGATATTATATTTATTGTTTACCATGTCTTTATGCGTTGTTAACATACTTGGTGTTTTATATTTACTGTTAAAACCAACAACCATAAAGTCAGAAATGTCAAATAGAAAGTTGTGTAATGTGTGTGATTTTTTTAATTTTAAAAACTGTTCCCAACCATCATCATCATTTTTATAAAGTGAAAAACTTCGAATTTTTTTAAGAATTTCATCATTGATTATTTTTAATGGTATTTTATTAAGTGTACTTTGTGATATACTCACACCGTAATTATTCTTTTCATATTTATTTAAAGTTCTATTTAGAATAGTTTTAAACATTGAAAATGGTATTATTAAGTTTGGAATTGAATCTTTCGGTGCTTTTTCAATAACATTATTTATTTCTTTTAACCAACCTTTTAAACCTCTATCCAATATACCAAAAAGGTATTTTTCATATTTTGAATTAGTTATTGATTCGTTAAGATACTGTTTTATATCCATTATAATTTATTTTTAACGTGTTTTAAGACATTTTTATTTATATTATGACTACAGCATCCAATATTTAATAAAAATGTCTTATACCATCTTATTTAGAAACTTTCCTTTTCTGACTTGGTGTTAACTTATCCCAAAGTCTATTCATTTCATCTTTTATAAGTTTATTTTTTGAATAAGATTTATAAGCTAATTTTTCATAATCTTTATCAAGTCTAGAATTTAATTCTTTATATTTAGAGAAAGCATTTACATCTTTTGATGTTAACTTTGTTTCATCATATGGTAAAGACTTTCCACTTAAATATTTGAACCAAAGTTTTTTATAACTTTTCTTTGTGTAGTGTACTTTTTCAAAATGAAGGAAATCCTTATCTAAAACAACCTCGTTACCATTTTTCAGTTTAACATTAACAGTATTGGTATTATCAAAGGTTACAAACCCACCATCCTTGGTATCACCTATTTGTACAATATGTGTTGTTAGGTTTGAAGACCTAAGTGATAATATGGTGTTAGTTATAATTTTATCATAATCTGTACCATTAATTAAAATTTTAGGTGTATCTTTTCTAGGAACTTTTTTAAATATAAAGAAAGGAACTTCTTTTCCGAAATTTTTATATGTTCCTGTTTTACCATAAGCATGTAGGAACATGGTTTTATTTTGAAAGGATAGTTTACCTTTTCTTGCAATAAATTCCTTTTCATTTATTGATGTTATCTTATAAAATGTATCATCATAAATTAATAAAGCATCCCGACCATTTTTAACAACTTGGTCAAAGTTCATTTTATGTGAATTGATTTCCATATTACAAATATAGTTATTTTAAATAAAAACACCACTATTAAAGTGGTGTTTTATTTATTATACTTCTGACTCGTGTTTTAAATAAATGTGTACTGTTTTCTCTTCATCCTGTATAAAATGAAATTCTCTAACAGTTTTTAACTTTGAAATACTCTTAAAACCTTTTAAATCTATAATTGGATAAAACTGTGAACCACTCCATTTACATTCAGCTACCAATCCATGAACACCACTCCATAGTGTGTCAATTTTTAAGTCAGTAACGTTCAATTCTTTTTCTATAATCTTTATATCCTTTTTGGCTTTCTTATAAAGAGAATTTACGTCTATTGATTCAGATTCACCAAGCATTTCATTCTTTTTAAATGTTGGTTCGTTAATATCTTTAGCATCTTTTGGTTTTAAATCATTTGATTCTGTAATAGGTTCACCAATTTCAACAATAAATTTATCGGATGTTAATTTTGTAGTGATAGTTTTGTCGAAATCTGAATACATTCTTTTTAAAATTCTTTCAAACCTTTCTTTTATAAATTTATCATCTTTTTTATGCTCTCTATATAAACTTATATCAAATGTTATTTTATACCCGTCGACTTTAAACTTTTCGTTATGTTTTTTAAACTCTCTAGTAATTGCACCGACTCTATAATCTCGTCTTACATTTACTTTACCTTCTGTTATTGTATTTTCTAAAAAAATTGATATATCCATTATATTCTTACTTTACCTTTAAACGCCTTTTGAACTTGTCTATTTGAAACACCCATTTTACTTGAAAGTGATTTAGCTTTTCTCATTAAAACCTTTTTAAGTCTATCTATAGCACCTTTTACATCTTCTTCACCCATTATAGACTTCATTATTAGAGCTTTATTTTTTCTATTTTTCAAAGCTTTACCTCTTAATTTTGGTGCACGAGCTTTTGCGCTTTCGTTTGTTGATTCTTCATCATCATCAGAAAGCTTTTCCAATTCATCATCGATAATTTTAGACATGTCTATGTAAAACGTTTCAAGTTCACCATCACCATCAACATCTTCACCATCTATTTCATCACCATCAATTTTAGATTCAAAAATTGATGATAATTTACTTTCTATAATTTCTTTAGCACACTCTTCTAAATAGCATGAAACTAATGATTGCATATTATATTTATTTTTATTAATAATTTATAGTTTATGTATAGTTTAAACAAAAACAACGATGTTTTAACATCGTTGTTTTTTATTTTATGAACCACACATTAAGCAATCACCATCGTCTCCACTCTGACTAGCTTCACGACTTTTTTCTAACATTTTTCTAAATTCGGATGCACTAATTGCATCATTGTCTTTAGGTTTGTTCATATTTCTATTCATTTCATCCATCTTTTCAACAATTCTTTTATCAACAGTTATCTTTTTAGCATCAGAAGCTGATTTTGTTCTAAGATAATATATACCTGTTTTAAGACCTTTTTTCCATGCGTACATATGCATTGAATTAAGTTTTTGTGTTGTCGCATCTTTCATAAATAAATTCATTGATTGTGATTGGTCAACAAATATACCTCTATCAGCACTCATATCGATAATGTTTCTCATTGACATTTCAAAAACCGTTTTATACAATTCTTTTAACTCTGTTGGTATTGGTAAATTTAAAACAGAACCATTTTCATGCATCAGCATTTGTCTCATGTCATCATCCCATAAATCTAACTTAATTAAGTCTTCAATAAGATATTTATTTATTACAATAAATTCCCCACTAAGTAAACGTCTAGTTCCTAAGTTTGATGTTATCGGCTCAAAACACTCAGTATTTCCTAATATTTGACCTGTTGATGCTGTAGGCATCAATGCTAATAGTAATGAGTTTGAAACACCATATTCGGTAACATCATTTCTTAACTGTTCCCAATCCCATCGACCACTTAATTCAGAAGCTTTAACACCCCATAAATCAAATTGAAATAATCCTTTTGATAACGGTGAACCTTCAAATGTGCTATAAGAACCGTCTTTTTTAGCTATATCATTGGAAGCAGTCATCGCAGCAAAATAAATAGTTTCGTGTATTTCTTTATTTATTTTCTTAGCTTCATCAGATTCAAAAGGTAATCTTAACATCATAAATAAGTCAGCCAAACCTTGAACACCCAATCCTATAGGTCTATGTCTAAGATTACTTAATTCAGCCTCTTGGACAGGATAATAGTTTACATCAATTACCTTGTTTAAATTATAAGTTGTTTGATATGCTGTCTTAAATAAATCATCATGGTCAACCTTATATACATCAGCATCTTTTCTTAAACATGATGGTAACGAAATAGATGCCAAGTTACAAACAGCAACTTCATCTGAGCTAGTATATTCGATAATTTCCGCACATAAGTTCGATGATTTTATAGTACCTAAATTTTGTTGATTCGATTTTCTATTAGATGAATCTTTATAAACTAAGTATGGTGTACCTGTTTCAATCTGAGATTCCAAAATTGTTTCCCAAATTTCTCTAGCTTTAACCTTAGCTACATATTTACCCTCTGACTCATATCGCTCATAAAGTTCTTTAAATTCACCACCATATACTTCATCCAAATTAGGACATTCACTAGGCGACATTAAATGCCAATAGTCATCATTTTCTATTCTCTCCATGAATAAATCATTATTCCAAATAGCATAGAATAAATCTCTTGCTCTCATTTCTTCTTTACCATGGTTCTTTTTTAAGTCAAGAAAATCTAATATATCTGAATGCCATGGTTCTAAGTATATTGCAAAGCTACCTTTTCTTTTATTCCCACCTTGGTCTACATATCTAGCTGTTTCGTTATATACTTTTAGCATAGGAACTAATCCATTAGATTGACCATTAGTACCTGCAATATAAGAACCTGTAGAACGAACATTATGTGTACTAATCCCAATACCACCCGCAGATTGTGAAATTTTAGCTGTTATTTTTAGAGTATCATAAATCCCATCAATAGAATCTTCTTTCATTTGAATTAAAAAACAAGATGACATTTGAGGTTTCATAGTTCCACTATTAAATAGTGTTGGTGTTGCGTGTGTCATTTTTCTTTTTGACATCAAATCATATGTTGCGAATGCATTTTTTAAATCATCACCATGTATACCTAATGACACCCTCATTAACATATGTTGTGGTCTTTCCACAATATCACCGTTTATTTTTAATAAGTATGATTTTTCAAGTGTTTTAAACCCAATATAGTCATACCCAAAATCCCTTTCATAATCAATATATGAATTTATTTCTGCACTATTTTTAGAAATAACCTTCAATAGTTTGTCAGAAACAATTGGTGAATGTTTTCCATTTTTAGGATTTATATAGTTATATAAATCCTTCATAACAGTTGAAAAAGTCTTTTTAGTATTTTTATGTAAGTTTGAAACAGAAATATTTGCAGCTAATTTTAAATAATCGGGGTGTTTAGTTCCCATTGTAGCACAAGTTTCTGCAATCTGATTGTCTATTTCATATGTTGAAACACCATCATACAAACCGTCCATAATTTTAAGTGAAATTTTTTGTGGGTCTATAGTTTCACTTAACCCTTTACACATATTTGAAATTCTTTTAGATATTTTATCGAATTTCATTTCTTCAACAGAACCGTTGCGTTTTTTTACTTCCATTAATTATTTTTTATTTTTATTAAAAATCATCAGTTAATTCAAATGTATTATTTTTTGATGTGTCTGTCACACCACTTTTTTGATACTCAGAAACCCTTTTTTCAAAGAAGTTTGTTTTACCCTGTAAAGAAATCATATCCATAAAGTCAAATGGGTTTTTACTATTATAAACCTTTTCACATCCTAAATCAACTAATAATCTATCTGTCACAAATTCTAAGTATTGAGTCATTAACTTAGAATTCATTCCTATCAAACTAACAGGTAAAGATTCTGTGATAAATTCTCTCTCAATATCTAAAGCAGAAATGATAATTTCTTTAATTCTTTCTTTAGGTACTTTATCAACAATATGGTTATTGTGTAAATGAATAGCAAAGTCACAATGTAGTGCTTCATCTTTTGAAATCAATTCATTAGAAAATGTTAATCCACTCATTAAACCTCTTTTCTTTAACCAAAATATTGAACAAAAAGACCCACTAAAAAATATACCCTCAACAGCTGCAAATGCAATAAGTCTTTCAGCAAATGATGGTGATTCTATCCAATTTAATGCCCATTCAGCTTTCTTTTTGATTGCAGGGAAGTTTTCAATTGCATTAAATAACATAGACTTCTCTTTTTCATCCTTAACATACGAATCTATCAAAAGTGAGTACGTTTCACTATGAATATTTTCCATCATCATTTGGAATGAATAGAAGAATTTAGCTTCTGTATATTGTACCTCAGAAACAAAATTCTCACATAAGTTCTCATTAACAATACCATCAGATGCAGCGAAAAATGCTAAAATATGCTTCAAGAAATATCTTTCATCAGCATTTAGTTTATTATTCCAATCATGCATATCGGGTTGTAAATCTATTTCTTCGGCAGTCCAAATCATTGCCTGTTGTTTCTTATACATTTCCCATAAATCATTATGTTCTATAGGGAATAGAACAAATCTATCGGGATTCTCTACTAAAATTGGTTCAATCTGTGTACTCATATAATAATTTTATTTTGTGTTATTTATTGTTTCATTTCAAGTCTATGCAAAAATATAAAAAAGGTTGTATCAAACACAACCTTTTTTATATTATTTTTCACTTATTTATTAACATTCTGTAAATCATTAACTTGTGAACATAAATTATGAACAATTTCTATCCAACCACCATTAATATTAGCTATTAGTGGTAAACTTATATTGAAAAACATTTCAATCTCGGTGTTCGAAAGTGACGATTCTGAAAGTAGTTCTATAATAGTTTCGAATTCTTCTTCATTTATATTTTCACAAACTTTTTCATCCTGTAAAATATAAATATATTTTTCAGATATTAATCGATGTCTTAAAGTAAACTTTCCCATTCATTATCCTTAAACTTATGATATGCAACACTACCAAATAATCGTCTATCAGTTGTGTTAACCATATTCCACCAATTTGTATAGATATCATCTTCCACATTTGGTGAAAAAGTTTTATCATGAGATTTTATAGACTTTCTATAACGGTAAACTTCAAGAATAGCATCATTAATATCACCTTTAAAATTTTTCGGCAATCTAAAATTAATATTTAATTCCAATCTAACATCACCATTAACAATTTCATTGGTGTTAGGCTCATCTACAACTTTAGCGTGTAATTTATTTACATCATTTTTGAAGTTTCTTATATTAAATAGAATAATTTCTTTTTCATGTATATAAGGTATAAATGTGATACACTCTGACTCACCATCTATATCCAATTTAAGGCTATTTAAACCACTTTCTGAACATAGTTGGACTAATCCTTCATATTCTTCCCTAACTGGTCTTAAATCTGCTAATATATTGCCGTCAATATATCTGAAATTAAATCCTGTGAATAAAATATCTTCTAAAGGTATGTAGTTATCCATACTACCGTCACCTATGGGTACAAATAGACCCATTTCAACTCTTGAATTTAGGTTTTTTATACTATTTTCAATCTCGTATACACTAAGTCCTTGCAAGTCATCTGATGTAGCAAGGACATTATTTTTTATGACATTCATTTATTTAGCTACAACCCCTTTAACTTTAGAGTGTGGATTATAATTCAATAAAGTAAAGTCTTCATATTTAAAGTCTAATACTTTATTTACATTTGGATTCAAAACGATTGTAGGTAATTCCCTAGGTTCTCTATTTAATAAAATTTTAACCTGCTCCATATGATTATTATAAATATGTGCATCACCATAAGTATGTACAAAATCACAAGGTATCATATTAACCTCTCTACCAATCATCATTAATAATAATGCATAACTTGGTGTATTGAAGAAGTTTCCTAAAAATACATCACAACTTCTCTGATACATTTGCATGTCGATATATCTTGTCGGGAAGTTCAACTCATCCATTTTAGCTTCATATTCGGATTGTCTCAAATCCCATACAGGAATCATATCAATATAATGTTTTTCGAATTCATGCAATCTATCATTAGGATGCATTTCTCTACTATACAATTGAAAAAATGAGTGACATGGTGGTAAAGCACCTTTACCATTATTCACATTTTCTGTAAACGATAAGTTATCATCGGGAATATCAGATGGATTCCAAGCATTAACAATTAATCGTCTGCAATCGGGTTTTACCTTTATTCTCTCAATAACATTAGTTATTTGGTCTATAGTTTCACCATTAGGTGATTCCCATTCTCTCCATTGTTTTGAATAAATAGCACCAAGTTCACCATCTTCACGTTGCCACTCTCTCCATATTTTAACACCATTATCTTCAAGGTATTTTGTATTAGTATCACCTTTTAGAAACCATAATAACTCGTGAATTATTGATTTAAGATGAACTTTTTTTAGTGTGGAAAGTGGAAATCCGTCTCTTAGGTCATAGCGTATTTGATGACCAAATATAGAACGTGTTCCTGTACCTGTTCTATCACCTTTATCTGTTCCCTTTTCCATAACAAGGTTCATAAAGTCTTTGTATTGCTTCATATTTAATTTTTAATTAATTTTTGATTTATATTAGTTTTGTTGGACACTATGTCCAACAAAATGTCCAACCTTATATTTTTGATTATAAAAGAAAGTTGCAATAAGTGGAAATAATCCAAACATTAAAAAACACTCATCACTTCGGAGTTTCACCGCTATTTTCTTTTTCGAAAACAGTATTGTCAATTTTTAGTCTTATGGACATTACCCTATATCTTCACCAATGGTTGTTTGGACACATTGAGTACTAA
Organism: Bernardetia sp.; assembly: GCA_020630575.1. GTDB lineage: Bacteria > Bacteroidota > Bacteroidia > Cytophagales > Bernardetiaceae > Bernardetia. The sequence continues at coordinate 121,400 of JAHDBD010000006.1, forward strand.
AGGTTTCTTTATGCAAATATATTTAATTTAATATTAAAATCAAACACTAAATTAAAAAGTTTTGTTAAAAATTTTATTAAATATTAAATCAAAATCTAAAAATCCCAAATCACTAAAATCATAATCAGTTTTAGTAAATTTTGATAAATTTGTTAATGGGGATTCTGATTTATAATCATAAATTTTTGTTTTAATACCATGGTTAGGTGATTCAATCATGGTATCATTTGAGTAGGTTGTTTTGAAAATAGAAACATTCACTTTAATTTTATTATCATAGAAATGCTTATCCAACATTTCCTTATTAATGCTCATGAGACATTTTTTTTGTTCATTATTTAATAAAATGTCATCATTCAAAAATGTCTCACCATATTCAATTTTTATTGTTAAGTATTCACGCTCTGTTTTTTCATAAAATTTTTCATATTTATTTACGCCAAAAAAACTTTCATCTAAATATTTGTAAATAGAATTAGTGTTATATGATTTTTTAATTCCCGTATAATTATCACCTATTGTAGAATTAAATTTATCATCACATGTTATAAGCTTGTCAATAAAGTAACAATTTAGGCTATTTTGTAATTCCGTTGAAAAGTAATTATCAACAATGACACCATTATTCATAGTATCTATTATATTATAAATTCTCTCACCAATAGTTTCTAAGTTTATGATATATGCTGATGTGGAAAACAATCCACCATATGTGATGTTCCAAAACTTATTAAACTCACGAACATCTATATAATATCCATTTTTAGTCAATTCTGTACCACAGTCAGATACAAAATCTAAGTAGTTTAAATATGTAATGTTATTATTAGTTGGTAAATACTTTTCTATTTTTGACATATATTCACTATCAAAAATTTTTTCACCAAAAACTATATCATCTTCTAATATTAATACCTTTTTAACCCCAAATTTTTGATAATCCCTAAGAGACTTAGACCAAGCCATTGAATGTGACAACCCACAAGCTACCTCACTCATAGACTGATTTGTTATTGTCTTATGCTTATACGATTTATTTGGATTTTTGGATATACTATCTAATAAAATATTATGTAGGTAGTTGTTTTCAAACTTTTCGTTTATCGCAGCATCAATTCTTTCATAAGGTATACCTAAACGTTCCAATTGAAAAATCATATGTTCATTTCTATCCGTATCCACTTTCCTATTGATGTAGTATATTTTTTCTATTCCTAACATATCTATTTCAAATTTTTAAAATGTTCCAATAATTTATTTTCAAATCCCGATAAATGCGACTTTAATGTTCTTATCTTTAATAATATTTCTTCACGACCTTCAATAGTACTTATATCACTATAAAGTTGAATAGACCTTTTACAATCTGTTAAATCAATCATAACACAAGGTGTTTTTATATAACCTATAGGTTTTTTAAAAAGTTTAGAATGTATTACCGCTTTAGATAATATGTTGTTTGGTAGTAAGAATTCTTTCTTATCTAAAGAATTTTCATTATTATTCCACATGAATTGAATTTATTTTCGACAAATATAAATAATTATCATCAAATAAAAAAATCCAACTTTAAAAGTTGGATTTTTTTTATTTGATGTATTGTGATAAAGATTGTAGTTCTGAAACAATTTCAGTTATTTTATCTTTAGGTATTGTAATGTCGTCTTTATAAAATAGTATAAATTCTGAAACGTGTGTGCGATAGTGATAAATAGGAAAAACATAGGCAGTTTTGAAATCTTCATTAGATGTTAATAAAATACTATTTTCATATTTATCATCACCTTTTGACAATTTAACAAAATCATTCTTTTTCAAATCCATTTGAAATATTTTTTCACTTCGAAGATTTACCTTAAATGGTACGCTTAAAAATAAACTATCATTAGTATTTGTATGAATTGCTTCTTTATATAGCTTTATATAATCTTTTGGTTGTAAAAGGTAAGTGACAGAACCATCAGCTTTGTACCTTTTTTGAAAATATTTTTGCATATCTATAAAGTCTTTTTGATTCTTTATAGCCATTTCCGAAACATTTTCAATTTTATTTTCAACTACAGCTTTAGTTACCACACTTGTCACGTGTAAGTTGACTGCCATAAAAATCAATATAATTAATGTTATATAGCACCATCTTGGTGTTTTTTTTAGTTTATTAATTGTTTTTTTCATACTTATTTACTACATCTTTAACCTAATCAACTCTGTTGAGTTTATTATCTTTTTTAATTGTTTTTCATTTGGTTCATAATCCAAACCTATCATAATTTCTGAGGTAATTAACCCATAATCATTTTTTAATGGTATCACATAAATAACATTAATATCATATGCATTAACTAACTTACTTAATTCGAAGCTTGAATCATCAAATATCCTAACATATTTATTGTTTCTCAATGCGTTAAGAAGACTTGGATGATGTATAAGTTGAACTTTTGATAAATCATACATAAGATTTCTCGAATCACCACTATAACTAATCCTTTCTTTGAAAAACTTATTATGACCACTAGGTTGATATAACCAAACCGATACAAAAGAAGCTCTAAAATTATCTTTAAGATTATTAGTTTCACGTATAATATCACCAACATTTTCTAGCTCAACCATTTCAACACTAGGTTTAAACATAAGCATTAGCTCATTCTTAAAATACACTACGGTAAATAATGGGTAAATACAAATGAAAATGACCATAATCTTTTTTATAGATATGTCTTTCAATGTCTTGATTAATTCTACTATCTTTCCTATCATTTTGGTTTTTGATTGTTTGTGTTTAACTTTATAACTGTTCCTAGATTATATATTGTTTAGGTATTGTTTTTAAAGTCATAATATGCGATTATTCCGTTTACTACCGCATCACAAATCTTTTCAACTTCACACTCATCTTTAGTTAGTGAAAAGTCCTCATAATTATCGAAAAATAGCATTTCTAAAAGAACAGCTTTCATGTTCGTGTTTCTCAAAACATAAAATTGACTTTCTTTATCCAAATCTCCATCACTTTGGTCATATCTCATCTTCATGTCAGTATAATCTGAAAGAGATTCAAGTATAAATTGTGCAACCAAATCACTTTCAGTTTTACCTATTGAAGTCCACACTTCTGAACCTCTAGCTTCTGTATTAAAAGCATTACAATGTATAGATAAAAAAAGTGAGTCACCGTCTATATTATTAGCAAATCTTACTCTTTTGAATAATTTTACATCTGATGGGTCATTGGGGTGTACCGTGTATTTTGTTTTAAAACCGTTTTGTATTAATTTTTCATTTATAATACGACCAAACATCCTATTTATAACACCTTCATATGCAATTTCTCCGTTTTCGAATTTATGCATTTTTTTATTACCTGTAGTATAAACACCATTTAATAGTCCACCATGCCCACAATCTATTATTATTGTATCATCGGTATATTTCATTTTAATTTTATTTTAATATAAGTGAATATTTAATATATTTACTAAAACGGTTATAAGAGCATCATTAATTATAGTTGTTCTAGTATAAGAATTTAACGAGTTTATTAAAGGTTCTATAACACTTTCTTTATATGCATCTAGTTCTGATGATAGTGATAGAAACATTAATCCAGCCTCATCTGTCGCATTTTTAAAATCTATTCCCGAATATATTTGGGCTAGGTGTTTAACAGCCTCTATTTTGGCTTTATGTATTAAATTATTTCGTGATTTAAAATCTTTATTTTCAATTTCATCATTGTTATAAATTTTATCTTTAGGTTTAAAATGATAAAAAGTGTCATCAAACCTATAGAAATAAATATCACTCTCTTTTCTAATTGTTTTAATACCTGTATTCAAATCTTCACTACGATGATATATCCTTTCTTCCTTTACAGCCAATGTTGATAAATCGTTAGAATCAACATAAAAATTTAAAATATTAACATCACCATTACTATCAACTTCATGCGATTTATAAAGACCATATATGTGATGTTGAGAAAAGTCTAAAGTTAAGTCTAAATGTTCTTCATCATTACATCTAAAATGGTGATTATTTAAAATTTCCAATTCTTGAACTCTTGTTAAAATAATTTTATCTATAATAACTAGTGAACCATTAACAACTTCACCCTCTTTTAAATTATGGTCAAAGCCTAAAGGCGCATCATACCATGTAGAGTTTGGTGGATTAAAATTACTTTTAAATATAACATCGTGAGTTACATTTATTTGTTTTTTTGTATTATTATCTATTAAAATGTAATGTTGTAAATTACTATCACCCATAATTTATTAGTTTTTTATTTTCGTTATCATATATGTTCCTTGACCACCACTACCAACTTTACCTGTAACAACTTCAAATAAATATGTAGCTATATTTTCATTATAGTTTTCTGTTGTTAAAACATTAAATGAATATGAACCATAATTCTCATGGTCTAATGCTGATAACCTTTCACCGTTTGGTGTAAAATAAAAAGCACCTTGTGTATCAGAAACATCACCACCGACACCTTTAACTTTAGCTCTATTTGATGAGTTACCATCAACCTTCATCTTCATTGCATCATGCCAACCCCAATCAGTTTTTATATTATAAATTGGGTTAAAATCGTTCGAATTCCATGATAAAATAACATCTTCATCTTCATACAAAACAGAAGATAACCCCGACTCGAACTTACCACCAAATGTTAAAACTTTATCGTGTATATTTTTGCTTGGTATTATTTTCATTATTTATTCTTTTTAAAAACTCTAATTTTAGAATTAGCACTAGGTGTTAATGTTAATGAATGTTTAATTCCATCATTATTATCAATAATTCTTGAAACAATACCATTTTCTTTATACTCTAATGGTGTATTATTATCTATCTTAAACATCATAGAACCCTCTAATACAAAAAATTCTAAATATTTTATAGTATTTATTGGATAAGTAACTTCCGAGATAATTTCTAAATCTTCGAAAGTGTCAGAGTTACTAGAATTCTTATCTATTTTGTTAGAAATACTTTCAACAGTAGTCTTAACACTTGCCAATGTTACCTCTTTTGAAAGAGAACTTACATCAATTGCACCACCACCACCACCTCCAATAGTTGGTTTGAAAATGTCTTTAATGAAATCGAAAAACTCTTCATAAGTTTCCTTATTATTATCAGCACCATGCTCTTTGAATGATAAACTTATATAGTCCATATCTTCGAGCGATACTCTTACAACTACACTATCTTCACCACGAGAAAGTGAAGTACATTTAGTCTTGTTATACGTTATTGAACCTATTGTTAACCAAGATTCCTCGTTAATAAATACTGCCATTTTTATATATTATTAGAAGTTAGTAAACTAATTTAAATTATATATAGTTAATCGAAGGTTATCTCAATATTAGAATCTTCTATATCATTATCATCATCTTCATCATCAGATGTTCCACCATCATTTTTTTCGGGTTCATTGTCCAATTTATCAGAAGTTCCAATTTCATTATCTTTTTTATCAACATCCTTATTCTCTTCTTCCGCATCTTTTTTAACTTTTTCAAGTTCATCATCCGAAAAGTTTATAAGTTTTTTTCGTTCTTTCTTTCGTTCCTTTTTCGATTTATTATCATTAACTAAATCATCTTTTTCAGATTTATCAACCTCTTTCTCCCAATCAAGTTTATCTTTTTCTTCATTAATTTTTAAACTTTCCATTAGAAACTGTGTAATGTCTATATTCTTCATTATTTATTATTTTTTAATCTGTTCAAACGACCATACTTTTCTTGCATTCCTCAATACTGATGCCTTATCAAATTTACCAAATTTTAAATCACTTTTATGCATACTTTGATAATCTGTGAAACTCTGTCTTTCGAAAATAGGTCTTACCTTTGATGGTATTTTTTTACCACTATCACTATAATACGGTTCAGTAGAACCTAATGATTTGAAAACATCTTTAGGTTTCCAATACATTCTACCACGACCACCTTGAAACATTTGTTCTATCTCTGCACGTCCTCTAGGCATTGCATGTTTTAGATTACACTCAACCGTTATATCTTCGGGAAAGTCATCGTGTCCTAATATTTCCCCAAAAGTTATTGTCGTATTCATTAATAATAGATTACCAATAGTCATTGATGGGTTGTGTGGATTACCAATAGTGACATGCCAATTACCTACAGGGTTACCCGTTAATAATGAGTTTGTGTATGGAATTGATGGTCTACCTATTTTATCTAAAAGTTTACCAAACCCCATGTTAAATATATTACTAGCAACGTTTTTAAGAAATTTTTTGGCATCTGGTCGTAAATACGTAATATCTTTATTCTCCCTTCTTAACTCAGCTATTTCGACGTGAGCCTTGTTTAAGAAGTCATTAAAAGAGGTTGGAGAAAGGAACTTTAAGTTTTTCATATATTTGGTCGGTCTTCTACCTAACCAATATCTTGAACCACCCCAAAACTTAGCATCATTAGTAGAACATAGAAGTATATTTGAGAGTAAATCTAAAAAAGCAACTTTACCATTTATACCATTATAATCTCTCATTTTATATTTAAACGTCAATTTAAATTCTTGCTCAAAGTTTAACCCAACTTCTCTAATATGATTTTTATGTATAGAATCCACCATACCATATGCCTTATTTGTATCATGCATAGGGTCTAAACTTAAAGCTACATCACCACGAACCCTATCTTGACCGAATGTTGGGTCTACAAATTTTAATACTTTACTCATGTGACCACTAACACCTGCTTGAACACCATGCATATTCATTTTTTCCATTGTTGATGTTATTTCACGCCAATTCATTCCCGTTGAGAAAGACATTAATTCAGACAGTTTATTAATTTCTTGGTCTGTGTATGTTATCATTCTAGATATATCGGGTTCATCATCCTTTGAATCTATAGAAAAAATATCATCAACAATAGGATATGCAAAACGTCTTAAAGTTATCATTCTATTTAATGGTAATTTATTAAGTCTTTCTAAATAAACAAAATCGGCAGGTTTATATATAGATGCACCTATAGGATTATCAATTAAGTATTGTGGTGTTAATTCTCTATATAGTGTATCTTTAAATTTAGATTTGTCAGTATTGTGAAGAGGGTAATTAGAACCATTAATAGTTTTTAACCTAAATAAATGATAATCAGAAAACATTGAATGTGGTAGAGCACCTAAGTCGTTTGATTTTTCCGTACCACTAGGTAAAACAGACTTTTCTGAACCTCGTGGCATTTCAGCTTTATGTTCACCTGTATATTGTTTAGGTGATTTAAGTTCCTCTTTAGGTAATGATGTTGCACTAACATTACCACTACTATTAGCAACACCATCTTCATTATACGTAACTTTAAAACCGTCTATAAATTTTTCTCTTTTTTCCATTAGTTAAATATCTTTAGTATATGTATAGTTAAAAAAAAAGGTATCAATCGATACCTTTTTACCTAATTAAAAGTGAATTAATTGTTTCATTCAATAATTCCACTATATATTTATTCATTTTCAAAAACTCATCTTCCATTTCTTTACGAGTTTCAAAAACAGATGCACTAGAGCATTCAAATAGAAACGAGTTTTTCAGCTTATTTTTTATAAACTCGCTTTTAGTTTTTGAATCAAAAGCAAATAACGTCTTTACTTTATTATTATTTGTCTTTGTATCAAACCCTCTATAACTATTTCTATTCATATATTTTTGTATAATTGTCTCATTTTCTAATATATTTAGAATTTCAATTCTATACACAACTTGCTCATTTCTAACTGTATAAATCTCTTTTATAGTGCCCTTAAATCTTAAATAAGTATAAGGTTCTTCTATAGAACTAGTATAAAAATAACAAGTATCACCATGATTTAGTAACTTTCTTGTTAATATATCCATTATAATTCTTCACTTATACTAACTATGATACTAGATAATAAAGATTTCAAAGAATCAATAGTTTTTGGGTTACTTAATAAAACATTACATACAGTTTCGTTATCAATATTAAACATTTTAGCCATTCTAGTAATTTTTAAAATATCATATCCGAAATTAACTGATATATTCTCTCTATCAACAACAACATTCTTATCATTTTTTAATGAAATATTTAATGCATCTGAAATCATTTTTTCTTCATGTGTTATTAATTTATCACCCGAATTTAAATTATGTATTTGTGCACCATTTAATCTTTCATCTAATTCTAATTCGTCACTCCCTTTTCCAATTTTTAAATCTATAATAGGTGGCGTTTCTTCGATAGTGAGTTTAATTTCTTTTTTCCCATCTATTTTTTCATTATCTTCTATAACATCAAATTTCGAAACATCATTTTCTAAATCCAAGTCACCAAGCAAATTTCTAGTAGGTTGTGCCCCAAATGATGGCAAAAAATAATTTTTTAGTAACTCGTCAAAAGTCCAAACTTTTTCATCAGATAATCTAACTTGTTTTCTGTGATAATCCACACCAACAACCTCAATAGCTCTACTTTTTTCTTCGGTTTTATGCACCCATAAACCTTCTCTAACTAAATTTGTATCCATTTTATATTTTAATTTTAATAATACTACATTTATATATAACAAATAAAAATGAAAAATCCGTTAATAAAATTAATTATTAACGGATTTAAGAATGAAAATTAATATTAATCGAGTTATAAAAATCTCACATCACCTATTCCACCACTACCGTATATAGATATATCATAGTTTGCTGTTGAACTACCTGCTGCATTTATTGCAGTAACTGAAACATTATAGAATGAATCAAAAGCATTACTACTTATTGTACCACTAACTTCACCAGTATTTGCATTTATAGATAAATTAGGTGGTAAACCTGTCGCTGACCAATTTGTTGCAACCCCACCTGCATTTAAATGAAGATAGCTAACACTTTGACCAACATTATATTTTCTCACACCCCCACTAAATAATGATGGTGCTCCAAGACTACCCGATGTTGATGAAACTATCATAGTTACACTTAAATTACCTGTACCCGCTGCATTTATTGCTGCTAAATTAAAGTTTACAACACTTTGACTTATATTTAACGGTATTTCACCTGTTATAAGACCTGTTGTTGTATTAACACTTAAATATGGTGGTAAACCTTGAACCGCATAAGCTGTTGGATTTCCACTTGCTGTTATTTGATATGATACAATATCACCCGCAACAACATCTATTAGTGATGCCGAATTTATAACAGGTGCAGTTCCTAGTGAAGCATTGACTATAATAGTAAATATGAATGGTGTTGATGAACCATTATCATTAGTTGCAACTAGTGTAACATCATTAGATACAGGTATTGTTGGTATACCTGTTATCTTACCTGTAGAACTATTGATAGTTAAACCACTAGGTAAGTTTGATGCTGACCATGTTGAAACATTACCACTAACTGTTGGTGTTATTGTTACACTACTACCCACAGTTGTTGTGAATGTGCTTGTTGGTGATAAAATTCTAGGAACACCAAATCCAACAAACTGAATAAAACATAATACAAAATATGGCGGTCTGTTTTCGTGCGCTTTTCCACCACCTTGATTTGGTATTGTGTGAAAGTGTGCACCCGCATAATCTGTTTGTCCTGTACTAAAAGTAGATTTTCCATCTCCTGAACCCGCATTAGAATTCACACCCCTTGGATTTTCATAAGGGAATCCATGTCTATGATTACCACTTGTTGATGTTAAACCGCTATGGTTGTGTTGTGGCATTTCTTCAATAGTAAGTTTATGTTCTTTTTCACCACCTATAGCACCAACAGTACTATAATCAGAATCTCTAGGGTCATAACCAACAATAAATCTACTTCGCAAATCTTTTGTTCCATTACTACCATCACATAACGCAAAACCATTAGGTATTTCATTAACATTCCCACCCCACATGAATATTACTCCTTCGGGCAATCCTGTTTTTAGTTTATTGTCTATTTCTTCCTTATCATAGTACCACTCATTTAAGTCCTTTTCGATTACTTCTATTGGATGACCTGTATCATCCATTTTAACACCTACAGAAACTTTTCTACTATCAACATCACTATTATCAATTTCAACTTTTGTTTTACCATGTGATTCATGATTAAAAACTATTTCAAATTCATTATCAAAACTATTTCGATTTAATTTAATTTTATCACCATTTTTAAAAACAAAATTTGAAGAATCTAGTAAATTATTCCAATCACTCCAAGTAAATGTTGAACCGTTATCGTTTGAAACACCCCTACGAGTTGAAGTTATTGCATTATTCTTACCTTCTTTTTTACATGTATATTTTTGTTCTATTACAATATAATCACCATCATCAAATCTATCAACTTTAAAAATACCCCAATTAGAAAAACCTTCTTGAACATAATTGTTTGGAAAATTCGAATGTGTATTTGAAGATACTCTCCTAATTAAGTGAGTACCATATTTTATTATAGAATTTGCATTAATTGTACCTGTATATTTTGACTGTTGTTTATATACTTTAGCATTTTCTAAATTTTGAACTCTATTGGATATACTATCAACAAATTGATTATATAATTGGTTAAAGTTAAAAAATAAATTATGTGTTAATAATTTTTTACTATCATCAACTATTGAATCAGATTTAGGTTGATATAAAGACTCCTTTAACTCATTATTAACTAAACCTAATAATGCTGTGTTTGAATTTACCTTTGAAAATATCTTAACATAATCCTTATTAGTTATTGAAACGTATGGTAAGTTAACATCACCTAAAACCATTCTAGAACTATCAGCATTTAGCCAATCTCTACTATTGTTATAATCTCTTAATCTTAAATATCCTTCCCTAACCAATAAAGAAAGATTTTTTGGCGAATATAAATCTGTGGATTCTTTACCCAAATCAATTCTACCAACCAACTCAGTTCTAGGGTCATAATCAGATAATAATCTTAAATGATTCTCGGTTCTATATATTCTACCCCATGTTGAAAAGTCATTAGCATTCTTATGTCCGATTAAAATACCGTTTTCATAAGAATTTTGCATAACAGCTAATGCGCCGAAATCATCAAATCCAGCCATATAATCAGCTGTTTTATTCTTTAGAGTATTTTGTACCAAATCATGGTAAAGTTTAGGTGACCCTGTTAATAGCATATTCTTAACAGTAGGGTTTATATTAGCTTCTTTTAAAACAGTAAATATAAAATCATTTGTGTCTAAACCTATACCTGCACCACTAACAGGAATATCCAAAACGGAATTTGTGTTTTGTTGATTATTTAAACCCGCTGAATTGTCTGCGTAGTTTTTAAAAACACCTTTATATATACCATAAACATCTGTGTTAGAAAGACCACCTAGAATATTATTAACAATAACCTTAACCTCATCTTCGGTTAAAGATAAACCATCAGCAAATCTAATACCTGTTGTTATAAACTGATTAGTTGAACTCGAAAATTGAATGACATCCCTAGAAGGTAAAACTATAACATCATTATTCACTAGTAATGAAATACCTAATGTTGTTAAAAGTTTTGATAAATCAGACGTTACTTGACTATTTAAAAATGACAATGTTACTTGACCCGAATTAACAATAGTTGAATATTCTGTAACAAATTTAGTCGAATCAGCAAATATCCAATTATTACCTCTCTGACCCGCAGCACCTGTAATAGATGCACCATCAGCACCCGTAACTCCCTTAAAACCAGGTAGTTGCAATAATTGTGTAAAATTATAATTTAAATCTGATACTATTTTGTGAAGATTTCTAACCTCAATCGTTTTTAGATTTAAGCCACTATCTACTAAATTATTCATAAAATTAATTTTTATTTAAAGGGTGGTATTATTACCACCCTTGTTTATACTATATTTGGTGTTGATGATGACTGAACATCAATACTATTAATTATTTGACTATTTTCCGAATTTGTTACGGATAATGTTGTCTTTCTAAATTTAGAACTAACTTCCAAATCAAATTTGAAAAGCTCATTTCCAACAACTAAGTCTACACCCATTTTCTTTTTATATTCTATATTAGATGCTGAAAGTGATAACGCCGAGTCACCATTCAATCTACCTAACGCATCAACCATTCTAAATTGGTAAACGATTGGTATTAAAAGTGCATTTGATTCACCATTTTGTAAAGAAACTGACGATGAAGAATCTGACGTTTTAACTTGAATATTTTGTATATCAGATATTCTCATAAACAACTTTGAACCTGTACTATTCTTACCAATAAGATATTTATCGTTATCGGTAAATTGTGTAAAATCGATTGATGAATAATCTTGTTGTCTATTAGCCTCTAATAGAGAATCATTAAATTCTCTAATTCTATTAAATTCATCTACCAATGCCGTAGAATTTAATGAATTTGTTGGATTATTAATATAGTTTATATAAAGTGGATGTGATGTTGTCATAACCACATAATCTGTTCCTGTCGATGCCTTACTCATTTTAACTGTCGAAAATGTAGAACCATCAAAATGTACTACTGTTTTTTCAGCATCCGTTGTTGTAGATTCAATATCACTACTAGGAACTAATGTGTTAGAAGTTACATTATTTTGATATACTAAATCATTTGACCCACTAACATCCTTGTTTCTTAAATATAAAATTTGACCATTTTTCTGTTTTTGTTTCAAAGAACTACCAACTAGTGAAAAAGGAACATCTTTATAATTATTATTTGTTGTATCTTCTGTCAAAATACCACTAGAAATAGATGTTATATCTGCTGATGTTGCGTTATAATTAACCAATTTTAAATAGAAAACAACTTCAACCATATTACCATATGTTGTAATTTGATTAACGTCAACAACATCTGTATAATGACCCGCAAATAAACTTACAGTACCTAATTTATTAACAGGGTAAACACGACCATTTGGTGCTATTAACTCTACAGAATAAGAAGTACTTCTTCTAGTGATTAACTCCTTTATAGATTGTAGTTCTAATTTCAAACTTCTAACCTGTTCACCAACAGAAATAGTTTTTTGTTCTGTGGTATATTCTGTAGATGCTATATCATCAGATGATAAATAAAATGTTCTATCTTGTTCAGTATAAGCTTTCGATAATAGTTTATCAATTCCCCTTGATTCAAACTCCCTAGTTACCTCAACTTTTACTAAATCATTCTCATTACCCTCAACAATACTTTTTACTTGCTCATCTTGTGCTAATTCCTCGGGAAAAGTAATCTTTATAGGTGAACTCCATTCAGACAAAATTGGATTATTCGGATAACCTGCCTCACCTATTGCTTGTATCTGAATAACAACATTCTCACCATATGAAATTGGAACTTCAAGTTGGTTTATATTATTAACATCAGCATCAGAAATATTTACAACATTCCAAACAAACTTCTTTTTTACTGTATCATAAGTCTTTTTTAAAGGTATTGTTTTAAATTCGTTCCAAGCTGAAATCAATCCTTCCTTACCATCAACATTTATTGACGATGATTCACTAACGTCTGAATTTGATGGAACATATTTATATCTAACATTATATCTAACAACTCTCTGTAAGTCTCCTGTTATTTCAGACTTTGGCTCATCGATTGCCCAAAAACCTTGAATTCTATATTTTGGTGATGCTTTGGGTGCACTTAAAAATGTAGATAGTGACTTAATATTATCAACAGTAGAATTATACATTGCTTGTTTATCATTCTTTTTCTTTGTTAAAGATGATAATGTACTTTCATCAGCTGACTTTTCATCACGACTTTTATATTGACCTTTATTTATTCTTGTTGAAGTCTTCTTAATTAAATCTGTTATCTTTGAAATTTCTGAACTTAGACGATTCTTTTCTGATGAATATTTTTTTAGCTTTTTAGTGTCAGCTGTATTTGTTATATGTTTATTAACTTGTACAACTTTAAAAAACTCTGTATCCAAGACAGGTTTAACAATAGGTGTAGCTAATGACCTAGGAACTGTATTATCTTTAACAATAGACTCTAAATGTTGACCTAATCCTAATATATTACTTGCAAAATAAGTATTAAAGTTAAATTCAATTGAATTTGAAACAACTTTTAAATTATCAGTATCAACTAAGATAGCTTCTGAATAAACACCTTGTACATTACTTCTACTATCTAAGCTACTAAAAAATAATACAAATTTGTCTTGACCCTTTACAGGAACTTCAACAACTTTTTGTGAAATTGTATCATCATAAAACTTTAAAGCTGAAATACCTACATCTAAACTTGAAAAACCACTTATATGTGTAACAGTTACAAAAACACCAAGACCATTATCAACGATATTTGTTATTTTATAAATACTTAAACCATCATTGGTTAATAATGTATTTCCTACTTCCAATTCTCTAGAGTTCTCTACAACATTATCAGAGTCGTTATATGTTTTTTTATCAAATCTACATGTAAATGTATCATTATTATTATTTTCAATGGACATAATATTAAAATCACCATAAAAACGTTGTTTACTTGGTGTTAAATCTTGTCTACCCTCTTTAATATTATGAACTATATTGTTTGTAGCTAAATATTGTCTTGTTTGAGCATAAGAAAAACCATCAGAGAGTCCTTCTAAGCTATCCAAAAATATTTTTGTAACAACAACACTACTTTCATTATTAAATCGCTTAGGTAGTGTTATTTTTAAAGATGTTAAAGGTGATAGTAATTTTTCTATTAATGGATTCTCTGTAATGTTTATTTGGTCAACAATACCCAACTCATTTTTTTTAAGTTTATCTAAACCTTTTTTAAATGTTGTTAATGTAATATCTCTTAATTTATCACTACTTCCATCATTTATTGAAACGATAGTACCACTTTTAGTATCACCTAAACCAACCATATTATTGATTGTTGAGCGTAACCTTTCAACTTCCGATTTTATGTAAATATTTGATGGTATAACAATATTTGATTTTGTACCATCCTGTAGTTCTATTGTAGTTGTTACAGTTTCTTTATTTGATGTTATTGCTTCATACATTGCTTTCATTAATAATAGACCATTATTATTTAGTCTATTAACGTCAGCCAATTGTGAAGCCATCGAATTCGATTTTTCCATTAATACTTAATTTTTGTTTTCATTCTTAATTTATTTATTGTTTCTAAACAAAGAAAAAGGCAATTTTAGCCTTTTTCTCTATTATCTACTTATTATGAAACTACTAGAGTTATATCCTTTTATTTCTTCCTCTACATTCTCATACATTTTTTCACCATCGGATTTTAATCCATCCCAATTTATAGCGACACCACCAACCAATTTGAAATCATATGTTCCTATAATTTTTGCTAATGATTCTAGTGATTTACCTTTCACATGTTTCTTAAATAATAAGTCATTATACATTTCACTTATCGGAACTCTAACACCAACTTCTAAAACTAAGTCACTCTCGACATTTGATGGAAAAGATATTTGATTTGATAATTCTGAAAAATCATGAGCAACACCTCTATTATTTTGCGATATGCTATTGATGGTTTGATATTCATATAAATTTAATACATGTGATAAAGCATCAACACCACCTGTCATACTACCACCTAATGTCATACCACCTGTTGTCATAGAACCTAAAAATCTATTCATACCATATAAAGGATTTCTAAGATATTTGGCTTGACTAAGTGTTGTTCCACCATTGGCTTTTCTAACTCTAAATACAAATTTTATTGCTTCGGGTATTTTAATAATAGCTGTGATATTTCCATTTTTAGCTTTTTCTATATCCTCACGTTTAAGTAAATATTGCTGTCTAACCACAGCTTGTGGATGCCATTCATAAAACCAATTGGCTGAATCTAGAATTATACTTTTTATTCTATCGGGCTTTATTTCTAGTGGTATAGCCGAATGTTCGGTTATTTCTTGTTGTATTAGTTCTATAAATTTATAATCTTCGGGTAATAATCTACTTCTACTCATTATATATAAAAATTAAATTTCTCTGTTATTATTTTAAACTCTATTAAAAATGGTTGTTCATCACACCATTTTAGTGCACCATTCCATTTTGATTTATTCAACTCAAATCCGAAAGAACCTATTTTTGTCAAATTGTAAGGTTTTATTTCAACAAACCAAATCCTACCATCATTAAATTCCACAATACAATCAATATTGTAATTTCTCTTACGAGTTTGACCTCGCTCATTAACATGCAAATATGGTATTGAAAATGGTTCTGATGCCCATGCTTTAACATTAGGTGAATTTTCACACCACATAAATGTTTTAAATTCCAATGAAGACCTATATATACAAGGTTCATTGTCAACTTGTATGTATTTTTCACACTCATTAATATGAAAATAACCATCCTTGAAATGTGATTTAGGATTTGGTTTCAAATCCTTAATAGACTTTTTACTTCTACGTGTACTTAAATCTATACTTTCTATAATCTCCTGTAAAGTTGTTTTATATTTCATTATACCTTTATCATATTAAGTGAATGTATAATTTGGTTATCACGATTATTACTTTTTATAAAACTATAAGTAACATCAACAACAATATAATCTCCCGTAAATTCCTCATTTAGTTCAGCACCATTTGTTTTATATTTGGGTTTCATTTCTGAAAGTTCATCAATATCGATATTCTCATCTTGTGAATTTAATGATGAGTTTCTAGACTTGTTATACAATTCAGAGTATACATACATCATTGGATAGATATCATATATAAAATAATCTAATATAGATTTTACGTATGTTCCTTGACCGTAAATACTTCTAAGCTTCTTATTCCTTTTTCGAGTAGTTAAAATATTCCTTGACACAGTATCTGAATCGACATATGTGCTAAAAACATTTTCCTTACTATCATCCAAAGCATTTATATTCTCTATAGTAAAAGATTCTAAGTTAGACTTAATATGTCTTTCATCAACCTTTTGATTATAGTTAGTTATTTTTTTATTCTTTAGAAATCCTTCACCATAATTTGTTGTTGGTGACCATGAATTTATAGTGACCCTATTATTATCTTCATCTTTATAATCTTTATTCGATAGTATAACATCTATACTTTCATCATACTTATCACCAGTAACAGGGTTTGTTAACAACTGTGTAGGACTTCTATTATCAAATGCCGTTCGTAATGATATCACGTTTAAATTATTAAAAGCATCTATAAATATTTTACACACATCATCATTTTCCAATTCCATTCTCTCAGAAATATAACTCAAATAATCATAATAATTTCTTGGACATATCCAATTAGATTCATCATTCGATTGATTTATATTTGTTATAAATCCTAAATCACACTCTTTAGCAATCTCTTTAGTAACTTCAAACAAAGACATATTCCATGACTTGTTATTATACTTATGAAGTGTAGGTATATGATGTATTGCAACTATAGTAATTAAACGTGTATTAGGACTACTATTAACTTTTATAATACTATAATCATTCTTAATAGGTTTATGCTCAGTATCATTATTATTTGATATTCGAACAGTTATTAAGTCGTCAATATTTGGAAATTGCTCTTCCGAAAATTCTCTATCATCATCATTTATTACTACTGTTATTTTAGGTAAAAGTGACTTACCAACAGTATATTTCAATGATTCAATTTTATCCATATGGAAAACAACATCCTTAACTCGTATTAAAGGAAACCATAGACCTGCATTATTCTCTATGTTTACATCCTTTTCATCAGTTTGTCTAACAACTATATCCTGTGGTACTAATTTAGTCTCAAATTCCTGTCTCATATCTTAAAATACTATTACCCCGTTAGTTCCTTTCCTAAATGTTTTAGAACCATTTCCACTAGTTTTCACCGATGGTGATTTACTACCACCACTAATTTTTGATGTATCATTAAATTTACTATTCTTTATATCTTTAGTTTTATAATTTGCTTTTTTAATATTAGCAAAAAAACTAGAAAGATTAGGAATCATTATTACATCACCCTTTTTAACTTCAAAAACATTTATAATTCTATTAAACTTGACGATTATATCAACATAATCCTCAGAGCCAAGAATATATCTAGCTAATGTGTCAAGTCTCATTTCAGTAGACCTATCAATCTCTATATAATTATCAACAATTATTGATTCATAATCTATTTCCCATCTATTAGAAGTTAAATCTAACTTTGGATATAAATCACTACCACTATATTCGGTATCATCAAAGAATGTCTTTAAATTTTTCTCTTCAAGTAATGTTAACTTAATCATTAATCGTGTGTTTTAATTTGTTCGGGTGTATGGAATAATAATCTATATGAATCAAATCTAAAATTGCAACTAAATGTGGTAAATTCATTATGAATTGATGCCTTAGATAATTCTAGCGCATCCATACCAATAAACTGAACACCTGTCATTTCAAATGTGAAAAGAATCTCCTTGTAAATATTAAATACATGTATCTGAAATGGTGGTATATTCGAAAAATCATTCTTATCACCATTCTTATTTTGTTGATATGATATATAATGTTCAAACATTAAAAAATAGTTAGTAAATCCATCTAAGTGCTTAAATGTAATAACAAACGTCTTATCATCTAATAACTTTTCTTTAGGTTGGACTGTATCATGACCTGTTTCAACTGTACCACCAAATAATGGTTTTTGTTGTACTATTGGCTCAAACCCAAGAGAAGGTAATGTTACAGTCTGTATAGAGAAATTAACCAAATCACTAATATTAGTGATATTTCTCTTATGTGCTATTAAATATTCATTATAGTTTTCGATTATTGCTGACTTAAAAAAGTCGGGCGGTAAATCCATTTTAAAACTATTGAAATGTGGATTGTTTATCATATCAAATTTAATATTGTTTTTGTAACATCATCTGATGTAGACATTAAAATTTTGAAATTATCACTTTCTTTATATTGATTAACTATATTAACTTCATTACTCATAGCTTCAACTTCCCAAGGAAAATTATTATAAATTTCTAAATTTTTTGGGGTTTTCAAATTTTTAACTATAGTTTGATACTGTTCTAAAGAAATATAATCTTTTCCTTTCCATTGCATACTTGTATCAGTATACCAAAGGTCACCATGTATAATTTGTTTAGCGTGTGTGGTTTCATGTGCAATTATTTTCATTATAGCATTTGCCCCCAAATCTTTATTAACCTTAATAATAGGTGATGATTTATCTTTCTCAGAAACCTTTGCTATATCAACATAAACTCTAAAATTCTTATTGATTCTAGTAATCATAACTCTAGCATTAGAGTTCTCTATTTTATATTTTTCAAAAACAAACTGTATAAAATCTGAATACAGTTTGTTTAATTGTTTTGAGTTTGTAAGTTTATGTTTTACCTTAGATTCATTTATTAACATTTCAATTAATAAACTATCATAAACATCTAAAAGTTTTTTCATTTTAAAATATTGTCTTTTATTTATATATCGTTATAAATAAAAGACAATATTTTAAAATATTCTATCATAGTTGTATTGCACATTTCTTTTATTTCTCATATGCATATTCATTCCCTCAAATAAACCATTTTGTGTTATTGAGGTGAAATAAGAAAAAGCATTAGAATACTTTTTTTCATCATACGTGTGCCAATTTTCACATATGATATGTATAGCAGCACTACGAACATCCATTTTTATATCCTCACTATCATACTTCATATTTCTATTTTTATTTTGATAGTTTGTAACTAATGTTAAAATAAGTTGACCCGCTCTATTAGTCAACCTACCTAATTTTTTAGATTTAAGAATTTCTTCATTAAATTCTTTAGGTGGTACAGGTAGCTCCTTCTTTTTCTTTTTAGATTTTTTATTATTATTTTTTAATGCCATTAATTTATTTTTATTTGTTACATAATTATATAACAAATAAAAATAAAAAAACCACAATGATTTGTCATTGTGGTTTAAAAATAAAAAAATATTAATTACGAATTTAACGTTTTTCAGTAACTAGACGTGTTAATTTTTCTATATCGGATGTGCCGAAACTAACACCCATTTTAGCTTCCATAATACCTTGTATATGTGAAACTATATTTTCAATATTATCGTGTTTATCATTAAAATATGATTCAATTACCTTTAAAACTTCAACATATTTTTTATATCTTATCAGTTCATCAACACTACTCAACATCAAAAATTCTCTAACATACTCAGCAGCTTGTGGTGATTCATCAATTAATGCGAATTCATTAGCCTTTGTTTTGATATAGTCGGGAACATTTTCATAAGATTCTATAATTTCCTTTTTATCATTTTTAGATTCTAATAAACTATAAACACCCTTTTTATTAGGTTGAATAAAATTTGAGAAGAAAATCATAACCTTTTCAGCTAATTTATCACCATTATTATTCATCAAATCTCCCGATAAATATTCCTTTTTAGTGTTTATTTTTTTGACCTCAAATTTATTATGATTTCCAACTTTTATTTTTGAACCAATCTTTATATCTGTAAGAATAGATTCTTTATATTTATCTTGAATAGATTCATTTATATTTTCATTTACAAATTTTTTCAAATCTGATTTTTTATAAGATATAAACCCATCTTTAAAATTCTTAACAAAAGATTCCATAGAAATAGTTCTTGTAGTCGAGTCACTATCTATTTTAACAAATGTATTTCCATAAACATTTTTATAATCGTTCGGGTCTTTTATATAAGTTGATTTAACTTTATACTTAAAAATCCTAGGGTTTGAAACAGCTGAATCACCTATAACCATATCTGAACCTAGACCCGTGAATAGTATAGCAAAGTTTTCACTTTTAGAAACTATTTTTTCAAACTCTTTATTTTCTTTAATAATTGTTAAGAAAATTTCCTCATTATTTACAAAAACAGTATGTGCACCATCTTCGAAATATTTATTTTCTGTAGACTTTGAAATAAATTTACTTTTTGTTAAAACTTTCAAATCTACAACATCCTCATCAACAGTAACACTATGCAATAACGGTCTTTTTCCTTTTAAAAGTATACTATACACTTTATTTAAGAGTTTAACTTCTAAAGAGCCTTTTACAATCTTATAATCACTAGATACTTTTCGTTGTAACTTAAATGTATTTTTATCAACCTTTAAAATAGATTTATAATTTACAATTAAGTCGAATAAAATTTTATAACCTAAATTTAAATCCATATCAGATTCGAAAATCATTTCTTTTTGACCACTTATTAATGTATTAGGTTTATTTTGAATCCACCCTTCTGAAATTAGCTTATTATGAAGCGATGTGAAATCCACATCGCTCATAATATTATTGCTTATTTCAGTTCCATTTTCTAAAATACGAACTTTCATATATTATTTATATTTAACATTTTTAAAATCATCTGTTAACTCTTCTTCTCTAGCCGATAAGTAAGAATCTTCAAATGAATACCACCACATAAATTCAGTTTTTTCACCAAAAATTGACTCAGCTTTGTGCCACTTTTTATCTTGAATTATAAGACCTTTCTTCTTATTCATACCTGTTAAAGATGGTAGAAAATAAACTTTATCACCAACATTATATAAAGACTTAGTTTCTTTAGATTCATTTAAATCCATACCACTACTCTTAACTATTTTGGTAACAATATTATTAACCTCAGACACATCAATAGCTTTCTTTCTTCTCATTTTTGTAGCAGAATCAGAAACTTCATTTTGTAACTTCATACTAATACCTTTAGAATCTAACTTACTAGCAATTTTAGAATACTTATCTGTATCAGATTCATGAACAGCAAACCAAAGTTCCATCAATGATGAAACAACACTAATACCATCATCTTTAGACTCAGTAATAGTTGATTTATGTTTTTTAGCTCCTGCTAACCATTTCTTAATTTTAGCTTTTTTCTTAGGGTCTGTATTAGGGTCATCATGAACTCTTCTCATTCTAGAAACAGATTCTTTAAATCCTTTTTTTGTTGTAGGATAATTAAATCCATCCTCACCCTCTGTAAGTAAAACATTATCATATCTAGAAGCCATTTTTACAGACTCTTCAACATCAACATCTGACTTATCTTTTTCAGCACCTTCTTCACCTTTTTTAGATTCTTCCTCATCTGAGTCAATACTATCAGTAGGTGTTTCCTTTTCTGTTTCAGAAACTTGTTTAGAATTCCAATCCTTAACACTTTTAGTCCAAGCATCTGATGGTTTACCGTCTCTTACTATATTAATAGCTTCAATAATAGGTAAAAACATATCAGCATCAACTAACTTCATGATAGCTTTCTTATTTTCTTTGAAAAACTTTTTATCATCTTCTGTTGGTTTTGTTGGTTTATATCCACCCTTAGATTCATATACAAAAGTAAGACCTTTTTTATTATTATTTAATTGTTTTGCAACATCTTTATTAATAATATCAGAATCTTCTGAACTAGCATCAATCTCTACACCAATACCTTTATATTTAAATGAACCATCCATTGGATGAATATCAACAACAGAACCGTCAGAAAATCTAACCTCTTGGTCATGAAGTTCAAACTTAATTTTTTTTGATTCATTAATATCATCAGATTCGACGATAACTTTAATTAAATCTTTAACTTTCTTTACTAATGTTTTCTCATCGATACCATATGTATCACTCATTACACCTTGTGTAAACTTATTATCCAAGAATGATTTTAATTCATGTTTTGTAGCAATCTCTGTTCCGAAAATATCCCTAGCAACCATATTTAGTTCTTTAGATGTTAACTTCCCTTTAAAGTAATCATTCAAGGCATCTTTTTTATAGCTATAATTATATGTTTTAGCTTCATTAACACCACCCTCTTCTTTGTCAGATTTCCAACCTTTATCGACAGCATCGAAAAACTTTTTCTTTTCGTCACCTTTTAATTGGTCGGGTTCAGTAACATTAAATTTCTTTAACATACTATTGAAAAACTTTTGATAAGCTTCCTTATCACCTTTGGCTTCGTTCACAGATTCTTGTAGTACTTTATCTACCTTAAACCCTGCACCATTCATTTCATCCTTTAAGTCTTTTAACTTCTTACTATATTCGGTTTGATAGCCAAAGTTAGCTTCAAAGTCTTTAGAACTTTCACGATATTTAATATATGGTGTGAATTTATCACCATCACCATCTTTAGTTTCTTTGTAAACTATAACTTTACCTTCTTTAAATCCCTCAGTAACTTCTTCATCTTTTTTATCATAATCATCTTGGGTCATATCACCAATAGACTCGTTTAAAGATAATGACATAAGATTCCCACTCATATCACCTTTAGCCATAGTAATTTTTCCATTACTATTGTCTAAACGATACTTTACACCTTTTGGGTTGTCTAAATCTTTTAAAGACATATATTTCATAGTCTTTGCTTTATTTTCCTTTAAAGCTCCAACTTTCATTTTTAAAACATCACCACCTTTTACAGTAACATTTAATGTATCACCTTTTTTAAGTTTATCCCAAACCTTTAATCGGTCTTCCATAGACATACTATCATCTTCACCCTCTAGAATAGCCTTTCTCTTCTTACTTAGTGCTACCATACCTTCGCCAATTTTAGCATCTAAATCGATATACATATTATTAGCCTCAGAACCCTTTGTTGTTGTTTCAATTCCTTCTAAAACAACTTTTCTTTTTTCTTCTAACTTAGACATTTCAGCATCACACTCTTCCAACTTAGATTTTATAGCATCTTCTTTATCTTTTTCATCTTTCATTTCACTTTCAAAAACACTAGATGCATCAATACCAATAACTTGCTTTGTATATTCTACAGCTTCTGTAATAGAAGTAAAGTTTTTATGTTCTTTTAAAGACCTTTCAGATGAAATAACCCCACCAACAATAAATCCATTATTAGAAGCAATTAAAGCACTTTCATTAGTTAAGTGGTTAGTTACTACTTTAAAGTTTTTTAATGCTTTAAAAGAGTCTTTATTTTCTGAAATAGCAATCATTTTATCTAATTTAGTCATTTCAGACTCTTCTATTTTTAAATTACTAATAGAATATGCAAATTCGTTTATTAATTCAGTTTTATCACATTCAACAATTTCTTCACCATCTTTCTTACTAATCACACCATTCTCTAAAACTAATTCACCTAAAGCTGTCTTTACTGATGCAAAACCTTTCTCAACATTATAGTTGATATTTTTTGCTGACTCACTTAGATTGATAAACTCTTGACTTGGAACATTAGTTAAACTAATACCACTCTCACCAACTAAATAAACATTATCTAATACACGAACAATATCACCTTTCTCAGTTTCGTGAACGTAAGACATAGGTGTTTCAATAGAGAATTTATCTGTTTCGATATTTCTCATATTTTGTGCATTTGTTTCAATTATTTTTGACTCAATAATTTTTAAATCGTTATAATAATTTTTAAATTTAGATAAATCACCAACCATCACAGAAACGCCGATTGAATCCTCACCTTCCATAATTACCGAATCAATATCATTTCTTAAAGATTCTACCAAAGGTTCATTACTATCCATAACACTTTGATATAAATAACCTAATCTAAAAGCTTTTTCATTCTCATTAATCTTACCAACTAATGTTTCCGCAAATGATTTTACAGCTGTGTCTTCTGAGCTATAACCTTCGTTAACCAAATTGCTAATAAAATGGATTGTTATTGCATTTTCTTTAATATAGTTTAATGCTTTAAGCTTATATAAAGCTCCTTTTGATGTCACGGGTTTTAAGTTAACTAAGTTATCACCTAATTTAGATTCAGTAATAAACTTCCCCGTAAAGTTTGAAAAATTTTTCATAATATGGATTAAATTTTATTTTTATAGATTATTTATCTTTTGTGTGTATAATTATCTAGGTCAAACTAATATTTTGACCTAGATTTAATTATCTTCTATTTATTTATACTTTTGAATAAAGAAATAGACCTTTGCATTTTTTGAGAACCCAACATTGATAGGTCTGCTTTTGTAACCTTTGTCATAATTCTAGATAAAGGTTTGAATAACATTTTATCTAGATTTCTTCTAACATTTGGTTTAGGCGCAAATTCCACAGGAAAAGCACAATTATCATCAATAGGATATGCAAATGTTCTACCATTAACATCTTCGTAATGTTTAATCCTAGACCCTTGTGCAATCATAGGATACTTCTGTTCAAGACCATGTTTTTTAACTTCATTGTTATACCAAATACAACCATGCATAATCTTATCACCACCTGTTGCAAAATAATATCCATCTTTTATTTCGTGATACTTGTTAAATGTTCCCAATGCTCTAGCCTTGGCATAATCTTCGATAGGCATTTTTGAAAAAGATTTTGTCATAGCATATGCCATTTTAAAATAAATTTCATCAGAAACATTCTTATTTGATAGCATCAAGTATACGTATTTTTTAAGATAATTCTTTATAACCACAGGTGTTGACTTTTGAGCCAACTCGACCCCCGTAGATTTTAACTTAATTGTTTTATACGCATTAGGCATACTATCAAAATCTTTTGGTATCAAAAATTTACCATCCTTCCAAAAATAAGAACCAATATATTTCTTTTTTGCTAGGTGAATAGTCCTTCTCAAAATTGCTTCTAATTCAAAAACTTGTAAATTTTTACAATTTCGATTTTCAGCATACCTTCTAAAAAGTTCCTTATGAATCCTATCAAGTGGCATTTGTATTATATCCACACACAATTCTGTACATCTATAACTATCCGCATCGGGTTTAACACCAAGGGAATCTAAAACAGGTTTTAAAATAAAGAAAACAGAATCAGTATCACCATATATACCCATCCCATTTGATGGAACTACAGGTTTTAATTCATCAACATTAACGATATCTGAATACTTTTCTTTAATATATTTTAAAAAATCTGTTTCCTTAGCCCATCCATTTGGAGACTTAAAGTAATCGGTAGTTCTTTCATCAGCCATTTTAGTTGCATTACGACCTTCTGCGGTAATATCAGCAGCTACACACTTTCTATAATAACGAAAGAACTTTGCACCTACTGCACCATACATTGAGTTTGCTAGTGTTTTACAAGATAGTTGTGATGCATCATAGAATATCGATGCATTTTTTAAATCATCTAGTAATAATAAAAGTTCTTTTTTATTATTTTTAATTTCCTCAATATTGTCCAACCTTTTAATAAGGTCAACAAATGTTTTTTCTATGGATGTCCTAGCATCAAATAAATCGGGTGCTAAGTCGGGTGAATTATCTTTAGTTGTAACATGTCTCTTACTAATAGCAAGAGACATGATAGTTTCATCTAACATAAAATTTATTTTTAAAATAGAGGGTCTTCGTCACCCATATCAGCCCATGTAGCAAAGTCTATTTGCTCAATTTCCTCTTCAACAGAGTCTAGTGTTGTTTTTTCACTAAATTCATCTAAAAGAATAATATACTGTCTTGTGTCAGTTTCTGTTGATTTAAATACAATAATAGGTATATTGTTATATGTTTTTATAAATACATTTTGGTCTTCCTCACATATAGTAAAAATCAAATCCTTTTTAATACTTATACCACTTAAATTAACATCTGTTTCATGTAGTTTTAAATCAACAGAATGTGTTTTAAATGTAAGATATCCATCCTCTGTAAAGAAACCAACAGATTCATGCTTTTTATCTAAAACAGACTCTAGTTTTGTTGCACCGCCAATTTTTTTCAATTCTACCGAGTTAATATTGAACGATGCTTTGGCATCACTAACATCGAAAAGGTCATCAATATCCTCAAAATTGATATCCTCGAATACTGAACTAGCATCTGCTAATGAAAATCTTATTTTAGCACTTTCATTAAAAAGTGTTAAATGACCTGTAGCATCAAAGTTATCATTTAATGTTAGTTCAATATTAATTTTATCTTTAAAATGTTTAAGACCACCACTAACAAAAGTTTTTGATGAAAATAACCATATTCTACAAATATTATCACCAAGCTTTTCTATAACTTCTGCATAATTTTCACAAAATAAAGAAAGTTTTTCACTACTAATTTTCATAGTAGTTTTTGTTCCGTTTTCTTTTATTGAAGAAATTTTATCACCATGAATATGAAAAGGTAATGATTCCGCAATCATTTTATCACCTTTTTTATCTCTAACTCTAGCAGATTTTTTTACAAATTCTATGAAAAGTTTTGGGTCTACACCTTTTAAAACTAATTTATTCATATTTAATTATTTTTATATTTTTACAAATTTAAAATAAAAAACGCTACTAAGCAACGTTTTTTATATATTTTTCAACTATTGGCAACATTTCATTATCAATAAATACACGAATATCCTTGAAGTGATAACGCTCAAAGATTAATCTATTCCAAACCCTTGTTAATGTGCCTATATTATCTTTATCATAAATAGTTCCATTTAGTGAAACTCTATGACCTTTTGAGATAGCCAATTTCATTTCATCTAACGTTGCATTCTCCTGTATTATATTATCAAAAGAGCAACCTAGAGATTGTCCACATGTCGGATATAGTGATTTAAAATCAACTAGTGCCACCCACTCTCCCGTATTATATCTAGGGTCGATTACATACCCACCTTCAAAATCATGATTTTCATCATCATCATCATCCTTAAATCTATCTTCATGACAGAAAACCAAATTATTTGAAAATTGTTCATCCCAAAAAAGTGCATCACCTAATGCAAGTGTACTAAAACCTCTTTCTAATGGAATCTTAGAGTAGTATGTTATCATTTCTAATGATGTTACTGTATTAAGTCTAAGATGTATCATCATCAATAAAATAGTATCAATTGCCGAATAGACTATAAAATTATCTCTATCCATATACAAGTCATAGAAACTACCATCATACTTTAGTTTTGGAACATCAACAGCATTATAACCAATCTCAGTTAAACTCATTGATGTTTTATCAACAGTATAATCAAACTTTCGTACAACTTCCATATAATCAATTTCAACCCTATGTCTAGGTGTTGCGAATGAGCGTTCACTCTTATCCAAGTCCTTTTCCTCTTGGGTCATATCCTCGGTATTCTTTCTAAATTTAGCAAACTTATCAATAGACATTTCCCTACCAACAATTTCCTTAACAGGTGATGCTATAGCGTGATTAACACCACACTTAACAGCACGTTTATGAATATATGGTGCATCAAAATCAAGCCAATTCCAACCCATTATATGGTGAAATAATTTATTTTGATACTTGAAGAAAGTTGTTAATAAATCATTTTCACTATGAAAAACGATATGTTTATATTCTAAAACACCACCTTTTGCGTATTTTTTAATTAAATCTTGTGCTTTTTTAGAACCTTTAAAATGTTCAGTAACCTTTTTTTGAATCATTTCAGTATATTCGGGTGTTCCCTCGACACGTTTCATTTCATCATAAATAAGTAAAACAGTAGATAGTTCACTATTTGTAATTTGAATTGTTGTTATAGGGAAGTTAGCTTCTGTTGGCTCGGGAAATCCTTTACACTTCCTAACATCAACCTCAATATCTAGCGCAAACCAATTTGGTTTATTATATGCGAAAATCTTATCCTTAATATTTTCGGGTATTGAGTGTAATAAAAACTCTCTAAGATTTAAATCTTTAAATTGCCTATCACCAACTTTTTTTACAGGTTCACCCGTCCAATTTCGGTATTCATTAGATTTGTTCGGGTCATTTTCTTCACACTTTACCCAATTAGAAAATGTTGTGGGTATAGAAATTAAATCAATCTGACCATCCTCATTAACAAATGAAACCTCAACTTTACCTTTACGCTGTACAGTATCTATTAACATAATTTATCTAAAATTTTATTTAACTTTTTTATATAAAAATTACCAACTTTAAAATCATCATTTGTGGAAACAACTTTAACACCATATATTAATCTCATACACTCATTAAAGTTTATTTTCTTAACATTTCTAAAATCTATATTAGTTGAATCAAATGTAGTTGATTTATAAACAACAACAACAAAATCAACATATGTCAATCTAAATGCTAACGTGTTCGGTGTTGTTACGTCCTTTTCAATTTTCACAAACTTTTTTTCGTCAATATATAAACTATTATCACAATTTTTATTACAAAAATCATATAATTTCTCATTTTCACTCATATAAAAATATTTATTTTCAGCAAATATAGGAATTAAAACACAAATATACACTTTTTATTAAAAATATTGTTATATAATATAACGATACATATACTAAAAGATTATAATAATGGCATTGAAATTAATAAACGCAACAAATTCAGAAAGGCATGAAGCTAAACAAGTTGGTAAACATCTTCTCGCAGGTAGATATTATAATGCTGATAAAACTGTAGAAAGATTTATAAATGCTTTTAAAAATTCTGATGAATTAATACGATTTAACCCTAGGTCAGTTATTAATGACCCAACGGTTACGGGGTTTAAATTATTTTTTAACTTCGCAGCAGAAGACGGACTATTAGCAAATGAAAAATCACCAAACTCAGCACTTAAATATTTAAAAGATATTGGTGATACAAAAAGATATGACTTACTAAAATTGTTTATTTCTAGACTTTCAGAATTAAATACAGAACAACCATGGGTATTTCAATCAATAGAAGGTTTGAGAGAGGTTTTTACAAACCCTTGGAGTGCTGTTTCTTTTTTCAACTCAACTAACAAGTTAGTTATTTCAACATATGAAACATTAGATTTAAAAGTATCTTCATTAAATCACCTTTGGAGACAAATATACTATGATAAGAATAGAGGGGTTATGGTACTTCCCGAAAATTTAAGGTCTTTTGGCATGTCCGTATACTTATTGGATATGAGAGTTTTCAATACAAAATTCAAGTTTTTGAGAAATTGGGAGACAACATCAATTGCTGAAATAACACACCAACTTTTCGAATTTGGTAATTGTCAATTTTTAGATGAAAGTGGTGGTTCATTCTTTGATGCTGTAACTAATATATCAATACAAGAAAATTTAAGTAACTTTGTTATAGGTTATGATGTAGCTGATTATAGTATTCTTTCACCATCCATGATGGGTGAAGAGACATTATCTAAATCTAGTTTATCATTTAAGGAAGAAATTGAATTAGTGTCAACAACAATAAGTAATGAAATTAAAAACTTTGACATTTCAAGCACTTTAAAAAAGTTTAAAGAGAATGTTAAAAATAATGCTTTAGAATATGGTAATTCACAAGCAGCTTATTATACATATCAAGAATATGCACTTTCTAATGCAAGAACATATACTAAAAACTTATTAGGTGATATAAGAGGTGGTGTGGATGATATAAATCAATTATTTTTAGGAAATGTGCAAGGTGCAGGGTTAGCAAATTTAGCAAATAGATTATAATGGAAAATGGGATATTTGGAGTGGTTATAGATAATGATGACCCGAAAAAGATAGGTAGAGTTAAAGTAAGAGTAAATGGTTATTACGATGAAATTGATGAAAGTCATATACCATGGGCTTTACCAAAAAATGTGGCGTTTAATAGATTAGACCCACCACCAAAGGAATCTATTGTTAATATAGATTTTATAGAGGGTGAAATAATGACACCCGTTTGGTATACATTTAATGGTAAGTCCTCTAGTGATATGGATATACCCGAAGACCAATATGTAAATAGTGCGGTCTTACTATATAAAGATTTAGAGGAATATGCATCTACAGGTATTGTTAAACTTTTATTTACAGAAGATGACGGTTTAACATTAGAATATAAAAAAGATGATAATGTTTCACATATACAACTTAGAAAAGATAACACAATTTATTTAAAAAATTCAAATTTTGATAAGGTGATACATATTTCTAATGAATCAATTTCATTAGGTACAGAGGATAAATCTAAAGAACCAGCAACATTGGGTGAAACAAATCACAAAGCTTTAGATAAAACAAATGATGCTATTAAAAAATTAAGTGGTATTGTAGAATCATATGCCAAAACCATGGTTTCAATTTGTTCAAAATCATCAATTTTGACACCATTGGTTTCACCAAATATAAAATTAAACTCTAAACTTAGTAGTGAAATTTCAAATAAAGCATATAAGGATAATAAAAACTTTTATCCAAAAACCAAGTCAAAAATAGTTTCTTTAGATTAATAAAAAAGTCCACATTTAATGTGGACTTTTTTATTTCAACTTGACACCTTTTAGTATTCTTGTTTTTTGGTTTAATGTTTTTTCAGAATCTTTTAACATTTCTGTAGCAAGTTTTGGATTTACTTTACATAGATATTCGAAACTCTTTAGCTCATACCCTTTTTTATTTAATATGTAATCTAAAGCTTCACTAGAAAAATTATTATATAACGCCTTTGATGTTTTTGATTGTTTAGATGATTCAAAAACATAACTAGGTATAAATTTACCATTATAATATTTTTCATGTAAGAAATCTATTGTAGGGTAACCAACAACACTTTGAAGACCGTTTATGAAAATAGGGTCTTTTTTTGCTAAAGTTCTCATTAACATAAATGCATGTCTTTCCTTAGCCTTATTTGAAAATTGTTTAAATTTAACCTTATTTGTAAAAAATGCATTGGAAAATTCTTTCCAATCAACTTTATTTATTTTTGAAGAACGTACTTCATTAATTACTTCCATTATTTATTATTTTTAATAACCAATTCCATATAATCTAAATGACCAAATCTTTTAGCCCAAGAATATGATTCACCACCCTCTCTATATTCATTAATATTTTCAAATATCACATTTTTAAACTTACTAAATATCCATTTACTAGATGATGAGTGGAATGTGGTCATACCTTTTGGGTAGTGTGATTTCATAATATTTATGAAATGTGGTAGATACATGTTTGTAAAAAGACTATTTTTATAAATCCTAACATTTTTATTATCACCTTCCAATAGTTCTTTAAATATGTGTGAATTAATGTGTACCGAATCTTGTAAACCTTGTAATAATTGTTCACGTTCAGATTTTAATCTTTCAGATTCCAACTGTTGAATATCAACAATTGTTTTAGTTATATGATTAGCACCATGTTTTTCGAACATTAATTTTAATATTTCAGAACTAACATCTTCATCCTGCAATAAACTATTTTGAATTATATTTAAAATTTTACTTCTGTAGCCCATTTATTTTATTTTTTATTTCTAACATTGACGTTAAAGGTTCATATTCTTTTTTAGCATATTCCTCACTATAATAGTAAGGTTTATAAAAAAGTGAAGTTACACCATTTTTTCTACATTGCAAAATATTTTCTAATTTATCATCTATAATAATATCTATACCATATATTTTACAATCTATATGTTTTTGTGTTGATACAATTAATGGCTTATACGGAAACCCATTTTCAACTAAGTTTTTAATTCTATTAGCTGCATGTTTTACAGGTAACGCTGAGATATAAAAATCAAAATCGAAATCAATTTCACTAGGGTCGATTAAGTTAGGTATAGTCGACCAAAAAACATCGTTATCAATATTTTCATAAAATACTTCATTAACTTCATCTGTAGTCCATGTATCCAAAATTTCAATTTCTAAATCAGAATAATTACAAACCTGTTTATAAAAATCAAGTAAAACACCATCCACATCAAACCCTATAACTTTTTTATCTTTTTTAAACATCGATACCAATTTTAGAAAAAATATCACTTGTGAAATCATCAACATCTTCATCAGAAACCACTTCTAAATCATCATCAGTAGCTCCTTCAAAAATATTTTCGGTTATTGGTGCAGAACCTAATAAATTTCTATAATCCATAATAGTTTCCATATCACATTGTTTATCCAATTTACTATCGTAAACAATTTGCATATCATCCATCACCTTGTTAGGAATAGTTGTTTCATTTAAGTATAAAAGTGTTCTATTTTGTTTAAACATTTTTATAGATAAGTTTAAACACCTTGTTAATGGGTGATTGGAAACAATTAAGTCTATAAATCTTGTGATGAATTTATTATTTTTAAGTGTTTTTGTTTCATATACAAATTCGGAATCTAATTTTGAAAGAATATTGTCAACAATTTTCTCAGTTGGTGAAAATACTTCTGATTTTAAATTAGAATTATTATAAATAGGATTCTCACCACATACTATTGAATAAAGAATCTCTTTGAAATCGCCATCTGATTTAAATAGTTCTTTAAGATTTGCTTTATAGTTTCTCTTAACATCCTTAACATTCATTATAAGTGGTGCAGACTTTATCAAATTGTGCATAAATGTCTCAATGAAATGTTCATCAAAAAGCATATCAATACTAACATCACTTAGAGTCATATCCATAACACCTAGTGCTTTTTTAATAAACATTGTTGTTGGTGTATATGTGTTTATCTTACCGTTTTTATCAGCTTTTTTCCAACAAAATGTTGGGTGAATATTATCTTTTTTATCACCACTACAAATTTTTAGCAAAAGGAAGTCTACAGGTGTTGCATATCTAGCACAAGATTTATCAAAATGTGATATTAAATTATCTCTTTTAGATGGATTATTAGACCCAAATATTGAAAACATTGGATTTACGTCTAAATCCTTATTTGGGAAATAAGAATCCATATTTGACTCATTCATGACAATAATATTATCACGTTCGTTAGGCATTTGTTTTAATATAAACACATTATCATTCACCAACTGATGTGAATCACCATCTGATGTATATATCAAAACTTTTTTACCTCTTTTCACCTCTTCTCTAGCAATAAGGTACATGAAATCATCACCCTCAGCACCTTTAGCTGTCAATAAAGGAACATTAAATTTTTCATCCAACATTTCAACAAATTTAGTAAAAACCTCATCAACTACTTTCATATCTATAGGTGATTCATCTTTATTTCTATTTGCTTTATACCTAGCTTCATTTTTAGGTATATTGTTTAAAGATTCGGGAACAATCATTTCCACATCTTTTCTCCAAGAGTAACCATCTTTAGCGATAATAACATGGTCTATTGTATTACCATATGTTTTCACAAGTTTTGAAAAACCTGTACATAACGACTTCACAAACTCTTGCGAATCTTGGACAGGCGTTTCTTTAAAAGTTAAACGTGAACCAAATGCAAGTCTATTCATAAGGTAATTACCATCTATCATAAATGTGAATTTATCCCTATTGACTTGTTTTGTATTTTTACTAATTAAACTCATATTTAAAATATTTTTAGCAAATATACATTAAATATGTTTATAAAAAAAAATTCTATACGAAAAGTATAGAATTTTATGTATTATTTTTTATTTGTATTATTTTCAATTTGGAATTCTAAAAAGCTACAATATGTTTGTAAATACTCTATTGAACCCATATATTTATGATTGGGTGTTTTTAATTCAAATAATTTTTGAAGTTCTGTTTTTTCTACTTTACACATGGTTGTTCTATTATTTTATAATCACCTTTTATTACTTTGGATAAGCATTCTAAAGAAAGTTTACTATTATTAGAAATAGACTTTATTTGCTCTTTCACTAAACCGTTTGAATCTGTTACAACGTGCCAATATTTCATTTTAATAATTTTAATATAACAAATATACATTAAATATGTTTATAAAAAAAATTCTATACAAAAAGTATAGAATTTTTATCCAATATCACGAAACCCTTATTTCGTTGAAAGTATGTGTTTTAAGTTGTTCACTCAACATATATGGTTTATACTTGGATTAACCCGCTCCATGAGCGTTACATTTATTCATAGAAACTTTCAGAATCTAAGTTAACTTTTTTCAAAAGTATTGACTTAACCTGTGATGGTGAGAATACTATATAACTATCTTTACCATCATCTTCATATAAACAACACCATCATGACCCATTTTTATTAATACATCTTTTATAGATTGGTGTTTATCTCTTATATTATTTATACTTTCGATGTGTATTAAATCTTCATCAGTAAATTTATCTTTGAAATACTTAATTAAATTTTCGTTTGAGAAATTTAATATATCATCCATCCTATATGGATTTTGTAAGAGTATGTAAACAGGGTGTAAAAGAGTTCCACCTTTTTTCTTATTAATTATTTGAGCACATTTTTTAGTTCCAAAATGTGAACCCAACTGTCTTGAACAATCGAAAGTATCAAATATTTTATTAGTTCCATGAAAAACAACATCTTTAACAATCGATTTTTTTCTCCAATTATTTAACGTTATTTCATTAATCATATCTATTTATAAATGTTTCCCGTTTTATTATTAAAATTCCCATTATTATAAATTGATTTTATCTGATTACTATCAAAAACTATATAACTATCAGAATTTCCCTCACGTTCATTCTTATAAACAATAGAATCATATCCTTTAGATTTGATAACACTAATCAAATCTCTTTCCATATCCTTTTGATTTTTTTCAGATAATTTAATGTTTTTAGCTGATGATAAATCTAATTTAAAATTTTCATTAAACCTTTCTCTTAGTTTCTCTATTTCATCTTTTGGAAGTTTATTTTTACCTTCATTTTCAAAATATTCCAACAAATCGGGTATATCAAAAACATATAAATCGGGTAAACGTAAAGATTTTTCACATCTAAGATAAACAGGCATTACAATTCTAGTACTTCCACCAACACCATTACCTTTAGGTGATAATAAAATTTCACGAGCAGCCTCAATATCACCAAAGTGTGCACCCATTTCGTTATTAGTTCTAAATTCATTAAACTTTACATTAGTTCCATGATATAAAACCCTAG
Source organism: Bernardetia sp. (assembly GCA_020630575.1). Classification (GTDB taxonomy): domain Bacteria; phylum Bacteroidota; class Bacteroidia; order Cytophagales; family Bernardetiaceae; genus Bernardetia. The sequence goes on from JAHDBD010000006.1 coordinate 157,178, forward strand.
GTTTCCCATTTTTGATTATTTTTGAATTAGAAAACCATTTTTTGAATTTCTTATTATTAGAAATATCTTCAAATTCTTCTTTTATATATCTTACTAGACTTATCATAATTCAATAATTAAAGATTCGTTATTTTTAATCCAATCTATATTCTCGATTTCTGTAATATCTAATTTAAAAAGCTTTAATTTTTTCAAATTTCTAACCATCGGAAAGCGTTCATATAAATTTGTTGAACAAGTTCCATATTTTATACTCGCACCCGTGGCAAACGTATAACCACTTTTTAACATTTTCTTAAAATCTTCGATATCTCTTTCGAAAACTTTTTTACTCATAAATATTACATTATAATGACCAATCATATCAAAAATAATGCAACCAACTTCTTTACTTTTAGTATTTGAAGATATTTGCGTGATATTATCCACTAATGGAACAGTAAAACCTACTTTCTTGGAAATTTCTCTAATTTTAGATTTAAAGTAGATATCATGTTGAGCATCATACATTTCAACAACATCAAAGTAGGCATGTACCATTTCGTGAAGAAGTATCATATCTAAATTTTGTAAAGTGTAGTCATTTTTATCTGAAATAACTATTTTAGTATCTTTAACTGTAAGAAACCTTTTACCACGTTTTGTTACAAATGAATCGGTAATTCCCGATGTTCCTTTAGGTGTTTTACCAAAGGATACATCACCATCCATAACTATTTTTGAATCAAAAACACGTTCATTCCAATATTCAAATCGTGCATTTAAGTTGAACGTATTTTTATTAATTAATTCATCGTTAGATTCAATTATAGGTAATGTCAAACAACATGCACAATAATTCTCATATACAATTCTATCATTTAAGAATGAGGATATATTTTTCATTTATTTTTATTTTATTTCATAAAATGTTTATTAAACTATTTATGGTTTAAATAAATGAGCATTATCGGGTGACCACATATATTCTTCACTTTTATCCCAATATTTTATAATATTAACACAATGATTACATGGTGGATTTTTATATCCAAGTTTTGTTGCTAAGTTTAAAATTCTTCTCTTTGAATTGTGAAATAAATAATCAATACATTCATTATATAAAAAATCTATATCTTCATTTTTATCAATATATAATATATTTTCCTTAATACATTTGTCAATAACTGAAACTTTCCATGAGTGTTCTGTATCTTTATACCACTCTTTAAATTTTAAAATTAATTTTTCTTTAGACATTTTTACTTATTTAAATCTATTTATAAACTTTTGCATTATGTAAATTTAAAAATTCATAGAATAGTAAACCATTTTTGGAATCATTAAACTTTATCTTTATGTTTCCTTTTTTAGTTACCGTTATACTATCAACCAATTCATTGTCAAAAACTGTTTTACCACTCTTTATATAAAAATGACTATTATTTCTAAAACTTATCATAGATTCACATTCATGTGTTTCTATACTATCATTTTCAAATAAGTTTAAACACTTAAATAGGTTTATAATATCAAACTTATCACCCGAACTATTACATGAAAAAGCTAGTGCTTCACCATCATCAAACATTTGATTTGACTCATAACCATGATTATCGATGTAAATATATTCGGGAAATATAACAGTACCATTTTTCGTAAATGAAGCTAGTTGTTTCCCCCATCGTTCATTCATTTCTTTAAACATCAATTCCTTTGCTCTTTTCTTTTCATATTCATCTACAGCCATTTTTTCAGTAGTCTCGAATATCAAATCAATCATTTTATTTAAAGTTGGTTCATTATCAAAATACTTTAGTGTATCCTCATATGTAACCCTATGATACTTGATTTTATCTATACATAAATAATATTCACTTTCTATAATTTCTTTAGAATTGTAAATAAAATCTATTTTACTAGAAATAATATTATGCTCAATAGTTTCTATAAAACCATCAAAGCATTGACTATCTCTAAATTTTTTTAAATAATCAATTTGCTCACTAAAATTTGTAATTTTAGTGTTCATTTTATCCTCAATTTCCTTAATTTTGTTTATAACATCATCGGAAACTCTTGTTGTATTATCAACATCTATATTATTAAATTTATCTAAAATATCCATTATGATGCGAATTTTATAAGTTTTTTACAGTTTCTCACCAACATTAAGTTATGCTCTATACAAAAGTCAACATCACTTAAATTAAAAGGGATAAACCCATTTATATCATATTTACTATAATAAAATTTATCTACAATTTTTTGCAATAAATTTACAATATCAGTAAAATCTTTTTCCATTGAATTATTAATATCTTGTAAATTATACTTTAAATCATTTTTAAAATTGTGGTGATTGATTCTATTCTCTAAACCATTAACCATTCTTTCAAATAGTTCAACAGACAGTATTGTAGAAATTTTTTCGTTAAATGACATATTTTATCTTTTTAATTACACATCAAATATATAATTAAAAAATGGTATTTCAAAAAGAAATACCATTTTTTTTACATTCCACCGAAAATATCATTCGGTTTTAATTCATTATAATCATTTTCACTTAAACTTAAATCATCAATCACGGGAAGAGGTTCGGTGATAGGTGGTGATGTATTTTTCTTTTCCTTACCTAAAAAGTATGCATGTATTGTTGTTACAATACTTCTACCTCGAATAATGCGTGGTAGAATTCCATAGTTATAGAAAAATCCATTAAATGAACCATCCAAGAGAAATATTTCACACCAATCTTTTTTATGTCTAACACCTCTACCAATTCCTTGCAAAAATGAAATCATTGTTGACCATGAATACCATCCATCAATTCTATTCATTTTCCTTTTAACCAATACATCTTTAAGTGATTGAAATGGTACTTTCATGAAAATTTCAAATCTACATAGTTCATCCTTTAAATCTACACCCTCTAAAAGCGATGCACCCACTAAAACTCTATTTGTAGAACCTGTTTGTTCAATATCCCATTTCATTTGTCTTATAGCCTCAAACTTCTCTTTAGCATTTGAACAAAACATAAATCTTTGATGTATATTGTTGGATTCTACATATTGTTTTAACCTATTTTGAAACTCATAGTTTCCCGTATGTATTAACCCCGCTCTATCATGCCTAAACTCAACAATATCTCGAACCCGTTGAAGCATTTTTGGCATATTGGCTTCCTTCTCTTTAAATGACATTTTTAAAGGTGGGTCTATGGTTATTATAGGTGACATAGAAAAGTCAAAATCAGATTTATTAATTACCATCTTATAATTGTTAAAACCATTTTCTTTGGCAAACATATCAACTTCTTTTTTAGAATCACCTATTGTTGCCGACATTATAACTATATAATTACTATAATCCAAAACATGTTTTATATTTAACTCATCTGTTTTCTCACACCTAAAAGTCACAATCTCCTTTGTAACACCTTTTTGACGTGTATTAACCTCAATAACATCAGCAACCAAATACTCTATACCAATTTCTCTATTTCTCTCACTAATATCATCTAATTCAGATTTAAAGTTTTGAATATATTTAAAACTTTCAACTATAGACAATTGAGTGTCTGTTAACTCAACATCTTCATCTGTTAAGTCGGGAAATTCAGCCGTTATTAATTCAGTATAAAATTTTTCAACAATATTAAACTTATCATATATTTTATCAATGAAATTCATAATAGTTTTATTATTAATAACAACATTATCAGAATAAAGTGTTGATTTAACTAGTTTTATAAAATCCTCGTTATTGTTTTTAAACCAATCACCGACACTTTTTACCCTTAATATACCATCATCATAAGAACCACTTCTACCAACAACACCACTAAAAATAGTTTCAACTTCTGTTATACCATTTGTTATTTCATGAGATATATTAAACATATCGAACTCTGTAGTGAATGTATCTGTAACAATTTTTTCTAAAGTGTGACCTTCATCAAAAATTGTTAAAGTTCTAGGTTTAAAAGGTGATTTACCACCCATTTTTCCAAAAACTTTATTCATTTGAGCAAGAAAATAACTATAATTAAATATTGTTGTTTTCGATTTAATAGCTTTTTCCCTAGCAACAATATACGAACAACCCGAACCACAAGATTTTTTTAAAGGTAGTTTACTAATTGATATTTTAGAACAAGGTCTTGTTGCGAATGTTAGTTCATTATTTTCATCACATACATAATTACTTTGACCTTTTATCTGTGAATGTGATTTTGTTAAGTTAAATTTAACAATATCATCATTATATTGGTCTTGCAATAATTTATTTGGTGTTAGAATATAAGAACCACCATTCTCACTAGACAATGTATTCAATTCTATTTCAGCATTTTTGAACATTTCAGTAACCATTAGAGCTAAAATTGTTTTACCAAAACCTGTAGGTGCTGAGATTAAAAACTCTTTTTTATCATCCATTATACCATTGATGATTTCCATACAATTTTTAATCTGTCCTTTTAATCTATTTTTATCAATAGATTTCCATTTCATGATATCTCTAACAGCTTTTACTAAACATTCTGTTAATTTTTCCTTACCCAAGTCTTTTAGATTTGTAGACTCTTCTACCCCAATAATATTATTTTCCATAAACTATAAATATTTTATCATCACTATCCGTTAAATAACCAATTTCAATCTCTTCAATAGAAATATTAGAATCTTGAATAAATCTATTTATATCATATTCATCTTCTATTTTGTCGAAGTAGTCAAACAAATCATCACAAGAACCATAATATGACCCTTTACTTACTAAACTTTGAAAAGAACTCTTTCTTTGATTATCATTTGATAAGTAATCTAAAATCGCATTTTTAAATGATTTATTATATGTAATTCTTTTATAATAAATATTTTTAAACATATCGCATGAATAATTATATTGGAGAAATTTTTCAATATCACATTTATCATTATTAGCTCTAAATAGATAAGAGTTATTTAACATTGAAAATTCGATTCTATCATTTTTAAAATTATCGTTATTTGCAAATAAGTTTAACCAAATTTTTATTAACTTTTTCATTTTACGTTGACATTTACTATCATATAGAGTGTCAAAATCATACTTATTATGTAAATTTTCCTTTTTGAAAATATTAATACGTTCCTCAATAAGTTCTTTTGTGTCTAAAAATTCCCTTTCAGATTCTAATAATTGCTTAGTTAAGTTTTTTAATTTCATTTTTAATTATTTTATGCAACAAACATACATCTAATTTTTAATATACCAAAATATTTTAATATATTTGTAAAAATATTTTTAAATATGATAAGAAAACACATTTTAGCCGAGAGAACTACAGGTAAAACAAAATATACAGAAAACTTAGCACGTAATTCAACATCCGATGTTACAATTTTAGTGGTAAATGGTGATGAGAAAAGTAAAACGTTTTATCACGAAATGAGACAACCTATGTACGAAAGGGATAAGTTTAATATAAGAAATTTATCCGATGGATTAACAATAGTTAGCTTTAGTGAATTCATTGAACACATATTGGGTAATGGTTCAAATTTTAAAAACGCAATTATAGATAAAAATGTTACTATAATTATAGATGAGCATTTTAAATTTTGTGAAAATCTTGAACAGTCGGGGAGAACAATGAACTTCATTAAATTGATTGATTTTATTGAACATGAATCTTGCAGCTTTTCCGAATTGATAATGATTTCAACACCAACATTTTCTATAAAGTTAAAGTTTTATATGGATTATGTGATTAAAATGAATAACTTTAATGGTGGTTCTGTTAATGATTCGAAATATGAAACACTAAGAGCATTACACATATTACCTAAATATTTAACTAAAAGGTTTGACAATAAGTTTCCAATAAAAGATGAAAATTATATGAATAGACCATTAGAAAAAATACTTTCTGAATTCTCAACTAACTTTTTAAAAATTTAAAAACATGCCTTTAAACGCAAATACACTAAATAATGAATTAAATGTAATATTTAGAACAGGCTCATTTAACGCAATATCAAATATGATTGAACCAAGTTCAATTTCGGATAGTGTTAAAGAAAATAATAAAAAGATATCAAAAAATTTTACAAAAGGTTTTGAGGATATTTCACACCAAATATCCTCAGCTTTTAATAGTACTGTTATAAGTGGTTTAGTTTCAACGTCTAATGGTTCAGCACCACCAAACCCACTACAAGTATCAAAGTTGGGTAATGATATTCGAAAAAATTTTAGAGATAATTTAGGAAGAGCTATGAATGATTCTTTAAATCTAAAAATAAATAAGAATAATCAAACAATAATGAACCATTTCGCCAACGAATTTGTGAAAAAGTTGTCCACATTTAATAGGGTTTTTGGTAATAATTTAGCATCTTCACTTAAAAGTAGTGGATTTATTACAGTCTCAGCAAATTCCATAACTTCCGAAATTGGTAAACATTTTGAAAAATATTTTGAATCTAGTTTTAAAGCTTTAGAAGTTTCAATAAGTGAAAATAATATAGATGATATAAACAAAAGGATTAAAGTTATTTTTAGTGAAGAATTTAAGAAAATTTCAAACCCATTATCAAAGTCGTTTGTTAAAATTTTGAAAAGTGGAGTGGTTAAAATAACATTAGGTGTAGGTTCTATATCATAAAAAAGAAGGTTTTTAAAACCTTCTTTTTATTAATATGCATCACCATTCTCGTCTTCAAATTCTATTTCCTCTTCAATTTCGAACCCAACATCTTCATTTTCTTCAATTATTTCATCTTCTATAACTTCTTCAAATTCAATATCTTCTACACCATCTAGTGGATTATCTTTAATCTCATTCATTTCTTTATCAACCTTTCTTTTTCGCTCTTCTTTAGATTTTCTAATTCTTTCCATCTTTTCTTCAAAAAACTTATTTAACGCCAATCCACCTCTAAAGTTTTCTTCACCTAGTTGCTCATCTACAATTTTAGTGTCTTCAACTCTACTTAAAATATCTATCGTTGAGTTATTTTGTTCATCCATATCTTCTTTGAGTGATTTTAAATATGGTGAAAGTGTTCGGGAATATTGTGCAACTTTCATCTGAATCTCTAAAGCACTCTTTTGTAACTCTATTAATATCGCATACACTTGTAAATCTGTATGAAGACCTGCATCAATTTTTCTCATAAGTGATGTGACTGCATGTTGCGCATATCTAGATGATTCTATCAATCCTATTAGATTGGAAGTCTCTATAGCTTCAATTGCTGAAACATGTTCATTATTATCAATTAGGTCTGTATCAAAATAAACTTTTAGTAACGACTTTACTAAGTTTTTTGATTCCTTTTCAATCAACACTCTTTTCTCGTTAACTTTATATGCTTCGTAAGCCTCTAAACCTTGTAAAGTGTTTTCACTTAAAGATTTACCTGTTTCGTTGGCGGGTGTTAAATCGTCAAAATTCGTTACATTATATCCTTCGTCTTCTAAAATCATTTTAAATATTTGTATTTACTTTTATACCACCTGTTGTTCTATCACAGTTATCAATAACAATGTGTGTCGAAGCATCGGGTGAAAAGTTTGTTATAAATGGAATCATCGTGTTTTTTGTGATAGATTTTGTTTTAACTCTTATATTTCCTATAAAAGTTTTACTATCACCTTTTATTTTCAATTCTTCTTTTGGTGTTGGTGATTGTAGTGAATTTGATACTATAGTTTGTATATCGGTAATAACACCACCGTCATTTTCTACAACGTTTATTATAACAGTTTCACCAAATCTAGAAAATATAACACCATAATAAGAATTTTCTTTAATGGCATTTCCTTGTGATGTTATATACTTATTTTCATCACCACCTTGAATGTGCAAAGATACAAAACCATTTGAATTAATATATAATAATTCTCCATAATTTTGATTATTACCCAATTCCAAAAGCTTTATAGTTTTACCTAATTCACTAATCTTTACCCAAGCACCAACAGTATACACATCATCCAATTCGGAAATGTCATACTTTGTTAAAAAATCAACATCAGTTTGTGAGTGATACATGAAACGTTGGTATTCTACACCATTAAATTTTAATCCAGTTTTTACACTTTCTATCCCTTTTTGATAATCTAATAATTTTGAATCATTACTTTTAAACTTAGTATCAGAATCTTCAAATGTTGTTTCTATAGTATCATGAGAACCTAAAGCATCTTGAACCTCATCTTTATACTGTTTTTCATCTTCTAAATCGTATGCTAAAAATTCTGAGAAATTATCTATTTCATCTTTAGAGTTATCAGTATTTATTTCAACACCTTCTCTATACTTTCCTAAATAAATTTTATATGCTACAGACTCATTCATAAAATCTCTATTATCTTTAACTTGCGCAACGCTATACATTCTATTGAAAAGCTTAATAAAAATTGAATCTTTTGCTGTAGGTGTTATGTCGCCAAAAACCCTCATCCATTCAGTTTTTTCTATTTCAATTTCTATATTTTCATAACTCATATAGTGCTGATATGAGATAACATCTTGGTTATGTTCTTCATCATTAAATAACATAACACCTATTTCTTTAGGTTCTTGGGCATTATATACTTTATATGATTTGAATAGAATAGACTTTGATTCTTCTTCGGGTATATTTTTAAAATATACACTTTCCATTGAGAATGTTAAAGAAATAGAGTTGGATAATTGTTGTCTTATTTTATGTGCATTTTCTATACCTCTATACGGATTAAAAATATTACTATTATCATTAGAGCGAACAATATCTATGTCCTTATAAAATTCCACCCCACAAACATGTACATACTCACTATTTATTTGAATATTCTCTATACCCACAAAGTTATATTCTTTAGTAGAGAATGTTGTATTTTCTTTTTCTTCTACTGAGAACAATACCCTTGTATAAATAACTAGTGATTGTGTCTCAGAATTATTTAATTCTATAATAAAATCTTCTTTAGATTTATATGATGTCCAATTAACATCATCAAATGAAAATGAAAATTTTGGCACACCAATAAGTGTACCTTCTTCGACAATATTGATATTAATTGATGTTATATCATTATTTGTAATTGGTGTTAGGTATAAAACTCTTTTACATGTTTTTGTAAATTCTAAAATCATAATGAAACGATAAATATTTAAACGTTAATACTGTTCAATACTATAAACAGCTTAACTTATATATAATTTTACTAAAAAATAAATTAATAAAATGGCATTAGATAAAAAGATTTCACCAAATATATACTCATTAAACAAATGTAACCCTAAATTAAGTGGTAATATTAAGTTTGTTTGTGATGGTGATGATATTTATATAGACTCTATAGATTCTAGTACCGAGCTATCTAGAAGTTTATATAAAGCGTATAAGGTAAATAATGATAATAACTTAATGGCTAATGTCAAAAACTATTCAGACCTATTTACCAACAAAATTGATATTTTTGATGTAAAAAAAGATTTAAATAATGTTGTTACAGATTTTTCATTACAACATGAACGAATTTATAATTATGGTGCTTATTCAGATAAATCTGAACTAATAACAAAAAGGTTTAGATTCTTTGCACCAATTTACTTGGACAGATTTTCAAAGAAGCCCGATGTATTTGTTATCTATAGTATAGACAGAGAAAATCTTAAAAATAACAAACCATTCATTAAAAAGTTATTACATGTACATGACTTTAGAACTTCTATGATGGGTAAGCAATTGGATAGACACATAAAGTATATGAAAGATTTTGAAGATGATATGGGTCTTTTTGTGAACTTTGACGATAATATATCATACACAGGAACATCACTAAATAGTGGTCTTATAGAGACAAAGTATAGTAGTAATCTTGATAATCAATTATCTAATGAAAGAACATTAACAGAATTTAATGACTCTATAACAAATGGTTTTGGTAATAGTGAGATAATTGATTCGAGATATTTAAACCTAGACTTTTCTTTTGATTTAGACTTAAATAATATAGAACTAAACGATAGTTTTGTTGATGTTGTTGGTTTTTATGCAAATATGGATGAACTAGAGTCTATAAATGAATTTAATGAATCTGATGCATTTTTTAAGGTAATGGAACACTCAAATACATTAAATTCACATATCGATATTATAGATTCGAATGATTTAGTAGATTCATCTGAAATTGTAAGTACAATAAATGCTATACAGTTCACATCAGAAAATCATATAGGTGATTTCGCACCACTAATAATGTTAGAACCTAAATTTATACCAAATATAGGTGATAGGATTGAACTCACATTTGATGGTAATATTGAAGTTAACTATTTCATAACTGAAAGTGATATAGTTAATGATGATATTATCAAAACTGCTGAAAATATTTCTAAATCATTCTCAAACTATGTTAAAAATGTTGTTTCAAATATTTTCATAGATTCATTTATTCACGACGGTAAGTATCTTGTTATTCGTTCATTATTGAATGGTGATGAATTTAATAATATAAAACTAACATCAAAACCATCAAATTATAATATTATCGGTCTTAAAGGAAATGATTATGATAACAACTTCTATTCACCATCAAATAAGTCTGTTTTAAGTGCATTTCCGTTAGGTTTAGAACAAAATGGTGGTGACACATTAGAATATAAAAATAGTACGGGAAAAGTCATAGAATACGGTAAATGGTTATCATACTATTTTTATAATCTAGATAATGAAATACGTGAAGATTCTCCGAACGCTGATTTAGTGAATATATTGAGAACATCAAAGTCTAAGCTATTTAGACTAAAAACTATGGAACATAGAGCATTTGATTTTGATAGAGAATATTCTTATCATAGTGATGTATTTGATTTCCATCTAGATACATATAAAAATTGGTGCTTGAATGAAATTAATAAGGATTCATTTTTAGGTAAGTATACAATTCAACCACCACAAAATGAAATGGATGAATACAAAAACGAACTTAGGGATATTGTTAAGAGATACTTTGATTCTATATCACTAGATAGAGAAATGTTAATAAAAGATATTAATACTGATAATTTTGAAGCAAGTTCTATTAAAAATGAATTTGATAGATTATCAGAGAATGACAATATTGAGTTATTGAAATCCAATATGATAAACCAACATATTAATAAATTCATGTATAAGGATGGTTTAGATGTTTATAATAGACCATATACTTTGAATGTATCTTTACCGTTTAGATATAGTAATTTTGCACCATCTTTAGGTGAAAAGTTGAGAGATTTAAGAAATTCAACACATTCATGGTGTGTTATAGGAACAGGTGTTCCACCATATTTCAAAGATTTCAAAATAAATGGTAAGAATGCTCTAGTATATAAGGATATAGAAACCGAACAACCAACAAATATTATAGAGAGATTTTATAATAATAATGGTACGGTGGATGAAATGTCTAAATGGGTCTTAAATAATGGTAATATTATTTCTAGTGGCAATGATAAAAATATTTCATTTACACCATTAAATAGTGAAAATAGTTTGAGGCGAAAAGTTGATATTAGAAGTCAAGTTGTTAATAGTGATTTAAAATTATCTTATGATTTAAACTTGATAAATTCAGCTAATACAAATATAAACTTATCTATATGTTTGGTTGATGATAACTCTATATTGAACGAATGGGATGTAAACGTAAATGTTATAGGTGGTATAATTACAAATATTAAAGATACTAAGAATATTTCATTACCCGATACTATTGGTGAAGATTTATATATCGAGTTTAAAATGAATGTAGGACATACTTCAACATTAGAACTCGTGGATATTAATTTTCATAAAACAACATTAAACTCATTAGTTATAGATGATGAAATTATTATAAATGATGATGTATATGGTATGGAAAGACATTTTGATGACATACTTTCTAGCTACACTATAGAAAATATTGATTCTAACTCTTTAAAGTCTATAACATTTGATGCTTATAACCATATTAAATCTCACACAATAATTAGAGAAGAAGATGGAATTTATACAACTTTCTTTAGAGGTGTTAAGTTAGAGTTTCCGAGTAAGTATGAGAATTGGAAGTTTTCGGTTATTTTAAATACGAAAACTGCACCTAGTTCTGAGGATAGAAGTATTGAACTTATTGAAAATAATATTTTTAAATCAATAACATTATACGTTAATATGTATATTCCCGAACCAGTTTTAACAGGATTAGAACAAAGTGGTGAATATTGGTTGGATAGGTCTTTACTATACTTCTCTGACGGGAATTATGCAACAGAATCTTCATTATCATCATTTGGTAAAGAAAATATATCATTAAAAATTCACGAAAGAAATTCACCAAAAGTTTATTTGGGTGATGTAGTTACAAATGATTGGTACTTTCAAAGAGGTGGTGAAAACTATATTCATGTTGGTAAAGGTATACTTGAACGATTCAATGTTGATTTTACATCATTCTTAGATTTAAAACAAGACTTTATAGTTTCCTTTGGTGATACAGACCCTTTATCGACAACTAATTATGGAATGGAAATAACATTCAAAAACATTCAAGAGGTTTCAAATGATTATTTTTGGTGTTCTGAAATACATGTTAAGATAAAAGAAAACAATGGTGGAGTTATAACGGTTGTGGAATATGACATGTTATCAGAGTTCTTAGCAGATAGTGAAGTATTTTATAAGAAAAATAGAATGGACATTGTTGAAGATATTCTTAAAGAAAATGCTGAGTATGATAGAGTTTTAAGAAATGTTTCCGCAATAAATAGATTTTCATTATTATCGACATCAGATATAATTGATTGGGTTAAGTCTAATGATATAAAAGTTACTAACGAAAATGATGAAGTTTACTATTCTAATATATCGTCAATAGAACCTATAGTTAAATCGGGTGTTATAAGCTTAAAATCTGATAATAGAGATATTAAGAAATTAAATTCCAAATATACAAACACATTCATTAGACAGAATGGTTTGTATACACCTATAACAAAAGTTCTTAGAAAGTCTAGTTACAAATATTATATAGATTATTTGGATTATGGATATTCAATGAAAGCAAGTAATGATAGAATAATTCATGATGTTTTAACAAATGATGATAGACTAAATGAAAATGTATGGTTTTATAGAAATGATTTTTCGAATATAGATTTAGATAAACATTATAAATTATATGAGAATAAAAAAGATTTCAAAATCTTACCATGGATTTCTAACCCTATGGAGTATAAACATGATGTGAGTATTATTCTTTCTAGTGTTAAAGAAATTGAAATAAATTTAACAAAAGGTATATCAAATATAATACACTTATATGAACACGTAAAACCATATTTATTACGTATACTTTCTAACTATGGGTTTAATGAAAATAATTTTAGTGATGAATTAAAAATTGATATTATTAAACTGAATAACCCTAACGTTAATAAAAATACTCTTAGTAACTATGATTTCACCGATATAATAACTAGAAGATTATTCGAATCAGACTTTAATGATATTTATACAGTATCTAAAATATTTAACGGTTCTGAACAAGTTGATTTTCTAGATTTGGACTCATCAAGGATTGAATTAATTGATAATGTTTCCGAAAATGTCGAACTAAAAGTATTAATAGATAGAGTTTAATCAAAAAGATAGTGATTGCAACACTATCTTTTTGATTTAATTTGTTATATAATTAAAGAGCACCAATTATAATAAAAATGAATAGATTTAAAGGTTTAAAAAATATAAGGTCTAGATTTGACAAATTTATAAATTCTGTAAGTAAATTTTTCAAGTCCAAAGGTTATACATCAGATTATAACCTTTGGGAAGCTATGCATGAAAACGAAATTGGTTCAATAAAAAATTCAAATCAACGTGATAGGAAAGCTGTAGAATGGTTCACAAAATTTGTGAAAAAAGACTCTAGGTCTAGAGTTAAAGCAAAACTTTTAGAACCATCAATGTTATACATGTTTTCTTATGATACACCAAAATATGAAAGTACTTTAGACTATTTTGACACCCAACCCCTTGTTTTGGTTATGGGTCAAATGAAAACAAAATTAGGTATTAGAGAGGTTGGTATTAACATGCATCTATTACCACCACAAATTAGAAAAGCTGTATTATTTAAAGTTTATACAATTTATAAAATGGAATATAATAAAGCTATGAAGGTTGGTAGAGGTTCTGATTTTAACTTAGATTGGAGAAAAGTTCAATCTTTTACAAAAGCTTTAGGTGTTGGATTTGCAGTTAGAATGTATATACCCGAACTTAGAAAAAGTGTAGTTCAATTTCCACATATTGAGTGGGAAAGAGCTATATGGATACCATCAAAAGGTTATGCAAAAATTTCGAGAGTTGAATTAGAAAGGGAATGGAAAAAATATATCTTAAAACAAAAGAAGTCCGACACTCAAAGATTGGCTTCAACCGATAGTCATTTATAAAATCTGATAGAACTCGAAAATCCATATCAAGCTAAGAGAATAGCCGAAAAAACACCGAGTTAATAAAAATTAGAGGTATTTATTATTATCTATCGGATTTTATAAACATAACAATATATAATTTAAGACACAAATTTAATTAATATGAGTAATAAACAAATGTTACTTTCGGGGGTTTCCGATTTAACAAAACTTACTAATAATAAACGGGATAAACTATCTAAACTTTTTAGAGAGTATAATACCGACATGACTTCATATTCTAAAAAAGTATTAGATAAAAAAGAGGGTCAAGGTAAGGACTTTAGATTGGAAGATGATGAAATGTACTCAACGATATTGAGACATTCCAAACTTCTTAGGGAACGTAATAAAAATAAAGGTTTTAAAAATTTAGAATCATCTAAAAGAACATCATATCTTAATGATATGGCATCAAAACCCGAAATTAGAGAAGTATTGACTAAGATGTGTAATGAACTTATTGTTACACGTGAAAATTCTACAGTTTTTGCTGAGGCTAAGGTTAGGGATTTAGAATTAAAAGAGTTAGGTTTTAAAGAGAAAGTAATAGAGTCAATTAATGAAAGTTTAAAAATAAACTTCAATGACTTTATCAAGAAACTTAACATGACAAGAGACGGTGCTTGGAATATCATGTATCAATTCTTAAAACATGGTAGAAAAGCATGGCAAATAGTTTATGACAATCCTCAAAATCCAAAGAAAATATTACATTTTGTTGAAATGGATGTTGATACCCTCGAAGAGATTTACGATAAAGGTGAAAGATTTTGGATTCAAACACCCAAATCAACATCAGATTTACAGATGGGTGGGATAGGTCTTTCATCACAAATGTCTAGTGGTGTTCAAAATAAAACTTTATTTTATGACCACCAAATAATTATGATTGATTGGAACTCTAATTTAGAGGAAACCGAATCCACATCATATTTAGAAGGTTTAGTTAAACCTTATAATATGATGAGAATAATGGATGAAACTAGAATAATTTGGGCTGTTACTAATTCAACTTTTAGAACAATGTATTCTATACCAACGGCTAACCAAGGTAGACATAGGGCTGAACAAACAGTTTCTACAACAATGGAGTTATATAAAGACCATTATGATTTCGATTCTACAAGTGGTGATGTTACAACTAATGGGAGAACGAATCTTCAAATGAGTAAAGATATATTCCTTTCAAATGGTGATACAGGTACACCCGAGGTTACAGTATTAGGTGGTGAAGGTTTTGACTTACAGAATATAGAACCAAATATACACTTTCAGAAAAAGTTTTATAGGGCGAGTGGTATTCCTTATGCAAGGTTTGAACCTAATTCAGCGGAAACATGGAATGTTGACCCTACAGCCACACAGCGTGAAGAAATGGATTTTGATAGATATAAAGGTAAAATACGTGAAATTTATGCCAAAATAATTTTAAAACCTTTAATTTATCAATTAGTTTTAGACCACCCCGAACTACATAATGAACCCGATATTGCTGAAAATATTTATATCGATTTCGAAACAAACTCATTATTTGGTAGAATGATGAAACAAGAGGTTTTAAAAGCCGAGTTTGAATTTGTTGAACAAATTCGAAATTCTTTAGTTACCGAGTTAGCAAGTGGTGAATCAATATCAATGATGCCTTTAGAATACATTTTAAAAGAGTATCTTGATTATGATGATGACAAGTTAAAAATGATTGAAGAAATGAGGTTAAAAGAGATAGAAAAGAATTTACTATTAGAGAAGAAAATACTTAATATTAGAAACAAGTATGGGTTAGAAGAAGAATTTGGTGAATTCGGCGATGAAGCTGATGGTGACGGTGGAATAGATTTTTAAAAAAAAGCTAAGAACAATGTTCTTAGCTTTTTCTATTATAGGAAGTATGACACTTCAAAATCGTCACCAAATACTAAAAGTTGTCTTTTTCCATTTGGTAGAAGTAATCCATGCGCATGTGCGTGTGAACTAAGACCACGACGTGTATAATATTGATTAATCTCTGCTGATAGACCCACACATAAATTTCCATCTTGGATTGATGGTGAATGTGTATGTGCGGTGAATGTTTTTCTATTTAACTTTTTTAGAGTTTGTACATTACCTCTAGCACCATTTGAACCTGCATCACCATGTAAACTTAAATCCACACCCATTACTCGTAATCTCCCACCGTATTGAATATAATTAACGTTATCATTATCTTCATATTTTTTATTAATAAGATATCCGAATATACATCCATGTTCAGTTAAGTCTACTGTTTGTTGTATTAATGCATATTCTAAATATGCAGGTGAATTGTGTAAATCATTTTTCCACTTACCTTTCATTATATACCTGTCTAAAAAAGCATCATGGTTTGATTCAATAACATCAACTTTGTTACACATTTTTGCATCTAAAAGTTCTTGTGGGAAGTTTACAGCTTGTATAACCTCTTCTTTAACATTATTATCACCATTAACTATTTTACGTCTTAAAACATATGTATCTTCCTTCTCGTGGGGATTGAATGCATATCCATCCAAAACATCATGTGTAACAATCCTGTCGGGAAAAATTTTCTTACAAATTTCCTTAGTCTTCTCATACACTTCTTTTTTAAGTAACTTTCGATGTATATCACCCATAACCAAAGCTAAAGCTTTTTTATTATTTTTAAATTTCCCATTTTTATAGTGATGTACTAAATCTATAAACTCGCCACTATTCTCAACAAAAATATTTCTAGGTGGGTAACACTTTCCATCTTTTTTCTTTTCAATTATTGTAAATCCGTAAGAGTGGTTAAATGCACCATTATCCCCCGCCATACTTTTAGAATAATTTTTAACAGTTAAAGAACCCGTTGTTGCCATACATCGCAATTCATCATTTCTAAATCTAGGAATTGTTTTAAAATGTATTCTAGGTGAACCAACAATAAAGTGGTTATCACCTGCGATTGAATCAAGACCATTTAAAGGGTTTTGTTTTGTCGGTTTTATGTGTGCACTTGCATCAACAACACAATCACCAAATTCTATTCTATTATAATATAGATTTTCATCAACCTCATCCACCCACCATTGTTTTCTTTTATTTCTTATTGAAATGTCTTCGGTTGGACTTGTTGGGTTTCTATATCTTAATGGTATAACAATGATTTGTGCTTTAAGGTTATATTTTTTTTTCAAAAAGTCAACATATTTATTCATACCAATCCATTGGTTATGATTTATTGATGTTGTGTTTTGTGCTGATGTAACCAATAAAATATCAGTATCTTCATCAATAGACCTAAATAAAGCTTTTTGTAGCTGTGGTGGTAACTTATTTGGTGGATTTGAAAGTCCTAATTTTACCCACCAATCTCTAATAGTTCTACCCTTTACACCATATTTAGATGTTAAAATATCCATTTTCTCATCATGTGACATAATCTCATCATTATATGTCATAGCAATGAATTCAATATCTTGAACATCTAGCTTTTTAAAAGCTTTTCTAGATACTTTTGGTATAATAACATTATCATCAACCAATAATGATTTTTCTTTTTTCTTTAATTTATTAGACTTCCGTTTATTTGACTTCGGTTTATTAACATCTTTCTTTCCATTATCGTTGTTTTTACTCATATATCTAATATATTTTATAATTTGCGCAAATATAATATAAATAAGTATTAAAAAATAATTTTATTTATATGTTATCATATATTAACATATATTTAACACATAAGAAATAATATAATAAACTATTTTTGTTTATATTTATACTATAAATTAAAAAATATGAAATTATGAAAATTAAAAAGTTAGTATTCAGTATAAAAAAATTTAATCGAGTCATTAGATTTATTAAAAAAGTATTAAAAGAGTTTGGAAAAGGTGCAGGTTATGCAATTAGAAGATAAATAAATAATTTAAAATAGAAAAAAGGGTTGAATCATTATGATTCAACCCTTTTTTCTTATCCCTAAGTTTCCATGGGAATAATTCGTTAATTACCATATATAATATGAAATAAATCACAAATTAAAACACGATTAATGAAAGAACAAATGATTATCACCATTAACAAGTCTACACCTCTTATTACAGAGAGTAAGGAGTTTGTTAATGAGAAGTTAGGAGCTGTTCCCGATGGTTGTCTTAGAATGACAGGTGTGTTTGGTTTAACAGGAGTTATGAACAACAACAATCGTTACTATACGTACGAAAACTATAAAACTATGGTTGAGTCGTTAAAAGAAAGGATTGCTAATGAGTCTGTATTTGGAAATATTGAACACCCGAAGTCTATGAATTTAGATTGGTCTTGTGTAAGTCACCAAATAGAGGACATTAACATTTCAGAAGACGGTAAAGTTACAGGTACTATTCTATTATTAGATACAGATGCAGGTAAAGAAGTTCAAAAGCTTGTTAGAAGAGGGATGAAATTAAAGATTTCTTCAAGAGGTAAAGGAGTTGTTACAGAGAGTAATGAGGTGAAATTGAGTATGTTAGAGACATACGACTTGGTTTACAAGCCAGGATTTTCACAAGCTGAGTTAAGCATTTCCGAGTCTGTTGATGAAAGTGGAGAGAAGTATATTTTCGAAAC
Organism: Bernardetia sp.; assembly: GCA_020630575.1. Classification (GTDB taxonomy): domain Bacteria; phylum Bacteroidota; class Bacteroidia; order Cytophagales; family Bernardetiaceae; genus Bernardetia. The sequence goes on from JAHDBD010000006.1 coordinate 176,244, forward strand.
AGCTTTAGTTGATTTAAACCCCGTGAATGATGTTAAAGAAAGTATTGATGTTGAAGCTTTAAAAGCTGAATTGAAAGCTGAAATACTTGCTGAATCAAAAGTTGAAAGTGTTGATTTCACTATCGTTGAAAAATTCATCGTTGAAAAAATCAATTCTATCGTAAATGAATCTGAAACTAAATTGCAAAATTTACTACACGAGTCATTTATTAAATTTGGTAAAGCTACCCAAGGTTGGGTAATTAACGAGTTTGCTACCGAACATACTAATTATTTAAATGAGCACTTTAAATCATCGATAATGGCAGAGGTTTTAGAATCGCAAGATGCTACAGCATTAGGTATTCAAAAATGGGCTATCAACGACTTTGCACAAGGTATTAAGTCATGGTTCGAGGAAACATTATCTGAGGATTTTAGAAAAAAGTCTGAGGATGTTGATGTTGAAACAACCAAAGATAAAGATACTGACAAGAATGGTGACGAGGTTAATGTTGATGAAAATAAAGACAAGGATGTTGATAAAGACAAAAATGTTGATAAAGACAAAAATGTTGATAAAGACAAAAATGTTGATAAAGACAAAAA
>JAHDBD010000006.1:176931-231974 GCA_020630575.1 Bernardetia sp.
TGTTGATGAAAGTTTAAATGAAAATTTAGATACGAAACCTAAAACATTTTTAGAAAGTATTGATGAAGAAATTGCTAAAATTTCTATAACTGCTTCAAAAGATAAACAGATTTTAGAATCTGAAAACTCTGAAAAGCAAAAACAAATTGATGAAGCATTGGTTGCAGAAAACTTTTTAATGAGTAACATGCCAAAAAATGTTGAACACTTATGGGAAAGCTCTAGTGATGAGTTTAAAGCTGAGGTTAAAACCCAAGCAACTCAAAGAGAGTTTTTAAATGAAAGTCAAGTTGTTAGATTTTGGGTATCACGATTTACGGATAGTGTTCTCGAAAATATAAATAAAAGAAAAGTCGAACAAGGTAGTATGATTAGTGAAAATCAAAGTTCATCTTTGGTTAGATTTACTAAAATGCTAAATGGCGCAAATTTTTAAATTAAATAAAGTCTTAGGACACTTTTTACAAACGGACTTTATTAAAGTCTATAATCAAATTAAATTATGAAATATACAAAATTCAACCCAACTAACGCTTTAGGTAAATTTGGTAAGCAAATTACTGAATCTACAGGTGTTAAAGATTCGGGAAAATTACAAATGATTGCTAATATCTGTGCCATCACAGAAAGTTTAGCAGGTGAACAAGCTAGAAGTGGTATTCAGTTCATGAACGAGAGTTATGGTGCAACAACACCTGCTCAAATGCCTAATATGGGTGGTTTCAGAAACCCATCTGACCCAACAGGTGCTGTTGGTCAAACATTAGATGGTAATTATAAGACAGGTTCTGACTTTAGTACTGCTAAGTTAGGAATTGCAATGAATGTTGCTGCTCAAACTGTAGCGTTAGATTTAGTTGCTACTATTCCTATTGATATGCCATTAGTTAACTACGGTTTTATGGATATCGTTTATGCAGGTGGTCAAATCGGTTCTGCTCAAAATAAAATTTCTTATGTTGCTATCGACGGTGGTACAATCGGTGAAACATTAGATTATAGTAAATTGATTAAAGGTCAACCTATTTTCTTAGCAGCTTCTACTGGATTTGGTTTTTTAGCTGATGGTTTAGCTTTAAGAGGTGTTTATATGGGTAAATCTCGTGTGAATGCAAAAGTGATTATTAAAGTTTTAGAAGTTGGTGCACTTACAGCTGCTACAGGTGCTTTTGTTGCTGATACAACTTCTAGTGTTGCTGATGTTATCACTACTCACGCTCAACATTCATTAATTACAGGTGTAGCTTCTACAGCAACTATTGCTGAGGCATTACATATTGGTGCTAAGGCTGTTGCAAGTGAAGTTTCTGCATTAGATAATCATATTCAAGCTGCTTCAACTGTTGACCAAGTGACTGCTGAACCTGACACAAGAGAGGTTGCAGAGCAAGGAACAACTTCAAGAATTGGTATGAGATTCTTCACTAAACAAGTAGTTCCAAGAGAATATGCTATCGAAGGTGAGGCTACTCGTCATATGATTACTGATTTAGGTGCATATGGAATTGATGTTTATGCTGAATTATTCAAGGCTGCTCAAAACGAATTAACACAATCAATCAATAAAAATATTGCTCAAACTTTATTTAGATTAGGTGTTACTTCTGCAAGTTCTTTAAAAGTTTCTAAAGGTGCTGATTTAAACTTATATATTGCAAATAGTATTTCTGCTAACAAGGCATTATCTGCATTTAAATTTATGAGTTCTGAAACAGGTGAATTTAAAGATATTTTAGGTAATGATAAAACTGCTGTTTTTGGTGCTATTCCAAATTCTGAAACTAATAGTTCTGCGGAAAACCAATTAACTAGAGTTAGAAAGATTCAGTCTAAATTATTAGCTTCTCAATCTTTAATTTCTAATATTTCTCGTAGAGGAAAAGGAGATTTCGCAATTGTTAATCCACAAATTGAAGCTGCGTTAATTGATTCTGTGACTGTTCCAACAACTCACGCTAATACAATTAATAGTGGAACACAATCGTTATATTACTTAGGTAAATTAGTAGGTTTAGATATCTATGTTGACCCTAATATGGATTGGAATGATACTCGTGTATTAATCGGTAGAAAAGGTAATGCAAATGATAGTGGTTTAAAGTTTATGCCATATGATTTAGTATCTACAGTTTCAACTGTTCCAGAGGGTACAATGGGATTAAAGTTCTTAGTTGCTTCTAGATATGCACTTTTACCTGCGGGATTCCATCCCGAAGTAAACTACTTGACTATCGCTTTAGAAAGTGATTTCGGTCAAGGATTTATGTAAGATAAAAATTACTAAATATATTAAAAAAAGCCATTCAGTAGAATGGCTTTTTTTGGTCTAAACAATACATAAAATAAAGAATATTAATATTAAACACACAAAGAATGAAGACGAAATTTGGTCAAAATATTGACTTAGAAAAGAAAGGTATTATCTTCGGTCAAGTTATGGAAAGATTTGCATCTGTAATAGATGCAGAATCAACATTAACTATTGATGGTATGTTTGGTTATGTTATATCTGAGGGTATATATTTAAACATACAAGGTGTTGTGACTAAAATAGCACCATCAATCGACAATTTAACGAAGTCTACAGCTTTTTATTCAGCAACAGAACCCACAAGTGGTGTAGTTACGGGTGTTTTATGGTTTGATACAGGTGAATCAAAACTTAAAATTTTTAATGGTAGTATTTGGGTCACTATTACACCCGATGCAGGAACACTATTAACCATAGAACAAATAAATGATATCAATAATATCGCCAATAAATTGGATAAAGGTTCTTATACAGGTAATGCTAGTGACCTATTTGATTTAGCTAGTAGTAAAGTTTCAAACACTCAACCTTCGGGTGATGCAAATAGACGATTTATTATTAACGCTGATGGTAGTGTAACTCTTGGTTTAAATGTTGTATCAACTCTACAATCAACAACTGATAGTGGTTCTGAAACAACAAACAAAATAACTTCTAATAGATTAGAAGGTTCTGTTGGGTTTGAGGTTAATTCAACAGGTTCTACGGTGTTAAAAACATCAATCTCTAATGAATCATATGATATCGAAAATGAAACTTTAGGATTAAGAACAAAGATTAAAAGTAATGGTATATCATTCACAACTTATACAAATAACGCAAACGGTTTAGACATATTAGTTCCGACATCAAATGTGATGAATTCGGGCAGACATACTATTACATATCCTTATGCTAGTGGTGAAATTGCATTAAAATCTAATGTGGAAGAGAGAGTACCATACACAGGTGCAGTCAATGATGTTGATTTAGGTGATAATTTTATTAAGTTAGGTAAAAGAGGTTCTAAGTCATCAAAAAATGAATTTATAACTTACCTTAAAGATAGTGTATTAGATTCTGATGTGTTTAGAAGACAGGATAGAATTTGGAATGGTACAACATTTATTGATGTAAATCACTCATACCTAATAGGTGAAGGTTCGGGTTTAAACAATACAGGTAGACGTTTACTATCATATGGTAGAAATAGTGGTACTAATAACACAGGTAACTATTCAATATTGATAGGTTATAGTGCAGGTTTAAATAACACAGGTACAGACTTATTAGCTATCGGTCACAATAGTGCACTAAATAACACTTCAACATATAGTGTTTTTATAGGAAATAACTCGGGTCTTAATAATATAGGTGGTAATGCTGTTGGTGTCGGATATAGTTCACTATCTAATAACACAGGAAACTCGGCAACAGCTTTGGGTTATAATGCGTTACAAAACAACACAGGTAATAGTTCAAGTGGAATTGGTCACATAGTGATGCAACATAATACGGGTAGTAATTCGAATGGTTTTGGTCTTAAATCACTACAACATAACTCGGGTCATATTTCTAATGGATTTGGTGTTTATTCTCTACAATATAATAAAGCTAATGGTGCTGTTGGTGTTGGTGGTTATAGTCTACAAAATAATACGGGTGTTGATTCTGTTGGTTTAGGATTATATTCATTAAATTTTAATAACGGTGATAAATCTTTAGGTCTAGGTTCATATTCTCTTAGATATAATGATGGTGTAGGTAATATTGCTATAGGTGATAATGCTTGGTCTAATTTTATTGAAGATGTTCCGAATATCAAAACTTTTTCAAATACTGATGTTAATGATTCACTAAAGAGATTCACTATTACAGGTCACGGATTTGGTTCTGTTGGGTCAACTATAAATTTAAAGTTTAAAGTTGTTAGTGGTTCATCTTCGGTGAATATGTCAAATAATAGTGTTTATCAATTTAAAGTTATTGATAATGATACATTAGAGATTGCTAATAGTATTGTTGTTAGTTCTATTACATTTAATAATGTAGGTTCATATACATTCACACCACAGACTGTTTTTACCAATAGTATTTCTCTAGGCTCAAATAGTCAACCAACAAAGAGTAACCAAGTTGTTTTAGGTGATGATAATATTGTTGAGGTATACTCTAAAGGTGTATTTAAAACAGGTGCAGAAATTGCTGATATTACTGACAATAAACACTTAGTAACATTAGAAAAGTTAAATAGTGTTGGTGTTCCATATACAGGAGCAATCAATGATGTTGATTTAGGTAGTCATACAATAAAGTTAGGTAGGGAAGAGGTAATTTTAAATAAAGCTAAACACCAAATTAGTTTATTAGATAATATCGGTAGTCCTTTATTTAGAAGACAAACACACTATTGGAATTCAACAACATCGCAATTTTCAACAACACAAGGTAATGGATTTGGATATAATTCATTACAAAATAATATAGCTCAACAGTCAAACGGTTTTGGTGATTTCTCATTACAAAATAATACAGGACAGCAATCCAATGGATTTGGTCTTAACGCATTACAGAATAATACAGGCACATATAGTAGTGGTTTTGGTAATGATTCTCTAAGGTATAATACAGGAGCATATAGTAGTGGTTTTGGTCATCAAACATTGCGCAACAATACAGGAGCATATGCTACAGGTGTAGGATATAATTCTTTGAGAGATAATAAAGGTGGTAACAACTCGGCTTTTGGTTCATTTTCTTTAAGAAGGTCAGAGAATAATATGAATTCAGCTTTTGGATTTGGTACTTTACAAGATTTAACTATTGGTACAAATAATAACGCTTTCGGCGCATTAGCTTCATCTGAATCTAATAATGTCACGAAGACAAACTCTTTCGGAACATTTGCACTTGCTAAAAATACAGGAAGTAATGTTGTTGGTATTGGTGATTATAGTGGATATTCTAATAACGGTAGTTATGTTGTAGGTGTTGGTTCGACATCAGTTAGAAACAATTTTGGTTCTCATGTTGTGGGTATTGGTTTAGATTCGGGATACTTTAATATTGGTGATAAAAATATTGGAGTTGGATATAGAACAAATTATTTAACACAAGGTTCTGAAAATGTTGCAATTGGTTTTGGGTCAAATAGTGAATTTATAGATGATGTTTCTAAAGAGATTACATTCACATCAACAAATGTTGATTTTACTAATAATAGGATAACACTTACTAATCATAATTTAGGTTCTACTAATAGCATAGTACTATTGAGATATATAAATGTTAGTGGTTCGACTATAGGTGGTATATTCAATAATGGCTATTTCTCATTTAAGATTATTGATATTAACACTATAGAAATAGTAAATTATAATATAACAAATCAAGGTAGTGATAACCATAAACTTGTTCCTAGTATTGTATTTAATAATACAGTTTCATTAGGTTCAAATAGTCAACCAACAAAGAGTAATCAAGTTGTTTTAGGTGATGATAATATTGTTGAGGTATACTCTAAAGGTGTATTTAAAACAGGTGCTGAAATAGCTGATATTACTGATAATAAACACCTAGTGACATTAGAAAAATTAAATAGTGTTGGTGTACCATATACAGGAGCAACAAGTAATGTTGATTTAGGATTTAATATAATAAACGCCAATAAAGAGGTAACCGTAACAGATAAAGCTAAACATGTAGAATCTTTATATGTTTATAATAATCCTATTCTTAGGTATCAAGTTCAGCGTTGGAATGGTTCAGCATTCCAAACATCAAATAGTTTCGGTTTTGGATTTGACTCGTTACAAAATAATACAGGTGAAAAAAATAGTGCTTTTGGTAGATTTTCGTTAGAAAATAATACAGGTGATAGTTCTAACGGTTTTGGTGAATATTCTTTAAGAAGTAATACGGGAGCGAACTCTAACGGATTTGGTAATCAATCCCTACAGCAAAATAGTGGTAATTATAGTAATGGATTTGGTAATTATGCATTAAGAAATAATACAGCATTACATTCGAATGGATTTGGTTATTATGCATTACAAAACAATGTCGGAGCTAACTCAAATGGATTTGGTAATCATGTAATGCAAAATAATACAGGTTCAGATTCGAATGGATTTGGTCATTTCACGATGCAAAATAATACAGGTACTAATTCTAACGGATTTGGTCACAATTCATTAAAAGAAAACTCGGGAGCTTTTGCTAGTGGATTTGGTAATTATTCATTATTGAATAATAATGCATCACATTCTAGTGGATTTGGGTATGGAAGTTTAATGAACAATAAAGCAACAAATTCTAACGGTTTTGGTGTTCTTTCATTACAGGAAAATTTAGGAAATAGCTCAAACGGTTTTGGTGTGGAATCATTAGCACTTAATGTTGGTAATGACTCTAATGGTTTTGGTAGAAATGCATTGCATTATAATGTCGGAGATAATAATGTTGCATTAGGTAATAGTTCAGCATATAGTTTTTTCGATGTTGATGTTTCTAAAGATAAAATTGTTAATTCGTCAAACATTGATTTTAATACTAATAGAATTACTATAACATCGCATGGATATGGTTCTAATAATTCACACACAATAATTAGATATATTTCACAAATTGGTGGTGTTATTCCAACAGGTTTAAGTAATAATCAAACATACATTGTTAAAATTATTGATGCAAATACTATTGAATTTGTAAATAAAAATTTAAACAATAATGGTAGTGGTACGCATTTAATTCAAACACAATTTAAATATACTAATACTGTTTCTTTAGGATATTTTAGTAGACCAACAAAGAGTAATCAAGTTGTTTTAGGTGATGATAATATCGTTGAGGTGTATTCTAAAGGTGTATTCAAAACGGGTGCTGAAATAGCTGATATTACGGATAATAAACACTTAATTTCTAAAGAGTATTATGAAGCTAATGCGGGAGTTCCATATACAGGAGCTACAGGTGATGTTGATTTAGGTGATAATACTATAAATTCTAATAAAGAAGTTGTTGTTTTAAATAAGGCTAGACATATTTATTCAGTAAAAGTTTTAAATATACCACTTTTTAGATATCAAAAAGATAGATGGGATGGTAGTACTTTTCAAGCATCTAATAGTTTTGGCTTCGGTTTTAATGCACTACAGAATAACATAGGTTCTTCTAATAATGCATTTGGTAATGGTGCATTACAGAATAACACAGGTACAGGTTCAATAGGATTTGGTGAAAACTCTTTACAGAATAATGCAGGTGGAACTTCAAGTGGTTTTGGAAATAGTTCGCTACAGAATAATACAGGTCATAATTCTGATGGTTTTGGCGCATATTCATTACAATCTAATACAGCAAATAATGTTATAGGTATTGGTGGTTATTCAATGCAAAATAACTCGGGTAATACAACTATTGGTATTGGTTATGCTTCGGGTAATAATAACACAGGTCATAATTCTGTTGGAGTAGGCTTCCAATCTATAAGAAATAATACAGCAAATAATGTTATAGGTATAGGTTATAATGCATTACAATACAATACTGGTTCAAAAGCTATAGGTATAGGTCACAATAGTGCTATTAGAAATAGTGCAACGGATTTAATAAGTATAGGTTATGTATCGGGTGAGGAAAATATAGGTAATTACTCTATAGCTATAGGTAGTCAAACGATGTTAAAAAATATTGGTCATAGCTCTGTTGGTATAGGTTTTGCTAGTCTTAGGTTCAATATTGGTGATAATAATGTTGCATTAGGCTCTAATACAACATATAGTGAGTTCTTGTTAGATGTTAGTAAAGATAAAATTGTAAACTCATCTGATTTTGATTTTAATACAAATAGGCTAACAATAACAGGACATGGGTATGGTGCTATAAACGGATATAATGTTATTAAATATGTAACACAAAGTGGTGGAACAAGACCAACAGGTCTTATAAATGGTGGATTTTATATTATTAAAATAATCGATACCAACACTATTGAGTTTGTTAATAATAATTTAAGTAATAATGGTGTGGGAACACATTTAATCCAAACACAGTTTAAGTATGATAATACTGTTGTGTTGGGTGACCATAGTATACCAACAAAATCTAATCAAGTTGTTTTAGGTAACGAAAATATTGTTGAAGTATATTCTAAAGGTGTATTTAAAACAGGTGCTGAAATTGCTGATATTACAGATGATAAACACTTAATTTCTAAAGAATATCATGAAGCTAATTCGGGTGTTCCATATACAGGAGCAACAAATGATGTTAATTTAGGAAATCATACAATAGAATTAGGTAAAGAAGAGGTAATAACAGATAAGGCTAAACATGAAATAAGTTTATTAGATAATAATGGAAGACCATTATTTAGAAAGCAAACACACTATTGGAATGGAATATCATTTTCAACAACAAATGGTAGTGGATTTGGTATAGATTCTTTGATGAATAATATAGGATATAGTTCATGTGCATTTGGTAGTTACTCACTACGAAATAATACAGGTTATGAATCAAATGGTTTTGGTTACTTTGCTTTAGATAATAATACGGGTTCTAGGTCTAATGGTTTCGGTTACTTTTCTTTACAAAATAATACAGGAAACAATTCTAATGGTTTTGGATTTCACTCACTAAAAAATAACACAGGTGGTTTTTCTAGTGGTTTTGGTAATTCGGCGTTATCGGGTAATACAGGAAATAATTCTAATGGTTTTGGATATTTATCACTTTCATCGAACACTGGTAATAATGCAAGTGGGTTTGGTCATGCAAGTTTATTACAAAATACTGGGTTTAATTCGAGTGGTTTTGGATATTCAGTATTACAGTTTAATACAGGTAATAATTCTAATGGTTTTGGATATATATCACTTCAAAAAAATAAGGGAACTAGTTCTAACGGTTTCGGTAATTATTCATTAGAATTAAATGATGGTATATATTCTAACGGGTTTGGTCATAATTCTTTAAGATATAATAACGGTGATGAATCCAATGGTTTTGGTCATTCATCATTGATAAGAAATATAGGGTCTGATTCAAATGGTTTTGGTAACAATTCTTTGAGATATAACCAAGGTTCAAATAATAGTGGATTTGGTCATAACTCGTATAGTGTATTTGATGAAAATGTTACAAATAAAAAAGGATTTACAAATACCGATATTGATTCTGTAAATAAAAGAATTAACATAACTTCTCACGGATTTGGAGCTATTAACTCTATTGTTAATTTAAAATATATTCTAGTTAGTGGAGGTTCAATAGCTTTAGGGAATAATGATATCTATACCTTTAAAATTATTGATAATGATACAATTGAAATTTTATACAATGGTATAGTTGGTACTAATGTCGGAACTCATGAATTAATACCACAAAACACATTTAATAATACAACATCTTTAGGTTATGGTAGTCAACCAACAAAATCTAATCAAGTTGTTTTAGGTAATAGTTTAACCGATGAGGTGTTTAGTGAGGGTAACTTCAAATCGAATGCACCAAAATCGTCTATTATAGACCCTAAACATTTGGTTACTGTTGAATATGTTGAGGATTTACCTAAAGATAGTAATTTTGCTATTGTTAAATTAGGTTCAATTTCACACATACCCGAATTTGGTAGTTTAGATAAACACTTTAATTCAATTTCTGATGTATTTGATAAAATAGCATCATCAGCTAATAAATATGATGATGTTGGGTTTAAAATATACTTAATTGGTACAGGAACATTTAGTTTAACAACTAGTACAACGTATCATTTTAAAGATATTTCTATAATATCAAGGGATGAAAATATTTTAGAATTAAACTCTGAAATTAGATTAGATAATCCTGTTTTAGATATGACTAGTACCACATTAAATATGTTAGCTCCTAATAAGATTATGTTTAAGGGTAATGTAAAAATGAATTTAAAAAAGTTTGATTTGATAGGCACAAATACTACTTTTTTTACGCCACTTTCATTTTTATATTACACAGACCATAGTAGTAGGATATCAGAAATTGACATAAATATTAGTGAGTATGTTTTTAATGGTAATATAGGTGCTACGGGAGTTTTAGGATGTAGTGGATATAATAAAGTTAATTTGAATATAAATAAATTAACTATAATTAAAGATACTAGTTGGTCTTATCTATTTGGTTTCTCATCAACTTTAGAAAGTATTAGTAATGTTAACATAAATATTGGTCATATTGATGCATTAACATCAAATGGAAATATAGTAATGTTTAATGCAACGGGATTGTCCGCAGCTGATATGAAAACGAATAATTTTAAACCAAATAGAGGTGGTACTATTAATTTAAAAGTTGGTGATATAAATGCACCTAATGCGTCTGACTTTAGAATGTTTAATGGTGTTAGAAGTGGATTATATAATGTAGATATTAATGGTAATATAAACTGTCCACCTTTTAAGTTATTTTTACACCCATCCCTTTTATATGGTATGGAATTTAACTTAACAGGTAATATTGAAAGTAATCATTTTGGATATTTAGTTGATGGTTATGACCAAACTAAGTTACCTGCGACAGATGTTGAAACTTGTATAATTAATATAAAAGATTTTAAAGTTAAATCTTCTGATGTTTTTGGACAGTTATTAAGAACAAGGTCACATGTATCACAAAGTCTTAGTGTTGATGTAGTGCCTGTACCAATTATTGTGGAAAATGTAACATTTGATACTCAATCAGCTAAAATTGGTGTCGTACAGGGTAGTTTAACTGTAGATGACCCTCTAACTAAACCAATGATTGAATTTAAAGGTATCAACAAATTTACTATGGTATCGTCAACACATTTATTACAAATTAATGATGGCGATTTGAATATGTTAAATGCTAACCCTAGTATTATACTTAATTCGGGTAAAATACAGCATAATGCAACAAATGCTGATTATACTGATGAAAGAGCAATGGTTACAAAAGAGTCTAAATATACTCACGAAATATAAAACAACAAAGAGTAGGGTTGATTTAACCCTACTCTTTAAAAAATTAAAAATTATGAAATTATCAAGAATTATTACAAATAAACATGTGGATAAAGATTTCGATGGAAATGATTGTCTACTTATGAGAACAATAGAAAGAACCACCAAGATAGGCAATTCTAAATACTACTATATAAGAACAGATAGATGTAATTATGTAGACGATGAAGTTACTATACAAAATGAGCCAACAATTTCCGAAAGTGGTGAAGTTATTGTTTCTGAACCAACAACAAAGATGGTTAAAAAATTAGTTGTTATAAGTAAAAAGGATTCTGTACAAACAAAGATTATAAAGCGTGATGAATATAATATGGCTTATAGTCAAGTCAAACTTTTAGCTTCATTAAGTGGTAATGAACTTTGGGAGTTCGAGGAAAAGCTAGAGGAACTAGCGTTATTAACTTTAACTAAAATGTCTAAAATATTTCATACTGTTGAAAATGATTGGGTCATTTTCGATAATGAAAGTGATTGGGTTAAAGATGTTGTAGATTAAGAAGTATAAATACCTTAGAATAGTTTATTAAATGAAAATAAGCTGTTTTAAGGTATTTTAACTTATAATATATGTCAAACACTAGAATAAAAAATAAAGTCTCTAAAAAGCAACATAAACGTGAAAAACCGTTAGGATTCGACCCTACAATAATATTAAAAGGTAGTAATCAACCTGTTGATATGGTTTGGACAACAGAATCTGTTGAAAAGGCTAAGTTTAATATATCTAATGGTAAGAAAACCCATTCACCGTTCTTTGAAAAAAATCCTGCTAGACGAGGTGGTAATGTTGTTTTTAAACCATCAGCAAAGGAAATGGATATTTACTTTGAATGTATGCAGGATTTACATTATTTTGCAGAGGAATGGTGTAAGTTAAAAAATGATGGTGAGGTTGGTTCAATAAAGCTTAGGGATTATCAAGATGCTCAGTTAAGGTCTTTTTTAGAAGAGCCAAGTAGACGACATATAATGTTATGGTCTAGACAAGCTGCAAAAACAACATCATCATGTATTTATATTCTTTGGGAAATGACTTTTAAGAATAATAAACTTACAGCAATACTTGGTAATAAGTTGGATACTTCAAAAGAAGTTTTAACAAAGATAAAGGAAATATATGAATTACTACCATTCTTTTTACAAGCGGGTGTTATAGGGTGGGCTGATAAAGCAATATCATTCGATAATAAGTGTGTAATGTTGGCTAGACCTTGTACTAAGGATGCTTTAAATGGACTAACGGTTTATATTCTTTACATTGATGAATTTGCGTTTTGTTTTGATGGTGATAAGGAAATGCAATCTGAATTTTTATCACAGGCTCAACCCACACTAGCAGCCGTCAAAAATTCCATATTAATAATAACATCAACACCTAATGGTAAGGATTTATTTTATGAACTTTACAATAAGGCTGTTAAAAGACAAACCACATTTGTTCCTAGTAAAGTGTATTGGTGGCAAATACCAAATAGAGATTTAACATGGGCTAGAAATATGATATCCGAAATTACGTTAGAGAAATTCAAAATCCAATTTGAATTATCTTTTGATGCGAGTATGGATAAACTTCTTAATCCTGCAACTATGAAAAGATTGGATAAATCTAAAAAAGTTTTTATAGATGCTAGAAAAAGGTTTGAATACAACTTTTTAGAGAATTACATTGACCCAAAAAATAAAAAATGTTCTTTAAGAGTTTCACCATATATGAATAATGTTAAAGAACCGTTGAAAAAGCAATTTTATATAAATGTTTCTGATTTAGCGGAAGGTTTGGGTGGTGATTCGGATTATACAACAAATCATACATTTAGGATATGTCATAAACTAATAGATGATAAACCTTATATTTATTTTAGACAAGAAATGGTATTTGAATCGAATATACATAGTTTGGGTTCTTTTTCACATTTCGCTTGTGATTTACATACAAAGGTCTTGAACCAAGAAAATACAAGATATCTATTTGAAGCAAACAAGTATGGCGAATTTCATAGACTTCAAATTTTAAATATAGGTGATGAAGATTTTGATAGAGAATTGTATCCCGAGACATTTTTTAAATTCAGACGTAGTGCTGATTCAACTAGAATGAGTATAGGTTTATTAACCAATCGTGCCATAAAGCCACTATCAGTAAAAGCTTTTAAGAAAGGTATGGAAAAAGGGTTATTTAGAATATATGATAGTAAAACTATTGAACAAATTGAAAACTTTCAAAAAGATGATAAAGGTAATTTTCAAGCAGAAGTTGGACATGATGACTTGGTAACACCTTTGTTACATTTATCTTGGTTAGTTGCGATGAACCCTATGAATTTACAGGAATTAATTGAAGAATATTTATTAACCAAGGGGTTAAGTGGTGATAGAATACGTTACTTGGTGGACATTTCTGACAATGAAAGTAGGTATATGACTAGTATGAAAATGGAGTAATTTTATAATGAAACTATATATAATTTAATTAACAATATGCACATTTTAAGGTGTATAAAAATAGATTTAAAATCATTTTAATAATAAATAAATAAATAAATAATAATGGCATTACACACAGACTTACAAAATATTGTGGCTAATAAACCTGCGGGAGAATATTTTCTTTACTATGATAGAAGTATTGTACCCGAAGTTGTTAGCGCAAGTGGACTAAGGATTCTTATCGGTCAATCTAGAAAGGGTATTGTAAACGCACTTACATACCATGACCAATACTCATCATTCAAACAAATGTATGGGGATATTGATAGAACATTAGAACGTGATGGAGCTTTCTTTCATCGTTCTGCATTTGAAATGTTATCGAGTGGTATTCCTATCGCTGCGATTAACTTGCGTTCTTTTGATGATAGTTTAGATTTAACAGGAAAGATTGAATTAAGTGCAAGAACGGATAAAAACAATCAACCTTTAAAAACTGTACCTTATAGAAGCTTATTTGATACAGAAAGGTTTTGGAAAGTTGATAAAAAGGCAATCGTTGATAACGCACAAGTTGAAGCACTTTTAAGTTTCGCTAATGTTGGTTCTTCAAAGAAAACAATATTTGTTAGAAAAGCTTTTGATGCTAATGTTGATGGAACTATTTCAGAATATTATTCACAAGTTTTAAACAATGAAGTTCCACCATACTTATATGGTTCTGATAAAATTTCTGACACTTTTATAGATGTATTCGTTTTTGATAATGATTTTAGTGTATTGGAAAACAATCAATCTAATCCTAACTATGGTCACTTGTTTAACGAAAATGGAGTTGTTAGAGCTACTACAGGTAATTTAAGTGAATCAACTGATGCTCTGAATCAACTTTCGAGTATAAGAGAGGCTGGATTTGTTAAAAAATATACAGGTTCATTAATATCGGATTTGACAGATGTTGCACGTAAATCTCTTTCAATAGTAAATTTAATAAATTCTGATTTCGCAACTGTTGGTTTAATGACAGGTGTTAATGAAAAAATTATTGATAGTGCTTCAAGATGGACACCGACTGTTGATGTAAATGATAATGTTGTTTATGCTTCAAATGGTGGTAAACAAGTATTACCAATTGACTTTGTTGGTCATAATTTATGGTCTACAAATGCAGCAAGTGAAATTGATATTGCATCTTATGATGGACAGGTTACAAACAACATGTCATATGATGGTTTAGTTACTACAAAATATAAAGAAGTAGATTATAACGATATTAGAGAAGAAGATATTAATTTATCTGATGATATTACTGCATTACAAATCAAAAATGGTTGGTTTGTTGGTAAACACGGAATGAGTGGTTCTGATTTCACTTATGATGTTGAAAATAAAGCTAAAATGTATTTGATGGATATACAACCAATAAATATTGGTGATAAATATGTGTCAACAGATTCTAACTTATCGACTTTAAATAAATTAGAGTTTAAGGGAACTACTAAAATTTTAATTGGATTACATTCTAAATTAATTCCTTTACAAGCAAGTGGTGATGTTTTCCCTGTTGATGCTAGTGGTAAGTTTATTTATCCACCTGCTCACGCACAGGGTGGTTCATTAGTAGAGTACGAGACTGTTTCTCCTTTTAGACCATTATCAGCACCTTTAGCTGAAAGTGGTGTTGCTATTCCAAAACCAACACAAACACAAGTACAAATTGATGCTACATTAGCGTTATATGGAACTGTAAAAAATGTTTATTTAGCTAGTTTTGATAAGCCATTAAATATTGGTGAAGATGCACAAGTAACAAATTCTACTGAATTAGATGAAATGACTATTACATTAGATAACTCTAGTGAATTAAAATTATACAGAAATACATCATCTTTAGTTTATAGACAAATCGAAATTGACGAATTAGTCAAATCATATAAACCATTTGCTCTTAAAGCGTATAAACAAAGGAAAGAACAATTTGTAAATAACACAGCATCTAGACAGGGTGAGGTTTTAAATGTTTTGAGTTCAGATTTAAAGAATGCTATTATTGACCGTGAAAGAGTTGATTTCAGATACTTGGTTGATAGTTTCAAATCTTATATTGAGAATAACTTGAAAGGTCAATTCACGTCAGTTATTAAAGATAGAAATGTTGGTGCTGCTATACTAAACGCTCCATCTATTGATGAGCTTAGAAACTCGACTAATCCATATTTCAAAGCAACTACTGATGGTAAATTTGATTCTGAATATATTTATAGAGGTGGAAATACTTCATTACCATATACTCAAACTTTCAGTTTAGCAACAAAAGGTTCAAATCACGGTTATTATTATGCACCATGGTTTAATGTTGATGATAACGGGAATGAAATAATAATGCCACCTGCACCATTTATTTCGAATAACTTTATTCGTAAATCTTCAAGTGGAAGACCTTATGATGCTGTTTTTGGTGCAGATAATGGGGTTGTCATTGGTAATAATATAAAATCATTAGAGTATGACTTTACAGATGATGATAGAAAATGGTTAGAGAAGAGTGGTATTAATCCTATAGTATTTAAAAAATCTGCGGGTAATATTATTATGGGTAATAGAACTGCTGCAAAAGTTAATACTGCATTAAAGTTTGCACACGTTAATGAACTGATTACATTAATTCATGAACAAATGAAACCTATTGCTTTATTCTTAATTGGAAAGTATAATACAGCTCAAAATAGACTTATTGCTAAGACTAGAATGGACAATGTTATGCGACCAATATTAGCACAGGGTGCTATTCAATATTATGAAAATAAGGTTGATGATAAGAATAATACACAAGAGGTTATCTCAGAAGGATTAGGTGTTATGGATACTGTTTTCGTTCCTAACTATATTAACGAAAAGGTTGCACATAGACTAATTGTTAATAGAACGACTGAGGAAGTAACTAGTACAATTTTATAAACTTAATGGGGAATTGAAAGATTCCCCATATAAAAACATTATATGAAATCATTAGTAGATATTTTCATTCAACAGGGGTTGAATGAATCTGTTTTGATAGATGAGACTATAGATAGTTTTGTTTTATTATGTAAATATGCTGACTTCTTTAATACAATAGAGAAAAATTGGCACGAATTTAATAAATCAACACCAAATTCTAGAGCAATTAAAGAAGAAACTGATAGATTGTTTGATATAAGTGAAAAAGCTATAACAATGATTTATCTAATACCGAAATACGAATACGATTACACTTTGAGTGATGAGGTTTTTCAAATTTTTGATGAGTCTCATATGATGGGTAAGAAACTATCTACCATTATTAGAAGAACTGATGAATGGAAGATATTCTTCAAAACGTTTAAGAAATTTAATAATGGTGATTTTTTAAACGGGTATTCAAATGATGGTCAAATAAAAAATTTAATGAAACAATTTATTATCATATCGAAAGATTTTGTTGATGATGTACAAACCTAATAATTAATAAATAAAATATAAATAAACTATGTTAGCACATATTGAGAATAGTGAAGCAGGACGTGAACACTATGAGCCTGTAATAAACGCACTTTTTAGAACAACTTTTGTATTACCTAATGGTATTACACCCGAGCCACTTTTAACAGAACATGTAATTTCTGTTACAGGGTTGCGTGAAATTGGTGCTGAAAATGTTCAGCAACAAACCTATTCAGCACGTAGAAATTATGCTTCAACTGATGTGGATAATACCCAAGAGATTGAAGTTACTATGTCTTTGAACTTAAATAAAGCAAATCAAAACTACATTTTTAAGAAGATTAAAGAGTGGAAAAGAAAATCATTTAACCCTGCAACGGGTGAATATGGTATTGCTTCTGAGTATATGGGTCAAATTATTTTGGAAAGATTTTCAAAAAAACAAGAGGTTATTTCATCTAAAACTTTACATAATTGTTGGATTAAAGGTGATATAACAGGTATTGATGATTATGATATCACAAACCATGAACCTATACAATTAGTATTTACTGTTGTGGCAGACTACTATACAGAATCTGAATTATAAATTAAAAGTGGAAAATAAAATTTTATTTTCCACTTTTTTTGTTATATATTAATGAACAATAAATAATACAAGAAATAATATTAATTTTATAAGATGGAGAAAAATAATTATAATAACGCTTTAGATGAAGTAAGTAAGGAAAATTCTAAAGATGTTTTAAAATCAGACTTAATAAATGGTTGGCACTTACTTAATCTAAGTTTATTATCGTATAATGGTAAATATTACCCAAAAGGTACAGAAATAAAAGTGAAACCTTTTTCGACAAAAGAAGTTATACACTTCACATCAATAAATGAAAATAATCCTTTAGAGGTTGATAGAGCTTTTCAATACATACTTAAAAGTTGTGTTAAATGTTATGTTAATGGTAATCCTATACCAACTGACAAATTTTTATTCAACTTAGATAGGTTTGCAGTTATATTACTTATTAGGGTTTATTCTGATATGAGAACTGATTTATCTTTCGAACATAAGTGTAGTAATAAGAAATGTAAGACCGAACAGAAAGTAAAGGTTATACCACAAAATTTAGTGTTTAGTGAAGATTTAATTTCAAAATATTTCGACGAAACTAGTGGAATGTTTGAAATTAAGATGATGTCTTCTGAGGGCATGGAAAAGACTTATATATACTCACCTGTAACACTTAAAGAAAATTCTGAACTTTTCGATTTCATGATTAATGAGCGTGAAAATATTGATGAGACTGAATTAAAAGTTTTAGTCAAATTATTTCCATTTATGAGACAATTCATAGGTGGTTGTAAGGACTTAGGTGAAGTTTATGATAGGTTTAAAGGTCTTAGTAAATATGAAATAGCTGATTTAGCATTATTAGAAGAAAAAGTATCACTTGAAGCTAAACAATCTGTTAGTACAGTATGTAACAAGTGTGGACATGTGGAGGATGTCCAAATGCGGTTTCCCGACGGGTTCAAAGCTATTGTCGTTAGTAAAGCTGAAAACGACGGATTCTTATTATAATGCTGAAATAGAACTAAATAGACATAGAGGATTGCAACCATCCGAGATTCAGAAAATGCCTTATTTTGTTTTTAGAAAATATTTTGAATCTGTTCAAGATGAATTAAAAGCTAAAAAGAAAGCTCACGAAGAGCAGCAAAGACAGAATTCGAAAAGAAAGTGGTCTTTACCGAAATTTAGAGGTAATAGAAAAAGGTAATGTTTAAACATTACCTTTTTACTTTAAACTATAAATATAATAACAAATTATAACATTAGATAATGAAAGGAATTGAATTTTATATAAAAGAAGAGTTTAGAATTGATGAGGCTAAATTAAAAGAGTTAGATGATAAGTCAATTATTAAAGTTTTAAAAGAGTTAGGCTTTGAAAAGGATAAAGATTTCAAGGTAAAAAATAATAGTGTTTATGCCAAAAATGAGGATAAAGCTATGGAAATTGCTGATGAAATATTTGATACTAAATATGAATTATCTTATGATGATGAGGATGATTTTAAATTAAATATTTTCGGGTAATGTCTAAAGATAGAATAGAAAGGGATGATTTTAGCACAAAGATATTCTCAGAGTTAAAATCTAGACTACACGCTAGATTTATACAATATGAGGTTTTTGTTTTTGGTGGGAAATTGGCTTCTATTACTTTATTATTAACAAACACTAATATAACTATTCGATTACCATATCTCATTGAATCATCAAATGAAAAAGATAAGTATATATTACACTTTAAATCACGTGAAGTTGAAGGTTCTTTACAGAATGTTATAAGTTATTTACTAACAACTATGAGACGTGAAGAATCTAAATTATCTAAATTTAAAAAACCAACATAATGAGTTTAAAAAAATATTATAAATTTGAGAAAGTTTTCGAAAAGTTAAATTTGAAAAATATTTTCTCTATAGAACAGTCTATTTTAATAGCAGAAGATATTACACTTTCTGAAAATTTACCAACTAGAATAAAAGATGAATTGGTGAAAACATTTAATGAAAACGAAATATCACTATTGGTGGAAAGTATCAAAGAGACGTTTTCAGAAGATTTTGAAGAGAATGGTGTTGAAAGTGATGATGTTATTGACGAGGAATGGTTTGATGAATTTGAAAATGTTATGAAAAAAGCATTTAAAAATCTACACAATTCATTCAAAAAAGGTGTTGATAGTGTTGATGATTTGGAAAAGATTCTTAAAAAAGAATATAAATCTGATAGACTTTATTTTACCACTCTTATAGACTTGGTTAGATTGACAGGTTATAAATCTTTTTATGAAGTGAGTAAACTTAAAGATGAAGAACTTTTAAGTATGCTTTTTAAAGGTATTTCAAAAGTTTATTCAACGGGTGTGAATGAAGGTGCTAGACCTAAGAGGTTAACGGGTGCAGCTAAGAGGTCTAGGGATGAGAAAGCTCAATTAATGTCGTTAGGTAATAAAGACCCCGAAATAAAAGCATTAAAGGAAAGAGCTAAATCTAAGATAATTCAGAGATTAAAAGCGTTGGGTAAAAAGAATGGAATAAAAGTTCAAAGAATTGACTTTACAAAAATAAAATTATAATGAATAGAATTAAAGAAATTTTAAATTTCACTTACGATATATTTAGAGCGGATTGGAACGATTTTGTTAAGAGAGCAAAAAAACACCCAAATATAGTATATACAAGAAATCTTAAAGATGAGGTTGGAGATTATGAAATGTTGCATCTTAAAAAAGAAAAAGTTATAGTTGCAAAATTTTATATAGATGAAATGGAAATTGTAACCGATGTTATGAAAAGAAATTTTTTCATGTATCTTAGAGGTATGGATGTTGATATTTGGAATGGTATTATGGAATCTCACACAGAGCGTTTAAAGCACGTTGTTTTAATTGAAAATGATTTGGGAACACATATACCACATGTTGTTAAAAATACGCTTACAGAGGCTAAAAATGTGGTTAGTGAAATGAATTTTGATGAAAAAAAGGTTTTATTAATGCCTTACAATCATTGTTTAGAATATTATAATGAAAATATTAATAAAAGTCCTTTAGGACTACAATTAAAAGAGATATTAATGGAAAAGTTTAAAGAAAATAAATAATGAAAGATATAACATTACATATTACCGAACACTTAAAGTCAATAAGTAATACAAGAGTTTTAGAATCAATAGGTTTAGAAGAATCTATAAACGAATCTGCAAGTTTAACAATTAATGATTTAGTTGATTTAGAACCTAAGCAAATAAGACACGAGATTGTAAGAATATTGAAACATTTCTTAGATAAAAGTGGTTTAAAAAAAAGAATATAAAAAGCTTTATGATTCAATGAGTATTATTGAAGCCAATAAGTACCCTAAACACTTTTTAAAAGTTTTATTTAAAAATAATGATAAAGCTAAGAAATTACTTTTACCACTTGTTAATGCTGCCGACAAATTACATGATTACTCGGTAGATTATGTAAATGATACGAATAAAGTGTTTTCTGATTTCCAAAATGTGGCATCAACTGAATCAAAAAGTATTTTGAAAAATTTAGATGATGAAATTAAAGATATTGTTTTTGGGGATATTGATGATAGTGCTGTTATTTTATTAATAGTTGTTTGGTCGAATGATTTGAGTAATGAATATGGATTCGATACTAAAAAGATTAAAAATGATTTAAAACCATTGAAAAAACTTTATAATGATTTTAAAATTTCGACAACAAAGGATACTGTAACCGTAGAAGGTACATTTAAAGAATATGAAAAGGCTCTTGAAAATGTATCTAAAAAGTGGGAAAATAAAGTCAGAAAAGAAAATAAATAATACACATATAACTTAATAGAAAGGATGGTGCGAGTGTGTACGCCCAATTAATATGTATCTAACAAAAACCCGATGTGAATTAGCATCGGGTTTTTGTTTTAAACAATAAATAATATAATAAAACAATTTATAATGACAGCATTTAGTAATATAGTTTCAAAATATAATAAACCATTTGATACAAAATATCATGTAGACACACTTTTGGATGCAACATTAGCAGATACAGATTATAATGTTCCAAATATGGTAATATTTGTGAAAGATGTTAAATCTTTCTATTATTTAAAGGATGGTGCTCTAGGAGATAATACATCACATTGGGAAAAACTAAATATAAGTGGAAATGGAACTTTTTTACCATTTGTTCCATCAAAACCTTATGTTTTAGGTGAAACAGCATCTATTGGTGTTAATATGTTTATTTGCATTGTGCCAACATCAGCAGGTGAAACACCAATAACAGACCCAAATAAATGGGTACAAGTTGGTTCGTCTAAAAAGATGACAGCAACATTTAGTAATATACAAACACTTAATATAAACCACACAATACCAACAGCGACTCTATCAGTTTTTAATAGTGATGGTGTTGAAATAGAAGTACTAATAACAAAAGTTACACCAACTCAATTTAAGATTGATTCAAATCAGTCTATAAGTGGTGAATTTATAATACAATAGGAATGGCAGAAAAATTTGTACATATTGATAAGGATTTCAAGAAAAATAAAATAAAGAATTCTAGAATACCCGATGTTCCGAGTAATGAAGAGCATGATGAAGATGCTATTAATAGAAAGTATGTTAATGATAAAAATAAATTTATCACAACACTTTCTGAAAATCAAAACATAAATGTTGTCGAAAAGTTTGGTGGTATAGATGCTAATACACCATCCTCAGATGTTAGTGGTAAGACTACACAAGAAATTTTAGATTTAGCACTATTTCCTTTGAAATCGCCTAACTATGATATACCAACATCCATATTATCTATAAAAAATAAAGAGGATATTGTTTTACAATCTCAATTTAAAACTGATATTGTTTTAGAGTGTATTGTTGAACAAAATGATTCAAGTTCAATAATTTCATATACATTTAGTGGTGACGGTATTAACACACCAGTAACTCAACCAAGCAATATATTTACAATACAGGACTATATTACAAATAGTGGTTTAAATAATTGGAGTGTTGTTGTGAATTATGATGAAGCTATTCAGAAGAAAGATTCACACTTTAATGATGATAATAATGGAAAGTTTATTGCGGGTTCTATTTCTAGTTCCATAGAATTGGAAACATTAAACCCAATTCTAACAAGTGTTGATTATAATGAAGAGGATGCGACAATTAAAACACCATTAACAATAATGGATTTTATGGATGGTATTAGAAATTTTAAAAATACTTTTTATATAGAAGTCGGTAATAATAAAAAATCATCAATAAATTTTGCAATACCTTTTAAATATGCTGATGTAAGGGTTACCATGAATGAAACCGATATAACTGATGGGTTTAAAAAATCATTAATAGAAGGTGTTAAACCTTGGGGTGTTGGTTCGGGTATCGATTATACAGTATACCACATGAAAACAAACATAAAATATAAAAGACCTAAAGTTATAAAGGTTGAAGTATTTGAAAAGTACTTTACAGGTGTTTTTGATGTGTCTTGGCATAGTGTTGATAATAAAATTGAAATAGATAATGATGGTTTATTATTAGATTCTTGGAATGACACCTTAAACACGCCTATAGCATCAAACAAATTTTCCATCAATGATGTAAGTACACCTACAGACCAACTAGTTAGAATAGTATCTACTGTAGGGTTTATTAAAAAGGTTGAACTTGGTAAACCGTTTAAAATATTTGAAACAAATTCATCTGATATAACTATTAATGATGGGTTTGGTAAGACTCAAAAATTAGAACTTTCACAAGTTTATAAATTTAAAATATGGGTTCAGCTTGGTTTAGTACCAAACTTCTCAACTAAAATAAGTAAATAATGGCAGGATTTGATAATAATAAAACTGTTGAACAGGCAGTATCATTTGAAAGAACAACAGCAGAACCGTTAGATAAATATGATATTATAGGTTCTTTGGCTACTCTAACGCTACAAATACCGTTAGAAGTTAGATATGAAGGTCAGATGGTGTATGTTAATAATTTAAAAAAATGGTATTTCTTTAAAGATGGCGTAACTAATAACGATTTAAAGCCGTTAATGTCAGAATCGTCTGTAAGAGTATTTGACACTAATATAAATACTGTTGATGGTATTATGTTTGAATTAGAACACTCTTTAGATAGTGGTAATATAAATGTTACATTTACACATAATGACGAATCTATCATAGTTGGGTGGAAAAGAGGGAAAATTGATGGTAGTGATAAATCTAATTTTATTCATTTTTCAACTAATGCTGATTATAATAATTTGCAGATTTTTATAATAGGTAATGATATAAGTGGTGGAACAGATTTACATCCAAACTTAGATGGTGATATTAGTGGTATAAAGAATAAAGTAATAACTACACATGTTGCATTTGATGATTTTCAAAAAATAGGAGATATATTAGTAACAACAGATAGTGATTTTAATAACTTTCAAAAGGTTTCTGATACTTTAAAAAATATTGGCTTACCAAAAAGTATAAACGGTGACTTGTTATTACTGAGTGATTCTGTGAATGCACCATCACCCACCGATAGTGGTGTTAAAGGTGAGGTTAGAATAATCGGAACATTTAGATATGAATGTGTGGATGATAATGTTTGGACTAGGAGTGCCATTGAGACAACTTGGGTATAAAAAAATAATTTTTTTTTGGTGTTTTAAAATAAAAGTGTATCTTTGCATAGAATTTATAAATTAATAAATATTTAAGTATGAAAGAAAGTGCAAAAACACCGACTAAAAAGAAAGAAGTCTTAACAGCTGATGAGTTAGCTTTAGTAGAAGCGAAGAGAAATTCTGAAAAAAGAATTGAAGAATTTACTGAAAAGTTAAATAGTTTAATGACAGAGTATCAAGTTAATCTTGCTATCGATGGTCGCTCACCACTTAATAACTTACAAATTATTGTACAGGACGTTTCACCTCAACAATAAAATTTTAAAACAGAAAGGTTAAAAAATCGCACTAAATTAGTGCGATTTTTTTTATTGATAAGTATATTAATACAGTAATTTACATTTTAAGGGTTAAATACTAACTTTTAAGAGACTTAAATATATTTTATAACACAACATACCAAAATAAAATTTAAGTCTCTTAAAACAAAAATTTCACACCAATTTAGTGTGAAATTTTTGTTTTAATTAACTAATAAAAGAGTTGCTATAATTAAAGTTGTTGCTGTTACCACGTATGCAGTATTTCGCTGTCTTTTTATAATCATAACCTTTTCTTTGGCTAACTTATTTTCTAGTATATCTTTATCCTCATGTTTTTTAATTATATCAATATAATTTTTCTCTTTACCTTCTAGTTTTTCGATTTTATGATTTAAAATGAATATTTTAGAATCTTTAAACATATTAGAAACTTTATATGAATTTACCAAACTATCTAAATATTTACTTTTAGTAATCTGTAAAGCATAATCTTTGACACCTAGAGAATCAATTATAAATTGATTTTGGGAAACTTTTTTAATTGTTTGTGCTGATACTGTCGTAGTGCTTATTAATGATATCGAAAGAATAGTCAACATCATTATTAATGATTTTCTTAATTTTTTCATCTTTTTTATTTTTAATTCGATTTGATGTGTTTTTATTATCTTTTATTTTATCATTAATATCATTTAACTTCAAATCTAGTATTTTTATACTGTCATTTTTTTTATTAATTTGAGATTTTAATGAATCTATAGTATTTGTTATTATATCTATTTTATTTTCATATTCAATAATTCTAGATTTACTACCCTTATTAAAAAATTGAAAATAAATAAATAGTGTTAAAAATACATAAAATAAAAATTTAAAAAATTCCTTTAATAATGTTTTATTATTTGTTGTCATCTTTACTATCTTTTTTGTTTCTATCAAAGGTGAATACACTTTCACCATTTTCATTTTTCTTTTGTATAATTTTACCACCAAATGCTATAGTTAACATTGCCGAAATTAAAGTTATATTCATTTCTTCACCCATTAATAATTGAACAAATGCTATTATCACAGCTGAAACCACCAAAAATGTTCCCATCATTCTAGTCCAACTATATGGTGAATCCTCTCTATGAGCTTCAACAACTTTACCACGTATCTGATTACTTTTTATTAACGTTATTAATATGGTAATCAGATATATACCTATTAATATTATTGGTGAATATTTTATTATTACTTCCATTATATTTATGATTTTAAAATTCTTGTTCAATATTTGCTGTAACAGAAAGGTCACCACTTTTTAGATACTGTGTTAATTCGATAATACTTTGTACGATATCACCATTACCCTGTGCTAAAATTTCAGCTATAGGATTTTCAGTATCACCTTTTGATTTTTCACCCTTATTAACTACATTATTTTCTTCTTTGTTAACTACTACAGTTTTATTATTCTCTGTTTTACTTTCAGAACCTTGTTTCATAATAACCTCAACAAATTCACTCAAAGCTTTTATCAACTCTTCCATACCATCACCATCTTGAAGCATATTCATATTATGAAATAAGTCATTAAGTTTTGAAAGCTTTGTCAAATCCATATCATTTATGGAAGTTTGCATCAGTTTCGTTGACTTTGAAATTGAACTTAATCCTTTAGAGGCATGTTCATACTTTGATTCCGAAATAGTTCTAACAAATGATGATGCATTATCTGTAGCTTTAAACATAAATTGCATACCATCATTAGAGTCCATGTCTTTATATTCTAGAAATACTTCTGAAAGTGTTCCTAGAATACCTTTTATATTAGTTTTAAAATCACTAACTAATGTCTTTTTATCATCCTTAGCGAATACATTAAGTATATCAGATAGAGGTGTGAATACACTACCAATATTTTTTAATGCATCTATACCCTTTTCAACTTTATTAGAAAATGGATTTGTTATAGAAAATCCACCAATCATAATTTCATCACTCTTACCACCTATAGCTTCTAGTGGTGAAGTTAATGCATGTAGCATTTCACCAACACTTTCACCTATTGATTTGAAATCCGTATTTTTCTTCATGTGTACACTAACCGCACTAACACCTGTGGAAAGATTTTTAAGTAATGTACCTATACCCATTGTGGAGTCAATACCTTTTTTAAGTATATCAAAACTCGCATCATCATGTTTTGCAAATGTTGAATGAATTCCTACTAAAAATGTATCTAATGTAGATACAGCATCATCAGCAGCAGTTTCACTAGTTGACAATTTTGTGAATAAGTTAATTGCACCACCCAACGCCACCGTTGTTGTAGCCATTAATAACATATCAGGTGTG
Organism: Bernardetia sp.; assembly: GCA_020630575.1. Classification (GTDB taxonomy): domain Bacteria; phylum Bacteroidota; class Bacteroidia; order Cytophagales; family Bernardetiaceae; genus Bernardetia. The sequence continues at coordinate 204,014 of JAHDBD010000006.1, forward strand.
ACAGCAGCTAGTTCAGCCAAATCCATAAATCCAAATTGTGTGAACACATCTTTAAGCTTTATAATAGTTTTATCAAACCCTTCTAAAGTTTTATCATTAGGAATTTTAACCTTAGAAACCATATTTGTTGCCAAAACTAATGGAATTGTTGCACCCGCAATCAAAGCAGATTGAGCCATACCTTTTGCTAATGATATAAAACCACCTGTCTCACCTAAGCTAGTTAAAACACCCTTAACTAACATCAAACTATTAGAAAATTGTTCAGCTTTAGCCTCTGTTAAATTGGTTTCTGAAACTCTATTTAATCCATATGAAAGTGTGGCTAAACCTACACCCATTCCTAAAGCTGCCAAAGCTCCTAGACCTATTAGTGGCGCAATAGCACCTAATCCTGCCATAGCAGCAGCTGTTAAACCTATAGTACTCGCAACAACAACAGCATCATTTAAAGTCATATCTAATTGTCGTATTTGGTCAATACCATATGCGATAACACTCATAGCAATACCTATACCACCTAAAGCTAATGCTCCTGTTAATATATTTCCTTTTAATTTACCTACTAAAAAACCAATACCTGTTATACCCGCTAAAGCAAGTAAAGCAACACCAACATCATCTTTTGATACACTATTAAAAGCCATTAAAGAAACACCCAAAACACCTGTTGCTAAAGATATTGCTGATAATTTCAAAGCATCTTTAGCATCATATTTAGCTTTATTTAAAACTAATGATGCTAGAGCGATTCCACCTAAAGCTACAGAAGCTTTCCCTATTGATTCCCATTCCACCATCTTATATGGGATAAGACTAACACCTAAAACACCTACACCTAGAGCTAATGATGCTAAACTTTCACCCACATTAGCTGAACTTAAAGAAAAACCTTTATCAAAAGCCCAAACAGCTGCTCCTAAAGTTAAAAGTGATGCACTAAAGTTTAATAATGTTGGTACATCAATAAGTTTATTGAAAGCCCATATAGAAAGACCCATGGTCGCTATACCGAAAGATGCGCTTATTAAGTCATGTCTAACACCTTCAAGTAATTTACTTGTTAATGCAATACCACCAAATATTAACCCTAGTTTTAGAATTTCATCAAATGATACAACAGATATAAATGCCGATATTGAAAGACCCATTAGTGCTATACCCGCAGCAATACCACCAAATGTTTTGAATGATGGTAAACTTGATGTAAATTTAGCTAAACCTTGTGTTAAAGCTGTTAATGATGCTAGAATTGGGTCAATATTGGAATAATCTTTTTTAAGAATTTTATCCAACGAATCTGATATATTATCTAACCCATTTGCTACAGATAATAATTGAATATCATCTAATTTCGCCAATTCAGTCAATGAGTGCATAAAATCTTTAGCATCATTAACAGCTTTATCAAAAGCCCAAACAGCTGCTCCTAAAGTTAAAAGTGATGCACTAAAGTTTAATAATGTTGGTACATCAATAAGTTTATTGAAAGCCCATATAGAAAGACCCATGGTCGCTATACCGAAAGATGCGCTTATTAAGTCATGTCTAACACCTTCAAGTAATTTACTTGTTAATGCAATACCACCAAATATTAACCCTAGTTTTAGAATTTCATCAAATGATACAACAGATATAAATGCCGATATTGAAAGACCCATTAGTGCTATACCCGCAGCAATACCACCAAATGTTTTGAATGATGGTAAACTTGATGTAAATTTAGCTAAACCTTGTGTTAAAGCTGTTAATGATGCTAGAATTGGGTCAATATTGGAATAATCTTTTTTAAGAATTTTATCCAACGAATCTGATATATTATCTAACCCATTTGCTACAGATAATAATTGAATATCATCTAATTTCGCCAATTCAGTCAATGAGTGCATAAAATCTTTAGCATCACCTGTAGCTGTTAATTCTACATTTAAAAGTGCTGCTTGGTCAAATGACCCACCATTCCCAAACAATAATCCTGCTTCTATGGTAGCTAAGTGACTATTAGACATTGTTATAGCTGATAGAATTAAATCAAGTTTTTTATCAGATTGTGCAGCTCTTTTGTATAACGTATCACCACCGCTAGTAACCGCAGCATAAACATCAGATATGGTAAAATCCTTATCCTTTTGATTGAATAAGTATTCGATATTACCGCTAATGGATTTACCTGTATTAAATGATTCTTGAACTGCCATATTTTTTAACTAATGCTTTCTTTATATATTGTTGTGAATCTATAAATATTATATATCTAATGGTGTTTTTAAAATATTTAACAATAATATCATTTTTATTTGTTATATACTTTTGAACACTTATAAAATGTAAAGTTTTAATGAAAGGAATACTAGAATATTTTAAAATTGAAAAAGTTTCACACCCAGCAACATCCGATATCCAAATTGGTATGAATATAGATGAGAAAACATCATCATATATTAGTGAGTTGGTTTCAAATGTTTTCGAAAATGAAATAGTAATTTTTTACTGTAATTATAATGGTATAAACTCGGATATAACAGTAATTAGTGAAAGTAAAAAACTTCAATTAATAAAAGAGAATAACAAATTTAATTACAAAATTGTTGATAGTGAGAATATTTTATTAGAAAGTGTTAAAACAAATTTTACTAGTGTTCGTGATTTTAAAATAAAAATTAAAGAGTATGGTGATAAAAAAGGATGGATTAAGTGATGGTGTAAATGAGGGTGTAAATGAGGGTGTAAATGAGGGTGTAAATGAGGGTGTAAATGATGCTGTAAATGATGCTGTAAACACTAAATCTAAACCTAGTCGAGTTTATTACAATCCTAGGTTAATGGACTTGGGTGAAATAAGAAAAGATTCCATAAAACGTATAGCATCATGGTCACACAAAAATTTAAATGTTGAATATTATAAAATTGATAACGGTATTGTTGATTGGCGTTGTTTTGAATGTCACACAGATATACGAGTTAATATAAATAAATTTGATGGAAAATCGATGTATTGTCCAAAACATAGACCCGATAGATTTGATTCTAGATATAAGGGAAATATAATGTTGATGAGATATATAAACACATTCTTTAATATGATTAAAGATAAAATAAAAACTAATACAAATACAAACTTATATGGCTAAAAAATTATTTATTGGATTAGATATTTCAATAACATCAACAGGATTATGCTTAGATTATAATGGATTTAAGAAGTTATTTATATTTGTTGATAAAAATTTGTCAGATAAAATGAAGTGTGATGGTGTTGAGTATAAAAAGTATGATAGAAAGATGCCAAAAGATTTTCCAAAAGATGATTCTGAAATGGTTAAACTAATATCATATGAAAATTTATCAAATATGGTATTATCCACTATAGAAAACTTCATGTTTGATTATAAGATTTTACCAACGGAAACATTCATATTTTATGAAAAACCATCTTTACAATCTAAAGGACAGGCAGCGTTAGAAATTCCAATTATAAATGCACTTATTAGAAGAAAGTTGTTATCAACTTTTCCTTTGGTTAATTTTAAAGGTTATGCACCAACATCACTTAAAAAAGAATGGACAGGTAGCGGTAGGGCTAAAAAGACCGAAATGGAAAGTACATATAATGAAAAAATTTCACAAGGTGCTAAATTACCTTTATTGGTTCGAAAATTAAAATCATGTAAACTTGATGATATAATTGATGCAATAGCATTAGTAGAAATACATAAATAAAATCAATTAAAATGGAAATAAAAGAATATTTAGAAAACGCATTAATAAACGAAAGTTTAGATTCTTTCGATGTTGATGGGTGGTTGAAAAGAGGAAAAGGTATTAAACGTAATAGAATGCCACAATTACCAAAAGAAAATTTTTCTAGCTTTCTAATGCACTTTGCTAGAAAGTATAAAATAAAAGAAATGACAGTTCCTGTTTCAAAACTCAAACCAATTCAAGGTGAGGTTAATATGGAGAAGGTGAAAAATATGATTGGAAAGAAAAAAGCATCTAAAAGAAGTTTTTTTGTGTCTAAAGATTATGGTATAGCTGATGGTACACATGGTGTATTATCACTAATGATGAAAGACCCTAATACTATGGTTAAAATATATAAAACAAATGTTCCGTGTGGTAAAATGATAGAAATATTAAATAAAATGAAACATTCACATAATGCTGAATTAAATGAAAGTTTTGAAAAAATAGATTTCGAATGGATTTAAAAAGTATTCAATTAATTTTAATAACATTTATATCATATCTATTATTAAATAACGCACACATATTTTTATATTCTAGATATAACACATATGTTTGTATTTATGATTTTCTAAAGTTGCCATATCATCAATTTAAGATAAAATTCATAATGTCTAAATTTGAAGTTATTGTTTCATATTATTATGTGAAGAAAATAAAGAATAAGAATTATAATTTATTAATGTTTGAACACTTTTTAATTAGAAGACTTTATAATGATGGTTATGATGATAAATCAATAGAAGATATGTTCAAATCTATAGATAAAATGAAAAAATCAAATAAAAAAGATACAAATTAGTTTTTGTATCTTTTTTATTTGTATATTTGTCAAAAATTAGATAAAATATGTCTTATATAACAAGTGAAGATTTAGAAAATCAACAAAAAGAGCGTATTAGAATAAAAAATTTAAAAGGTGCTGATAAGTTTTTACATTATATTAAAGAATCTATCAAAACACTTTCTATAATTGGTATTATTTCAATAGTCTTTTATTTATCATTTATTAATGAAATAATGAGTGAAAAATATTGTGGTGAAGTTAAAAAATTAGTTATAATCGATAACAAATTTAATGCTCTCATTTTTTCTAGAGATTTGAATAAAAGTATTTTTATAGAAAATTTAAATCCAAACGTATACTATAATCTAAATATTGGTGAAGTTGAATGTTTTAAGTTAACTAAAAAAGAAATAAACTAACCATGGAAGTAAAAAAGTCTGATTTGAATTGGTTAATGAATAAAATTGACACTTCAACTAATAGGTATATGAATGCAGAAAATGAGTTGCTCAAAATAGCATTAGAGCCATGGTATAAAAGATTTTTAATTAGAAAAAGAATTTTAAATTATTTTAAAAAAGTAAAATAAATATTGCGAGATTAAAAAAACATTTATATCTTTGCACGAAACAATATATAAATAAAAGTTAATAATTCAATGTTGAGATTAAACAATACAAATAAAAAAGAGTCTCATAACATCTTAAATTTTTAACTTGGACGTATAAACAATAGAATAATAAATTAGTATAACAAAAAAGTAAAATTATGAGTACAGCAGAAAAACAAGCACAAGAATTAAACGGATTATCAATTTTTGGAACATCAGCAGAAGATATTGCATCAACTGTAGAAGATGAATCTTATGAAGGTTCAAGTTTCGTTGGATTTTTAGAGTTAAACCCACAAGGTGCAGCAGATAAAAAAGATTCAGCATATGTTAAATTGATTCAAAATCCCGACCAACAAGCTAAGAATATTTTATCTAAAACATCTTACAAGATTGTTACATCATGTGCAACAAAAAATTTCATGTTTGATTCAGCTAAGAGTTTAGGTTGGAGAGAAAATGATTGTCAAATTGTGAATTTGTGGGATGAATGTAAAGGTGATAAATTAAAAGAAGAAAAGTTTAAAAAACACTTCCAATTTAGAAAACCTAGAGTTGTATTACTTCAAGTATTAAGATATGATAGTAAACCCGAATTAGTTGGTTCTATTATGCCTTTAAGAATTACAGAAGAGGTTGAAGACTTAATTAAGAAAACAGTTAAACCATCTAAAGAAGATGTTGAATTAAATGATGTTGTTGCAAACAATGTTTATGATATTTTCGATGGTCATTGTTTGTTATTAGAGGCAGGTATTAAGTCAATCCCATCAACAACAGGTGGCGAAACTAAAATTGGTCGTGACTTTAAAAACAGTAAGTTTATTAAAGCTACATCTTTTAAACACTTCTTAGTACCTCAATTGGATGATGAGGGTAATAAAGTTACCAAAACTGTTGGAGAAAAAGAAGTTGTTCAATATGAAAAGATTGAATTGACGGCTGATGAAAGAAATATGTATGCTAATAAGGATTATACAGGAACTTTATTAGAAAAGTTGAAAAGAGTTTTATCATACTTAAATGATGAAGACACCGCTAAACATGTAGATTTCGGATATAGAGAGCCAAGCGAAGATAGAACTAAAATGGTTAACGGATTAATTAGTTCTTTTAGAGCAGGTGAACCAATGGTAATTAACGGTGCAGCAGAAGCAGAAGCAGATGCGGATGCTGATGATTCTGAAACAGCTACAGGAGAAAATGAAAATAAGTCTGAAACAAGTGATAGTATCGCTGAAAAAGATTTATTAGATATTGTAGAAAAAGCTGAAAAAGCAGGAGAATAATAATATATATATTTTCGATAAATAAAAAACCATCAACAATGTTGATGGTTTTTTTTTATTTATACTATACATAGGTTAGAAAACATTATAAACCTATGAGTAAAATAAATTTAGATTCGATATGTGAAAAAATATTTTTCATTAATATGGAATCATCCAAACTAAGACGAGAACAATCATTTAAAAATCTAGGAAATCTAAACCTAGATATTGAACGTGTAAATGCTGTAACACCCGAAAACTTTAAAGAAGAATCTATTAAATTGGGTATTAATTTAAACTTTAATGATATACCCAATAATAACACTAAAGAAATTTATACGGTACATACTAAAAGGTCGCCAAGATGGAGAGGTGATATATGTTGTGGATTATCTCATGTAAAAGCTATTGAAAAAGCTTTAGAACAAAATTTACGTAAAGTTATGATATGTGAAGATGATTTTGTATATTTGCAAGATGATTCTTTAAAATTTCAGAAAAATATAGACGATATACCAAAGGATTTTGATGTTATTCATATAACATCGTTGCTTCATGGAAATTACAACAATGCGTTTAAGAATAATAAATTTATTGATTATAAAGTAAAGGGTAAATTTATTAATGAAACAGTTTTCCAAGTAAAATATGGTTTACTCGGAACAGGTGCATATATAATTAATTTAGAGAATAAAAAATTTATTGATGAATACTTTAGTATATTAAAAAGTGGTGGCATATCCGACTGTTTAATGGCTTTTAGAATGCAATCAAAATATATACATTATACAACAAAATATAAGTTAGGATATCAAGATTATCAACTTCCAACAACTATAGCAAGAAAGAAAGGTGAAGAAGTTGATATACTTTCACCTAGAATTAAATGGTTAAAGAATGTCACATTCAATACACCATGGTCTATATTGGAGCAGAAGAGTAAAAATAAAGTAGAAATAGTTAAAAAATACTTAGAAAATACACCAAATGAGATTAAAATTTGTAAAAAACTTTAAATATTTAAAAGTTTTAGAGGCTAATAGAATAGAAATAGCACAATTAACAACAATTACAAGTGGTAAGAGATATTCATATCAAAAGAAAAGGGATGAGGTTTGTAAGTTTTTTCATAATTTCGACTTAATACCTGCGGGGTTTTGGACTTCTATACTTACGTTAGGTAGAAAAGGTTATAATGTTAAAATTGATAATTTGGGAAGTTTTCTAACAAAAATCGATAAACAGGAATTATCTGATTGGTTAGAAGTACAGGATTTAAATTATTTACCATACAAATATCAAGAAAAAGCACTTTTATTAGCTTTAAGCTTTAGGCATTGTAGGCTACTTTTAGACACCTCTGCGGGTAAATCTTTTATTATTTATCTATATTGTTTATATCTTCTAAAAAATAAGCTTAAAAAAGATTTAAAGGTTTTGGTTTTAGTTCCTAGAACTCTACTAGTTTCACAATTACCAAAAGATTTTAAGGATTATACCGATTCCGAATTTATAGTTTGTGATAGAATAATGGGTGGTGGTAAAACATTCGAAAACTCTAATGTTGTTGTCGGTAATATAGATAGTGTTATATCTAAACCAAAATCATGGTTTAATCAGTTTGGTGCAATAGTTATAGATGAAGCTCATAAGATTCAAAACATTTCAACCCAAAGGGTTATGAATACAATGTTTCAGAATCCTAATTGTGATTATATATTAGGTTTAAGTGGTACTTTTGAAACAAAGGATAATGGCTCTTCAAAGTATGATGAATATAAAGCTGTTACAGAGACTGCATATTTAGGTTCAATACTTATGAAGTTATATGTTGAAGATTTACTAAAAGAGGGTACTGTTACGCCTTGTAAAATAACATCATATAAATTTAGTGGAGATTATAATTTATCACGAGATTTTTATAATCATCCCGATTGTGCTGATGAAGATGGTAGATTTCTTTTTGAGTGTAATTATATCCAAGGAATAAAACAATATAGAGATTTTATTACAGTTATTTCAGCAAGAATGGAATTAAATCAAGTATTATTATTCAATACAAAGAAGTTTCTTCATAAAATGGCTGACGAAATGGAAGAATATTTGAATAAAAATAACATTGATAAAAAAGTTTTCAGAATTGATGGTGATACTAAAAATAAGGTTCGTGATGAAATTATGGAAGTAATGTCAAAAGATAGCAATTGTATTCTTTATTCAATGTATTCAATATTATCAACAGGGGTATCTATTAAGTCTTTATTTGCTATTGGTTTAGTTGACTCGACAGTATCAGTTTCTAGAGTTAGACAAAGCGTTGGACGTATTTTAAGACTACATCCTTCAAAAACATATGCACAAGTTAATGATTTCTCAGTAATTTTTAGAAAGTTTGGTGGTAAAGAATGGGGTGGGAGTTACTTGAATTCATATGCTAAACATTTAAAAGAGAGACTGTTTATTTATAATAAAAGAAAATTTCCTGTAAATGAGGTTAAGTTGGATATAAAAGGTCGCTCAGATTTTATGAATGAAATACCTAGAGTACACCGAAAATAAGAAAAGTTTTGGTATATACTAATATACTAAAACATTTCAAAATAATGAGAAAAAATAAAAACGAAAGTAAAGAATTAGAAAGTAATTTTTTAAAGAATGAATATGATGGTTTAGACCAAGAAACATATTACACATCTGTTATAAAACTTCCCGAAAAGATAACATCTACCGCAATTTCAGTAGATGCTAAATTTTCAGATAAGAGTGATACAATTTTTTTATATGAATATTTGGAAAAGAATGAAAGTCGTTATACACCATATATAAACACTCTTAGAAATAATGTTGTTAGGATTAAAGATAATACTATTGCAAATAATATTTTCGGTGACCTTTATGGGGAATTTAATACAGTTATAGATACTGTTGAAATATTTGATGTTATAGTTACATATTTTGGTTTTGAATATAAAGATTTTTTCGATAAACTAATTCTAAGATATAGAAACCAACTAATTAAAGACCTTTCTAAGAGAAAGGATATAAAATTATAAATTTATAAACATGAAATACACCTATTTTGAAAAAGCTATCATAGCAATGGTAAACGAACTTAAAGAGTTGTTTAAAAATTACTCTTATGTTTCTAATATAAAGAGATATCAAGAATTTCCTGTTTTCATTCAATCTTCGGGTGACGAAACATTTATGGAAGTTCACTCGGATAGAATAGCAAAAAGTGAAAAATCAGATAAGATGATTATACCCGCATTAGTTTTGGACTTTATAGGTATAACTTTTGATGAGGATAATAAGACTAATGAAGTTAACGGAAATATAACATTAAAGCATAACGGAATTGAATCTGAATATGTTGGTGAAGTTACACACTATCCATGTGAAATTAGATTTGATGGTACTGCAATATTTGGAGATATTTTTCAATATATGTCCTTTGTCGAATATCTAATGAATGGTGTATATAAATCAAGACCATTCAAATTCGAATATATGGGTAAAATGCAAGATGGTATAGTCGTATTGGAAACAAGTGACCATGATGTAGAGAAAAATCAAACTTTATCTTTTGGAGATATTGATGAAGTTGGTTCACATACAGAAACCCTTTCATTTAACACAAAACTACAATATCCATCATTTAATTTAAATAGCTCATTAACCGATAAAGTTGATTCAGAGGGTGATGGTAATATTGAATGTGGTGTTGGTGTTCCAAAAGACTTACAAAATAGTAATAATATAATTAAGGGTATTATACACTATAATAATGAAGAGAAATTTGATAATCAGATTTCTAAAGACGTTACGGGTAAATTCCCTCTTGATAAACAAAAAATATAATATATGAGTAAAACATATAAACCAAAACCTATAAAGAAAGCGTTATTTAAAAATATTTGGACTAAATTTATACAACCATTTTTGATATATACGATTCTACCATTTTCTTTAATATACCTAGTATCAAATTCTATAAATTATTTTGGACAAAGGAATATGATTAAAAAATCTTTATTATCATCACAAGCATTTGTTGATATTTTAGATGAAAACGGTTTTCATATACCAACTTTTAAAATATTATGGTTATTTAATTTCAGACCATATATTTTAGAAAGTATACAATTGGTTGCTGATAAGTCTATAATAGTTTCAGATATGCATCAAGAAACTGTTAGACGAATTATTTTAGAAAATATAAAACATATGCTATCTATGGAATACTCTAAAGTAGTTAGTGAAAATACATCATTAAAAGTGTTACAACCAAATAATACGGTAATATTGGTAAGTCTTGTTCCGTCTTGGTTAAGCTCTTTTAGAGTTTCTTTAAAAGAATTTCTTTTTTGTATAGCTATAAATTTAGTTATTTTTGGTACATACTTTTTAATATCAAATTACACTACATTATTTTAAAAATAAATTTTGGTAATTTGAATAAAAAGTATTAAATTTGCACAATTATAAATTAAAACATTAAAACATGAGTGAAACTAAAAAAGAATTAACACTAAACGAGATTTTAGAAAAGAGAAATAATGACTTAATAGATAAATTTAAACAATATAATACACCCGAATTCTTGAAGATGGATTCTGCTGAAAGAAATGATATCGTTTTAGCCAAGTTTGATGAAGTTAAAAACGAAATCGAATCAAGAATTTATCCACTAGTTGGTGATGCTCTTAAAGGTGTTAGAAACTTAACATTTAACTACTTTAATCAATTTCATAAACCTGTAACAGATTTAGATAAGTTTATGTCTTTATGCACAGTTTTATCAAAAATTGATGACGACTCTCAATTAAATTTAACAAAAGAGCAGGTTCAATATATTGGTGATATGTGGACTAAAATTACTTTTACCACAGTAGAGAGTGGTTTAGAGTTAGAAAAAATTAAGTCTGATATGGAAAATCTTTTCCACCCATTATTATTAGATGAAATGGAGTTGAAATATTTAGGCGGTGTTGTTGAAAACTTACGTGCATCATGGCTTATGGTCGGAACTGATAAAGAAGAAGAAGTTATTGTTGGATAAACAAACTCAAATAAAAATAAAAAAGGTCTTGAAACATTTCAAGACCTTTTTTTTATTATAAAAATTTACTATATTTGCAAATAAATAAAATTAAAATAAAATGAAAACGATTTCTTATATAACTTTACAATCAAATTATAATTTCAAAAATGGACTACCATTATTAACAAATGATGAGTCTATTTTTAGAGGTATATCAACGCTTTATGAACATAGTAAGGAAAATAATAGTAAATCAGACCAATTCAACTATATGTTAGTGTTGGATTCAAAAACTAACACTTATGATAGAGAATTTCTTTTATTCATAACAAGTCAACTTTTCGAAAATATTGATTTAAAGTATATTGAAGGATATTCGACAACATTTGCTGACAGTTTTGTAAATCTTTATAAAAATGGTAATGAGATAAGAAAAATAGCTGACGAATCATACATTTGCTTCTCCGAGGTTTATATGGGTAAAAATGAGTTATTTATTAATGAATATTCCAATTTAAAAAATGATATTCGTTATACAAACGTGACTATTAAAAATATTTTCAAAAATAAGCAATATAATCAACGAGTTATATCCAAAAATTATAACGATTCGGTTTATGATGTTGTCAGAGCTTATGAAAATTACTTTAAGCAGAAGAGTGTGACAAGCCAATTATTAGAATTGGTTGAGTATATCAATAAATCTGATAAAAAAGTTTTAATTTATGATGATGAATTATATGGTGATATAGGTAATATGAAAAAATTCTTTACCGAAGGGTTATATAATAAATATGACATTATCTATATAACAAATCCCACAAATTTTAGTGATGGTGATGCACTAGATATGCTTTTTGAAAGTATTAGGTCACATAAAGTTGATTATAAGGGTAATTGTGATATTGTTATATTGGATGAGTCTGATGATATTGATAAGATACACATAACTTACGCTTTAAGCAATCTAAAAGATAAAGTGGACTATTATCATCCATTTTCGGGAAAGATGTCTAAGAAACTCTTATTTAAACTAAAAGGATAGGTGTATGTATACAGGTCAATATAATGGTATGCAAACTGTTGAACATAATGAACCTAGAGTTTCACTATGTTCAACATATGGAATTATCATATATGATATACTTAGTTTATATCCAAACACTTAAAAACTATAAATACATTAAATAAAAATTATAAAATGAAAAAAAATAAAGAAATACCACTAAAGGGTGTTGTACAATTTGCTAAAAATTTCACATCAACAGGTTCTGCATTTATATTAGCAACGTTGGGTGTAATAACTCAAACTTTTCATAATGCTTTTTTGGCTTTTGAATTATCTTCTTTTGAAGATTTTTGGTTAAGATTATTCCAAGCGGTTTTAGCATCATTTTTTGTTAGTGGTGCTTTGCTATACTTTACCGTGCGTTCGGCAAATAGTGATGATAAAACCATAAAACAATTAGTTTGGTTCTTTTTTGCTTTTGAATTTTTCTGTAATGTTTACTATTGGGCTAATAAATATATTATATTACCATGGGGTACTGATAAAGTTGTTTGGACATCAATGATAATTGCATTACCATTTTCATTTATGATTCCTTTTTCTATTAAAGCTTATGCGGGTGAGTTAAAATTCGATGAAGAAGAATTCGATGAAGATGATATATCTGAATCGAAATTCGAAGAAGTTAAAGAAATTCTAAATAGACAGGATGATAAGATAAACACTTTCATAGATGATAATAATACAGACTCATTTCTAAAAAATGGTGAAAAACTAGATTTAAAAATATCAACTGAGGGTGATAATGGCACTAGTGTTGTAAAAGTTTTAAAAGCAACTATAGAAAAGAATAAAGATGATGTTGAAAATGGTGAAGATAATAATAAAACAGTTACAGATGGTGAATAAGAATGTTAGTGATTATTTAAATGAAAAATTAAATGAAAATGAAATAGCAAGTGTGCCAAGTTCTATACCTAATATGGGTTCTTTCGTGAATGGTGAGATAGCTGATAATGTTGGTGATTCAACAATCGCAAAGAATGGTTCAGATTTAAATGGTATTTTCAAAAAGAAAAAGAGGAAAAATAAAGAATAAAATAAAACGAGATTACTATTTGGTAAATCTCGTTTTATTTTTATATATTTGTGGTAAATAAAACTATAGAAATGTTAGATAATAAAAAAACAGCAAGTGATGTTGATAAAATGTTTATCAATGATAAGTTTAAGGTAATTTTTGAAAAAATTAAAGATTCTAGAATCGATTATAAAAATATAGAATGGTTGAATATGATTTACGACCATCATCCATATATTAATCATGAGAATATTAGAACCATAATTATTAAAAACTTTAAATCTAGTACTGTTAGGTTTATAGTTAGTGATAAAGATGATATGATTGAAAAAGTTGTTGAGTATACGTCGAACGATAAAAATAATCATAGAATTGATGCGATGTTGAATGCTTTGGTATTATACATTTTAAATGATTAGAAAACACTTATTTTTAAGACTTTACAAAGATAATTTTAGGGGTGTTAAAAAACCCCTTTCTTATTATGCTAAAGATTTTGATAAAAACGAAAAAGTTTTTTTTAACATACTTGGTGATAAAAGCTATACTACTGAGAAAAAATTTAGAAATTTGGATGAACTTTTCTTAACAGAAAATGCATTCTTTAACTTGATTTTTGCTTTTAAATATCTTTCATATTATCAAAGTATTGATACACACTCAAACAAGAGTATACAAGAAATATTCGAACTATCACTTCTTTCAGATAATGATGAAAAACCTAATGATGAAGGATTTAAATTTGCATATTTTTCAGATTCTAAAAGGGAAGAGTTAATAATTTATAGAAAATTAAATATTTTACTACTTTGGAAGCAATTGGGTATATCTGATTTGGAATTTTCTAGAAGAATAGAAGAATGTTTAGTTAATGTAATACCATCTAGTGGAATAGCATCACTTTCCGATGGTTTAAAATATAAAAATCCATTTATAGATTATAAAAAGTCAAACACATATGTAACTAAATCGAATAATATAGTAGATGATTTAAAAGTATATCAAAATAAACTAAGTGAACTTGAAAAAAAATTCACGGATAGTTTAGACATGCCAAAGACTGTACTTTTTGATGGAACTAGGTTTACAATAATTATTCCGAAATCTCCTATATCATTAATGTTTGATATAAAAAATCCAAAAATATATAATATTGGTGGCAAGAAAAACAGTAACTGTAAAGTTAAAGATGAAACTAGGTCTTCATACACGGGTGGGATAAGTATAATACACCCAACATCATTACAACCTGCTTTTATTGATAGGAAAAAATCAGAACGATGTGGTAGTTGGTGGAATGGTCGCTCTGCTTGGGATTATACTTGGAAAGAAGTTATTGATAAAGCAATTTTGGATATAACTAACTCGACAAATACAAAAGGTGTTGTTGAAAAGTTGGAATTAATATCATTTATACTACTTTTAAAAAATGGTGGTAAAATTAAAAAAAGTGGGTTTGATATTATAGATTTAATTGTTGACTATAGGGATGAGAGAAACAAAATTGTTAAAGAATATAATAATGTTGTTGAGGCACAAAAAGAGTTAGCATCTACATTATTTCACTCTTATAGAAATAGAAAACCTGTAAATATTATATTTAAATGTGTAAATGGGTATGCTGTTGTAAATTATAAAAGGTATAAGTTGTCAGAAGAAAAGAAATTAGATTCATCTGCTACTTTTTATAATGAAAATTTAAAGAAAATTGGTGTTTCTTCATTCTATACTGACAATGCATCTGAATATAATGATGCATATAAAAGGAAAGTTTATGATGGTGGTAGGGAAAATAAACTAAAGTTAAAAAAAGCAATAGTTTCTGCAACATTTTTGGCAATTTTTAAATCAAGTAATATATTATCTATAGATTATAAATCTGATAATGAAAGGGAATCAATAAAACGTTATAATAAACTTTTAAATAATGATGGTACTCATACACTAAATAACTATATAATGCCTGTAGAGGTTATTACAAGTAGGTTGAATACAATTTATACTGCAAATTCAATAAATACATATGCAACAAAATTACAGGAACAAATAAACAAGATTGGATATGTTGATGTTAATGAGTATTCAAAATCAATCGAAATAATAGAGAATGGTATCGCAAATGATTTTGTTTATAGTAGTAATTATGATTTAGATATTGATACAGGTGCTAAAACCAAGCATAATAAAAAGAGGTTCATAGTACAGTATAATAATATGGAAAGAGAATATATAGATACAGAGTTTTATTCATCGTTTTTCGAACATGTACAATATCAAGACGTTAAATATCACGACATAATGCAATCAGAAACATATACTAGTCAAGTAAATGATTTTGATAGATTGGAAAAGACAACCATAATAGACCATGACCCAAACTATTTAAATAATATAAGGGGTGCTAGGAAAGTTATGATTAAACAGAAAGCAACCGAAACAAATTCAGATAGAACTAGACTAAACTATCCCAAAAATCCAAAGAATAAATGAAAAAAATTAAAGAAATAATTGTTAAACTTGATGAAATTATAACATATAAAAGATTACTAATAACTTGCATAATAATAATTTCATTTAAGATTGGTATTGGTCGTGGAATATTTAAAACTAATAATCAATTAAATGATTTATATAGTATTGAAACTGTCGTTGATAGTAATTATTTAAAACTTAGAGATTTATGGGTTGATGTTATAAAGGTGAATAAAAAATGGGATTATAAAAAGCAGTTTCGATTGGATAAATTATCTAACAATATTTTCTTTAAGAAGGATATTTCAATGAAACCTTTCATAAATATTGATGGAAAAACTGTAACACCATTGGCTTATACAGTATATAATTATGACCCTGTTAGTTATATAGTGTATCCATCAAAAATTGTAATGTCCGATAAGGTAACATTTGATTCACTAGGGGCTTCTATAATACTTATGCATGAGTTGGGTCATGGAATTTTATTATTAGATGATGTATATGACAACTATAATGGACAAATAATGTGGTTCATGGCTTTAAGAACATATTCAAATTTTTCTGATGAATCATATTTTTCTGAAAAAATTACAGAACAGATAAATTCACCCGAGGATAAATCCATTAGAGAAAATATTATTGAAAAAATAAATAAAAGTTCTAATAAAAATCAAACCAATAAAAAAATTATCATTGCTTTATCAAATGAATACGAACATATACATATAGTAACAAATTAATAATTAATTAAGATATGCAAAGGATAAGATTATCAAAAGATGTTTTATTAGAGATAACAGATGAAATAGAATCTATAAATTTAAATGAAATTCCTAGTATTCATTTATATGAGTATGGTGTGAACAATAATAAACAAATTGTTTTATCTGATGGTGAAAAAGAGAGTCGTGAATCTTCGTATTGGGCTTATAATAATGTACTATTATCACCAACACCAAACTTCTATCTAGATGATAAAGTATCACCAAACTTCCACTCAACACATAAAATAAATACACTATTAGGCAATCCAACACTAAATCCACCTTTACAGTTTAGAAAAATTAGAATGTTATTCACGCAAGGATTTTCATATTCAACAGTTGGTGATGGTGTTGCTATGAATACGCTAAATATAAATGCTGTAAGACCGTCTAATAATGCTAGAATTGATTTAATATCATTTATAGATATATTTGATAATACTAAAATAGTTGCTATACCCGAAGTTATGCATGATAATCAGCTTTACAATTCAGCTATCGAGTTGAGGTTGATTGATTTGGCATATCTTTATAATAGTGATAATATTGATGTAATAGCTTTAAAAGAGAGATTATTCGGAAATGATTCCATAGAAACTCTTTTTATAGAACATGCGGGTGTTAAAATTAATGAAATAGTTAATCATTCTGAGTTTGGAAACGTATATAAAAAGTTTTATGATGCTAAAAGAAGTAGAACACAATTTTCACCAAGGTTTCAAAATAATGAAATAGTGTGTAATGTGTCTAAACTAGATGATGGAACTGTAACAGCCCAAATGGAGCATGAACGATTTAGTTTACAAGGATATTTAGAAAATATTTCTAAGGTTAAGGAGCTTTATTATACATATAAGTTTGACGAATATAATAGTAATAATGATTTAATTTCTAGTCAAACTGTAAGGATTTCAAATCCAATTTCTTTATTCACTAAATCCCAATATAAATATTCTCCACAGAATGATACTACAAGTATAAAAGTTACTGTAGAGGGATTTATAAGACAGGAAGATAATACTAAAATTTTAAGAGAAAATAGTATTATATTATTAGACATGTCAAAACTTAGGACTACTAATATTTCACTAACAATTAATGAAGAAAAATTGGTTAGAACTAATATTAATGAGGTTAAGCAAGTAGTATATAAAAATGAAACACCAAAGATTATAAATATAGATAAACCTGTGTTTATAAATGTTGAAAAATCATTGGATACTATAACATTAACGCCGTATAAGCAAACTATTAAAGTAAATTTAAATTCAGACATTGATTTAAGTACAGTACGACAGGTTAAATTGGTTATAGGTAAAACGTCATATTTAAATAGTACAAATGGTAAAACAACATTCACGGTAGGTGGTGAGTCATATTTCTCAAAAGAAAAGAAATTTTATTTACTTGATATCCACGATAATGTAATTTCATATGGTTCTATTGAAAGAATATAAACAAAAAATTCAATCTTTTTTAGATTGAATTTTTTTTATTTATAAATAAATACTATCTTTGTCAAAATTAATTTTTAAAAACCTCTTAAAGATATTAATGAAAGCAAACATAATAAGAAATGTATTAAAACTTCATAATAAATCTTTAGCAGATATTGCAAGAGATTTGAAAATTTCACCTCAACACTTAAATAACATTTTCACGTCTAATGATGTGAAAATGGGAACTTTATTAAAAATTGTAAAAGTGTCAAAGATACCCTTAGTATTTTTTCTAGATGCTTGTGATGATGTTCATGATAGTGATGACACATTCAAAGAAGTTTTCGAAATGTATGAAAATTGGCATAAAGCGAAATTAACAATAGGTATAATAAAGTAATAAAAACAAAAACAAAGTATGGAAGTAAATTTTAAAAATTATCCAAGTTTAGCTATGAAAACAGCAAATAGACTAAAAAGTGACTTGGAGGACTCAACACATATGGCATTAGGTATAATGGGTGAATTGGGTGAACTATTTAAAGCAATTGATAACGAAGACTTAAAAAATATTAGAGAGGAAAGTGGTGATGTTATGTGGTTTATTGGTGTTGAATCTATTTTAAGAGGATTTGATTTTCAAGAAATGGTTGATGAAGCATATACCCGCTTAGGTTCATATGATGAATCTATTAAATATAGAGGATTTGACTATGGTGATATGGTAAAAAAATCATTTGCTTATGGTAGAGAATATAATACAGATTATTGCAAAAATGCTTTAATTGATACCATTGGTTCTATAATTTATTTAACATATTGGCGTGGTGAAACTTTTACCCTTTTAGATTTGTTAAATATTAATATTAATAAATTGAGAACTAGATTTGGTGAAAAATTTACATCAGAAAAAGCATTAAATAGAGATTTGGTAGAAGAAGAAAAAACTTTTGGCGAGGGATAATATAGAAATGGTCGTTTATATTTATTTAAACGACCACAATAAGATGGAGATTTGTACCGATGATGGGGAAATTTTATGTATAGTTGATGATAATGAACTAGATTATATTCTTAAACCTATTAGTGTTGATAATAAATTTGTTTATACCTTTAAAAGAGGTGATGATGAAAACATGTTATGGTCAGTAAGTATATCAAGATTAAAAGATATTTTAAAAAATAAAAATAAATGAGTGAAATTATAAAAAGAAAACTTTACGGGAACTTTTCTAATAATGAGATAAACGAAATAAATCTATTATTAGAGAATACTAGTATTAGGATGTCTAAACTTCACGCTGATTGGGAAGATTTTAGTAAAAGTATGACAGTTAAAATCCTAAAGAGTAAAGACTCATTCATATTAATATATGAAACACGTGATTCTTACAATACATTCACTAAGATTTTGGGAACATTAGAGTCTGACTTAATCATAAATTTAAAGTCTAAAGTTTTAAATGAAAGTGAAGTTTATAGACTTACACTTTCTGATGAAAATGGTATTTGGACAGATTTTTCTGATGAACGATATAAGTCGGACTTCATAAATATGGCAACATCCATGAGTATAATTAGATATCTAAAATCTTGTTATTCATTTATTTGTAAAACGTCATTAAATAACTATGAGACGTAAAAAACTAGAAAATATAACAGATGAAATTAGAGATAATGTTGAAATGATGTCTAATTTCATCCATAAAGATGTGCTATCACTTGAAGAAAGTGTCTTAGAATTAAAAAATATAACACAAAATCTTAATAAAATGAAACATATAAATTTTATGGATTCTAGGAAAATACTTTTAAATATAAGCAAAAAGTCAAAAGAAATAAGAAATACACTATTAGAAACACATAAAATGTTTACGGTGGAATATAAAAAATAATTTTAAAAAATGATAAAAACAAAATCAATATTAAATGCAGTAAAAAATATTAGCGATGTCGATAATATGTTTAATTTAGATTCAGAGTTTAGTCAACAGGTTACAATATATAGTGACAATAGAGTAGAATTAAACTTAATAGTTACTGAGTTAATGAACAAAGGTTCAAAAAGAGTTTTTTATGCTAAAATTATTTATAAAGATTTCAAAATAGAAAAAGATTCTAATATTATTATAAATATTGATAAGAACCTTAATCTAAGTCAAAATTTTGACGGATATGGTATTATAGATGTTGTAAAATCGTGTTTCTCATGTAATATAAATTTTTTAAATAATCTTAACTTCACTCTAAATGGCTACTCATTAGAAGTAGCAAAATCTTCTAATAGATATGTGACAATTTTAGAGCATGTGAATACTGTTAGTTTTAAAAAGAGATATGACTCTATAGATAAATTATTAAATTATATCTATTATAGAAAAAACCTACACTCAAAAGTCGAAATATGTGTGGATGTTTCCACAAATGAAATAGAAAATGTTGAAAGGGGTGTTTTGGTTCAGAAAAATAATGCAAATGATTTATACTCGACAATAATTGAGGGAATTTCACCATCACCGAAAGAATCAAAAAATATATCCATTAATGTATTGGAACAACTTAATCGAAGAACTAGTTTTGAAATATCATATGTTGATGAAAAATTAACACATTCTATGATATGCGAAATATCACCTTCCATGGGTATAAGTTTTGAGACAAAAAATGAAATAATATTTGGCTCAAATTTAAAAGGACACCTTATTATATGCGACCTTTTAAATAAATTAAATGGGTTTAGTGGACACTTTAATAGATACATAAATCTAATTCTTCAAATTAGAAAATTTGAGGCTAAGTTAAACAGAACAAAAATAAAAACCACAAAAAACCAATTAGATATAGATGAGGTTTCAAATAATATATTCTTAACTTTAAAAAATGCTATAAATTCAAAAAAGATGATTTCAAAACGTGTTGAACTTACATCTTTTAAAGGTTATAAACGTTTTGTAGAATTACATGGTGTTATGAAAAATCGTAGACGTTGTGATATGAAAATTTTTGCACAAAATGGTGAATATATTTTCGAAGAGTATTCATTGAAAGTCGAAAAAATTAGAGTCATGGATAATTCTAAAGATTTTCTAGAGGGTTACTTTATATAAAAAAAATGGGATTTCCTTTGAAATCCCATTTTTTGTTTCTATATTTGCTAAACAAAAATATAAAAGAATGGTATTAGTACATTTATCGGTAATGTTAAATTCTGAAAAAGGGTTTACTGAAAAGGTTAAAGAGATTGAAGTTATAGAACACTCTAAGTGTTATGATACTAAGGATAAGTCCTCAAAAAAGAGACGATATAGAAAAGATTCTATAAACAAAATAACATCTAACTTGAAAAATACAATTGATGGTGATAGTAAAGGTGCTTTAATTGGTTATAGTACTATAACGACAAAGGAAAGAGTTGGTGTTATGAAAGATGAACTTTATTATAAAATTGATGAGCATGTTAGTAAAATATTTTATACCTCACAAAAGTTAATGAACATCGTAAAAAACTAAATTATGAAATTAGACCAATATCAAGCCTTATATAAGCAATTAAAATCATATGAGCACTCAGATTTAGAGTTAAAACCTATGGAACTTATAGAGTATTTATCTAAAAATAAAATTTTAAAGTATTCATTAAAACTTAAATTTATTGAATTAACAAAGTTTGATTTCTTTTACAATAAGTTATTCCATAAAAACTTCTCGAAAATTTATAAAACAATTTATCATACAGAAAAACCAAATCAAAAAGGACTTGTTCCTTATATTGTATATGATGGGTTAGAAGTAAGGCTACCTAATAATGTTATAAAAACTTTTGAAAATAAATGGGAGTTTGGTGAATAAAATAATCCAATTTTACCCAGTAAAACTATAAAAAATGACAAAAATGACAAAAAGTGATATCGAAAATTTTTTAAAAATTGATAATTCAGACTACACAGATTTACAAAAATTTGAACAAATTATTGAATTTTGGAATGTCGTTTATGATGAAAATTCAAATGTTTTAGGTGGTTTAAATTATATTCAAAATAACTACACATATTATACAAATTATTTGAAAAAAGATTTTGACCCAACATTAAATAACTCTTTCGAGGAATATGTTTTTGCTTCAACATTTAAGAACTCACTTGATTATATTAAGTCTTGGAGTATTAATACATTTGAATCAATACTCAAAAATGATAATATTTCTGATTCTGAATTACATAACCATTTATTAAAAGTATTTTATGAATATATTAAATTCAGAAGTAATAAACTTATTAAAAGTATTTTGGAAAGTAGTGTATCATTTAATTCAACCTCTTTAATGAGTAATATGAAAGAAATGTATGTCGAAAACGCAAATAAAAAATTATATATTAATATTTTCAATCCACTATTAATGACTATAGAAGATGATTGTATTTTTGATTCATCTATTTCATTATATAAACGTTTTAAATACTAATTATGAAAGCAATAGTAGCAGTAGCAAAAAATGGTGTAATAGGTAATGGTCTAGAAATGGGTTGGCATATTAGAGAAGACCTTTTACATTTTAAGAATGTAACACATAAATCCGTAGTTGTTATGGGTAGAAAGACATACGAATCTATAGGTAAGTCATTGCCTAATAGAATTAATGTTATACTAACTCGTGATGAAAATTATGTTCCTTATGATGATTCAGATATAGTACTACACTCTATTAAGGATGTTTTACTACTTGAACATGAGTATAAAGAAAAAGGATACATTACGTTTTGTATAGGTGGTGGTGAAGTATATTCGTTATTTGAGTATGATGAAATTTACTTAACAAAAGTTGAAAAAGATGTTAAAGGTGAAGTTAAACTTAATATTCCTATAGATGAATACCTTTTAATTACACAAATAAAAGCTCCCGTATTAAATGGGAATGGTGATAGAATTGCATCGTTTTATTTATTGAAAAGAAAATAGTAAGTTTTTTACTATTTTCTTTTTTATTTTAAAATTGTATTGTATATTTGATTCATAATTTAATAATTAATAAAACAGAAATGGCAAAGTATAGTCAAATTCAAAAGTTGAAAAATAGTAATGAAGTTGAAAAGAGAAGAACTTCAAGAAAAAAATCTTTATCAAGAACCCCAAAAATTTCTAAAAGGGTAAAAGTTGATGAATTGGAAGAGATTCAAGAACTTAATAATGAATTGGAAATGGATGAATTAGAATTCGACATTTTTCACAGTTATAGTTTAGATGATATTAAAAAATTAAGAGTTGATGAAGATGATTTTTAAAAAAATTAAAAATAAGCTTAAAGGTATAAAAATAAGAAGAACAAGAGGTGATAGAAAAAAAATATACTCATGTTATACAAGGTTCTTTATCTATAATCGATGGTTTTGTTCGGATTATAACTTTAGGTTACTTTTGGTCAAACTTGGAATATATTTATGCAATAAAAAGCTTAGGTGGTAAAAAAAGAAAATAGTATTAATTATGGATATTTATGTTGATTTTGAAGTTATAGATTATAATAGTTCCGAAAAATATACCTTATCAAAGGTTATACAAACGGACATTGAATTTAAAGATTCCACATCAGAATTAAAATTTAAAGACGGTGATGGTAATGAATATGAAAAAAAATTTCATAGAACCATTGAATATAATGCAGATGATTTCATATTAAATATGGATAAAACTAAATTTATGATGGAAAATAATATTTCAACTATCATAGATTGGGAAGTTAAGAAAGTTGGAAAATCTTTAAACTTAGTTAAAGTACAGAAAGAAATAGATGATGTTAGTAAGTTGGAAACAAAAAAACAAATGAATGTTATTTTTGATTACTTTACTAGAGATAATAAATCAGACAAAAGTATTAAAGATGATATGGTGGCTGTTTATATGAAAATGTTTGATAGCATATATGAATTACCACTTAGTAAACAATTAGATATAATTTTTAGTGGTTTGAGTGTTGCTTATAAGTCTGCTAGTAATGCATATGATAACATGTCCAAATTACTTAAATCAGACACAGTTGAGGAAATGTCAAAACTAATCAATAATGAAAATAAAAAATTTTTAAATGAAAAAATCAAAAGTTAGAAAGTATATTTTAAAATCGATTGCAAAAATACAAAGATTTAAGTTTAGAGATTTTAAAAGCCCATATAAACTAATTATTACCGAGTATGAAGACAATTTTATTATCATAGTTGGAAGGATGAGTTTAAAAAAATATAAATCAGAATTTAAGACTGATTTATCCATGGATGAAAATAAATTTGATGAATATGCTATTAAAGAATGTATAGGCGTGTCGTCTCTTTTGGAATATGAAATAGGTGAAAAAATAACTGCCAAGAATGTTAGGATTGGTGATAAAATATCTAATTTAAATGCTATTGTTGATAATAATTTAATTGTCGAAGCTGTAGTCATGGTTAGCAATAATTATTATCAAATAGAAAATTCGACAAAAGATTTTAACGTAATAAATTTAATAAAATGTTAATAAACGAAAAAGAAACGAATGAATATATTTTAAAACAGTCAAACTATAATTCTTTCTTTAGGATTATATGCTTTAAAATTGATTATGATAAATATGAAATAATAGACACATTTGAAAAAGTTATTAATGCTGTAGATGTTTTGAAGCTATTTTTGATAGGTATAAATGCTAAAAATTGTTATGATATGGTATACCTAAACGGCAATATTGTTTCTATTACAGAAAAGTTTAATACATTTTTTAATTCATCACAAACAAAAGATATTAATGAAAAGATGAATGAAATGTATATAAAACAAATATCACCATTAGTTGAACAAGATAATGATAGGTTGTGCTTATTTAGTGATAAAGATGGTACAAAATTATATTCTAACATACTAGGTGTTGATGATTTTGTGTTGGAAATAAAACCAAATGGTGAAAAATATTATGTTAGCGAAAAAACACCATACGATACATCTAATAAAATTATCATGTCGAAGAGTGAGATAAAAGAAAAATATAATTTAACAATATAAAAAAAATGAGATAGAATTTTTCTATCTCATTTTTTCAACTTATATTTGATGTATTAAAAGAAACAAAAATGAAATTTCTAAAAACAACTTTGATATTAATTTTTATCATATTCCTTTATAAATGGTCAAAAGATAATAAAAAATTAATATCAGATAACTCTAAAAATTTAATTGCTCTGAGTATTAATAGTAAACGCATACCAGTCGACAGTAAACCTATTTTGAAATTAGAATTAAACAATGATGTTAAAGTTAGGAAAAAAATACACTTAGACATGAATAGTTTTATGGACTCGATAGGTTTCAAAGAATCTTCAAACAAATATGATGCTGTTAATAGATTAGGATATAAAGGACGATATCAGTTTGGTGGTTTAGCCTTGAAAGATTTAAATTTAATTTCAAGGAAAGATTTTTTAGAAAATAAAAATCTTCAAGACCTATCATTTATTTCACTATGTAGAATAAATAAGTTTAGGCTTAGAAAAGAAATAAAAGCATTTGTTGGTGATACGATAAATAATATAAAGATAACAGAAAGTGGGTTACTAGCAGCTGCACATCTAGTTGGTTATAAATCCGTTAGAAAGTATTTAAAAAGTAATGGCTCGATTATTAGGCATGATGCTAATAAAATGTCATTAGAAACATATCTATCTAGATTTTCGGGATATGATTTGAACATAAAACCTATAAAAACTGTAAATTTAAAAAATAAATTATTAAATGTTAGATAAAATTGACTTTAATGTTACTGATACACAAAAATGTGTAATGTTTATAGAACAAATAAAAAAAGATGAATTGAGCGATTTGATGAAATCTGTTGTTCCAAGTATAATAAATGATATTACATTATCGTTAAAAACTATTGATTCGGGTATTATTTTTAAGTCTTTAGGTGTAAACTTCACTAAGAATTCCAAGTCTTTAATTTTTCTAATTGGTAGTAACCTTTTTGAATTAAAAATTATTAAAGATAATATAGCTTTTCAAATCACAAATGTGGTAACAAAAAATATTTCACATGAATATGATGTTTTCGATTTGATTGATTTTATACCAACACATAACTTAAAAAATTTATTTAAATCAAAAACTAATACAGATTATGTTAAATCTATGTCGAAAATTTTACATTTAATTAACATAAATAGATTCATCATTAAAAAATAAATTTATTATTTTTTCGTATATTTGTGGAAATAAAAAACACATATATGATGAAATCTAGTTTATATAAAATGCCTAAAAGATTTAAGGTGTTAGATAAACAATATAAAGACTCTGATTTAATTTTCTACATGACTGATACTATACACAATAGAGAAATTTTATTCTCTATTGCATATAAAGTTATAATATCTATTAATAAGAGAGTATACAAAAACAACTTTAATAATAAAACAATTATATCCTTCAACGATGGTGTTAATAGGGGTGCAGAAGGTGCTATAAATGCTATAAATAAGTGGCTTTCTATTAGTGAAAATGAAAGAAGATGTTATAAAAATTTTGAAACTTTTTCTAGATGGTCTATAGAAAAAGAAATACAACATATATTTGAAATGAATTGTTTACCAATAACACACCCCGCAAATTGTGTTAGAAGAATAGAGAAAAGTTTTATTTTTTCGAATGTGGAAAATGTGAATGAGTATTCACTATCATACGATTATACAGATTCTGAAATGTATTATGAGGAAAATAATTCGGAAACTAGAAATATTTTCACACCAAGTATTAATAGTGTTCTTAATAAAGTTAAAAATATTATAGGTGATGAGGATTATATTATGCTATTACATTATTATAGTGGTGATATGTCGACATCGGAAGTTTCCAAACTATTTAACATAGAAAAATTAACAGGAAGAGTTTCTATGATGCTTAAAAAACTTAGGGATGGTATGGATGTTGATGAAACAAGGGAAGCAATTTATAGTCTATCCCTGTAACAATAAATAAATTATAACTAAAAAATAAGATATGGCTTTTGTAAAAAATATCACACTTAAAGAAATTAACCTTAGAAAATCACATGCCAATCAAGCATCTATTTCTAAATCCAATTTTAAAGAAATTGGAAACTATATAAACGACAATAGAGGACGAATTAAAGTCTTGGAAGATAATAACGGTAGTACCACGGAAGTTACTAATACACAAATAAAAAATGCTATTAGAACTGAAATGATAAAAACTGTAGAATTAAAGACTAGCCATGTTGATGGTACAACTATTGAGACTAATGGTGTTAGTGTGACTAGAAGTTCTAATAAGTTCATAGTTCAGACACCCGATAGTATTAGTGTTATGTTCCATTCATTAAGAGTAAAATCATCAAAAGTTTATGCATCAGCACTAGATATTAGAATGGATGCATCAAATCAAATAATTGTTGAATTTTCACCATTCATAAAAGAAGATTTAGAATTCACAATATTTGGATAATAAATATATTAATTAAAAACTTAAAATCATGAGTGATAAAAAAGAAGAAAAAAAGGTAAATAAAACAAGACAAAAAAGAAAACCTAGGAAAAAAGCAGTTGAAAAATTAGAAGATAAGACAATGACTGTTGACAACTTGGATATTAAAGATATCCAAAAAGCAAAAACATTAGTTGTTGAGCCTGTTAAGGAAGAGGTTGTTGAGCCTGTTAAGGAAGAGGTTGTTGAGCCTGTTAAGGAAGAGGTTGTTG
>JAHDBD010000044.1 GCA_020630575.1 Bernardetia sp.
AAGTAGTAAAGGTTATAGTGTTACACAAATATTTTATAAAACTTAGAAAAAATGCTGTCAGCTTGCAAAAACACAATATTTTGTTGTATTGGAGGTGTTTTTTTATTCTCTAAGTTTTCCAATGTCGTAAAAATGCTTTCATAAAAATAAAAAGTATTCTAAATTCGGAGAGTTAGTGATTTGGTAGATAGAAATACAATAAGAAAAGACCACTTAAATTATTTAAGTAGTCTTGATAAATTATACTTTCCTTATATACTTAATGACAAAAAACACTTCGTAATTACAGATTTTATATTAAAAAAATCAATTACTTTATAAGCTATTGTTTTTCAGAAACTTAGAATTATTATATTTTTTAGAGTTTGTTAAGGGGTGTTAAGGAATTTAGAATAGCCTTATTCTATTCATACTAGATAATGATTCTTTTTTTCTATAAAAAAGCATGTGTTTCCATAAATAAAAATGTACCTTTGTGTCTACAAATCCCCTCTATTACTATTTATTCTATTTCTACACAGAATTATCTCTAATTATAAATTACATTCTCAATCCCAAGAATGGTAATTTTTAATTTCATAATTCGTAACTGAATTTCTTTGATGATAAAATCATATTCTAATTTACGCAGCTTAGTCTTTGTATGTGCTGTTTTTTTATTGAGCAATTTTTACTCTTTTTCGGCGTTTGGGCAGTGTAATTCTGCTGCAAATGACGCTAGTTTTAATTCTTTAGATATAGAAGTAGGAATAAATTACCATAATGGTGGTTCGGAAGAGATTATCCCTCTATCAAATGGTAAGATATTGATAGGAGGTGCTTTAAGGCTATATGACAACCAAGAAGTTAAAGGAATTATTCGTATAAATGAAGATGGAAGTCTTGATAATACATTTAATTCTCTTTCATCTTCGGATTTTAATGATTTTTCTGTATTTCGTATGAAAGTAGATAATGATGGCAAAATTTTTATTGCTGGAACAGGAACTTCTGCATCTTTTGAAAATAAGTATATTGTAAGATTAAATGAAGATGGTTTGTTAGATAACTCATTTAATGTTGTAGATTTTGAAGTAAATTCTGTAATTACAGCTTTTGATATTCAGTCAGATGGAAAAATTATAGTAGGAGGACGACTAAGAATTGGTGGTAGAGATAAAAACATAGTTCGACTTAATTCAGATGGAAGTCTTGATAATACGTTTGTAGATGGTAAGTTTGTAAGTAACCCAAGTGTTAATGATATAGTTGTCTTAGATGATGATAAGTTTTTGATAGGGGGAGCTTTTAATGGATATAATGGTGTTTTGAATACAGGAAGGTCAAGACTAATGCGTTTAGATAGAAATGGTAATGTTGATTTGAGTTTTAATCAATATCGTGCAGGTATTACAAATGGAGGAGTAGCTAATATTATAGTATATGAAACGGGGAAAATATTAGTTTCAGGATATGTAAAAAAATATAATTATATTGATATAGCTGATATAGTTCGTCTAAACCCAGACGGAAGTTTGGATACATCTTTTTCTAGTTCATTAGATGTATCAACAAATTCATATTCATCTGCACGTAGTTATCTTCAAGGAGATAAAATAATTGTGAATAGAGGACAAGGTAATACTCCCACTCCCAATATTATTAGACTAAATTCAGATGGAAGTATAGACCCTTCTTTTAGTCACTTTGAGAATAGAAGAGGTAGTAGAGCTTTTGCTGTCTTACCAAATGGGAAAATTTTGACAGGCTACGGGACAACCAATGCCATAATAGATAGACACAATCCGAATGGAGATTGGGACAATACTTTCAAACCCAGTTATGGGTTTGATAAGAATGTTGAGCAGTCTGTTCTCTTTAATAATAGATTATATGTGTATGGAAATTTTGGTAGATACAATAACCAACAAGCCTATCAAGTAGCCAAAATAAATATAGATGGAAGTCTAGACAATTCATTTAAGCTCAATGTTTTTGATTTTCAGATGAGAGGTATTGAGGTTCAACAAGACGAAAAAGTGCTTTTACTAGGTAAATTTTTCTTTGGATACACCTCTCCAACAAACATCATCAGAGTAAATCAAAATGGTTCTTTTGATTCAAACTTCAATGCAACTGCAGCATTTGATCCTGCAGGTGCATTTACAGCTAGTGCTTATGATGCTGTTGTTCAGAGTGATGGAAAGATAATATGTGTAGGCGATTTTACTTCTTCTAATGGTAGCAATTCAATAGTAAGATTAAACACTGACGGAACTATAGATGGTTCTTTTTCAACTACAGGAGCAGATGATAAGATAGAAACGGTACATTTACAAGATGATGGAAAAATTATTATTACAGGGAATTTTAGAAATTATAATGGTACACCTTCTCCACAAATAGCACGTATTCTACCTAATGGAAGTATTGATCCTACTTTTAACTTTGATATGGCTTCTGTTCTTACAATAGAGGGAGTAGAAAAAGTTAAAATAATTGATAATACAAGTATTTTAGTAGCCTTAAGGAAATTTAATAACACGATAGAATTACGTAAGGTTGATCTTTTTGGTGCTATTGATCCAAGTTTTACCACTACTTTTGGTGGTAATGTGAATACTAATATTTATGATAGTGATATTCACGATATTATTGTACAAGACAATGGAGAAATAGTTGTGGTGGGAGAATTTGAACAAGTCAATAATATGTACAGTAAAAATATAGTGGGACTGAGTAGTGATGGTTCGACTAATACTGTTTTTAATACAGGAATAGGAACAGATAAAGCTATTAGAAATGTACATCAAATACAAAGTGAAAACTCCTTATTAATTACAGGAGATTTTACGAACTATAACACTGTAGTAAGAAATCACATAGCAAAATTAAGAAGTAATACTAATAACCTAACAAATACAACTCCTTCGCAAAGCCAGTACAGATTATGTTTAGGTGCTACTACAGTTTTGCAAGCTACAGGGCAAGGAACTATTTACTGGTACGATAACCTAACAAGTAATATACCTATTACTACAGGAAACAGCTTTACTACACCTGCTTTAACAGCTGATTCTACTTATTTTTATGCTCAAGATTCTATTGTTGGTTGTGGAGTAAGTCCAAGATTAGAAATATTGGTAACTACTATTCAAGGAATAGAAGCAGTAAGTAAAACAAACTATATTGCTTATTTGGACGAAACAGGACAGATTGAAGTAAATGCTGCATTGTTGGATAGTCTGAGTGCAACAACTTGTGGAAGTACAATCACATCTTTTCTTTTTGATGATACTAATTTGGCTACTCGTTCTTTTTCATGTGCTGATACAAATGCACTTCATAATGTGATTTTACGAGTTACAGATGATAATGGAAATACAGATACTTCTTTTACGATAATTCAAGTTAAAGATACTCTTGCTCCTATTGTTTTTACAAGAGTACTTCCTGTTATTTTTGTTGGTACTTCTAATCAAACAACTATTTTAGCAAGAGACTTTATTTATTCTATGAGTGATAACTGTACTGATAGTACAGACTTAAATGTTGTATTTGAGGATACAGGATTAGAAAATAAAATTATACCTTGTAGCACTAATGCTCCACGATTATATAGAGTAAGAGTAACAGACCAAAATGGAAATTTTGTAATCAAACGTGTGGATATATCCTTTTCCTCTAATCCATACGATTTCAATGTCAATATAATTGCAAATACTTTCCGTCCTGTTGTTTCATCTACTATTACAGTTATAGCAAATAATTATTCGTGTGTTCCCAAATCTGGTGAGCTTAAAGTAACTCTACCAGCTGATGTAGCATATAATTCAGCTTCTATTGCACCAGCTAATATTATAGGCAATGATTTATATTGGAATGTAACAGATTTGAATTATGATAGAAGTTTTGTAGTTAGAGTTTCTGTAACTCCAGATATAAATCTCAATGTTGGTGATAGTGTTTGCTTTACAGGACATACCACACCTGAAGCAAATGACATTAATATTTCAAATAACCTAAAAACTTACTGCTTCCCAGTAGTAAACTCCTACGATCCAAACGACAAACAAGTCTATCCACAAGGAATCTGTGATGATAAATTTACGAAGCGTTCAGATTTGCCTTTGACTTATACCATTCGCTTCCAAAACACAGGAAATGCACCTGCTTTGAATGTAAATATTGTAGATTCATTGAGTAATTTGTTAGATAGAAGTTCTTTAAGAGTTGTTGGAAGTAGCCATCCGATGGTGGTTGATACGACAGCAAATAATAATAATAATATTAATTTTGTTTTTAATAATATCAATTTACCTGATAGCACTTCTAGCCCAGAACTTAGTCAAGGGTATGTTATTTTTGAGCTTGATGAAATTGCAGCACATACAGATACTTCAAGAATTGAAAATAAATCCTACATTTATTTTGATACAAATGCTCCAATTATCACAAATACAGTCAAAAATACAATTTTGGATGTATTGCCTTTATGTGATCCTGCTGGTGGTTCAAACCCACCAATTGCAGATTGTCAGTTGCCAACGAATTTGACAGCAGAAGCACTTTCTGCAACCAAAGCAAAACTTTCTTGGACAACTCCAGCAAATTCAAATGCTATCAATTATGAAATTTGGAGAAACAACCAGTTATTAGAAACAGTTGTTGCTTCTCAATTATCTTTTGTTGATTCATTATTGAATCCAAGTACACAGTATACGTATTCTATAAAAGCAATTTGTGGAAATAATACAGCCACTTCAAACTTTGTTCAAGTACGTACAATTCCATCAACGCCAACTTTATTCTCTTTAGAAGCTGCTTGTAAAGGAGAAACAGGAACGATTGAAGTTCGTAGTAATGGAGCTGTCTATCGTGTGTATGCTTCTCAAAATGCTGCAAGTCCGCTTTTTGAAACAAATAATGCAACTATTCAAACGCCTGCTTTGAATGATACAACTACGTTTTATATTTCTGTCGTTGTAAATAGCTTAGAAAGTGAACGATTAGAAGTTGTTGTTCCAATTAAAGAAGTATTTGAAGCCATTGTTGAGCAAGGAAGTTTGTTTGAAACGTGTACAAATACATTTACACTTTCAGCTAATGAAGTAGAAAATGCTTCTTATCTTTGGTTTAGAGGAAATATCCAAGTAGGAAACACAAGAGCATTGGTTGTTTCTTTTGAAGGAAATTATACTGTAAGAATTGAAAGAGAGGGTTGTTTTGCTGTTTCTGAAGCTACAAAAGTGGTGTTTGTTGATGCTCCAACTGCCAAAATAGAACAAGGAAGTGAAGTTTCTTTCTGTGGAAATGGAATGTTAAATGCACAAGATACAAGCTCAAATGTAACGTATACTTGGTCTCTCAATGGAACAGATGTAGGAACTGGAACATCAATTTCAGTTTCAGAGTCTGGAAACTATACTTTAACAGCAAGTCAGCCTTCGTGTTTGGATAGTGTGAGTATTGCTGTTACAATTACAGATTTGCCTGCTATGGTTCTTGCTGCTGATAAAACAGAAATTTGTTCAAGTGAAGAAACAACGCTGTCTGTAACAACTGGCACAGGTTTTACTTACAAGTGGTTCAGAAATCAAACAGCAATTTCAAATGATTCATCTACTTTAGTTACTTCTGAAATTGGAACTTACAAAGTAGAAATCACAACAACAGAAGGTTGTCAAGTAGAATCAAATGAAGTAGAAATCACAGAAGCACAAGCTCCAGATGCAACGATTACTATAAACAAAGAGAATTCTGTTGACAAAACAATTACTGTTTCGTCTTCTGATTCTATTGTTGCAGTAGTTTGGTTTAAAGACGGAAGTGAAATTTCTAGTTTCAATAATCAGAAAACGATTCAACCAACTGAAAGTGGAAGCTATAAAGCAAAAGTAACTTATGTTTCAGGTTGTGAATTTGAAACCGAAGAAAAAGTCTTTACTTTTGATATTGCAACTGGAATTGAAGAAGAATCTGCAAAAATATTTACGGTTTATCCAAATCCAAATACTGGTTCATTCAAAATAGAATTTGCTACCACAACCAATCAAAAGACAAATCTTGTTGTAGTAGATGCACTGGGTAGAACTATTTACAGTAAAGAAATTTCTAGAAACGAAAAAACTACTAACATTACACTTCCTAAAATAAGTGCAGGTGTTTATGTAGTACAGATTGTTTCTCAAGGAAAAGTATATACAAAACAACTGGTTATTCAATAAAAAAGAATTGTATAATCCTGAAAAAAGAAAAATCAGGCAGTCTTATAGATTGCCTGATTTTTATTTTTTAGAGGTTCTTAATTGAATATTTTCTTCTTGATAAACTGGGTAAAGCAAGACCTCAAAAAACAAACTCATTCAGTTCCTTTTTGAGTTCTTTCCATTGATGAAAGAGGTGGTTCATGTAGGTGTAAAACGTTTGTTATGATGGAGTTCAAAGAGTGGAATAGAACTTTTAATAGCTAAAAAAATACTCACCTAAACCTTATAGGAAGTAAAGAATACTTCTCTAGATAAAATACAAAAGTTTCAAAAATACCAAATGAAACTATTTGATAACCCACCATTCACTCACAAAAATACAGATAAAATCTGCTGTTCTTGTAAACTCAAAGAAAGGCATTAGATAATTTTTTCTAAAACAGAAAATTGAATTTTTCCAACACTAGCTTTGACATAATGTTAAAAAGACGTTTTTTTTACTATAAATATTTGCATACATTTTTTTTTAAAGTACATTTGTACATATAGTTTAAAATTGTTACTGTTTAAACATATAGTATTTTATGAGTTTAGTTCCCAAAATGCACATAGAGTAGAATTTTTCACTCTAAATTTTGTTTTCATAGAGATACATGGAAAACCTAACAGAATAATAAATTAACATTTTACGCAAAAATAAAGATGCATTTCACAATTAAAATACTAGACAATAGTAAGAGAATATATTAAACATGGCTATTAAATTTTTTAAAAGATAAATTTCACTTACAAGAGTTTTTTCACTATCATCTCTATTTATTTCATGGCTATACCTGTTAATACCCAAATCCTTCTTGATGGACAAGCTATTCTTGTTAATAGTAGTTATACCATTACTTTAGAACAAAAAGTAGTGAGTCATCATCAGCTTATCATTACTTGCCCAACAGAATCTATTGAAGATCCATCAGGTGATTTTGCTAGTAAAGCAAAAGAATATATGGGAAAACGTTTGACTTTATTAGTTAATGAAGATCAACTCGTTTTTATAGGAGTTGTGGAAAACGTCAATATTCATAAATATGATGGTGGTCAAGGATTGTTTGTAATTACAGTGTATAGTCCTACCTTATTAATGGCTCATGGAAAAGATTCCCAAAGCTATGAGAAGAAAAATTTAGTAGATATTATAAAAGAGGCAACACAAGAATATCCTAGTGATAGTTTAAAGATAGTTTCAAAGCCTGTCTTTAAAGAGGCTATTCCTTATACAGTACAGTATAAAGAAAGTGATTTTGATTTTATGTGTCGTCTTGCTAAAAGGTATGGAGAATGGCTCTATTATGATGGTGAAGAAGTAAAGTTTGGAGGACATGATAATACTTCTCAACCACTTATTTTTGGAGAGGATTTGTCAGAGTTTAATTTTGTGATGAAAGTCAGACCTCAAAATCATACTTACTTAGCTTATGATTCTGTCGAAGCAAAAACACATGATTCTTCTAACTCAGACCATAAGCAGAACGTATCAAACCCATATATAAGTAGTACAACACAAGCATCAAGTAAGTTATTTGCAAAAAAGCCCACTTCTCTCTATAATCATACACTTTTAGAGAATGGAAAATCAGAATTAGATTCTGTACTTAAATTAAAAGCTCAACATGCACTTAATACGTTAGTTTTTAATGGAAAGAGTGATGAGCCTAAAGTAGCAATAGGAAGTGTAATAGAAGTAACAGGAAAAAATACACAAGTTGCAGGACAAACAGATACGTATGGAAGTTATATCATTACCTCAATTACACATTCCATTAATAATAGTGGAGAATATATCAATTCATTTGAAGGTGTACCAGTAGATATTAAAGTTCCAATTTATTTTGATGAAGATGCAGTACCCGTTTGTGAAGAACAATATGCTATCGTAAAAGATAATAATGACCCACAAGGAATGGGGCGTGTTCGTGTACAATTTCCGTGGCAAGTTATAAAAAATCAACTTTCACCTTGGATTAGCTTAACAACCCCTCATGCAGGAAGTGAGAAAGGTATGTATTTTATTCCCGAAATAGGAGAAGAAGTTTTAGTAGGTTTTGAAAATAAAAGTGCTGAAAAGCCATTTGTAATGGGTTCTCGCTATAATGGAGGTGAAAAAACGCCTCGTAAAGATCCTGAACAAAAAATTATTCAGACCAAAAGTGGTTGTACTATAATTTTGAATGATATAGAAGGAAGTATAACCATAATAGATAAAGATGGGAGTGTTCTCAATATGGACGGAGCAGGAGGAATGACTATGCAAAGTGAAAAAACAATTGTACTTAGCTCAGATTTTATAGCATTATCAGCTAAGAATATTCAAGTTAATGGTTCTGAACAGGTTATGATAGGAGAAGCAACTGTAGGAATTAAAGTTTCAAAGGAAGTAGTGATTGATAGTCCTAAAAACGTGATACAAGGGGGACCTAAATCTACTTTAGATATAGCAGCAGATACAATCAAAACAAATTCTACTTTAGATACACTTATTTCAGGAGCCATAGTCAAAATTAATTCATAAACACTAGCTAAGTTATACTATTATGTCTGAAGCATCTGCTGCACAAGAATTTAATAAAATCAGAAACGAATGGCGTACCATTGATAAAAAACCATGGGAAATGGCTATATGGGTTGCTGAATACCAAGATTTAGATATTTTGAATAAATTTATGGACATCGAAGCCTCACCTGTAGGTATTTTTGATGATATTTTCTTTCATTTTACTACTTTTTTTGAAAATCCAGAACAATACGAACAAGGAATTTGGAATGAATTTTTGGCTTGGTTCGAAACTCCACACGAAAAAAAATATGATATTATTGGAGCTTTAAAAGAAGATGGATTTCTTCCTAAGGACTATCAAGTTAATTCAGATTTGCCTCCTGTTTTTATAAGTGTAATCAAGGAACTAAAACGCTTAAAAAATACACTCAAATTAGAAGATATAAACTTTATCTTGTATTTTCCTCCTGCCAAAATGCACCAAAAAAATTGGGCAAAATGGTTTACTAATACATTAGGAAGTGGAAAAATTCCAAAAGATATTCGTTTTGCTGCTATTGATTTGCGTCAAGAAAGAGTATTACAAGATGTACAATCTACTTATGGAAAACAAAGAGTAAGAGAATTGTATGTAGATTTGGATATGATTGGTGCTATGAATAATGAAATGGACAAAGATAGTGAAGCTGGCAAACCTAACAGTCCTGTAGGCAAGTTTCAAAAGCAAGTACGAAAAGTAATGGAATCTACTGCTAATGATAAAATTGATTTAGACAAGCAAACAACACGACTCAAAACACTTGGTTATAGAATCAATATGTTGAATACTAAGTCAACTGCACACTTAATTTGTGCCATTGCCTTTTCTAGTAAAGAGAAGACTGAAAAATCATTTCAAGAAGTAAATGTGGCTATTCAACTTACAGAAAAAGGAATGACAGAGAATATAGAGGGAGCATATCCAGTATGGCGTGCAGCTATGCTCTTAAAAGCTGCCCTATATATTACCAAGAAAGAGAATGAACAAGCTGCTTTTTGTTATAGAAAATTAACCCAAAAATCACAAGAACAAAAAGATGTCTTTTATACCATGGAAGGTTTTAGACAAAGTGCTTTCCTATTTACACAGATGGGAAGATGGAAAGAAGCTTGGACAGACTGTATGCTTTCTTTAGAAGCAGGTTCTATGTTAGACAAAGAAATGAGAAGAAATTCTACTTATTTGTTTAGTGCTGAATTAGCACTAGAAATAGCTAGACAATCAAAACGACCTTCATCAGATACACAACTACTGCACAAATCTTTTACGACATTAATAGGAGAAGACTGGCAGAAACTCTTGGAAGGAAAAGAAACTCTTACCCAAGATTATCTCCAACAGGAAGTAGAGCAGAACGTCGAAAGTGCATTAAATAAACAAAAAGTTTAAACGATTATCCTATTCATGAGTACAGGAATAACACCAACTAAAGTAATTAAAGAAGTAGCAGATACTACTAAAGATTCCATCAAGGACAAAACTTTTGCGTCTATTGCTGCCGAATTGTTTGGAGAAGCACAATCTCAATTGCATAGCTTACAGGCTTCTTTGGGAGGCTTTTTACCTTCTATACCTGGGCAACCAGCAGGAAAGTTTCAAGATATTGCTATCGGTATAGATGGACATCCTATAACTTCACCTGTTATTTCTCCAATGGCACCTGTACCTCATGTGGGAATGGTATTTGACATCGTAGCTGCCGTTTTTGCAGCTATTGATACGTTTATTCCACCTGCTCCAGTACCACCTCCTGTACCCGAAGGAGAAGAACCTCCTCCTTCACCTATTACTGTTACTTCAGTAGCTCGTGCTTTTGTAGCCATGATGAAACCTAGTGTTCAGGTCAATAATAAATGGATTGCTAATGCAGGAACGCCTATTTGCCATCTACCAGGAATGAGCTTTCATGCTTTTCCTACTGTAGTGGGTAAGTCTGAATCTGAAATGTTTATGGGAAGTGCTACTGTTTTGGCTGATGGTTCTCCTTTCTCCTTTCAGTTTTTGCCTGCCCTCTCTTGTAACTTAGTTGGTATTCCTGCTCCTTTTAGAGCTAATAAAAAAAATACACACATGAGTTTGATGGCTCCTACTTCATCACTTGTAGGTGTAATCCCTATGGGAAAACCTGTACTCGTGGGAGGGCCTCCAATGATAGACCTTTTTGCCCTTGCCCTTAACTTGGGTTTAAAAGGATTAGGAAAACTCTGGAAAAAAACAGGATTAGGAGATAAAATAAAAAACTTTGTTAAGGCAAAACATGCTAGAATAAAAAGAATACTCAAAGATACCAAGTGTAAGTATTTTGGTGAACCTGTAGATGCTGCAACAGGGAGAGTATATGCCAATAATGAAGACTTTAGTTTGCCAGGACCTATTCCTTTTGCTTGGGAACGTACCTATTATAGTGATGTAGAAATGAAAACCAATTTAGGTTATAATTGGCATCTTAGCTGTGATATGGGACTTTGGCAAGTAGATCAAGGATTCTTTTGTGTGCGCCTCAAAGATGCTAGAGAAATTATATTCCCTCCTCTTCAAGTGGGTGATCAGTTTCATCAACGTCAAGAAAAAATGCTTTGGTTTAGAGATGAAAAAGGTTATGGTCTGCGTACTGAAGAAGGTCTTACTCATCGTTTTGCTACTCAATCTTATAAAGGTGGATTCCGTCCAATTCGTTTTATAGAAAATGATTTAGGATTCCGTATTGTCTTTGAATACAACGGACAAGGACATCTCAACCGAATTATAGATAGTGCAGGACGTAACATTTATGTAGAAACTGATTTTGAAGGAAGAGTAAGAGCTGTTCATACCCAAAATCAAAACGAAAAAATATATCTGATTCGTTATGATTATGATGAAGAAGGTAACTTAGTTCGTGTAACAGATGCCAATGGTGTAACCAAGCATTTTGAGTATCAAGGAAGATTACTCAGCAAACTCACTAACCAAAGTGGACTTAGTTTTTACTGGGAATACGACAGAAAAGACGAAGATGCCAAATGTATTCATACGTGGGGAGATGAGGGTATTTTGGAATATTGGACAAAATACGAAGAAGGAAAAACGACTACAACCAATTCATTAGGACAAACGACAACCTATTTTTATGATGCTAAGTCATTGATTTATAGAATTACGGATGCCAAGAAAGGAGATACCTATCAAACTTATAATCTCTATGATGAACTTTCTGTATTGACTGACCCTGATGGAAATACGACAAAATACGAATATGATAAATTTGGAAATATTGCCAAACTCATAGATGCCAACCAAAAAGTAAGCACTTTTTATTATGATAATCAGTATCGTCTTTTGAGTTATAGCTCAGCAGGAGGAACAACCTTAGAATGGCAATACGATGAAAAAGGCAGATTGAGCAAACGTATTTTTCCAAACAATGCAAGTCTTGATTTTGAATATGATGGAAAGCTCTTGCATAAAATGACAGATCACAAAGACAAAACGACACAGTTTTGGTGGGATGAATATGCAAATTTGAGTACAGTAGAACATTTTGATGGCACAAAAAGCCATTGGGCTTATGATGAATTAGGCAATTTATTGAGTAGTACTGACCCTAAAGCTAACGTAACTCGTTTTAGATATGATAAAATGAGTAATGTAATAGAGTTGTATGAAGCAGACGGCAACCATCATATCTTTGAATATGATAATGCAGGAAATATTATCCGAGCAAAAGATGATAAACGTGAAGTAACTTTCACGTATTGGGGCTTAGGTTTACTAAAAAGCCGTACAGAAAACGGACATACTGTTGTTTTTGATTACGATAAAGAAGAACAACTCAAAACAATTACCAATGAAAAAGGCGAATCGTATCGTTTTACACGAGATGGTGTAGGTGATGTTGTTGGCGAATGGGGTTTTGATGGCTTACAACGCCGTTATCACCGTACTTTGGGAGGACGAGTAACAAGAGTTTTGCGTCCTGCTCAACGTTGGACAAGCTACCATTATGATGGAGTAGGAAATATCCTAACTTCTGAACAATACGACGGTTATACCGAGTTTTTTACGTATAACGATGATGGTATTTTGGTAGAAGCAGCCAATCCGACTTCTACAATACAATACAAAAGAGATGATTTGGGTAGAGTGATTGAAGAATCACAAAACGAACACAGCATAGAAAGTAAATATGACGATGAAGGAAACCGTATTTTGGTTACTTCTTCTTTGGGCGCATCGATTCATAACTCGTTTAATAGTGATGGTTCGTTGTCTCAAATCGATACCAAAGAAGGCTGGCAAAGTCGTTTTGAAAGAGATAGTTTGGGTTTAGAACTGGCTCGTTACACAACTGGTAATGTAGAAGTACATACGCAACGAGATAATTTAGGACGTGTAACGCTTCAAAATATTCAAGGAAAGAATGTGGAAGGCAGTCGTAAACGTTATTTTTGGAGCAAAGGCAATCGTTTGGATAAAATTTTGAACGAAGGCACAGGACAAAAAACAGAATTTGACTACGATGTAGAGGGTAATTTATTAAGTGCTGATTACAATGGCGTAGAAACGATTTACAAAATGCCTGATGCTATAGGTAATTTATTCAAAAATCCTACTCGTTCGGACAGAAAATATAACAAAGGAGGCAAATTAGTAGAAGATGAAACGTATTTTTACGAATACGATGAAGAGGGCAATCTTCAATACAAAACAGCACGCCAAGCAGCCAAACCCAAAGTAGTTCGTAGTTTGTTGGCAGAAGACCACGAACGAGCAGCCAAAGAAGCTCCTAGTAGTTTGAGCAGATGGACTTATCATTGGTATGGAAACGGAATGCTAAAAGGAGTTGTCAAACCAAGTGGCGAACATATTTCCTTTGAATATGATGCCTTAGGCAGACGAACAGCCAAAATAAATCATACAGCAAAAAGTATATATAGATATATTTGGGATGGAAATGTAATTCTACACGAGTGGAAATACGCCTTAGCAGAACGCCCTAGTTTGAGTGTCAATGAAAAAGGCGAATTATCTAGTGCTCAGCCTGAACCTACTGAAAATATAGTAACTTGGGTGTATGAAGAAGGTAGTTTTGTTCCGAGTGCTAAACTGGTAGGGAAAGAGAAGTATTCTATTATTTCCAACTATTTAGGCACACCTGAATTAGCTTATGACTCACAAGGGAATAAGGTTTGGGAACGAGAAATTGATATTTATGGTAAAGTAAAAAAAGGAGATAGTGTTTTTGTTCCATTTTTGTATCAAGGTCAATATTTTGATAGTGAAACAGATTTAGCTTATAATAGATTTAGATATTATTCTCCTGAAACGGGTACTTATATTTCACAAGATCCGATTGGGTTAGATTCTGGTGAAGCAAACTTTTACTCTTATGTAAATGATAGTAATAGTATAGTAGATTCTTTTGGTTTATTACCAGATGCTTATGGTGGATATTACAAAAGAAAAGAAATAAGAAAGCTCATACATGAAGCAAAGAGACCTAATGATGCTCATGCAACAAAACATATTCAAGCAAAATCCATGGATGATGCCAAAGCCAAAAGTGTGAAAGGATATAGAGGGCAACCTGAAGCTTCTTATTTTCCAGATATAGCTAATAAAAATTTTCAAGCCTTTGAGAAACAGGCAGCTTTTGATGCAGCGAAGAAAGGACACTTTTACGATGATGGTGGTACAAAATATTTTATCTATGAGCATCCTACTAATGTTGGGTACAATTTAGGAAAAGAAACTAGGTTTATGAGAATAGAAATAAGCTCAGGAACAATACATAGTCATCCAATAGAAGAAGCTAGAGCTAACGCGTATAAAAAGAAACATAATTTTCATTAAAAAAAAAATATGCTTACAATTAAACAAAAGAAAGAATTTGCTCAGGAATTTAGAGTTGAAGAAGGGTGGGGCATAATGATAAATGTCCTAACCCCACCACATTATACCGAAGGTAAATGGATTTTCTATGCAGTAAACTTGTCAAAAGGTAAGTCTATTGACGTTTATTATGAAAGTGCTGATTTAGGTTATACTTTATATTTTACCACCTTTGGGAGGAGAAATGGACAGTGGGATTTTTTAGACGAATCTAATAGTTATTTTGATTCATTGACTCATAA
The DNA here is from genome assembly GCA_020630575.1 of Bernardetia sp. GTDB lineage: Bacteria > Bacteroidota > Bacteroidia > Cytophagales > Bernardetiaceae > Bernardetia. Next base: position 14,890 of record JAHDBD010000044.1, read on the forward strand.
AGAAATGGATGTAATAACTAGAAAAGTGCAAAAGTTATTAAATCCTACAGAAAAGAGATTGCCTCTCTTAAAAGTAAGTGAAAATTGGCTCATATCCATAAATAACTTAGTAGATTCCTTTGACGAATATAATAATTTTGATTTTTTATTTTTTGCAATAAAGCGTGAACATAATTTTTTTATAGATATAAATTTTGTCAAAGATAATAATACCCCTTATAAAATTTGCTTAGGTAAAAATAAACATAAGTTTAAAAGCCTAACTTATTCTGTCTACGATCCTATAGAATTAAAAAGCATTGAATTATCAACCTTGAGTGAAGTTATTGACTTGATTGAAAATTATATGCTATTAACAGAAGAATATTTTGAAAAGTTAACACAACAGTAGTATTTATTAATTCTTCAATATTTTTTACAAGTAAATATAATTTTTATTGTATACAATTGAACAAAAAAGAGAATTTACACAGGGATTTAAAATTGAAGAAGGCTGGATAATAATCCTTAATATCTTAACTCCTGCAGATTACTTTGAAGATACATGGCTTTTCGAAGCAACAAATTTACTAAAAGGTGAACATATCATAATTTACTACACAAATGATGAGATAGGATATAGTTTGTATTATTCTAAATTGCAACGCAAAGATGGACAATGGAATTCTACAAATGAAAATAATGAGAATGTTGAATCAATGAGTAGTAATGATATTAGTTCTATATTAACAAAAGTTCAATCAATTCTTAATCCTACAAGAAAAGAAATAGCTCTGTTAAAAATAAGTGGTTGGTCAATTTCAACCAATAACTTATTAGATGCCATTGATGAATATAGTGACTCAGAGTTTTTATTTTTTGCTACAAAGGATAAATTTTTTATAGATGTAAGTTTTGTCAAAAACAATGATACCCCTTATAAAATCTGTCTAGGTAGAAATAAACATAAATTAAGTGGTATAAATTATTCTGTTCATCATCCTGTAGAATTGAAAAATATTGAGTTAGCAACTTTAAATGAAGTTATTGATTTGATTGAAAATTACACATTATTAACAGAAGAATATTTTAGAAAGCTGATGAAACCGTAGTGTTTTATAATGTTATAAAGTCATTTAAAAATAGTTAAATACCCAATAAATAACTATTTTTAAATGACTTTTGTATTTAGGAAAAAAAGGCGAATCGTATCGTTTTACACGAGATGGTGTAGGCGATGTGATTGGCGAATGGGGTTTTGATGGCTTACAACGCCATTATCACCGTACTTTAGCAGGACGAGTAACAAGAGTTTTGCGTCCTGCTCAACGTTGGACAAGCTACCATTATGATGGAGTAGGAAATATCTTGACTTCTGAACAATACGACGGTTATATCGAGTTTTTTACGTATAATGATGATGGTATTTTGATAGAAGCAGCCAATCCAACTTCTACCGTACAATACAAACGAGATAGTTTGGGTAGAGTGATTGAAGAATCACAAAACGAACACAGCATAGAAAGTAAGTACGACGATGAAGGAAATCGTATAAAAATAAGTTCTTCACTAGGTGCAGACATCAAAAATTCGTTTAATAGTGATGGTTCGTTGTATCAAATAGACACAAAAGAAGGTTGGCAAAGTCGTTTCGAAAGGGATAGTTTGGGCTTAGAACTGGCTCGTTATACAACTGGTAATGTAGAAGTGCATACGCAACGAGATAATTTAGGACGTGTAACCCTTCAAAATATTCAAGGAAAGAATGTGGAAGGCAGTCGTAAACGTTATTTTTGGAGCAAAGGCAATCGTTTGGATAAAATTTTGAACGAAGGCACAGGACAAAAAACAGAATTTGACTACGATGTAGAGGGTAATTTATTAAGTGCTGATTACAATGGCGTAGAAACGATTTACAAAATGCCTGATGCTATAGGTAATTTATTCAAAAATCCTACTCGTTCGGACAGAAAATATAACAAAGGAGGCAAATTAGTAGAAGATGAAACGTATTTTTACGAATACGATGAAGAGGGCAATCTTCAATACAAAACAGCACGCCAAGCAGCCAAACCCAAAGTAGTTCGTAGTTTGTTGGCAGAAGACCACGAACGAGCAGCCAAAGAAGCTCCTAGTAGTTTGAGCAGATGGACTTATCATTGGTATGGAAACGGAATGCTAAAAGGAGTTGTCAAACCAAGTGGCGAACATATTTCCTTTGAATATGATGCCTTAGGCAGACGAACAGCCAAAATAAATCATACAGCAAAAAGTATATATAGATATATTTGGGATGGAAATGTAATTCTACACGAGTGGAAATACGCCTTAGCAGAACGCCCTAGTTTGAGTGTCAATGAAAAAGGCGAATTATCTAGTGCTCAGCCTGAACCTACTGAAAATGTAGTAACTTGGGTGTATGAAGAAGGTAGTTTTGTGCCGAGTGCTAAACTGATAGGTAAAGAAAAGTATTCTATTATTTCCAACTATTTAGGCACACCTGAATCAGCTTATGATTCTCAAGGGAACAAGGTTTGGGAACGAGAAATCGACATCTATGGCAAAGTAAAAAAAGGAGATAGTATTTTTGTTCCTTTTCTCTATCAAGGACAATATTTTGATAGTGAAACAGAGTTAGCTTATAACCGTTTTAGATATTATAGTCCTGAAATGGGAGGATATATTTCTCAAGATCCGATTGGGTTAAACGGTAATAATCCTAATATTTATGCGTATGTAGCTGATAGTAATGCTTGGGTAGATGTTTTTGGACTTAATAAAGCTCCAATCAATCTAGGGGATGGTTATAGAGGACGGCTTGATACGTTCAACATGGGACATAGAGTAGATTTTGAATTTCATGCTTATGATAAAAACATGAATGAAGTAGGTATTTTTGGCAGTGAAGGTTTCATGAATAAACACGGAATTTTGGGGGCTGATGTTGATGTTCCTCAAGGAGTACAAAACAGACTTAAAGGACTGGCAGTAGAACAATTGAGGAAATCGGGTAGAATAGGTCCATTAGGAACGGAAAATATCAAAGGAGATAAATGGAAGCGACCAAGATTAACAGGTAATCATTAAATTTTTGTAAAATGAAAGTAATTAAGTACGAAACGACAATAGATGTTTCAGATTATGGTAAATATCTCAAATCGATTAAAAAATATATTCCAATTAACGCATATACTTTTGCTTCTGAAACAGGTCACTATGATTTTTATAGTAGGAACTGTACTCACGACCTACAGTTAGGTAGCATAGAAATTTCTTATAGTCTAGAAAATAGATTACAGTACTTCTTAAATTTAAAAGGAAGTAAATTTAAGCATGATAAAGATTTGAAAATCGAATATATCGATGTACAATTATTTAAAATACACTGTAAAAATGAGAATCTTACAGAAGATGTGTTGTATAAAGACGATGTAAAAATAGATGAAGTAAGTTTAGACGAAATATCAAATTTGGTTTGTCATGAAATACAGCTCTATAACTACGAAATAATAATTCTATGTAAAGATTTAATCCATGAATGGGTGTAGTAAGCTCAAAGGTTTGGGAACGAGAAATTGACATCTATGGTAAAGTAAAAAAAGGAGATAGTATTTTTGTTCCTTTTCTCTATCAAGGACAATATTTTGATAATGAAACAGAGTTAGCTTATAATCGTTTTAGATATTATAGTCATGAAAGTGGTACTTATATTTCTCAAGACCCGATTGGGTTAGCTGGAAGTAATCCTAATTTCTATGCTTACGTAAAAAATAGTACAGTTCGAATAGACCCTTTTGGATTAATAGATTCACAAGATATTCTTTTCAGTCAAGATTCTATTAGCGAAAATTTGAGCAAAGGGAAAAACATTCCTAGGTCAGGTGAATCTGTTTGGGATTTAATAGCTGAGTCAGCTAAGAAAGGTTCTTTAGCAGATGTATTAGAATTAAATATCACTACATATAACTACCCTAATGGGAGAGTAGAATATGTTACTCTGAATAATCGAACTTTATTTATAGCACAACAATCAGGGGTAGATATAAAGCCAAATCTAGTTAGTAATGTTACTGCTCAAAACAAATTAGACAAATTATTAGACGGAAAGTTTCCTCTTGAAAATCCTGACGACTTAATAGTAGGATGTAAACACAAATCATAATATGAAGAAATACTTATCAGTTGGAATGTATGGAATGCACAGAGATAAAACTGTGGATAATGAAAATGTGCAGTTTGGTTTGGCGCAAGGATTATCTTATCTCCCTGAACATAACAATGAAATTATAGTAAAATTTCACAAAAGTGTAAACATTGAAATTAATGAGGAGGGTACTATTTTAAAATTAAATCTTCAAGAAGCTAAAATGTTAAGTAATGTTATAAATAATCTTGCAAATCATCTAGAGCAAAAAGTAATTTTGTCTAAACAAGGCTTTCTGAAAGAAGAAGCATACATGGATGAAGACAATGAAAATAATCAAACTTTTTAATCTCATAAGGATCAATTATGAAAATGCTAGTCTTTTCTCCCTATAAAAATAATAGGTAGAAAAGTATTTTATTGTTTCAGAGTATATTGGAAAACCTACTCATGCTTATAATTCATTAGGCGATTTAGTTTGGTCTGCCGAATATGACATCCACGGAGATTTACGTAATTTTACTGGAGATAAACATTTCATTCCTTTCCGTCAGTTAGGACAGTACGAAGATACTGAGACAGGGCTTTACTATAATCGTTTTAGATATTATAGTCCTGACACAGGTACTTATATTTCTCAAGATCCGATTGGATTGGCAGGTGAGAATCCAAATATTTATACTTATGTTCAGAATACAAACTGGCAGCTAGATATTTTTGGATTGGCAACATTTGACTTGCCAGCCGAAGGTAAAGCTTTCATTAGTTATAGTAAAAAGGGTGATCATTATAAATTGGTTTTATCTGATGGGAGAGTCTATGATCTTACACTAGATAACAATGATACAATGGGGCTTCGACACAATGAAAAATCAACCTTCAAAAGTGTACAAGCCGATGAAATTTCGGGTGAGATTGATGTAGAACCTAAAAAGGTAAAAGAACTATCATCAAAAGGGAAAAATGGACTCGAAAATATGATGAAAGATTTCAATAAAACGGCTGTTTACAAAGAACATTATCATGATTGTTTTTCTTTTGTAGTTGATGTCATCAATAATAAGTTAGGTGGTAATATCAAACCTACAGGGAACGGAAATAAAGCGAAATTTGATAGTTTACATTAAAATATATAATAATCAATGAAAGCAGAAAAGTTTATAAAAGGGTTAGAAGACAAGTATGACATAAAAATAAGCTTATCATATTATACCTATGGTAAGTACAACGGTCGTGCTGATATAGTGGAAGGAAGAATAGAGTATCTGTACTTATCATCTGACGTAAGTATAGAGAATTTGTGGGACTTATTTCCTATCGCCCATAATCTAAGGAAGTTAGACCTGTCTTGTGATATTAACAGTTTGGATGGTATAGAGAAATTCTCACAACTTGTTGAATTGGATTTGAGTTATACTTCCATTGCTCCTGATCTAAAGGCACTAGAGAAACTGGAGCATCTCAGACATCTGAATATAAGTGGCATTGAACTCCAAAATACGAGCATATTGGGAGAGCTACAACAGTTGGAATCTTTAAACATTAGTTCTAATGAATTTACTCATGTGTTGGGTTTGGAAGGTATGAAGTTTCTCAAGAAACTCAGCATACAGAGTAGTGTATTGAAGAACACTGACCATATCTGCCAGATAGATTCTCTTACCCATTTGAATCTTCGTCAAAGTGACATGCTTACTAAATTGGATGGTTTGGAGAAATTCAAGAATCTCAGAGAGTTAGTACTTTATGAATGCGATATATCAAATTCCTCGGAACTCTCAAAGCTCCAACTTTTACCCAAATTGGAATTACTGGATCTGTCATTCACTCCACTCACCAGTCTAGTTGGAATTGGAGAGATACTGAGCTTAAGAACTCTTATTTGTCAGTCTACAGAAATAGCTCGTATGGGTGGTCTAGATGGACTAGAGAACCTTGAGTTGCTTGATTTCTCAAATATGACTTGGCACAGAAATGGGGATGATGTATTTGTAGGTAAGATAGAAGGACTAGAGAACTTGACCAAACTCAAAAGACTATACCTAAATGAACAGAATATAGAAAAGATAGAAGGACTAAAACATCTAACCAATCTAGAGTTGTTACGATTGTTCGGCAATAAGATTGAAAGGGTAGAAAATCTTCCAATCGATAGTCTGAAAGGATTAGATCTATCCTATAATAATCTGAGTGAAGTACTCGGTGATATGCCCTACATGCAGGAACTTCTACTAATAAAAAATAATATTAAGCATATTAATATTGACTGGCTACACAAAATAAGAAAAGAGTGTCTTATAGATCTTAGGGGTAATCCTATCGAAGAAACGCCTGTCATTCCACAAGGCATTACTATCAAAACAGGTGAATGGAAGCCACAGCGCATTTGGTTTAGCAAATGGGAGTATTAGATAAGTCTCTTTTTAAATAGCATTTATATTTTATCGTTTTTTCTTGTTGGACAAGCTACCATTATGATGGAGTAGGAAATATTTCACACTTAAATTTAAAATACAATGGGTTATTATCTAATGCTAACTCATAACTTACTTGATAAAACAACCCAACAAGTTATAGCATAAGAACAAGATTTGGTAAAAGATACAGAGTAACTCAAACAACTATTTATCAATGCAAATATTCATGATGTTCAACTTCTAAATCTCCTTTATCTTTCAATTCAAAATCCAACAAGCTTTTTTTATCTTTTACAAGGAAATTGATTTTATCTCCCTTTGAATATATTATGTAATTATGATAATGAGTAATTGCACCAATTTTACCTTCTTTAATTACTTGTAGTTTATTATCTCTAAGGTTGTATAGGTATAGTCCGTTTTTTCCTTTTATTAAAATATGCTTATAAAATTGTTTAATTTCTTGAGGGAAATCAGAGTTTGGTAGACAAATTTTTTTTACTGCTTTTTCATTTCCATTCTTAAATAGTATGATACCATCTATTGCATCAGCAACAGCAATTAATTTTTTATCTTTCCAATATAAAACATCTTGAGCATCTGTAGTTTGATAAGTTTCTTCATGTGTATTCTCACTATTTATTTTTGATATATGTCTCGTCCTAACATAGTGTTACATACCTAATTTTATTATGGAACGTAAATATGTTAAACATACACAGAAAGACTACACCATGCAGTTCAAACTTCAAGTAGTTAAGCAAATCGAACAAGGTCTTTTTACAGTCACTCAAGCCCAACGGAATTATGGTGTTCAGAGCCGAAAAACAGTTGTTAATTGGCTTGATAAATATGGTAATTTTGATCATTCTTATAAAGTAATTCGTCCTATGAAAACAGCAGAACAACGTTTATTAGAACAAGAACAGGAAATTCGTCATCTAAAAAAGCAAAATGCTACTTTACAAGAAGAACTATCTACTTTAGATAAAAAGGCTATTTTGTTTGATATGATGATTGATTTAGTAGAAAAAGAATATAAAATTCAAATACAAAAAAACTCAGTTCCCAAGTAATTACTTCTTTTAATGAAGCAACTCAAATCAGTATTAGCAAAACCTGTAAATTGCTTGGGATGTCTAGATAGGCGTATTATCGTTCTTTTTGGAGTATTGAAATCAAGGCAGATATAGCTCAAAAAGTAATAGCTCTAGTAGGAGATGTTAGGCAAAAAATGCCAAAAATTGGTGGTCTTAAACTCTATCATATTCTCAAAGAACCTCTACAAAAATTGGGTGTAGGAAGAGATAAATTATTTCTTATTTTGAGAAATAATCAACTCCTAAACTATCCTAAACGTAGATATCACGTCACTACTAATTCTTATCATCGTTTTAAAAAACATAAAAACTTGATAGAATATTTGTTTATACAACGAGCAGAGCAAGTGTGGGTAAGTGATATTACATATGTTGGAACAAGTGAGCATCCAATGTATTTAGCTTTGGTGACTGATGCGTATTCAAAAAAGGTCGTGGGTTATGATGTTTCTACTAGTTTAGAACTGAAAGTCGGCGAAGCCAAACCTTTAGGTTTGTAGTAGATAAAATAGATGTAATTTCTTATCTTGTATTTAAGAATTCATCTAGTAGGAAGAGAACCTAGAAGCCAAGCAAGATTTTAAAATCTATCTCTCGAAAGAGCCTTTTCCTATTTTTATTCAATCTCAAACTCAAATAGTTTTCGGAGTATTTTTATTGACCTAAAAATAAACTCATTAGATAAGGTTTTAAGTCTGATTGAATACGATGAATCACTTTTAAATTAGCAACTCCTAAATTAACTTTTTATGCAGACTTACCAAAATTTTATAGGTATCGATGTGAGCAAAGATCATTTAGATATCGCTCTTCTTCAAGAAGGAGAAGTAGTAAATCACGAACGAATTACAAATAATTTAAAGGATATACAAGAGTATCTTTTTTCTTTTCAAGATGTCCCATCCTAACATAGCGTTACACAATTAATTTAATTATGGAACGTAATTAT